>NZ_JBVKAO010000005.1:0-567815 GCF_055639375.1 Streptomyces sp. NPDC039462
AAACGCCCGGTTACATTCCGAACCCGGAAGCTAAGCCTCATAGCGCCGATGGTACTGCAGGGGGGACCCTGTGGGAGAGTAGGACGCCGCCGAACAATTTTTGGAGGACCCTTGGTCCCAGCGTCCACGCTGGGACCAAGGGTCCTTTTGTTTTTGTCGAAGCGCGCCGGCCCACAGGCTGCGCGAGAATGACTGCGGTACCGAAGACTAGGAGTCACCGATGTCCCCCAACTCTCCCGACGAGCGACCGGAGCGCGAGCAGCGCAGCCGGGACGGTGGTGACCGGGGCGGATACCGCGGGGCTCCCCGTCGTGACAACGACCGTGGCGACCGCGGTGGCTTCCGTGGCCGTGACGACCGCCGCGACGGCAACCGGGGCGACAGCCGTGGTGACAACCGCGGCGGTGGCTACCGGGGTCGCGACGACAACCGCGGTGACCGTCGCGAGAGTGACCGGGACCGCGGTGGACGCCCCCCGTTCCGTCGTGACGAGCGGCCGAGCAGTAGCGGGCCGCGCCGTGACGACCGTGACCGTGGTGGCTTCCGGGGCCGGGACGACCGCCGCGACGGTGACCGTCCCGCCTTCCGCCGCGACGACCGCCGCGATGGTGACCGTCCCGCTTTCCGCCGCGATGACCGTCGCGATGATCGCAGGGACGATCGTCGTGATGACCGTCGGGACAATGACCGTGGGGACCGTGGCGGCTTCCGTCGCGACGACAACCGTGGTGGTGGCTTCCGCGGGCGTGACGACCGTCGTGACAACGACCGCGGTGGCGACCGTGGTGGTTTCCGGGGCCGTGACGACCGGCGCGATGGTGACCGGCCTGCTTTCCGTCGCGATGATCGCAGGGACGATCGTCGTGATGACCGTCGGGACAATGACCGCGGGGACCGCGGCGGCTTCCGTCGCGATGACAACCGTGGTGGTGGCTTCCGCGGGCGTGATGACCGTCGTGACAACGACCGCGGCGGCGACCGTGGTGGCTTCCGCCGTGACGACCGGCCCAGCAGCGGCCCGCGTCGTGACGACCGTGACCGTGGCGGCTTCCGCGGCCGGGACGACCGCCGTGACGGCGACCGTCCCGCCTTCCGCCGCGACGACCGCCGTGATGACCGTCGTGACAACGACCGCGGTGGCGACCGTGGTGGCTTCCGTCGCGACGAGCGGCCGAGCAGCGCGCCGCGCCGTGACGACCGGCCGTACGACCGCCGCGACGACCGGCGTGACGGTGACCGCGGTGGATACCGTGGCGGGCGTGACGACAACCGTGGTGGCGGTGGCTTCCGCGGGCGCGACGACCGCGGCCGCGACGACCGTGGGCGTGGACCGCGCCGTGACGACCGCGGCGGACGCCCCGGTGGGTTCCGTGGGCGCGACGACCGGCGTGACGGCGACCGCGGTGGATACCGTGGTGGGCGCGACGACCGGGACCGTGACCGCGAGCCGATCAGGCGCCTGCCGATCCCCGAGGACGTCACGGGCCACGAGATCGACAAGGACGTACAGCAGGAGCTGCAGAGCCTTCCCAAGGGGCTTGCCGAGGACGTCGCCAAGAACCTGGTGATGGTCGCCAAGCTCATCGACGAGGACCCCGAGCAGGCCTACGCCTACTCGCGGATCGCCCTGCGCCTTGCCTCCAGGGTCGCCGCCGTGCGCGAGGCCGCCGGCTTCGCCGCGTACGCGAACCAGAAGTACAGCGAGGCGCTCGCCGAGTTCCGGGCCGCCCGGCGGATGACCGGCAGCGTCGAGCTGTGGCCCGTCATGGCGGACTGCGAGCGCGGACTCGGCCGGCCCGAGAAGGCCCTGGAGATGGCGGGTGCGCCCGAGGTGCACAAGCTCGACAAGGCGGGGCAGGTCGAGATGCGGCTCGTCGCCGCCGGAGCCCGCCGCGACATGGACCAGATCGACGCGGCCATCGTGACCCTGCAGAGCCCCGAGCTGGCGTCGAACTCCGTGCAGCCCTGGACTGCGCGGCTGCGGTACGCGTACGCCGACGCGCTGCTGTCGGCCGGGCGCGAGGACGAGGCGCGGGAGTGGTTCGCGAAGGTCATCGAGTCCGACAAGGACGGCAGCACCGACGCCTCCGACCGGCTCGCCGAGCTGGACGGTGTCGAGTTCGTGGACGCCCTGGGCGATGACGAAGACGCCGCCGAGTCGGTCGCCGACGACAGCCTCGACGACACCGACACTCTCGACGACGGCGACAGCCTCGACGACGGTGACCGCGACGAGCGCGACGAGCGCGACAAGGACTGACACAGGCAGTAGGCAGTAAGCAGAAAAGGGCGGGCCCCCTGAAGGGGGTCCGCCCTTTTGTGTATCCGGGGGTCAGAACGAGAGGTCGCGCAGGACCAGGCCCGTCGCCGGCTTCGGGCCGAAGGACGTCGACTTGCGGGGCATCGTGACGCCCTGCCGGGCCAGTTCGCGGACCACCTCTTCGCGGACCGGGTGCATCAGGACCGCGGTGCCGCCGTCGCGTTCCGCCTTCTCGACCGTCGCCGCCGTGTCATGGATGTACGCGATGTGTTCGGGGGTGTCGGGGATCTGCCACACGTGGTCGAGCAGAGTCGAGTGCAGGACCGTGGCGTCCAGGGTGCGCCAGGCCTCCGGGCGGTCGTCCGGGATCGTCCGGGCGAGGAGGTCCGGGGACGGGTGGTCCACGAGGTGGAAGGCCCCGTCGCCTGCCAGGACGAAGGCGTTGCTCTTCGCCGCGGCCTCCGCGAGGGCTTCGAGGGCGTGGTCGAGCGAGCCCTCGACCGTGCGTATGCGGAAGGAGTCACCGAGGGCCTGGAGGGCGTCGGCCACCGGCAGCCGGTGGAGGTAGCGGTGGATGGCACGGACTCGCAGGGGGTAGCGGGCGGTGTCCACCAGAAGGACGAGGCCGTAGTCCCAGGCGCTCGGTGACGGGTGCTCCGCGCGGAGCCGCAGATTGGTCGCCCAGCGGTGGTGGCCGTCCGCGATCAGGGCCTGGTGGTGGGAGAGGTCCGACTGGATCTCGGCGATCTCCGCGGGGTCCGTGACGGACCACAGGCGGTGGTGGAAGCCGTCCTCCGTAGTGGTCGACAGGAGAGGCTCGCGCTGGGCGGTCCGTTCGATGACGGCCATCGCGCCGCCGGGCTCGGGCTGCCCGGGCGCGTACTCGTCATCGATGTCGCTGTGGCCTTGGCTGTCGCTGCGGTAGGTCAGGAGCAGCGGCTCCAGGTTGGCGGAGGTGGCCCGCATCAGGGCGGCGCGGTCCTCGACGACATGGGGCATCACGCCCTCGTGCGGCAGGACGACTCCGTCCTCGGCCTGCGACAGGCGGAGCGCGCCGATGATGCCGCGCTGCAGGATGTCGCTGTCGCGCTGTTCGTAGACGTACAGGCTGGGCTCGGTGTCGGGGGCGAGGATGCCCTCGGCGAGCCAGGTGTGGAGGGTGTCCGCGGCCTGTTGGTTGCGGGCGGCCGGGGTGGTGGCCTGGGGGAGGATCAGCCGGACGATGTTGTGCGGGTCGGCGGACTCCAGGTGCAGCAGGCCGTCCGGGCGTACGACCACGTCGTACGGCGGTGAGGTCACCGCGGCGAGACTGCCGACCCGTTCGGGGACGTAGCGCACGCCCCGGAACGGGACCAGGTCGAGGCCGCTGTCGTCGGTGTGACCCGCTGTGTTCATTAGGGCATCGTATGTGTGTCAGTGGCATGAGCGATGATCGGGGGAGTGGGATCGAGCGAGGAGCGATGCGTAATGAGCCAGACCGCGGGCCGCAGTGCCGACAAGGGCGCGAGGACACGGCCGGAGGGCAGCGGTCGGGCGCTGAGTGAGGTCTATGACACGGCTCTGCTCGATCTGGACGGGGTGGTGTACGCGGGCGGCCGGGCCATCGTGCACGCGGTCGAGTCGCTGGGCACGGCCCGCGACGGCGGCATGCACCTCGCGTATGTGACGAACAACGCGCTGCGCACTCCGGACGCGGTGGCGGAGCACCTGACGGAGCTGGGCATCGCCACCGACGGCTCGGACGTCATCACGTCGGCGCAGGCGGCGGCCCGCCTGGTGAGCGAGCAGGTGCCCGAGGGGGCGCGGGTGCTGGTGATCGGCGGTGAGGGGCTGCGGGTCGCGCTGCGCGAGCGGGGCCTTGAGCCCGTCGAGTCGGCCGACGACGATCCGGTGGCGGTCGTGCAGGGGTACGGGGGGCCGGACCTGGCGTGGGGACGCTTCGCGGAGGCCTGTTACGCGATCGCGCGCGGGGTGCCGTGGTTCGCTTCGAACACGGACCTGACGATCCCGAGCGCCCGCGGTATCGCGCCCGGCAACGGCGCGGCGGTCGAGGTCGTCCGGATCGCGACGGGCGCCGAGCCGCAGGTCGCGGGCAAGCCGCTGCCGCCGATGCACCGGGAGACGATCCTGCGGACGGGCGCCGAGCGGCCGCTGGTCGTGGGTGACCGGCTGGACACGGACATCGAGGGCGCGTTCAACGGAGAGGTGGATTCGCTGCTCGTGCTGACAGGTGTCACGGACGGCGCGCAGCTGCTGGCCGCGCGGCCCGAGCACCGGCCGACGTACGTGGACGCGGATCTGCGCGGAATGCTCACCGGCCAGCCCGAAGTCACCCCGGTGGAGGGCGGTTTCGGCTGCGGAGGGTGGACCGCTTCGGTGCGCGGTGAGGAGCTGGCGCTGGACGGCGAGGGTGAGGCCATGGACGGGCTGCGGGCGCTGTGCGCGGCGGCCTGGACGCAGGCCGGCGACGGCGTGTGCGAGCTGGACGCGGGGAAGGCGCTGTCCCGGCTGGGGCTGTGAGTTCCGGGGGGCGGAGAGAGTAGCCCCCGCCGGGAGTTGTGTTCCCGCGCCCCGCGGTCCGGAAAGCGCCCGCTCAGGAGGAGGGTCCTGGCGGGCGCGGTACCGGTGCGACGGTTCGGCGTCAGGCGCTTTCGCCGCTGTCGATGAGCTGGTCCGTCGTCGTGCCCTTGCGCCAGTAGCCCGAGAACGACACCTTCTTGCGGTCGAAGCCGCGTTCCCCGACGAGGTGGCGGCGGACGGCCTTGACGGTCGCGGACTCGCCGGCGATCCATGCGTAGGGGGTGCCTTCGGGGAGGTCCGCTCCGCGGATCGCGGCCGTGGTGGCGCCCTCCCTGGTGAGCCAGTGGATCTCCGCGTCGGCCTCGGTCGGCAGGTCCTGGCGGTCGGCGAGGTCGTGGACCTCGATCCAGACGCGGGTCGGCAGGCCCGGCGGGAGCTTCTCGAGGATGTTCGCGACGGCGGGCAGCGCCGACTCGTCCGCGGCGAGGAGCAGCCAGTCGGTGTCCTCGGGCAGGCGGAAGTCGTACGCCGCGTTCTCCTCCTCGACCGGGCCGAGGACGCCGATGCGGTCGCCGGGGCGCGCGGCCCGCGCCCAGCTGGTCGCCGGCCCGTCGGCGGGCGAGGGCACCGGGTCGTGGACGGCGAAGTCGACGATCAGCTCGTCCGGGTCGCGGCGCAGTTGCCGGGTCGTGTACGTGCGCATGATGCCGCGCACCGAGGGGTCGAGGGCGCACCACGCGGCGTACCACTCGGAGGTGTCTCCGGAGCCGGTGTCCGGCATCACCGGGCTGTCCTGGCCGGGGTGCGGCAGGAAGATCTTGATGCGCTGGTCGGGGCCGCCCGCCGCCATGCCGGAGAGATCGGCGCCGCCGAAGGCCACCCTGATCATGGCGGGGGTGACCTGCTCGGTGCGCAGCACCTGGACGTCGAAGTACCGGTACGGGGAGTCGGTCATCGCTGGGGCCTCGGGGAGCGCCGGGCTGCGTGCATGGGTGGTGCTTCTCTCGTCGGAGTCTCTTCGAAGTCGAGTGCGAGGGTAGGCTAACCTAACCCGGTGTTGGTCGACAGTCCCCCTGGAAGCCGCGCGGAGACCGCCCCCGCGCCCCCCGAACGCCGGGCGATACGCAGCGTCGGGCTGCTCGTCTCACTGGCCGTCCTGCTGCTCGTCTTCCTGACGAGCGTCGCGGTCGGCGCCAAGTCGCTGTCCATGGACCAGGTCTGGCACGGGCTGTTCCACGACACGGGGACGTACGCGGACGTCGTGGTCGGTGAGCGGCTCGCGCGCAGCCTCCTCGGGGTCCTCGCCGGAGTCGCACTCGGCCTCTCCGGCGCCGTCCTGCAGGCGCTCACCCGGAACCCGCTGGCCGACCCCGGACTGCTCGGCATCAACCTCGGCGCCTCGGCGGCGGTCGTCAGCGCGATCAGCTTCTTCGGCGTCACCTCGCTGAGCGGCTACGTGTGGTTCGCGTTCGTGGGCGCGCTGCTCGTCGGCGTCCTGCTCTACCTCCTCGGCGGCTCGCGCGGAGCGACCCCGGTGCGGCTCGCGCTGGCCGGGACCGCGCTCAGCGCGGCGCTCTACGGCTATCTGCAAGCCGTCATGATCATGGACGGCGCCGCGCTCAACAAGATGCGCTTCTGGACGGTCGGCTCCCTCGCCTCCGCCAACATGAACACCATCGAGCAGGTGCTGCCCTTCCTCGCGATCGGCACGGTGCTCGCCCTCGGTCTGGCCCGGCCGCTGAACGCCATGGCCATGGGCGACGACACCGCCCGCGCGCTCGGCGCCCACCTCACCCGTACGCGCATCCTGGCCATGGCGGCGGCGACCCTGCTGTGCGGAGCCGCGACCGCCGCCTGCGGACCGATCGTGTTCGTCGGCCTGATGGTGCCGCACATCGTGCGCTCCTTCACCGGGCCCGACATGCGCTGGATCCTGCCGTACGCGGCCGTGCTCTCGCCGGTCCTGCTGCTCGGCGCGGACGTCGTCGGGCGCGTCGTAACGCGGCCCTCGGAGCTCCAGGTGGGCATCGTGACCGCGGTCATCGGCGCGCCGGTCTTCATCTTCCTCGTACGCCGTCGGAAGGTGGCCCAGCTGTGAAGGCGATACGCACCAGGGGCGGCCTCTCCGTCCGGCTCGACGTCCGCACGGCCGTGGTCGTCACCCTCCTCGTGGTCGCCGCGCTCGCCGCGAGCGTCGTCCTGATCGGCACCGGTGACTTCCCCATCCCGGCTGCCGACGTCATCCGCACCCTGCTCGGCGACGGCGACGCAGGGCAGGAGTTCATCATCCACGACCTGCGGCTGCCGCGGGTCCTGGTCGGGCTCCTGGTGGGCGCGGCCCTCGGGCTCGGCGGCGCGCTCTTCCAGTCCATCGCCCGCAATCCGCTGGGCAGCCCCGACGTGCTCGGCCTCGGCCAGGGCTCGACCGCCGGGGCACTCACCATGATCGTCCTGTTCCAGGGCAGCGCGGCCGAGGTCGCGGGCGGTGCGCTCGTCGGCGGTCTCGTCACCGGCCTCGCCATCTATCTGCTCGCCTGGAAGCGCGGTGTGCACGGCTACCGCCTCGTCCTCGTCGGCATCGGCGTCTCCGCGTTCATCACGGCCATCAACGGCTATCTGCTCACCAAGGCCGACTTCGTCGACGCCGCCCGTTCCGTGGTCTGGATGACCGGCTCCCTCAACGGCCGCGACTGGGAGCAGGTGTGGCCGCTGCTCGTGCTCTGCGCCGTCCTCGTACCGCTCGTGCTCGTGTACGGGCGTCCGCTGCGGATGCTGGAGATGGGCGACGACGTCGCCAACTCCCTCGGCGTACGCGTCGAACGCACCCGCCTCGTCCTGCTGACCGCCTCCGTGCTGCTCACCGCGGCCGCCACCGCCGCCGCGGGACCGGTCAGCTTCGTCGCGCTCACCGCGCCGCAGCTGGCGCGCCGGCTCACGCGCTCGCCGGGCCCCAACCTCATGCCCGCCATGTTCATGGGCGCCACGCTCCTGATCGTCGCGGACTGGGCCTCGCAGCGGGCCTTCGGCGCGGACCAGCTGCCCGTCGGCGTCGTCACCGGCGTGCTCGGCGGCGTCTACCTGCTCTGGCTGCTCGTCACCCAGCGCAAGGCGGGACGCATATGAAGTCCAGCCCGGAACCCGCCGCGCATCCCGCGAAGTCCAAGCACTCGAACCAGCCCATGAACCAGAAGCAGGAGCGTGCTGCTGTGAACCGGCTCGTCGCCGACGACGTCACCCTCGGCTATGACCAGCGCGTCATCGCGTCGAAGCTGTCCGTCGAGATCCCCGACAACTCCTTCACCGTGATCGTGGGCCCCAACGCCTGCGGCAAGTCCACGCTGCTGCGCGCCCTGTCCCGGATGCTCAAGCCGTCCGCGGGCCGGGTGCTGCTCGACGGGAACGTCATCCAGTCGATGCCGGCGAAGAAGGTCGCCAAGACGCTCGGCCTGCTGCCGCAGTCGTCCATCGCGCCCGACGGCATCACGGTCGGCGACCTCGTCGCCCGCGGCCGCTACCCCCACCAGGGGCTGCTGCGGCAGTGGTCGGAGGAGGACGAGCGGATCGTCGACGAGTCGATGGCGTCGACCGGTGTGCGCGAACTCGCCGAGCGCTACGTCGACGAGCTCTCCGGCGGTCAGCGCCAGCGCGTCTGGATCGCCATGGCGCTCGCCCAGCAGACCCCGCTGCTGCTCCTCGACGAGCCGACGACCTTCCTCGACATCCAGCACCAGCTCGACGTCCTCGACCTCTGCGCCGAGCTCCACGAGGAGCAGGGCCGCACGCTCGTCGCCGTCCTGCACGACCTCAACCACGCCGCCCGCTACGCCACGCACCTCATCGCGCTGCGCGACGGCGCGGTGCTCGCCGAGGGACCGCCGTCCGAGATCGTCACGGCGGAGCTGGTGGAGCAGGCCTTCGGGATCCAGTGCCGGGTCATCGACGACCCGGAGACGGGGACGCCGCTGGTGATCCCCGCCGCCCGCACCGGACGGCGGGCCCCGGCTACAGCAGCGACCTGAGCTTCAGCAGGTCCCGGAAGCCCGCCTCCAGCCTGACCCGGCCGGAGGCCCAGGCCTTCGCGAAGTTGAGCTCGCCGCCCACCATCGACACCAGGTCGTCGCCCGTCATCGCGAGACGGATCTCCGCCTTCTCGCGCGGCGGGCCCGGGTGGTCGTCGAGCACCGCGATCCGGCCGTTCTCGAGCCGGCCGGTGAAGGTGGCGTCGAGGTCGGTGATGTGGCAGCTCAGCGAGCGGTTCAGGGCAGCGGCACCGCGCACGTCGCCGTCGGCGGACGCGAGCGTGTCCGAGAGTCTGTCGAGTGCGGTACGGCACTCCGCCATGGTCGCCATCGTGATCGACCGTACACCGGGCCCACGAGGTAGCGTCATGCCATGAGCGACTCACACGCGGGCCCCGAAGAAGGGGAGGCGGTGCGGCCGGAGCCTCAGGTTCCGGACGAGCCGTCGTACGACCCCGCCGCCCCCGCGCCCCTCGGCGTCGAGCGCACGCCCACCGGCGACGCCGAGGTGGACGCCTCTCTCGCCCGGCTCGGTGACGCCGACCACCTCGCCACGGACGGCCACATCGAGGTGTACGAGGATGTACACCGGGGCCTGCGCGACGCGCTGACCGCACTGGACGCGCGCCCCGGCCCACCGGCACCCGTCGGGGCGCCCTCATCACCTTCGTACGACAGGAGCTGAACCGAACGTGGCAGGAGTGGCACGACGCCGCCTCGACGCCGAGCTCGTCCGCAGGAAGCTCGCGCGCTCGCGCGAGCACGCGAGCCAGCTGATCGCCGCAGGCCGGGTCGCGGTCGGCAAGACCGTCGCGACCAAGGCGGCGACCCAGGTCGAGACGGCCGCCGCGATCGTGGTCTCGCAGGACGACAGCGACCCCGACTACGTATCGCGCGGCGGGCACAAGCTCGCGGGCGCCCTCGCCGCCTTCGCGCCGCAGGGGCTCGTCGTCGAGGGACGGCGCGCGCTGGACGCGGGCGCCTCCACCGGCGGCTTCACCGACGTGCTGCTGCGCGCCGGCGCCGCGCACGTCGTGGCCGTCGACGTCGGCTACGGCCAGCTCGCGTGGTCGCTGCAGAGCGACGACCGGGTCACCGTGAAGGACCGTACGAACGTACGCGAGTTGACCCTCGAAGCCATCGACGGCACCCCCGTCGACGTGGTCGTCGGAGACCTCTCCTTCATCCCGCTCGGCCTCGTGCTGCCCGCCCTCGTGCGGTGCGCTGCGCCCGACGCGGACCTCGTCCTGATGGTCAAGCCGCAGTTCGAGGTGGGCAAGGAGCGGCTCGGCAGCGGCGGAGTGGTGCGCAGCGCCGAACTGCGGGCCGACGCCGTGCGCGGGGTGGCACGGCAGGCGTGGGGGCTCGGTCTCGGGGTGCGCGGCGTGACCGCGAGCCCGCTGCCGGGACCCTCCGGGAACGTCGAGTACTTTCTGTGGCTGCGCGCCGGGGCCGATGAGCTGGACCCGGCGGACGTTGACCGTGCCGTGGCGGAGGGGCCCCGTTGACCCAGACCCGAGTGACCCAGACCCGAGCTCGTACCGTCTTCCTGCTCGCGCACACCGGACGGCCCGCGGCCATCCGCAGCGCCGAGCTCGTCGTACAGGGGCTGCTGCGCAGCGGCATCGGCGTGCGCGTCCTGGACGCGGAGGCCGTGGACCTGACACTGCCGGACGAGGTCCAGACGGTCGAGGAGGCCACCGCCGAGTGCATCGACGACTGCGAGCTGATCGTCGTCCTCGGCGGTGACGGGACACTGCTGCGGGGCGCCGAGTTCGCCCGGGCGTCCGGGGTGCCGATGCTCGGGGTGAACCTCGGGCGCGTGGGCTTCCTCGCTGAGGCCGAGCGGGACGACCTCGACAAGGTCGTCGACCGGGTGGTCACGCGGGCGTACGAGGTCGAGGAGCGCATGACGATCGACGTCGTCGTGCACCGCAACGGCGACGTCGTGCACCGCGACTGGGCGCTGAACGAGGCCGCCGTGCAGAAGGTGTCGCCCGAGCGGATGCTCGAGGTCGTCCTGGAGATCGACGGGCGGCCCGTCACCGGCTTCGGCTGCGACGGCATCGTCTGCGCGACGCCGACCGGGTCGACGGCGTACGCGTTCTCCGCCGGCGGGCCCGTGGTGTGGCCGGAGGTCGAGGCGCTGCTCATGGTCCCGATCAGCGCGCACGCCCTGTTCGCCAAGCCCCTGGTGACCTCGCCGGACTCCGTGCTCGCCGTCGAGGTGCAGCCGGACACACCGCACGGCGTGCTGTGGTGCGACGGGCGCCGGACGCTGGAACTGCCCTCCGGGGCGCGGGTGGAGGTGCGGAGGGGGGAGGTGCCGGTGCGGCTTGCTCGGCTGCACCATGCGTCGTTCACGGATCGGCTGGTCGCCAAGTTCGCGTTGCCTGTGTCCGGGTGGCGCGGGGCGCCCCACTGACGCTCCGCCGGGTGGGCGGTGTCGCTCCGTCGGGGGTGGTTCGGGGGTTGCGCGGTGTGCTGGTTGCTTGTGGCTGGTCGCGCAGTTCCCCGCGCCCCTGATGCCTTCGGCCCGGGGCTTCACGTCGCGCTGAGCTCGGAGATCGCGCGCCTCCGTACTGCCGCCTGGACCGGAACACCCGTCGCCAGCAGCGTGAGGAGCAGCGTGCCCGCCGCCAAGCCCAGCGGTACGGGCCACGGCAGGTACGGCAGCGCCGAGCCGAAGGCCGTGCTGAGGATCGGGGCCAGCGTGCCGAGCGCGATCGCGCCGCCGAGCAGCAGCGCCGTCCCGGCGACCACCAGCGCCTCCCAGGCCGCCATGGCGCCCACCTGTCCCCGCCGGCTGCCGACGACCCGCAGCAGCGCCACGTCGCGGCGGCGCTCGAACGAGATCATGGCGAGGGTGTTCGCCGCGGCGATGGCGGCGAAGCCCGCGTACAGGCCCGTGCCCACGTAGTCGAGCCAGACCTCGCCCGCACTCCCTGCGGAGCCGGTGTGGTGCTGGGCCGTGGTGTGCATGCCGATCTTGGTGAGGCCGAAGCCCACGACGAGGACGAGGGGGACGACCGCGGCGGAGAAGCGGCGGGGCTGCGAGCGGACGTTGAGCATGGCCAGGCGCGCGCTGGGGCCGAACCGGCCGACGGCCGCCGAGACCAGCCAGGCCGCGGGGCCGATCAGGCGCGGGCCGAGCAGTCCGGCGCCGGCGCAGAAGAGGATGAGGACGAGGAAGGCGCCCTCGCTCGCCTCGTCCGCGGGCTGCTCCGACAGGAGTACGGAGACGAAGCAGGCTCCCGCCACCGCCAGCACGCCGAGCGGCGCCCGCAGGACGCCGAGCCCGCGGCGGCCCGTGGCGGCCTCGCTCAGGGCGCGGGCCGGGCGGAGCAGCGAGAACCGCAGCGCGGACAGGAGCGCGGCGACGGTCGTCGTCACCACGGCCACGCCGACGCACACCGGCAGCGCGAGCCAGCTGAAGCGGAAGCCTGCCTCGGCGGGCAGCAGCCCGTGGTCGACCATGCCGGCGTGCCACCACCGGGCCGCGAAGCCGCCGAGCACGAAGCCGGCGAGCGCGGCGGGGACCGACGCGGCGAGGGCCTGGACGGCCACCGCCCGGCGGACCTGGCGGGGCCTGGCGCCGATGGAACGCACCAGCGCGAGCTCGCGGTGCTGCTGCGCGACGGCCGTGCCCATCGTCGAGACGACCACAAAAATCGACATGTAGATGGAGCCGATCAGGAGGACGACGGCCATGTCGCCCACGCCGTTCTCCGTGATCTGCTTGCGGGCCGCCGCGGAGAGCCCGGGGCGGTCGGTGCTCGTCGTGCCGAGCATCATCGTCGACGCGCTCACCACGGTCGCCGCGAAGAGCGCGGCCACTGCCGTGCCCACAAATGCCGGGCGGTGCGCGCGCAGCGCCGCCTGTGCCAGTCCTGTTGCCATGTGGATCATGGTCTCCGCGGGCCCGGGCCCGGAGCCATGCGGTGAGCCGGTGGATCTTGCTGGGGATAACCCCACCCCTCCACTCCAGCGGGTGACAGCGGCCGCGGATGCGCCGTTTCGACCTGCGCCTTCGCGGCCGGAGGCCAGGGCCCGTCGCACACCGGGCCTCAGACCTCGTAAGGTCGTGTCCGTGTTGGAGGAGATGCGGATACGGTCGCTCGGAGTCATCGACGACGCGGTCGTCGAGCTGTCGCCGGGCTTCACCGCCGTGACGGGTGAGACCGGTGCGGGCAAGACGATGGTGGTCACCAGCCTTGGCCTGCTGCTCGGCGGTCGCGCGGATCCCGCCCTGGTGCGGATCGGCGCGAAGTCGGCGGTGGTGGAGGGGCGCATCGCTGTGCCCGCCGACGCCGCGGCGGTCGTGCGCGCCGAGGAGGCCGGGGCCGAACTCGACGACGGGGCGCTGCTGATCAGCCGGACCGTCTCGGCGGAGGGGCGCTCGCGGGCGCACCTCGGGGGGCGCTCGGTGCCGGTCGGTCTGCTCGCCGAACTCGCCGACGACCTCGTCGCCGTGCACGGCCAGACCGATCAGCAGGGTCTGCTCAAGCCCGCCCGGCAGCGCGGCGCCCTCGACCGGTACGCGGGCGACGCGGTCTCCGTGCCGCTCGCCAAGTACACGGCCGCCTACCGCAGGCTGCGGGCCGTCACCGCCGAGGTCGAGGAGATCACCACGCGCGCGCGGGAGCGCGCCCAGGAAGCGGATCTGCTCCGCTTCGGACTCGACGAGATCGCGGGGGTCGAGCCGCGCGCGGGCGAGGACGTCGAACTCGCGGCCGAGGCCGAGCGGCTCGGCCACGCGGAGGCCCTCGCCTCCGCCGCCACCGCCGCGCACGCCGCGCTCGCGGGCAACCCCGAGGACCCCGAGGGCATCGACGCCACGGCGCTGGTCGCGGGCGCCTCCCGGGCCCTCGAAGCCGTGCGCTCCCACGACCCCGCCCTGTCCGCCCTCGCCGACCGCCTCGGCGAGATCGGCATCCTGCTGGGCGACGTGGCGGGCGAACTCGCCGGATACGCCGACGACCTGGACGCCGACCCGCTGCGGCTCTCGGCCGTCGAGGAGCGCAGGGCCGCGCTGACGCAGCTCACCCGGAAGTACGGCGCGGACATCGACGCCGTGCTGGCCTGGGCGGAGGAGGGTGCGGCGCGCCTCACCGAACTGGAGGGTGACGACGACCGGCTGGAGGAGCTGATCGCCGAACGGGACGCGCTGCGTGCCGAACTCGCCGGGCTCGCCCAGGCGTTGACCGACGCGCGGCAGGAGGCGGCGTCGCGGTTCGCCGCGGCCGTCACCGAGGAGCTCGCCTCGCTGGCGATGCCCCACGCGCGCGTGTCGATCGCCATCAGCAGCACGGAGGTGCCCGAGGGGTCCGACGGCGTGGAGGTCGGCGGCCGCACGGTTGCGTACGGTCCCGCGGGCGTCGACGAGGTCGAGCTGCTCCTCGCCCCGCACCCGGGCGCGCCGCCCCGGCCCATCGCCAAGGGCGCGTCGGGCGGTGAGCTGTCGCGCGTGATGCTCGCCGTCGAGGTGGTCTTCGCGGGCACGGACCCGGTCCCCACGTACCTCTTCGACGAGGTCGACGCGGGTGTGGGCGGCAAGGCAGCGGTCGAGATCGGCCGGCGCCTGGCACGCCTCGCCAAGTCGGCGCAGGTCGTGGTCGTCACGCACCTCCCGCAGGTCGCGGCCTTCGCCGACCGCCAGCTGCTCGTCGAGAAGACGAACGACGGGATGGTGACCCGCTCCGGAGTCCAGGTCCTGGAGGGCGAGGCCCGGGTGCGTGAGCTGTCACGGATGCTGGCGGGCCAGGAGGACTCGGAGACGGCCCGGGCCCACGCGGAGGAACTGCTCGCCACGGCCAGGGGGGACGGCTAGGGCGTGTCCGGCGGGACGGGTTGAGTGGCAGAGCCCGCGACCCAGGGCATGACCCGCCGGACCGGCCCCGGGTCCCTGAGCGGGCGGACGTAGGGTGATCGCATGATCAAATCCACGTCCGGCCGGCGGCTCGGTGCGCTGCTCGCCGCTGCCGGTGTCACCCGTGCCGCGACCGCCGCGCTGCGATCGCGCGCGCCCGGCGGGGCCGCCCGGTGGACGCGGCGGAACTACGCGGGAAAGAACGTCGAGTTGTACGCCGGGCCCGCTGCCGCCGTCGGCGCCGCGGCCGGTGCCGCCGTGCTGCCCGCCGGTCCGCGGGCGGCCGCCGCCCTGGCCGTGCTCGCGGCCGGTGCCTGTGGGGCGTACGACGACATGGTGGGAGCGGGTGACCCGCGCCGCGGGTTCCGGGCGCACCTCGGGGCGCTGCGGAGCGGCGAGGTCACCAGCGGTGCCGTGAAGCTGTTCGGCATCTCGGCGGCGGGGCTCGCCGCCGGGGCGCTGCTCAAGGAACGTCCCGTGGACAAGCTCCTCGCGGGCGTGGTGATCGCCGGGGCCGCGCACTTCGTGAACCTCGTCGACGTACGCCCGGGGCGGGCCTGCGCGACCGTGCTGGCACTGGGGGCACCGGGGCTGCTCCGCAAGGGACCGGGCGCGGTCGTCGCTGCCGCGTCCATGGGCGCCGCGGCAGCCGTGCTCCCCGACGACATCGGTGAGCGCGCGATGATCGGCGACGCCGGCGCGCATGCGTTGGGTGCGGCCCTGGGGGTCGCTGTTGTCGCGGGTAATGGGCGTGTGGGTCTGGTGCTGCATGCTGCGGCGGTGGTGGCTGCGGTGGTGTGCGGGGATGAGGTGAGCCGGGTGGCGAGGGTGGGCCTCGGCTGAGTGAGGGGCGGGGTCAGGGGAGGGCCGATGGGTGTGTTCGTGTGTGGGCGGTGTGATGCCGTGCTGACCCGGCCCGTCGAGCGGGTCGCGCTTCCCGTGCGTGCCCGTCAGACGTACGGGCACGACCTGCTGCCCGCGCTCATGGAGTCGGGGACGTACGCCGTCGATCCGGAGCCGTCCGGGCCGCCCTGGCGGCCGTGGCGCGAGATCCGGGCCGAGGAGGCGGCGGCGCGCGGCGTCTTCGCGCCCGTCTCCGCTCTGTCCTTCGGGGAGCCGGGCGCCGTCGTCGTCGCGCCGGGGGACACCCGGGGCACCGTCCTGATCCCCGAGCGGTGCGACGGGTACTGCATCGGCCTCGACGGACGGAGCGGCCCCAACCTCGCCTGCGCGCACTGCGGCAGCGCGGTGGCGACCCGCGTCGACGACTGCTCGTACTGGCAGGTGGTGTGGTTCGTGCCGGGGGCCGTCCGACGCGTCCCTGACGAAGGCCCCGAGCAGGGGATGGCCGACTGGGCGGCGCTGGCGCGGGAGTATCAAAGCGCGGCGCCGATCGAGTCGAACGGGGGCTGGAGCGCGCGGTGGGAGGCGGCCGTCGGGGCGGCGCTCGCCCATCTCCTCGCGGTCTCGGCGGGTGCCAGAGTGGCTCTTCCCGAGGGCGTCATGGCGGACACCTTCGGCCGCGCGCTCGACATGCTGTTCCCGCCGGGGCCCACGCGGAAGCGGGCGGTCCTCGCCGGGCCAGGCCTGCCCCCGGCCGCCGCGGACATCGCCGTGGTGCCGCGGCACCCGCGGACGGGCGAGGCGTGGCAGCCGCCCGGCGCCGCAGCCGCCGTGCCGCTCGAAGCCGACGTGTGGCTGTCCATGGCCTTTCCCCGCGTCCAGCTGCCCGTTCCCGTGACGGGCGGCATGCCCGAGGGGGTCTTCCGCGACGATCCGCTGCCGCCGTACCCCTTGCGGCTGTTCACCCCCGACCGGTGGGTGTTCCTCGATACGCTGGCGCGACTGCCCGCCGTCCGTGAGCCGTGGCTGCGCGAGATCCACGACCGGTTCCTGGACCACCCCTACGGCTCTCCGTTCTGAACAGCCATCACCCATGTGGGTGATCCCGTCCGCGGAGTTGCCCGTCCAAATGCTGAAGTGACCTTTCGGCAGTGCCGGAACGCCCGTACGGACTGGCATCCTTGGCGCAGCATCTGCCCGAGTACCAGTCCGAGCACCGCCCGACGCAGACCCAGGAGCCCCGGCCACGTGAGCCACGTGAGCAGCCACTCGCCGCACGGACAGACGCCGCTGCACACCGTTCAAGTTCTCGGCGGAGGCAGCGCGGGCAGCAGTGCGCACGTCAGGTCACTGGCCGCGGGACTCGCCGCCAGGGGCGTGCGGGTCACCGTGTGCGCCCCCGAAGAGGCCGCCCGCGCCTACGACCTCACGGGCACCGGCGCCCGGCACGTCCCCGTGCCCCGCAGCGGCGACCCCGCCGCCGTGGCCGCCCTCCGCGCGGCCTGCGCCGACGCCGACCTCGTCCACGCGCACGGACTGCACGCCGCCCTCCGCGCCGCCGTCGCCCTCACCGGGCGCCGCACCCCGCTCGTCGTCACCTGGCACACCCGCGCACACGCCGAGGGGGCGCGCGCCCGCCTCCTGCGCCTCCTGGAGCGGCGGGTCGCGAAGGCCGCGGCCGTCGTCCTCGGGGCCTCCTCCGACCTCGTCGACCGGGCCCGCAGCAGGGGCGCGCGCGACGCCCGCCTCGCGCCCATCGCACTGCCCGCGCCGCGCCGCCCCGACCCGGCGGAGGAGCCCGACGGCCTGCTCCACAAGGCCCGCGCCGAACTCGGCGCCGTGGACCGCCCGTTGATACTGGCCGTCGGCGCCCTCGAACAGAACCATGGGTACGACGTACTCCTGGACGCCACGCGCGCGTGGCGGCACCTGGACCCGCTGCCGCTCCTCGTGGTCGCGGGGGAGGGGCCCGAACGGACCGCTCTGCAGCGCCGCATCGAGGACGAGCAGCTCCCGGCCCGCCTCCTCGGACGGCGCGACGACGTCCCCGAACTCCTCGCGGCCGCCGACCTCGCGGTGCTGCACAGCAGTTGGGAGTCGCGCTCCGTGCTCGCCCAGGAAGCCCTCCACGCGCGCGTGCCGCTCGTGGCGACCGCGGTCGGCGGCGTGCCCGAACTGGTCGGCGACGCCGCGGAACTCGTCGCGTACGGCGACGCGGAAGCCCTCGCCACCGCGGTCGTACGCCTCCTCGCCGACCCGGTCCGCCGGGCGGAGCTGACGGACCGGGGCGCGGCCCAGGCCGCCACCTGGCCGACCGAGGACGACACGGTCACCCAAGTCCTCAGCGTCTACGACGAGTTGACCCAGCCCCTGCCGTACAGCTGAGCGCGTACGGCTGGCCCGGCACGGCTCGGGCGGCGGTCACGCCACGTGTCTGCGGGCCCGCAGCGCCAGGCTCAGCGCGAGCACCGTCTGCGGATCGTCGAGATCGGTGCCAAGGAGTTCGCTGATCCGGGCGAGCCGGTTGTAGAGGGTCTGACGGTTCAGGTGCAGCTCGCGGGCGGTCTCCGCCTTGCGGCCCGCGTGCGCCAGATACGTCTGGAGCGTCGGCAGCAGCGGCGGCTTCGAACGCTCGTCATGGGCGCGCAGCGGGCCGATCGCCCGGTCCACGAACGCCGCGAGGACCCCGTCCTCGTCATGCCGGTGCAGCCGCCACAGGAGCAGGTCGATGTCGAGCCGCCGCGCGTCGTACCAAGGGCGGTCGGACAGGCCCTGCGCGGCCGTCGCCGTCTCCGCCGCGTGCCGCAGCCCCGCCGACGCCGCCGCCCAGCCGCCCGCGACCCCGACCACCACGACCGGCGGCTGCGCCCCGGGCCGCTGCATCCCGGCCCGCTCGACACCGGCCCGCAGCGCGGCGGCGACCCGGTCGGCCACCGCGGTCCGTTCGGACTCCGACCGCAGACCGAGCAGCACCGGCACACGGCCCTCGACGGGCCGCACCCCGAGCAGCGCGGGCACCCCCACCGACGCCAGCTCCTCCGCGACCGCCCGGGCGAGCACCGCCCAGCCGCCACCGGTCGGCAGCCCGTCCGCGAGCCGCATCACCACCGGCAGGAGCGGGCTGCCCGCCGAGACCGGCTTGAAACCGAGGACCCGTGCCTGCGCCGGGGCGTCCTCGGCGGCGATCCGCCCCTCCGCGAGATCGGTGAGGAAGTCACCGCGCCCGCGCGCCGCCAGCTCCTCCTCCTGACGGGCCTGCATCAGCACCACCGCGAGGCTGCCCGCCGCACGCTCCGCGGCGATGCGGTGCACCGGCAGCGGCGCCGACTCCACGGCGAGCAGCACGAGCCGGGCCCGCACCGAACCGCCACCCGGGCCGCCGCCCGGCACATCCACGATGACCGCGCTCGCGGGCGGCCCTTCCCGGTCGACGGGACGGCCCCGCAGCCCCTCCCACACCTGGAGCGGATCCGCGCACTCGGTGCCCGCCCCGGCGGCGTACAGGAGCTGGCCGTCCGCCGTCTCCAGGAACACCGGGTTGCCGCTGAACTCCGCGAGGACGGCGAGGACCTGCGGTATGCCGCCCCCGCCGAGCAGCGCCTCCGTGCAGCGCCGGTGGACCTCCTCGGCCCGCTGCAACAGCGCGTAATGGCCGTTGACGATCTCGGTGTGCACCTCTTCGGTGACCGTCACGAACGGCACCTCGCGGTGCAGCTGCACCAGCGGCAGGCCGGCGGCCCGCGCCGTCTCCACGATCGCCGCGGGCAGCCGGGTGAAGCGCGGCCCCAGCTCGACGACGAGCGCCGCGATGCCCCGTTCGGCGAGCTTGCGCACGAAGGAGCGCTGCTCGGCCGGGCGGGCGCCGAGCCCGAGCCCCGTGGTGAGCAACAGCTCGCCGCCCTTGAGCAGCGAGGCGATGTTGGGCACCTCGCCCGCATGCACCCACCGCACCGTCCGCTGCAGCCGCTCCGCGCCCGCGACGACCTCGGGGAGCCCACCGCGCAACCCCGGAAGTTCCAGCGCGCGCTGCACGGTGATGCCGCCCTGAGTGCCCTGACTGTCCATGGCGCGGACGCTACCGCCGCGCCCGTCCGCGGCACATCTCCGGTTGATCACGGCGCAGGCCGCCGCACCTCGCGGCCCGACAACTCGTCGTGCCCGCGCGGCAATTACGCGACCCTCTGCCGGTTGTGGCGTACGTCACGCGACGGCAGGGTGCCCGCCATGCCAGAGCAACCCAGCACACCCGAGGTCCACCGTCTCAAAGCGAACTCCGTCGGGGTCGTCGGCGTCGTCTTCATGGCGGTCGCCACCGCGGCGCCCATCACGGCGATGACCGGCAACCTCCCGATAGCCGTCGGCGCGGGCAACGGCACCGGAGCCCCCGCCGGCTACCTCTTCGCGACGCTCGTCCTGACGGTCTTCTCCGTCGGATACGTCGCCATGGCCAAGCGGATCACCGCCGCGGGCGCCTTCTACGGCTACATCTCGCACGGTCTCGGCCGCATCGCCGGCATGGCGTCGGGGATGCTCGCCGTCCTCGCCTACATCGTCTTCGTGGCGTCCATCGTGGGCGTCTTCGCGTACTTCGCGCAAACCACCGTCCTCGACCAGCTGGGCGTCGACCTGCCGTGGGTGCTGTATGCGGCCGTGATGCTCGCGGCGACCGCGGTCCTGTCGTACTTCGACATCAACCTCACCGCGAAGGCGCTCGGCGTGATGCTCGTCGCGGAGATCGCCGTCCTCTTCGCGGTGGCCACGGCCGTCCTGGTGCACGGCGGGGGCCCCGACGGCATCCCCGTCGAGCCGGTCGACCCGCGGAACGCCTTCACCGGCACCTCCGCCGGGCTCGGCCTGTTCTTCGCCTTCTGGTCGTGGGTCGGCTTCGAGTCGACCGCGATGTACGGCGAGGAGTCCCGCGACCCCAAACGCGTCATCCCGCGCGCCACCCTCGTCTCCGTCGTCGGCGTCGGCCTCTTCTACATCTACGTCTCCTGGATGACGATCGCGGGCAACGGCCTGAGCGGCTCCGTCGAGGTCTCCCGGTCGGCAGGACCGCTCGACCTGTTCTTCGACCCGGCGCACCGCTTCATCGGCGCCTGGGCGGTCGACACCTTCCAGTGGCTGCTCATCACGGGCTCGTTCGCCTGCGGCATGGCCTTCCACCAGTGCGCGTCGCGCTATCTCTACGCGATCGGCCGGGAGGGCTTCCTGCACCCAGCGCTCGGCCGGACCCACCCCGCGCACGGCTCGCCGTACATCGCCTCGTACGTCCAGTCCGTCATCGCCGTCGCCCTCGTGGCCGCCTTCTGGCTCACCGGACAGGACCCGTACATCCACCTGTACACGCTGCTCGCGATCCTCGGCACGATGGCGATCCTCATCGTCCAGACGCTCTGTTCCTTCGCGGTGATCGGCTACTTCCGGCGCAACCACCCCGAGGACCGGCACTGGTTCAGGACGTTCCTCGCGCCGCTCCTGGGCGGCCTCGGCATGATCGCCGTCGTCGTCCTGCTGGTGATCAACATGGACACCGCGGCGGGCCCGGCGGCCGGCTCGCTCCTGTTCGAGGCCATCCCCTGGATCGTCGGCCTGGTCTTCCTCGGGGGCCTCGGGCTCGGCCTGTACCTGCGGGTCAGGCACCCGCGGCGCTACGAGATCATCGGCCGCATCGTCCTGGAGGACGCGGCCGAACGCACGGACGGCGACGGGCAGCGGCCCGTCGCCGTCCGGAGCAGGAGCTGACGGCCCTAGCCGCCGTAAGCCCCCGAGGCCGTCAGCCGCAGTGCCGTGTCGATCAGCGGCACGTGGCTGAACGCCTGCGGGAAGTTGCCGACCTGGCGCTGCAGCTTGGAGTCCCACTCCTCGGCGAGGAGCCCCAGGTCGTTGCGGAGCGCGAGGAGCTTCTCGAAGAGCTTGCGGGCCTCGTCGACCCGGCCGATCATCGCGAGGTCGTCGGCCATCCAGAACGAACAGGCCAGGAACGCCCCCTCGTCGCCCTCGAGGCCGTCCACGCCCTCGTCGTCGCCGGCCGTCGGGTAGCGCAGGATGAAGCCGTCCGGCGTCGACAGCTCCCGCTGGATCGCCTCGATCGTGCCGATGACCCGCTTGTCGTCGGGCGGCAGGAAGCCCATCTGCGGAATCAGCAGCAGCGAGGCGTCCAGCTCCTTCGAGCCGTACGACTGCGTGAAGGTGTTCCGCTCCTTGTCGTAGCCCTTCTCGCAGACGTCCCGGTGGATGTCGTCGCGCAGCTCGCGCCACTTCTCCAGCGGGCCGTCCGCGTCACCGGACTCGATGAGCTTGATGGTGCGGTCCACGGCGACCCACGCCATCACCTTGGAGTGCACGAAGTGGCGGCGCGGGCCGCGCACCTCCCAGATGCCCTCGTCCGGCTCGTCCCAGTGGTCCTCCAGATAACGGATCAGCTTGAGCTGGAGGAGTGAGGCGTAGTCGTTGCGGGTCAGGCCGGTCATGTGGGCCAGGTGGAGGGCCTCGGTGACTTCGCCGTACACGTCGAGCTGCAGCTGGCCCGCCGCGCCGTTGCCCGCCCGGACGGGCTGTGAGCCCTCGTACCCCGGCAGCCAGTCCAGCTCCGTCTCGCCGAGCTCGCGCTCGCCCGCGATGCCGTACATGATCTGCAGGTTCTCCGGGTCGCCCGCCACCGCGCGCAGCAGCCACTCGCGCCAGGCGCGGGCCTCCTCGCGGTAGCCCGTGCGCAGCAGCGACGAGAGGGTGATCGCGGCGTCGCGCAGCCAGGTGAAGCGGTAGTCCCAGTTCCGGGAGCCGCCGACGTCCTCGGGCAGCGAGGTGGTGGGCGCGGCGACGATGCCGCCGGTCGGCGCGTACGTCAGCGCCTTGAGCGTGATCAGCGAGCGGATCACGGCCTCGCGGTACGGGCCGTGGTACGTGCAGTGGTCGACCCACTCCCGCCAGAAGTCCTCCGTCGCGGTGAGCGCCGCCTCGGGCTCCGCGAGCGCGGGCTGTTCCTTGTGCGAGGGCTGCCACGAGATGGTGAACGCGATCCGCTCACCCGGCGAGACCGTGAAGTCGGCGTAGGTGGTGAGGTCCTTGCCGTAGGTCTCGGCGGTGGTGTCGAGCCAGACCGAGTCGGGGCCGGCGACGGCCACCGTACGCCCGTCGAACTTGTGTACCCAGGGGACCACGCGGCCGTAGCTGAACCGCATCCGCAGGGCCGAGTGCATCGGCACCCGGCCGGTGACACCCTCGACGATCCGCACCAGCTGCGGCGAGTCGCTGCCGCGCGGAGGCATGAAATCGATCACGCGGACCGTGCCGCGTGGCGTGTCCCACTCGGATTCCAGCACCAGTGAGTCGCCGCGGTATGTGCGGCGCGCGGCAGTGGGGGGCTGCGCGTCGGGGCCGTATGCGGGCCCGAGGCGCCAGAAGCCGTGCTCCTCGGTGCCCAACAGGCCGGCGAAAACGGCGTGGGAGTCGAAGCGGGGCAGGCACAGCCAGTCGACTGTGCCGTCCCGGCAGACCAGGGCGGCGGTCTGCATGTCTCCGATGAGTGCGTAGTCCTCGATGCGCCCGGCCACGTCTATCTCCAGTCGAACGGCCACGTTCGCCCCGCGGGGCGCTTACAGATCAGGGGTCAAGTGATCGTTGCCGAGCGCTTGTTCCGGGTGCAAGGCGGGATGATGCCGTGTGCCGGAGGGGCTCGGCAGCGAGTGTTTGAGCAGGATACGACGCACCCTGGTGATCCGCGCGCCCCTCCCGGCAACGATGCTGCGCCGAACGGGTGAGCGCCAGGTGAGAGCGGGTGCGGGCGGGAAAAAGTAGGGGCGTGCGGGTCCGGTGAGCAAGTTGTGTGCGCCTGGTGGCGGAGCGTGGCCGGAAGCAGCCTCGTTCCGTCGCTGATACCCTGGTAGCCCGTGAGCCGGTGGTCATAGAACCCCCGAACCGCAGCGACGGCGCCTCCCCGAATCCCTGGTGAGGACGTCGGTACGCACCTCCAGACCGCGACCACGGGAGCCCCCTCTTGGCCATGCAGCCCGCTGCTTTCCGAAACAGCACAGCCACGACGACCAAGCACATCTTCGTCACCGGGGGTGTCGCCTCCTCGCTCGGTAAGGGTCTGACGGCGTCCAGTCTCGGCGCGCTGCTCAAGGCTAGGGGCTTGCGCGTCACGATGCAGAAGCTCGACCCGTATCTGAACGTGGACCCCGGCACGATGAACCCCTTCCAGCACGGTGAGGTGTTCGTCACCAACGACGGCGCGGAGACCGACCTCGACATCGGTCACTACGAGCGCTTCCTCGACGTCGACCTCGACGGCTCGGCGAACGTGACCACCGGCCAGGTCTACTCCCAGGTGATCGCCAAGGAGCGGCGCGGCGAGTACCTCGGCGACACCGTCCAGGTCATCCCGCACATCACCAACGAGATCAAGCACCGCATCCGCCGCATGGCGACCGACGACGTCGACGTCGTCATCACCGAGGTCGGCGGCACGGTCGGCGACATCGAGTCGCTGCCGTTCCTGGAGACCGTCCGCCAGGTCCGCCACGAGGTCGGCCGGGACAACGTCTTCGTCGTGCACATCTCGCTGCTGCCCTACATCGGCCCCTCCGGCGAGCTGAAGACCAAGCCGACCCAGCACTCGGTGGCCGCCCTGCGCAACATCGGTATCCAGCCGGACGCGATCGTGCTGCGAGCCGACCGCGAGGTGCCCACCGCGATCAAGCGCAAGATCTCGCTGATGTGCGACGTCGACGAGGCCGCCGTGGTCGCCGCCATCGACGCCAAGTCGATCTACGACATCCCGAAGGTGCTCCACACCGAGGGCCTCGACGCGTACGTCGTGCGCAAGCTCGACCTGCCGTTCCGCGACGTCGACTGGACCCAGTGGGACGACCTCCTGGACCGGGTGCACAACCCGAACCACGAGGTCACCGTCGCCCTGGTCGGCAAGTACATCGACCTGCCCGACGCCTACCTCTCGATCACCGAGGCCATGCGCGCCGGCGGCTTCGCCAACAAGGCCCGCGTCAAGGTCAAGTGGGTCACCTCCGACGACTGCAAGACCCCGGCGGGCGCCAAGAAGCAGCTCGGCGACGTCGACGCGATCCTGATCCCCGGCGGCTTCGGCGAGCGCGGCGTCGACGGCAAGGTCAGCGCCATCCGGTACGCCCGCGAGAACAAGGTGCCGCTGCTCGGCATCTGCCTCGGCCTGCAGTGCATCGTCATCGAGGCGGCCCGCAACCTCGCCGACATCCCGGACGCCAACTCCACGGAGTTCGACGCCGCCACCGCCCACCCGGTGATCTCCACCATGGCGGAGCAGCTCGACATCGTCGCCGGTGAGGGCGACATGGGCGGCACGATGCGCCTCGGCATGTACCCGGCCAAGCTGGCCGAGGGCTCCATCGCGCGCGAGGTGTACGACGGCAAGGAGTACGTGGAGGAGCGCCACCGCCACCGCTACGAGGTGAACAACTCCTACCGCGCCGACCTGGAGAAGAAGGCGGGCATCCAGTTCTCCGGCACCTCCCCGGACGGCAAGCTCGTGGAGTACGTCGAGTACCCCCGCGAGGTGCACCCCTACCTGGTCGCCACCCAGGCGCACCCGGAGCTGCGCTCGCGTCCGACGCGTCCGCACCCGCTCTTCGCCGGCCTGGTGAAGGCCGCCGTCGAGCGCCAGCAGCGCGAGCAGAAGTCCGGCGGCAAGTCGGGCAAGTAACACCGGAGCGATACGGTTGCCGGGGTGTGCGTCTCACGAGGCGCACACTCCGGTTTTTTCTTTTGCACGTGGGAGGACAGGGCGACATGACGATCAAGGACACCGCCGAGGAGTGGCAGGTCACGGCCACGGAGACACCCTTCGTCGGGAACAAGACCTCCGTGCGCACCGACGACGTGGTCATGCCCGACGGCACCGTCGTCCGCCGCGACTACCAGGTCCACCCCGGCTCGGTGGCCGTCCTCGCGCTCGACGGCGAGGGCCGCGTCCTGGTCATCCGCCAGTACCGCCACCCGGTCCGCCAGAAGCTCTGGGAGATCCCCGCGGGCCTCCTCGACGTCCCCGGCGAGAACCCGCTGCACGCCGCCCAGCGCGAGCTGTACGAAGAGGCGCACGTCAAGGCCGAGGACTGGCGCGTCCTCACCGACGTCTACACCACCCCCGGCGGCTGCGACGAGGCCGTGCGGATCTTCCTCGCCCGGGAGCTCTCCGAGGCCGAGGGCGAGCGCTTCGAGGTCTCCGAGGAGGAGGCCGACATGGAGCTCGCCCGGATCCCCCTCGAGGAGCTGGTGCGGGGTGTGCTCGCCGGCGAGCTGCACAACAACTGCCTGGTCGTGGGTGCCCTCTCGCTGCACGCGGCCCTCAACGGCGACGGCCTCGACGCGCTGCGCCCGGCCGAGGCGCCGTGGCCGGCCCGCCCCTTCGAGGCGTAGCCCCTCCGGAAGGCCCAGGGCCGTCCGGAGCTTCCGATGTGACGATCTGTAGATCCGATCGGGTGACTTGTGCGTGCTGCGCGACCGGGAGCGACGCGGGGCCTGAACTAGGCTCTGAAAGCGTCCCGCCCGGAGTCCCGGCGGGCTCGTGCGCAGGCGGACGGGAGCGTGGCCCGTGACGGATCAGGCGGTCGACACGGACGGTGTCGCGGGCGGCGCGGTGCCGCCGCCCGCGAGTGCCCCGGTGGAGCCGACGAGGAGTCAGTTCGTCGGCAGACGCCGGGAACTGAAGGAACTCCGCGCCGACATCGACCGGGCGGGCCTCGACACCCTCTCCGGCCGCAAGGCCCCTCGCGCGCGCGTGCTGCTCATCGCGGGCCGCCCCGGCTCGGGCCGCACCTCGCTCGCCGAGGAACTCGCCCGGCAGGTCGCCGGCGACTACCCCGACGGGGTGCTGCGCGCCCGCCTCACCGAGCCCGACGGCAGCCGGGTGCCCACGGGGCGCACCGCCCGCGACCTCCTCGACGCCCTGCGCGTGCCCGCACCCCCGGGGGCGGCCGAGGACGACCTCACCGACATCCTCCGGAAGGCCCTGTCCGGCCGCAGGGCACTGCTGCTCCTCGACGACGCCGCCGACGCCGAACAGGTCGACCCGCTGCTTCCGGAGACACCCGACTGCCTGGTCGTCGCGGTCTCCGAGGGACCGCTCACCGGCATCCCCGACGTCCGGCCGTGCACCCTCGGCGGCCTCGACAAGGCGGCCGCCGTCGAGCTCCTCGCCCGCGCCGCCGGGCCCGTCCGCATCACCGTCGACCCGCGCTCCGCGGAATCCCTCGTCGAGGCGTGCGCGGCACATCCGGCGGCGCTCGTCCTCGCCGGCGGCTGGCTCGCCGCGCGGCCCAAGGCAGCCGTCGCCGACCTCGCCAAACGGGTGCACGACATGCCCGACGAGGGCTCGGCCCTCGCGCGTGTCTTCGCTCACACCTACGCCTCGCTGCCCTCGGCCGCCGCGCGGATACTGCGCTTCCTCTCCCTCGCCCCGGCCGGCGACGTCGACGCGCACACCGCCTCCGCGCTCGCCGGCTGCTCGGTCTCCGCGGCCGGGACCACGCTCGACGACTTCGTGGCGCTCGGGCTCGTACGGGCCGTCGACTCCCCGCTCCGGCAGTACGAGGTGCCCGGCTGCCTGGTCCCGCTGCTGCGGGCCCGCACCGGGAGCCAGGACCGCCCCGCCGAGATCCAGCTGGCCAGGGCACGGATGCTGGAGCGGACCGTGCGCCTGCTCCAGTCCTGCCGGGCCGTCACGGAGCCGGACGCCTCCGCCGCCCGCAAGAAGCTCGCGGGACTGCCGCGCGCACTGCGCTTCCCCAGCCCGCACGCCGCCGCCGAGTGGCTGCGCGTCCGCCAGCCCGCGCTGCTCGCCTCCGCCCGGCTCGCGGTGGCCGACGGCGAGCTCGACACCCTCGCGCGGCGCCTGATGGCGGCTCTCGTCAGGGCGCTGGTCGCCCACCGCGGCACCGAGGACGCGGCCCCCGAGCTGTACGGCATCCACCGCCTCGTCCTGGACGTGGCCGAGCGGCGGAACCTGCCGCGCGAGCAGGCGGCGGCGCTGCTGAACCTCGCGGATCTCGACGCGTGGACGGGGCGGACCCGGGACGCGCTGGTCCGCTACCGCGCGGCGCTGGACGCGGGACGCGCGGCGAACGATCCGTACGCGACCGGGCGCGCGATGGAATCCGTAGGCGGCGCCTATCAGGAGCTGGGGGACTGGCCGCGGGCCTCCGACTGGTACGGCCGCGCACTGGCCCAGCGCCTGGCCCGCGGCGAGCGCGCGGACGCCGCCCGGCTGTACGGCCGGATCGCCGCGGTGCACACCTACGCGGGGCGCTACGGCGAGGCGCTGCGCAACTGGAGTTCGGCGGTCACCGGCCACCGGAAGAACGGCGATGTGGCCGCCCAGGCAAGGGCGTTGAGCGAGCTGGCCCGGGTGCAGGAGTACGCGGGACGGCCCGAGGAGTCCTTGCGCACCTGCCAGGAAGCCGTCGAGCTGGCGCGGCACGCCAAGGACGTCCGGCTGCAGGCCGCCCTGCAGCTCCGCCTCGCCGACACCCTGGAGCGGCTCGGGGACCCCGCGGCCGCCCGGCTGCACCGGGCCGCGGCCGAGCGCATGCTGGGAAGTGAGCTCTCTGAGGGGGCCGAGGCTTGAAACAAATGGTGGAGCGGAGCCTTCCGCCTGCGAAATCCGTAGTGCATCTGCGGAAGATTGAAGTATTGAAAGGCTAGACAGCGCGAAATCCTTCATTAGACTGGCTCCGCCGCGTACCTCTGCGGTGTCTCCCGCTGCGCCCCCACACGCATCGGTATGCGTTGCATTGCCCGAAAAATCCCCTGAGCCAAGGACCGTGATCGACGATGAAGGTCGGCATCCCCCGCGAGGTCAAGAACAACGAGTTCCGGGTGGCCATCACCCCCGCCGGTGTGCACGAGCTGGTGCGCCACGGCCACCAGGTCGTCATCGAGCGGAACGCCGGCGTCGGCTCCTCGATCACGGACGCCGAGTACGTCTCGGCGGGCGCCACGATCCTGGACACCGCCGACGAGGTCTGGGCCACCGCGGACCTGCTCCTCAAGGTCAAGGAGCCCATCGCGGAGGAGTACCACCGCCTCCGCAAGGACCAGACCCTCTTCACCTACCTGCACCTGGCCGCGTCCAAGGAGTGCACGGACGCGCTCCTGGAGTCGGGCACCACCGCCATCGCGTACGAGACGGTCGAGACCGCGAACCGCGCGCTCCCGCTCCTCGCCCCGATGTCCGAGGTCGCGGGCCGGCTCGCCCCGCAGGTCGGCGCCTACCACCTGATGGCCGCCAACGGCGGCCGCGGCGTCCTGCCGGGCGGCGTCCCCGGCGTGGCCGCGGGCAAGGCCGTCGTCATCGGCGGCGGCGTCTCCGGCTGGAACGCCGCGCAGATCGCCATCGGCATGGGCTTCCACGTGACCCTGCTCGACAAGGACATCAACAAGCTCAAGGAAGCGGACAAGATCTTCGGCACGAAGATCCAGACCGTCGTCTCCAACGCCTTCGAGCTGGAGAAGGCCTGCCTTGAGGCCGACCTCGTCATCGGTGCCGTTCTCATCCCGGGAGCCAAGGCCCCGAAGCTGGTCACCAACGAGCTCGTCTCCCGCATGAAGCCGGGAAGTGTCCTTGTCGACATCGCGATCGACCAGGGCGGCTGCTTCGAGGACTCGCACGCCACCACGCACGCCGAGCCGACCTTCCCGGTCCACAACTCGGTCTTCTACTGCGTCGCCAACATGCCCGGCGCGGTGCCGAACACCTCGACGTACGCGCTGACCAACGCGACGATGCCGTACATCGTGTCGCTGGCGAACAACGGCTGGGTCGAGGCGCTGCGCCGCGACCACGCGCTCGCCCTGGGTCTCAACACCCATGACGGCAAGGTCGTTTACAAGGAGGTCGCGGAGGCCCACGGTCTCGACCACGTCGAGCTGGAGTCGCTCCTCGGCTGAACCTGACCGCTTTCGTCAACGAAAGTCGTCAATCTCACGCCCACGGCCGGACCTTGAGAGGGGTCCGGCCGTATGCGTATCAGTGTGGACACGCTCAACTGGCCTTGAACGTAACCCTTTAACCGTTTCGCCCACCCCGGAAAGCCGTCGATGGCGAGCCGCACGCCCTTGACACAAGGGTGTTCCATTGCCGACACATCGGGCCGGGTCCGGCGGATTGTGTTGCTGTGGACCGGTGACACGCCATAGAGTCGCCAACCGTCGGCATGGTGCCACGCTGACCTATCGAGAAATTTCCTGGTCACCAAGGAGGTAAGACGACTTGTGAATGAGTCGACATTTGCTCCCGGGGGTGGTCAACCAGGAACGTCTGCACGGGACCAGGGTCCCGTGGGGCTCGAGGCCGTCGGCTCGGTCGCTGTCCGCACCTTCGAAGCCCGGCAGAGCCCCCAGCCGACACAGTCAGCACCCCAGAGCATGGATGGCCATCACGTGAACGCCATGGCCGGCGACCGGAGTGGCGATAACACCCACACCCACCTCGCCGACTACGAGGAACTGCCCCAGGGGCACTTCTACGACCCCGACGCCGAGTACGAGCCCGATCCGGAGTACGCGGCCACGCTCGCGCCCGACGCGGCCCGCCAGCGCCGCGAGCGCATCGGCCCCACGGGACGCCCGCTGCCGTACTTCCCGATCCCGGGCCCGCTGACCGACCACGGCCCCGCCAAGATCATCGCGATGTGCAACCAGAAGGGCGGCGTCGGCAAGACGACGTCGACCATCAACCTGGGCGCGGCCCTCGCGGAGTACGGGCGACGGGTCCTGCTCGTCGACTTCGACCCGCAGGGCGCCCTCTCGGTCGGCCTCGGCGTGAACCCGATGGAGCTGGACCTCACGGTCTACAACCTCCTCATGGAGCGCGGCATGGCCGCGGACGAGGTGCTCCTGAAGACGGCGGTCCCGAACATGGACCTGCTGCCCAGCAACATCGACCTGTCCGCGGCCGAGGTCCAGCTGGTGAGCGAGGTCGCGCGCGAGTCCACGCTCCAGCGCGCCCTGAAGCCGCTGATGCAGGACTACGACTACATCGTGATCGACTGCCAGCCCTCGCTCGGCCTGCTCACCGTGAACGCCCTGACGGCCGCTCACAAGGTGATAGTGCCGCTCGAGTGCGAGTTCTTCGCGCTGCGCGGTGTGGCCCTCCTCACGGAGACCATCGAGAAGGTCCAGGAGCGGCTCAACCCCGACCTGGAGCTCGACGGCATCCTCGCGACCATGTACGACTCCCGCACGGTGCACAGCCGTGAGGTGCTCGCGCGCGTGGTCGAGGCCTTCGACGACCACGTCTACCACACGGTCATCGGCCGCACGGTCCGCTTCCCGGAGACCACGGTCGCCGGTGAGCCGATCACGACGTACGCCTCCAACTCGGTCGGCGCGGCCGCCTATCGCCAGCTCGCCAGGGAGGTGCTCGCCCGGTGTCACGCCGAGTGAGTCTGCCCGGGGCCGACGAACTGTTCCGTACGACCGGGGGGATGGCGCTGCAGTCGTCGTCCCCGCGCCGCCAGGCGAACGGCGAGGCGAAGGTGCCCGCCCCGGCGGGCGAGAGCGACGAGACGGCCGCATCGGCCGAGGACACGGCGGCGCAGGGCGACGGCGGTGACCCCGCCGAACACGCGGCCACCGACGCGGAGTCCGGCTCCGGCGAGTCCCGCAGCCGCACCGCGGGCGACGCCGAGAAGGGCGCGGGACGGCGCTCGTCGGCCGCGTCGTCGGCACCCTCGGCGCAGGAAGGTTCGGCCGCCCAGGGCGGCGGCAAGTCCGGCTCGTCGACCGCGCAGGCGCGGCGGCGGGCGAGGGCGGCCAACCGGCGGCCCAGCGGGCGCGAGCGGCACGACGAGAAGATCACCGTGTACGTCTCCGCCGAAGAGCTGATGGACCTCGAACACGCGCGGCTCGTGCTGCGCGGCGAGCACGGGCTCGCGGTCGACCGCGGGCGGATCGTGCGGGAGGCCGTCGCGGTCGTCCTCGCCGATCTGGAGTCCCGCGGGGACGCGAGCATCCTCGTACGACGGCTGCGCGGGCGGTAGGGGTAGCGTTTCTGGCCTCATGGCCTCGAACAGTGAATCCGCACCGCCCGCCGCCCGGCGCCGCTCCCTGGGGCGCGGCCCGGGGGCGGAGCCCGTGGAGCAGCCGTCCGCCGAGCAGCCGCCGGAGCCCGCGCCCGCCGAGCCCGCCGGGGCCGAGCCCGGCGACGGGCGGTTCAAGGTGCGGCTCGCGAACTTCGAAGGGCCCTTCGACCTGCTGCTCCAGCTGATCTCGAAACACAAGCTGGACGTCACCGAGGTCGCCCTGTCGAAGGTGACCGACGAGTTCATGGCGCACATCCGGGCCATGGGGGCCGACTGGGACCTGGACCAGACGACCGAGTTCCTGGTCGTCGCCGCCACCCTGCTCGACCTCAAGGCGGCGCGGCTGCTGCCCACCGCCGAGGTCGAGGACGAGGCCGACCTGGCGCTCCTCGAGGCACGGGACCTGTTGTTCGCGCGGCTGCTGCAGTACCGCGCGTACAAACAGGTCGCGGACATCTTCAGCGGGCGGCTCGACGACGAGGCGCGGCGCTATCCGCGGACCGTGGGCCTGGAGCCGCACCACGCCGAGCTGCTGCCGGAAGTCGTCATCAGCATCGGGGCGGAAGGATTCGCCGAGCTCGCCGTGAAGGCGATGCAGCCCCGCGCGAAGCCACAGGTCTACGTCGAGCACATCCACGCTCCGCTGGTCTCCGTGCAGGAGCAGGCCGGGCTCGTCGTCGCCCGGCTCCGGGAGCACGGCGAGACGAGTTTCCGGGTGCTGGTGGCGGACGCGGGGGACACCCTCACGGTCGTCGCCCGCTTCCTCGCCCTCCTCGAGCTCTACCGAGAGAAGGCCGTCGCCCTGGACCAGGAGGACCCGCTGGGCGAGCTGATGGTGCGGTGGACCGGAGGGGACGGCGCCGAGGAGCCGACCGTGACCGACGAGTTCGACCGGGCCCCCGAACCGATGGAGGACAAGGCGTGAGCGAGCACCCTGCGGGGGCGGGAGACGTCGCGGAGCTGGAGCTGCGGCCCGCTCTGGAAGCCGTGCTGATGGTCGTCGACGAGCCGGCCACCGAGGAGCACCTCGCGAAGGTCCTGCAACGGCCCAGGCGCGCCGTCGCCGACGCGCTGCGGGAGCTCGCCGACGAGTACACCGTGCAGCGGCGCGGTTTCGAGCTGCGGCTCGTCGCCGGCGGGTGGCGGTTCTACACCCGGCCCGAGTACGCCGCGGCCGTGGAGGGCTTCGTCCTCGACGGGCAGCAGGCGCGGCTCACCCAGGCGGCCCTGGAGACCCTCGCCGTCGTCGCGTACCGCCAGCCGGTCAGCCGTTCCAGGGTCTCCGCGGTGCGCGGCGTGAACTGTGACGGGGTGATGCGCACCCTCCTCCAGAGGGGTCTGGTGGAGGAGGCGGGCGCGGAACCCGAAACAGGTGCGATCCTGTACAGGACGACGAACTACTTCCTGGAGCGGATGGGCCTGCGTGGCCTTGACGAGCTTCCGGAGCTCGCGCCCTTCCTCCCCGAGGCGGACGCGATCGAAGGAGAGACGCAGGAAGGCGTTCCGTCGTTCGACCCGGACGCACCCGATGCGCCGGGGTACGAGTACACCCAGGACACAGCCGATTAGACGGAACCTTTGATGCGAAGCAGCAGCGGCAGGAACAGCAGCGGAAACAACGGCGGGAGCCGTGGTGGCAACAGCGGCGGCCGCGGCAAAAGCGGCGGCCGGGGAAGCACCGGCGGCCGCGGCGATTACCGGGGTGCCGGTAACAACCGTGACGACAAGCAGGGCGGCAGCGGCCGTCCGAAGAAGCCGCGTCCCGAGGAGCGGCGCTACGACGTAGGTGCCGACGGCACGCACAACGGTCCGAAGTCGGGCCGTGGCGCCTCGGCGCGCGGCGGTGCCAAGGGCGGCCCCAAGCAGGGCCAGGGCAGCGGACGGGGCCGTTGGGCTCCGGCCACCTCCCGCGAGTACGACGCGCGGGCGGAGGAGCGCAACCGCGAGCGGTACGCGGGCAAGCCGAAGGTCAGCCCGCCCAAGACGTTCCCGGGCGCCGAGCAGGAGGGTGAGCGCCTGCAGAAGGTGCTCGCGCGCGCGGGCTACGGCTCGCGCCGTGCCTGTGAGGAGCTGGTCGAGGAGGCTCGCGTCGAGGTCAACGGCGAGATCGTCCTGGAGCAGGGCATGCGCGTCGACCCCGAGAAGGACGAGATCAAGGTCGACGGTCTGACCGTGGCCACGCAGTCGTACCAGTTCTTCGCGCTGAACAAGCCCGCCGGTGTCGTCTCCACCATGGAGGACACCGAGGGCCGCCAGTGCCTGGGGGACTACGTGACCAACCGCGAGACGCGGCTGTTCCACGTGGGGCGGCTCGACACCGAGACCGAGGGTGTCATCCTGCTCACCAACCACGGCGAGCTGGCGCACCGCCTGACCCACCCCAAGTACGGCGTGAAGAAGGTCTACCTCGCGCACATCGTGGGCCCGATCCCGCGTGACCTGGGCAAGCAGCTCAAGGACGGCATCCAGCTGGAGGACGGGTACGCCCGCGCGGACCACTTCCGCGTCGTCGAGCAGACCGGCAAGAACTACCTCGTCGAGGTCACCCTGCACGAGGGCCGCAAGCACATCGTGCGGCGCATGCTCGCCGAGGCGGGCTTCCCCGTCGACAAGCTGGTGCGGGTGGCGTTCGGGCCGATCACCCTGGGCGACCAGAAGTCGGGCTGGCTGCGGCGGCTGTCCAACACGGAGGTCGGCATGCTGATGCAGGAAGTCGACCTGTAGGAGATGCGGGAAGTCGATCTGTAGGGATCGCTTCATCGCTTGCCCGAACCACCCCCCTCTCTTTATAGTCATCGAGACCATAAAGAGAGGGGGGTGGTTGTGCATGCAGGGATACGACAAGTACGCCTTCGAGCCCTTTGCCGTCACCGTCGACCTGGCGGTGTTCACCGTCCGGGACGGCGCGCTGCACGTACTGCTCGTCGAGCGCGGCCAGGAGCCGTACGCGGGCCGCTGGGCCCTGCCCGGCGGCTTCGTGCTGCCCGAGGAGTCGGCCGAGCAGGCCGCGGGGCGGGAGCTCGCCGAGGAGACCGGCATCGCGGACGTCGGACGGCTGCACCTGGAGCAGGTGCGCACCTACAGCGACCCGGACCGCGATCCGCGCATGCGGGTCGTCTCCGTCGCCTTCGCCGCGCTCGTGCCGGACCCGCCCGAGGTCCACGGCGGCGGTGACGCGGCCCGCGCCGCCTGGCTGCCGTACAGCCCCGCCGGCTACCGGCCGCTCGCCTTCGACCACGACCGGATCCTCGCCGATGCCCACGACCGGGTCGGCGCCAAGCTGGAGTACACCGGGCTCGCCACGGCCTTCTGCGCACCCGAGTTCACGCTCGGCGAGCTGCGCCAGGTCTACGAGGCCGTGTGGGGCGCCGAGCTCGACCCCGCCAACTTCCGGCGCAAGGTGGTCGGCACCGCCGGGCTCGTCGAGGCGGTCCCCGGCGCCGCCCGGCTGACCGGCGGACGCGGCAAGCCCGCGGCCCTCTTCCGGGCCGGCACCGCCACCGCCCTGCACCCGCCGCTGCTCCGCCCCGCCCCGGAAGGACAGTCCTCGTGAAGCGTGCCGCCACCGGATCCCTCATGGGCCTCGCCCTCGGGGACGCACTCGGCTTCCCGACCGAGTTCAACGACGTACCGTCGATCCTCGCCAAGTGCGGGCCCTGGCGCGGGATGGAGCTGCCGAAACCGGCGTTCATCACGGACGACACCCAGATGACGCTCGCGCTGAGCCGCGGGCTGCGCACCGCCATGGACCGGGGGCTCCTCGGCCCGAAGCGGCTGGAGCGGCCGCTGCGCGAGGAGTTCGTGGACTGGTACCAGTCGCCGGAGAACAACCGCGCGCCCGGCAACACCTGCCTGAAGGCCTGCTCCCTCCTCAAGACCGGCAAGCCCTGGGAAGAGGCCAGCCAGGTGCACTCCAAGGGCTGCGGCGCCAACATGCGGGTCGCGCCGCTCGGCCTCGCCCCCGGCCTGAGCGACGAGCAGCGGGCCGGTGCCGCCCAGCTGCAGTCCGCGCTCACCCACGGCCACCCCACCGCGCTCGCCGCCTCCGACCTCACCGCACGCGCCGTGCGGCTGCTCGCCGAGGGCACCGAGCCGACCGGACTCGTCGGACTGCTTCGCTCGTACGCGTACGAGAACCGCGAGACGTACCACGAGCGCTGGCTCGGCGAGCTGTGGACGCGGGGCGGGGACGCGACGCCGCAGGCGTTCATCGCACGCGGCTGGGACGAGTGTCTCGACGCCCTGGAGCGGCTCAGGGCCGCGCTGCGCTCACCCTCACCGGAGACCGACCCCTGCCTCGCCACGGGCGAGGGCTGGATTGCTGAGGAGGCGCTCGCCACCGGCCTGCTGTGCTTCCTGCTCTTCGTCGACGACCCGGTGACCGCCCTGCGCAGGGCCGCCTGCACATCGGGGGACTCGGACTCGATCGCCTGCCTGGCCGGCGCCTTCGCGGGGGCCCACCTCGGCGCGGACGCCTGGCCGGCGGAGTGGACGGACCGGATCGAACACGGGGCCGAGCTCCAGGAGTTCGGAGCCCTCTGGGACTCTTGACGGATGACTGTGGACCTGGGACTCGACGCCGACCTGAGCTCCGTCGTCGAAGAGCAGCGCGACCCGCTGCTCTTCGCGACGGTCTCGGGAGCGCACCTGTACGGCTTCCCGTCCCGCGACTCGGACGTGGACCTGCGCGGGGTGCACCTGCTGCCGGTGACCGACCTGGTGGGGCTGAGGGAACCGGACGAGACCCGGTCCAGGATGTGGGACCGGGACGGGGTCGAGATGGACCTCGTCACGCACGACCTGCGCAAGTTCGTCCGGCTGATGCTGCGGAACAACGGCTACGTCCTGGAGCAGCTGCTCTCCCCGCTGGTCGTCCACACCACCGACGCCCACGCGGAACTCGTCGCACTGGCCCCGGCCGTCCTCACCAGCCACCACGCCCACCACTACCGCGGGTTCGCCGGGACCCAGTGGCGGCTCTTCGAGAAGAACGGCGAGCTCAAGCCGCTGCTCTACACGTTCAGGGTGCTGCTGACCGGCATCCACCTGATGCGCCGCGGCGCCGTGGTCGCCCATCTGCCCACGCTGCTCGGCGAGGTGGCGGAAGCACCCGCGTACCTTCCGGAGCTCATCGCCGCCAAGGCAGAGGCCGAGCACGGCGGGGCCGACGTGGACCACGCGCGCGTGGCCGCCGACGTGGAGCGGCTGCACGCCCTCCTGGACGCGGCGCAGGCGGAGTCAGCCCTGCCCGGTGCCCACACGGCGTACGACGCTCTGCACGACCTCGTCGTCCGCGTACGGCTCCAGGGGACTCAGGGCTGACGTCCGGCGCGTACGGAACAGGAAGTCGGCGATCCGCTCCCGGTCGGGCTCCGGCGGGAGCGGGCTGTGCTCCGCCGCCGCCTCCGCCTCGGCCGCGAGGCGGTTCATCCAGGACTCGACCTCCGGCCAGGAGACCTCGCCGCGCTTCACCGCGAGCAGCGGCTCGCGCTGCTCGCCGACGTCGATCCGCAGCTCGCCGGTGCGCAGCAGATCACGGCAGGACATCAGCAGCCGCAGCAGGTGCATCGCGTGCTTCCAGCGCGGGGCGCCGTGGGTGCGGACGTCCGCGTCCAGCTTCTTGCGCTGGCCCAGCGCGTAGCGGGCGAACGTCTCGTGGGCCTGGCGGGAGAGAAAGGCTCCGCGCAGCGCGAGCAGTTCGCGGCCGGTGCCGGTGACGTGCTCCACGAGCGGGGAGTGCAGGCACTCAAGCACGTTCGGATTGGCGCGCAGGGCGAGCTCGCAGAAGCGCTCGAGCTCCCAGCTGAACTGCTCGTCAGCGGGCCCGTCGACATGCGTCGGGGGCTTCTCGAAGCGCCAGAACAGCGGGGTGGGGGCCAGGAAGATGCCCCTGCGGTCGGTGTCGCTGCCGTCCGTGGCCAGGCCGAAGGCGCGCGAGCCCATCACGCAGGAGTAGATGGTGTGGTCGCGTACCAGGTCCTGAGGGCGCATGCGGCGAGCGTACGGCCAGGGTCCGCGGCCCGTACGCCCCAGGTCCGCACGACCCCCGATAGGCTTGCCTTCACATATGGTGCGCGCAATACGAGAAGGGGCAGCGACGTGGCGGTACGAGCGGTCCGGGGCGCCGTCCAGCTGGAGCGGGACGAGGCCGGACACATGGGCGAGCAGGTCAGCGCGCTGCTCACCGCCCTCCTGGAGCGGAACGGGCTGACGGGGGACGACCTCATCAGCATCTGGTTCACGGCCACGCCCGACCTGCACTCCGACTTCCCGGCGGCCGCCGCCCGCGGCCTCGGCATCGGCCTCTCCGACGTACCGCTGATCTGCGCCCAGGAACTGGACGTCGAGGGCGCCATGCCCCGCGTCGTCCGCGTCCTCGCCCACATCGACACCGACCGGCCCCGCTCCGAGATCACGCACGTGTACCTCGGCGCCGCGGCCGCACTCCGCAAGGACATCGCCCAGTGAGAACCGCCCTCGTCATCGGCACCGGTCTGATCGGCACGTCCGCGGCCCTGGCCCTCGCCTCCCGCGGCATCGCCGTCCACCTCGCCGACCACGACCCGGAGCAGGCCCGCACCGCGGCCGCGCTCGGCGCCGGTACGGACGAGGCGCCCGAGGGCCCCGTGGACCTCTGCGTCGTCGCCGTGCCGCCCGCGCACGTCGCCACCACGCTGGCCGACGTCATCCGGCGCGGCGCCGCGCGCGCCTACCTCGACGTGGCGAGCGTGAAGGGCGGCCCGCGCCGCGAGCTGGAGGCGCTCGGCCTCGACCTGACCACCTACATCGGCACGCACCCCATGTCGGGCCGGGAGCGCAGCGGCCCGCTGGCCGCCACCGCCGACCTCTTCGAGGGCCGGCCCTGGGTGCTGACCCCGACCCGGGACACCGACACCGAGGTGCTGAACCTCGCCCTGGAGCTCGTCGCCTTCTGCCGTGCCGTGCCGGTCGTCATGGACGCCGACGCCCACGACCACGCGGTGGCCCTCGTCTCGCACATGCCGCACCTGGTCTCCAGCATGGTCGCGGCCCGCCTGGAGAACGCCGACGAGTCGGCCGTCAGGCTCTGCGGCCAGGGCATCCGCGACGTCACGCGGATCGCGGCGTCCGACCCGCGGATGTGGATCGACATCCTCTCCGCCAACCCCGGCCCCGTCGCCGACCTGCTCGCCGACGTCGCATCCGACCTGGAGGAGACGGTCGCCGCGCTGCGCGCGCTGCAGTCCGCCGACGGGGCGAAGCGGTCGGAGGGCGCGGCCGGCGTCGAGAACATGCTGCGGCGCGGCAACGCGGGCCGGACCCGGGTGCCCGGCAAGCACGGGGCGGCCCCGGCGGCGTACGAGATCGTCGCGGTGCTCATCGACGACAAGGCGGGCCAGCTGGCCCGGATCTTCGCCGACGCGGACCGGGCGGGGGTCAACATCGAGGACGTCCGCATCGAGCACGCGACCGGACAGCAGGCGGGCCTGATGCAGCTGATGGTCGAGCCGGCCTCCGCGCCCGTGCTGACCGCGGCGCTGCGGGAGCAGGGCTGGTCGATCAGGCAGTAGGAGCACACGGGCTCCGGGCCGGGCCCCGGGCCATCTCCGCAGGGGCTGTCGGGGCAGGGTGTGCGAGCCAGTAACCTTGTGCGGGGCGCGGTCGCGCCCCGCTTCCCTGGCCCGCGTACAGCGAAAGGTGCCCACCGCCCCGTGGAAACAGCCGAAACCGCCGCCCCGGCAGCCGTGATCGTCGCCATCGACGGACCGTCCGGCACGGGCAAGTCGAGCACCTCGAAGGCCGTCGCCGCCCAGCTCGGTCTCAGCTACCTGGACACCGGCGCCCAGTACCGGGCCATCACGTGGTGGATGGTCCACAACGGCATCGACCTCACCGACCCGACGGCCATCGCCGCCGTCGCGGGCAAGCCCGAGATCGTCTCCGGCACCGACCCGGCCGCCCCGACCATCACGGTCGACGGCACGGACGTCGCAGGACCGATCCGCACCACCGACGTCACCTCCAAGGTCAGCGCGGTCAGCGCCGTCCCCGAGGTGCGCACCCGCATCACGGAGCTGCAGCGCTCCATCGCGGCCTCGGCGGAGAAGGGCATCGTCGTCGAGGGCCGCGACATCGGTACGACCGTGCTGCCCGACGCCGACCTGAAAATCTTCCTCACCGCGTCGCCCGAGGCGCGCGCCGCCCGCCGCTCCGGCGAGCTGAAGGGCGCCGACATCAAGGCGACCCAGGAGGCCCTGATCAAGCGGGACGCGGCCGACTCCAGCCGCAAGACGTCCCCGCTGGCCAAGGCCGACGACGCCGTCGAGGTCGACACCACCGAACTCACGCTTCAGCAGGTCATCGAGTGCGTCGTCACCCTCGTCGAGGAGAAGCGGGCCGCGAAGTGAGCGACGCTCCCTCCGCGCGGGGGGCCGCCGCGCGGGGCGCCGCCGAGAAGGCCGCCTCCGAGCGGGGCGCCGAGGTCGGCCGCCGGATCGGCGTCGGCCTCATGTACGGGCTCTGGAAGCCGCGCGTCCTCGGCGCCTGGCGGGTGCCCGTGAGCGGCCCGGTCATCCTGGCCGTCAACCACTCGCACAACGTCGACGGCCCGATGGTCATGGGCGTCGCGCCCCGGCCGACGCACTTCCTGATCAAGAAGGAAGCGTTCATCGGGCCCCTCGGCTCCTTCCTGCACGGCATCGGCCAGCTGAAGGTGGACCGCTCGGTCGCCGACCGCACGGCCATCACCCGCGCCCTGGGCGTCCTGGAGCAGGGCGGCGTCCTCGGGATCTTCCCGGAGGGCACCCGGGGGGACGGCGACTTCGCGTCGCTGCGGGCCGGCCTCGCGTACTTCGCGGTGCGGGCGGGCGCCCCGATCGTGCCGGTCGCGGTGCTGGGAAGCACCGAGCGTCCCGGACGGTTGATAAAGCAGCTGCCGCCGCTGCGCAGCCGCGTCGACGTCGTCTTCGGCGACCCCTTCGACGCGGGTGACGGAAGCGGGCGGCGCACGCGCAAGGCGCTGGACGAGGCGACCGTGCGCATCCAGGAGCGGCTCACCGCCCACCTGGAAAACGCCAGGCGCCTGACCGGGCGCTGAGCGAGACTTATCAGTAGTGCCCCGGCCCGACAGGCAGGACGGTGCACCGATCACCACGATGAACGACGAGGTACGGACTTCATGAACGACCAGATCCAGCCCGAGGGCGACGGCTCCGCCGAGCACGACCACGGGGCGCTCGGCGACGCCGAGTACGCACAGTTCATGGAGCTCGCCGCCGAAGAGGGCTTCGACATCGAGGACGTCGAGGGCGCCATCGAGGAGGCGGGCCACGGCCCGCTGCCCGTCCTCGCCGTCATCGGTCGCCCCAATGTCGGCAAGTCGACACTGGTGAACCGCATCATCGGCCGCCGCGAGGCCGTCGTGGAGGACCGTCCGGGCGTCACCCGCGACCGCGTCACCTATGAGGCCGAATGGGCGGGCCGCCGCTTCAAGCTCGTCGACACCGGCGGCTGGGAGCAGGACGTCCTCGGCATCGACGCGTCCGTCGCCGCCCAGGCGGAGTACGCGATCGAGGCCGCCGACGCTGTCGTCTTCGTCGTCGACGCCACGGTCGGCGCCACCGACACCGACGAGGCCGTCGTCCGCCTGCTCCGCAAGGCCGGCAAGCCCGTCGTGCTCTGCGCCAACAAGGTCGACGGCCCGTCCGGCGAGGCCGACGCCACCGCCCTGTGGGCCCTCGGCCTCGGCGAGCCGCACCCCGTCTCCGCGCTGCACGGCCGCGGCACCGGCGACATGCTGGACGCCGTCCTGGAGGCGCTGCCCGAGGCGCCCGCGCAGACCTTCGGCGCGGCCATCGGCGGCCCCCGCCGCATCGCCCTCATCGGCCGGCCGAACGTCGGCAAGTCCTCCCTGCTCAACAAGGTGGCGAACGAGGACCGCGTCGTCGTCAACGAGCTCGCGGGCACCACCCGTGACCCGGTCGACGAGCTCATCGAACTCGGCGGCATCACCTGGAAGTTCGTCGACACGGCGGGCATCCGCAAGCGCGTCCACCTCCAGCAGGGCGCCGACTACTACGCCTCGCTGCGCACGGCCGCCGCCGTCGAGAAGGCGGAGGTCGCGGTGATCCTCATCGACGCCTCCGACACGATCTCGGTCCAGGACCAGCGCATCGTGACGATGGCCGTCGAGGCGGGCCGCGCGATCGTCGTCGCGTACAACAAGTGGGACACCCTCGACGAGGAGCGCCGCTACTACCTGGAGCGGGAGATCGAGACCGAGCTCGGCCAGGTCGCCTGGGCGCCGCGGGTGAACGTGTCGGCGGCCACCGGGCGCCACATGGAGAAGCTGGTCCCGGCGATCGAGACGGCTCTGGCAGGCTGGGAGACGCGCGTGCCGACCGGCCGCCTCAACGCCTTCCTCGGCGAGATCGTCGCCTCCCACCCGCACCCGGTCCGCGGCGGCAAGCAGCCCCGCATCCTCTTCGGCACGCAGGCGGGCACCAAGCCGCCGCGGTTCGTCTTCTTCGCGTCCGGCTTCATCGAGGCGGGCTACCGCCGCTTCCTGGAGCGTCGCCTGCGCGAGGAGTTCGGCTTCGAGGGGACGCCGATCCACATCTCGGTGCGGGTGCGCGAGAAGCGCGGCCGCAAGAAGTAAGCAGTAAGCGGTAAGGCGTACGAGAGAATGCCCGGCCCCCCGTAGAGGGGAGGCCGGGCATTCGGCTGTCCGGGGTGCGCGGCTCAGTGCTCGCGGCGCGGTCCCGGCGGCAGGGCCGCGGGGACCTGGTAGTGGCCCGTGGCGTAGTGGTCCTGCTGGCCGTAGCGGGCCATCTGGAACTGGCCGTAGGAGCTGTGGCGCGGTTCGTGCCGTCCGTCGGTGCGGTGCTGGACGCCGTACTGCCCCGAGCCGAAGGAGACGAACCCCAGGTTCTCCTCGCCGGACCGGTCGCCCGGCAGGGACCTGAAGGACCTGAGGTACTCCGAGTACAGCGTGTCGTAGATGGGTGTGGCCGAGTGGCTGCCCGCGGTGTCCGGCGCGGTGCGCATGGACGGGATGGGGCTCTGGTACGCCGGCCGGTGACGGGAGGGGTCGTATGGGTGCACGACTGTGCCAACGAAACGACCGCTCTACGGATGCGGGGGCCGCGCCGCTTTCCCCGGTCCGGCAGGGGTGTGACCGGCACTTTCGGGGTCCGGGGCGGCCTCCCGCGCACTCCCGGAAGATCAGGTTCCGGCGAGCGGCATGGTGGCCGCGACGAGGCGGCCGTGGGTCGCGGCCTTGTCCAGGGCGGCCCGCAGCATGTCCTCGCGGGGCTGCCGGCCGATGGAGCCGACGGGCGCCGCGAAGAGCAGCACGGTCTGCGTCTTGTTGGCCGCGGTCCGCCAGTCCTCGGTGACCTGGAGCGGGTGGTGCGCCTGCCACCAGGCGACGGGGGAGCCGCCGCCGGTGCCGGGCTGCAGGACGGCGTGCAGCTGGCCCATGGCGAGCAGCACGGACCAGCCGGGCAGCGCGGGCGGCGGGGAGTCGAGCGAGGCGACCGGCGTGAAGCCCTGCTCGATCAGGAGCGGCAGGAAGTCGTCACCGCCGCCCGGCGCGGCGCCGGGGCGGGCGATGGGGCCGGTCGGCTCGACGACGAGCGCGGGGCGCAGCTCGCCCTCGATCAGGACGAGGCCGCTGGTCACGCCGAGGACGGCCTGGGTCGGCGCCGCCTCGGGCACCGTCCCGGGCGCCGCCTCCGGCGCAGCTGCGCCGTCGTCTCCGGTGATCGAGCGCACGGCACCCTGCAACTGCTCCTCGGAGACCGTGACGATCTGGGAGGGCAGGCAGCTGGAGTGGGCGAAGGCGAGCACGGCTGTCTCGTCGCCGACGAACAGGACCGTGCTGGTGCGCTCCTGTTCGGCGTCGCCCGGGGTGCGGCAGGACGTGCAGTCGTAGCTGCCCGGGGTGTTGTCTCCGGCGAGCAGCCGGTCGGCTTCTTCGTCGCCGATCTCGGCGCGTACGTCGTCGCTGAGGTCGAGCATGCGCGGCACGGGTGGCTCCTCGGGATCGTCTTCTGGGGTGCATGGGGAAGGTGTGCCGAGCCGGACGGTGTCCGACTCGTAAGAAGACAACGGTGGATCAGTGGCGCAAGTCACGCGCGAAGGCGAACGGAATCGAACCATCCGCAGCGGAGGGTGAAACGGCTCGCGGAATCCGTCACTCCGCGCCAACAGGTGCTGGGGCCAAGGAAGTTGGGCCGGTGAGCTGAGTCACAGATCGACACGGCGAGTGGTCGACAAATCCTGATATCGGCCTATGAAGTGGGTGGCCGAAAGTCGCCGATACCGTAGGTAACGCTCAACTGGCCTGGAATGACAAGGACTTGGTTGATACCGGGCTAGGGGACTCCTAGATTCCACCGCCGTGTGCAGCGAGCACCGCTCGGGTACGTCCGCCGGTTGCATCAGCCAGCTCGAGCACCGACACCGGCGGGCGGGTCCTGCGGGGTCCTGAGCGCCGGATGCGTGAGGGGCCCGCACGGCCAGGGGGAGCCCGGGTCCTCCGAGAGGGAAATACATGTCCGCACGTCCCAAGAGCACGCGCACCACGGCAGTGATCGGAGGGGCCGCACTCCTGGCCCCGCTGGGCCTGCTCGCCGCGACCGGCCAGGCCGGCGCGGCCGACAGCGGAGTGTGGGACCGCATCGCACGGTGCGAGAGCGGCGGGAACTGGCAGATCAACACGGGCAACGGCTACTACGGCGGGCTGCAGTTCTCCGCCGGTACGTGGCGTGCGTTCGGCGGCGGGGCCTACGCGCCGACCGCCGACAAGGCGTCGAAGGCGCAGCAGATCGCGGTCGCCACCAAGGTCCAGCGCGCCCAGGGATGGGGCGCGTGGCCCACCTGTGCGGCCCGGGCGGGCGCGTACGGGAGCGCGCCGTCCGCCGCGGCACCGGTCCCGAAGGCCGCGAAGCCGGCGCCGAAGGCCGTGCAGCAGCGGTCCGGCGAGGCGCCCGGCCGGTCCGACCGGGGGGCCTCCCGCGGCGCTTCCGGCACCTACACCGTCCAGCAGGGCGACACCCTCAGCCGCATCGCGGCCAAGCACGGCATCGGCTGGCAGCGGCTCTACGCCGCCAACCGGCAGGTCATCGGCGGTGACCCGGATGTGATCGTGCCGGGACAGCGATTGAGCGTCTGACCCGATAGTCCGACCGGGTGGGGGCGGCTCCGCGGCGGCGCGGCACACTCCGGGCCCGCCGCGGAGCTGCCTAGCGTGACCCGATGCACCCGATGCACCGGAAGTTGACCAAGCGTGTCCGGTCCGTGTCCCTGGTCCTCGGCGCCGTCCTGGCGGCGGCGGCGCTGCCGACGGCCGCCGCGTCCGCGGCTCCGCCGTCGAAGCCGGGCGCGGCCTCCAGGGCGTACGACTGTTCCACGACCAAAGGACCGTGGGAGTGCCTCGCCGAGTGCGAGAGCAACGGCCGATGGCACACCAACACGGGAAACGGCTTCTACGGAGGGCTGCAGTTCTGGCAGCCCACCTGGGAGGCGTACGGCGGGCTCAAGTACGCGCCGCGCGCCGACCTCGCCACCAAGGAAGAGCAGATCAAGGTCGCCGAGAAGGTGTTGCGCACCCAGGGCTGGGGCGCCTGGCCCGCCTGCTCCAAGAAGGTGCGCATCGAGCGGTTCCAGCGGGACGGCCACACGGTGAAGGCGGGCGAGACGCTGAGTTCGATCGCGCGCCGGTACGGGGTGAAGGGAGGCTGGCAGGCGCTGTACAAGGCCAACCGCGACACGATCGGGAGCAGTCCCGACCGGATCGGCGTGGGCGCCGTCCTCGTCATTCCGGGGCGTACCGCGGCGGGGCGGAGCTGAGCTCTCCCGGCTCACCGCTGAACACGACCGCGCCGCGGCGCAGTTCGTGCACGACCGCCGTCCGGCTCGCGCCCTCGCGCAAGGCGGGCGGCAGGCGCTGCTCGGCCAGGACCACACACGCGTCGAGCTCCGTCAGGAGGGCGTAGGTCCGGGCCGCGACGGCAGGCGACATGCCCTGCGTCGGCTCGTCCGCGAGGACGACCTCCACCGTCGGGAGCAGCGCCCGCGTCAGGGCCAGCATGCGCTGCTCGCCTCCCGAGAGGGTGCCCGCGCGGCGGCGCAGCAGCGGGCGCAGCTCGGGGTAGGCGTCGAGGGCGCGGGTGAAGTCGCCCGCCGGGTACGACAGGGCGAGGTTCTCCGCGACGGTGAGGGAGGAGAACACCGCCCGGCGGTCCGGTACGAAGCACACGCCTTCCGCCGCTCGTTCGTGGGCGGGGCGGCGCGTGATGTCCCGGCCGTCGCGGACGACCGCGCCCGAGGAGAGGGCGACCGTGCCGGCCAGGGCGCGCAGGGCCGTGGTGCGGCCGGCGCCGTTGCGGCCCAGGAGCACGGTGACGGCGGCCGCGGGGGCGGCCAGGGTCACGCCGTGCAGGGCCTCCAGGGGGCCGTAGCGGACGCGGGCCGCTCGCAGTTCGATGCCTCCTCGCATTCAGCGGACCTCTTCCAGTGCCTGGCCCGCGGGGCCCGTGGTCACGATGCGGCCCGCCGCCATCACGTGCACGGTGTCGGCGAGGCCCGCCACGAGGTCGAGGTCGTGCTCGACGACGAGGAGCGCCGTGCCGTCGGCCGCGAGCGCGCGCAACAGGGTGGCGAGCGCCGCCACCTCGGACTCGTCCAGGCCCGCGGCCGGCTCGTCCAGGAGGAGGGTGTGGGGGTCGCCCGCGAGGGCCCTGGCGAGTTCCGTGCGCCGGAGGACGCCGGTGGAGAGGTCGGCGGCGGGGTGGGTGCCGAGGGGCGTGAGGCCCAGGAGGCGGAGGGCCCGGGCGGTGGCTCCGGGGCGCTGTCCGGGGGCTCGGTCCGCGCCCACCTGGATGTTCTCCGCGACCGTCAGCGACGGGAAGACCGCCAGTTGCTGGAAGGTGCGGGCCAGGCCGGTGCGGGTGCGGGCGTGGGCGGGGAGCGCGGTGATGTCGCGGGGGCCCAGGGTGACGCTTCCGGACGTGGGCCGGAGGGTCCCTGCCAGACAGTGGAAGAGGCTGCTCTTGCCCGCGCCGTTGGGCCCCACGATCGCGGTGACGCGGCCCGCCGGAACGGTGAGGCTCACGTCGTCGAGCGCCTTGAAGCCGTCGTAGGTGAGGGTGAGGTGGTGGGCGGCGAGGGTGTGGCTCGGGTGGTCGGGAGTGCGCGCCGTTCGGGTGGTCCCCTGTGCTGCGTGTCGCCGGTTCGGCGGCTGCGGGGGTGTGGGGGCGGCCTTCCCCTCGTCGGCGACGGTGCGCGGGGGAGTGCGGCTCGGGTGGTCGGGTGCGGGCGTGGTCCGGGTGGGGTGTGGGGCCGCGGTGGTGTCTGCGTGCTCGCCGTCCCTGCGGCCGGGTCCCCTTGCTCCGGCGCTGTCAGCGTTGGCTCGGTGCTGCGCTCGCAGAAGCCCCCACACCCCCTCCCGTGGGTTCGGCGGCCGCGGGCCGGTGGCGCTCGTGGCGCCCGTCAGCATCGCGCGGGCCGACCGGCCCGCCGGGGTGAGGCGCGGGGTGCGGCGGAAGCCGCGGGTGGCCGCGTGCAGTGCCTCGTACGGGCCACCCGGGAAGCGGCCGATCAGGACGGCCAGGAGGCCGATCACCGCCGCGGCCATGCCGCCCTGCGTCCCCGCGTCCAGGCCGACCAGGAGCGCCGCCGCGGCCAGGGCGCCGAGGACGCTGTCCGAGCCGAGGACCACGATCGCGGCGAACCAGAGGAGTCCGCGCACGGGGTCGTACGCGCCCGCGTCGAACGCCCGGTGGCCCATGGCGAGCATGCCGCCGCCGAGCGCGGCGAGCGCCGCCCCGGTGACGAACGCGGCGAGTTTCAGGCCGGGGACCGGCACCCCGGCGGCCGCCGCGCCCGCCTCGTGGTCCCGCAGCGCCGCGAGCGCCCGGCCCGTGCGGCCCCGGCGCAACGCGGTGACCAGGAGCAACGCGCCCGCGAGGAGTGCGAGTTCGAGGACGTAGTACGCACGGTCGCCCGTGAAGCCCGCGGGGCGGTCCAGGGTCAGGCCCGCCGTCGCGTACGGCTGGGTGAAGACGAAGCGGCTGACGCCCACGCCGACCGCGAAGGTCGCAAGGGCCAGTGCCAGGCCGTGTCTGCTGATCGCGGGCTGCCCGGTGAGCAGGCCCAGGGGCGCGACGAGGAGGACGGCGACGGCCAGGGCGGGCAGGTGCGGGAGTTCGGGGAGGCCGGGGAAGCGGCCCGCCGACAGGAGCGCCGTGAAGAGGGCGCCGAGACCCGCGTACGCCGCCTGGCCGAGGGAGATCTGGCCGCCCCGGCCCGTCACGATCACGAGCGAGAGGAGGATCACCGCAAGGGCCGGGACCTGCACCGACGTCGTGAGGTCGCTGCCCGCGAAGCCCAGCGGGATGAGGAAGAGGACCGTCGCCACGATCCAGGCGCCCGGCGGCGTGGGGACGCGGGCCGTCGCCGTGCGGGGGAGGGCGTCCCGGGAGCCGATGCCGGGCAGGACGAGCGCCGCGATCAGCAGGGCGATCACGAAGAGGTTGGCGCCCGCCGTCTGGAGGAGCTGCTCCTGCCGGCCCCCGGGGTGCAGGCGCGTCAGCTGGCTCTGCGCCACGCCCAGGCCGAGGGCGACCGCCACGGCGACGGGCAGGCTGCGCATGCCGGCCGCCACGGCGACCGCCACCACCTCCATGACGAGCAGCGGCATGCCGTACGGATCGAGGCGTACGTGGGGGGCGAGCAGGACGCCGGTGAGGCAGGCCGTGAAGGAGCCGAAGGCCCAGCCCGCCGCCGCAACCCGGTCCGCGTCGATGCCGGAGAGCACGGCGAGGTGGCGGTTGTCGACCACCGCGCGCAGCTCCCCGCCGAAGCGGGTCCAGCGGGTCAGCGCGCCCACGGCGGCGGCGAGGGCGACGGCCGCGCCGAGCTGCGCCCAGGGGTCGGCGGAGAGGAGTTCGGGCGCGTCGTCGCGGGCGCCCGGGCCCCAGAGGAGCGCCGCTCCGCCGACGAGCAGGACGAAGACGCCGATCGAGGCGACCAGGGTCTGCGCCGGGTCTCCGCCGAGGACCGCGAGGGGGCGGAAGACCGCGCGGTCGAGGAGCAGGCCGATGGCCGGGGCGACGACGAGCAGGGTGACGGCGGCCGCCAGGGGGAGCGGCCAGTGCCATTCGGCCGTCAGCTGGCGCAGGACGTAGGCGCAGAGCATGGCGATCGCGCCGTGCGCGAAGTTGAGGACGCCGGTGGCGCGGTGGGTGACGATCAGGCCGATGCCGGTGAGGGCGGCGGCGCTGCCGACCGAGAGCCCGGCCAGTGTCAGGTCGTAGCTCAGGGACGCCACCGGCTCAGTCCTCCGGCGCCGGTGCCGGGGCGGCCGGCGGGTCGTCGGGCTCCGGGGGACGCCGTGGTTCGCAGATCGGACAAGGGGCCAGGGCGCCCGCCGCGAGGATCGTGGCGTCGGCGGGGACGGCCGTCGGCTTGCCGGCGACCAGCGGGCAGTCCGCGCGGTGCCAGAGCGTGCCGCCGGGGACCATGAGGAGCGCGTCGCCGGTCGCCACGGGGGGCTGCGGCCGGTCCCCGGCGGGCGCGGGCTCCGTCGCCACCAGGAGTCCGTACAGCTCCTCGACGCGCGCCGCCGCCAGGGCGCTCCTGCCGTGGGTGAGCAGCACGGCGCCCGCGACGATCAGCGCGGCGCCCGGCACCGTGCAGGAGGCGAGATAGGGCAACTGCCGTTCGGCGAACCGCTCTCCGGAGACGCCGTACCAGCCGATCACGCAGAGCACCGCGCCGCCGGCGAGCGCCGCGAAGGCCGCCCACAGCACGGGGCGCACGGCGCGCGAGCGGTCCCGGCCGGACGCACCGGCCGTCCGAACTGTCCGATCCGCCCCCATCGGAGCCCCCCTGGGACACGTCGTCGGTCACGTCAGTGACGTCAGTGGGCTGTCCATGTCAGCCGATGGCTTGCACTATGCCTTCTGGAAGCCGACGCTGAAAGCTCCGGGCCCGAGCGGTCCGGACCGACACCCGGTGGTGAGCCAGATGGTTCTCGGGAGCAGCCCAAGGCGGGGGACGCGCCCCGGGCGGGGCAGGGCGCGGGGCGCGGCGCTGGCGGCCGCCGCGGTCCTGCTGATCGGACCGGCCGCCGTGGCCTGCGGCGACGACAGCGGAGGCGGGGACGGCGGCACGCCGCCCGAGCCGTCCGTGCAGAAGACGACCGAAGCGGCCGAGCCCACCGAAGCGAGCGCGCCCGCCGACCGGGCCGCCGCGGAGAAGGAAGTCCGCGAGAACTGGGAGAAGTTCTTCGACCCGAAGACGTCCCTGAAGGAGAAGGAGACCGTCCTGGAGAACGGCGCCGAGATGCGCGCCGTGCTCAGGAGCTTCAGCGGCGACGAGCGGGGCGAGCAGGTCGCGGCCGAGGTCGGCGAGGTCGAGTTCGACTCCGCCACCGAGGCCGAGGTGACGTACGCGCTGACGCTGAAGGGCGCCACCGCGCTGCCCGACGCCTCCGGGACAGCCGTCGACGAGGACGGCACCTGGAAGGTGTCGGTCAAGACCCTCTGCGCCCTGGTGAAGCTGAGCGGGAATGCGTCGCCCGGTCCGGGCTGCTGAGGTACTGTCCGCCGCCGCACTCCTGGTGGCGTGCGCGGCCTGCGGGAGCCGGCTGCCCGAGAGCGACTTCGAACGGCGCGGCACCGGGCCCGCCCCGCCCGGGGGAGCGCCGGTCAGGGTCGGTATCATCACCAGCGCGACCAGCCCGGTCGGCGGCGCCGCCTTCACCGGGCCGCGGGACGGGGCCAAGGCCTATTTCGACCGGCTGAACGCGCGCGGCGGCATCGAAGGGCGCAGGGTCGAGGTGCGCACCTGCGACGACGGCGGCAGCGGCGTCGGCAACAACGACTGCGTGCGCAAGCTGGTCGAGGAGCAGCGGGTCGTCGCGCTCGTCGCCACGTCCTCGCTGGACTACGCGGGGGCGGCACGCGTCTCACGGGCGCGCGTGCCCGACATCGGGGGCCAGCCCATCGGGTCCGCCTACGACACGTATCCGCATCTGTACGGGATCTACGGCAGCCTCGCCCCGCGGAACGGGAAGCCGGGCTGGGACGGCAAGCTGTACGGCGGGACGGAGGTCTACCGCTACTTCAAGCGGGAGCACGGCGCGCGGACCGCCGCCGTCGTCTCCTACAACCAGGCCGCGTCCGCCGCGTACGCACGGCTCGTCACCCGGGGCCTGAAGGCCGAGGGCTACAAGGTGGTCACCGAACAGGTCGACTTCGCGCTGCCCAACTTCCGTGCCGCGGCGGCCGACCTGAAGGAGCAGGGCGCCGACCTCGTCTTCGACGCGATGGACACACACGGCAACGCGCGGCTGTGCGAGGCGATGGACGACGTCGGCGCGCGGGTCACCGCCAAGGTCACCAACGTCCAGAACTGGACCTCGGCCGTCGCCGACGACTACAAGGACGCGCCCCGCTGCCGCAACGCCCTGTGGGCCACCGGGTCGAGCAGGAACCACGAGGACACCGGCCACCCGGCCGTGCGGGAGTTCCGCGCGGCCATGCGGGGCAAGGCGCTCTCGCAGTGGCAGCTGGAGGGGTGGGCCGCCGCCATGTGGTTCACCGACGCGGCGCGGTCCTGCCCGGGCGGGAGCGGCGCCGACATCACGCGCGCGTGCGTGGACCGTTTCATGCGCAGGAACGAGCCGTACTCCGCGCGGGGGCTGCTGATGCCCGTGACCTTCGAGCAGCGCAGGGAGCCGCCCGCGACGCGCAGGACGTGTGTGTCGGTGGCCCGCTGGCGGGACGGGGAGGGCTGGGTCACTCAGGGCGGCGACATGAACGAAAACTGCTTCGACGTCCCTCAGCTCTCCTACCAGCCTTGATGGGCGAGAACGCGAAAAAGTTCCCCTCCTTGGCTTGCGATCACGCATCTGTTCGGAAACAGGATGGTGTTGTCACCCAACCATTGGCCAGGAATCCCCGTCTAACCCTGCGGTAGGCGGACGAGGGGGACTGTCCGCATGGAAGCGCGGAATACGGGGACGCATGCACATCTCTTTCCTGATTCACAACGCGTACGGAATCGGAGGGACGATCCGGACGACGTACAACCTGGCGAACACGCTGTCCCAACAGCACGACGTCGAGGTCGTATCCGTCTTCCGGCACCGTGACGAGCCCGTCTTCGCGCCTGACCAGCGCGTGCGACTGAGGCACCTCGTCGACCTCCGCGAGGGCACATCGGGCTACGAGGGGAAGGACCCGGAGCATCTGACCCCTGCCCGGACGTTCCCCAGCGCCGAGGGCCGCTACGCCCAGTACAGCGCCCTCACCGACCGCCGCGTGGCCGACCACCTCGCGCGTCTCGACGCGGACGTCGTCGTCGGTACCCGGCCCGGCCTCAACGTACACATCGCCCGGCAGACCGCGCGGGGCCCGCTGCGCGTGGGCCAGGAACACCTCACGCTCGACAGCCACAGCAAGGAACTGCGCCGCCAGCTGCGCAGCGTCTATCCGCGCCTCGACGTCCTGACCACGACGACCGAGGCCGACGCCCGCGCCTACACCCGCAAGATGCGGCTGCCCGGCGTGCACGTCCAAGCCGTGCCGAACCCCGTGCCCGCGCCCGGCATAGAGCCCGCCGACGGCTCCCACAAGTGGGTCGTCGCGGCCGGCCGGCTGGCCCCCGTCAAGCGGTACGACCTGTTGATCAGGGCCTTCGACAAGGTGCGGCGCGAGCGCCCCGACTGGCGGCTGCGGATCTACGGCGGCGGCAAGCAGAAGGAGAAGCTGCGCGCCCTGATCGACGAACTCGGCCTCTACAACCACGTCTTCCTCATGGGCCCCGCCCACCCGATCGAGCCCGAGTGGGCCAAGGGCTCCATCGCCGCCGTCACCTCCAGCCTGGAGTCCTTCGGCATGACGATCGTCGAGGCGATGCGCTGCGGGCTCCCCGTGGTCGCCACCGACTGCCCGCACGGACCCGGCGAGATCATCGACAACGGTGTCGACGGGCGGCTCGTCGAGACGGGCAACGCCGACGCCATAGCGGGCGGACTGCTCGAACTGATCAACAACGACTCGCTCCGGCAGCGGATGGCGGGCGCGGCGCTCCAGGACTCCGAGCGCTTCGACCCGGAACGCATAGCCGAGCGCTACGACGCGATGTTCTCCGGGATGATCGCCCGGAGCAGCTCGATGGGGGGCCGGATGCGCGGCTCCCTGCACCGCACGAGAGGCGCGCTGCTCGGGGGCGCGTACGCCGTGCGTGATCTCGGCCGCATACAGACGAAGGGATCGACCGCATGACGGCCTTGGCCACCTCGCAGTCGGCGTCGCACGCCGGGGACGACCACGAGGCCGCGGGAGCGCCCCGTGCCGACTGCATCGCCGACTCCGCCGGGGGACTCACCTTCGACGTCACGGACCCCGGCGAACCCGGCACGGCGGACGCCGCCCACCTGCTGCTGCGCCGCCGCGACGCCGAATCGCCCGAGGACTGCGTGCGGCTGCCGCTCTCCCCGTCGGCGGACGGCCGGCTGCGGGCCGCGCTGCCCAGCAGCGTCGAGCTCGCCGAGGGCCGCTGGAACGCGTACGCACAGGTCGCGGGCGGCGAGCCGCGCCGCCTCATGCCGGGCGTGAACGACCTGCGCTCGCTGGTCGACCGCGCGCCCAGCGGCAACCGCGGCCACGTCGCCGTGCGCATCCCCTACGCCACCAAGCAGGGCAACCTCTCGGTGCGCAGCTGGCTGCGCGCGCCGCACGCCGAGGCCGGCGAGATCCAGATCACCGACGCCACCATGAGCGCGCACGGCCGGGTGTACGGCACCGGGCTCACCGACACCGCGTACGTCGAGGCCGTCCGGCGCGCCGAGCCGGACGTCGTCCACCGCGTCGACGTCACCGCGGAGGGACCGGAGTTCACCTTCACGCTGCCGTACGCCCCCCTCGCAGGGCACGGTGCCGGGCCCTGGGACCTGTGGCTGTGCCCGGCCGGCGAGAGCGGACCCCGGGTGCGCCTGGCCCGGATCCTGGACGACGTCCCGGACAAGAAGACGATCTTCACCTACCCGGTCGTGCCGTGCGTGACGGAGCGGCACGGCACGCTGGAGGCGGGCCCGTACTACACCCTCGACAACGACCTGTCGGTGCGCGTCCGCGAGCCGCGCGGCGAGAAGGAGGCCGGCCAGGGCGGCTGACGCCGGGGGAGCGGCACCGCGGACCGTGGCTGTCCTCGGACACCGGCACAATCACGTCCATGTTGGAGACCTCGGCACGACTGCTCCGCCTGCTCTCCCTGCTGCAGGCCCACCGCGACTGGTCCGGCGCGGACCTCGCCGCCCGGCTCGGGGTCACCCCGCGCACGGTCCGGCGCGACGTCGACCGGCTGCGCGGGCTCGGCTACCCCGTCAACGCCACCCCGGGCACCGGCGGCGGCTATCAGCTCGGCGCGGGGGCCGAGCTGCCGCCGCTGCTCCTGGACGACGACGAGGCGGTCGCGGTCGCCGTGGGCCTGCGCACCGCCGCGGGACAGGGCGTCGAGGGCATCGGCGAGACCTCGGTCCGCGCGCTCTCCAAGCTCGAACAGGTGCTGCCGAACAGGCTGCGCCGCCGCGTCGGCGCCCTGCACGCGTACACCGTGCCGATGCTGCGCCCCCCGCAGCCGCAGGGCGTCGACCCGGCGGTCCTCACCGAACTCGCCGACCTCTGCCGGGACTCGGAGCGGCTGCGCTTCGACTACCGCGACCACGAGGGCACGTCGACCCGCAGGACCGTCGAACCGCACCGCCTGGTGTGCAGCGAGCGGCGCTGGTACCTCGTGGCCTGGGACCTCGACCGCGACGACTGGCGCACCTTCCGCGCGGACCGCGTCGAACCGAGGCCGCCGCACGGACCGCGCTTCGCGCCGCGCACCCCGCCCGCCGAGGATCTCGCCGCGTACGTCGCGCAGGGCGTCTCCACGCGCGCGTACGCCACCCATGCCGTGGTCCGGCTCCTCGTCCCGCTCGCCGATGCGGCCCAGCGGATCACGCCCACCGACGGCACCCTGGAGGCCGAGACCGAGGAGAGCTGCCTCCTGCACACCGGCGCGACGAGCCTGGACGTGATGGTCTTCCATGTGCTGTTCATGGGCATCGAGTTTGAGATCGTCGACCCGCCCGAGCTCGCCGACCGGGTCAGGTCGGCTAGGGACCTCCTGAGCCGGGCCCTGGACCGGGGTGTTCCGTCTGCGGGTCCTGACGCACCCGGTCCTGGTCCCGTGCCTCGAACGCCGCGTACTCGGGATGGTGCAGATCGAACGCCGGGGACTCGGAGCGGACCCGGGGCAGCGTGACGAAGTTGTGCCGCGGGGGCGGGCAGGAGGTCGCCCACTCCAGGGAGCGGCCGAAGCCCCAGGGGTCGTCGACGTCCACCTTCTCGCCGTACTTGGCGGTCTTCCAGACGTTGTAGAGGAACGGCAGCGTGGACAGGCCGAGCAGGAACGCCCCGATGGACGAGACGGTGTTGAGCACCGTGAAGCCGTCCGCCGCCAGGTAGTCGGCGTAGCGGCGGGGCATGCCCTCGGCCCCCAGCCAGTGCTGGACGAGGAACGTGGTGTGGAAGCCCACGAAGAGCGTCCAGAACTGGATCTTCCCGAGCCGCTCGTCGAGCATCTTGCCCGTCAGCTTCGGCCACCAGAAGAAGAAGCCGCCGAAGGTCGCGAAGACGACGGTGCCGAACACGACGTAGTGGAAGTGCGCGACGACGAAATACGAGTCGGTGACGTGGAAGTCGAGCGGCGGCGAGGCCAGGATGACGCCGGTCAGGCCGCCGAAGAGGAAGCTCACCAGGAAGCCGACCGCCCACAGCATGGGCGTCTCGAAGGACAGCGAGCCCTTGAGCATCGTGCCCGTCCAGTTGAAGAACTTCACGCCCGTCGGCACCGCGATCAGGAAGGACATGAAGGAGAAGAAGGGCAGCAGGACCGCCCCGGTGGCGAACATGTGGTGCGCCCACACGACCACGGAGAGCCCGGTGATGGCCATCGTCGCGCCGACCAGCGGCAGATAGCCGAAGATCGGCTTCCGGCTGAAGACAGGGATGATCTCCGTGATGATGCCGAAGAACGGCAGCGCGATGATGTAGACCTCGGGATGCCCGAAGAACCAGAACAGGTGCTGCCACAGCAGCGCCCCGCCGTTCTCCGAGGCGAAGACGAGCGAGTGGAAGCGGCGGTCGGCCTCCAGGACGAGCAGCGCGGCGGCGAGCACGGGGAACGCGATCAGCACGAGGATCGACGTGAACAGCACGTTCCAGGTGAAGACCGGCATGCGGAACATGGTCATTCCGGGTGCGCGCATTCCGATGATGGTGGTCAGGAAGTTCACCGCGCCGAGGATCGTGCCGAAGCCGGAGAGCGCGAGCCCCATGATCCACAGGTCGGCGCCGATGCCCGGCGACCGCTCCATGCTGTTGAGCGGGGCGTACGCGAACCAGCCGAACGAGGCGGGCCCGCTCGGCACGATCAGCGAGCCGAGGACCATCAGCGCGCCGAAGAGGAACAGCCAGTACGAGAGCATGTTCAGCCGGGGGAAGGCCACGTCGGGCGAGCCGATCTGCAGCGGCATGATCTCGTTGGCGAACCCCGCGAACGTCGGCGTCGCGAAGAGCAGCAGCATGATCGTGCCGTGCATGGTGAAGGCCTGGTTGAACTCCTCGTTGCTCATCAGCTGCAGCCCGGGACGGGCCAGTTCGGCCCGCATCAGCAGGGCCAGCGCGCCGGCGACGAGGAAGAAGACGAACGACGTGATCAGGTACAGGTGACCGATCTTCTTGTGGTCCGTGGTGGTCAGCCAGTCGACGATCACCCGGCCGGGGCGCTGCTCCCGCACCGGCTCTCCGGTCTCCCGCGCCGTCTCCGTCCCCATGGCTCGCCCCTTCGCCATCGCGTCCCGGGCCCTGCCCGCAGGCTGTTCGAAGCTCACGCCATGATGCTCGCGTCGGGGCGGCTTCGACAGGGGGCGTACGCCGGTTGCGGGTGACCGGTGAGCGGACACCGGTGCCGGAATGGGTAATTCCCCCATGCGCCGTCACATCCCGTGCGGGCGCCGGGATTCGGAAATGCGGAGGGTTCGTAAAGAGCCCGCGGTCTCATTCGGGCGGCGCTTTTCCGGGAGTGGGAAAGAAGCCTTCCGAGTGACGCGAAGACACCATCGAATTACGTCGGCAGAAGGACGGAACCGCCCGTTCGTGTGACGGAGTTCGACCGAAACGCACGTGGTGATCCTGTGACAAAAGCGTGACCGGAGAGGTACCGGTGACGCATGGTGTGCGCCTCCCGGGCTTCCCCGCCGGTGCCGCGCCGCCTAACGTGGCGGCCATGGCACCTATTCCGACCCCTCCCGCAGAGCCCCCCGAGAGCGCCGACAGCCTGGACGGCTACGTGGGCCTGACGGCCGACGCGGCCGGGCAGCGGGCGCGTGAGCGCGGCTGGTCCACCGTCAGGTCGCTGGCCCCGGGCACGATCATCACCATGGAGTACCTCGCGGGACGGCTCAACTTCGAGGTGGAGGAAGGCGTCGTGAGGCGCTGCTGGAAGGGCTGAGAGCCCGCTCCGAGACACGTCCGAGACACACCCGAGGCGCACGGCGGAAGGCCCCGGCTCCTGAACGGAACCGGGGCCTTCGCGGTGCGGGGGGTGGGCTGTGCGTACCGGCCCCCGCTGCCTGTGGGGTCAGCCGCCCGGCACCGGGCGGGCCGACGTGGTGCCGCGGGTGACGCGGTCCGAGTGCGGCGGGCGGCGGCTGCCCGCCGGGGTGACCGGGGTGCGCTCGGAGCGGGCCGTGTGCGGGCCCGGCGCCAGATAGGCCGCGGGGCGGCCGCCGCGGGCGGCGCCGACCGGCTCGCGCGCGGGCGCGCTGTCGTCCGCGGCAGGGCGCTGCGGCACCATCGCGGGGGCCCCGACCGGCGCGGGCGCGGGCTCGGGCACCGTGATGATCTGGGCGCGGCGGGCGCGCCAGGAGTCGCGGACGCGGAAGATCCCGGCCTCGACCCGGGCGATCAGCGACTCGAACCAGGGCAGCGCGAGCAGGATGAGCAGGCCCGCGGCCCAGCCGAGGAAGACATCGCTCAGCCAGTGCGTACCGAGGTAGACGGTGGTGAGGCCGACGCTCAGTGAGACCACCGCGGACAGCGCCGACAGATAGCGGCGGGTGCGCGGGGTGGAGGCGAGATAGGCCAGGATTCCCCAGGTCACGACGGCGTTGGCGGTGTGGCCCGAAGGGAATATATCGCCGCCGAGCCACATCTCGTTCGAGCCGATCGCGGTGGCGTAGTGCGGGCCGAGGCGGCCCATGCCGAGCTTGGCCGCGCCGACCGTGACGTTCAGCAGGAGGAGCGAGGCGCCGAACATCAGGAGCGGGCGCAGCGTGTGCTGCCGCCAGGAGCGCCAGCCGAGCCAGGCCGCGACCATGACGGCGGTCGGGCCGCGCTGGCCGAGGACGACCCAGTAGTCGAGGAAGGCGTGGATCTCCGGCCACTGCTGGTAGGGCCGGAAGAACATGACCTGCCAGTCGAACCGCACCAGCCACGAGGTGGTCAGCACGGCGACGACGATGGCCAGGTAGAAGGCCAGGGTCGCGCCGAAGAGCACGACCCTGTGCCGGCTCATCCTCGGCATGGCGAGGTGGGCCGGTCGTTCCGGCTCACGGTCCAGCCGGGCGAAGACCCGGTCAAGACGGGTGAGGTTTCGTTCGGTACGCACCCAATCGACGTTACAGCGAGTGAGTGCGGCACTAGGCCGAATCAGTGGCTTTGTGATGACGATGTGATGTGGGATTGATCTCAGGAAGAGGTTTATTCCTCATGGTTTGTTTATTGTGCGCCGACCCCTTACCCAATTCGTTGATCATTTCCGGTGCTGTTTTATAGCCCTTTTGAATTGGTTCACCGGGGGCTGGTGTGGAATTTCCCGTTCGATCACCGGTGGCCGCCGAAATGATCATGACGTGATCAGGGCGGGCCCGAGCCGTGCAGCCAGAACGCCCCGTAGACCGCGCTCACCACGGCCACACCGCCCAGGACCAGCGCCGACCTGGACGTACGCAGCCGGGCCAGCGCCACCGCGACCGGCAGCAGGAGCGGGAACGCGGGCATCAGGAGCCGCGGCTTCGAGCCGAAGTAGCCGGCCGCGCACAGGGCGAGCACGACGACGATCCCGCAGTAGACCAGCAGCGGTAGCGGCTGCTTCCCGCGTACGCCGAGTACGTACAGCCCGCAGACCAGGGCGACACCGGCGATGAGGCCGAGACCCGCGAGGGCGTCGGGGACCGAGGTGAACTTCTCCCCGACGAACCGCGCGAAGGCATAGCCGAAGTCGAAGCCGTTGCCCCAGCCCGCCTGGACGTCGAGATAGCCGAAGAGACCGCCGCCGGTGCGGTGGCCGACCCACAGCACATAGCCCGCGGCGCCGAGCGGAGCCAGGATCACCCCGAGGAGCACGCGCCGGTCGGCCCGCCGCTCCCGGTACATCCGCACGGCCGCAGCCGCCCAGATCGCCGCGACCACCGCGGCGCCCACCGGCCGGGTCAGCCCCGCGAGCGAGGCGAGCACACCCGCCGCCACCCAGCGCTCCCTGAGCACCGCGTACAACGACCAGGCGGCGAGCGCAGTGAACAACGACTCGCTGTACGCCATCGACTGCACGATGCCGACCGGCAGGACCGCCCACAGCGCGGCCGCGCAGATCCCCGCCCGGCGCCCGTACAGATGGTCGGCGACCGCGAAGATCCCCGCGGCGGCGAAGAGCGACGCGAGCCAGCTCACCACCAGACCCGCGTCGGCGTACGACAGGGGGCTGATCGCCGCGACGAGCCGTTCCAGCCAGGGCAGCAGCGGGAAGAACGCGAGGTTCGAGTGGACGCTGCCGTCCGGGAGCGTCACTTCCCAGCCGTACCCGTGCTCGGCGACGCGGGTGTACCAGAGCGAGTCCCAGCGGGCCGACAGCAGCGTGTGCGGACTCTTGCCGGCCACCGCGCCCCACACCGCGAGGACGGCGAGTCCCAGCGCACGCACCCCCGCGTACACGAGGACCGCGGGCGCCGCGCGGCGCAGCACGTGGCCCGCCGGGGAGGGCGGGGACGGCGTGCGGCGTTGATCAAGATCAGTCACGGGCTCGATTATCAGCCGTGAGGGAAGTCGGACGCCCGCGCGGGGCGTGCCGTACGCCTGTGCGGGGGCATGGCCGGAAGTCGCGGGCGTGGCGCACACCACACCGCATCCGTACAACCGTGAGAGGTCCGCCACGCGCCCCAGGCGTGGACTCGCGTACTCTGACGGCTCACTCGCCTTGTCTGTGCCGCCGGAGCAGGGAGTTCCCCATCCCGCAGGCCGCTGTTGCGAGGGACCACTGGGAGGTACGCACATGTCCGGGACGACCACGGCCGCAGCACCGCAGGGCCGTCGGGGATCCGGGGCCGGTGCCGGGGCCAACCGCTGGGTCGTGCTCGTCGTCCTCTGCGTCAGCCTGCTGCTCGTCGCCGTCGACGCCACCGTCCTGCACGTCGCGGTTCCCGCGGTCACCGAGGACCTGAAGCCCGGCGCGATCGAGCTGCTGTGGATCGTCGACATCTATCCACTCGTCTGCGCCTCGCTCCTCATCCTCTTCGGCACGCTCGGCGACCGCGTCGGCCGCAGACGCGTCCTCCTCCTCGGTTACGCCCTCTTCGGCGTCGCCTCCGCGATCGCGGCCCTCTCCGACAACGCGCAGGTGCTGATCGCGGCCCGCGCGCTGCTCGGCGTCGGCGGCGCGATGATCATGCCCGCGACCCTGTCGATCCTGCGCCAGGTCTTCCCCGACCGCCGCGAGCGGGCCCTCGCCATCGGCATCTGGAGCGCGGTGGCCGCGGTGGGCGCCGCCGTCGGACCGCTGCTCGGCGGGTTCCTCCTCGAGCACTTCTGGTGGGGCTCGGTCTTCCTCATAAACATCCCGCTGATGCTGGTCAGCCTGCCCATCGGACGCTGGCTGCTGCCCGAGTCCACCGGCGACAGGAACGGGCCGTGGGACGTGGTCGGCGCGCTGATGGCCGCGGGCGGACTCTTCGGCCTCGTCCTCGGAGTGAAGCGGCTCGGCGGCGGCGAGTCACCGCTCGGCGCCACGACGCTGGTCTCCCTCGCCGTCGGCGGTGCCCTCCTCGTCGGCTTCGTCCGCAGACAGCGGCGGCGCAAGCATCCACTCGTCGACCTGTCGATGTTCGCGCGGCCCGCGTTCAGCACGTCGGTCGGCTGCATCGTCCTCGCCATGCTCGCCCTCGTGGGCCTCGAACTGATCGCCGCGCAGTACCTCCAGCTGGTCCTCGGCCTCTCCCCGCTGGAGACGGGGCTGCGGCTCGTGCCCCTCACCGTCGCCGCGATGGCCGCGGGCCTCGCCGGCTCGAAGATGCTCAGCGGCCTCGGGCCGCGCACGATGGTCTGCGCCGGCTTCTGCCTGACCGCGGCCGCCGTGCTGCTGCTCACCGGCATGGGCGCCCACGCCGACGACACGCTGCTCCTCGTCGGCTTCGTGCTGCTCGGCTTCGGCCTGGAGACCACGCTCTTCGGCGCGTACGAGTCGATGCTGAGCGAGGCCCCGCCGGCCCAGGCGGGCGGCGCCGCGGCGATCGGCGAGACCTCCTACCAGCTGGGCGCGGGGATCGGCATCGCGCTGCTCGGCAGCGTCATGAACGCGGCGTACACGCCGGGGCTCTCCTCCGTGCCCGGGGTGTCCGCGGCGGACAGCGCCGCGGCGGGGCACTCGCTCGGCGAGGCGTACGAGGTCGCCGCGCGGCTCGGCGGGGACTCGGGCGCCGCGCTGCGGGCCGCTGCGCGGGACTCCTTCGTGCACGGGCTGCACGTGACCCTGCTCGTCAGTGCGGGGCTGTTGTTGCTCGGGGCGGTGGCCGCGCTGCGGTTGCCTCGGGGGATGGAGTGCGGGGCGCCTGCGGCGCGGCTTGAGCCCGGGGTGCCGGGGCCTCGTGACCCGGAGCGGATCGGTGCCGGGTCGTCTGTGGATGCCTGAGCCTCCGCGGCGGGTTTTGCGCAGTTCCCCGCGCCCCTGAAGGGGGCCGTTTTCGGGTGCGGGTCGATTTGGGCTGGGCGCGCAGTTCCCCGCGCCCCTTGCGGGGCGCCTCCGGGACGGGGGCTGGACGCTCTGGACGTGCGGGAGACTGCGTCGTAACGTCGGCGTGAGTCGTTGTTAACTATCGCTGCTAGTTTTGTGTCGCCGGAGGCCCGCATGTCCGCAAGCGCCCGCACCCCGCTGCCGCCCTTCGACCCCGCCGACCCCCTCGGCATCGACGACCTCCTCGACCCGGAGGACCTCGCGATCCGCGACACCGTCCGCACCTGGGCGACCGACCGGGTCCTGCCCCACATCGCCGACTGGTACGAGAAGGGCGAGCTGCCCGGGATCCGCGAGCTGGCCCGTGAGCTCGGCTCCATCGGGGCCCTCGGGATGTCTCTGGAGGGGTACGGCTGCGCGGGCGCCAGCGCCGTGCAGTACGGGCTCGCGTGTCTGGAGCTGGAAGCCGCCGACTCCGGCATCCGGTCTCTCGTCTCCGTGCAGGGATCCCTCGCGATGTATGCCATCTGGAGGTTCGGCTCCGAGGAGCAGAAGCAGCGGTGGCTGCCCGGCATGGCCGCCGGTGAGATCATCGGCTGCTTCGGGCTGACCGAGCCGGACCACGGCTCCGACCCGGCGTCCATGCGGACGCACGCGAAGAGGGACGGCACCGACTGGGTGCTCAACGGCCGCAAGATGTGGATCACCAACGGGTCGGTGGCCGGGGTCGCCGTCGTCTGGGCGCAGACCGACGACGGCATCAGGGGATTCGTCGTACCGACCGGCACGCGGGGCTTCTCGGCGCCCGAGATCAAGCACAAGTGGTCACTGCGCGCGAGCGTCACCAGCGAGCTGGTCCTCGACGAGGTGCGGCTGCCGGCGGACGCCGTGCTGCCCGAGGTGACCGGTCTCAAGGGGCCGCTGAGCTGTCTCTCCCACGCCCGCTACGGCATCGTCTGGGGTGCCATGGGCGCGGCCCGCTCGTCCTTCGAGGCGGCCGTGGAGTACGCGAAGAGCCGTGAGCAGTTCGGCCGGGCCATCGGCGGCTTCCAGCTCACCCAGGCCAAGCTCGCCGACATGGCGGTCGAGCTGCACAAGGGCGTCCTGCTCGCCCATCACCTGGGACGGCGCATGGACGCGGGCCGGCTCCGTCCCGAGCAGATCAGCTTCGGCAAGCTCAACAACGCCAGGGAAGCGATCGAGATCTGCCGCACGGCCAGGACGATCCTGGGCGCCAACGGCATCTCGCTCGAGTACCCCGTCATGCGGCACGCGACGAACCTCGAGTCGGTGCTCACCTACGAGGGCACCTCCGAGATGCACCAACTGGTACTGGGCAAGGCGCTCACCGGTCTCGATGCCTTCCGGTGACCGGCCCTGTGCCGGCCCGGGCTCCGGTGAGCGGCCCTGCCCCTAGCTCTGATTGAAGAAACCGTCCGACGGGCGACTCACGGCCTCGCCGTTGACGATCTGCGTGTCGGCGGGGGTGAGCAGGAAGACCCGCGTCGCCACGCGCTCGATCGAACCGCGCAGGCCGAAGGTGAGGCCGGCCGCGAAGTCGACCACGCGCTTGGCGTCTGCGGGCTCCATGGACGTGAGGTTCATGATGACCGGGACGCCGTCCCGGAAGAGCTCACCGATGTGGCGCGCGTCCCGGAAGCTGTCCGGGGTCACGGTGCCGATCCGCTGCCCGTGGTCCTGGGCCGGCTCGCTCGCCACCCGCGCACGCGGGTCCGTGACCCAGGCCTCCGGCTGGTCAGGTCCCTCGGCCCGGTCGTCTTCGTAGCCGTCGTCGTAGTAACGCTCGTCGTTGTTGTCGTCGACGAGGCCAAGCCAGGCACTCGCCTTGCGCACCGATCCCATGGACGCCTCCTCTCGCAGCGGTTTCCCTGAATTCCGCATCCCTATCGTCGTCCATGATGCGGATGATGCGCCAAGTGGATAGTCGCCGCGCGGGGTTTTCGTGACGGTACTGGTGCAGAGTCAACACGCCGTTGTGCGGTGCCCTCCAAGGGTCGTGCTGTGCACGGCTGCTGACTGTGAGTGAAATATGATTCTTCACGGCGTATGGGTGACGGCCGGTGCGTACGGGTGAACGAGCCCGTGGCTACGATGCCGGAGTTGATCGTATCCGGGCCACTCGGGGGAGTCGTCTTGTTCGGAATCGTCAGGCCCTGCAGCCACCGTCTCGGTGAGGGCCTCAAGACGCAGTGGATGGCGCACCTCTGCGGGCTCTGTCTCGCGCTGCGCGGTGACCACGGGCAGTTCGCCCGCGTCGTCACCAACTACGACGGGCTCATCATCTCGGTTCTGACGGAGGCTCAGGCCGAGCGGTCGACCGGATGGCGGCGCACCGCGGGGCCCTGTCCGCTGCGCGGGATGCGGACCGCTTCCGTGGCCCAGGGGGAGGGGGCGCGGCTCGCCGCCGCCGTCTCGCTGGTGCTCGCCTCGGCGAAGGTCCGCGACCATGTCGTCGACGGGGACGGGCTCCTGGCGCGCAAGCCGGTCTCCTTCGCCGCCCGGCGCGTGGCCAGGAACTGGGACAGGGCGGGCGCGCGGACCGGCGCCGACGTGGGGTTCGACACCGCCGTCCTGGTCGACGCCGTCGAACGGCAGGCCGGTGTCGAGGCCTTGGCGGGGCCCGGCAGCTCGCTGCTCGCGGTCACCGAGCCGACCGAGACCGCGACCGCCGCGGCCTTCGCGCACACCGCCGTGCTCGCCGGGCGGCCCGGCAACGCGGAGCCGCTCGCCGAGGCGGGCCGGCTCTTCGGCAGGCTCGCGCACCTGCTCGACGCCGTGGAGGACAGGGAGGCCGACGCCGCGGCGGGCGCCTGGAATCCCCTCACGGCAACCGGCACGTCCCTGGCCGAGGCGCGCCGCCTGGCCGACGACGCGCTGCACGGCATCCGGCTCGCGCTGCGCGACGCCGAGTTCACCGACGGAAAGCTGGCGCACCTGCTGCTCGCGCACGAGCTGGGCACGTCGATCGACCGGGCCTTCGGTACCGTCGCGTGCGGGCACGCGCATGAGGTGACGGCGCATCAGGGTGGTTCCTTCGGGCCGCCGCAGCAGGGCGGGCCGTACGGGCAGCCGCCCGCCGGTGGTCCGTACGACTCGCAGAATCCGTACGGGGGCGGGGTCGGAAATCCGTACGGGGGTGGGGTGCCCGGTGGTCCCGGTGGACCGGGCGGTCCCGGGGGACCGGGTGGCTCGGGCGGCCCCGGGGGCTTCGGCGGTGGGCCCGCCTTCGAGCCGCAGCCCCCGAAGCCCGGCAGGCGCGGCTTCTGGGCGGGGTGTGCCGTCGCCATCGGGCTCTGCTGCACCTGCAAGATGTGCTGCGCCGACCAGTACGAAGGTCCCTGGTCCCGCAAGAAGCGCGAGGGCTGCTGCAGCAACTGCGGCGACTGCGACTGCGGCTGCTGCGGCATCTGTGAGTGCTGCTCCTGCTGCGACTGCGGGCTCTGACCGGGGTGGGTGCGGGCGCGGCCGGGCGCCGCGGCGCCTGAGCGGACGTCAGTCCTTGATCTCCGGCGGGGAGATCCGTGACTTCTCGATCGCGGAGCCCTGCGTGCCCCACTTCCGCAGGATGCGGTCGTACGTCCCGTCCTTGATCAGCCGGTCGACGGCCGCCCGGAACGCGGGCGCCAGCTTCGTGTCCTTCTTGAAGGCGAAGCCGACGTCGAGCCGCCGGTACTCGCCGAGGAACTTCAGTCCCTCCTGCTGCTTCACGGCGTACCGCAGACCGTTGATGGTGGACATCACCACGTCGGCGCGGCCCTGCTGGAGCGCGGCCCAGATCGCGCTCTGCTCGGCGTACGTCTTCACGGCGTACGGCTTCTTGCCCGCCTCCGCGCAGACGTGCTTGTTGTCCTCCAGCGTGACTTCGAAGGTGGTGCCCGCGCCGGTCGCCACGTTCAGGCCGCACAGCTGCTCGAAGTCGGTGACCTTCTTCAGCCTGCTGTCCTCGCGGACGGCGAAGCCCTGGCCGTCGTTGATGTACGTGACGAAGTCGATGGTCTTCCGGCGTTCGTCGGTCACGCCGAAGTTGCCCGTGCCGAGGTCGTACTTGCCGCTGCCGAGGGCGGGCAGGATCGCCTCGAAGCTCGCGGCCTCCCGTTTCAGCTTCAGGCCGAGGACCTTCGCGGCGGCGTCCGCGAAGTCGATGTCCTGGCCGACGATCGTCCTGCCGTCCGCGAGGTAGAGGGCGCCGGGCGGGGAGCCGCCGACGGAGGAGGCGATGCCGAGCGTGCCCCGGTCGCGCACGTCCCGGGGGAGCAGACGCGCCGCCGCCTCGTTCTTCTTGACCGACGACACCACGTCCGCGGTCGGGATCCGGGCGCCCTTGCCCGCGGGGCCGGCGCCGCCCGCGGTCTCGGCGGCGTCACCGGAGCCGCAGCCGGTCAGCGCGAGCGTGGCGGCGGTGATCAGGGCGAAGGCCACCGGGAGGCGGCGGGAGTGCGGGGGCGTGCTCATGGCGTGACGGTCTCCAGCTCGGCAGGGCAGGGCGAAGCGGACGTACGAGGGGAGGGGGTGTCACCGCTCGTGACGGAGCAGCGGTGACGTACGCGTGTGAAGGCGGGGGCGTCGGCGCGCGACGGCGCGGACGTCGGACGTACGCGGCAGACCGACCGGTCCGTGGCAGGAGGAAGAAGGGAGCCCTCAACGGGCTCGGCGCGCAGGGGGTCGGCTCAGAGGAACATCAACAAGACGCGGACCACACTCGACCGAAGTCGATGTGGGAGCGTGTGACCAGCCACTGCTGCGGATGCATGGGCCAAGTGGAACAGGCATCCGTTTCCGCGTCAACTGCCGTGAGACGTACGGCTCATATGCTGGACGGCCTTGACAGCGGGCGTGAAGGGAACCGTAATCTCGAGGCGGATCGTGCTGAGGGGCTCGGTCCGTGTGAAGGCGTCACCCGTGTTCGATCTTCTGTATCCACGGAGCCTTCCGCATGTCTTCCGACACCCTCGCCAAAGCGGCGACCGCCCCTCCGCCCCGGGATCCCACCGAGCCCCCCGCCGAACCGCGCCTCGTGCCCCGCCGCCACGTGGGGCAGTGGACGGCGGCCGCGGCCGTGCTGGTCCTGCTCGCGCTGGCCGCCGACTCCGTCGTACGCAATGAGGCGTTCCAGTGGGACGTCGTCGCCGACTACTTCACCTCGGCGTCCGTGCTGCGCGGCCTCGGGCTCACGCTCTGGCTGACCGCCGTCGTCATGGTGCTCGGCTTCGCGCTCGGCACGCTCCTCGCCCTCGGCAGGCTGTCCGCCAACCCCGTGCTGCGCGCGGTCAGTTGGGGCTACATCTGGTTCTTCAGGTCGATGCCGATCCTGGTCCAGCTGCTCTTCTGGTTCAACATCGGTGCGCTGTACCCGCAGGTGTTCGGCGTGCGGACGGTGGACCTGCTCGGACCGGTCACCATCGCCGTCATCGGGCTCACCCTGCACGAGGCCGCGTACGCCGCCGAAGTGGTGCGCGGCGGGCTCCTCTCCGTCGACCGCGGACAGACCGAGGCCGCGCGGTCCCTCGGGCTCGGGCGGTGGCGCCGGCTTCGGCGGATCGTCCTGCCGCAGGCGATGCGGTCCATCGTGCCGCCCGCCGGGAACATGCTGATCGGCACCCTCAAGGGCACCTCGATCGTCTCCGTCATCGCCGTCCAGGACCTGCTCTACTCCGTGCAGCTCGTCTACCACCGCACCTACCAGGTCATCCCGCTGCTCATGGTCGCGACCCTCTGGTACGTCGTGGTCACCTCGGTGCTGAGCGTCGGCCAGTACTACGTCGAGCGGTACTACGCACGCGGGTCGGAGCGGGCGCGATGAGTCCGGCGCGGCACTCGCTGGTGATCGTGGGAGCCGGGCCCCGCGGCACCGGAATCCTGGAGCGCATCGCCGCCAACGCGCCCTCGCCGTACGGCGGAGCGGGTCTGGACATCCACCTCGTCGACCCCTACCCGCCGGGCGGCGGGCGCGTCTGGCGGACCGACCAGTCGCCGCTGCTCTGGATGAACTCGCAGGCCCAGGACGTCACGATGTTCACCGACGACACGGTGGAGGTGGTGGGCCCCGTCCTGCCTGGCCCCGCCCTGCACGAGTGGGCTGGGCGCGACGGACGCGCCTTCCTCGGCCGCCGCGAGCAGAGCGCCTATCTGCGCTGGGTGTACGAGAAGGCCGTGGCCGCCCTGCCCGCGGGCGTCGCCGTCCACCACCACCGGCGCAGGGCGCTGCGCGTCACCGGGGCACACGACACCCTTCAGGAGGTGACCCTGGAGGGCGTCGATGAGTCGCTGGCCGCCGACCTCGTCATCCTCGCCCAGGGGCACCTGGACGCCGAACCGGACCCCGAACAGGCTGAGTTGGCCGCGTACGCCGAGCGCAACGGACTCGTGTACCTCCCGCCCGACTTCACCGCCGACAGCGACCTGTCGCGGCTCGCGCCCGGCGCGCCCGCCATCGTGCGCGGCTTCGGCCTCGCCTTCGTCGACCTGATGGTGCTGCTCACCGAGGGGCGCGGCGGACGGCACGAAGGCGACACGTACCACCCGTCGGGCCGCGAGCCCGTCCTGTACGTCGGCTCGCGGCGCGGCGTCCCCTACCACTCGAAGATCGGCTACGACTGGGACGGTGAACGCCCGCCCCTGCCCCGCTACCTGGGACCGGCCGAGGTCGACGGACTCCTCGCCAGACCCGAGGGGTTCGACTTCCGGCGGGACGTGTGGCCGCTCGTCGAGAAGGAACTCGGCTTCGCCCACTACCACCGCCTCTTCACCGCACACCCCGAACGCACCCGGACCGCCTGGACGGACTTCGACGAGAAGTACGGGGCCTGCGACCCCGGCAGCCCCGAACTGGACGCCCTCGTCGCCTCCGCCGTGCCCGACCCCGTCGACCGGCTCGACCTCACGGCACTCGACCGCCCCCTGTCCGGGGTGCGCCACACCTCGTACCAAGCGCTGCAGGACGGGCTGCGCCGCCACGTCGCCGACGACCTCGCGCGCCGGCACGACCCCGGACACAGCCCCGACCTCGCCGTCTTCCTCGGACTCCTCTCCGTCTACGGACAGGTGGTGCGGCTCGGCGACGTGGGGCCGTGGTGGCACGGCTTCTTCAGCCACCTCGCCTCCGGACCGCCGGGCCCCCGGCTGAGGCAGCTGCTCGCGCTCTCCCGCGCCGGAGTCGTGCGGTTCCTCGGCGCGGACGTCCGGGTCGCCGCCGAGGACGGGGTGTTCCGCGCGCAGAGCCCCACCCTCCCCGGCCAGGTCACCGAGGCCCGCGCGCTCGTCGAGGCACGGCTGCCGCAGCCCACCCTCGCCCGCACCCGCGACCCGCTGCTGCGCGCCCTGTACGCCGAGGGCGCCGCGTCGACCGAGGCGGGGCTGCTCGCCGTCGACCCGGCCGACGGACGGGTGCTCGACCGGGCAGGCGCGGCGCACCCGCGCCGGTTCGCGCTCGGCCCGCACACCGACGCGCGCGGCGCGGGCGCCTTCACCCGGCCGCGGACCAACAGCCCCACCTTCCGGCAGAACGACGCCACCGCGCGTGCCGTACTCGACTTCCTGCACACCACCCGGACCGGAGGAACCCGTGCCGCAGCCCAGTGATCCCCTCGTCGATCCCCCCATGGTCGAACTCCGCTCCGTGCGCAAGTCCTTCGGCTCGATGGAGGTGCTGAAAGGCGTCGACCTGCAGGTCCGCAGGGGCGAGGTCGCGGTCGTGCTCGGCCCGTCCGGCTCCGGCAAGTCCACCCTCCTGCGCACCATCAACCACCTGGAGAAGGCCGACGGGGGCTCGGTCGGCGTCGACGGCACGCCCATCGGCCACCGGCGCTCCGGCGACAAGCTGTACGAGCTGCCCGAACGCGACGTGCTCAAGCAGCGCACCCGCATCGGTTTCGTCTTCCAGGACTTCCACCTCTTCCCGCACCTGACCGTCCTGGAGAACGTCGTCGAGGCGCCCGTCTTCGCCCTCAAGCGGCCCCGCCCCGCCGCGGACGAGGCCGCGCGGCGGCTCCTGGCCAGGGTCGGCCTCGCCGACAAGGCCGACGCCTACCCGGGACAGCTCTCCGGCGGGCAGCAGCAGCGCGTCGCCATCGCCCGCGCGCTCGCCCTCGAACCGAAGCTGCTCCTCTTCGACGAGCCGACCTCGGCGCTCGACCCCGAACTGGTCGGCGAGGTACTCGACGTCATCAAGGACCTGGCCCGCCGGGGCACCACGATGATCGTCGTCACGCACGAGATCGGCTTCGCCCGCGAGGTGGCCGACACCGTCGTCTTCATGGACGACGGCCGCGTCGTCGAACAGGGCGCCCCCGCCGACGTACTCGACAACCCGCGCCACGACCGCACGCGCGCCTTCCTCTCCAAGGTCCTCTAGGAGTTCCGCATGCCCACCCCGCCCACCGCCGCGGCCTGCCGCGGCTCCCTCCACCTCGCCGTCGCCGTCGACCGGCCCGACGCCCACGAAGCCGAGGCCTACGAAGCCGACGCCTACATTGAGCCCGCGCTGCTCGCCGAGCGGGGGGCGCTGGACTTCGTGACCCTCGGCGACTCCTTCGCGCGGCCCGGTCCCGACGCGCTCGCCGTGGCCGCGAGGATCGCGCCCCGCACCGGGCGCATCGGCCTGGTGCCGACCGTCACGACCACCCACACCGAGCCGTTCCACGTGCAGGCCGCCGTGGCGACCCTCGACTGGGTCAGCCACGGGCGGGCCGGCTGGACGGTCGACGTGTCGACGACCGAGGCCGAGGCCCGCCTCTTCGGGCGGCGCCGCGCCGCGTCCCGCGAGGAGCTGTGGCGCGAGGCCGGTGAAGTGGCCGACGTCGCCGCCCGGTTGTGGGACAGCTGGGAGGACGACGCGGAGATACGGGACGTGCCGACCGGCCGCTTCATCGACCGGGACAAGCTGCACTACGTCGACTTCCAGGGGCGCGGCTTCTCGGTGCGCGGCCCGTCCATCGTGCCGCGGCCGCCGCAGGGGCACCCGGTGCGGGTGGTCGACGCGACCGCCCCGCAGGCCCGTGAGACGGCCGCCCGGTACGCGGACGTCGCCCTGGTGCGGGTCGCGTCCGCCGAGCGGGCCGACGCCGCGCGGTCCGAACTGCGGGGCCTCGCGGCCCGGGCGGGGCGCGATCCGGGGACGCTCCTTGTGTTCGCCGCCCTCCACGTCGACCTCGGCGGCGGGGAGCACGCCGCGGAGCCGGGGCACGGGGGCGGGCCGCTGCCCACCGCCGAGGGGCCCGCCTACCGGGGCGGCCCCGTCGACCTGGCCGAGCTGATCGCCGACTGGCACCGCGCGGGCGCCGTCGACGGCTTCCACCTCACGCCCGCGGAGCCGCGCCGTGACCTGGAGCGGCTCGTCAACGGCACCGTCGCGCTGCTCCAGCACCGCGGCCTGTTCCGCACCTTCTATCCGGGCAGCACGCTCCGCGAACACCTGGGGCTCGCCCGGCCCGCCAACCGTTACGCCACCCTCGCGGGGGAGCCCTCATGACACATCGACCCCATCGGCCCTTTGGGACGCAGCCACGTAAGCAGGTGCACCTGGCCGCCCACTTCCCGGGCGTCAACAACACCACCGTCTGGTCCGACCCGAGGTCCGGCTCGCACATCGACTTCTCGTCCTTCGCGACGCTCGCCCGCACCGCCGAGCGCGGCCTCTTCGACTTCTTCTTCCTCGCCGAGGGGCTGCGGCTGCGCGAGCACAAGGGGCGGATCCACGACCTGGACGTGGTCGGACGGCCCGAGTCGCTCACCGTCCTGACCGCGCTCGCCGCCGTCACCGAACGGCTCGGCCTGGCAGGCACCGTCAACGCGACCTTCAACGAACCCTTCGAACTGGCCCGCAGATTCGCCTCCCTGGACCATCTGAGCGCCGGCCGCGCCGCCTGGAACGTGGTCACCACGTCGGACGCCTTCACCGGCGAGAACTTCCGGCGCGGCGGCTACCTCGACCGCGCCGACCGGTACACCCGCGCCGCCGAGTTCCTGGCGACGGCACGCGAGCTGTGGGACTCCTGGACGCCCGACGGCCGGCCGCGGCCCTTCACGCACCACGGCGAACACTTCACGATCGAGGGCGAGTTCACCCTGCCGCGCTCTCCGCAGGGGCACCCCGTCGTGATCCAGGCGGGCGACTCCCCGGAAGGGCGGGAGTTCGCCGCGTCGGCCGCCGACGTCGTCTTCACGCGGCACGGCACGCCGGAGGCCGGCCGGGAGTTCTACGCGGACGTGAAGGGGCGCCTCGCGAAGTACGGGCGGGCCGCCGACGACCTGAAGATCATGCCCGGCGTCACCTACGTCCTCGGCGACACCGCGGCCGAGGCACAGGAGAAGGCCACCGAGATCCGCCGTCTTCAAGTCTCCCCGCAGAACGCGATCCTCGCCCTGGAACAGGTCTGGGGCGTGGACCTCTCCGCGTACGACCCGGACGGACCGCTGCCCGACATCGACCCGGACCCGGAGTCGCAGCTGGTCCAGGGCCGGGTGAAGATCGGCGACCCGCTCGCCGTCGCCGCGAAGTGGCGGGCGCTCTCCGAGGCCAAGGGGCTCTCCATCCGCCAGACCGTCATCGAGACCACGGCCCGCCAGTCCTTCATCGGCACCCCGGACCAGGTCGCCGCCGACCTGACGGAGGCCGTGCGCACCGAGGCCGCCGACGGCTTCATCCTCGTGCCGCACCTCACCCCGGGCGGCCTCGACGACTTCGTCGACAAGGTGGTGCCGCTGCTCCAGGAGCGCGGCGCGTACCGCACGGAGTACGAGGGCGTGACGCTGCGCTCCCACCTCGGGCTGCCCGAGCCCGTATGGAAGGGTTGATCACCATGACGGACGACGTACAGGACTGGAAGCACTGGCACGAGCAGCGGACGGAGACGGTGTCGGCCCCCTACGGGCCGCTCTCCCTCACCGGCACGCACTGGCTCGCGGACCACCCGGACGGACACCTGCCGGGCGTCCCCGGGCACTGGACCCCGGCGGCCGACGCGGTGGTGCTGACCGCCGGGGAGGACGACGGCCTCACCGTCGACGGGCAGCCCCTGACCGGAGAGGTCCGGCTGGACGCGGACAGTGGCCCGGTCGCCGGTGCCCGCGTCGCGCACGGCGGGCGCCGCCTCGTCGTCATCCGGCGCGAGGGCCTCTGGGCGGTGCGCGACTTCGACCCGGACGCCGCCGCCCGCCGCGCCTTCCGGGGCATCGACGCCACCGCGTACGACGCCCGCTGGGCCGTGCCGGGCCGCTTCGTCCCGTACGCCGAGGACCGCACCGTCACGGTCCGCAACGCGGACGGCAAGGAGCGCGGTCTCGGCCTCGGCGGTGAACTCTCCTTCCGGCTCGGGGGAGTCGAGCACACCCTCCAGGTGAGCGTCGAGGCGGACGGATCGCTGTGGGCCGTCTTCGCGGATGCCACCAGCGGAACGTCCAGCTACCGCTTCCGTTTCCTGCGGCCCGCCGCGCCCGACGCGGAAGGGCGCACCACCGTCGACTTCAACCGGTCGCTGCTGCCACCGTGCGCCTTCGCCGACCACTTCGTCTGCCCCTTCCCGCCGCCGGGGAACACGCTGGTCACCGAGGTCGCGGCGGGAGAGCGGAACCTTCTCGACCGCTGAGCGGGGGCCGGGCCGTGCCGATCCGGCACGGCCGAAAGGCGCCCTTGTGCGGCTCGTGTCCGCCCCTCAATACTCCCGAGCAGCGCTTGTCAGGAGCACGGCGTAACCGGAATCCGGGCTTGCTCTTTGGCTGCGCCTCACGGGTCCTCAACCCACAAGGACCCACTGACTTCCCTCGGGAGGGAACAACGTGAGGATCAAGCGCACCATCCCCCACAGTGGCACGGCGAGACGCACCCGCCTGCTCGCCATAGCCACCGGACTTGTCGCCGCAGGAGCGCTCGCCGTGCCCGCGGCCAACGCCCAGGACGGCATGGCGACCTTCAGCGCGTCCCAGCTGGAACAGGCCAGTGACGCCGTCCTCGACGCCGACGTCGCGGGCACCGCCTGGGGTGTCGACCCGAAGACCAAGCAGGTCGTCGTGACCGCCGACAGCACGGTCTCCAAGTCCGAGATCGCCAGGATCAAGGACGCGGCCGGGTCCAACGCCGGCGCCCTGAAGATCGAGCGCACGCCGGGCAAGTTCCAGAAGTACATCTCCGGTGGCGACGCGATCTACGCGAGCAGCTGGCGCTGCTCGCTCGGCTTCAACGTGCGCAACAGCGCGGGCGCCTACTACTTCCTGACCGCCGGGCACTGCACCGACGGCGCGACCACGTGGTGGGCCAACTCGGCGAAGACCACGGTGCTCGGCACCACGTCGGGCTCCAGCTTCCCGACCAACGACTACGGCATCGTGCGCTACACCAACGACTCGATCACCAAGTCCGGCACCGTGGGCAGCCAGGACATCACCCGCGCCGCCGACCCCACCGTCGGGCAGAACGTCACCCGGCGCGGCTCCACGACCGGTACGCACAGCGGCCGTGTCACCGCGCTGAACCAGACGGTCAACTACGGCGGCGGCGACGTCGTCTACGGCATGATCAGGACGACGGTCTGCGCCGAGCCGGGCGACAGCGGCGGCCCGCTGTACTCGGGCACCACGGCGCTGGGCCTGACCTCCGGCGGCAGCGGCAACTGCTCGTCGGGCGGCACGACCTTCTTCCAGCCGGTCACCGAGGCGCTGCGCGCGTACAACGTGAGCGTCTACTGAGGCCGGCGCACGCCGCTTGAAGCTCTGGCCAGCAGTGGGTGGGCCCCCGTCCGGACACCGGGCGGGGGCTCGCCCTCGTCCGGGGGGAGGGCTACCTTCGAAGGGAACGCCCGACACGCCCGATTCGGACCCTGGGGGGCCGGCATGGTCGAGGAGCTGGTGGCGGCGGGACTGACCCTCGGGTCGGCCGGAGTGGTCTACACGATGGCGGCGGCGCGCGTCGTCAAGCAGTACGAGCGGGGCGTGGTGCTGCGCCTCGGAAAGCTGCAACGCTCCGTGCGCGGACCGGGGTTCACCATGATCGTGCCGTTCGTGGACCGGCTCCACAAGGTCAACATGCAGATCGTGACGATGCCGGTGCCGGCGCAGGACGGCATCACGCGCGACAACGTCACGGTCCGGGTCGACGCGGTCATCTACTTCAAGGTGGTCGACGCCGCCGAGGCGGTCGTGCAGGTGGAGGACTACCGCTTCGCGGTCTCGCAGATGGCGCAGACGTCGCTGCGCTCCATCATCGGCAAGAGCGATCTGGACGACCTGCTGTCCAACCGCGAGAAGCTCAACCAGGGCCTGGAGCTGATGATCGACTCCCCGGCCATCGGGTGGGGCGTGCAGATCGACCGCGTCGAGATCAAGGACGTGTCGCTGCCCGAGACCATGAAGCGCTCCATGGCCCGGCAGGCCGAGGCCGACCGTGAGCGGCGCGCCCGCGTCATCAACGCCGACGCCGAACTCCAGGCCTCCAAGAAGCTCGCCGAGGCCGCCCACGAGATGGCCGAGGAGCCCGCCGCGCTCCAACTCCGGCTCCTGCAGACCGTGGTGGCCGTCGCCGCCGAGAAGAACTCCACTCTCGTCCTGCCCTTCCCGGTGGAGCTGCTCCGCTTCCTGGAGCGGGCCCAGCAGTCCCTGCCGCAGCAGCAACAGCGACAACAGCGGCAACGCCCGCCGCAGGTACCCCCGGTGGAAGGGTCGAGAACCGGACAGGACTAGTCCTCACAGGCTGACGATCGTTCCTCGCGCGGGGTGTTTGCAGCGGGAACCGACGTGGCGTGACCGGGCTCACTCGATGTGCGGGGGGCGCACTGGTGTTGTCGTGTGCGCGTCCTGAAGTCGACCTTGTGTGCTACCGGAAAGCCTCGGGATAGTGGACGAGGCAACTTTGGCATGGACGCGGCTTTTTCAGCGTGGCAACTCCGTGCGGTGCAACCTTGCGGCCCGTCAGGCCCCCACGCCCGACGAGCCGTTCCCCCCACAGGAGGTCGTGAGTTTTGAAGCACCGACGCATACCCAAGCGGCGTGCCGCCGTGACAGGCGCGGGCATCGCCGCGCTGGTCGTCGCGGGAATCACCTTCCAGACTGCGAACGCGAGCGAGAACTCCCCGACGCCCACACCGGACACCCTCTCGGTGGCGAAGGCCGGAAAGCTCGCCTCGACCCTCGTCGAGGAACTCGGCGCGGACACCGCGGGCACGTACTACGACGCGAAGGCCGAGGCCCTCGTCGTGAACGTGCTGAACAAGAGCGCCGCGAGCGCCGTCGAGGCGGCGGGCGGCAAGGCCAGAATCGTGGAGAACTCCCTCGCCGAGCTGAAGAGCGCCCGCGCGACGCTCGACGACAAGGCCGCCGTGCCCGGCACCTCATGGGCGATGGACCCGGCCACGAACAAGATCGTCGTCACGGCGGACCGCACGGTCGACGGCGCGCGGCTCGACAAGGTCGCCTCGATCGTGAAGAGCCTCGGCGGCAAGGCCGAACTGAAGCACAGCAAGGGCGAGTTCAAGGCCTTCCTGGCCGGCGGCGACGCGATCTGGGGGAGCGGCTCGCGCTGCTCGCTCGGCTTCAACGTCGTCAAGGGCGGCGAGCCGTACTTCCTGACGGCAGGCCACTGCGGCAATGCGGTCAAGAGCTGGTCCGACTCGCAGGGCGGCTCGGAGATCGGCACCACGGAGGAGTCCAGCTTCCCGGGCAACGACTACGCCCTCGTGAAGTACACGGCCGACACCCCGCATCCCAGCGAGGTGAACCTCTACAACGGCAGCTCCCAGGCGATCAGCAAGGCCGGGGACGCCACGGTCGGCCAGAAGGTGACGCGCAGCGGCAGCACCACGCAGGTCCACGACGGTGAGGTCACCGCGCTCGACGCGACGGTGAACTACCAGGAGGGCCAGGTCGACGGCCTGATCCAGACCACCGTCTGTGCCGAGCCCGGCGACAGCGGCGGCGCGCTCTTCGCCGGCGACACCGCGCTGGGTCTCACCTCGGGCGGCAGCGGTGACTGCTCCTCCGGTGGAGAGACGTTCTTCCAGCCGGTTCCCGAGGCGCTGAGCGCCTACGGAGCCGAGATCGGCTGAGGCCGCCGGACACACTGAGCCCCGCCCCCGCGACAGTGGGGGCGGGGCTTTGCCGCGTCCGCCGCCCCGCGTCCGCCGTTCCCTACCGCCGTGCCGCTCAGCCGATGCCTCTGCCGTAGTTCGTGCCGCTCAGGTCGATGGAGGCGCTGCGCGTCCTGCGCCGGGCGGACAGGGCGAGGGTGACGACGGTGCCGAGGACGGCCCAGGCGGAGAGGACCAGGAGCGCCCGGGTGACCGAGTTCCCCTCGAAGTACGCGATGGAGCGGGCCACCCAGGTGCCGGCGCCCGGCGGCAGCCAGGGCCCGATCGCCTGCCAGAAGGGCGGCAGCATCGGCAGCGGGAAGGCGCCGCCCGCGCTCGGGTTGCCCGCGATGACGACGAGGAGGACGGCCAGGCCGATGCCGACGATGCCGGTGAGCGACTGCAGGGCGAGCGTGATCGCGCCGACCCCGAAGATCACCAGGGCGCCGAGGCCCCACAGGCCCATGACGCTGCCCGGCAGGGCACCGAGGATCGGCCCGATGATGACCGCGCCGCCGAGCCCGCCGACGATCGAGTAGAGCGCCATGGTGCCGAGCCTGATGACCGCGCGCGGCACGTTGGAGGCCCGGGATCCCGCGCTGATCGCGAGGATCGACGCGCACAGATAGCCGCCGACGCACCAGCCGACGACCAGGTAGAAGGACGAGAGACCGTTGAAGTCCTGGGGCGACGCCGCGGCCACGTCGTCGGTCTTCACCGTGCGCTTCTGGGCGGCGTCGGCCTCGGAGACGAGCTCGGTGAGGGTCCTGGACAGGGCGGTGCCGCCGCCGGAGGCGACCAGGAGGGTGTCGGTGGTGCCGCGCGGGTCGACGAGCAGGGCGCCGTCGATGTCGCGGTTCATGATCTGGCGGCGGGCCGTGGCCTCGTCCTTGAGGACGCGGGTGTCGAGCGGGTCGCCGGGGAGCTTCCCGAGACGGTCGGCCGTCTGCTCGGCCGCGGGGCCCGGGGCGACCACTCCGAAAGCCACGTCCTTCGGCTTCGGGTGGTGGAGGGCTCCTACGTAGGAGGCGATGAACAGCAGTTGCAGGGCGAGTACGCCGATGACGAGCAGGGCTGCTCGCGGGGTGACGGCGCTCTTCAATTCGTCGGCGAACCTCATGCCCCCACGCTCCGGGTCCCGGGGCGTTTCCGCAGGTGGGATGGGCCGAACGGACGACGTTCCGGGCCGTGGGGCACGCCGGACCAGTGAATCGAACGTATGTGTCGTACGTGCGTTCGAAACTGGTCTATGGTGGAGGCGGGGGATGTGAGAACGGATCGATTCAGGGTTTCAGGAGGTGCGTGTGCCCGGGTTCACGCATCTGCACACCGTCTCCGGGTTCTCCCTGCGCTACGGCGCCTCGCACCCGGAGCGGCTCGCCGAGCGCGCCGCCGTGCGGGGCATGGACGCCCTCGCCCTCACCGACCGGGACACCCTCGCGGGCGCCGTCCGGTTCGCCAAGGCCTGCGCCAAGGCGGGCGTGCGGCCGCTGTTCGGGGCCGAGCTCGCGGTGGGGGCGCCCGCCCCGGCCAAGGGCGAGCGGCGCCGCGCCCCCGTGCGCGGCGGTGCCTTCATCGACGAGTCGACCCCGCGCGTGACCTTCCTCGCCCGGGACGGCGCCACCGGCTGGGCCGCGCTCTGCCGCCTGGTCACCGCCGCACACCGCGCCGACGCCGACGGCGGCACCGATGGGCAGCCCGTCCTGCCCTGGCAGGAGAACCACGGCGAGGGCCTCACCGTGCTGCTCGGACCCGCCTCCGACGTGGGCCGCGCGCTCACCGCGGGCCGCCCCGACCGGGCCGCCCGCCTCCTCGCCCCCTGGCGCGAGCGGTACGGCGACGCGCTGCGCCTGGAATCCGTCTGGCACGGCCGCGAGGGCACCGGGCCCGGCTCGCTGCGCCTCGCCGCGCGCACCGTCGGCTTCGCCGCCGAGCAGGGCGTGCGCCCCGTCCTGAGCAACGCCGTGCGCTACGCCGACCCCGGGCAGGGCCCCGTCGCCGACGTCCTCGACGCCGCCCGCCGCCTCGTCCCCGTCGACCCGACCAAGGAACTCGACAGCGGCGAGCGGTGGCTGAAGGGCGCGGACGACATGTTGCGCGTCGCCGAGCGCGTCGTCGAGGCCGCGGGCTTCCGCCGCGACACCGCCCACCGCCTGCTCGAACAGACCCGGGCGGCCGCCGCCGAGTGCCTCGTCGACGCCGAGGACGACATCGGCATCGGGACCGTGCACTTCCCCGAGCCCCGCCTGGTCGGCGCCGGGCGCCGCACCGCGCAGCGCGTCCTCGCCTCGCGCGCGGCGGCCGGCATGGTGCGGCGCGGCTACGACTCCCGGCGCGAGTACTGGGAGCGCATGCACCACGAGCTGGACATCATCGACCACCACGGCTACGCCTCGTACTTCCTGACCGTGGCGCAGGTCGTCGACGACGTGCGCGACCTGGGCATCCGGGTCGCGGCCCGCGGCTCCGGCGCCGGCTCCCTCGTCAACCACCTCATCGGCATCGCGCACGCCGACCCCGTCGAGCACGGGCTGCTCATGGAGCGGTTCCTGTCCAAGCGGCGGCACGTCCTGCCGGACATCGACATCGACGTCGAGTCGGCCCGCCGCCTCGAGGTCTACCGCGCGATCATCGGCCGCTTCGGCACCGAGCGGGTCGCGACGGTCGCCATGCCCGAGACCTACCGGGTCCGCCACGCCGTACGCGACGTGGGCGCCGCCCTGTCCATGGACCCGGCCGAGATCGACAGGATCGCCAAGGCCTTCCCGCACATCCGCGCCCGCGACGCCCGCGCCGCGCTGGAGGAACTGCCCGAGCTGCGGCGGATCGCGGCGGAACTGGGCGACCGCGACCGGCTGTGGGAGCTGGTCGAGGCCCTCGACGCGCTGCCGCGCGGCGTCGCCATGCACCCGTGCGGGGTGCTGCTCTCCGACGCCTCGCTGCTCGCCCGTACGCCGGTGGTGCCGACCAGCGGCGAGGGCCTGCCCATGTCGCAGTTCGACAAGGACGACGTCGAGGACCTCGGCCTGCTCAAGCTGGACGTCCTCGGGGTGCGGATGCAGTCGGCGATGGCGCACGCCGTGGCGGAGACCGAGCGGGCCACGGGGGAGCGGGTCGACCTGGACGCGGTGGAGCCGGGCGACCCGGCGACGTACCGGCTCATCCAGTCCACCGAGACGCTCGGCTGCTTCCAGATCGAGTCGCCCGGCCAGCGCGACCTGGTCGGGCGGCTGCAGCCCGCGACCTTCCACGACCTGGTGGTCGACATCTCGCTGTTCCGTCCCGGCCCGGTCGCCGCCGACATGGTGCGGCCCTTCATCGAGGCCAGGCACGGCCGCGCGCCCGTCCGCTACCCGCACCCGGATCTCGCGGAGCCGCTGAAGGAGACGTACGGCGTCGTCGTCTTCCACGAGCAGGTCATCCAGATCGTGGACATCATGACCGGCTGCGGGCGCGACGAGGCGGACCGGGTGCGGCGCGGACTCTCCGACCCCGAGTCGCAGGGCCGGATCCGCTTCTGGTTCGCGCAGCAGGCGGCGGCCAGGGGGTACGACGCGGAGACGATCGGCCGCACCTGGGAGATCGTCGAGGCCTTCGGGTCGTACGGCTTCTGCAAGGCGCACGCGGTGGCCTTCGCCGTGCCGACGTACCAGTCGGCCTGGTTGAAGGCCCATCACCCGGCCGCGTTCTACGCCGGGCTGCTCACGCACGACCCCGGGATGTACCCGAAGCGGCTGCTGCTCGCGGACGCGCGGCGCCGGGGGGTGCCGATCCTGCCGCTGGACGTGAACCGGTCGGCGGTCGCTCACCGTATCGAACTGGTGTCTGATAACTCAGGGCCTCGGCCGGTGTGGGGGCTGCGGCTCGCCCTCTCCGACGTGCACGGCATCAGCGAGGCCGAGGCCGCCCGGATCGCCGACGGGCAGCCCTACGCCTCACTCGTCGACTTCTGGGAACGGGCCAGGCCCTCCAAGCCGGTCGCGCAGCGGCTCGCCCAGGTCGGCGCGCTCGACGCGTTCGGCGCCAACCGCCGCGATCTGCAACTGCACCTGGCCGAGCTGCGGCGGGGCACGCGCGGCGCCGCGGGCGCCCAACTGCCCCTGGCGGGCGGGCGGAAGACGGCACCCGCGGGCCTCCCCGACCTGGACGACGCGGAGCGGCTCAGCGCCGAACTGGGCGTCCTCGGCATGGACTCGTCGCGCCACCTCATGGTGGACCACCGCGACTTCCTCGCGGAGCTCGGCGTGCTCGGCGCCCGGCGCCTGCGCGAGGCCGAGCACGGCGCGACCGTCCTGGTCGCGGGCGCCAAGGCCGCCACGCAGACCCCGCCGATCCGCTCCGGGAAACGCGTCATCTTCACCACCCTGGACGACGGCACGGGCCTGGTCGACCTGGCCTTCTTCGACGACGCCCACGAGCGGTGCGCGCACACCGTCTTCCACTCCTGGCTGCTGCTCGTGCGCGGCGTGGTGCAGCGCCGCGGGCCGCGCAGCCTCAGCGTGGTGGGCGCGGCGGCGTGGAACCTGGCGGAACTGGTGGAGCTGCGGAAGGAGGGCGGGCTCGACGCGGTGGCGCGGCGCCTGGCGGAGCCGGAGCCGGAGCCGGAGGAGCGGGACCCGGCGGCGGAGGGGCGCCGCATCCGCATGCCCAACGGATACGAGATGCACCCCTGGGCGGATCTGCGCCCGGCGGGCGAAGGGACGGCATCGACACGGAAGCTGTGGCACCAGAGTCCGGGGAGCGCGGGATGAACGACGGCGTCACCACCCTCTACGTACGGTTCCTGCTGCCGCCCATGTACGAGGCGTTCCTGCCCCGACTGCTCGCCCTGCTCGGCGAGTTCTCCCCGCAGGTCGAGGCGCTGCCGCCGGACGCCGCGCTCGTCGACGTGCGGGGCGCGCGGCGGTACTTCGGGCGGAGCGCCGTCGGGCTCGCCGCGCTGATCCGGGTGCGGGCGCTCGCGCTGTACGGGGTGGAGTGCGCGATCGGCGCGGGGCCCGGGCCGATGCTGGCGCGGATGGCGGCACGCGGCGCCGCCCCCGGGGTGACCCGCGCGGTGCCCGAAGGCCCGGACGGCGTACGGGAGTTCCTCGCCGACCGGCCGGTGGGCGAGCTGCCGGGCATCGGCCGCGCCACCGCCCGCACCCTGTGCGAATACGGCCTCGACACCCTCGGGAAGGTCGGCGCCGCGCCCCTGTCCACCCTGCAACGGCTCGTCGGCGCCCGCGCGGGCCGCGAACTGGGCGAGAAGGCGCGAGGCATCGACCGGACCCGCGTCGTGCCGAACGCCGCCGCACGCTCGCTCTCCGTCGAACGCCCCTTCCCCCGCGACGAGCTGGACCCCTTCCGGCACCGCCGCGCCCTGCTCTCCGGCGCCGAGGAGCTGGGCGCCAGGATGCGCGACGAGGACCAGGTGTGCCGCACGCTGACCCTCACCGTGCGGTACGCGGACCGCAGTACGACCGTCCGCACCCGGGCCCTGCCCGAGCCGACCGCGCACTCCACCGCGCTGACCACGGCCGCGTACCGCATGTACGAGGCGCTGGGCCTGCAGCGGGCCCGGGTGCGCGCCGTGTCCCTGCGCGCCGAGGGGATCGTGCCCGCCGAACGGGCCGTCCACCAGCTGACGTTCGACCCGGCGGACGAGAAGGCCCGCCGCATCGAGGAGGTGGCCGACCGGGCACGGGAGAAGTTCGGGCCCGGCGCGATCGTGCCGGGGACGCTGGCGGCGTGACCCGTCCGGTGCCCTGTTCGGTGCCCGCGTCACACGTCGCGGCGCCGCACCACGACCACCGTGACGATCACCGCGACGAGCGGCCACGCCGCGAAGACGGTCCACGCCTCGGCGATCGACTCCGGGTACCTGCCCGGCGGTCGGTCCGTCGCGGGGTTCTCGACCAGCGCCTCCCAGGCCGTGAGGGGCATCGCGTTGCCGATCTCCTTGACCCAGCGGTACGTCTCGCCCCGGAAGAGGGCGGGCAGCAGCAACAGCGTCACCAGGGTCGCGACGACGGAGCCCGCCGCGTGCCGGACCAGCGCGCCGAGCGCCATGCCGACCAGCGCGCACAGGGGAGCGAGCAGCGCGGACGCCACCACGGCGCGCAGGGCGCCGGGCGCGCCGATCGACAGGCCGATGGTGTCGCTCAGGACGGCCTGGGTCAGACCGAACGAGGCCGCGGAGACGACCGCTCCGAGCCCGAACATGACCACCGCCACGACGCACGTCTTGGCCGCCACCACCGCACGGCGGTCGGGGACGGCCGCGAACGTCGTGCGGATCAGCCCACTGGCGTACTCGCCGAAGACCGCGATGGCACCGACGCTGCCGGCGACGATCATGAGGATCTGGTAGGCGGGTTCGACGAACGCGGTGTGCATCGGGTCGATCCCGATGATCCCGTCCGGGGACGCGGCCGACCGGCGCGCCAGCAGATCGGCGTTGGACCGGGCGGAGTTGACGTTGATCCCGACGACGACCAGCGCGCCGACGCCGAGGATCCAGTAGGTGGAGCGCAGCGACCAGAGCTTGATCCACTCGGCGGCGAGGAGGTCGGTGAAGCGGGGCCGCTCCGGGGCGAGGGCGAGGGCGGGGGCGGGGCTCATCGGGCCGCTCCCGCTTCTCCCGTGGTGGACGAGGGCCGCGTGCCGTACGCGGTGTACTCGACGCTGCCGGCGGTCAGTTCCAGGAACGTCGCCTCCACGGAGGCGGCCCGGGGCGTGAGTTCGTGCAGGGGCAGCCGGTGCCGGTGGGCGAGCTCCCCGACGCGGTCGGCCGCCAGGCCGCCGACCGTGAGGGCGTCCCCGTCCGCCGCCTCCACGACGGCGCCCTCCGCGGTGAGCGCGGCCGCCAGGGCGACGGCCTCCGGACTGCGTACGCGCACCCCCGGCCGGATGCCGCGCGCCGCGAACCGCGCCACGCTCTCCGCGGTGATCAGCGCACCCCTGCCCATGACGACGAGGTGGTCGGCGGAGCTCTCCATCTCGCTCATCTGGTGGCTGGAGACGAGGACGGTGCGCCCCTCGTCGGCCAGCCGCCGGAAGAGGCCCCGCATCCACAACACCCCTTCTGGATCGAGCCCGTTGAGGGGCTCGTCGAACAGCAGCACCGGCGGGTCGCCCAGGAGCGCGGCGGCGATCCCGAGCCGCTGCTTCATGCCGAGCGAGAAGCCGCCGACGCGGCGCCCCGCGGCCCGGTCGAGCCCCACCTCCCCGAGCACCTCGGCCACCCGGCGCCGCGGGATGCCGTTGCTGCGGGCGAGGGCCGACAGATGGGCCCGCGCGGTGCGCCCGCCGTGCACGTCGCCCGCGTCGAGCAGCGCGCCGACGTGCCGCAGCCCGCGCGGGCGTTCCCGGAACGGGCGGCCGCCGATCGTGGCGGTCCCGGCGGTCGGCGCGACCAGACCGAGCAGCATCCGCAAGGTGGTGGTCTTGCCCGCGCCGTTGGGCCCGAGGAAGCCGGTCACCCGGCCGGGCGGCACGGTGAAGGAGAGACGGTCGACAGCGGTGATGTCGCCGTAGCGCTTGGTCAGTTCGTGGACTTCGATCACGGGATACACGGTGACGCGCACGCACGGCCCTCGGCATCGGCCCCTCGGCCACCCTCCGGCCCGGGGGAGGTAGCCCGTGGGCGTACGTCTTCGGGCCCATGCCCAGGTCAGGGCCGCGCGCCTACGATCGGGACATGGACGCGACACCGGAGGCCTCGGCCCCGCCCACCTCACCACCCGCGCGGGGCGGGGCGACCGTGACGGCCCGGGCCGCTTCGACGGCCCGGTGGCGGACGGTACGGGCCCGGCCGGCACACCCCCGGCCGCCGCGTGCCTGGCTGACGCCGGTCGCCTGGGGGGCCGCGCTCGTGTACCCCTTCGCCCTGTACTTCGTGATGCGCGACGGGCGCGGCGGCTTCAGTGCCGTGACCGTTGTCCCGCTGATCGTCCTCACCGCGCTGGTGGGCTCGCTCCTGCGGAGCAGGCCGCTGCCCGCCCTCGCGGTGCTGCTCGCCGGCTGGGCCGTCGCGCGCACGCAGATGCAGAACTCGGAGATCGTGTACTTGCAGGTGCTGCTCGGCGATCTCGCCGTCGGCTACATCGCCGCCGTGCGGCCGCGCCGCACCTCGGTCGTGGCGGCCGTCCTGGCGTTCGGCGCGCAGCTCGGCACGCATCTGACCAGCCTCGGGCAGACCCCCGCCCGGGTGGTCCAGCTCGCCGCGTTCATCGCCCTCGCGACGCTCGCCGCCTGGCTGGCCGGCGACTCCGTGCGGGAGCGCCGCGCGTACGCCGAGGCGCTCGGCGCGCGGGCCGCCGAGCAGGCGGTGACCGCCGAACGGCTGCGTATTGCACGTGAGTTGCACGACATGATCGCGCACAGCATCGGCGTCATCGCCATCCAGGCGGGCGTCGGCAGCCGCGTCATCGACACGCAGCCCGCCGAGGCGCGCAACGCGCTCGCCACCATCGAGGCGACCAGCAGGGAGACGCTCGCGGGGCTGCGGCGCACGCTGGTCGCGCTGCGCTCATCGGCCGAGTCGCACGCGCCGCTCGACCCGGCCCCCGGCCTCGCGGACCTCGACCGCCTCGTCGCCTCGGCCCTGGACGCGGGGGTCCGCGCCGATGTGCGGCTGCACGGCGAACGGCGGCCGCTGCCCGCCGACATCGACCTGGCGGCGTTCCGCATCCTTCAGGAGGCGCTCACCAACGTCGTGCGGCACGCGGGGACGGGGGAGTGCCGGGTGACCATCGCGTACGACGCGGACGAGGTGTGCGTCGAGGTCGAGGACGACGGCGGTGGCGGTCTCTGCGCGGGCACCGGATACGGCATCGTCGGCATGCGGGAGCGGGTCGGCCTGCTGCACGGCCGCTTCACCGCGGGGCCGCGCCCCGAGGGCGGCTTCCGGGTGTCGGCCCGGCTCCCCGTGCCCGAGTCCGGGGCTGAGTCCGTGTCTGCGTCCGCCGTGTCGGTGGGCCGATGACCGGCCGCACCGTGCGCGTCGTCCTCGCCGACGACCAGCCGCTGGTCCGTGCCGGCCTGCGGGTCCTGATGGCCGACACCCCGGACATCGAGGTCGTGGGTGAGGCGGGCACCGGGACCGAAGCGGTGCGGCTGGCCGACGGCGTACGCCCGGACGTCGTCGTCATGGACATCCGCATGCCGGGCATGGACGGCATCGAGGCCACCCGCCTGATCACGGCGGACCAGGGAGATCCCGACGGACCGCGAGTCGTCGTCCTGACCACGTTCGACGACGACGAGTACGTCTACGGCGCCCTGCGGGCCGGCGCGAGCGGCTTCCTCGTCAAGGACATGGCGCTGGACGACATCCTCGCGGCGATCCGGGTGGTCGCCGCCGGGGACGGCCTGATCGCACCGAGCGTCACCCGGCGCCTGATCGAGGAGTTCGCCGCGCGTCCCGAGCCCGGCCCGCCGCCGGCGCCCCGTGCGGTGGAGGGCATCACCGACCGGGAGTGCGAGGTCCTCACTCTCGTCGGGCGCGGCCTGGCCAACGCCGAGATCGCCGCCGAGCTCTTCATCACCGTGGCCACGGTGAAGGCGCACGTGGCGCGCCTGTTCACGAAGCTCGGCGCCCGTGACCGGGTCCAGCTGGTCATCATCGCGTACGAGACGGGGCTCGTGACGCCGACGCGGTGAGCTCGGGGCGGGCGGGCAGGACCGTGCCAGTGAACGCTGGAAGTTTTACCGGCGCGCCGCTTCTGTCTTCGTCTACTCGCGCGTAATTTGACGTGAGCACGGCATCCTGTCGATCCGGATCACAGGGCGTACCTCCATCGCACCCCCCATCGCAGCCCCACGCACACCCTCGTACTCCCTTGAGCCGCAAGGAGATCACACGATGCTGCCCTCCTGGAGACGCGCGCTGCGCGCGTTCGCCGCCACCCTGCTCGTCACGGGCGCGGTCACCCTCGCTCCCGCCGCCACGGCCGCCGCCGACACGTCGCAGACCTCGACGACGACGGCGGTGTCGCGGGGGTGGAACGACTACGACTGCAAGCCGTCCACCGCCCACCCCCGCCCCGTCGTCCTCGTGCACGGCACGTTCGGGAACTCCGTCGACAACTGGCTCGTCCTCGCGCCCTACCTCGTCAAGCGCGGCTACTGCGTCTACTCCCTGGACTACGGCCAGCTGAAGGGCGTGCCGTTCTTCCACGGACTCGGCCCCGTCGAGAAGTCGGCCGAGCAGCTCGACGGCTTCGTCGACAAGGTGCTCGCCTCGACGGGCGCGAAGGAGGTGGACCTCGTCGGCCACTCGCAGGGCGGCATGATGCCCCGCCACTACCTCAAGTTCCTCGGCGGCGCCGACGAGGTGAACGCCCTGATCGGCCTCGCCCCCGACAACCACGGCACCACCCTGCTCGGTCTCACCAGACTGCTGCCGTACTTCCCCGGCATCGAGGACCTGCTGACCACGAAGACCCCCGCCCTCGCCGACCAGGTGGCCGGTTCGCCCTTCCTGACCAAGCTCAACGAGGGCGGGGACACGGTGCCCGGGGTGCGTTACACCGTCATCGCCACCAAGTACGACGAGGTGGTCACCCCGTACCGCAGCCAGTTCCTCGACGGCCCCGGCGTGCGGAACGTGACCGTCCAGGATCTGTGCCCCGTCGACCTGGCGGAGCACGTCGCGGTCGGTGTCCTGGACCGCGTCGCCCACCACGAGGTCGCGAACGCCCTGGACCCGGCGCACGCGACCCCGACCACCTGCCTGTCCTAGACGGACTGCCTGTCCTAGACGGAACGCCCGGACCGTGTCAGCGGCCGTGACGTCCGGCGGCCCGACGACGGGTGGTGGCGAACATCGCCGCGGCACCCATGGCCAGAATGGCGGCACCGCCCATCGCGATGTACGGGGTGGTGCTGTCGCCGCCGGTCTCGGCGAGGTTGTCGTTCGCGCTGGTGACCGGCTTCTCGGCGCCGCCCTTCACCTCGGGGGCGTTGCCCGGGGCGTCCCCGGCACCGGCGGCATCGGGGGTGTCGGGGGCATCGGCGGCCGGAGCGGCCTCCGTGGCCTTGGCGCCCGTCGCGGCATCGGCGTCACCGTGCCCGTGGTGCTCGACCGTGGACTTCTCGGCGCCCGCCGCGATCTCCTGGTCGGAAGGGGCGGAGGCGGCCGGGGCCGGGGCGGCGCCGGAGCCGCCGGTGTCCTTGCCGAAGACGACGTCGGAGCAGGTGTAGAAGGCCTCGGGGGAATCCGAACGCTGCCAGACCGAGTAGATCAGGTGACGGCCCTGCCGGGCGGGGACCTTGCCGTCGAAGACGTAGTCGCCGTTCTCCATCTTCGGGTCGGTGACCTTGACGAAGGGCTTCTCCTCCAGGTCCGACCACTTCAGGGGCTTCGTCGGGTCGTACGACTCCTTCGTGACGTACAGCTCGAAGGAGCCCTTGTGCGGGGCGGTGCCCTTGTAGTGGAACGTGTGGTCGCCTGCGGACAGCTTGCTCGCGGGCCAGTCGGCGCGCGGCAGGTCGAGGCCCTTGTACTTGTCGTTGTTCGCGCTGCACAGCTTGCCGTCGGGGATGATCTCCTTCGACTTGCCGGCGGCGTTGGCGATGTTCACGCCGTTCCAGTCGTAGAAGGCCTGCGCGCCGCTGGCCGCGACAGCGGCCTTGCAGGCGGCCGACTTCGGGGACTCCGGTCCTTCCTGGAAGCAGGCGGAGACCCGGCTGACCGGGTCCGTCATGGAGCCGTGCGCGGCGGCGGGCGTGACCGACAGGGCGGTCAGGGCGAGCGGCGCGACACCGACGGCGGCGATGGCGGACACCTTGCGGCGGCGGGCAGTCATGGTGGTTCTCCTCAACGACGGTTCAGGGGGCGACCAGAAAGCTAGCCCCTGAAATCCGCGAAAACCCCTGCTGAGGACGGGGATCGGAGATCCTTATGGTCGCTTTAAGGGAGAGCTAACCGAGGGCTCAGACTGCGCCCCGGACATACCACATGGGTGTCCCGTGTGTCCTGGGATCGCCCTGACCCGGGCGCCAATACGCCAGGGTTCGCCACCCCCGGCCGTTCGCCACCTGGGAGTTCTCCGTTCCGCGCCACGCAGACGCCAGGGTTAGCAAGATCATTCGCCACCGGCAAAAGCCGCAAATTGCCGAACCGGGTGGGCGGAACGGCTTGATGAGTGCCGTGACATGGGGTTATCTCGTCCAGGAGTGCACGCGGGCCCCCGCGGAGGCGTGCCGCATGCTCCTCGCGCACACACGAAAGGCCCGGCTCCGGGAATGCAGCCCGGAGCCAGGCCCGTGCGCGGGGCGGGTGAGTCCGGCCGAGCAGCCGTCGGCCGGGCTCGCTCACCTGCCCGGCCAGCCGTCCGGCTCACACCTCATGCGTCACAGAAAGCGTTCGACGCACCCCGCGACGGCGGCGACCGCTGTCAGGGACAGTGCCGCCAGCTGCACCCACTCGTACCGCCGAGGGTGCCTGCGGCACCTGCCCTTCCGTCCCGGTCCGTCCACCATGCCCGGCCTCCCGTCTCTCTACGTCCCCAACTGGGTTGGGACCCGCCCGAACAGGCGGGCGTTCCGGGAGAGACAGCGCCGGGCATCTCGCAACCTACCGGCGCGCCAGGCACCCGCTCGACCGCGCGCCACTATTCGCCAGGGATCGCCAGGCTCAACCAGGGAGAGAGCCATGTGTCCGGCGAAACGGCGGGGCCGAACCGAGCCCGGCCCGCCCCGCGGGAACCGTGACGTCCTCCGCACCGCCCCCGTCACCTCACCCACCGGTACCGCCGCTCCGGCCGCCCCGTCCCCCCGTACCGCAGCGTGACCTCGGCCCTGCCCGTCGTCGTGAAGAACTCCAGGTACCGGCGGGCACTCACGCGGGAGAGGGTGCCCGCCTGGGCGCACTGCGAGGCGGAGAGGCCTTCCGGGTGGTCGCGGAGGATCTGTTCCACCAGGTCCGCCGTGTGCGCCGCGAGGCCCTTCGGCAGCTCCCTGGAGCCAGGGGGCCGGGCGCCGAAGATGTGGTCGACGTCCTCCTGGCGGGCCTCCTCCAGACCGTCCAGGCGGGCCCGCAGCGCCACCACGTGCCTCAACTGCTCATGCAGGGCCGCCTGGTTGAACGGCTTGATCAGATAGTGCAGGGCGCCGGCCCGCAGCGCCGCCCGCACCACCTGCGCGTCCCGCGCCGCCGTGATGAACAGCGCGTCCACCGGCCGGCGCGCCGGATCGCGCTCCTCGGCCGCCCGCAGCTCACGCAGCACCGCGATGCCGTCCATGTCCGGCAGATACACGTCGAGAAGGACGAGGTCGGGGCGCAGCCGCTCCACCGCGTCGACCGCCTCCGCGCCGCTGTGGGCGACCCCGACCACGGCGCAGCCCGCCACCGCGGCGACGTACCGACTGTGCAGCTTGGCGACCATGAAGTCGTCGTCCACCACCAGCACCCTTGTCATCGCCGCAGGCTATGGGCGCGACCACAACGACCACAACGTCCGTTGATTCCGGAAGAGAGACAGGTTGTCGGCGCGCGGGCAACATGTGGGCCACCTCACAACCGACTACAGCCGACAGGTGGTGGCACACGTGCGCCTGCGCACCCCCCTCGCCCTGCTCGGGGCCGCCCTCCTCGTGCTCGTGGCGCCGCCGCTGCTCACCACGGGCAGCGGCGCCGACACCGGCACCCAGATCCCCGGCCTGCGCTTCATGGTCCCCAACACCCCCGGCGGCGGCTACGACATCACCGCCCGCACCGCCGCGAAGAACGCCGAGGACGCCGGACTCACCCACAACATCGAGGTGTTCAACCTGCCCGGCGCGGGCGGCACCGTCGGCCTGAGCCGGCTCGTCGGCGAGCACGGCAACGGCAAGCTCGCCATGTCCATGGGCCTCGGCGTCGTGGGCGCCGCCCGCTCCAACCACTCACCCAAAACCCTCGCCGACACGACGCCCATCGCCCGGCTCACCGAGGAGCAGGACGTCGTCGTGGTCGCCAGGAACTCCCCGTACAAGACCATCGAACAGCTCGTACGGGCCTGGAAGGCGAACCCCGGCAAGGTGCCCGTCGGCGGCGGCTCGTCCCCCGGCGGCCCCGACCACCTCGCCCCGATGCTGATGGCCCGCGCCGCCGGCATCGACCCGAAGAAGGTCAACTACGTCCCCTTCGACGGCGGCGGCGAACTGCTCGCCTCCATCCTCGGCAGCAAGGTCGCCTTCGGCGTCTCCGGAGTCGGCGAGTACCTCGACCAGATCAAGTCCGGTGAGCTCAGGCTGCTGGCCGTCACCGGACCGAAGCGGGTGCGCGGCCTGGACGGGCCCACCCTCAAGGAGTCCGGGTACGACGTGGACTTCACCAACTGGCGCGGCATCGTCGCCCCGCCCGGCCTCAGCGGCGCCGAGCGCAAGAAGCTCACCGGGCTCGTCAGGAAGCTGCACGCCTCCAAGGAGTGGCGCGACTCCCTGAAGAAGAACGGCTGGGACGACGCCTTCCTGACCGGCGACGACTTCGGCGACTTCCTGAAGGCCCAGGACAAGCGCGTCGTGTCCGTACTGAAGGAGCTGGGCCTGTGACCACCACCGACGTCCCCCACGAGCCGCGGGACCGGGACCGCCGCGCCTGGCTGCGCGAACACTCCGAACTCGGCGTGTCCGTCCTGCTCCTCGCCCTCGGCGCGCTCGTCCTCACCGACGCCCTCACCATGGACGTCGAGCTCACCCAGCGCGGCCCCGTCGGCCCGAAGACCGTCCCGGTCGCGGTCGGCGTCGGACTGCTCGTCGTCGCCGTCCTGCTCGCCGTCGACGTGCTGCGCGGCGGACGCGGCGAGGCCGAGGGCGGCGAGGACATCGACCTGTCCGAACCCGCCGACTGGCGCACCGTGCTGATCCTGGCGGGCGTCTTCCTCGCCACCGCCGTCCTCATCGAACCCGTCGGCTTCCCCGTCGCGGGCGCCCTGCTCTTCTGGGGCTCCGCCTACGCACTCGGCAGCCGCCACCTCGACCGCGACCCGCTCATCGCCGCCGTGCTCTCCGTCGTCACGTACGAAGTCTTCAACAACCTGCTCGGCGTGCCCCTGCCGGGCGGCCCCCTGATGGGAGTGCTGTGACATGGACGCCTTCAACTCCCTCATGGACGGCTTCGGCACGGCCCTCACCCCGGTCAACCTCCTCTGGGCGGCCGTCGGCGTCCTCCTCGGCACCGCGATCGGCGTGCTGCCCGGCATCGGCCCGGCGATGGCCGTCGCCCTGCTGCTCCCGGTGACGTACGGACTCGAACCGACCGGCGCCTTCATCATGTTCGCGGGCATCTACTACGGCGCGATGTTCGGCGGCTCCACCACCTCCATCCTGCTCAACACACCGGGGGAGAGCGCGGCCGTCGTCGCCGCCATGGAAGGCCATCCGATGGCCAAGGCCGGGCGGGGCGCGCAGGCCCTCGCGGCCGCCGCCATCGGCCACTTCGCGGGCGGCATGATCGGCACACTCCTGCTGGTGGCCCTGGCGCCCACCGTCGCCGACCTCGCCGTCGACATCGGCGCGCCCGACTACTTCGCCATCATGGTCCTCGCGTTCATCGCGGTCACCTCCGTGCTCGGCTCCTCGCGCGTCCGCGGCCTCGCCTCGCTCCTCATCGGCCTGACCATCGGCCTGGTCGGCCTCGACCAGATGACCGGCCAGCAGCGGCTCACCTTCGGCTCCCTCCAACTCGCCGACGGTGTCGACGTGGTGATCGTCGCGGTGGGCCTCTTCGCGATCGGCGAGGCCCTCTGGGTCGCCGCCCACCTGCGCCGCACCAGCGCCCGGGCGATCCCGGTCGGCCGCCCCTGGCTGGGCAGGGACGACGTCAGGCGCACCTGGAAGTCCTGGCTGCGCGGCCCCCTCATCGGCTTCCCGTTCGGCGCGATCCCGGCGGGCGGCGCGGAGATCCCGACGTTCCTGTCGTACGTGACGGAGAAGCGGCTTTCGAAGCACAAGGAGGAGTGGGGCAAGGGCGCCATCGAGGGCGTCGCGGGCCCCGAGTCGGCGTCGTCCGCCTCGGCCGCGGGCACCCTCGTCTCCATGCTGACGCTCGGCCTGCCCACGACCGCCGTCGCCGCCGTGATGCTCGCCGCCTTCCAGCAGTACGGCATCCAGCCGGGACCGCTCCTCTTCGAACGCGAGGCCGACCTGGTCTGGGGCCTGATCGCCTCACTCTTCGTCGGCATGGTGCTGCTCCTGGCCCTGAACCTGCCCCTCGCCCCGCTCTGGGCGAAACTCCTGCGCATCCCGCGCCCCTACCTCTACGCGGGCATCCTCTTCTTCGCGGCCGTGGGCGCCTACGCGGTCGGCGGTGAATCCCTCGACCTCGTCATCCTGCTCGTCATCGGCCTCATCGGCTTCGGCATGCGGCGCTACGGACTGCCCGTGCTGCCCGCCGTCATCGGCGTCATCCTCGGCCCGAACGCGGAGCAACAGCTGCGCAGAGCCCTGCAGATCAGCGACGGCAGCGTCCGCGGCCTCGTCGACACACCGTTCTCCCTGACGGTCTATGGACTCGTCGTCCTGATCCTGGCGTGGCCCTTGTTGAAGAAGGCGGTGTCGCGGGCGCGCCGGCGTGACGTAGACGTAGAGGCATGACGACGCCCGAGAACGCCCTGCAGCACACGGACATCCGTCTCGCCACCGCCGCCGACGTCCCCGCCGTGCGGGCGGTCACGGACGCGGCGTACCACCACTACATCGAACGCATCGGGCTCGTCCCCAGCCCGATGGAGGCCGATCACGCGGCCGATGTCGCGGCGGGTTTCGTGTACGTCACCGGGGACCCCGTGGTGGGTCTCCTGGTGCTCGTCCCGCGTCCGTACGAGGGCCGGCTCCTCCTGGAGTCGATCGCGGTCCACCCCGATGCCGCGGGGCAGGGGGTGGGCCGCCGCCTGCTGTCCTTCGTGGACGACCACGCGCGTGCGCTGGGCCTGATCGAGATCCGCCTCTACACCAACGCGATGATGTGGGAGAACCAGAAGATCTACCCCCGGTACGGATACGAGTTCGTCGAGCGGCGGGTGGAAGGGCCGTACGACCGGATCCACTACCGCAAGCGGCTGGACACCTGACGGGATCTCACCCGTCGGGCCACCACGTCCGCTGGATGTCCTTGCGGACCTCGGGCCTCTCCTGCGGCCGCACCTCCGCCTCCTGGCGGTCCCGCACCCGGCGGCTGACGGACTTGCCCGCGGGTTTGTGCGTGGTCACTCGGCGCATGGCGGCCTCCCTGACTTCCGACTCCCTGCCTTACCGATGTCCATTCGAGGACCGCCGTAGACCTCTTGGCGGCCGCTTTCTGATCGAGGGCCGATTGTCAGTGGTGGCTGCGACCATCTGGGGATGACGAACAACGAGGCGATCGCGCCCGTCGATTGGGACGCCCCGGCAGCCACCTTCGACGACGAACCGGACCACGGCCTGCGCGACGAGACGGTGCGCCTGGCATGGGCGGACCGCCTGCGGGACTGGCTGCCCGACACCCCCGGAGACGTCCTCGACCTGGGCTGCGGCACCGGGAGCCTCGCCCTGCTCGCCGCGGACCGGGGCCACCGCGTCACCGCGGTCGACCTGTCCCCGGCCATGGTGGAGCGGGCCCGCGAGAAGCTGGCGGGCCGGGGCGCCGAGGTCCTCGTCGGCGACGCGGACCACCCGCCGGTCGCGGGACGGCAGTTCGACGTCGTCCTGGCTCGGCACATCCTCTGGATGCTGCCCGACCCCGAGGCGACCCTGCGGCGCTGGCGCGGACTGCTGCGCCCCGGCGGCCGGCTGATCCTGATCGAGGGCGTGTGGGGCACGGTGGCCCCCGCCGGGCTCCCGATGCCCCGCCTGGTCTCGGCCCTCACCCCACTCGTCTCCCACCTCCACTCCGAGCGCCTCTCGTGGGACGCGCGACTGTGGGGCAGACAGGTCGACGACGAGCGGTATGCGGTGGTGGGGGTGGTGCCGGCCGCTCCGGCCCGGCACACCGAGATCGTCGACGTCCACCTCATCCTGCGCCGCGGCGACGAGATCCTGCTGTCCCGCCGCACCGGGACCGGGTACGGCGACGGTCTGCTGCACCTCCCGTCGGGCCACGTGGAGGACGGCGAGGACGTCCGCGCGGCCATGCTCCGTGAGGCGCGCGAGGAGGCCGGCCTCGACCTGACCCCCGCCGACCTGCGCGCGGAGGCGGTCGTCCAGCACCGCGGCCCCGGCGAGGCACCGCGCACGGGCTGGTTCTTCTCGGCGGAGCACGGCGCGGGCGGCGAGCCGTTCAACGCCGAACCGGCCAAATGCGCAGAGCTCGTCTGGCACCCCCTGTCCGCGCTGCCGCACGACATGGTGGCGTACTGCCGCGCGGCCCTGACCGCCTGGCACGCGGGCGAACGCTTCATCGTCCACTGGCAGTCGGACGACGAGCCCGTCGCGTACGACAGCGCCCGCACAGCGACACCGACACCACTGGCCCCCGCACGGGCCGGCGGAATCCACCACGTGGAGCTGTGGGTGCCCGACATCGAGGCGGCGGAGGACTCGTGGGAGTGGCTCCTGGGCGAGTCGGGCCACCTGCCCCACCGGCGCTGGGCACGCGGGCGCAGCTGGCGGCGCGCGGGCGAGGAGACGTACGTGGTCCTCGAAGAGTCACCCGATCTGCGGTCCGGCGGCCATGACCGGCACCGCCCCGGTCTGAACCACCTGGCGCTCCGGGTGCCGGACCGGGCCGAGCTCGACCGGATCGTGGCCGAGGCGCCCGGCCACGGCTGGACCCTGCTCTTCCCGGACCGGCACCCCCACGCGGGCGGTGAGGCCCATTACGCGGCCTACCTGGAGGACGCGTGGGGGTACGAAGTGGAGCTCGTCGCCGATTAGTCGGCGAGTAAGCCCTTGCCCATGGCCATCGCCTCCAGTTCCTCCAGGGCGCGGACCGCCGCGGCGGCAGCCGGCGGGTCCGTGGTGGGCAGGGCGCTCGCTGCGAACTCGTCCTCGTCCAGGCGGAGTACGGTGCCGCCGTCCGCCGAGCACCACAGGTCCAGGTCCAGGTCCTCCACCGTGAGGACGGAGCCGGTGCGGACCGCGGGGCGTGTGACGTCGCAGTACCAGCCCTTCAGGGTGCCGTCCGCGGCGTACACCTCCTTGATCGCGTACCACCGGTCGCGCCAGTAGTGCTCGGTGAAGACGTCGCCCGGCTCGAAGCGGACGAAGCCGAAGTCGCGGGCGTCGGGGGCCGCCCAGGGGGCGCGGACGGTGATCCGGGTTCCGTCGTCGCGGACGAGCCGTGCCGGGTAGCGGATCTTGGTGCGGCCCGCCTTGACCAGGGCGATCTCCAGGGTGACCGCCGGTGTCGCCGGGCCGGCCGGGTCAGCCGAGGGTGCGGACATGGCGGACCTCCGTCGCGCAGATCTCGTAACCGAACCACTTGTTGATCGCCAGCATCGGCCCGTTCCCGGCGTCGTTGCCCGTGAACGCCTCCGTGTAGCCCGCCGCGCGGGCCCGGTGCAGGGAGTCGTTCTTGGCGAGCTTGGCGAGGCCCCGGCCGCGGTGGGCGCGGGCGGTGCCCGTCATGTTGGACGCGTAGCGGCCCGCGCCGTCCGTGCGGGCCAGGCTGAACGCCGCAGGGCGGCCGTCCACCAGCGCCACGCTGGTCAGCTCCTGATCGACCAGCGGATGGTGCCAGGTCTCGGCGAGCCAGTGCTCGTAGTCCGCGAACTCGGCGGCCACATCGCTCGGTTCGTCCGCCACCGTCTCCGCGTCCAGCGCGAACAGCGCGCGTGCGTCGTCCGCGAACACCGAACCGCTGACCAGCTCCACCCCGGCCGACGGCTCCCGGCGGGGCGGCAGCGTGCCGTGCGCCAGGTCCAGGCGGAGGAAGTGCGCGCTGCGCCGCGCCCGGTAGCCGTGGCGCTCGGCGAAGGCGCGGTTCGCGGGCTCGTCGAGCACCCACGAGTAGACGGTGTGGGCGCCCGCGTCCGCGAGGTACTCCTCCGCGGTCCGCAGGAGCAGCGTTCCGGCGCCCCTGCCGAGCCGGTCCGGGTGGACGTAGACGTTGGCGTAGCCCTGGCCCGGCTCGGGGCTGTCGTAGGCGATGCCCACCTGCGCCGTGCCGATGATCTCGCCGTCCGTCTCGGCGACCAACTGCCGGTAGGCGGCGTCCGGATGGGCGTGCGCCCGGTCGAACGCGACGGACTCGGGAGTGGCGAGCATGGCGGGTACGCAGGCCCGGCGTACGGCGGCGAAACCCGCGTCGTCCGCGGCGGCTGTCGGCGCGCCGTGGGCGAGGGCTCGGACGATCACTGTCATGGAGCCGCACGCTACGTGCGGGGCGCGCGGGGCCGCCTCCCATTTTTCGCCGCCGCGACTGCTGCCATGACCGCCGCCGCGACCCTCGCGGCCGCGACGGTGCCGTCGAAGGCGCGACGTGCGGGACAATCGCTCCGTGACATTGAAGATCCACATCGATGGGGGCGCGAGCGACGCGCCGTACGAGCAGGTGCGGGCCCGGATCGCCGAGCAGGCGAGGTCCGGGGCGCTGCCGGTCGGCTACAAGCTGCCCACGGTCCGAGGGCTCGCCGAGTCGCTCGGGCTCGCCGCGAACACGGTGGCCAAGGCCTACCGTGCGCTCGAGTCCGACGGGGTCATCGAGACCCGGGGGCGGAACGGGACGTTCGTCGCGGCGGCGGGTGACGCGGCCGCGAAGGAGGCGTCCACCGCCGCACAGTCGTACGCCGAGCGGACCCGCCGCCTCGGCCTCTCGGAGGAGGACGCGCTCACCGCGGTACGAGACGCCCTGCGCGCCGCGTACGGAAGCTCCGGGTAGGCCCGGCCCATTACGGGGCCGGCCCCGGATCGCGCTCCTACAGATACAACCCCGAGTCCGCGCCCTCCCGCTGGTCCGGTACCGAGGTCGGGGCTGTGCCGCGGCGCAGGGCGAAGAGTTCGGCGAGGGTGGCGCCCTCGCGGCCCACGCCCTCTTCCGTGCCGAGCCAGTCCACCGCCTCGGAGCGGGTCAGCGCGCCGACCTCGATGCGGGCCAGGCAGCGGCCGGGGCGGACCACGGCGGGGTGCAGGCGCTCCAGGTCCTCGTTGGTCGTCACGCCCACCAGGACGTTCCGCCCCTGGCCGAGCAGCCCGTCCGTGAGATTGAGCAGGCGCGAGAGCGCCTGGCCCGCCGTGTGCTTCGCCTCCCCGCGGATCAGCTCGTCGCAGTCCTCCAGGAGCAGCAGCCGCCACCGCCCCTTCGCAGTCCCATCGTCCTCACCGATGGCGATGTCCATGAGGTAACCGACGTCGCTGAACAACCGCTCCGGGTCAAGGACGCAGTCCACCTGGCACCAGTCCCGCCACGACCGCGCGAGCGTCCGCAGCGCCGACGTCTTGCCCGTGCCCGGCGGTCCGTGGAGGAGGAGCAGCCGGCCCGAGATGTCATCGGGCACCGTCTTCATCAGCTTGTCCATGGCGTCGGCGACGGGCGCCGTGTAGTTGGGCCGCACCTCCTCCCACGTACCGGCGGAGATCTGCCGGGTGGTGCGGTGCGGGCCGCGCCGCGGGGAGACGTACCAGAAGCCCATGGTCACGTTCTCCGGCTGGGGCTCGGGCTCGTCCTGCGCGCCGTCCGTGGCCTGCTTCAGCACCTTCTCGGCGAGCTCGGCGGTGGTCGCCGTCACCGTGACGTCCGCGCCCCGGTTCCAGCGGGAGACCAGCAGCGTCCAGCCGTCGCCCTCGGCGAGCGTCGCGCTGCGGTCGTCGTCGCGGGCCGCGCGCAGCACCTTCGCCGCGGGCGGCAGCAGCGTGGAACCGGACTTGACGCGGTCGATGTTCGCACTGTGCGAGAAGGGCTGCTCGCCCGTCGCGAAACGGCCGAGGAAGAGGGCGTCCACGACATCCGACGGGGAGTCGCTGTCGTCGACGTTGAGCCGGATCGGCAGGGCGTCCTGGGGGTTCGCAGACATGCCGACATGATCCGGCACGCACCGCCCGCGCGCACCCGGTTTGCGCAGGCGCTCCGCTTGCGCCGTTCGCACTTCCGAGCGCCGTGGCCGCGGTGCGGAGCTGTGGTCCGGAACCTGTCCTACCGCGTATGACCCCCGATACGCTTGTCGCTGATGGGACGTCATGGGTGGTTTTCGGAAGCACGGCGGTGGCGACTCGTCGCACTGCTCGGAGTCGGTCTGGCCTTACTGGCCCTGGTGATCACGTTGATCGACACGCTTCCCGGGGACGGTGGCAGCACCAAGGGCACCACCCGGGACGGCGACAAGGTGCACGGCACGCCCGCGGTTCCGCCCAAGGACGCCGACCCGGAGGTCGGCTGGGGCTTCACCCACACCCAGTACAGCGCGGACGAGGGCGAGGAGGAAGCCGTCGAGCGCGTCCGCGCCGGACTCGCGGGACAGGGGCGGCCCGTCCCGCAGATCCAGCACATCATGGGCTGGGGTGCGGGCAACCCGGAGCCGGTCGACGGCCGTTACGACTTCTCCGACATGGACCGCCGGATCGACTTCGTCCGGGCGAGCAGAGGCACGCCCGTGGTCACGCTGTGCTGCGCACCGGACTGGATGAAGGGCGGCGAGCCCGGCGCGGAGAACACCGACTGGAGCCAGCAGGCTCTGGAGACCGCCCCGGAGCGCGAGCACTACGACGACTTCGCGCGGCTCGCCGCGACCGTCGCCAAGCGCTATCCCGACGTACGCCACTTCGTCGTCTGGAACGAGTTCAAGGGCTTCTGGAACAACGAAGAGGCCCGCTGGGACTACGAGGGCTACACCGAGCTCTACAACCTCGTCTACCGCGAGCTCAAGAAGGTCAACAGGGACATCATGGTCGGCGGTCCCTACCTGGTCATGGACAGCATCGACCCCCGCCAGACCCAGAACGCCTCCGAGGTGGAGGGGCCTTGGGGCCGGCTCGACCAGCGGCCTCTCGACGCCTTCGAGTACTGGAACAAGCACAAGAAGGGCGCGGACTTCGTCGTCGTCGACGGCGCCAGCTACACCGAGGACGACGAGCTGCTGCCCGACGAGTTCAAGGCCACCGACAAGTTCACGGCCGTCGGCGAGTGGGTGCGCGAGCGGACCGGGGACCTGCCCCTGTGGTGGGCCGAGTACTACGTGGAGCCCGGCGACAGCCAGGACAACCGCGACGACTGGTCCGAGGCGCACCGCGTGGCCGTCCACGCCTCGGGCCTCATGGCGATCGCCCGTGGCGGCGCCACCAGCGGCTTCTACTGGAACCCGCAGAAGCGGGGCGCGAAATGCGCGGGCTGCCTGTGGACGGCCACCCAACAGGCCGACGGCGGGGCGAAGTTGCCGATGCTGGAGCTCATCGAGCGGTTCGGCAAGGAGTTCGGCCCCGGCACGGCGTACGAGACGGTGACGGTCGCCGCCGACGACCGCCCCCACGTCCGCGTCCTCGCCGACGACGAGGCGGTCCTCGTGGTGAACACCCTCGACCGGCGGATCAGCGCGAAGGTCGACGGGCGCCGCGTCGACCTGGCGGGGTACGAGGTGCAGTGGCTGAAGCGCTGAACCTCACGCCACCGTCACCCCCCGCCGATCCTCACGCCATCGTCACGAACCGCTGGATCAGTGAAGCGAGCAGCACCGCGAGCAGCGGCAGCGAGAACCAGAAGCTGCCCTGCAGCCACCGCTGCTGTCGCACGCTCGGCGCCGCGGCGACCCGCACCACCTCGCGCGCCCCGAGCAGCAGCACGAGCGCGACGGCGGCGAGACCGCCCACCACCGACCACGGCGTCCAGGTCACCTTCGGCCCGACGGGCCCCGGATCGGCCCGCGCGACCCTGCCGTCCGGCCGCTCGCTCAGGGTGTAGACGGTCGCGTCGGCGTTGGCGAAGACCTTCTTGAGGTCCTCGCGGGCGTCGAGGTTGCGGACGAGCCGCGTCTCCCACGTCTTCGAGTAGCCGGCGTCCAGCTGCAGGAAGGCCGTCTGGCTGCGGTTGATCATCAGGTACGAGTTGGGTCCCGCGTCCTTGAGGGCCTTCGCCAGGCCGGACACCAGGACCGGGTCGGCGGGCGCGAGCGTCGGAACGTACTCCACCTTCTCCATGTCCCGGGAGCCCCACGGGATCGACGGCGTCACGTTGTTGACCGTGTCGTTGGTCATCCAGAGCAGCCGTGCCGTCGGCTCGTCGTGCGCGTACACGTACTCCATCGCGGCGACCTCGCCGGGACGGACCCGCTCGAAGGGTTCGTTGCCCCAGCGGGCCACCAAGAAACCGCCCATCAGGACGAGCCCGGCCAGGAGGGCGGCCAGCGGCGCGAGATGCACCCGGCCACCGCCACCGCCACCGCCACCGCCACCGCCACCGCCACGGTCGGGCTCGTCCGGTGTGCCGCCCGCGCGCGGGAACAGCGCAAGGCCGGCGAGCAGCGCCGCGCCCGGCAGCGCGAACATGAAGACGCGCAGGGCCATCTCGCCGCCGTACGACTGCATGCCGAAGCCCAGGAACGGCACGAAGGTGAGGACGAGGAGCGAGCGTTCGCCGTACTTGTGGAAGCGCCGCCGCCACCAGCCCCAGCAGGCGAACGCCATGACGCCGCCGGCCATCGCCACCCGCACGTACAGCACCAGTTTGTGGGTGGGATCGCCGCCCTCGATGCGTCCGGAGACCGACGAGGACACATTGCCGCCCACCCCGCCGACCCCGCCGAACAGCTCGCCGAAGTGCCCCGACCAGTACGGCTCGGCGAGGAAGCCGAGCCACACGACGACGAGCACCCCGAAGAGCAGCGGCAGGCCGCGCAGCTCCGAGCGGCCGACCAGGACGAGCACCGTAAGGACGCCGAGCATCACGAACGGCGTGAGCTGGTGCGCGGGGACCGTCGCGGCGAAGAGGCCGATCAGGACCAGGAGCAGCACCGCGCGTTCCCCGCGGCCGGCCGGCTCGACCTCGGCCTCGCCCGGGCGCCGCTTGGTCCACAGCACGCGCGGGGCGCGGAACCACACCAGGAGCACGGCGACGAAGACGATGTAGAGGAGGTACGTGAAGCCCTGCGGGGAGAAGTAGTCCTGACCGACCCAGCCGCTCAGGACGAAGATCCACAGACCCGCCCACTTGGCGCGCCAGGCCGCCCTGATCGACCGCACGAGCAGGAACATCGGGGCCAGGTACAGCAGTTGGATCGCCGTCGGCCACCAGCGGATCACCTCGGTCATGTCCGAGACGCCGCACGCCTCCGCGACGAAGGTGGCCGCGGCGAAGAAGCCCGGCCAGCTCCAGCGCGCGTCCAGATCGGGCACCGCGGAGCCCGTCCGGTCGATGTACTCCATGAAGCCCAGGTGCTGCCAGGCCGTGGCGAACCGCGGCTCGGTCTCGACGACCGCGGGCAGCGCGTGCAGCGACACGACGGTGGCGAGCAGGGTGAGCAGGAGGAGGCTCTTGACCGGCCGGTCCATCCAGAGCAGCGCGGCGAACACGACGACCAGGAGGGCGGCGCCGACCAGCGTCGGCGTCGGGAGCACGGAGATCAGACCGAGCCCGCCCATGCCGTCCAGGTCCTTCTCGCCGAGACCGAGGACGGGCAGCCAGTACAGGGCGAGCGCGGCGGCGAGGAGCAGCGCCATGACGAGGATGTGGCGGCGGGGGGCGCGCGGTGGCGGGGCCGGTTCCTCGGGGGCCGCCGGTTCCGGAGGCGCTGTTACGGGTTCTGCCGGTGCCGCCGGTTCCGGAGGAGCTGCGACGGGCTCTGCCGGTGCCGCCGGTTCCGGGGGAGTTGCTGGCGCCGCGTCCTCCACGGCGTCGGGCACGTGGTCCGGTTCAGGCCCCGGGACGGGTGTGGTGTCCGGCCCGGCCGGGGTTCTCAGCGCCCAGGTCGGCCGGTGGTCCATGTCGTCCCCCTCGCTCCGCGCCACGGGCGTCCCCGCCGCGGGCGTGCCAGGACCGGGGCGCACGTCCGGCCTGCGCTCCTGGTGCTCGAAGTCGAGCTGCACCGCGAGCTGGAGTGTGTCCGAGTCGAGCGACTCGCGCAACGCCCACGCGGGCCCGCGATGCTGCTTGCGCTCCCCGTCCCTGGCCGAGGCCCCCGCCCGCACCTGTTCGGCGGGCGCGTCCGGCGTCCCCAGGTCGGCCAGGTCCCCGTCCGGCGCCGCCCCCGCGGCCTGCCCCGAGGGCGCCGCCCGCACCACGCGGTACAGCTTCGGCGCCGCGATGGCCACGATCACCGCCAGGCTGCAGATCTCCGCGACGCCCGCGCCGGTCAGCCCCATCCGCGGCAGCAGGATCAGCGTGAGGCCGAGCACCAGGACGCACAACAGGCCCTGCAGCCAGGCGATGCCGGACGTCTTGCTCTGCGCGCGCTGCACCGCGAAGTACGTCTCCATGACGACCCGCAGCAGCGCCCCCACCACGAACCAGCGCAGCAGCGGAGTGGCCGCGTCCGCGTACCCCCGGCCGAACATGCTCAGGATCAGCGGTGCGGCCAGGAAGAGGATCCCGCACACCGGCAGCATGATCACCGCCATCCGGCGCAGCGCCGAGCGGGTGTTGGCGGCGAGCAGCGCCGGATCGTGCGCGCCCTCCACGGTCAGCGAGGCACCCATGTTGATGGCGAGGAGGTTGATGGTGCTGCCGATGGTGGTGGTGATGTAGAAGTACGCGTTGTCGACCGAGCTGACCTGCGACGCCACGATCACCGGGACGAGGTAGACCACGGCGAGCGAGAAGAGCGAGCCGGTGTAGTCGCCGGCGAGGAAGCGGCCGATCTCGCGCAGCGTCGGCGGCTGCGCCTTCCCCTCGGTGGCCTGCACGTGCCGCGGCACCAGGCGCCGGAAGACCAGCCAGCCGAGCGGGATCACCGACACGAGGATCGAGGCGACCCAGGACACGAAGACGCCCGCGGTGGGGATCGCGGCGGCGATCGCGATGAGCAGCGCGAGCTTGGCGACCGAGAAGACGGTGTTGCCCACCGGCACCCAGAGCGCGCTGCGCAGCCCGGTCAGGACGCCGTCCTGCAGCGTCAGGACCGACCAGGCCACCACGGCGAGGACGAAGCCGACGCCGTGGACGGGACCGTGCAGGAAGCGGTACGAGGGTCCCCAGAGGTCCAGTGTGAGCAGGAAGAGGACGGCGGCGAGCGCCACCACGGCGGAACTGCCCGCGTACGTACGGAAGATGAGCTTGCCCGTGGCGCGCCCCGCGATGGGGATGAACCGCGCGAGGGCGCCCATCAGCGTCAGCGCGGCGAGCCCCGCGAGGAGCTTCATCGCGGCGATCGCCGCCGAACCCTGACCGACCGCCGACTCCGAGTAGTACCGGGCGGCGGCCAGCCAGAAGCCCACGCCGAGCACGCCGGAGATGCCGGTGTTGAGCATCAGTGCGTACGCGTTGCGGAACAGCGGGCTCTGATCGTCTCCACGGCCCGGCAGGCGCATCCTGCGGGCCCTGCCGAACTTGCCGGACTTACCGGTCTTGCTTAATTTACCGGACTTACCGGGCTTGCCGGACGGTGACCGGCCCCCGGCGCTCGCGGAATCGGGGGCGCCGGCCTGGGCCGTGGTCGTGTCAGACACTGGAACGCGTTGCCTTCCGACGTACCTGTCGGGCTCTGCGGACCACGGCGTACCCCTTGGTGAGGGCGCGGTCCCTGGCGAAAATGCGGCCGATCGAGCGGCCGGTCACGAGCCGCTCGAACTCCTCGGCCCCTGTGGTGCGCCGCACGGTCACGCGCCGCAGCGCGTACGGCCCCTGCGTCCGGCACGCCAGCCGGTTGCCGACGGCGAGGGCCTGGCCGAAGCCCGTCTCGCGCACCCGCTCCCGCACCCGGCGGTCGGAGTAGCCGAACGGGTACGCGAAGGACACGGGCCGGGTGCCCAGCTCGTCGGTGACGATGTCGCGGCAGCGCCGCAGCTCGGAGCGGAGCCGGTCGTCGTCGAGCTGGTCGAGTTCGGGGTGGGTGTGGCTGTGCCCGCCGATCTCGGCCCCGGCGGCGGCGAGTTCGCGCACCTGGTCCCAGTCGAGCATGCGGTCGGGGGCGCCCCCGGTGTCGTACGCCCCGCGCAGCCAGCCGGTGGTGACGAAGAGGGTCGACGCGAAGCCGTGCCCGGCGAGCACGGGCAGCGCGTACCGGTGCACGCCCTCGTAGCCGTCGTCGAAGGTGATCAGGACGGGCCGCTCGGGCAGTGACCCGCAGGAAGTGCGCCAGAGAGCGGCCAGCCGGGCGGTCGTGAGCGGGGTGAAGCCGCGCTCGGCGAGCACCTTCATCTGGCGTTCGAAGGCGTCGGGGGAGACCGAGAGGTCGTGCGTCGCGGCGTTCGGCGCGCGCGCGACGGAGTGGTACATCAGTATCGGCACGGGTCCCGTGCTCATGCGGCAGCCCCCTCGCCGCCCGTCTCTGCCGTCCCGGCGATCTCCACGACCGAGAACGTCGCGCCTCCCCTGCGCGCACGGACGCTCCCGAGTACGTACCCCCCCGCCGCGGTGAGCACTCCCGCCACGATGGCCCCCGCGCGCCCCGCACCGCCCGGGCGGCCGAGCGCCGCGTCGCGCAGGCCGCGGGCGACCCCGGCGGGCAGGACGCGCGTGGTGTAGCGCCGCTCGGACTCGAGGCCCTTGGCGGCGCCGACACTTCGGGAGACGAGTGCCTTGGAGAGGCCTTCGGCGTACGTCCGCGTACGGAAGTAGCGGAATCGTTCCCGCGCGGCGGGCACCCGGTGGTGGATCACCGAGCGGTCGTCGATGAGCAGGACGGCGTCCGGTCTCGTGCGGGTGAGGCGGATGCAGAACTCCGTCTCCTCGCAGCCCAGCGGCCGTTTGTCGCCGTCCCGTCCGATGCCCGTGGCGAAGCCGCCCGGCGCGGCGAAGGCGGTGCGCCGGAAGGAGGCGTTACCGCCGAGGACGTTGCGCACCCGCACCCGTCCGCGGGGCAGCCCCTTGTACGTGCAGCCGACCACCCAGTCGAATTCCTCGGGGAACCAGTCCGGCCGCCGCCCGGACTCCCAGGCGGGCAGGGTGCGGCCGCCGACGGCGAGGACCCGCGGGTCCTCGAACGCCTCGGCGAAGTACCGCAGCCAGTCCCGCTCGGCGACGGCGTCGTCGTCGAGGAAGGCGATGAAGTCGCCGCGGGCGGCGGCGATCCCGGTGTTGCGGCCCGCCGAGAGGCCGCGGGGGCCCGCGTTCGCGAGCACCCGCACACCCTCGGTCTCCTTGTACTCCTTGGTGAGGCGGTCCAGGAGCGAGGCGTTGTGGTCGACCACGAGAAGGGTTTCCAGCGCCGCACGTGACTGCGCGCGCACCGAGGAGACCGCCGCGAGAATGTCCTCCCAGCGGTCCTCGGTGTACACGCAGATTACGACGGATGTGTCCCCGTTCAAGACCCTTCTCCCTGACCGGCCCGGAGCGGCAGCCCCCGGCCGCCCTTGCGCCGCCCGCCGCGCCTGCCGCGGCTGGAGCGCTCGGAGAGGATCACCTTCAGTACGCGGATGCCGTCCCGGACGGCTCTGAGGTTGCTGGTGCCGTGGATCCGCAGGTACTCGTGGCTCGGGATCTCCTGGACCTTGAGCCCGGCCTTGACGACCCGGATGTTCATCAGGGTCTCGACCTCGAAGCCGGTGCAGTCGAGCTCGATCTTGTCGAGGCAGTGCCGCCAGAAGGCGTTGTAGCCGTAGCACAGGTCGGTGTAGCGCGCGCCGAACTTGGTGTTCACCACGGAGCACAGGACGTGGTTGCCGAGCTTGCGGATGGGCGTCATGTCGTCCGTGCCGCCGCCGTTGGCGAACCGGGAGCCCTTGGCGAAGTCCGCGCCCGAGACGAGGGCGGAGACGTAGGAGACGATCTCGTTGCCGTCGGCGGAGCCGTCGGCGTCGACCATCACGATGATGTCGCCCGTGCACGCGGCGAAGCCGGTGATGAGAGCGTCACCCTTGCCCTTGCCGAGCTGGCGGACGACCTTCACGTCCGGCCACAGCTCACGGGCGACCGCCACCGTGTCGTCGGTGGAATTGCCGTCCACGAGGACGACCTCGTGCACCCATTCGGGCAGTGTCTTGAAAACGTACGGAAGATTCTCCGCTTCGTTCATGGCCGGTATCACCACACTGACGGGTGGGGTGATCGCCAAGTGCGTGGAGATCGGCCGGTAGTTCCTTGAGATCTCTTCCAATGGCTCTTGCCCGGCGTCTGCCGGGCGCACAAAAGAAGTCATGAGTCCGGTGGTCCCTCTCGTCCGGTGGACGGCCCGCCCCCGGGCAGTCCGGAAATTGATCCGGTTCGAAAGGGGGGTTCTCACTTGAGCGTGACGAAATGGATCTCCGTGCATGCCGAGTGAGCTGGCATTTGCGCGGGACGTGACTCGGTGAAAGAGCGGTCACCGAGCACGGCACCCCCCTACCGCGCCCGCACCGGCATCACCGCGATCTTGAGCCCTCCCCTTGATCGCATTGCGTGATGGACCGTTGCGGGTGGATGTACGACGGTATTGATGAATGAGACTGTATGGCAAGACCTGGAGCGTGGTCCCACGTTTTTCATGATTTGCGTAAACTGTTCGATCTTATTCGGACCGGCTTATTCCCTGCCCCTAGATCGAATTCGACCCATACGCTTGAGCAGTTTGTCGGCCGGTTCGAACAATTCCGGTCGTGACTGCACGGTGTTGCGCAGCGCCCTGACCGGGGCACGCCGCGCCCGGTGCCCGAACGCCGCTGGACGGCGGAGCGCCACCCACCCCTCGGACACGACGAGTTCACGTGTCTTGAGGGAGTCCTTGTAGGCCTTCTGGCCGCGGCCGAGATCGATGTGCGCGATCCCGTCGGCGGCGGCGCCCTCGGCCATGTGCAGGTGCATGATGAGGCCGGGCGAGTACTTCGCGTAGGCCGGGTCGTACGCCGGGAACCAGCAGGTGTGGATCCGCTCGGAACGCAGCCCGAAGTGCGCGGCGACCGGCACGTCGGCGGCGTAGAGGACAGAGAGGACCCCGGCGAAGGAGTCGGTGCGGGTGTGGAAGAGCCGGCGCAGCAGCCGGACGATCCAGGGGCGTGCGAAGCGGTCGCTGCGGCCCGTCCTGCGGTACTGCGCGGACTTCCAGCCCATCAGCGTGGTGAGGACCGCGGGGTCGCGCTCGTCGTGCACGTACCGCACGGCGCCGTGGTCGCGGCCAAGTCTGCGCTCCTTGGCGAGCGTCGGCTTGAGGAACTTCGGGGACTCCTCGCGGAGCTGGCGGAGATAGGCCTCGTACCCCTGGTCGAGATCGATGACGGGGGAGGCGAAGGTGCCCGAGGCGTGCGCCTCGAACGGCGTCTGACCGGCCACCAGATGGTCGAATTCCCACAGGGAGAGCCCGCAGGCCCGCAACAGCTCCCTGGCATCCCAGTCGAAGCCCGGCCGGTGCACCAGGCCCTGGCAGTCGGAGACGCCGAGACCGATGGCCCGGCCGATGCCGGTGGCCGATCTCTGGAAGGGGAGGAACGCGGCGGGCCCGCCGTCCTCGCGCGCCACGGCGATCCGCACCCCGCGCCGCTCGTGCCCGATCGCGAGTGCGAACTCGGGGGAGAGGAAGGGGTTGGCGAGACCGGGCGAGCCGTGGAGGTGCGCCTTGGACTGCAGCGCGGTCCACGCCGCCCGGTCGGCCGAGGTGAGTTCGCCGGGGCGGTGCACGGTGATGTTCACGTCAGGTGGTCCACCTTCTCGCCGGACGGCCGCGCAGCCGTCGCACCACGGTCAGCAGGAGGATGAGCGAACTGAGGGCGGCGACCGCGGCGACACCGCCGCGCACCGACCACACGTGCAGCGCCAGCATGCCCTGGGCCACGAGCAGGTTGACCGCGGCGGCCCCGGACACGGACACCACGGCCCTGCCCCACGGTGTGAGGGCCCGCAGTGCCGCGCCGATCGCGGCCCCGGGCGCGGCGAGGAGGAAGAAGAGGGTGCACGGGCCGCGCAGCGGTGAGTCCAGGTCGACGAGCGCGAGCACCGCGCCGACCCCGCCGACGGCGACGGCCGCCCCCGCGAGCAGCGGTACCAGGTCGTGGCGGCCGCCCCCTCCGGTGTGCTGCCCCGTGTCCGCTGGTGGTGCCTTGACGTTGGTCTGCATGGGCGACTTTGCCCCCCGACGCGCCGGATGCCGGGCTTCAATGTCGCCCACCCCTCGGCGGCCCGTCAAGATGCGGAGAGGGCGTGCAAATGTTCCCCGCCACAACCGGTCGAAGCTGAACTTCCCGCGATCACAAGGGAATTGTTCAAGAACTTATTGACATGGACACTATCGGTGGTCGGGGGTGCGTGCTACCACGGTCGAGGCAGAAACCCTGCTAAGGGAGGTTCCATGAAATTGTCCCGGATCACGGCATACGTGTCCTCGCTCCTCCTTGCGGCCGCCTTCGCGCTCACCGGCGCGGCAGCGGCCCGCGCCGAACAGTCGTCCGACCAGAAGGCCGCGGCCACCGGCTATGTGGCCCTCGGCGACTCCTACTCGTCGGGCGTCGGCGCCGGCAACTACGACAGCGGAAGCGGCAGTTGCAAGCGCAGCACCCGCGCCTACCCCGCCCTGTGGGCAGCCGCCCACTCACCCTCGAGCTTCGCCTTCACCGCTTGCTCGGGCGCTCGTACGGGTGATGTTCTGGCGAACCAGCTGGGTCCGCTCGGCGCCGGCACCGGCCTCGTCTCCCTCTCCGTCGGCGGCAACGACGCGGGCTTCGCCGACGTCATGACGACCTGTGTGCTGCAGTCCGAGAGCAACTGCCTGGCCCGCATCGACCAGGCGCGCCGGTACGTCGACACCACGCTCCCCGGGAACCTCGACAGGGTGTACGACGCGATCAGGGCGAAGGCCCCCTCCGCCCGCGTCGTCGTCCTCGGCTACCCCCGCTTCTACAAGCTCAGCGGCAGCTGCGCCGCCGGCCTCTCCGAGCGCGAGCGGGCCGCCATCAACGGCGCGGCGGACTATCTCAACGCCGCCACCGAAAAGCGCGCCGCCGACCACGGCTTCGCCTTCGGTGACGTCACCTCCACCTTCGCGGGGCACGAGATCTGCTCCGGCAGCCCCTGGCTGCACAGCGTGAACTGGCTCAACATCGGCGAGTCCTACCACCCCACCGCCGCCGGCCAGTCCGGTGGCTACCTCCCGGTCTTCACCGCGGCGGCCTGACCCCCACCGGCTGTCCGTACCCGTTCGGCGTGTAGGAGGCCCCGCCCGTCGGGGTCTCCTCCTCACAGGTGACCGTGTACGCCACCGAGTTCGACGTCGTCTCCACGGGCTTGCGCACCTGGACGCTGATCGCGTTCTCGTACGTCCCGCCGCCCGTGTCGTACGCCGTCTCGACGTGATTGACCTGCCGGGTCTTGCTCCCCGAGGGGAAGGACAGGGTCTTCCAGCCTGGCTCGCTCGGCTCACCGGACTCCGTCACCCAGCGGTACTCGACGGTGGCGGGGACGCGCCCCACCGTGAACGTCGCGGTGAACGACGGAGCGTGAGCGGCCGCCGGCGGACACGCGCCCTCGTACTGCGTGTAGGCGCCCGAGACGTGCACCTTCACGGACTGCGGGGCCGGGGTGCTGCCCCCGCTCCCGCCGCTTCCGCCGTTCCCCCCGCTCCCTCCGTTGTTTCCGTCGCCTCCGCCGCCGCCGTCCGTGGAGCCGCCGTCGTCGCCGTTCCCGTCCGTGGAGCCGGTCGACCCGCCTCCGCCGGAGCCGCCGTCCGACCCCTCCGACGTACTGCCGCCGCCCCCGGCGGACTGGCCGCTGCTGTCACTGCCTTCGTTGCCGCTCCCGCCTCCGCCGTCGTCGCGACCGACCAGGTAGTAGGTGAGCCCGCCGAGCGCGAGCGCCAGGGCGACGAGGCCCGCCACCAGGACGGCCACCGCCCGGCGGGACCGGTCGGGCCCGGCCGTCGACGTGTCGGTGGTGGCCGTGGTGGGCCACGGCGCGGGGGCGGGCAGGGGAGCGGGCGGCGTCGGCTCGGGCGGGGGCCGCTCGGCCGTGGTCGTCGGCATGTAGGGGAGCGCGGACCCGGTGCGCGGCGTGCCGCCCGAGGCGACGGTGCGCAGATCGCGCTCGGCGTCGGCCGCGGACATCCGCTCGTCCGGATCCTTGCGCAGCAGCCCCTCGATGACCGGGGTGAGCGGCCCGGCGCCGCGGGCGGGCGGCAGCGGCTCGTCCACCACCGCGCGCAGCGTGCTCAGCGGGGTGTCCTGGCGGAACGGCGAGCTGCCCTCCACCGCGGCGTACAGCAGTACGCCGAGCGACCACAGGTCGGACGCGGGCCCCGGCCGCTGCCCCAACGCCCGCTCCGGCGCGAGGAATTCCGGCGACCCGACGACCTCACCGGTCATCGTCAGCGCCGAACTCCCCTCGACCAGGGCGATCCCGAAGTCCGTGAGGACGACCCGGCCGTCGTTCGCGATCAGGACGTTGCCCGGCTTGACGTCGCGGTGCAGGACCCCGGCGTCGTGGGCGGCGCGCAGGGCGCCGAGGACCTCGGCGCCGATCCGGGCGGCCCGCTGCGGGGTGAGCGCTCCCTCGGCGTCCAGCACGTCCGACAGGGAGAGGCCGCGGACCAGCTCCATGACGATCCAGGGGCGGCCGCTCTCGCTCGCGACGTCGTAGACCGTCACCACGTTCCGGTGGGGGATGCGGGCGGCGGCCCAGGCCTCGCGCTCCAGGCGCGCGTACAGCCGGTCGACGTCACCCGCCGGGAGCCCGGCGGGGGCGCGCACTTCCTTGACGGCCACCTCACGGCCAAGCACCTCGTCACGGGCCCGCCACACGGTGCCCATGCCCCCCTCGCCCAACGGCGCCAGAAGGCGGTACCGCCCGGCGATCACGCGCTCTGGCCGGCTCACGGGCGCCCCCCATCCGCAGCGGTGCGATTCTCCACAAAAGTAGCTCAACCGAGCGCTGTTGCGGCCCCCTTGCACACCAATCCACACCCAAGAGCGAGCCCGCTCGCCCCAGTGACGCGGACATGGCGTCCGGGAACCCGCGTGAGATGGCCCACGTCACCGGAGCGCTGCCGCGCCACGGTCAGGACGTATGTCCAACTCGCCCTGGAATCAGTCGTATTCGGAGAGTAATCGTCAACCTCCTTGTGGGGTAGGTGAATCCTGCGACCGGGATACACGCGTGTCAGGATGGGGCGATAGGGTTAACCTGCCCTGGGCCGGGTGCCCTCGTACGGGTGGGGAGTGACATGGAACAGATAACGGTGCGCAGCAGGGCGCGTGTCCCTGCGATCACTTGTGGCAGCAGCGCGAGCAGCTCGCGTCTCGACCGCCATCTCTCGGTGCTGGGCGGCCCCGCCGTCCCGCAGCGGGAGTCGCACGAGGCGACGCTGCTGATGCGTGAGCTGACCTCACGTGACACCGCGCACGCCCGCAGCAGCAGGGGTGCCCGAGTGAGGCGAGTCTCGCTCTTCGCGCCACTGCGCCGGTTGCGGCGCTCGCTGTTCGGCGGACGCTGACCGCGGGTGGCCCCCGGGACTGAACCGCCGCTCCGCGGCGGGTCTTTCCCGCCACCCCGCTCTCCCTCCTCCGTCCGTCACACCACCCCGTAGACCCCGGGCTCGACGGGCCGCTCGTCGGCTCCGGACGCGCAGAGATTCAGCCGAACCGCACCGATCGTCGGGCCGACGCGCCCAAACTCCCCCGGTCGGTGCGTGTTCGCCGCAGCGCCTCTGCCTCCTCTTCTTCCCCGTGCCTCCCGCGGTTTTCAGCGCTCCCCGCGGGCATACCGCCGGACGGCCGCCGGCACGCACAGCGCCAGCAGCACCAGCGACCAGAGCACCGACCCCGCCACCGGATGCGTGACGGGCCAGGCCGCGTCCGCCGGGACGGGCGCGTTGCCGCACAGGTCGCGCACCGCCGTCGCCACCGCGCTGATCGGATTCCACTCCGCGACGAACCGCAGCCAGGACGGCAGCCCGTCGGTGGGGATGTACGCGTTCGACAGCAGCGGCAGCATGAAGGTGGCGCTGCCCAGCTGCCCCGCCGCCTCCTCGCTCCGCGACGCGAGGCCCAGCAGGATCCCGATCCACGTGGTCGCGAACCGGAAGAGCATCAGCAGCCCGAACGCGCCGGCCGCCGCGAGCGGCCCGCCCTCGACGCGCCACCTCATGGCGAACCCCACGAGCGCCAGCGGCACGAGCCCCGCCGCCGTGGTCACCAGATCGGCCAGCGCCTGCCCGAGCGGCACGGCGGCCCTGCTCATCGGCAGCGTCCGGAACCGGTCCATCACGCCCCGGTGGGTGTCCTGGGCGGCGGTGAACATGCCGGTCATGATGCCGTTGGCGGCGGTCGCGACCAGCATGCCGGGCACGAGGAAGGCCCGGTAGTCGGAGCCGGGCATCGCGAGGGCGCTGCCGAAGACATAGCCGAAGAAGAGCAGGAAGACGATCGGCATCGTCTGGGTCATGACCAGGATCGCGGGCGCGTGCCGGACGCGCTGCAGGTGCCGGCCGAGCATGGCCGTGCCGTCGTAGAGGATGGTGTTCATGGGGGAGACCTCCGGGAGTCGGGGAGCGGGCCTGTGGCCCGGGGCGGGAGCGACGTCCTGGCTCACGGGACGAGCCGGAGGAAGACGTCGTCCAGCGACGGGCGGCGCAGGCTCACGTCGACGACGGGAACGCCCGCCGCGTCCAGCTCGCGCACCAGCCGCGGCAGCGTGAGCGCGGGATCGAGGGAGACCACTCCGGCGGTGCGGGACTCCGCGTCGAGCACCGGCTCCGCGCCCGTCAGCCGGTCCAGGACCGCGGCCGCCGCGGGCAGCGCCGCGCCCTCCGCGACGGCGACCTCCGCGTAGCTCCCGATCTGCGCCTTCAGCTCCGTGGGCGTGCCGTGGTGGGCCGCCCGGCCGCCGTCGATCAGCACGATGTCGTCGGCCAGCTGGTCGGCCTCCTCCAGGTACTGGGTCGTGAGCAGCACCGTCGTGCCCTCGCCCGCGAGCTTCCGCACGGCCTCCCAGATGCCGTTCCTGCTGTGCGGGTCGAGGCCGGTGGTGGGCTCGTCGAGGAAGAGCACGGCGGGCCGGGTGAGGAGGCTCGCCGCGAGGTCGAGGCGGCGCCGCATGCCGCCGGAGTACGTACGGGCCGGGCGGTCCGCCGCGTCGGTGAGCCCGAACTGTCCGAGGAGTTCGTCGGCGCGTCCGCGCGGCGCGCGCAGGAGGCGGGAGAAGAGCCGCAGGTTCTCACGCCCGGTCAGATCGCCGTCGACCGACGCGTACTGCCCGGTGACGCCGATGTGCCGGCGCACCGCGGCCGGCTCGCGCACCACGTCGTGCCCCGCGACGCGCGCGGTCCCGGCGTCCGGCGCCTGAAGGGTGGTGAGGACCCGGACCGCGGTGGTCTTGCCCGCGCCGTTGGGGCCGAGCAGCCCGCAGACGGTGCCCTCGGCGATGGCGAGGTCGAGGCCCCGCAGGGCGGTGACGGCCGAGTCGCCGGAGCCGTACCGCTTCTCCAGACCCTCACTAAGTACAGCGTACGTAGTAGTCATGCCGTCACGGTACCCCACTACGTACGCTGTACGTAACTAACATGGGGGTCGAGGTGATGATCAATGGCGGGCCGAGCGGCCACTCCCGAAGTGATCTGGGCGCGCCCCGAGCGTGCGGGCCGCGGCCCCAAGCCCGCGTACAGCAGGGCCGACATCGCCCGGGCGGCCGTCCGCATCGCCGACGCGGACGGCATCGCCGCGGTGTCCATGCGGCGCGTGGCGGCCGAGCTGGGCTGCGGCACGATGTCGCTGTACAACTACGTGCCGCGCAAGGAGGACCTGTACGAGCTGATGGTCGACATGGCCAGCGGCGAGTACGAGCTGTCCGAGGAGGCCGTGGGCGGCGACTGGTATGCGGAGATGCTCGCCCTCGGCCGGCAGACCCGGGCGATCCTGCGGCGGCACCCGTGGCTGGTGCACGTCATGTCGACGGTCTACGGCTCCAGCCCGAACGCGCTGCGGTATCTGGAGCACTGCCTCGGCGTCCTGGAGGGCCTCGACGCGCCCTACGGCACCAAGATGGAGCTCATCGCGATGGTCAACGGCACGGCGATGACCGCCGTGGCCAACGAGATCGCCATCGCCGAGCGCACCCGGGGCCTGCCCTGGTCGGCGGAGCAGGAGCAAGAGGTCCGGTTCGCCTATCTGGCCGCGCAGGTGGCGAGCGGGGCGTATCCGCGGCTCGCGGGGATGCTGGCGCAGGCGCCGCCGCCCGGCGACGCGGACGAGAGCTTCGAACGCGCGCTGCGCAGGCTCCTCGACTCGTTCCGCCCGGACACGCGCGGCGGCCGATGAGTTTCCCGGCCCGCTCCCGTCCTATTCCGTGAACCCCCAGAAGCGGAGGCATGAGGATGGACGAGCAGTTCACCGCGACGCTGCGGAAGAGTCCGAACAAAGGTGGCTGGACGTACGTGGTGTGGCCCGAGTCGGCCGCGTACTTCCGCACCCGCGGCCTGGTGAAGGTCAGGGGCACGATCGACGGTCATCCGTTCCGGGGGTCTTTCATGGCCCTGGGGGACGGCACACACAAGCTGCCCGTGAAGGCGGAGGTGCGCAAGGCGATCGGGAAGGAGGAGGGGGACACCGTGACCGTCCGCCTGGAGGAGCGGCTGGAGAGCTAGCTAGAGCAGGGCGAACTGGGCTAGAGCAGGGCGAACTGTCCGTCCGGGCCCTCTTCGTGGTGGTCGAGGACGGACGCCGGGCGCCGCGCGGCGCCCGGCACGGGCAGCACGCCCGCGGCGCGCAGGTCGGCCGCGGTGAGGGGAGCGTCGAGCGAGGACGCCAACTCCGCCCGCTCCGGGCCGAGTTCCGCGAGGAGGGCGAGCACCGTGATCAGTTCGAGCAGCTCGGACGTCCACGGCTGGGGCCACGCCGGGGGCCGGATCGCCTCCAGCGTGCCCGCCTCGGCCGGCTCCGTGCGCCGCGCGAACCAGCGCTCGACGACACGCACCCCGCTCACCTCGTACTCCCAGGCCTCCCTCGACACCGGCGAGATGACGCCCTCCTCGCCGACCCGCAGGACCTCGTCCTCGGCGTCGTACTCCAGGGTGTCGGGCCGGGCGGGGAGCGGCGCCCGGACGTAGGGCCTGCGTCCGCCCGGCAGCTTCGGGCGCTCGCCGTCGCCGCGCAGCTGGAGGCGCAGGAGACGCTGCCCGAGCTCCACGCCCCGCGCCCAGACCCCGGCGTCGTGGGTGAGCGGCACCCGGCAGCCCGCCGCGGAACCGGTGCCCACCGCGAGCACCCAGGCGAGCAGGGCGCGCGCGGTGACCTCCTGGCCGAGCAGCTCCGAAAGGTGCGCGAGCAGGCCCGGCGCCACATTGGGCTCCAGGCCGCCGGGGCGGCGGAACAGCGGCCGTATCCTGCCCGGCCGCCCGGCGGGCGAGCGGCCGTCCGGCAGCACCGCCGAGGCGAGGACGGCGGGCCCCGCGGACCCGGGGACGTGACCCTGCTCGACGGCGAAGAGCTGGCCCTCGCCCGCCACCCGCCACAGCTCGGGCCGGGCGACGTCGAGCAGCCGGTGGTCGGGGATCAGCCACTGCTCGTCGAGCGGTCCGTGCAGGACGCGCACGGGCTCGGGGCAGGGGCCGGTCTCCTTGGCCAGCCGGCCCGTCCCGCCGGCGTGGCCGGGCAGCTGCGCCACCGCGGTGTGCAGGGTGCGGGCGCGGGTCGGCCGGAACAGGGCCTCGCGGTCCTGGCCCTCGGCGCGGACGAGGGCGCCCCAACGGGCCTTCAGGGATGCGGGATCCGGACCCATCGGCCACCCGCGGCCCGGCCGGAGCGGTGCGACGGACCACGGCATGAGGTCCGCGAGCAGCGGCGCTTCGTCGTGCGTCACGCCCGGCATCGTACGACGTGTCCGCCCGGGCCCGTCACGTCGCGTCGAGCGTGACCGAGAAGGAGAAGCGGTCGCCGCGGTAGTGGATGCGGGCCACGTCCAGGGTGCGGCCCTCCTCGTCGTACGTGACGCCGGTGTAGTGCAGGATCGGGCTGAGCAGCGGCACTTCGAGGAGCCGCGCGGTCTCCGGGTCGGCGAGCGTCGCCTCGACGGTGTCGGTGATGCGGCTGATGCGCACGCCCACCACGTCGCGCAGGACCTTTGTCATGGGCCAGCGCGCGAGGTCGGCCGGCTCGATGCGGGCGGCCAGTTCGGGGCGGACGTAGTTGCGGGCGTGGTTGGTGGGCTCGCCCGTCTTCTCGTCGCTGCGCAGCCGGTGGTACGTCGCCACCTCGGCCGACCCCGGGAAGTGCCCGGCGAGGTCGGCGGGGAGCGGCGCGGTGCCGTGGTCCAGGAGCCGGGTGGTCATGCCCGACTGCTGGGCCACGATCGCGTCGACCGAGCCGAGCAGCCGGACCGGGGAGCCGCGCCGCGCGCTCGGCTCGATGAAGGTGCCGCGCCGCCGGTGGCGGGTGATGAGCCCCTCGTCCTCCAGCTCCTTCAGCGCCTGCCGCATGGTCAGCACGCTCACCCCGTAGTGCCCCGCCAGCTGCTCCTCGGTGGGCAGCCGGAGCGGGGCGTCAGGGGTGCGGCCCAGTATGGAGGCGCGCAGGGACTGCGACACCTGGTACCAGAGCGGCAGTTTCCGATTCAGGACGATCGAGTCCGGGGCAAAAGCGGTCACGGTCTCTCCGAATCAGCGTGGTAATGCGTCAGTTGCGGAAGTGGCGCTCCAGACCCTGCCATACGTCGTCGTAACCGCGCTGCAGGTGGGACGCGGTGGCCGCCTGCTCCGTGGCCGTCACCGGCCAGCGCGTCTCGAACATGAAGGCGAGGCCGTCGTCGATCTTCTGCGGCTTGAGCTCGGCGGCCGACGCCTTCTCGAAGGTCTCGCGGTCGGGACCGTGCGCGGACATCATGTTGTGCAGGGAGCCGCCGCCCGGCACGAAGCCCTCCGCCTTCGCGTCGTACGCGCCCTCGATGAGGCCCATGTACTCGCTCATCACGTTCCGGTGGAAGTACGGCGGCCGGAAGGTGTCCTCGCCCACCAGCCAGCGCGGCGCGAAGACGACGAAGTCGACGCCGGCGAGGCCCGGGGTGTCCGACGGGGAGGTGAGCACGGTGAAGATCGACGGGTCCGGGTGGTCGTAGCTGATCGAGCCGATCACATTGAAGCGGTGCAGGTCGTAGACGTACGGGACGTGGTTGCCGTGCCAGGCGACCACGTCGAGCGGGGAGTGGTCGTACGTCGCGCGCCAGAGGTTGCCGCAGAACTTGTTCACCACCTCCACCGGGCCCTCGACGTCCTCGTAGGCGGCGACGGGGGCCCGGAAGTCCCGGGCGTTCGCCAGGCCGTTGGCGCCGATCGGGCCGAGGTCGGGGAGCTGGAAGGGCGCGCCGTAGTTCTCGCACACGTACCCGCGCGCGGTCGCCTCCAGGAGCTCCACGCGGAAGCGGACGCCGCGCGGGATCAGCGCGACCTCGCCGGGCTCGGCGTGCAGCAGCCCGAACTCGGTGCGCAGGAGCAGTCCGCCGCTCTCCGGCACGATCAGCAGCTCCCCGTCCGCGTCGCTGAACACCCGGTCGGCCATGGAGGAGTTGGCGTGGTAGAGGTGGATGCCCATGCCGGTGCGCTGCGTCGCGTCGCCGTTGCCGCCGAGCGTCCACAGGCCCGCCAGGAAGTCCGTGCCGGGCGCGGGCTCCGGGAGCGGGTTCCAGCGCAGCCGGTTCGGATCGGGGACCGTCTCGGTGAAGGGGGCCGTGCGCAGCGCGCCGTTGTCGGCCCGGGTGAACTGCGGGTGCGCCGCCGAAGGGCGGATGCGGTAGAGCCACGAGCGGCGGTTGTGGGCGCGCGGCTCGGTGAAGGCCGAGCCGCTCAGCTGCTCGGCATAGAGCCCGAGGGGTGCGCGCTGCGGCGCATTGCGGCCGTGCGGCAGGGCGCCGGGCACCGCCTCCGAACTGTGTTCGTTGCCGAAGCCGGAGAGGTAGGTCAGCCCTTCGGCGGCCTTCCTGGCGTCGCTCGCGCCCGCTCGGCCAGCGTTGCTTGCGTGGTCCCCGCGCATCACAGCTCCCTCGTCAACGATTCCTATGGGACACCGTAGGATTCACGTTTTCCTTCCGCAAGAGGAAGCCGGGAATGTGAGCGGTGCTCTACTCTCCCGGGATGCGCCACCCGAACCCGTCCGAGGACCGCCCGCACTCGTCCGAGGGCCGTCCGAACCCGCCCAAGGACCCCAGGACCCCGGCCTCCCTGCGCCGCGTCCCCGTGCAGGAGCGCAGCGCCGAGCGCCTGACCCGGATCCTCGACGCCTGCGCCGCCGTCCTCGACGAGACCGGCTACGAAGGCCTCACCACCCGCGCCGTGGCCCAGCGCGCGGGCGTCCCGATCGGCTCGGTCTACCGCTTCTTCGGCAACAAACGGGCCCTCGCCGACGCCCTCGCCCACCGCAACCTCGACGCGTACGCGGAGCGCGTGGCCGCACGCGTGACCGGTGTCGAGCGCGGCGACTGGCGCGGCGCCGTCGACGCCGCCTTCGACGAGTACCTGGCGATGATGCGCACCGTCCCCGGCTTCGGCCTCGTCGACTTCGGCATCCCCTCGGCCCCCGACGCGATGCCGGACGCCAACTCGCAGGTTGCCGAGCGGGTGGCGGCCCTGCTCGCGGGTCATCTGGACCGCCCGCTCGACGCCGGGCTGCGCCGCACGATGCTGGTCGGCGTCGAGGCCGTCGACGCCGTCCTCCAGCTGGCGTTCCGCGCCGACCCGGCGGGCGACCCCGCGCTCGTCGACGAGGCGCGGATCCTGCTGCACGCGTACTTCGCGCGGTCGCTGGACTGAACGCCGCCCGGCGGCCCGGGCCGCGCCGGTTTGCCGCGTGAACGGCCCCCGCGGAACGCTCCGTTGCTAAGGTGATCGAACCCGCCTGCGGCCACGAGGGGGAACATGGCACGTGTGGTGTGCGTCCACGGGATCGGCCAACAGCACCTGGGTGAGCGCCAGTTGCTCGCGACATGGCATCCCGCGCTCGCCGACGGCCTGACCCGCGCCGCCGCGCCACCCCTGGACCCCTCGGACATGACCTGCGTCTTCTACGGGGACCTGTTCCGGCCCGCGGGCCAGACGCTCGGCCTGCTCGACGCACCGCTCGACGCCTCCGACGTGGCCGAAGGGCTGGAGAGCGAACTGCTTCTGCAGTGGTGGGCGGAGGCCGCCCGCACCGACCCCGCCGTCATGCCGCCCACTGCTCGCAGCCTCACGAGCACCCCAGGCGCCGTGCAGCGCGCCCTCCGTGCGCTCAGCCGCTCCCGCTTCTTCGCCGACGTGGCCCTGCGCTCCCTGATCCTCGACCTCAAACAGGTGCGCGCCTACCTCACCGACGCGGCCGTCCACGCCGAGGTCCAGCGCCGCGTCGCCGCCGCCGTCACCCCCGACACACGCGTCGTCATCGGCCACTCCCTGGGCAGCGTCGTCGCCTACGAAGCCCTGTGCGCCCACCCCGACTGGCCCGCCCGCGCGCTGCTGACGCTCGGCTCCCCGCTGGGCATCCGCCACCTCGTCTTCGACCGGCTCAGGGCCGGCGCCGACGGCAGGCCGGGGGACTGGCCGGGCCGCGTCGAGCACTGGACCAACATCGCGGACGAAGGAGACGTCGTCGCCCTCGTCAAGGACCTGCGCCCGCTCTTCGGCGAGCGCGTGCGCGGCCATCTCGTGCACAACGGCGCGAAGGCCCACGACGTGACCCGGTACCTGTGCACGGCGGAGGCGGGCAGAGCGGTGAGCGAGGGGCGCGGTGCGGGGTGACGGGTCCGGCACGGCACCCGCGGACGCGCCCGCCGACCGGCCCGCTCCCGCCCGCCGCTTCCTGCTGTCGACGGCGGTCACGGAGGTCCACGCGCACCCCGAGGCGGCACGCCCCGAACTCGCCGACGACGTGGCCCGCATCGACCGCCTCTTCCTCGGCGAACTCGACTACCGCAGGGGCGCCGACCTGGGCCTCGACCCGACCCGCGAACAACTGACCAAGACCCTGCGGAAGTTCGCCACCGACCCCGAGCGAACCCCCGACGACTACGTGGTCCTCTACCTCACCTGCCACGGCGTCACCGCCGAGGGCAGCGGCCGGCACTACCTGCTGCTCGCCGACAGCGACGCGCGCGACCTGCCCGGCACCGCCCTGCCCACCGAAGACCTCGTGACCCTCCTGTGGGAGGACACTCCCGTGGCCCGGCTCCTCGTCCTCATCGATGCCTGCTACGCCGAGGAAGGCGCCGACAGCGCACTGCGCGCCGCCCTCGAAGCGCGCCGCTCCGACCCCGGGCCCACCGGCGCGGGCGCCACCGGCCTGGTGATCGTCGCCGCGACCCGGCGCAAGGAGGAAGCGCTGGCCGGAGCCCTCTCCGCGGCCTTCGACCGGGCCGTGCGCAGCCAGGCCACAGCGGGCCACGCACCCGCCCACATCGGCATCGGTCAGGTCATGCGCGCCATCAAGGCCGACCCCCGGCTGCCGGCGACGCAGCGGGCCATCTGGTCCGTCACGCACGCCGACGCCGACATCCCCGACTTCCTGCCCAACCCCCGGCACGTCCCCGGCGCCTGTGGCCTGAAGCTGGAGGAGATCGACCGGATCGTCGACCTCGCCGGCCGCGAACGCCGGGCCAGGAAAGCCGAACTGACCGGATTCTTCCTGCCCAGGGCGCGCGGCACCGACGTGCCCACCGAGGAGGTCTGGGACTTCACCGGCCGGCACACCGCGCTGACCGACATCACCGACTGGCTCGCACCCCACCGTGCCGCCGACCGGCTCTGCGTGGTCACCGGAGACCCCGGCTCCGGCAAGTCCTCCCTGCTCGGCATGGTCACCGTGCTCACCGACGCGGCCCACGGCGCCGCCGTGCCCCGCGCAGGACTGCCCGCCAGGCTGCCCGGGCCCGGCGCCGTGGACGTCGCCGTCAACGCCAGCCACAAGACGAAGCGGCAGCTCCTCGACGCGCTCGCCGCCGCATCCGGCTGCGCCGCCGCGTCCCTCGGCGTGCTCGCCGCCCACCTCCAGGCGAGGCCCGCACCCCTCGTCGTCCTCATGGACTCCCTCGACGAGGCACTCGACCCGCACGAGACCGTCGAGGAACTCATCGCCCCGCTCACCGACCCGCGCCGCCGGCTGCCCGTGCGCCTCCTCGTCGGCGCCCGCCCCCACATCGCCCGCCTGCTGCCCCGCACCGCGAGCCGCATCGACCTCGACGACGAACGCCACGGCGACCCCGACGCCGTGCGCGCCTACACCCGCACCCTGCTCACCACCCCCGGGTCGGTGCTGTGCACGGCGCCGCCCGACCGGGTCGACGCCGTCGCCCGGGCCATCGCGGAGGCGGCCGGACGCTCCTTCCTGGTGGCCCGGATCACCGCGCGCACCACGGCCCGCGAGACCCGGGTGCCCGACCCGGACGACCGGCGCTGGCGCGACGAACTGCCGCGCCTGCCCGGCCAGGCCATGGAGCGCGACCTGGAGCAGCGCCTCGGCCCGCTCGCCGGCCGCGCCCGCGACCTGCTGCGCCCGCTCGCCTTCGCGCAGGGCGTGGGCCTGCCCTGGGCCGGGGTGTGGCCGCGCCTCGCGGCGGCCATCGGCGGCCACCCTTACGGCGACGAGGACATCGTCTGGCTGCGGAAGGCCGCGGGGTCGTACCTCGTCGAGGACGTCGAGTCCGTCGAGGACGGCGTCTCCGTGTACCGCATCTACCACCGGGCCCTCGTCGAGTACCTGCGCGAGGGCCAGGACGCCGCGCGGGTGCAGGCCGTGGTCGCGGACGTGCTGAAGGGCCTCGACCACCCCTACGTACGGCGCTACCTCGCCCTGCACGCGGCCGAGGGCGGCGTCCTCGACCCACTGGTGGAGGACGCGGACTTCGTGCTCACCGCCGACCCGGACCAGCTGCTCGCCGCGCTGCCCCGGCTGCGTACCGCGAAGGGACGGCGGGCCGGACGTGCCGTGCGGGACGTGGAGGAGCTGCTGCGCGGGAGCCGGGCGCGCGCCGCCGACCCCGGGAGCCGGGCGCGGCTGCGGCTCGCCGCCGTCTGCCGGAAGGCGACGGGGCTCGCCGCGTCGTGCGACCGGGGGGATCTGCCGTGGCGGGCGCGGTGGGCGGCGTGGAATCCGCATGGTGGGGCGCGCCTCTACGAGGGCATGGAGGCCCTGCCGGCCAGCGGCATCGTGGTGCCGTTGGACAGGGGGGCCTGTTTCCTGGAGAAGCGGCCCCACCGTACCGACGCCGCGGTCTGGGACCTGGACACCGGCGACCGCGTGGAGCAGCCCGCCACCGGCGAGTTCCTGCAGGGCGACTCCTGGTCGGCGACGCCGCAACTGCCGGGCTGCGCGGTGGCGTTGTCGCGCTACCGGCACACGGTGTGGGTCCAGGGCGAGATGCGCTCCAGTGAGTGGCGGCTGCTGCACGTCTTCGACGTGTCGGAGGGAACGTACCGCTGCTGGCGGCTCCATCTTCACCCCGAGGCCGACGCGGAGCACCAGCGGCTGGGGCGGCGCCGGGTCCAGCGGGTGCACGTGTGGCGCGCAGCCGCGGGCCACGGCCCGCCGACCCACGCGGTGCTCCACTTCGACAACGGCGCCTGTCTCACGTACGCGCTGGGCACGAGGAGCGCAGAGCCCAAGATGTCCAGGCGCCGTCGGCGTGCCCTGCTCGACTTCGAGAGACGGCGCCAGGAACGTCTCGAGCTGCAGCTCGACACCAGGTGGGCGGCTTACATCAGGCCGGACGAACCGCGGTGGGACGGCATGGGGAGGATCACCGCGCTGGCCGCGCTGCCCGCGGAGCACCACCACAAGCTGCTCGCGGCCTACTCCGACGCCACCGTGGCGGTCACCGATTTCGTCGAGTCGAGCTCCTCCACGGCCACCGGACACCAGGGCGACATCCTCGACCTCACGTACGTGCCCGGGCACGCCCAGGGCGACCTCGTCGTCACAATGGGCCTCGACGGCACGGTCCGCCTGACCTCGCTCACCGAAGAGGCACCCGTGCGCACGCTGCTCGAACACACGCCGCCGCCCCGCGCGCTCGCCGTGCGCCGGGTGGGCCGCCAGTGGGTCGTGGCCGTCGCCACGTCGGACGGGCTGCTGCACCGCGTCGACCTGGACAGCGGGCGCCCGCTGGGGCTGCCGCTGCGGATCGGCAGCGGCGGAAGGGTGCGCCTCTCGACGTTCCGGCTCGGCTCGACGGAGTGCGTGGGCGTGCAGGGGGCCGGGCGCGGCCTACAGCTGTACGACCTGGTCACCGGCGACCGCGTCGGCGGGCAGGAGGGGCTGCACGAGGCCTCGGCGGTGTGCGCGGTGGACGGGACGACGGCCATCGGCGGCGACGACGGCGTGATCCGGCTCTGGCCCGGTGTGCACGCCGCCGATTCCACCCGGATCAACGCCCACGAGGCGCCCGTGCTCGCCGTGGGCGCGGTGCGCGTCCGGGGCACGCGGAGCGCCCTGGTGAGCGTCGGCCGGGACCATCTGATCCGCTGCTGGGACGTGGTCGAGCAGCGGGAGCTGTGGCGGCGACGGCTGCCCCACACGGAACCGTGGACGGACTCGCTGGTGGTCTGCGCGACGGTCGGCCGCACCCGCGAAGGACACGCTCTGGTGGTGACCGGGGAGATCGGCGGCCGGGTGGCCGTCCTGACGCTGATCGGCGGAGTGCCCCTGGCAGAAGGGGAGTTCACCGTCCCGGGCATCGTGACCGCCGTGACGACGGGCACGGTGAGCGGCCGTGACGTGGTCGTGGCCGCCACCGACAGCGGGCGCGTCGCCTGCTGGGACGTCACGCACGGCCGGTGGTACGGACTCGGACCCGAACCCGAACACCCCGCGTGGACCACGGCGTTGGCCCTCGACCCCGCCGGGTCGGGGCGGCTGTTCGCGGGCGCCGACGACGGCACCGTACGGGAGTGGGCCCTGCCCGCCTGCCGCCCGCTCGGCGAGCCGCTCCTCCTGCACGAGGCGCCCGTGCACGCCCTCGCCTTCGCACAGGGCGCGCGGGGCACGCGGGTCTTCAGCGCGGGCGGTGACCGCCGCCTCGTCGCCGTCCGGAGCGAGACATGGGAGCGCCGACTCCCGCTGCCCCTTCGGTCGTTGGTGCGGGCGGACGGCGGAGGCCTGCTCGGCGGCGACGAGCGGGGCACTCTGTGGCGGCTCGACGAGCGCGCCGGCGGCTGGGAGCTGACCGAGGCGCTGGACGCCGTGCCGAGTGCGACGGCCGTCTCGGCGTTCACCGCGGGCGGGCGCACCGCCGTCGCGGTCGGCGGCTCCGACGGCACGGTCCAGGTGCGCGACGGTACGAGTGGTGCGCTGCGGCACCAGCTGCGGCCCGCCTGCGAGAGCGCGGTCGTGGAACTGATGGCGGCGAGCGGGGCAGGGCCCGGCGGCACGCCGCGGCCCGTGCTGTTCACGCGGAGCGAGCTGGGGGTCCTTGAGCGATGGGACCTCGGGGGCCCGGAAGGCGAGCGGCCGGGGAGGACGGTGCTGCGCGAGGTCGTCCTGTCCGACGGGGGCGCGCTGTCGGGCCTCGTGCGGCTGGCGGGGCGGGGCCCGCGCGACAGTGACGTGGCGCTGGCGCTCGACTTCCGGAGCGACTTCGGCCGGATCCCTGTGCGGGTGCACTCCATCGGCGCGGGCCGCGCCGTGAGCCACGACTGGCCGTCCGTGGGGCGGTCCCCGTACCCGCTGACCGGCGACGCGGCCGCGGTGCGCTGCGGTGACCGGTGGCTCATCGGGGTTCCGCTGCCCAAGGGCCTCAGCCTCGTGGACGCCGAGACCGGGCACCGGGCGCTGGTACCCGGCCAGCATGCGGTGCTGGCGCTGGGCGCGGCCCCGGACGGCCCCGGCGAGCTGATCCTCGTCGGCAGGACCGGCACCTCGGTGCTGCCCGCCGCCCCGGTCCTCGCGGGACTCGCCGAGGGGCCGGGACCGGGGCCGCGGCTGGACGTGCGGGCCACCCACGAGCATCCGGCCGCGCTCCTCGGGGTGCGGTACGCCGCCGTGCTGCCCGGCGGGGCGGCGTACGCCGTCGCGGCCTGGCGGCACCTCGTGGTCGTCGGGGCCAGAGACGGTGCCCTGCGGACGGGCCTCGAACTCCCCTCCGTCTGCACGGGCCTCGCCGCGGGCCCGGGCGGCGAGCTCGCCGTCGCGACCCGCAACGGCGCGATTCTCCTCGATGTGCCCGACACACGGCTGTGACCAGGAGTTTTGCGCTTATTGCTCGCGCGTCAACATCTTGTTAACGCTGGATGGCGGGTCCTAACGTCGTCCGGACCGCCAGACCTGGTGGGAGTTCGATGGTGAACGTTAGGTAGCCCCCATGCTGACAATCCTCGGATTCGTCATGATCGCCACCTTCCTGGTGCTGATCATGATGAAGAAGATGTCGCCGATCGCGGCGCTGGTGCTGATCCCCGCGCTCTTCTGCGTTTTCGTAGGAAAGGGAGCCCATCTCGGGGACTACGTCCTCGACGGCGTCGGCAATCTGGCGCCCACGGCGGCCATGCTCATGTTCGCCATCGTGTACTTCGGCGTCATGATCGACGTCGGCCTCTTCGACCCGATCGTCCGGGGCATCCTGCGCTTCTGCAAGGCGGACCCGATGCGCATCGTGGTGGGCACCGCCGTGCTCGCCGCGATCGTCTCCCTCGACGGCGACGGCTCGACCACCTTCATGATCACGGTCTCGGCGATGTACCCGCTGTACAAGCGCCTCAAGATGAGCCTCGTCGTGATGACGGGCGTCGCCGCCACCGCCAACGGCGTCATGAACACACTGCCCTGGGGCGGCCCGACGGCCCGTGCCGCGACCGCGCTGAAGGTCGACGCCGCCGACATCTTCGTCCCCATGATCCCGGCGCTCGCCATGGGCCTGGTCGCCGTGTTCCTCCTCTCGTACGCCCTCGGTCTGCGCGAGCGCAAGCGGCTCGGCGTGCTGTCGCTCGACGAGGTCCTGGAGAAGGAGACGGAGCCGGCCGACGAGACCGTCCTCGTGGGCAGCGGGGGCAGTGCCGACGGGCGTACGTCGCTCACGAAGAAGACCACCGGGGGAGCGGGGACCGGCACCGACGCCGAGGCGCACGCGGAGGCCGACTCCGACTCCGACTCCGACCCCGAGTCCGACGACGACGGCTTCCAGGGGCTGGACCCCGACCGCGCCACCCTGCGCCCCAAGCTCTACTGGTTCAACGCCGCCCTCACCGTCCTGCTGCTCACCGCCATGATCATGGAGTGGCTGCCGATCCCGGTCCTCTTCCTGCTCGGCGCCGCGCTCGCCCTCACCGTCAACTTCCCGCACATGCCGGACCAGAAGGCCCGCATCGCCGCCCACGCGGAGAACGTCCTCAACGTCACCGGCATGGTCTTCGCCGCCGCCGTCTTCACCGGCGTCCTCACCGGCACCGGCATGGTCGACCACATGGCCGACTGGCTCGTCGACGCCATCCCGGAGGGCATGGGCCCGCACATGGGCCTGGTGACCGGACTGCTCTCCATCCCGCTCACCTACTTCATGTCCAACGACGGCTTCTACTTCGGCGTCCTGCCGGTCCTCGCCGAGGCGGGCCAGGCGCACGGCGTCGGCACCCTGGAGATCGCCCGCGCCTCCATCGCGGGACAGGCCCTGCACATGTCGAGCCCGCTGGTGCCCGCCGTCTACGTCCTCGTCGGCATGGCCAAGGTCGAGTTCGGCGACCACACCAAGTTCACCGTCAAATGGGCCGTTCTCACCTCGCTGGTCGTGCTCGGCTCCGGCATCCTCTTCGGCATCATCTGATGCCTGCCGCGTCGTCCGGGCCCGGTGGCAGGGGCTGGCTGCTCCGCCTCGTCATCGCCTTCTGCTTCGCGCAGGGGGCGGTGTCGATGGCGCGGCCCGCCGTCTCCTACCGGGCCCTGTCGCTGGGCGCCGACGAGCGGGCCATCGGCGTCATCGCGGGCGTCTACGCCCTGCTGCCGCTCTTCGCGGCCGTACCGCTCGGACGCCGGACGGACCACGGCCGTTGCGCGCCGCTGCTGCCCGTCGGCGTCGTGCTCATCTCCGGTGGCTGCGCCCTCAGCGGTACGGCGGACTCGCTCGCGGCGATGGCCGCCTGGAGCGGGGTGATGGGGCTCGGCCACCTCTGCTTCGTGATCGGCGCGCAGTCGATCGTCGCCCGGCAGTCCGCGCCCGCCGAACAGGACCGCAACTTCGGCCACTTCACCATCGGCGCCTCCCTCGGCCAGCTGATCGGGCCGATCGCCGCGGGCGCCCTGATCGGTGCCGACACGGGCCGCACGAGCGCCTTCGCCCTCATCGTCTCCGCGGCGGTCGGCGCGGTCTCCCTCACCTCGCTGTGGCGCATCGAGCACAAGCGTCCCCGGTCCGCCGCCCCCGAGCGCGCCGGCCGCGTGCCGGTGCTCGGCATCCTGCGCACCCGGGGCGTGCCCGCGGGCATCTTCATCAGCCTCGCCGTGCTCTCCGCGACGGACATCCTCACGGCCTACCTGCCCGTGGTCGGCGAGCACCGGGGCATCGCGCCCGCCACGGTCGGCGTGCTGCTCTCGCTGCGGGCCGCGGCGACCATCGCGTGCCGTCTGGTGATGACGCCGATGATCCGGCTGCTCGGCAGGGCCGCGCTGCTGACCTGCACGTGCCTGCTCGGCGGGCTGCTGTGCGCGGGGCTTGCGCTGCCGGTGCCGGTGTGGGGGCTCGCCCTGATGCTGGCCGTGCTCGGCTTCTGCCTCGGCGTCGGGCAGCCGCTCTCCATGACGACGGTCGTCCAGGCGGCGCCCGACGACGCGCGCTCCACGGCCCTCGCCCTGCGGCTCACCGGCAACCGGCTCGGTCAGGTGGCGGCGCCCGCGTCCGCGGGACTGGTCGCCGGTGTCGCGGGGGTGGCCGCGCCGTTCGTGATGCTGGGCGGACTGCTGCTGGTCGCGGCGGGTCTCGGCGTACGCGGGCCTCGCGCGGCCGAGACCGGGTGCGCCCCGTCAGGGGCGCGGGGAACTGCGCGCCCGGCCACCGACGACCGCCGGAGGCCGACGGCCCGCGGCATGCGGACACGTCGGCCTCCGGGGTGCGCTCACCCCAAGGACCCGCGGATCACTGAACGATCTTGAGGAGCCGGTTCGGCGAACCCGTACCGGGGTTGGTCACCACGCTCGGCGTGGCACCGTTCACCAGAGCGGAGGCGACCTGCGCCGGCGTGGCCGAGGTGTGGCCCGCCAGATAGATCGCCGCCGCGCCCGCGACGTGCGGGGTGGCCATCGACGTACCGGAGATGGTGTTGGTCGCCGTGTCGCCGGTGTGCCAGCCCGCCTTGATGGAGACGCCCGGCGCGAAGATGTCGAGGACCGAGCCGTAGTTGGAGAAGCTCGCCCGCGCGTCGGTGTTGCTGGTCGCGCCGACGGTGATGGCCGCCGGGACGCGCGCGGGGGAGGAGTTCGCGGCGTTGGTGCTCTCGTTGCCCGCGGCGACCGCGTAGGTGACGCCGTCGGCGATGGAGTTCTTCACGGCGTTGTCCAGCGAGGTGGACGCGCCGCCGCCGAGCGACATGTTGGCCACGGCCGGCGCGCCGGCGGCGTGGTTGCTCGTCACCCAGTCGATGCCCGCGATGACGCCGGCGGTGGTGCCGGAGCCGTTGTTGTCCAGCACGCGGACAGCCACGACCTTGGCCTTCTTCGCCACGCCGTACGTCTTGCCGGCGATGGTCGTGGCGACGTGCGTGCCGTGGCCGTTGCCGTCCTGGGCGGTGCTGTCGCCGTCCACGGCGTCGTAGCCGTTCACCGCGCGGCCGCTGATCTCGGAGTGCGAGATGCGCACGCCGGTGTCGATGACGTACGCGGTGACGCCGGAGCCCGCGGTGTCCGGGTAGGTGTACGACCCGTTCAGCGGCAGCTTCGTCTGGTCGATGCGGTCCAGGCCCCAGGGGGCGCCGGTCTGCGTCGCGGAGGACTGGAGTCTCTGGTTCTGCTCGACGGAGGCGACGGCGGGATCGGCGGCGAGTCTCTTCGCCTCCGTCTCGGTCAGCTTCGCGGAGTAGCCGTTGAGCGCGGACTTGAAGGTCTTCTGCACCGAGCCGCCGTACTCGGCTATGAGGTCCTTGCCCTGGCTCGTGGCGGCCTTGAGGCCCGACCCGTTCTTCAGCGTGACGATGTAGCTGCCCTTGATCGCGTCGGCGGAACCGGCCGCGAGCACGGTGCCCTCGGCGGGGGCGGCCTGGGCGGGCAGGGCGGTGACCGTACCGATGACGGCGGCGGCGGTGGCGGTCGAGATCGCCGCGGCGATCACAGTCTTCTTGCTGCGAAGCATGGCCATTACGAGGGAGTCCTCCTCATTGGCGGCGTGCCCGGGGTCGGGCGCGCGACTGTGGGGGGTGTGCACGGGATCGCACACACAGAAGGGAGCGGTGCGTGCCGCTCCCGTCGCGATCAGAAGATTGACTGTTCGACGTGTCCAGATCAAGAGAGTCGACGCCTTGTCATGCGTCCGTCACGTATTCGAAATCGAATGCAGGGCGAATGGGTGGGGTGTGTCCGGAAAACAGCTGAGGGCGGGGCGGGGTGCGCGGAGCAGGCATGAGCCACGCCGCCCCTTCGCGCGCTGGTCAGCGGCCTGGTGTAGGCCTCGGGGCGGTCTGGAAACGGGGTGGACCGGGCCTCGACCGGAGCTGGAACCGGCCCGCGGGGCGCGGTCGCAGAGGCCGGCGGCAGCGTCGGGGCCGGGGCCCCTGGTGTCTGAAAACTATCAGCGCTAGTTTGTAGCGCGGACGACAACCTGGAGGAATGCGATGAAGGCCCACGACGGGATGTACATCGACGGCGCCTGGCGGCCGGCCGCGGGCACCGACACCATCACGGTCCTGAACCCGGCGGACGAACAGCCCATCGGCCAGGTCCCCGCGGGCACCGCGGAGGACGTCGACGCCGCGGTCCGCGCCGCCCGGGCCGCCCTGCCCGGCTGGGCCGCCACCCCGCCCGCCGAGCGCGCCGCCCTGATCGGCGCCCTCCGCGACCGCCTCGTCGCCCGCAAGGACGAGGTCGCCGAGACCGTCACCGCCGAGCTGGGCGCCCCGCTGCCGTTCTCGCAGGCCGTGCACGCCGGGGTGCCCATCCTGGTCTCCGGCTCGTACGCCGAACTCGCCGCGACCCACCCCTTCGAGGAGCGGGTCGGCAACTCCACCGTCTACCTGGAGCCGGTCGGCGTGGTCGGCGCGATCACACCCTGGAACTACCCCCTCCACCAGATCGTCAACAAGGTGGCCCCCGCGCTCGCCGCGGGCTGCACGGTCGTGCTCAAGCCCGCCGAGGACACCCCGCTCACCGCCCAGCTCTTCGCCGAGGCGGTGCACGAGGCGGGTGTACCCGCCGGGGTGTTCAACCTGGTCACCGGCCTCGGCCCGGTCGCGGGCCAGGCGCTCGCCGAGCACGAGGGCGTCGACCTCGTCTCGTTCACGGGCTCGACGGCGGTCGGCAAGCAGATCGGCGCCACCGCGGGCGCGGCCGTCAAGCGCGTCGCCCTTGAGCTCGGCGGCAAGTCCGCCAACGTCATCCTGCCCGGCGCCGACCTCGCCAAGGCCGTCAACGTCGGCGTCGCCAACGTCATGTCCAACTCCGGCCAGACGTGCAGCGCCTGGACCCGCATGCTGGTGCACACCGACCGGTACGACGAGGCGGTGGAGCTCGCCGCGGCCGCCGCCGCCAAGTACGGCGACCGCATCGGCCCCGTCGTCAACGCTAAGCAGCAGGCACGCGTGCGCGGCTACATCGAGAAGGGCGTCGAGGAGGGCGCCCGGATCGTGGCGGGCGGCCCCGAAGCACCCAAGGACAAGGGCTACTTCGTCCAGCCGACGGTTTTCGCGGACGTCACGCCCGAGATGACCATCGCCCAGGAGGAGATCTTCGGCCCGGTCGTCTCGATCATCCGGTACGAGGACGAGGACGACGCCCTGCGCATCGCCAACGGCACCGTGTACGGGCTCGCGGGCGCGGTGTGGGCAGCCGACGACGCGGCGGCGGTCGCGTTCGCCCGGCGCATGGACACCGGCCAGGTCGACATCAACGGCGGCAGCTTCAACCCCCTCGCGCCCTTCGGCGGCTACAAGCAGTCGGGCGTCGGCCGCGAGCTGGGCGCGCACGGCCTGACGGAGTACCTCCAGACGAAATCCCTGCAGTTCTGACGCAGTTCCGACCCGCTCGGCCGCCCCGAGTCCGCCAACCTTCCCAAGGAGTACGTGAACGTGGTCCGCGCCGCCATCCTCCCCGCCGTCGGCTCCCCGCTGGAGATCGCCGAGATCGACCTGCCGGAGCCGGGCCCCGGCCAGGTCCGGGTGCGCCTCGCCGCGGCCGGGGTCTGCCACTCCGACCTGTCCCTGACCAACGGCACGATGCGGGTGCCGGTGCCCGCCGTCCTCGGCCACGAGGGCGCGGGCACCGTGGTCTCCGTCGGCGAGGGGGTCACGCACCTCGCGCCCGGCGACGGCGTCGTCCTGAACTGGGCGCCGTCGTGCGGCAGCTGTCACGCCTGCTCGCTCGGCGAGGTGTGGCTCTGCGGCAACGCCCTCGCGGGCGCCGCCGACGTCTACGCCAGGCGGCCGGACGGCTCGGACCTGCACCCCGGTCTGAACGTCGCCGCGTTCGCCGAGGAGACGGTGGTCGCCGCCAACTGCGTCCTGCCGGTGCCGGACGGCGTCCCGCTCACCGACGCGGCCCTGCTCGGCTGCGCAGTCCTGACCGGGTACGGCGCCGTGCACCACTCGGCGCGGGTCCGCGCGGGCGAGAGCGTCGTGGTCTTCGGCGTCGGCGGGGTGGGCCTCGCCACGCTGCAGGCGGCCAGGATCGCGGGCGCCGGGCAGATCATCGCGGTCGACGTCTCCCCGGCGAAGGAGGAGCTGGCGCGCTCGGCAGGGGCCACCGACTACGTGGTGGCCTCGGAGACCACGGCCCGCGACATCCGCAAGCTTACCGGCGGCAACGGCGCCGACGTCGCGGTCGAGTGCGTGGGCCGCGCGGTGACGATCCGCTCGGCCTGGGAGTCCACGCGGCGCGGCGGGCGCACCACGGTGGTCGGCATCGGCGGCAAGGACCAGCAGGTCACCTTCAACGCCCTGGAGCTCTTCCACTGGGGCAGGACCCTGTCCGGCTGTGTGTACGGCAACTGCGACCCGGCGGTGGACCTGCCGGTCCTGGCCGGGCACATCAGGGCGGGAAGCCTGGACCTCGGCGCCCTGGTGACCGACCGGATCGGCCTCGACGGCATCCCGGCCGCCTTCGAGAACATGGTCGCGGGCAAGGGCGGGCGGGCGCTCGTCGTGTTCTGATCGGCGCCCGGCCGCTGCCAGGCCACTGTCAGACCGCTGCCGGGCCACTGTCAGGCTGCCGTCAGTCCCCGGCGGCCGAACCCGTCAGCCGGGGAAAGGACTTGGCGGCGGCCAGGAAAACGAGCGTGGTCAGTACGAACGGCCAGGTGAAGGCGTGCCCGCCGGCCGGTGCGAAGAACGCCGCGACGGCCGGGCCGAGCGCCGTCGCGGTGGCGGCGCCCACGAGCGCGTACGCGAGTGTCGCCGCCCGCACCGGCAGGAACACGCCGCACAGGGCGAGGGCCACGAGGACGGAGTTGTAGCCCGCCGTGCCGTCGGCGAGCTGTGCGGCGGGGGCGCCGAGGGCCCACGCCGTGGCCATCCCGACGGCGCTGCCGAGGCACGCGACGGCCGCGGTGCGGCGGCCCGCGACGAGGAGGCCGAGCAGCAGCAGGGCGCCCACGTACCACTGCGGCATGAAGAAGATCTGGCCGAAGCCGGCGAAGAACCCCCGGACCACGTCGGCCGGTTGGAGGGTGGTGGAGCCCGTCGCGGCCCGGGCGAGCGCGGCCGGGGCGTCGCCGTGGTGCCAGACGTGCCGGAAGCCGGGCGCGGCGACGGTGGCGGCGGAGGCGGTCAGGCAGAACGGCAGGGTGAGCGAGGGCAGCTCCCAGGCCCCGAGGAACCGGACCACGGCCGCGGTCACGACGGTGACGACCACGCAGCCCGCGACGGCGAGCAGCGCCGTCGACACGTGCCACGCGCCGAGGAAGACCGCGAAAGAGAGCGCGGTGAGGCAGGCGTTGAACCCTTCGAGGCCGGTCGCGACGCGGTCGCGGTCCACGCCGAGGAGCCGCGCGGTGGCCGTGCCCACGGCGGTGCCCGCCAGGCCGTAGAGCCCGTACTCCCAGCCCGCCGCGAACAGCGCCACGCAGAAGACGGCGCCCGCGGCAACGCTCGGCAGGAAGGTCACCTGCGCCTGGCCGCGCAGCACTTGAGCGGCGAAGAGGCGGGCCGCGGCCAGCCGGGCGAGGGGCGGCCCGCCCCCGCGTCCCGTCGCCCCTCGCGTCGCCCCTCCCGCACCGTCGGTCGAGCCCCCGGCGCCCAGCGCATCCGTCGCGTACCCCACGGCCACTCCCGTGCCAGGTCCTTTGTTTCGTCCGTGTTTCGTCCGGCAGGACGGATGCAGATTACAGCTACTTCGCCCGGGGTGGGGCCCGATCCAGTACTCTCCTCATAGTGGTCAAGGTGTAGTACTTCGGATGGAGTGGTGGCGATGGTGCGCAGGAACGACGGGCGGCGGGCGGCTCTGGTGGACGCCGCCATCGAAGTGCTGGCCAGAGAGGGTGCCCGCGGGCTGACCTTCCGGGCGGTGGACACGGAGGCCGCGGTGCCCACGGGCACGGCCTCCAACTACTTCAGCAACCGCGACGACCTGCTCACTCAGGCGGGCGCCCGCGTATACGAACGCCTCACGCCTGACGAGGCGGAGGTCGAACGGCAGCGCACGGCCAAGCCCGACAAGGAGACCTACGTGACGCTGATGCGCGAGGTCGTCGGGCGCGTCAGCGGCTTCCGTACGGGCTATCTGGCGCTGCTCGAACTGCGCCTGGAGGCCACCCGGCGCCCGGAGCTGCGCGCCGTTCTCACCGAGCGCGTCCGCGCCGACCTGGCCGCCAACCTCTCGTACCACGCCGACTCCGGGCTGCCGGGCGACGCGACGGCGGTCAAGCTCCTGTACATGGCCTTCAACTGGCTCATCGTCGAACAGCTCACCCTGCCCGACGTCCTCTCGGAGGCCGAGCGCGACGCCCTCGTCGCGGCCGCGGTGGAGCGCATCGTCGAGGGGTGACGGGGTCTCAGAGGCCGTCGATGCCGAGGTACGTGGCGAAGGCCCGGGCCCCGGCCGGGGTCACCCGCACGGCGCGCTCCGAACCGATCCGCTCGCACCAGCCCGTGGCCAGCGCGTGCCGGCACAACGCCGCCCCCGCGACCCCGGCGAGGTGGGGTCTGCGCTCCGTCCAGTCCAGGCAGGCCCTGGCCAGCGGGCGCCGCCCGCCGCGCGCGAGCTCGATCCCCATCTCCCCGAACCAGTCCACCCCTTGGTCGGTCAGGGCGAACCCGGTGTCCTGCCGCAGCAGCCCCCGCTCCGTCATCGCCCCGGTGATCGTGATCCCGAGCCGTCCCGCCAGGTGGTCGTAGCAGGTGCGGCCGCGCGCCATCGCGCCTGCGGCACCGGCCTCGCGCAGCGTGCGGGGCCCGGCCGGCGCGCCGGGCGCCGCATGGGCGGCGAGGTCCTCGACGAGCTGGGCCACGCGCGCGTCGGCGAGCCGCACATAGCGGTGGCGGCCCTGCCTGGCCTCGGCCAGCAGACCGCCCGCGACCAGTCTGCCCAGGTGCTCGCTGACCGTCGACGGCGCGACGCCCGTGTGCCGGGCCAGCTCGCCCGCCGTCCAGGCCCGCCCGTCGAGCAGCGCGAGCAGACAGGCCGCCCGCGTCTCGTCGGCGAACAGCGCGGCGAGGGAGGCGAGGGCGGGGGCGCCGGCGCTCTTCGTGGATCTCGGCTTCATGCCCTCAGGATGCGGCAGGAACACTTCGGCGCGTGCCGAAGTGTCGCAGGCGTCCGCGCGGCGGGGCGGGCGCCGCTGCCGCAGGGCGCGCGCCGATGCGTCACAGCCGCTGGGCCGCCACCTGTTCGTACTGCAGCGCGAGCCCGTCGAGCAGCGCCTGGAGGCCCGCCTCGAAGGCCCGCTCGTCGATGACCTGCTGACGCTCGGCGAGCAGGTGGGCCTGTCCCAGGTGCGGGTAGTCGGCGGGGTCGTAGGCGGCCTCGTCGTCCACGAAGCCCCCGGCGAACGAGCCGAGCGCGGAACCCATGATGAAGTACCGCATCAGCGCCCCGATCGACGTGGCCTGCGCGGCGGGCCAGCCCGCGTCGACCATCGCCCCGAACACCGCGTCCGCGAGCCGCAGTCCGGCCGGCCGGCGGCCGGGGCCGCGCGCGAGCACCGGAACGATGTTCGGGTGCCGCGTGAGGGCGGCCCGGTAGGAGACCGCCCAGTCGTGCAGCGCGGTGCGCCAGTCGCGCCCGTCGGCGGCCTCGAACATCGACAGGTCGACCTGGGCGCTCACCGAGTCCGCGACCGCCTCCAGGATCTGGTCCTTGGTGCGGAAGTGGTTGTAGAGGGACGGCCCGCTGACCCCGAGCTCGGCGGCGAGGCGGCGCGTGGAGACGGCCGCGAGTCCCTCCGCGTCGACGAGGGCGCGGGCCGTGTCGACGATGCGTTCTCGGCTGAGGAGGGGCTTGCGCGGTCGGGCCATGCGGCACATAGTAGGGCTGCCGCAACAAACTAGCAGTGCTAATTTAAATGCGACCTAACTTGAAGTAACCCGCTCTGCCCCTGCCCGACCCGTACGAGACGTACCCGCCGTACCGATGTGAAGAGGTGCCCCCGATGAACCTGGAGCTCAGCGACGAGCAGGCCGCCGTCCGGGCACTGGCCGAGGACTTCGTCGCACGCGAGATCACACCGCACGTCGTCGAGTGGGACCGCGCCGAGAGCGTCGACCGGGCCCTCGTGAAGAAGCTCGGCGAGGTCGGCTTCCTGGGGCTCACCATCGACGAGGAGTACGGCGGCTCGGGCGGCGACCACCTCGCGTACTGCCTGGTGACCGAGGAGCTCGGCCGCGGCGACTCCTCCGTGCGCGGCATCGTCTCCGTCTCGCTCGGCCTGGTCGCCAAGACCATCGCGCACTGGGGCAGCGAGGAGCAGAAGCGGCAGTGGCTGCCGGGGCTCACCTCCGGCGAGTACGTCGGGTGCTTCGGGCTCACCGAGCCGGGCACCGGCTCCGACGCGGGCAGCCTGACGACCAGGGCCGTGCGCGACGGCGACGCGTACGTCCTCAACGGCACCAAGATGTTCATCACGAACGGCACCTGGGCCGACGTCGTGCTCCTCTTCGCCCGCACCAACGACACCCCGGGACACAAGGGAGTCTCCGCCTTCCTGGTCCCGGCCGACACCCCCGGCCTGACCCGCCGCACCCTGCACGGCAAGCTCGGCCTGCGCGGCCAGGCCACCGCCGAACTCGTCCTTGAGGACGTGCGGGTCCCCGCGTCGGCCATGATGGCGCCCGAGGGCAAGGGCTTCTCCGTCGCCATGTCGGCCCTCGCCAAGGGGCGCATGTCGGTGGCCGCCGGCTGTGTGGGCATCGCGCAGGCCGCCCTCGACGCGGCGGTGCGGTACTCCACCGAGCGCGAGCAGTTCGGCAGGACCATCGCCCACCACCAGCTGGTGCAGGAGCTGATCAGCGACATCGCGGTGGACGTGGACGCCGCGCGCCTGCTGACCTGGCGGGTCGCCGACCTCATCGACCGGGGGCAGCCCTTCGCCACGGAGTCCTCCAAGGCCAAGCTGTTCGCCTCCGAGGCCGCCGTGCGCGCCGCCAACAACGCCCTCCAGGTCTTCGGCGGCTACGGCTACATCGACGAGTACCCGGCGGGCAAGCTCCTCCGCGACGCCCGGGTGATGACCCTCTACGAAGGCACCAGCCAGATACAGAAGCTCGTCATCGGCCGTGCCCTGACGGGAGTTTCGGCCTTCTGAACGCGTCTCTGCATGTGTACGTGTCCGACTGAGTACGCGTCTGAGTACGCGAGCGGATGCGGCGGGACCCGGCTGACCCGGAAGCTTCGGTCATGACCGACTCACCCGTCAAACAGCAGACAACGACCGCCTACTACGGCCAGGCCATCGCCTCCTTCTCCATCGCCCTGGGCGCGGTCACCGTCGGCATCGGCTACCTCGACGCCTCCGCCTGGGTGCGGGGCTTCCTGGCCATCGCCGTGCTCTATCTGACGACCTCCGCGTTCACCCTCGCCAAGGTGATCAGGGACCGCCAGGAGCTGGAACAGATCGTCAGCAGGGTCGACCAGGCCCGCGTCGACAGGCTCCTCGCCGAACACGACCCGTTCGCCAAGCCCTGACCGTCGCTCTAAGCGCTTGCTCACCGTCGGGGGTATGGTGTCCCTCCCGGCAGACGGGTCAGGCACGAAGGAGCGGACATGGGTGCGGCGGAGGAGACCGGCGGCGAGGAGCAGCCGTGGGGCGAGGTCAGCCCCGACGCGGCCAGGCGACTGCTGATCGCCGCCGTCGAGGCCTTCGCCGAGCGCGGCTACCACGCGACGACGACCCGGGACATCGCGGGCCGCGCCGGCATGAGCCCCGCCGCGCTCTACATCCACTACAAGACGAAGGAAGAGCTGCTCCACCGCATCAGCCGGATCGGCCACGACAAGGCCCTGGCCATCCTGCGGACCGCCGCGGACGGCGAGGGCGGCCCCGCCGAGCGGCTCGCGGCGGCCGTGCGTTCCTTCGTCGGCTGGCACGCCGCCCACCACACGACCGCGCGCGTCGTGCAGTACGAGCTGGACGCGCTCGGCGAGGAGCACCGCACGGAGATCGTCGCGCTGCGCCGCAAGTCGGACGCGGCCGTGCGGGACATCATCAACGACGGGGTGCGGACGGGGGAGTTCGACGTCCCCGACGTGCCGGGCACCACGCTCGCCGTGCTCTCGCTCTGCATCGACGTCGCCCGCTGGTTCAACGTGGCGGGCCACCGGACGCCCGACGAGGTCGGCGCGCTCTACGCCGACCTCGTGCTGCGGATGGTGGGCGCCCGGCCCGCGGAGACCCGGAAGTAGCCCGGCCTCAGACCCGGAAGTAGCCCGGCCTCAGAACCGGAAGCAGCCCGGCCTCAGAAGTAGTAGCGCGACACCGACTCCGCCACGCAGGCGGGCTTGTCGCCGCCCTCGCGCTCCACGGTGACCTTGGCCGTCACCTGCACGCCGCCGTCCTTCGTCGGCGTGACGTCGGTGAGCACGGCGGTCGCGCGCAGCCGCGAGCCGACCGGCACGGGGGAGGGGAAGCGGACCTTCTCCGTGCCGTAGTTGAGGCCCATCTTCATGCCCTCGACCCGCATGGTCTGCGGCACCAGGCTCGGCAGCAGCGACAGCGTCAGATAGCCGTGCGCGATCGTCTTGCCGAAAGGCCCCTGCGCCGCCTTCTCCGCGTCCACGTGGATCCACTGGTGATCGCCGGTCGCCTCCGCGAAGAGATCGATCCGCTTCTGGTCGATCTCCAGCCAGTCGCTGTACCCGAGCTGCTCGCCGACCGCGGCGCGCAGCTCCTCGGGCGACGTGAAGATCCTCGGCTCCGCCATGTCCCTGGCCTCCTAGACGTATGCAAGAAACGTACGCAGACTAAGCGCTTGCTCAGCATGGGGTGTGGGCCGACGCGTGTCAACGGACCAGCCAGTAGGTTTGAGGTGTGCCCCAGATACCGGAGAAGGTCCACGAACTCACCGTCGGCCAGCTGGCCGACCGCAGCGGCGTCGCCGTGTCCGCCCTGCACTTCTACGAGTCCAAGGGCCTCATCACCAGCCGCCGCACCTCCGGCAACCAGCGCCGCTACCACCGGGACACGCTGCGCCGCGTCGCCTTCATCCGCGCCTCCCAGCGCGTCGGCATCCCGCTCTCCACGATCCGCGAGGCCCTCGACTCGCTCCCCGAGGAGCGCACCCCCACCCGCGAGGACTGGGCGCGCCTCTCGGAGGGGTGGCGCTCGGAGCTGGACAAGCGCATCAAGCAGCTGGGCCGGCTGCGCGACCACCTCACGGACTGCATCGGCTGCGGCTGCCTCTCCCTGGACACCTGCGTCCTCTCCAACCCCGACGACGTCTTCGGCGAGCGGCACAGCGGCTCCCGGCTGCTGGTGGACCGGAAGGCCCCGACGAGTGTGCGGCGCCCGCCGGAGCCCGCGGTCACTCGTACTCCGTGCCGCCCTTGCGCGTCAGATACGCCGGACTGACCGCCTTCGCGATGGCCCGCCCGCCGGTCACCGGGCTGTACCGCTCCACGGCCGGCCGGATCACGACGCCCTCGCGCAGATGCAGTGCCCGTCCGGACACGGTCTCGCGGCCCGTCGCGAGCTCCAGGACGCGCTCGGCGTCGTAGGGCCCCTCGTACAGCCGTGGCACGAGGGGCAGTTCGCCGGCGAGCAGCTCGGCCGCGTCCAGCCAGCGCACCTGCCCGTCGATGTCCGCGCTGACGTCGAAGACGGCGTACCCGAGCGTGTCGCGCCGGCCGTCCGCGCCGTACGCCAGGTCCTGCACCCCGTCCCCGTACACCTCGCCGAAGATGCCGACCCGGCGCGCCCCGAGCCGCTCCGCGAGCCTGGCCGCCGCGGCTGCGACGCCGTGGCCGTGGACCGCCCGCCAGTACAGATTGCGCGGGTCCTCCCGCAGGGCCAGGGACTTGGCGCCGAACCCCTTCGAGGAGACGTGCACCCGGCCGCTGTCGGCGACGTACGTCAGCAGGCAGGCCGAGCCATGCAGCTTCTCGGTCAGGACGACCGGCTCGCCGGCCTCGAAGACGTCCGGATGGCGCTGGATGTTCTCGATGTCGACCCATGGGAGCAGGTCGGGCGCGGCTTCCACGTCACCGTTCATCATCGGCGGGATCGGCGGCACCCACTTGGTGATGCCGAGCCGCTCCGCGAAGTCCGTGCCGTCGGCCGCCGCCCGCGCCAGGTCGACGCCGGCCAGCGAGGCCGGGCGGCAGACGATGCCCTGCGACAGCTCACCGCGCAGCCGCACCGCCTTGACCCGATCGCGGTTGCCGCCCGCCAGCCGTCCGGTGAGCCCCAGCTCCTCGATGAGCGCGGCGGGCAGCACCGACTGCTCCGGGATGTAGACCGCGCTGTCACCGGTGCGGTAGGCGCCCTTGGCGACGACCGCGCGGTACAGGCCCACCTGGGCCAGTTCGAGGGCGTCGGCGCCCGGATGCTCATGGATCGTCAGTGTTTCGGCGGTGACGCGCAGCGTCGACATGGGGCCGTTCTCCTCAAGTGCTTGCGGTGTCCGTCATCGACGATCACTCTGCCGTCCCGCAAATCGACGTGACCACCGGAATTTCCCTGTGCTAGGCCTCCCGCAACCGCCCGCGAGGCACCAACGTGTTCTGCAGAGGGCAAGCAAGAGAGAAAGCAGAGAGAAGTACGCAGAAGGAAGTACGCAGAAGGAAGAACGCAGAGCACATCGACGCGGATCGGGGGATCACATGTCTGTCGCCATCTGCTCCTTGCTGTGGGACGCCGCACGGCACGGGCCGCAGTCCATCAAGTACGACAGTGACGGCTACTACTTGGTGCGCTTCCCGTACGGCACGGGTGACGAGTCCTACGACCCGTGGCGCATGCACGACCCCTCCAAGGGCGGAACCAGCCCGTCGAAGTTCCCGGACGCCCGCTCGGGGCTGATATGGCCCAGCCACGACGGCTGGGGCATGCTCTCCGCCATGGTCTTCTGGACGGCCGACGCCAAGGCCACCGAACACCGCTCGCGCTACGTCCGCGACCCGCTGAACCTGACCACCGGCTACGACTCGACCGCGACGACGGACGCGGCACCGACCAGAGGAGGGCAGTACCGCACCTACCTCTGGCAGATGTTCGTGCACCCGGACACACCCGTGGGCCTGAAGATCTCGACCCGCGGCGCGGGCGACGTGAAGCTCCGGACCCCGCTGATCCACGCCCAGTTCAAGCTGGCCATCCACACGGACGTGAAGACGCCCTAGTCTTCCGGCCCGGTGGCCCCGCTGGTTAGGCTGCGGTCGGCGACGGAGATCCGGTGCGACGAGCACCGCACCGACAGGGGGACGCATGGCGGACGTCAGGGTCGAGACAGTGGCTCTGGACGCCACCGGCAGCCGCCAGATCGCCAGCCGCACGAGGACCAGCGCTTCACTGGGAGAGCGGGCACCTGAGCTGGAAGAGGCCATCGTCCAGGCCTCGGACATCGCTCAGCGGTCCCTCTCCCAGGTGGGACACCGTGACGGCTGGCAGGTGTCCGGCATGAGCGTCACCTTCGGTCTGACCCTGGCGGCGGAAGCCGGGGTCATCCTCTCCAAGGCCTCGGCGGAGGCCTCGTTCGAGGTCACCCTCACCGTGGAGCGAGCGCCGGAGCAGCGGTGACCGGGGCGAGCTACTGGGTCGAACTCTTCGAGTCCGAGCAGCGCCTCGGCGGCGGATTCCTGCTGACCCGCCGGTATGTGCTCACGGCGCTGCACTGTCTGAGGAGCCTCACCGCGCCGGACGACCGAGTGGACATCGTCCTCGCGGACGGCAGCCGCCTCGTCGGCCAGGTCTGCCGGCGTGACGAGGCCGCCGACCTCGCACTGATCACCATCGCCGCCGCCCACGACGTGCGGTTGCCGATCCCCCGGGCCGGCGTGGCCCACGGCGGGGACCACTGGCACGGGCCCTACCGTCCCGCGTCCGCCGAGGTCTACCTCAGGGGCCAGGTGGACAGCGGCTCGGCCGAATATCTCTGCGAAGGGGGCGCGGTCATCCAGGCGCTCCAGCTGACGGCGCACCAGTACCTCGGCGACTACTCGGGATATTCCGGGGGCCCGGTGGTCAAAGGCGTCCCGGAGTCCGGTGACCCGGTGGTCATCGGCATCCTCCTGGAGCAGGCACCCGACCGCGCCGACGTGCGCCGCTCCGCCAACGTGCTGTTCGCCGCGACGGTCGCCGAAGCCATGCGCCGCTTCGACCAGTTCGATGTGGAACACCTGATGGACGTGGTCCACCCGGTGAGCGCCGGGGCCGGGCGCGACCGGCAGGACGAGACCCTGACCGTCGACGAGGCGGCGGGCGCCGCGGAGTCCTGGTTCCGGCGCATCGACGAGTGGTCCCAGCGCCACGTCCTGGACGCCTCGCAGATCGCCGAGCTCAAGTTCATGGCCGCCAAAGCGGCCATCGAACGCCAACTGCGCGGAGACGACCATGAGTGACCCGTGGCAGCAGGCCATCACCGACGCCGAGCGGGCACTGAGCGGCGACACCGATGCCCGCCGTCGCGCCTGGGCCGCCGCGCTGGCCCTGTGCGGCTCACCCGTCGAGCTCGGACGGCCGGGGCTGGGCAGGGACCTCACCTATCTGGTGACGCTGCTCGAGACGCTCGGCCACACCGAAGCGTCCCACGCCCTGCTGCAACATGTGGTCTCCAGGCTCCTGTGGGACCCGGAGTCCCTCCCGGCCACAGGAGACCTCCGCGACCAACTCGCCGTCGCCCTTGCGGACCGCGGCCACCTGTCGGCCGCGGCCACCTTGCTGTCCACGGCTGTCTCCATGGGCCCGCACGCCGACGGTGAGCCGGTCGGCTCCCGCTCCCTCGCCAATCTCGCGGCGGTCAAGCTCCGGCTCGGCGACCTCACCGGCGCGCGGAGCGCGGCCGAGCGGGCGCAACGCCTCGGCGCCTCCGACGAGCCGGCCCAGATCCGGCTGGAAACCGAGCTGTTGACGACGTCGGTGCTCGCCGAGACCGCCCGCAGGCAGGGCCGCGACGACGACGCCGACCGCCTCGTGCACGCCATCGCCGACACCGCGCGACAACTGGCGCGGCGCCTCGGAGACGGCCATCCCACCTCGCTCTCCGCGCTCGTCACCCTGGCGAGGGCCGAGTTCGGCTCGGCACTCGCGGCGGGCGACCACGCGCGGATGGAGCGGGCGGTCGACGTCATCGCGGTCGCCGCGCAGAAGGCCTCCGCCATGCTGGGACCGCGCCACCCCTTGTGCCGCTCCATCCTTGCGAACCTGGCGGCCACGGAGTTCGAGGCGGCCCGGGCCACGGGCGACGCGCGGCGCATCGAGGAGGCCGAGGCACTGGTCCGGGCCGCGGCGGAGCAGGCGGACGGGGAGCGGCGGCCCGCGGTGCGGCTGCCGACACCACCGCCGACGGTGCAGCCCGGCGCGCCCCCCGGTCCGGCGTCCGCCGTGCAGGGGACCGTGACCGCCGAACCGACGGGGCCGCCGAAGTGGGCGGCGGAGGGAGCGGAGATCCTGCGCTTCGGCGTCCTCGGGCCCGTCAGGATCTGGCGTGAAGGCGAAACGGTGCCGACCGGCTCCCCGCAGCAGCGCGCCCTCCTCGTCGTCCTGCTGCTGCGTGAGGGCCGCACGGCCACGGCCTCGGAGCTCATCGACGCCCTCTACGGAGAGGACCCGCCCAGTCAGGCGCTCGCCGCGATCCGGACCTATGCGTCCCGGCTGCGCAAGACGCTGGAACCCGGTCTCCTCGTCAGCGAGTCCGGCGGCTACGCGCTGCGCGTTCCGGCCGGTTCACTCGATCTCAATGTGGCGCAGGACCTCGCCGCCGAGGCGGAACGTGCCAGGGCCGCGGGTGAGCGGAGCAGAGCCCGCGCGCTCATCGGCAAGGCGCTCGCGCTGTGGGACGGCGAACCGCTCGCGAGCATCCCGGGACCGTACGCGGAGACCCAGCGCCTGCGCCTGGAGGAGTGGCGCCTCCAGCTCTTGGAGACGCGGCTCGACGTGGACATGGAGACGGGTGCGCACGCCGAGGCCGTCTCCGAACTGACGGCCCTCACCGCGAAGCACCCGTTGCGCGAGCGCCTGCGTGAACTGCTCATGCTCGCGCTCTACCGCTGCGGACGCCAGGCCGAGGCCCTCGCCGTGTACGCCGATACGCGCCGCCTCCTCGCCGAAGAGCTCGGCGTCGCCCCGCGTCCCGCTCTGAACGAGCTACAGGCCCGTATCCTCCAGGCCGACCCGGAGCTCGGCCGGCCCGCGGACGAAGCGGCCCCGGCCACCGCACTCGCACGGCCCGCACAACTGCCCGCGACCGTGCCGGACTTCACCGGCCGCACCTCCCTCGTCCGTGATCTGATCGAGGCGCTGTACGCCGCTGATGCGTCCGTCATGGCCGTGGCCGCGATCGCCGGAATCGGCGGTGTCGGCAAGACGACTCTCGCGGTGCACGTCGGCCACAAGGCCCGTCAGCACTTCCCCGACGGCCAGTTGTACGTCGACCTCCAGGGGGCATACGCGCAGGCGGACTCGCCCGAAACCGTCCTCGGCTCCTTCCTGCGGGCGTTGGGCACCCCCGATGCCCACATCCCGGACGGGCTCCAAGACCGGGCGGCGCTCTACCGCTCCGTCCTGGACGGGCGGCGCGTCCTCGTGGTCCTCGACAACGCCCGCGACGCCGGCCAGATCCGCCACCTCCTGCCGGGCACGGCGGGCTGCGCGGCGCTGATCACCAGCCGGGTCCGGATGGTCGACCTGGCGGGCGCGCACCTCGTCGACCTGGGTGCCCTGTCTCCCGAGGAGGCGCTCCAGCTCTTCACCAGGATCGTGGGGGAGGAGCGGGTCCTCGCAGAGCGCAAGGCCGCCCTCGACGTGGCCGCGGCCTGCGGTTTCCTGCCCCTCGCCATCCGCATCGCCGCCTCTCGGCTGGCCGCTCGCCGCACCTGGACGGTCTCGGTCCTTGCGGCGAAGCTCGCCGACGAACGGCGCCGCCTCGACGAGCTTCAGGCCGGTGACCTGGCGGTGAAGGCGACCCTCGAACTCGGGTACGGCCAGTTGCCGCCCGCCCAGGCCCGCGCCTTCCGGCTGCTCGGCCTCGCCGAAGGCCCGGACGTCTCGCTGGCCGCGGCGGCAGCGATGCTCGATCTGCCCCTCGAGGAGACGGAAGACCTCCTGGAGGCCCTCGTCGACACGTCGCTCCTCGAATCGGCGGGCCCGGGCCGCTACCGGTACGACGATCTCGTACGTCTCTACGCCCGCGCCGTCTACGAGATGCACCGGGCGGGAGCCGACCAGGGACCGGGCGGACAGCCTCCGTCCGAAGGCCAGGCGGCTCTCGCGAGGCTCCTCGACTTCTACCTCGCGACCGCGGCGCACGCCTACGCGATCGAGCGGCCGGGAGACGCCCTGGCCGGCCACCTGGAGCCGACATCCGTCCAGCGACTGGAGTTCACGGACCGGAACGAAGCCCGCGACTGGCTCTACACCGAGGCGAGCTGCCTGCTGGCGTGTGCCCGGCAGGCCACGTCGCCGCGCACCCTGAGGCGGGCTGCCGACCTGCTGTGGTCCGCCCTCGACCTGGCGGAGTCGGGCGCCAACTCCCGGGAGTTCGAGGTGACGGCGACGGCACTGCGCGACGCGGCGCTGGAACAGGCCGACGTCCGGGCCGAGCGGCGCATCCTCGTCGCCTTGAGCAGCGCCCACGAGTTCGCAGGACGCCTCGACGAGGCCGGCAGCGAGGCGGAGCTCGCGCTCTCCCTGAGCGGCGCGGACCAAGACCGCCTGTCTGTCTGCTGGGCCACCCACATCCTTGGCCTGATCGCCGTGCAGCGGCAGCGCCCCGAGGCCGCTGAGACCCACTTCCACCAGGCCGTCGCAGGCTTCCGCGAGATCGGGGACCGGGCGGGTGAGGCCCGTGCTCTGAGCGGCCAGGCGCGGTTGCGCCTCCAGACCGGAAACACCATCCACGCCCTCGTGCTCGCCGAGCGGAGCACCGCCATCTTCGACGACATGGGCCACGTGGTGGGTGCCGCCGGCAGCCGGTACACGCTCGGTCTCGCCCTGGCGGCGAACGACCGGCTCACCGAGGCCGTCCAAGAACTCAACCGGGCCCTCGCGGTGTTCAGGGAGAGCGGCCACCGGCTGTGGGAGGGCACGACGCACTACCGCCTGGCAGCGGTCCAGTTGGCGGCCCACCACCCGACCGAGGCCGCGCTCCACGCCGAACAGGCCCTCGCCACGGGCTGCGTCGGGGGTGAGTCCGTACGGGCCGGTGTGCTCACGGTGCTCGGCCGCTCGCTGAACGCCCTCGGCCAGTCGGACCGCGCCCGGGCCTGCTGGCACGAGGCGCTGGCGATCCACGAGCAGGCCGGAACCCGGCAGGAGGCGGAGACGGCGGGACTCCACTCCCTCATCTCGCGGCGGCTCAGGAGCGCCTAGGGGCCACCCTACGAGCCTGCGTCCCGGCCGGTGCGGCCCGGAGCTGCCAGGCCGCGCCGGTACAGAGTCCACCCGGTACGGAGTTCACCGAGGGACGGTCACACGGACACCAGAGGGCGCAGGGACCTCGACCGTGCCTGGGTGACCGCCTCCGGTGTGAGGACGGGGCCGGGGACGACGATGCCGCAGCCCGTGCAGACCGCTCCCGACGACGGCTCGTGCGCCAGGCCGTGCTTCCAGGCGAGGGCGGTGTCCGCGCAGACGGGGCAGGCCGTGCCCGGCTCCCTCTCCAGCGCCGCGATCAGCCGGCGCAGCACCTCGGCGAGGGGCTCGTGCGGGTGGACGTCGGGGTCGTCGCACCAGGCGACCCCGAACCCGCCCCAGGTGCAGCGGTGCCAGTCGTCGACGCTGCCCGGGCGCCTGAGCCCGTCGTGCTTCTCCTTGCGGCGGCGTTCCGCGAAGCCCGCCTCGTAGGCGAGCCAGACCGCGCGGGCCGCCTCCAGCTCATTCAGCGCCGACACCAGCCGTGCCGGGTCGGGGGACCTGTCCTCGGGCCCGAACCCGGCCCTGGCGCACAGATGGTCCCAGGTCGCCCGGTGTCCGTAGGGGGCGAACCTCTCCAGGCACTTGCGCAGCGAGTAGCGTCGCAGCGCCAGATCGCTCTTCGGATCGCGCACCTGTCTCGCGAGACTCCGGAATCCGGCCATCGCCCTGCACCTCCGTCACACATGCTTCGCGTACTGGTACCCCGTGTTCCGCATTCGCCTGCGTCGATGTCGAGCCAAGTCGATCGAGTTCGAAACGACGTTGCCGAGTAGACGTATCGACACGCGATTCGGCTCCCTCTTCGCGCGACTGTTTTTCGCCTGCCCGCCTCATCTGGGGTGATGCCGACACAAGGGGGGCGCGTTGTGGTGATTCGGCAAAGGCGACGCTTGTTCATCTTTCGGGTTCGGCAACCCGCCAGTAGCCTCCGCCGCATCGGCCTTCCGCAGAAACCGGAGGAGCACCCATGCGACGTCGCACCGTCAGGCTCAGAACGCTCACGTCGGGGGCGGTGCTCGCGCTCGGCGCCGCCCTGCTCACGCCCCAGGCGGGCGCCGCCGCCCCACGGGACCCGGCGCCGAAGGAGGAGGCCGTCGACCACTGCGGAAGCCAGTGCGCGGACATCCTGCCGCCCGGCGCGAACGGCAGTGCGACGCTCGCCGAGATCCTCGCCCACCGGCTCCTCGGCACCCAGCCCGCGCACGCCGACGACCAGTTGGCGCCCTACGAGGCGCTCTCCTCCGGCTACCCCTCACTCACCGACGACCGGCTCACCGAGTTCTTCAACGACGCCTCCTTCGGCGTGCGGGAGGGCCAAGTCGCCTCCGTCACCAGGCCGCGCGACGACGTGACGATCACCCGGGACAAGAAGTACGGCATCCCGCACATCAAGGGCACCACGCGCTACGGCACCGAGTTCGGCGCGGGCTTCGCCGCCGGACAGGACCGGCTCTGGCTGATCGACCTCTTCCGGCACATCGGACGCGGCCAGCTGACCTCGTTCGCGGGCGGCGCGCTCGCCAACCAGGGCCTGGAGCAGCAGTTCTGGCCGCAGGCCCCGTACACCGAGAAGGACTTGGAGAAGCAGGTCGAGTACATCAAGTCGACGCAGGGCGAGCGCGGCAGGCAGGCGATGGAGGACGCGCAGGCCTACATAGACGGGCTCAACGCCTACCGCGTGAAGTCCAAGAACGGCCGCTACTTCCCCGGCGAATACGTCCTGACCGGCAAGATCGACGCGATCACCAACGCCGGTGAGATCGAACCCTTCAAGGTCACCGACATGATCGCGCTGGCCTCCGTGGTCGGCGGCCTCTTCGGCAACGGCGGCGGCGGAGAGGTCGAGTCGGCCCTCTCCCTCCTGAAGTCCCAGGAGAAGTACGGCGTCGAGAAGGGCACGAAGGTCTGGGAGTCCTTCCGCGCCCGCAACGACCCCGAGGCCGTGCAGACCATCCACGACGGCACGAGCTTCCCGTACGCGGGCAAGCCGGAGAAGGCGCGCGGCACGGCCATGCCCGACCCGGGCTCGGTCGAGCGCGAGCAGCTGGTGTACGACAGAGAGGGCGGCGCGAATAGCGGCGCGAAGGACCCGGTGAAGGCCCCCGAGAAGCTCAAGCCGCTCCAGGGCATGTACGACAAGGGCGTCCTGCCCGCTCACCTCTTCCGCGCCGACGGCCACAAGAAGGGCATGTCGAACGCCCTGCTCGTCTCCGGCAAGCACACCGCGAGCGGCAACCCCGTCGCCGTCTTCGGCCCGCAGACCGGCTACTTCGCGCCCCAGCTCCTCATGCAGCAGGAACTCCAGGGCCCCGGCATCAGCGCCCGCGGCGTCTCCTTCGCGGGCGTCGGCATGTACGTCCAGCTGGGGCGCGGCCAGGACTACGCCTGGTCGGCCACCTCCGCGGGACAGGACATCACCGACACGTACGCCGTCGAGCTCTGCGAACCGGGCGGCGGCACCCCCACCAAGCAGTCGGCCGGCTACCTCCACCGGGGCACCTGCACCCCCATGGAGAAGCTGGAGCGCAAGAACGCCTGGAAGCCGACCCTCGCCGACTCCACGGCCGCCGGCTCCTACCGCATGCAGGTCTTCCGCACGAAGTACGGCATCGTGACGCACCGCGCGAGCGTCGACGGCAAGCCCGTCGCGTACGTCTCGCTGCGCTCCACCTACCGCCACGAGGCCGACTCCATCATCGGCTTCCAGATGTTCAACGACCCGTCGTACGTCAAGGACGCCGCGAGCTTCCAGAGGGCGGCGCAGCACATCAGCTACGCCTTCAACTGGTTCTACGCCGACTCCCGCGACATCGCGTACTACAACAGCGGCGCCAACCCCGAGCGCGCGGACGGCGTCGACCCCGCCCTGCCGGCCAAGGCCGGACAGGCCTACGAGTGGCGGGACTTCGACCCCGAGAACAACACCTCCGCGCAGACCCCGCCCGCCGAGCACCCGCAGTCCGTCAACCAGGACTACTACATCTCCTGGAACAACAAGCAGGCGAAGGACTTCAGCACGGCGGGCTTCGGCGTGAGCGCCGTGCACCGCGGCGACCTGCTCGACGGGCGGGTCAGGAAGCTCACCGAAGACGGCGGCGTCACCCGCGCCTCCCTCACCCGCGCCATGTCCGAGGCGGCCGTCACCGACCTGCGCGGCGAACAGGTGCTGCCCGAGCTGCTCAAGGTGCTCCGCAGCAAGCCGGTCACCGATCCGCAGCTGTCCAAGGCGCTCCAGCAGTTGGAGGCGTGGCGCAAGGCGGGCGCGCAGCGCAACCAGACGTCGGCCGGGTCGAAGACGTACGCCCACCCCGACGCCGTGCGGATCATGGACGCCTGGTGGCCGCTGCTGATCGAGGCCGAGTTCGAGCCCGGTCTCGGCAAGGACCTCTACGCCGCCCTCACGTCACAGCTCGCCACCGACGAGGCGCCGTCCGCCGGCCACGGACCCACCGGGGCGCACGCCGGATCGGCCTTCCAGTACGGCTGGTGGGGCTATGCCGACAAGGACCTGCGCAAGGTCCTCGGGGAGCCGGTGCAGGGCGGGCTCGCCGACGCCTACTGCGGCGGCGGCGAACTCGACGCCTGCCGTGACGCCCTGCTGACCACCCTCGCGCAGGCCGTCGCCGAGCCCGCCACCGAGGTCTACCCCGGTGACGACTCCTGCAAGGCCGGCGATCAGTGGTGCGCGGACTCCGTCATCCACCGGGCACTCGGCGGCATCACGCACAAGCCGATCCAGTGGCAGAACCGCCCGACGTACCAGCAGGTCGTCGAGTTCCCCCGGCACCGGTAGGCGCGCCCCCTCAGGCGAGAGCGATCCGCCCCGCGGCGAACACGAGGCGTGCCAGCTCCTCATGGCACACGTCGCTGTGCGCGCCGGAGGGCGGACCGCCGCGCCGCACCACCGACGCCGCGTCGACACTCACGCACCCCTTGGCCGGCAGCTTGTCGCCGAGCTTGATGCGTTTGGTGCCGTCCACGGCACGGATGCCGTTGTAGCCGATGGCGCCCCACCGCTCCCACAGGCTCAGGAAGGAGGAGGAGTCGCCGGCCAGCTTCGACGCCAGCGGGTACAGGCGGCCGAGCGCGTCGTCGTGGCGTGAGTAGCAGGAGACCAGCGGGCCGTCGACGCGGCGCTGCACGCCGTGCAGGGCGCCGCCGCGCGACTTGTCGTGCGGCAGGCGCTCGGCGAACGTGTAGTGCGAGAAGGCCCCTTGGAGGAGCGTCACCGACTTCACCGCACGCACGTCGGCGGGCATCCCGCGCAGCGCGTACGAGACGAGCCGGCCGCCGAAGCTGTGCCCGATGAGGTGCACCCTGATCGTCGGCACATCGGCGGCGAGCAGCCCGATCGCGGGGCCGAGCCCCAGCTGGCCGACCGCGCCGGCCCGCCGCTTCATCGCGTAGTACGTGCCCTGCCGCAGCAGCTCGTGCGCGCCGTCCCACAGCCGCTCGCGCAGTTCGCCGAGGAGCAGCGGCTCCCCGGTGTCCGCGCGCGCGGCGGCGAAGATCTCGCAGACCTGGACGGCGTCGTCGGTGAGCATGGCGGGCTCGCCCGCGCCGGTGTCCTGGCCGAAGTGGCGTGCCGGGTGCGTCTCGCGCAGGGAGACGAGCTCCCGGACGTGCCGCCCGAACTCGTACACCCGTGACGGCACTTGGGAGCGCTCCGCGAGCAGTTCGGCGATCCGGTCGAGGGTCTCGGCGTGGTCGGGGAAGGCCCGGTCGAGCGCCTGCCGGGTCGCCGCGTCGAGCACGGGCTCGCCGGGCGGTGTGGCGGGCACGGGGGCGGCCGAGGGGTCGAAGTCGGGGATGGGCTCGTCGGGGAAGCGGATGGCGGGCCACAGCACCCCGACGTAGCCGAGGCGCACCCCTGGCCCGGCCAGGTCCTGACAGGGGCCGAAGAAGCGCCGGTACAGCTTCCTGGCGTCCTTCTGCTCGTTGTTCCAGCCGTGCGCGAAGACCAGCAGATCGGTGACGCGTTCGCGTTCCGCGCCGGACAGCAGCTGCGCACGCTGCGCGGTGTCGACGTCGCCGTCGGCGTCGAAGGTCAATTCCCAGTAGGGCTCCACGCCCATATGATCCTGCCGCCCGGGCCACCTGGCCATACGCCGCGCAGCACCCGCCCCGCGAACACGTCGAGGGCTCAGGCGAGTTCCCGCTCCCGCGTCTCCGGCAGCGCGAGGACGCACAGCAGCGACACGACCGCCATCGCGCTCACGTACCACCCCACCGACGAGGAGCCGAACGCCGACTGCAGCCGGGTCGCCACCAGCGGCGAGACGGCGCCGCCGAGCACGCCGCCCAGGTTGTACGCGAGCGAGGCGCCCGAGTAGCGCACGCTCGTGGAGAACAGCTCGGGCAGATAGGCGCCCATCGGGCCGTAGACGACGCCCATGCAGAACAGCGCGCCGCCGATCGCGAGGGCGACGAGCACCGGCTGCTCGGTGTCCAGGAGCGGGAAGAGCACGAGCCCCCACACCACCGCGAGCGCCGTGCCCGCAAGGACCAGTCTGCGCCGCCCCGCCCCGTCGGAGCGCGTCGCGGCGAGCCAGGTGCCGGCCGCGAGGAAGAGGCAGGCCACCAGGGAGAGGCCGAGCATGGTGTTGCGCGAGATGTGCAGGGTGCCGGTGGCGTAGGAGAGGCAGTAGGTCGTGGCGGTGTAGAAGAGGCCGTACGCGACGACCATGCCGCCCGCGCCGAGCAGCAGTTCGCGCGGGTGGCGGCGCAGCACGTCGAGCGCGGGCACCTTGCTCGCCTCCTGTGCCTCCATGACCTTCGCGAAGACCGGCGTCTCGCTGATCCTGAGGCGCACGAACAGGCCGACGGCGACCAGCAGGAACGAGAGCAGGAACGGCACCCGCCAGCCCCACGACCTGAACGCGTCGTCGGAGAGCGTGGCCGAAAGGAGCCAGAAGACACCGGTCGCCGCGAAGAACCCCACGGAGGGACCGAGCTGCGGGAAGGCCGCGTACATCCCGCGCTTCTTCTTCGGCGCGTGCTCCACCGCGAGGAGCGCGGCGCCGCCCCACTCGCCGCCGAGCCCGATGCCCTGCAGGAAGCGGAGCAGGATCAGCAGCAGCGGCGCCCAGACGCCCCATGTTCCATAGCCGGGCAGGAGGCCGACGAGGGCGGTCGAGAGCCCCATCAGGAGCAGCGAGGCCACCAGGACCGACTTGCGTCCCACCCGGTCGCCGAAGTGCCCGAAGACCACCGAGCCGATGGGCCGGGCCGCGAACGCCACCGCGTACGTGGAGAACGACGCGAGGGTGGCGTTGACCGGGTCGAGGGTCGGGAAGAACGCCTCGTTCAGAACGAGGGCGGCCGCCGTGCCGTAGATGTAGAAGTCGTAGAACTCGATGGCCGTCCCGATGAAGGAGGCCACGGCCACCCGGCGCAGGCTCTCGGCGCTGCCCTCCGCGCCGCCCGTGCCGCCCGCGTCGCCCTCCGCGGCCCGGGCCTGCTGCTTCTCTGTTGCTGTCGCTTCGCTGTGCACGAGCGGCACTCTCGTGGTCGATGTAGGGGGCAGTCAATAGGTGATACGGCTGGTCTCGGTCACTGAGACCGACGGTGGGCCGGTGTGATGTCGTGCAGATGGATGAGGATGTCGTGCGAGGCCTTGAGGCGGATTTTGTACGGGCCGTCCGGATATACGTTGCCGATGCTCCGGGTGGTCCGGGGCTCGCCCAGCCACGTGCGGGCGGCCGGGGGAGCGGTCCGCATGTCGACGAAGTAGTCGTCGAAGCGCACCTTGTCGAGCGTGTGCTCGTTCGTGCCGCGGTCCGCCGGGGCGAGCCAACGGGGCTTCCAGACCTGGGAGTCCGCGCTCTGCGCCATCAGCCCGCCCTCGTTGAAGGTGAACCCGATGCTCGTGTACCGCTTGCCGAGCCGGTCGCGCAGGAAGGCGCCCTGCATCTTCGGATAGCGCGGATCGAAGGACTCGTACGCGACATGGGCGTTGTGGGCGGAGAGGAGCACCTTGCCGCCCGCGTGCCGCTGCCACCACGCCGTGTTGTCCGCCATGATCCGATCGCGGTACAGCATCGCGTCCCGCTGGCCCTCGGGCGTATCGAGCGGGAAGGCGTACACGTTGCCGGTCTGCGCGACCGACCTGGCGTGGTGCAGGGCGAGTTCGTACGCCTCGCTCCGCGCCCCGGGACCGCGCTCCTTCAGCAGGTCGTACGCCTCGCGCGCCTTCTTCGCCAGTGCCACGCGCTCGGCGAGCGGCCGTGCCATGTACGTGTCGCCGTCCGTGAGGCGCCGCAGCGGCGCGTACAGCTTCGTGATCCGGGGCAGCAGATCCGGCTCGTGGGCGCGCACGTAGTCACTCACCCCGTCGAACAACTCGGCGCCCTGCTCGGGGTAGTTGAGATCGTTTCCCATGAAGCGCAGCTCGCGCTCCGGATGTCTGTCGTTGTACGCGCGCATCCAGCGCAGCAGATGGACGTACTCGTCGGTGTCCCACGGGGTCTTCGCCAGCTCGCGGTGGACCAGCTCGCGCGCGTCGCCCGCGCCGCCCCGCACATAGGCGTCGAAGCGCACCCCGGTCGTCCAGCTCATCTCCTGCGCGAAGGTGGTGAAGCCCTTCTCCTCGACGAGGTGGCGGAACACCCGCTCCTTCATGGTGAAGAACTCGTGCGAGCCGTGCGTCGCCTCGCCGAGACCCACCACCGACGCGTCGCCGACCATCCGGCCCAGCGGCCGCAGATCCTTCGTGCTCCCGCCCGGATCGGTCGACCGCAGGGGGTGGGCAGCGCGTTCGATCGCCGCGACCGGATCCGCGGGCGGTGGCGCGGCCACCGCTGTGTGGGGAGCGAGCAGCGCGCCCGTCCCGGCCGCCGTGACCAGCAGAAGAGAAGCCCTGCGGCGCGTCACCCGTGCCATGTCGTGCCTCCTGAACCCGACCGATTTCCTGTGAAGATCACGGTCCCGCGCGGGCCGGGCGCCGCACCATCCGGCTGACACCACCCTGACCGGTGGGGTCTGCCCCACCGCCGCCACGGCGTGTACGTTCGGCGCCATGGCGGAATTCATACTGGTGCCAGGCGCGTGGCTCGGCTCGTGGGCGTGGGAGGACGTGGCGCGGGAGTTGCGCGCCGCCGGGCACGGCGCTCATCCCCTCACGCTGTCGGGGCTCGCCGACAAGCAGGACGTACCGGCCGGACAGCAGACCCATGTGCGGGACATCGTCGACGAGGTCGAACGGCTCGGCCTGCGTGACGTCGTCCTCGTCGGGCACAGCTACGCGGGCATTCCCGTCGGCCAGGCCGCCGAGCGGATCGGTGACCGGCTGAGGCGCGTCGTCTTCGTCGACGCGAGCGTCCCGGTCGACGGCGAGTCGTTCGCGTCGATGTGGTGGCAGGGCCAGCAGATGTTCGAGGCCACACTCGACGAGAGCGACGGCTCCTGGCCGCCCCTCAGCGCCGCGGACTTCGACGGCCAGGACCTGGACAGCGAGCAGATCGCCCGGTTCGCCGGCGGCTCGACACCGCATCCGGGCGCCACCCTGACCGAGTCCGCCGTCCTGGAGCGCTCGCTCGGCGACATCCCCGCGACGTACGTCAAGTGCCTGCTGGACGGCGCCGAGCCGACGGACGACGTGACCGAACTCCTCAAGAGCGAGCGCTGGCGCCTCGTCGAGATGGACACCGGCCACTGGCCGATGTTCTCCCAGCCGCGCGAGCTGGCGAGGATCCTGCACGCCGCCGCGCGGACCTGAGCCGTCCGCTTCCCCGCCCCGCTCCGCGGCGCCCCCCTTTCGCGACGACATACCGACTGGTTAGTCTGCCAGCGAAGCCGAGCCGCGGGCCGAAGGAGAACCATCGTGGAAACCTTGCGGGACAAGGGAGTCGTCGTCACGGGCGGAGGCGGCGGCATCGGGGCCGCGCTCGCCCGCCGCTTCGCCGCGGAGGGGGCGCGCGTCGTCGTCAACGACCTGGACGGCGCCAAGGCGAAGGCCGTCGCCGACGAGGTGGGCGGCATCGCCGTACCGGGCGACGCGTCCGGCATCGTGCCGCAGGCCCGCGAGGCGCTCGGCGGCACGGTCGACGTGTACTGCGCCAACGCCGGACTCGGCTCCGGCGGCAGCGAGGCCGCGCCCGAGGAGGTCTGGGCCGCGGCCTGGGACGTCAACGTGATGGCACACGTGCGGGCGGCCCACGCGCTGCTGCCCGACTGGCTGGAGCGGGGCGGCGGCCGCTTCGTCTCCACGGTCTCCGCGGCCGGCCTGCTCACCATGATCGGCGCCGCGCCCTACAGCGTCACCAAGCACGGCGCGTACGCCTTCGCCGAATGGCTCTCGCTCACCTACCGCCACCGCGGCCTCAAGGTCCACGCGATCTGCCCGCAGGGCGTCCGCACCGACATGCTCGCCGCCACCGGCACCGCGGGCGAACTGGTGCTCACGCCCACCGCCATCGAGCCGGACGACGTCGCCGCCGCGCTCTTCGCCGGCATGGCGGAGGACCGCTTCCTGATCCTGCCGCACCCCGAGGTCGCCGCGTTCTACCGGGCCCGTGCCGAGACCCCCGACAAGTGGCTGAAGGGCATGAACCACATCCAGCAGAAGTGGGAGGCGACCGACCGGTGAACGACGGCAGGCACGACCTCACGCAGGACGACCGCCCCCAGGACGCCGGCACGCGCGACGTCGGTACGCGCGGTGACGGCACGCGCGGCGAAGGCACGCACGGCGGCGGCATGCGCGGCGAGGGCACGCGCGACGCCGGGACGCGCGACGCCGGCGCGCGCGACGACGGCACGAACGGCGAAGACACCCGCGACGGCGGCGCGCGCGGCGAGGGCATCCGCGACCCCGGCATGCACGGCGACGGTACGCACGACGTCGGCACCCGCGGCGGCGGCACGGACCACGTTGGCATGCACGGCGGCGGCACGGGCGACGTCGGCACGCGCGGCGTCGGCACCCGCGACGCCGGCATGCACGGCGAAGGCACACATGGCGGCGGTACGAACGGCGAAGGCACGCGCGGCGGCGCGCGCGGCGTCGGTCACGGCCGTGTCCCCGCCGGGTCCCTCTACGCGGCCAAGCCCTGGCTCGGGCGGCTCAGCGATGCCCAGCGTGCCCCCGTGCAGCCCGCCGTCTCCGTGCCCGACGCCTTCCGTGCGGCCGTCGATCGCGCTCCCGAGCGCACCGCCCTCGCCTACTTCGACGGGCGGCTGAGCTACCGCGAGACCGATGCCCTCAGCGACTCCGTCGCCGGGCACCTGGCCGCGCGCGGTGTCGCCCGCGGCGACCGCGTCGCGATCCTCCTGCAGAACACCCCGCACTTCGTCCTCGCGCTCCTCGGCGCCTGGAAGGCGGGCGCGACGGTCGTCCCCGTCAACCCCATGTACCGGTCGGCGGAGGTCGCACACGTCCTCGCCGACGCCGGGGTGACCGCGCTGATCTGCTCGGACCGCGCCTGGGAGACGTATCTGCGCGACACGGCGGCGGCCTCCCCGGTGAGCGTCGTCCTCACCGCCTGCCAGCTCGACCTCCAGACCCGCAACGACCCGCGCGTCCTCGACTTCGAGCGCCTGCCGCCCGCCGCCGACGCCGAAGACCTGGTGGCCGTCGCGCGCCAGGGACTCCCGGCCCCCGCCGACCGCGCCGTCGGCCCCTCCGACATCGCGCTGATCAGCTACACGTCCGGCACCAGCGGCACCCCCAAGGGCGCCATGAACACCCACGGCAACATCACCTACAACGCCGAACGCCAGCGCGCGGGCTCCGGAATACCGGAAGGCGCCTGCTACTTCGCGATGGCGCCGCTCTTCCACATCACCGGCATGGTGGCGCAGTTCGCCGCGTGCGTCGCCAACGCCGGCACGCTCGCGCTCGCCTACCGCTTCGAGGCCGGCGTCGTCCTCGACGCCTTCGCCGAGCACCGCCCCGCGTACACGGTCGGCCCCTCCACGGCCTTCATGGCCCTGGCCGCCCACCCGTCGGTCACCCGCGCCCACTTCGACTCCTTCGCGATGATCTCCTCGGGCGGCGCGCCGCTGCCCCCTGCCCTCGTGGAGAAGTTCCGCGCGTCCTTCGGCCCCTACCTCCACAACGGCTACGGCCTCACCGAGTGCACCGCGCCCTGCGCCTCCGTGCCGCCGGGCCAGGAAGCCCCCGTCGACCCCGTCTCCGGCACCCTCGCCGTCGGCGTCCCGGGACCCGAGACGGTCGTACGCATCCTGGACGACCACGGCCACGAGGTGCCGTTCGGGGAGCAGGGCGAGATCGTCGTCCGCGGACCGCAGGTCGTGCCCGGCTACTGGCAGCAGCCCGACGCCACCGCCGAGACCTTCCCCGACGGCGAACTGCGCACCGGAGACATCGGGTTCATGGACCAGGACGGCTGGCTCTACGTCGTCGACCGCAAGAAGGACATGATCAACGCGTCCGGCTTCAAGGTGTGGCCCCGCGAGGTCGAGGATGTCCTCTACACCCACCCCGCCGTGCGCGAGGCGGCCGTCGTCGGCATCCCCGACAGCTACCGGGGAGAGACCGTGAAGGCGTACGTCAGCCTCCGCCCGGGCAGCGGCACGGCCCCCGACGAGCTGGCCGCGTACTGCAAGGAGCGGCTCGCCGCGTACAAGTACCCGCGGGAGGTCGAGATCCTGGCGGAGTTGCCGAAGACCACAAGTGGGAAGATCCTCCGACGGGAACTGCGTTCCCGGGCACAGCACAGCAAGTGACGCGAAAGGCAGGTGGCGGCAGTGGCCAGAACGACGGACGGTGACGGCACGCCCGTCCCGCAGCGACTCCTCGCCGCCGCCACCAGGCTCTTCGCCGACCGGGGCTACGACCGCACGTCAGTGCAGGAGATCGTCGAGGCGGCAGGCGTCACCAAGGGCGCGCTCTACCACTACTTCGGCTCCAAGGACGACCTGCTGCACGAGGTCTACGCCCGGATGCTCCGCGTCCAGCAGGAGCGGCTCGACGCCATCGCCGACGCGGACGCCCCCGTCGCCGAGCGGGTCCGCGCCGCCGCCGCGGACGTCGTGGTCACCACCATCGACAACCTCGACGACGCGTCGATCTTCTTCCGCTCCATGCACAGCCTCAGCCCGGAGAAGAACAAGCAGGTCCGCGCCGAGCGGCGCCGCTACCACGAGCGCTTCCGGGCGCTGATCGAGGAGGGCCAGGAGTCCGGCGTCTTCTCCACGGCGACCCCCGCGGACCTGGTGGTGGACTACCACTTCGGCTCGGTCCACCACCTGTCCACGTGGTACCGCCCGGACGGCCCCCTGACCCCGCAACAGGTCGCCGACCACCTGGCAGACCTCCTCCTGAGGGCCCTCCGGACCCCGTAAGGGGCGCGGGAAACTGCGCGCGCAACCAGGTACAAGCCGTACCCGCCAGGGGACGTGACGCGGCAGACGCGACCGCGCCCTGACGGGGCTACACGTACCGCTTCAGCTCCCGCCGCGCCAGCGACCGCTGATGCACCTCGTCAGGCCCATCGGCCAGTCTCAGCGTGCGCGCCGCGGCCCACAGTTCGGCGAGCGGGAAGTCCTGACTCACACCCCCCGCACCGTGCAGCTGCACCGCACGGTCGAGGATGTCGACCACCGCGCGCGGGGTCGCGATCTTGATCGACTGGATCTCCGTGTGCGCGCCCCGGTTGCCGACCGTGTCCATCAGCCAGGCTGTCTTCAGGACGAGGAGCCGCAGCTGCTCGACCGTGACCCGCGCGTCCGCGATCCACTCCTGCACGACGCCCTGCTGCGCGAGCAGCTTGCCGAACGCCGTACGCGACACGGCCCGCCTGCACATGAGCTCGATGGCACGCTCGGCCATGCCGATCAGCCGCATGCAGTGGTGGATGCGGCCGGGGCCGAGCCGCGCCTGCGCGATGGCGAAGCCGCCGCCCTCCTCGCCGATGAGGTTCGAGACCGGCACCCGTACCCGGTCGAAGACGACCTCGGCGTGGCCGCCGTGGTAGTGGTCCTCGTAGCCGTACACCCGCATGGCGCGCCGGACTTCGAGGCCGGGGGTGTCGCGCGGGACGAGGACCATGGACTGCTGGCGGCGGATGTCGGCCCCGTCGGGGTCGGTCTTGCCCATCACGATGAAGATCTCGCAGTCCGGGTTCATCGCCCCGGATATGTACCACTTGCGGCCGGTGATGACGTAGGCGTCGCCGTCGCGCTCGATGTGCGTCGTGATGTTCGTGGCGTCGGAGGAGGCCACCTCCGGCTCGGTCATCGCGAACGCCGAACGGATCTCACCGGCGAGCAGCGGCTCCAGCCACCGCTTCCGCTGCTCGTCCGTGCCGAACTGCGCGAGCACCTCCATGTTGCCGGTGTCGGGCGCCGCGCAGTTCAGCGCGGTGGGCGCCAACTGCGGGGAGCGGCCGGTGATCTCGGCGAGCGGCGCGTACTGGAGGTTGGTGAGCCCGGCGCCGTGCTCGGCGTCCGGGAGGAAGAGATTCCACAGGCCCTGCCTGCGGGCCTCTGCCTTCAGCTCCCGGACGACGGCGGGCGTCTGCCACGGCGAGTCGAGCTGCGCGCGCTGCTCGTCGGCGACGGCCTCCGCCGGGTACACGTGCTCGTCCATGAAGGCGAGGAGCCGCTCCCGCAGCTCTTGGGTGCGGGCGTCGAATGCGAAGTCCACGGGGGATCAGCCTTCCTGAAGGGTCGTCAGGCCGTGCTCGATGAACACGGGAACCAGCTCGCCGATCCGGTCGAAGCCCGCACCGACCGTCTGGCCCAGCGTGTAGCGGTAGTGGATGCCCTCCAGGATCACGGCGAGCTTGAACCACGCGAACGCCGTGTACCAGGAGATCGCCGACACGTCGCGCCCCGAGCGCGCGGCGTACCGCTCGATCAGCTCGGCCGGGTCGGGGTGGCCCGGCGCGCCCGCCGTGGTGCTGACGGGGGAGTCGGGCACCTCAAGCTTCGCGCTGTACATCACGAGCAGGCCCAGGTCGGTGAGCGGATCGCCGAGCGTCGACATCTCCCAGTCGAGGATGGCCTTGATCCGGTCGTCGTCGCCGATCAGGACGTTGTCGAGGCGGTAGTCGCCGTGGACGACGGCCGGCGCGGGCGAGGTGGGCAGGGAGCGCCCGAGCGCCGCGTGCAGCTCGTCGATGCCGGCGAGCTCGCGGTTGCGGGAGGCGTCGAGCTGCTTGCCCCAGCGGCGCAGCTGCCGGTCGAGGAACCCCTCGGGCCGCCCGAAGTCGCCGAGCCCGACGGCCGCCGGATCCACGGCGTGCAGGTCGACGAGGGTGTCGACGAGGCCGAGCACCGCGTCCCGGGTGCGCCCGGGCCCGAGCGGGGCGAGCTCCTCCGCGGTGCGGTACGGCGTCCCGTCCACGAACTCCATCACGTAGAAGGGCGATCCGACCACGGCTTCGTCCTGGCAGAGCAGCACGGGCGCGGGCACCGGCACATCCGTGGGGTGCAGCGCCTCGATCACGCGGTACTCGCGCCGCATGTCGTGCGCGGTGGCGAGGACGTGGCCCAGCGGGGGCCGCCGCACCACCCAGCGTGCGACGCCGTCGGTGACCGCGTAGGTGAGGTTGGACCGGCCGCCCTCGATCAGCCGCGCGGTGAGCGGTCCGCCGACCAGGCCGGGCCGCTCGCGGTCGAGGTGGCCGCGCAACTGGTCGAGGTCGAGGCCCGGCGGGTGGTCTGCGCTCATCTTCGCTCCTGATCGGCGTGGTGGTGGCACGCCACACCATGACGTGGCGTGCCACCCCATGATGCCGACCAGTCGGTATGCCGTCCAGAGGCCCCCGCCTCAGGCCTCGCGCGAAGGGGTCAGTGGTCGTCCCAGTGTCCGTCGTGCTCGGCGTGCCGGTGGCCGTCGTGGAGATAGTCGACGTGGTCGCCGTGGCGGACGGAGGCGTGCCCGCAGCCGTCGCCGTGCCGGTGGTCGTGGCTCTGGTGGGCGACGTGACCGGCGGGCTCGCACTCGTCGTAGTGGTCGGTGTGCCGCCGGTGCAGGTGGCCGTCGTGCGCGTAGTCGACGTGGTCGCCGTGCGGCACCTCGGGGTGGCCGCAGGCCGGGCCGTGGATGTGGTCGTGCACCGGGTGTTCGTGGTGGAGCGTGGTCATGACGCGCACCTTCTGTGACTTCGGGAGGTTGGGGTGACTCTCTCAGGCTAGCCCCCTATGCCCCTTTAATTCCTTTATGGGAGCGTTGACGTTGTTTCCATGTCCTCTCCTCCGCTGTCTCCCTGTCCTCCGCGAAGGCGACCCAAGAAGGCGACCCCATGAAGGCGACCCCATGAAGGCGACCCCATGAAGGCGACCCGATGAAGGCGATCAGCTACCGCAGCTACGGCGGGCCCGAAGTCCTCGAGTACGGCGAGGTGCGCGACCCCAAGGTCGGGCCCGACTCCGTCCTGGTGAAGGTGCGCGCCGCGGCCGTGAACCCCGTCGACTGGAAGTGCCGCGAGGGTTATCTCGACGGTCTCCTGGAACCGGTCTTCCCCGTGGTCCCCGGCTGGGACGTCGCGGGCGTCGTCGTCCAGCCGGGCGCCTCCGCCCCGGAGTTCGCCGTCGGCGACGAGGTCATCGGCTATGTGCGCGAGGACTTCCTCTCGCGCGGCACCTTCGCGGAGTACGTCGCGGCCCCCGTGCGCACCCTCGCCCGCAAGCCGCGCAACCTCACCTTCGAGGAGGCCGCGGGCCTGCCGCTCGCCGGTCTCACCGCCTACCAGGTCATCAACCAGGCCCTGCGCGTGACCGAGGGGGACGTGGTCCTCGTGCACGCGGCGGCCGGCGGCGTCGGCTCGATCGCCGTGCAGCTCGCCCGGCACGCGGGCGCCCGGGTCATCGGCACCGCGAGCGAGCGCAACCACGACTTCCTGCGGGAGCTCGGCGCCGAGCCGGTCACGTACGGGGACGGGCTCGTCGAACGCGTCCGCGCGCTGGTCGAGGAGGGGGTCGACGCGGCCTTCGACACCATCGGCGGCGACACGCTCAAGGCGTCCGCCGAACTCCTCGCGCCCGGCGGCCGGCTGGCGTCCATCGCGGACGGCGCGGTGCTCGGCATGGGCGGCCACTACTGCTTCGTACGTCCCGTCGCCGCCGACCTCCAGCGCCTGTCCGAGCTCGCGGAACAGGACGTCGTGACCGTCCACGTGGACGAGACGTTCCCGCTGGAGCGGGCGGCCGACGCACACCGGCGGAGCGCGGAGGGACGGACCCGCGGCAAGATCGTGGTGACGGTGGACTGGGGGGACTGAGGGCTCGGCGGACCGAGGGCTCTCTCAGGGCGGTCCTCAGACGAGCCGCTGATGCTCCCCTCTCAGGGCGGCTCTCAGAGAAGCATCAGCGCCGCGCACACCGCGAGCGCGAACGTGCACAGCGCCGCCGTCCACGCCGCCCGGAACGACATCGTCCGCGGCTGGTGCGCCGCCAGGGCGACCATCCTGTGGTGCGCCACCGCCAGGAACCCGAGCCAGAGCAGCAGACACACCGCGCAGGCCAGTACGCCGAGCGCGGTGGTCCCGTCGTGGAGCACCGCGCGGGCGGCGAGCACCGCGGCGACCGTGCAGGACAGCGTGGTGCGCCGCCAGGCGAGGCGGGTGCGCTCCGGTTGCAGCCCGGGGTCGCGGACCTGCCCGTCCTGCGGCCCCCGCCGCGTCACCCCTCCCACCCGAAGAGCACGACCACCACCATGGCGAGCGCGACCACCGCGACCACCAGGCTCAGCACGGTCGGAAAGCGGCTGGTCGGCAGGTCGTCGCCGCGCCGCATCGCGCGTTCGCAGCGCACCCAGTGGTTCACCGCGCGCAGCGAGCACAGGACGCCGGCGGCGAGCAGCGCGAGGGCGAGGCCGATCCGCCAGCCCCACCGCAGGTCGGGCAGGAACTGGTCGACGGCGAAGCCGCCGCCGATCAGTGCCAGCGCGGTGCGCAGCCAGGCCAGGAAGGTGCGTTCGTTGGCGAGCGAGAAGCGGTAGTCGGGGGTGTCACCCTCCTCGCGGACGCGCTCCGGGGCGAACCACAGGCGCAGATTCTGTACGAAGTTGCTCACGGCCGCACCATAAGCCGCGGTCAGGGGTGCCGCGCTGCTCAGCCCGCGCGGAAGGCCCGCAGCCGGTGGTAGGCGTCGAGCCCGTCCGGCACCCACTCCCATTCGTCCAGCCGTCGCTCCAGCTCGTCCTCGGTGACGAAGGAGTGCCAGGCGACCTCCTCGACCTGCGGTCGCACCGGCAGCTCGCAGCGGACCTCATAGAGGTACGACCACCAGGACTTCCCCGCGCCGTCGTCGTACAGGAACTTGAACAGCGGAGTGGGGCGCGGCAGCCCTCGCACACCCAGCTCCTCCTCGGCCTCGCGCAACGCCGCGTCGTCGTACGACTCGCCCGCCCCGACCACACCGCCCACGAACATGTCGTACAGCGAGGGGAAGACCAGTTTGGTCGGGGTGCGCCGATGCACGAAGACGCGGCCCTCGGCGTCCCGCGCCAGGACGAACACGCAACGGTGCCGCAGCCCGCGCGCATACACCTCACCGCGCGGCGCCGCACCGACCACGTCGTCGTTCTCGTCGACGACAGTGATCATCTCCGCACGGGGATCGGACACGGGACCATGGCTCGACGTCATGCCGTCCATCCAACCCGACTGAGCGGTTCGGTCACTACCGGATACGCTGGCTCGCTGTACACCGACGGGAAGCTGAGCAAGGTGAGCAAGAAGAAGTGCTGACAGGTAACCGTCACGAAGGGTCTCCCCTCGTCTTGCGCACGCCTGGGTGGCTCAACCTGATCGCGCTGGCAGTCGCGATCGTCCCCTGCCTGGTCCTCGACCTCCCCTGGTACGTCGCCGCCGTAGCAGCGTTGATCACCGGAACCATCGCCGATCGGAGCTGGGCGGCGATCGAGCGCCGAGCCAACCGGCGCGACGAGCTCGGGCGGTGACACAGGACTAAACGCTCAGCCAGAGCTGAGCTCCGGCCTCACTGCCCCATGACGTACTTGACCGTGGGCCCGGCCGTCCAGCCGCCGTCGACGGCCAGTTCGGCGCCGGTCACGTAAGAGGACGCGTCGGAGAGCAGGAAGACCACCGCGCCCGCGATCTCGTGCGGCTCGCCGACGCGGCCCAGCGGGGTGTTGGGGTACTTGCCCTCGCCCCGCTCGATGCCGACCTGGGCGGTCATCGGGGTGTACGTCATGCCGGGGTGGACGGAGTTGACGCGGATCCGGGCCGTGCCGAGCTCGACGGCGCCGATCTTGGTGAGGCCGCGCACGCCCCACTTCGACGCGCCGTAGCCCGCGGTGAGCGCGAGGCCCATCAGGCCCGCGGCGGAGGAGATGTTGACGATCGAGCCGCCCCCCGCCTCCTTCATGGCGGGCACGACGGTCTTCATGCCGATGAACACGCCGGTGAGGTTGATGTCGAGGACCTTGCGGAAGTGCTCGACGGACTCGGACTCCAGGAACTGGCCGGTGGATATGCCGGCGTTGTTCACCAGGCCGTGGAGCGCGCCGAACTCGGCGACCGCGAGGTCGGTGACGCGCTGCCAGTCCTCCTCGGACGTCACGTCGTGGTGCGCGAAGCGGGCGCGCTCGCCGAGCTCGGCGGCGGTGGCCCTGCCCTCCTCGTCGAGCACGTCGGTCAGGACGACGTTGGCTCCCGCGGCGACGGCCTGCCGGGCGGCCTCGGCGCCGAGCCCGCGTGCGGCGCCGGTGATGACGACGGTCCTGCCGGTCAGGTCGTGCTGGGTCATGGGGTCTCTCCAAGGGGCATGGGTCGTGCCAAGGGTCAGGGTCATGGGGTCGTGCCAAGGGTGGTTCGTGGGGCCCGCAGCAGCGCCGCGGTGGTCTCGACGAGGTCGGCGAGGAAGACGTCCTCGGCGGTCAGGGGGGTGGTCCCGGCCAGGTACTGGCGGGCGCGGTCGCCCAGGGCGGCGCCGATCAGCGTGAGCGCGAGGTCGAGCCGCTCCAGGCGCAACGGCTCCGGCAGCCCGGGCGCGAGGCACTCCTCCAGGCGGCCGATCACGGTCCAGTACACGGTGCCGGCGATGGTGGGGTGCGGAGTGCGCGTACGCACGCCGCTCTCGTGGCTGAGCTGGGCTGAGATGCGCAGACAGCGCCGCCCGCGCTCGGTGCGCAACTCGCCCGCCTCGGCGTTCACCAAAGCTGTCAGCAGTCCGCGCAGATCCGCCGCGTCCCCTCCGGCGCGCTCCAGCTCGGCGGCGAGCACCCGCTCGGTGCGCTGCTGGCGTGCGGCCATCACGGCGTCGAGGAGACCGCCGCGGGAACCGAAGTGGTACTGCACCGCGGAGGGGTTGCTCTGTCCCGCGAGCCGGACGATGTCGCGCAGCTGGGCACCGTCCACGCCCTGGGCGGCGAAGACCTCCTCGCCGGCGCGGATGAGCTTCTCCCGGGTCTCCGGGCCCGACGTCCTTGCCATGCCCACATGTTAATGCTGGCCATTATTAAAAGCGAGGGGAGGTTCCCGTCCGCGGCCCGGTTGACGTCCGTCACGCCGCTGCCCAGGATTCGACCTGCACGGCACATGACCCACCAGTAACCTTGCGGGACCTTGTCGAGGAGGACGACCTCTATGGCGTACGACGCAGATGTGATCGTGATCGGGGCAGGGCTCGCCGGACTGGCGGCGACCGCGGAGCTCGTCGACGCGGGCCGCCGGGTCATCCTTCTCGACCAGGAGCCGGAGCAATCGCTCGGCGGTCAGGCGCACTGGTCCTTCGGTGGCCTCTTCTTCGTGAACTCGCCCGAGCAGCGGCGAATGCGGATCAAGGACTCCCACGCGCTCGCCCTCCAGGACTGGATGGGGACGGCGGCCTTCGACAGGCCGGAGGACCACTGGCCGCGCAAGTGGGCCGAGGCGTACGTCGACTTCGCCGCGGGGGAGAAGCGGCCCTGGCTGCACGGCCAGGGCGTCAGGTTCTTCCCCGTCGTCGGCTGGGCCGAGCGCGGCGGCTACGACGCGCAGGGCCACGGCAACTCGGTCCCCCGCTTCCACATCACCTGGGGGACGGGCCCGGGGCTGCTCGCGCCGTTCGTGCGGCGGGTGCGCGAGGGGGCCGCGCGCGGCCTCGTCGAGCTGCGGTTCCGGCACCGCGTCACCGGACTCTCGCGCACCGGCGGCAGCGTCGACACGGTCACCGGCGAGATCCTGGAGCCGTCGACCGTGGAGCGGGGCAAGGCCAGCAGCCGCGAGGTGACCGGAAGCTTCGAACTCCGCGCCCAGGCGGTGATCGTCACCTCCGGTGGCATCGGCGGCAACCACGACCTCGTCCGCGCCAACTGGCCCGAGCGGCTCGGCACCCCGCCCCGGAAGATGATCTCCGGAGTCCCCGCGCACGTGGACGGCAGGATGCTCGGCATCACGGAGGACGCCGGGGCCCGCCTCATCAACCGCGACCGCATGTGGCACTACACCGAGGGCATCGAGAACTGGAACCCCATCTGGGAACGGCACGGCATCCGCATCCTGCCGGGCCCCTCCTCCCTCTGGCTCGACGCGCAGGGCAAGCGCCTGCCCGTGCCGCTCTTCCCCGGCTTCGACACGCTCGGCACCCTCGACCACATCATGAAGACCGGCTGCGACTACACCTGGTTCGTGCTCAACCAGCGCATCATCGGCAAGGAGTTCACCCTCAGCGGCTCCGAGCAGAACCCCGACCTGACCGGCAAGTCGGTGCGCGGCGTCGTCGACCGGGCCAGGTCCGAAGTGCCGGGCCCCGTCAAGGCGTTCATGGACCACGGCGTCGACTTCGTCGTCGAGAAGGACCTCGGCGCCCTGGTGCGCGGCATGAACGCGCTGGCCGAGAAGGCCCTCATCGACGAGGACGACCTGCACCGCACCATCGCCGCCCGCGACCGCGAGATCGCCAACCCCTTCACGAAGGACCTCCAGGTGACGGCCGTCCGCGGCGCCCGCAAGTTCCTCGGCGACCGCCTCATCCGCGCCGCCGCCCCGCACCGCCTCCTCGACCCCAAGGCCGGCCCGCTCGTCGCCGTCCGCCTCAACATCCTCACCCGCAAGACCCTCGGCGGCCTGGAGACCGACCTCTCCTCACGCGTCCTGACCGAGGGCGGCGAGCCCCTGCCGGGCGTGTACGCGGCGGGGGAGGCCGCCGGATTCGGCGGCGGGGGAGTGCACGGCTACCGCTCCCTCGAAGGCACCTTCCTCGGCGGCTGCCTCTTCTCGGGACGCACGGCGGGCCGCGCGGCCGCCCGAGCGGTGAACTGACCAGGACTCCAGCGGGGGTTGAGCGGCTCTCGACCGGCGGAGGGTAGGGGAGCCCGTCCCGGGTGACGGGCGAAGTCTGCGGATTTTGAGACGAGTTGGTGAAGGCGGGGCACCGCCGGGCCTTGACGTGGAGCAGTGCCTACCGCTTTGCTGTGCGTGATCATCCGCTCGCAAGCCGCGCCGGGGAGGACGTCCCGCGGTGTCACCACCCCCACCCCCACTGGGCCGTTCCCGCAAAAAGGCCGCGGGGTACGCCTTCGACGCCGCCCTCGACGACGCCGAACTCGTCACCGCCCGGGCGGCACTCGCGCAGGGCCGCTGGACCGAGGCGCGCGCACTGCTCGCCGCCACCGGCGACGACTGGGACCGCAGGGGCCACCGCTTCGACGTACTCGGCCAGGAGCCGACCACCACCGCGTGGGCCCGCGACTGGCAGCTCGCCGAGCCCGAGAGCCACGACGCCGAAGTGCTGCTCGCCTTCGCCGCCGTGCACAAGGCGCTGAGGGGCAAGGAGCGCTCGGACCGGGTGCGGGCCCGCTGCCGCGACGCCGCCGCGCGCGTCCCCGCCGACCCCACCCCGATCCTCGCGCTGCTCCTCCTCGAACGCTCGCTGGGCCACGAGGAGGACGTCGTACGCCTCTTCGACGAGATCCGGCACCGCCACCCCGAACACCACCACGCCCACCACCTGATGGTCGCCCGGCTCGCCGAGCGGCGCCCCGGCGCGGGCCAGGACCCGATGCACGAGGTGTACGACTTCGCGGCCTGGGCCGCCGAACAGGCGCCCGCCGACTCGCCGCTCGCGGTGCTGCCCGTCGTCGCGCACGCCGAGCGCTACCGCGTCCTCGCCACCGCCGGCCTGGAACCGCCCGACCCGGCCGCGTCCGGACACTGGGTCGGGCGGCGCGCCCGCGGCGTCATGAAGGCCGCCTTCGACTGGTGGCTGGAGTGGGAGACGCCCGACGAGCCCGCCCACCCGCGCTGCCACGTCGACCTCAACTTCCTTGCCCACGCGAAGTCCTGCGAGGGCAGGGCGGCCGAAGCCGCCGCGCTCTTCCACCGCATCGGACGGCACGCGACCCCGGCCCCCTGGTCGTACCCGGACCGGGACCCGTACGAGGCGTTCACCGCCGCGCGGGCCACCGCGTTCGGCGCGGCCTGAAGCACTCTCCGAAACCCCGAAAGGACAACCGCGCCATGGCGACGGGAAGTTCGAGCCCGAGCGGAACCAGATCCCCCAGCGACCCGGCGGGCGGCACCGGGATCAGCACGTACAAGGGGCAGGAGCAGGCGCTGCGCGCGGGCCGGCTCGGCACGGCGGGACTGCTGCTCTCCGTGCTCGCCGCGACCGGCCCCCTGATGGTCGTCGCCGGCGTCATGCCCACCACCTACGGCGTGATGGGCGTCGTCGGGCAGCCCCTCCTCTTCCTCATCCTCGGCGTCGTCCTCGCGCTCTTCAGCCTCGGATACGCCGAGATGAGCCGGCACGTCCACAACGCCGGCGCCTTCTACGCGTACATATCCCGCGGCCTCGGCGGCACCGCGGGCGCCGGCGCCGCGCTGGTCGCCCTCGTCGCCTACAGCGCCCTCCAGGCCGGCCTCTACGGACTGCTCGGCTTCGAGGTGTCCGGGCTGCTCCAGACGTACTTCGAGGTCGAGGTCGCCTGGTGGATACCGGCGCTGGTCACCGTGGCCCTCGTCGGCGTCCTCGCCTGGCTGAAGATCGACCTCAACGCGCGCGTGCTCGGCGTACTGCTCCTCATCGAGGTGGCGCTCGTCGTCATCTTCGACATCGCGGCCGTCGTCGACCCGGCGAAGGAGGGCCTGTCGCTGCACGCGTTCAACCCGGACACGCTCACCGGCGCGGGCGTGGCCACCTCGCTCTGCTTCTGCATCGCCGCCTTCACGGGCTTCGAGCAGGCTCCCGTGTACGCCGAGGAGACCAGCCGCCCGCAGGTCGTCGTCGCCCGCGTGATGTTCTTCGCGGTGGGCTTCGTCGCCGTCTTCTTCGCGCTCAGCTCCTGGGCGCTGACGGTCGCGGCCGGCCCGTCCGGCATCGTCCCGGCCGCCCAGGAACAGAGCGCGGGCCTGCTCTTCGGCCTCACCGAGTCCCGGCTCGGCGGCACCTTCACCGACGTCCTGCACGTCCTGTTCGTCACCGGCATGTTCGCGGCGATCCTCAGCTTCCACAACGTCGTGGCGCGGTACGCGTTCGCGATGGGCCGCGAGGGGCTGCTGCCCGCCGCGTTCGGCCGCACCAACACGGCCACGGGCGCGCCGGGCACGGGGTCGCTGCTCCAGACCGTCGTCTCCGTCGTCGTCGTGATCGGCTTCGCCCTCGCCGACGACGGCAAGGCGGGCGACCCGACGGCGCCCGTCCTCCACCTGTTCACCTGGGGCGGCAACATCGGCGCCCTCGGCGTGATCCTGCTGATGGCCACCGCGTCCGTCGCCGTCATCGTCTTCTTCGCCCGCCGGGGCGCCGCGCGTGCCCAGGCCTGGCGGATCGCCGCGTCCGCGCTCGCCGCAGTGGGACTGCTCGTCATCGCGGGCTACACCGTCAAGGACTTCGACGTCCTCGTCGGCGCGGGCGAGGGGTCGGCGCTCAGCTGGGTGCTGCCCGGCGTCATCTTCGCCGCGGCGGTGATCGGCGTCCTCTACGGCTTGGTCCTCCGCTCCAGGAACCCGGAGGCCCATGCGCGGATCGGCCTCGGGAACGAGGCGTTCCAACTGGAGAAGGCGTCCTCCTCACCGGGGGCGTGAACAGAACGCCGGAGGGGCTGACCAAGTCAGCCCCTCCGGCGTTTGAGGAGCGGGGTCCGGGGCGGAGCCCCGGGACACGGCGCGCTAGATGACCAAGGACAGGAGCAGGACCAGCGCTCCGGCCACCACGGAGATGATCGTCTCCATGACGGACCACGTCTTGATCGTCTGGCCGACGTCCAGGCCGAAGTACTCCTTGACCAGCCAGAACCCCGCGTCGTTGACGTGCGAGAAGAAGAGCGAACCCGCACCGATCGCGAGCACGAGCAGCGCCGTGTGCGAGGTCGACATGTCGGCGGCGAGCGGCGCCACCAGACCCGCCGCGGAGATCGTCGCGACCGTCGCGGAGCCCGTCGCGAGCCGGATGGCCACCGCGATCAGCCAGGCCAGGAGCAGTGCGGGGATCGACCAGTCCTTGGAGAAGTCGAGGATCATCTGGCCCACGCCGACGTCGATGAGCGTCTGCTTGAAGCCGCCGCCCGCGCCCACGATCATCAGCACGCCCGCGATCGGGGCGAGGGACTTCTCGACGGTCGTCGACAGCCGGTCCTTGGTGAACCCGGCCGCCCGGCCCAGCGTGAACATGCCGACGATCACCGCGGCGAGCAGGGCGATCAGCGGCGACCCGATGACGTCGAAGACCCGCTGCACGGTGGTCTCGGGGTCGTCGACCACGATGTCCACCAGCGCCTTGGCCAGCATCAGCACGACGGGCAGCAGCACGGTCGCCACCGTCGCGCCGAAGCCGGGACGCCTGTCCAGGTCCTCCGACGGGCGCTGGGGGATCATCTTCTCGGGAGCCGGTACGTCGACCCAGCGGGCCGCGACCTTCGAGAACAGGGGGCCCGCGATGATCACTGTCGGGATCGCGACGAGGACGCCGAGCGCGAGCGTGACACCGAGATTGGCCTTGACCGCGTCGATCGCGACGAGCGGGCCGGGGTGCGGCGGGATGAGCCCGTGCATCACGGAGAGGCCGGCCAGCGCCGGGATGCCGATCCGCATCAGCGAGTAGTTGCCGCGCTTGGCGACCATCAGGACGACCGGGATCAGCAGCACGATGCCGACCTCGAAGAAGAGCGGCAGGCCGATCACCGAGGCGATGAGGACCATCGCCCAGGGCATCGCGCGCCCGCCCGCCTTGGCGAGGATCGTGTCGACGATCTGGTCGGCCCCGCCGGAGTCGGCAAGGAGCTTCCCGAGGATCGCGCCGAGCGCGATGAGCACACCGACGCCCGCGACCGTCGAGCCGAGGCCGCCGGTGAAGCTGGTGATGGCCTTGTCGAGCGGCGCCCCCGCGAAGGCGCCGAGCGCGAGCGACCCGACGGTCAGCGCGAGGAAGGCGTGCAGCTTGAACTTGGTGATGAGCAGGACGATGACGGCGATGCCCGCGAGGACGGCGATCCCCAGCTGGGCATGGCCCGCCGAGGTGATCGGCTCGACGGACTCCGCTGCCAACATCTCGACGCTGAGATGGGTCACGGTGGCTTCCTTGGACGTGGGTACGGGGTGCGCCCCTCAGGGGCGCGGGGAACTGCGCGACCAGCCACAAGCGGCCCGCAGTCGAAGAACTACCGGCGGGAGCGCTCAGCCAAGACGACCGAGCGCCTCGACGGCCCGGTCGGCGATCTCCTCCGGGGACCCGGCGACGTCGACGGCGACGCCCGCCTCGTCCGCCCCGAGAGGCTGAAGCGTGGCGAACTGCGAGTCGAGCAGCGCCGTCGGCATGAAGTGCCCCTGCCGATGCGACATCCGGTCCTCGATGAGGGCCCGGTCACCGGTGAGGTGGACGAAGACGACATCGGGAGCGGCGGCCCGCAGCCGATCGCGATAGCTCCGCTTCAGCGCGGAGCTGCTGACCACCCCGCCGAGCCCGGCCCGCCCGTGCGCCCAGGCGCCGATGGCGTCGAGCCAGGGCCACCGGTCGTCGTCGGTGAGCGGCGTGCCGGAGGACATCTTCGCGATGTTCTCCGCCGGGTGGAAGTCGTCGCCCTCGGCGTAGGGAACGCCGAGCCGGTCCGCGAGCAGGGGCCCGATCGTGGTCTTGCCGGTCCCTGCCACGCCCATGACCACGACGACGTGGGGGGTGCGCCGATCCTGCATCGCGTACTGCCTCGCTGTCTTCATCGACATCGGTCGGTTGTTCACGTCACTGAAACCCATTAGGTCTGACGAATTCAAGAGTCTGTGACATAAAAGTCTGACTTATTGTTCCCGTGCCGCTCCTCGTAGGCTTCCGTCATGACCGCACACGCCCGGGGGCTGCACTCCCGCGTCCTGGAAAGCCTCGGGCCCGCCATCACCGCCGGCGAGTACCCGCCGGGCAGCGTGCTGCGCACCGACGAGCTGGGCCAGCGCTTCGAGGTGTCGCGCTCCGTGATGCGGGAGGCGGTGCGGGTCCTGGAGTCCATGCACCTCGTCGAGTCCCGCCGCCGCGTGGGCGTCACCGTGCTGCCCGCCGAGCAGTGGAACGTCTTCGACCCACAGGTCATCCGCTGGCGCCTCGCCGGTACCGACCGGGCGCGGCAGCTGCGCTCCCTGACCGTCCTGCGGTCGGCCGTCGAACCGGTCGCGGCGGGGCTCGCCGCCCGGCACGCCACGGCCGCCCAGTGCGCGGAGCTCACCGAGTGCGCCCTCGGGATGGTCGCCCACTCGCGCGGACACCAGCTGGAGGGCTACCTCAAGCACGACGTCGCCTTCCACCGGGTCATCCTCAACGCGTCCGGCAACGAGATGTTCGCCCGGCTCGGCGATGTCGTCGCCGAGGTCCTCACCGGCCGTACCGCGCACCAGGTGATGTTCGAGGACCCCGACCCGCCCGCCGTCACCCTGCACGTCCAGGTCGCCGAGGCGGTCAGGGAGGGCGACGCGGTGCGCGCCGAGGCGCTGACGCGGGAGATCGCCCTCGGCGCCCTGGAGGAGCTGGACATCCTCGCGCCCTGAAGCCGGGAGCCGCGGACGGTCGGCGACAATGGACGCCATGTCCCGACGCGCGCCCCGCCCCACCGCCACGCCCTGCCCCTGCGGGCAGCCCCTTTCGTACGAGAAGTGCTGCGGCAGGCTGCACCGCGGCGAGGCCGCAGCGGCCACCCCCGAGGAGCTGATGCGCTCCCGCTACAGCGCCTTCGCCGTACGGGACGAGGGCTACCTGCTGCGCACCTGGCACCCGCGGACCAGGCCGCCGCGCGTCGAGTTCGACCCGGCGCTGCGCTGGGTGGGCCTGGACATCGAGGAAACCACGGAGGGCACGGCGTTCCACACCACGGGCACGGTCACGTTCCGGGCCCGCTACACCGACAGCGGCCGCCCCGACTCCCTGCACGAGAAGAGCCGCTTCGAGCGCGTCGACGGGGCATGGGTGTACGTCGACGGCACCTTTATCGACTAGGGACGAAGTACCTCACCGCACATCCCCGAACTCGCTCAACACCCCCGGCGGAGTAAGCGCGTTGACGTAGTGCCCCGGCCCGTGGTCCTCGAACGAATACGTGAACGGAATCGTCCGCGTCAACGCGAGACGCGCCGCGAAGAACGCCAGCGGCGCCACCACCGCGAGCCCGGCGAGGCTGTCCATCTGCGGATAGTGCAGGCCCGGGTCGTGCACCTCGGCCCAGCCGCCGGCCCGCGACCCCCGCGCCAGCTCGGCCAGCGAGCGTCCCGCCGCCCGCGCCCTGCGGCCCGCCATCCGGCGCAGCTGCCCGCGCAGCAGGTCGCCCGGGAGTGAAACCGCGTCGATCGCCGTCTCCGCCGCGAAGGCGAGCGTCCCCTCGGCCACCCCGCGGGGCCTGCGGTAGTGCAGCTCACGGCCGAAGGGGGCGTACGGCCCGACGGGGCGCGGCGGCAGCGCGGGCACGACGTCACGGTCAAAGATGTAGCGCAGCAGCCGGTCGCGCAGCACGTACTCGCCCCGGTGGTCGGTGGCCCGCGCGCACGCGTCGGCGAACTCGGGCCCGCCGAGCAGCGGCTGGCCGAAGGTGTAGACGGCCCGCAGCCGTTCGGCGACGGAGTGGAAGCGCGGCTCGTGGGCCAGGACGACACCCATCAGCGCGGCCATCGCCCCGCCGAGGCTGTGCCCGGTGATGTACAGCGCCTCCATGCCGTCGCCGCGTACGCCCTTCTCCTCGGGGTCGACCGACTCGCCGCGGGCCGCCCGGTCGAGGGCCTGCATGATCAGATGGCGGGTGGCGCGCATGTTGCGGTAGAAGCCCGCGTGCACCTCGTGACGCTCGCCCGCGAGGTCCACGCAGAGCGTCTCGGGGCGCACGTCGGCATCGGTGAGGATGCTGATGATGTCCTCGGGCTGGGTGCCGCGGTAGCAGAGGATCACCACCCGCCGGTCCTTGTCCTGGATCAGATACGCGGCCGACGCGATGTACATGGCGTCCACCCGCTGCTCGAAGACCCGGCAGCGGTTCTCCTCCAGGCCCAGCCTGGACATGATCATGGCGACGGTCCGCGGGTCGCCGACCCGTCCCGCACCGGCGTACGCGTACGCCGCGCACGTCGCCATGGTGTGCGGGACGGGCCCCTCGGTGTCCGGCAGGCCCTTGTCCGCGGCCAGCAGGTCCACCAGGTCGCGGTGGACGGGGAAGGCCGGGTGCCCCGGCGCGCCCTCGGTGGGCTCCTTGAACGGGCGCAGCTCCGCGAAGCTCGGCCCCCTGGCGAAGTCGTCCCGCATGGCGTTCCCCCACAACGAGCGGTGACTGCAACGGAGTTGCGAGCACACCACCGGCCCGGCACACCGTCAACTCGCCGGCGCCGCGGCGGCCGGCACCCGACGGGACTTGGCCATCGCGCGCGCCCCGCGCGTGGGACTGATGGGAACGGAGACTCACACGGGGTGTGAACGGAACACCCGCCGTCGCCCGCCGCACCCGGGACCACCCCGCCCACGGGCCCAAACGCCCTGGCCCGCCCGCCAGTTCGAGGCACCCGGGCGGCCCCGCACATAGGCGGGAACCATCGCTGCGGCCGACCGGTGCCGCCAGTAGCGTCTGCCTGCCCCCCTGTCCCGTACGCAGTACCGCCACCAGCCGTGCGAAGGAACGTGCGAAGGAAGAGGCGCCCGATGGCCGACACCGGACAGCACCAGCAGAGTTACGAGCGCTATCTGGGCGGCAGCCCGGAAGCGGAGCGCCGGCTCTTCGAGCGACTGGCCAAGGAACTGATGAAGGTCCAGGAGAAGAACCGGCGCGCGGCCCGGGCGGCGGACATCGGGCGCGTCCAGCACGAGAAGGCCGCGCTCGGCGTGGAGAACGCCCGCCTGCGCTTCCACGACGACCTGCCCGACACGCTGCGCTGCGGCTTCGCCCAGCTCGGCGCCGAGTACCCGGCGACCGTGCGGCTCTCCAACGCGGGCGGCATCCGGCAGGCCGACGGCGCCCCCGACCTGCGCGGCGCCGCCGTGCGCGTGGCCGTCTCCACCGAGGAGCACCACGACCTGCTCGCCACCAACCACCCGGTCTCGCACGCCCGCGACGCCCGCGAGTTCGTCGCCTTCGCCAAGGCCATGGCGGGCGCGACGACCCGGCTGCGGAAAGCCGTCGCGCTCTTCGTCGAACTGCCCCTCACCGTCGGCCTCGCCACCGCCACCAGGATGCGCCGCAACGTCCGGGCCGCCACCCGGCGCACCGTGCACAGCCTCGCCGCCGAGACGTACTGGAGCCGCAGCGCCATCCTGTGGGGCGAGGCAGGCCCGGTCCGCTACCTGCTGCGCCCCGCGGGCGGCGCGGCCACCGCCAAGTCCGACCCCGAGCGCCGCGACCCGCAGTACCTGCGCCGCGACCTCGAGACCCGGCTCGCCCGGCAGGACATCACCTTCGAGCTGTGCCTGCAGCGGTACGTCGACGAGCGCCGCACCCCGGTCGAGGACGGCTCGGTGGAGTGGCTGGAGTCTGTCGCCCCCGCCGTGCCCGTGGCCACGCTCACCATCCCCAGCCAGGACCTCGACACCGCCGAGGCGCGTGCCGCGGGCGGCCGCGTGGAGGTGATGGGCTTCAACCCCTGGTTCACCACGGAGGACTTCCGCCCGCTCGGCAACCTCAACCGGGCCCGCAAGGCGGCGTACGAGGCGAGCGCCGCCCACCGGCACGGCCTGCGGTTCGTCACCGAGGAACCCCTGCGCAACAAGGTGGTCGGCGTGCCCGCCGACGCGGCTCTCCGGCTGCTCAACCGCTACGTGCCGTGGCACAAGCTGCCGTTGCAGGCCGGTCTGCTCAACCTCGTCTTCCTCCGCAAGGCGCTGCGCCGCTTCAACCTCATCGACACCGACGTGCACGAGGCGCCGCCGAAGACCATGTCCGTGCCCGCCCCGGTCGACGAGCAGCTGCGCACCGTCCGCTCCTACGACGGGACGTACAACGACCTCTCCAGGCCGGCCATGGGAGCCGTGGGCGCCCCCTTCGGACGCAACCTCAAGCCCGTCTACCGGCCCGACCTCTTCGACGTCCCCAACCCGGTCACCGTCAGCCGTGAGCTGCTGCACCGCGACACGTTCCTGCCCGCCACCTCGCTGAACGTCCTGGCCGCAGCCTGGATCCAGTTCCAGGTCCACGACTGGGTCAACCACCGCCGCCACAAGCCCGGCGGCAAGTCCGTCGAGGTGCCGCTGCCGCCCGGCACCACCTGGTACAACACCCCGGGCGGGCCCGCCGAGCGCGTGATGCGCTTCGCCGACAACGAAGGCGTCGAACTCCCCGGCGACCAGCCGCCGATCCTCTTCGCCAACACCGCGTCGCACTGGTGGGACGGCTCCGAGGTGTACGGCGAGAACGAGCACACCGCCCGGTTCCTGCGCGAGCCCGACGGCGGCGCCAAACTCCGCCTGGAGGAGGGCCACCTGCCCATCGGCCCGAACGGCATTCCGCTGACCGGCTTCGCAGAGAGCTGGTGGATGGGCCTCAGCGCCATGCACACCCTCTTCGCCCGCGAGCACAACGCCGTCTGCGACGCGCTGCGGCAGGCCTACCCGTCGATGAGCCAGGAGAGCGTCTACCACACCGCGCGCCTCGTCGTCTCCGCCCTCATCGCCAAGATCCACACCGTGGAGTGGACCCCGGCGATCCTCGCCACCGAGGCCATCGACATCGGCCTGCGCACCAACTGGGAGGGCCCGCCGAGCAGTTGGCTCAACAAGCTCGGCCTCTGGCTGTTCGAGTCGCACTCGCTGACGGGCATACCCAGGACGCTGCCGGACCACCACGGCGCGCCGTACTCCCTGACGGAGGACTTCGTCACCGTCTACCGCATGCACCCGCTGATCCCCGACGACTTCGAGATGCGCGAGCACCACTTCGGGCAGCGCCTGGAGACCCTGGGCTTCCACGACATCCAGGGCGCCGCCGCCGAGGCCGCCATCCGCAAGACGGGCCTCGCCGACACGCTGTACTCCTTCGGCATCTCCCACCCGGGCGCCATCACCCTGCACAACTTCCCGCGCGCGCTCCAGCACTTCGAGCGCGACGGCGAGATCATCGACCTGTCCGTCGTCGACCTCGTCCGCACCCGCAGGCGTGGCGTGCCCCGCTACAACGACTTCCGCGAGGGCCTGCACAAGCAGCGCATCCGCCGCTTCGAGGACCTGTCGCAGGATCCCGAGACCGTCGCCCGCCTCAAGGACGTCTACCGCTCCGTCGACGAGATCGACACCGTGGTCGGCCTGTTCGCCGAGAACCCGCCGCACGGCTTCGGCTTCAGCGACACGGCGTTCCGCGTCTTCATCCTGATGGCCACCCGGCGGCTGCAGAGCGACCGCTTCCTGACCGTCGACTTCCGCCCCGAGATCTACACGCCGCTCGGCATCGACTGGGTCCAGAAGGGCGGCATGAAATCCGTCCTCCTCCGGCACTGCCCGGACCTCGCAGGGCTGCTGCCGCGCGGCGCCAGCGCGTTCGCGCCGTGGCGCCAGGTGCAGCCGATCAGTGACGGTGGCGGGCGTGCGGACGGCTGACGGCGACCCCGGCCACCCGGGCCTCGCGGACCTGTTCGCCCGGCCCCTCCTGGAGACGGTCTGGCGCCGCCGCACCCACCGGGTGAGCCGCGGCGCCGCCGTCCCCGCGGGCTCGATGAGCTACCGCTCGCCGCACGAGCCGCGGCCCCTGACCGAGCTGGAGGAGGCGGTGCTCATCGCGCTCACCGGCTGCACCGGCCTCACCATGCCGGACCGGCCCTTCGACGACCCGCGCGACGGCAAGCCCATCATGGCCAAGCCCAACATGACCATGGCGGGCCGCACCGCGGGCAGCCCCGACAACGCGCAGGGCACGCACTTCTTCCTGATCAACGACTCGGGCACGTACTTCCTGCGCAGACTGGACCCGGCCCCCACCACCCCGCTCGACGCGACGAGCCTGGTCGAGCGGGCCCGGCAGGCGAAGGTCCGCGTCCTGGACCACCGCTTGGACGTCCCCGAGGACCGGCGCGACTTCCCGGCCTACCTCGACTCGAACCGCTTCCTGTCCAACCTCCCCGGGACGACCGTCCTCTTCCCGGTGGTGGACCTCTCCCACCAGTACATCAACGCCCTGATGTACCTGCTCACCCAGCCGGACGACGTCCGCCCCACCCTGGTCGACGACCGCAACCTCTACCGGCCGGCGGGCGTGAAGAAGTGGGTCAAGAACGGCTTCCTCAACGGCGACATCAAGCTGCCGCTCGGCGCACTCGGCCCGCTGCGCACCCAGATCGAGGCGGACCTGCTCCTGCAGAACCTCATGCTCAGCGCCGAGGCGATGGGTCTCGGCGCCTGGATCCACGCCTCCATCAACCCCCAGATAGCCCTCGGCGACCCGAAGTTCTCCCGCGCGTACGGCAGGATGCTCGGCTTCACCTTCGTCACCCCGCGCTGGCGCCTGCCGGACCTGTGGCGCTGGCACGTCCCGCTGCCCAAGTACGCGAACCTCCGCTCCCACCCGGTCGGCCTCACCGCACCCGACGGCCAGCCCCTCATCGAGGCGGCGTGCCCGCCCGCGCACCGCACCATGACGGCGGCGGTCGACGCGGTGATCCGCGCCAAGTTCGGCCCCGGCGGCACCTACGGCGACAAGGACGTCTTCGCCCGCATCTACAAGGAGGAGTACGGCCTGCGGTACCTCGCGGAGGCGAGCGAGTACGAGGAGCGGGTGATCGACTGCGCGCGGGACATCTGCGAGTACATCCTGCGCACCCACCGCCGCTTCCCCGCCCACACGGACGCGATCCACGTCCCGGGGGTGTGGCTCCAGGTCCACCACGTGGAGACGGAGTACTACGACAAGTACTTCAACGAGGGCCTGACGGACGCACACCGCCGCCACGAAGGGCTGTGGGACACCTGACACGGGACGGCGGGGCCGGCGTCACGCCAGGGGCGGCACCACACAGTCGATCAGGAAGGGACCCGGCTCCGCCAAGCCCCGCTTGAGCAGAGCCGCGAACTCCTCCGCCGTCGTGGCCCGTTCCGCGGGCACCCCCATCCCGCGCGCCAGCGCGGTGAAGTCCAGGGACGGCCCCGACAGGTCGAGGAGCCGGCGCGCCCGCGTCTCGCCCGCGGCCGCGCCCACCGCCCCCAGCTCCAGATTGAGGATCGCGTACGACCGGTTGTCGAAGACGACCGTCGTGACGTCGAGCCCCTCCCGCGCCTGCGTCCACAGCGCCTGCGGCGTGTACATCGACGCGCCGTCCCCGACCAGCGCGAGCACGGGCCGGTCGGGACAGGCCACGCTCGCCCCCACCGCGAGCGGCAGCCCCTGCCCCATCGAGCCACCGGTCAGCGTCAGCCAGTCGTGCGGCGGGGCACCGGCGGTCGCGCCGGGCAGCCACAGCCCCGACGTGTTGGCCTCGTCGACGACGACGGCACCCTCCGGCAGCAGCGCCCCGATCACGGCAGCCGCCGACTCGGCGGTCAGCTCACCGCTGGGCAGCGCCGGCCTGCCCGCCTCCTCCTGTACGCGGCCCACGCCGGGCCCGACCACTTCGGCGAGCCCTTCGAGCGCCGCCGTCACGTCCTCCGCGCCGGCCGTGAGCCGGTGCACGACGCACCCCTCGGGGACCAGCGCCCCGCTCTGCCCCGGATAGGCGAAGAAGGCCACCGGTGACGCGGCACCGGCGAGCACGAGGTGCCGCAGGCCCGCCAGTTGGCCGAGGGCGCCCGACGCGAAGTAGCCGAGCCGTTCGACGGCGGGCCGCCCCGCGCCCCGCTCCAGACGGGCCGGAAACGTCTCGCACAGCAGCTTCGCCCCCGTCGCCGCGGCGATCCGCCCCGCGGCCGCGAGCCCGGCCCCGCGCACGGCCGCCCCGCCGAGCAGCAGAGCGACGTCCGCACCGGACCGCAGCGCCTCGGCGGCTCCCGTCACGGCATCCACGGACACCAGGCCGTGCCGCGCCGGGACGGCCGGCACGGATGCGGGCGGCTCGCCCGCATCCGACCAGGACACGTCGGCGGGCACGACCAGCGTCGCGACGGCGCCGGGCGGACCGGTCGCCGCGGCGACGGCGGCCGCGACGTCACCGGCGAGTTCGGTGGCGTAGTAGGTGCGCCGGGTCCAGGCCGAGACGGTGCCGGCCAGCGCCCCGATGTCGGACTCCAGGGGCGCGTCGAGCCGCTTGTGGTGCAGGGCGTGGTCGCCGACGACGTTGACGACGGGCGTCGCGGCCCGCCGCGCGTTGTGCAGGTTGGGCAGGCCGCCCGCGAGGCCGGGCCCGAGGTGCAGCAGCGTGCACGCGGGGCGGCCCGTCAGCCGCCCGTACCCGTCGGCGGCGCCGGTGGCCACACCCTCGAAGAGGCACAGCACGGGCCGCAGCTCTGGCGTCTCGTCGAGCGCGGCCACGAAGTGCATCTCGGAGGTGCCGGGGTTGGCGAAGCAGGCGCGGACACCCGCGTCCACAAGGCCGTTGATCAGGATCTGCGCTCCGTTCGGCATGGCGGTCCGCCTCTGCTGGGTGGCGAGTCTGCTGGGTGGCGAGGGTGGGACAGGCCAGTCTTCACGGGGTGCGGGCCGTGGCGGCAGCCGGGATCCGGCCAGCCGCCACGGGCGTGCCGGGGCCGAACCTCCGCCGGTAGTCGGACGGGCTCAGCCCCGTCTCGCGGCGCAACCGGGCCCGCAGGTTGGCCAGGGTGCCCAGACCGCTGAGGTGCGCGACCACGTCCAGACGCTCCTCGCCGCGCTCGATGAGTCGGCAGGCCAGCGCCACGCGCTCGCCGGTCAGCCAGGCCAGCGGAGTGGTGCCCAGCTGGGCCCGGAAGCGCCGGTGCAGGGTCGCGGTGCTCACCCCGGCGCGGGCCGCGAGCCCCGCCACGGTGAGGGGGTCGCCGAGCCGCTCCTGCGCCCAGGCGAGCACCGGCGCGAGAGACTCGTCCCGCACCTCCGGAACGGGCCGTTCCACGAACTGCCGCTGTCCGCCGTCCCGGTGCGCCGCGAAGACGAGTCGCCTGCTCACGGAGTTGGCGACCTCCGCGCCGAAGTCCTTGCGGACGATGTGCAGACCCAGGTCGATGGCGGCCGCGCTGCCCGCCGCGGTGAGGATGTCGCCGTCGTCCACGAACAGCACGTCGGGTTCGAGCTGCACGGCCGGAAACCGCTCACGGAAGGAGTCGGCCCACTGCCAGTGGGTGGACGCCCGGCGGCCGTCGAGGATGCCCGACTCGGCGAGCGCGAAGGCGCCGGTGCAGAAGCTCATGATCCGGGCACCGCGCGCGTGGGCCCGCCGGATCGCGGCGAGCACGTCCGGTGCGCGCGGCACGGTGTTGTCGGGCCGGCCCGGCATGATCAGCGTGTCCGCGGTGTCCACGGCGTCGAGTCCGGGCACGCCGGCGAGGGTGAAGAACCCGTGGTTCATGCGGACGCCCGGCCTCGGGGCGCACAGGACGATCTCGTACAGCGCGCCCGGCAGGCCGAGTTCGGGCCGTGGCAGTCCGAACACCTCCGTGGCGACGCCGACTTCGAAGGGGTTGGTGCCCTCGTCGACGACGACCACGACGCGGTGCGGCGGCCGCCCGGCGGGCGGCTGCGAGGATTCTTGCGGCATGTGCGATTTCTAGCACTCGTGGCGGTGGCCCGGCACAACGGAGGATCACCTCATGAACACTGAACCCACCGCCGTGAACACCGAACCCATCGCCCTCGACCAGGCCTTCGCCTCCTTCGACGCCCTGTGGAGCCCCCGCATCGTCACCTCCGTCAACGACTACGACGTACGCGTCGCCAAGGTCGAGGGCGAACACGTCTGGCACGTCCACGACAACACCGACGAGTTCTTCCTGGTCCTCGGCGGCGAGCTCCACATCGACCTGCGCGAACCGGCGGGGGAGCGCCGGGTCACGCTCCCGCAGGGCTCGGTCTACACGGTCCCGCGCGGCATCGAACACCGCCCGTACGCCCCCGGGGGCGCCCGCATTCTCCTCTTCGAACCCACCGGCACCCTGACGGTCGGCGACCGCCACGACGAGATCCCGACCCACGTCGACGCGACGACGGGCCACGCCCTGACCGGCTGATCCCGTCCGGGCGGGGCGGCCTTCCTGTTCAAGCTATTCAAGTTTGACTAGGCTGCGCGCATGCCCGAGAAAACGATCCCGCTCCTCCCGTGCCGGACCATCCAGCCGGTGGTCGACTTCTACACCGCGCTGGGCTTCGAGACGACCTTCCTGCAGAAGAGCCCCTATCCGTACGCCGCCGTCGAACGCGGCACCATCGAGCTGCAGTTCTTCGCCATGAAGGAGTACGACCCCCGGGAGTCCTACTCCGGCTGCTACGTCCTCACGGACGACGTGGCGGCCCTGCACACGGCCTTCCGCGCCGGGCTCAAGGCGGCGTACGGAAAGATCCCCACCCGGGGGCTGCCCCGCATCGGGCCGCTCAAGGACATGTCGTACGGGATGCGGCAGTTCCTGATGACCGACCCCGGCGGCAACAGCATCCGCGTCGGGCAGCCGATCAGCGAGGACCAGTCGATGCGCCCCGTCCCCAAGGGCACCTACGCGCGGGCACTGCACATGGCCGACCTGTTCGCCGACTCCAAGGAGGATCTGCCGGGCGCCGCCAAGATCATCGACAGGGCGCTCGGGCTCACCGACGAACGGCCCACTCCCGAGCAGGAACTGCGCCTGCTCGTCCTGCGCGGCGACATCGCCCGGCGGCTCGGCGAGGACGACCTGGCCGAGCGGCTCCTGACCCGGGCCGCCGAGCTCCCGCTCACCGACGCGGAGCGGGACTCCGCACGCGACGCCCTGGCGCGCCTCGCCGAGCTCAGCGTTCCGTAAGAGAGCCGTCAAGACGGCTGAACGCGCCGTATGGAGGGTGTCAACGAAGGTCGTGGGCGGCCGAAAGGGCGGTTACCTCTAACCGTCCGAGCAAGCACTGCACCGTCCACGTCCTTCAGGAGCTCACGATGGCCGACCTGGCCTTCGTCGTCACCACGATCGCGGTCTTCGCGCTGGTGGCCCTCGTCGCCAAGGGGGTGACCAAGCTGTGACCGCCGAGAACATCGTCGGCCTCGTCGTGGCCGTCGCTCTCCTGGGCTATCTCGTCCTCGCCCTCGTCTTTCCGGAGAGGTTCTGAGTACGGATATGAGCCCCGCCCTCGCCGGTGTGCTCCAGCTGCTCGCGCTGATAGCGGCGCTCGCGCTGGCACACCGCCCGCTCGGTGACTACATGGCCCGCGTCTACGGCTCGAAGAAGCACCTTCGCGTCGAGAAGTGGATCTACAAGGCCATCGGTGCCGATCCCGACACGGAGATGCGCTGGTCCGCGTACCTGCGCGGCGTCCTCGCCTTCTCCGCGGCCGGTGTCCTCTTCCTCTACCTGCTGCAGCGGCTCCAGGGCTCGCTGCCCGGCTCGCTCGGCTTCACGTCCATCGACCCGGACCAGGCGTTCAACACCGCGGCGTCGTTCGTGGCGAACACCAACTGGCAGTCGTACTCCGGCGAACAGGCCATGGGCCACGTCGTGCAGACCGGCGGCCTCGCCGTGCAGAACTTCGTCTCCGCGGCCGTCGGCATCGCCGTCGCGATCGCTCTGGTACGCGGCTTCGCCCGCTCCCGCACCGGTGAGCTCGGCAACTTCTGGGCCGACCTGGTGCGCGGCACCGTCCGTGTCCTGCTCCCCATCGCCGTCATCGGCGCACTCGTCCTGGTCGCCTGCGGCGCCCTCCAGAACTTCTCCGGTATCCACGAGGTCGGCCAGTTCATGGGCGGCAAGCAGGAGTGGAACGGCGGCGCCGTCGCCTCCCAGGAGGTCATCAAGGAGCTGGGCACGAACGGCGGCGGCTACTTCAACGCCAACTCCGCGCACCCCTTCGAGAACCCGAACCCGATCTCGAACCTCTTCGAGATCTTCCTGATCCTGCTCATCCCGTTCGCGCTGACGCGGACCTTCGGCCGGATGGTCGGCTCGCTCCGGCAGGGCTACGCGGTCCTCGCCACCATGGCGACGATCTGGATCGGCTTCACCGCGCTGATGATGTGGACCGAGTTCCACCACGGCGCCCCGGCCTACGACCTGGCGGGCGGCGCGATGGAGGGCAAGGAGACCCGGTTCGGGGTCGCCGGCTCGTCGATCTTCGCGGTGGCCACCACGCTCACCTCCACCGGCGCCGTGAACTCCTTCCACTCCTCCTACACCGGCTTCGGCGGCGGCATCCAGATGCTCGGCATGCAGCTCGGCGAGATCGCGCCGGGCGGCACGGGATCGGGCCTCTACGGCATGCTCATCATGGCGATGATCGCCGTGTTCATCGCGGGACTCATGGTCGGACGCACCCCGGAGTACCTGGGCAAGAAGATCGGCACCCGCGAGATCAAGCTGGCGGCCTGCTACATCCTCGTCACCCCGGCCCTCGTCCTCGGCTTCACGGCCGTCGCGATGGCCCTGCCCACCCCGGCCGACTCGATGACGAACTCCGGCGCGCACGGCTTCTCCGAGATCCTGTACGCCTACACGTCCGGGGCCAACAACAACGGCTCGGCCTTCGCGGGCCTCGGCGCAGACACGCAGTGGTTCAACACCACGCTCGGCCTCGCGATGCTGCTCGGCCGCTTCCTGCCGATGGTGTTCGTCCTCGCGCTCGCGGGCTCGCTCGCCGAGCAGCAGCCGGTCCCGGCGACCGCGGGCACCCTGCGCACCGAGAAGCCGCTCTTCACCGGCCTGCTGGTCGGCACCATCATGATCATCACCGGTCTCACCTATTTCCCCGCGCTCGCGCTGGGACCGCTTGCCGAGGGGCTGGCGTCATGAGCACTCACACCACACAGCACGACAGGGACGACCGGGCCGACCGGTCCGGCGGGGGCGCGGCACCCGTCGCCACCGCGGACCGCGCCCCCCACCATGACGTCCCCACCGGCCACACGTCCGCCGACGCCGGCAAGGTCGGCGCGGGCCTCTTCGACCCCGCCCAGCTGCTCAAGTCCCTGCCGGACGCCTTCCGCAAACTGGACCCGCGCGTCATGGTCAAGTCGCCGGTCATGTTCGTGGTCCTGATCGGCTCGGTGGTCACCACCGTGCTGGCCGTGAAGGACCCGGGGGACTGGTTCGGCTGGGCGATCACCGCCTGGCTCTGGCTGACCACGGTCTTCGCCAACCTCGCGGAGGCCGTCGCCGAGGGCCGCGGCAAGGCGCAGGCCGACACCCTGCGCAAGGCCAAGACCGACACCGTGGCGCGCCGCCTGACCGGGGACGTCGAGGAGTCGGTGCCCGGCACCGACCTGCGCATCGGCGACCTCGTCGTCTGCGAGGCGGGCGACATCATCCCCGGCGACGGTGACGTCGTCGAGGGCGTGGCGTCCGTCGACGAGTCCGCGATCACCGGCGAGTCGGCCCCCGTCATCCGCGAGTCCGGCGGTGACCGGTCCGCCGTCACGGGCGGCACGAAGGTCCTCTCCGACCGCGTCGTCATCAAGATCACGACGAAGCCCGGCGAGACGTTCATCGACCGCATGATCAACCTGGTCGAGGGCGCGGCCCGCCAGAAGACGCCCAACGAGATCGCCCTGAACATCCTCCTGGCGTCCCTCACCATCGTCTTCCTGCTGGCCGTCGTCTCGCTCAAGCCCTTCGCGATCTACGCGGGGGCCGACGACCAGACCTCGATGATCGTCCTGACGGCACTCCTCGTCTGCCTCATCCCGACGACCATCGGCGCGCTGCTCTCCGCGATCGGCATCGCGGGCATGGACCGCCTGGTCCAACGCAACGTCCTCGCCATGTCGGGCCGGGCCGTCGAGGCCGCGGGCGACGTGTCGACCCTGCTGCTCGACAAGACCGGCACCATCACCCTCGGCAACCGCCAGGCCGCCGAGTTCGTGCCGGTGCGCGGCACCACCGAGGCCGAGGTCGCCGACGCGGCCCAGCTCTCCTCGCTGGCCGACGAGACGCCCGAGGGCCGCTCCATCGTCGTACTCGCCAAGGAGCAGTACGGTCTGCGCGAGCGGCACCAGGGCGAGCTGACCGGCGCCGAGTGGGTGCCGTTCACCGCGCAGACCCGCATGTCGGGCGTGGACGTCGACGGGCGCAAGGTCCGCAAGGGCGCGACCGGTTCGGTCGTCGCCTGGGTGAAGGAACGTGGTGGCGAGGTCGCCGAGGATGCGCAGGAACTCAACGACCGCATTTCACAGGCTGGTGGCACGCCGCTGCTTGTGGCTCTGGAAGACGCTGACGGCGCCCGGGTCCTCGGGGTGATCCACCTCAAGGACGTCGTCAAGGAGGGCATGCGCGAGCGCTTCGACGAACTGCGCCGCATGGGCATCAAGACCGTCATGATCACCGGCGACAACCCGCTCACCGCCAAGGCCATCGCGGACGAGGCAGGCGTGGACGACTTCCTCGCCGAGGCCACGCCCGAGGACAAGATGGCGCTGATCAAGCGCGAGCAGGCCGGCGGCAAGCTGGTCGCGATGACCGGCGACGGCACGAACGACGCTCCCGCGCTCGCCCAGGCCGACGTCGGCGTGGCCATGAACACCGGCACCTCGGCCGCCAAGGAGGCCGGGAACATGGTGGACCTGGACTCCAACCCGACGAAGCTCATCGAGATCGTCGAGATCGGCAAGCAGCTCCTCATCACCCGGGGCGCCCTGACGACCTTCTCGATCGCCAATGACGTCGCGAAGTACTTCGCCATCATCCCGGCCATGTTCGCGGTGGCGTACCCGAGCCTCGACAAGCTCAACATCATGAACCTGTCGTCGCCGGAGTCCGCGATCCTCTCCGCGGTCGTCTTCAACGCGCTGATCATCGTCGCACTCGTGCCGCTGGCCCTGAAGGGCGTGCGGTACCGGCCGATGAGCGCGGACCGGATGCTGCGGCGCAACCTCGGCGTCTACGGCCTGGGCGGACTCGTCGCCCCGTTCATCGGCATCAAGATCATCGACGTACTCATCTCTCTCATCCCCGGCATTGGGTGACTCGGCCATGAACAACTCCGTAGGAAACACCGCCCGGTTGCTCGGCGCGGGACTGCGCGCCCTGCTCGTCCTCACCGTGGTCTGCGGCGTCCTCTACCCGCTCGCGGTGACCGGCGCCGCCCAGGCCCTCTTCCACGACAAGGCCAACGGCTCCGAGGTGAGCGCGGACGGCGAGGTCGTCGGCTCCGAACTCATCGGCCAGCGCTACGACCTCCCCCTGAAGAAGGGCCAGGAGACGGCCGAACCGGACCTCAAGTGGTTCCAGCCCCGCCCCTCCAACGGCCTCGGCGAGAACACCGTCAACACGCAGTACAAGCTGCTCCTGTCCGGTGCCACCAACCTCTCCGGCGACAACAAGGACCTCATCCGGCAGGTGAAGGACGCCAAGGCGGCCGTCGTCAAGGACAACTCCACCGCGGACCACCGGGTCAAGCCCTCCGACGTGCCCGCCGACGCGGTCACCTCCTCCGGCTCCGGCCTCGACCCGCACATCTCCCCGGCCTACGCCGACCTCCAGGTCCACCGCGTCGCCGCGAGGAACCACCTGGACGTCCGGCAGGTCCAGAAGCTGGTCGACACGCACACCGACGGGCGGACCCTCGGCTTCATCGGCGAGCCCCGCGTCAACGTCCTCCGGCTCAACATCGCCCTGAAGGAGCTGGCAGGCGCCGGCGGGTCCTGAGGGGGCTGGGGTCCGGGCCGTCAGGGGGGGGCGGCCCGGCCGTCAGGGAGGGGCGGCGGCCCCGCCGTCAAGGGGCCGGGTCAGCGTCGCGCAGTACCGTTCGGATGAACTCCTCGGCCCCCGAGATCTGCTGCGCGTCGATCTCCACCTCCTTGCCGTCGGGGTGCCGGACGACGATGGAGAGGTCCGCGCGGCGCTGCTTGATCCAGAGCTGCGCGGACGCGACCAGCGCGGCGACCGTGCCGCTGCTGACCGCGGTGAGGACGAGCTCCGTCATGGCGCCCATCTGCCCGGGCGCGGGGGCTGCGCTCCGCAGCCGGACGCGCCCCCGGAGCTCGTCCTCCCGCTGCAGCCAGGCGTGCAGCTCCCGGACCAGCGTCGTGTCGGACCCCGCCGGGCCGCCTGTCACCTGGATCTGTACCGACATCGCCGCACCACCGAAATCCGTTTCCGCGCCCGCGCCCGCGCATGGACGTCTCGTCATACTGTGCCCCACGACAACTCGGTCCGGCCGTACGTCAATTGGCCCGACCCGACTCCGAAGTGGTGATGCAGTGCGTACAGCGGTGGCCGCGTTCGACGTGGGGGGCACCCATTCCCGGCTGCGCGGCGGACGGACCGGAGACCCGGAACACGTGGAACTGAAGGTGCGGACAGCCGACCACCCCTCTCTGGAGGAGCTGCTGGTCACCTGTCTCCACCAGGCGGACCTGCGGCCGGCGACCATGGTGCTCGCGGTCGCGGGCCGCGTCCCCGCGCACGGCACCGTGCAGCTGACGAACCTCCCCGCCTGGCCGCCGTTCGACCGCGCCGGGTTCGCGGAGCGGCACGGCGTCCGGGTGCGCGTCGTGAACGACATGACGGCCACCGCGCACGGCATGGCGGACCTCGGCCCGGACGAGGTGCGGCCGCTGACCCGCCACGAGCCGCGCACCCGCCACGACCCGACCGCCGGTGGAGGCGAGCTCCTCGCCGTCTCCGTGGGCAGCGGAGTCGGCAGCGCGCTCCTGGACGCGCACGGCGTGGTGCACACGTCCGAGTCGGGACACGTCACCTGGCAGCCCGAGAACGACTTCGAGGCCGGCTATCTGGCGAGCCTCAGGACGGAGTTCGACGGGGCCGTCACCGTCGAGGAGTCCATCGGCGGGCTCCGCGGCTTCGACCGGATGTACGACTACGTGCGCCGCGGCACGCCACCCGCCCCCGCGCTCGACGAGCGGGTGACCCGGGCGCGCGGGGCCGGGGCCGCCGTCGCCCCGGTCATCACCTCGGCGGCGCTCGCCGGAGACCCCTGCGGCGTCGAGGTCGTCCGGTTGTTCGCCGCCCTCTTCGGCCAGTACCTGCGCGGCGTGGTCCTGGTGTGCCTGCCCGCCGGTGGCACCGTCACCCTGACGAGCGGGGTTCTCCAGGCCCCCGGGGTGGCGGAATTCCTGTGCGCGGAGACGGAGTTCCTGCACCGCTTCGTCAGTCCGGGCGCCTGCCACCACGACCTCCTCGCGGAGATCCCGGTGCGGCTCGCCCTCGACCCGCTGGTCGGCGTACGGGGTGCCTACCGCATGGCGCTCCGGGACGCGGAGACAGGACCCGGGGCCACCGGCTGACGGACACGCCCGGCCCGTCACGGGAGGGGCAGGCACCCAGCCCGTCACGGGAGAGGCAGGCACCCCGCCCGTCACAGGAGACGCACGCACCCCGCCCGTCACGGGAGAGGCACGCACCAGCCCTCGCCCCCCGCCAGGTCCGCCGACTTCCGCGGCCCCCACGAACCCCGCGGATACTCCAGCGGCGCCTCCCGCACCTCCAGCGCGGGCGCCACGACACGCCACGACTCCTCCACGGTGCGCATCGACACGAACCGTCCCGTCCTGCCCAGCAGAGCGTCCGACAGCAGATGCGTGTACGCCTCCCACGCGCCCCCGGAGGTGTCCGCGGCCGGCACGTCCGCCAGGTCGAGGCGGAGATCGACCGGCACCGGACCGGGATCCGCCCCCGGCCCACGGGCGTTGAGCGTCAGCACGGCCCCGCCGTCACCGCCGATCCGGAAGCGGACGCGGGCCGGCCCCGGCTCCTTCCGGGCGAACCAGAGACGGTGCTCGGTGGGCACGAAGTCGACCACCACCTCGATCGCCGTGGCGGCGAGACCCTTGCCGGAGCGCAGCAGGAACGGCACCCCGCGCCACCGCTCGGCGTCGAGGTCGAGCCGCAGCGCCGCGAAGGTCTCCACCGTCGAATCGGCCGCCACCCCCGCCTCCGCCCGGTACCCCGCGTACTGCCCGCGGACGAGGTGCCCGGGAGCCACCGGACGCACCCCGGCGAGCGCCTCCGCGATCCGCTCGCGGAAGGCCTCCGCGGTGTGGTCGGCCGGGCGCTCCATCGCCACTATCCCGACGAGCTGCAGCAGATGGCTCTGCACCACGTCGCGGACCGCCCCGATCCCCTCGTACAGCGCCCCCCGGCCGTCCACACCCCTGACCTCGCAATGCGTGATCTGCACCCGGGAAATGGTTCTCCGGTCCCAGGCCGACTCCAGAAAGGGATTGCAGAAACGAAAAGCCAGCAGATTCTCGACGGCCTCCTTCCCGAGATAGTGATCGATTCTCAGGACGGAGTCGGCGGAAAACACCTCGAGCAAAGAGGCGTTGAGCCGCCGGGCCGAATCCAGGTCATTGCCGAAAGGCTTCTCCACGAGCACGGCGCCCGGCGGGAGGCGTACGGCCCCCATCGTCGCGATCGTCGCGGTGGCCCGCGGCGGCGGAACGCCCAGGAAGTACACGGGACGGGCCGCCGGGCGCAGCGCCTCCGCCACCTCCTCCAGCGTGCCCCGCCGCGTCGTGTCCCCCTCGACGAAGCAGGTCCCGGCCAGCAGCCGCCGCACCACCGTGCCGTCCGCCGGGCCGCACATGTCGTGCACGGCCGCGGCCACGAACTTCTCGAAACCGGCCCGGCCGGGACCGGGCAGTCCGACAGCGACGACCGGGGGCACCCACTGGTCCGACAGCGACAAGCGGTAGAGCGCGGGCCACAATTTCCGGCGCGCCAGATCTCCGGTCGCGCCGAAAAGGACCAGGGCATCTGCTGATGCGTTCGTCACGCACCCTCCTCAAGGAGAACCGGACGCCGCGAGAATACCCGGACCTCCTGTCCGGGACACGTCTCGCATCCTTGTGCAAGACGTATAATCCGCCCAACTCGCCTTGACCCCACGGGGGTGGATCTGTGTCAGCAGGGGAGATCCGAGGACCGGCCGCGGGCGCGCCCACGCGCGACGCTCCCACGACCGGTTCGCAGACCAGCTGGGAGGGGCTCCGCAGGCTGCTCGACGAGCGGACCGACCGGCTGCGCACATCGGGCGGGTACCGGGAGCGCCCATCGGAGGCGGACCGCCTGCGCCCCGCGGCCGGCTCGGTCGACGAGCTGTCCCGGGCCGTCACGGACGACCCGGAGTTCGGCCGCAGGATCATCGAGCGCCTGCTGCGGTTCCAGTCGCCCGAAGCGCGGACGGCGGACCGGCCGCCGCTCCCGGTGCCCCACCAACTCCCGCTCGACCGCCCCGGATTCGTGGGCCGGGAAAGTGAACTCGCCGAGCTGGACCTGCTTCTCGGGGAGCCGCGGAAGGGCGGCCCGGACACCGCGGTGATCTCCTCCGTCGGCGGCGCCCCCGGCGTCGGGAAGACCGCGCTGATGGTGCACTGGGCGCACCGGTCCCGCGACGCGTTCCCCGACGGCCAGCTCTACGTCAACCTCCGCGGCCACGGCCCGGGCAACCCGCTCGAACCCGCGGAGGTCCTCGCCGACTTCCTGCACGCCCTGGACGTGCCGTCCGCCAAGGTGCCGCAGGAACTCGAACCGCGCGCGGCCCTGTTCCGCACCCTGCTGCACGAGCGGAAGATGCTGGTCCTCCTGGACAACGCCCGCAACACGGCCCAGGTGTTCCCCCTGCTGCCGGGCAGCTCCACCTGCGTGGTGATCGTGACCAGCCGGAACCGCCTCCAGGGCCTGGTCGGGAGCTACGGCGCGCGCAGCATCCGCCTCGACACCCTCAGCGAACGGGAGTCAGTCGAGCTCCTGACGGGCATCGTCGGCGGCGACCGCGTGCTGCAGGAACGCGGCGCGGTCGAGGAACTCGCGGCCGGCTGCGGCCATCTCCCGCTGGCCCTCAGCATCGTGGGCGAACGCGTCGCGGCGTATCCGCAGTGGCCCATCGCCGACCTCCTGGAGGGCCTCGGCGACGAGCGGCACCGGCTCGACACCTTCGCCGCGGCCGTCGAGGACACCGGCGACGAGCAGCGCGAGGTGCGCGTCGCCTTCTCCTGGTCGTACCGCGCGCTGAGCGCCGGCAGCGCGCGCTGCTTCCGCATCCTCGGCCTGCACCCCACGGGCGAGTTCAGCCTGCTCGCCGCCGCGGCCGCGACCGGCGACTCCAGAATGCGCACCAACCTGTATCTGCGGGGCCTGATCGACTGCCACCTGCTCGAACAGGTCGCGCCCGACCGGTTCCGCTTCCACGACCTCATCCACGACTACGCCGCCGAGCGGGCGTACGAGGAGGAGTCCGCGGAGTCCCGGCGGGAGTCCGTCAGGCGCTGTCTGCTCTGGTACCTGCACACGGCGGACGCGGCGAACAGGCAGCTCATGCCCCACCGGCGCCGGATCGACCTCGACGAACTGCCCGACCGGTGCCGGCCGCTCCGCTTCGCCGACGGCGCGGAGGCGCTGGCGTGGTGCGACACCGAGCGGACCCATCTCATCGCGCTGGTCCGGCAGGCGGTGCAGTGGGAGCAGGACGCGATCGCCTGGCAGCTGCCCGTCGTCCTGTGGAGCTTCTTCAACGTCCGCAAGCTCCTGAGCGACTGGATCGTCACCCACGAACTGGGCCTGCGCGGGGCGCGGCGCTCCGGCTGCCGCAGGGGAGAGGCCTGGACGCTGAACAGCCTCGGCAACGCCTACCGCGGCACGCAGGAGTTCGAGAAGGCCGTCGAGGTCTGGGAGGAGGCCCTGGCCATCCGCCGCAGGATCGGCGACAAGTACGGCGAAGGGACCTCCCTCAACAACCTGGCGGGCGCCCTCCGGCGGATGAACCGCATAGAGGACTCGATCCGCTGCTCCAACAAAGCACTCGCCATCCACCGCGAGATCAAGGACCGCTGGAACGAAGGCATCGACCTCAACAGCCTCGGCACCGCCCACCGCGACCTCGGCCGCATCGAGGAGGCGATCAGCTGCTGGCTCCGCGCCCTCGGCATCCAGCGCGAGATCAAGGACCTGTTCGGCCAGGGCACCTCGCTCAACCACCTCGGCGAGGCCTACCGGACGGCCGGACGCGACGAGGAGGCCCTGGCCGCCTTCGACGAGGCACTGCGCATCAGACGGTCCTTCGGCGACGAGCCGGGAGCCGCGACGACCGCACTCAACCTGGGCGCGACCATGGCCGCGATGGGGCGGCTCAAGGAAGCCGCCGTCTACTACACCCTCGCGCTGGAGGACCTGGAACGGCTCGGCGACCCGCGCACGGACGCGGTGCACGAAGCCCTCCGCGACCTGGTCGACCGGACGGCGACCTAGGCCCTGTCGTCACCTGCCCTGCCTGCCCTGCCTGCCCTGCCTGCCCTGCCATCCCGCCTTCCCGGCGGCACGGAAGCCGGGCGGCGCTACGGCCCCGTCCCGTCGCGGACCGCCACGAGGTCGGCGAGCTGTGCCCGCAGCCAGCCCTCGGGCGAGGTCGCGAGGAGCGGCGCGCGCATCAGGTGCGACCTCCCCGCCCGCTCGTGCGACGGCATCGCGAGCGCCCGCCGGAGCGCCGAAGCGGTCTCGCGCACATCGCGCGGGTCATGGACGAGAACGGCCCCCGCGCGAAGCCGCTCGGCGCTCCCGGTCCGCGCCGACAGGACGACCGCGCCGTCCCGCCGGTTCACCAGCACCCCTTCCTGGGCGACCAGGTTCATCCCGTCGTGCACCGAGTTGACGAGCAGGACGTCGTACTCCCGCAGCGCCGCCATGGCCCGCACCCGGTCCTCCTCCCAGTACACGGTCAGCACCCCGGGATGGTCCCGCTGGATGGCGGCGACGGCGTCCCGGACCCGGGCCGCGTACCACGCGTACTCCGGCACCCCGGGCCGCGAAGGCGTCAGACACGCCACGAACCTGACCCGGCGCCGCAGCTCCGGACGGTCGGCGAGCAGCAGCGCGAAGGCCTCGAAGCCCCGCAGGACGTTCTTCGCCGGGTCCAGCCGGTCCACCCGCACCAGCAGCCGCGCCCCCTGCCGCAGCCGGCGGAAGGTGCCGGCCCACCGGTCCGCCTCCCGGGTGCCGAAGACGCCGGACAGGTACTCCTGGTCGGGCGGGGCCGGATAGCGGCGGACCAGCGTCCGCCGGCAGCCGTGCCGGACGACCCCGGCCCGGCGGTCGACCTCGTGCCCGGCCTCCTCACTGAGCCGCAGGAAGGAGTCCGCCCACCGCTCGCTCTGGAAGCCGAGGACGTCCGCCGCGAGCATGCCGCGCAGCAGCAGCCCCCGGACCACCCCGGGCAGCACCGCGAGAGCGGCCGGGGCCGCGAAGGCCGCGTGCAGGAAGAAGCCGACCGTCTGCGTCGGCAGCCGGGCCCGGAGGAACCCGGGCGCGGTGCCGAACTGGTAGTCCTGGAAGCAGACGACGGTACGGGGATGACAGCGGGTTGCGGCCGCGGCGGCGACGGCCCGGTTCACCTTCTGGTACGACCGCAGAGCCGCACCGTCACCGAACGCCCCCGGACCTGCGGCGCCCGGGCCGGGGTCGTGCGGAAGGTCGTCCCAGAGATCGTGGAGCGCGTACCAGAGCCCTCGTACGCCCGCGTCCTCGTAGTACCGCCGGTAGTCCGCGGCCCGGCACGGAACCGGCAGGAATCCATAGCCGAGCCCCAGCCCGTCGAACCGGCCCTCCCGCGCCGCCCTGCGGTCCTCGTCGCTCGTCGACGGAGCCAGCCAGCACACGTCCTCGCGCAGGGCGCGCGCCGACCTGTCGAGCAGCGACGTCACACTGCCCGACCGCCGTTCCGGCGCGGGACCCGACGGGGTGGACCGGAACGTCACAGGGCCCCGGTCGGAGACGAGGACCACATCGGCCGTACGCGCACGGGGCGCCCGCGCGGGCCCGTGGACCACCGTCAGCCCTGGATTCCGTCGAGCGACGGATCCAGGATGTCCCGGGGGTGGCCCCTGCCCGTGCCCAGGGCGAGGGCCAGCGAGTGCACGAGCCCCAGATGCACGGTCTCCACCACCCCGTACACCTCGCTGTCCACCAGCAGCGGCACGTCGACCAGCGCGGCGGCGCTCCCCCCGGAGCCCCCGAGCAGCCCGACCGTGCGCGCGCCGCGCGCCCGCGCCGTCTTGAGGCCTTCGAGGATGTTCGGGGAGTCGCCGCTGACGCTGATGGCCACCACGACGTCGCCGGGCGTGAGCAGGCGCGCGAGCTGCTCGGAGAAGACCCGGTCGTACCCGATGTCGTTGGCCAGCGCGCTGAGCAGCGGCGTGTTGCCGGTGAGCGCGTTCGTCCGCAGGCCCGCGGCGTGCGGGCCCGAGGTCATGGCGAGGTCGCACGCCAGATGGCTCGCGGTGGCGGCGCTCCCGCCGTTGCCGATCACGTAGAGGCAGCTGCCGGTCGTCCTGACCGAGTCGAGCAGCCGGACGGCCGAGGCGAAGGCGTCCGGTTCCAGGGCGAGGGCGGCATCGGCCACCAGGTTCTGAAACGCCGTGCAGACGGCGGAAGCCTGGTGCGGGCCTCCCTCGCGCCCTAACTCGCCGGCGTTGTCCATCGTGTCCGAACGTCCCATGACCAACCCCACCCGTCGCAGCCGACTTCGGATTGGCCAGCATGCCCGAAACCTCGGACAGCGGTAAGAGCACCACTCCTCAAATGAGTTGCCTCGCTATCATTTGGGCAGCGGTGCGGTGCGGCAAGAGGGGGACGACGTGCGGCTGGCCAGCGGCTCGAACTCGCATGCGGTACTCATCGGTTGCGGCAGCTACGAAGACGACGAACTGCCCCCGCTCCCCGCCGTCCACAACAACCTCGACGACCTCCGCTCCCTGCTCACAGGACCCGGCAACTGCGCGTTGCCCGAGGCGCGCTGCACAGTGCTGCGGGACGTCAAGGAGCCCCAGCGCGTGGGGGAGGCGCTCAGCCGCGCGGCGAGCGCGGTGGAGGACATGTTCCTCGTCTACTTCGCGGGGCACGGCGCACTCGACGACCGTGGCCTGCTCCACCTCCTGCTCACCGGCAGCGACACCAAGCTGCTCGGCTGGTCGAGCCTGCGCTTCGACCTGATCCGCGAGACGATGGCGTCCGCGCCCGCCAGGAACCGCGTGCTGCTGCTCGACTGCTGCTTCTCGGGCCGGGCCATCGAGGCCATGGGGGACACCGCGTCGCTCTACTTCGGCCAGCTGGAGATCGCCGGTACGTTCGTCCTGGCCTCGGCCCCCGCGAACGCCCCGGCCCGCGCCCCCCTGGGCGACCGGCACACGCTGTTCACGGGGGAGCTGATCAGGTTCCTCCGCGACGGCTCCGCCGCGGAGCGGGAACTGCTCACGCTGGAGGCCGTCTACCGGCACACGTCCCGGGTCCTCGCCGCGAAGGGGGAGCCGAGGCCCCAGCGGTGCGGCACGGGGACGAGCGACCAGCTGGCCCTCGCCGTGAACGCCGCGTTCCGCCCGCTGACACCCGCCGAGGTGCCGGAGCGCCTGCGCCGGGCCCTCGCGTCGGCAGAGGCCGGCGACCTGGCCGGCGCGCTGACCGCCCTGCGGGGGCTGGCGCCGCAGTGCGACCACGTGCTCGGCGAACGCCATGAGCTCACCCTCCTCGCGCACCGGGCCCTGGCGCACGCCGAGGGCGAGAACGGACACGCGGCCGAAGCCGCCCAGGGGTACGCACGGCTCGTCGAGCGGCTGGCCGTCGAACGAGGGCCGACCCACCCCGACACGCTCCAGGCACGGCACGAGCGGGCCCGGTGGTGCGGCATCGGCGGGGACGCGGCCTCGGCCGCCGACCTGTTCGCCGAGCTGTCCGTGGACGCCTCGGGGGCGCTCGGCCCCGGCGACGTGCGCTCCCTGAGCTGCCGGTGGCAGCACGCGCACTGGCTCGGGGTGAGCGGCCACCCCGACCGCGCGGCGGCCGCCTTCGCCGAGCTCGCCGAGAGCTACGGCTCCGCGCTGGGCGAGCGGCACGACGACACGCGGGCCGCCCGCCGCAACCACGCCCACTGGCGCGACTGTGCAGGCCGGCCCTGATCCGAGGCCGACCTGACCTGTCATCCGTGGCCGACCGCACACGCGAAAGGCCCCAGTCTCGCGACTGGGGCCTTGCTTGTGTCCGAGGGGGGACTTGAACCCCCACGCCCGATAAAGGGCACTAGCACCTCAAGCTAGCGCGTCTGCCATTCCGCCACCCGGACCGGGTGTTGTCTTGGCGGGGTGTTCCCCGCGGCGACAGAGAGAACATTACCAGGCCTCCAGGGGTACTCGATCACCCCCCTGGTCCGCTGTGAACGGCGCGTGACGACACCCGCCCGCCCTTGGGCGCGGAGCTCCGGAGAGGGAGGATGAAGGGGACCACCAGCAGCGAATGCGGGAGGAACCAGCGTGAGCGGGTCCAGCACGGGCAAGGCCGTCACCGGTGAGGACGAGGTCGTCGACCTCTGTCGCGAACTGATCCAGATCGATACGAGCAACTACGGCGACCACTCGGGCCCGGGGGAGCGCAAGGCCGCCGAGTACGTCGCGGAGAAGCTCGCCGAGGTCGGACTCGAACCGAAGATCTTCGAGTCCCACCCCGGCAGGGCCTCCACGGTCGCGAGGATCGAGGGCGAGGACCCGTCGCGGCCCGCGCTCCTCATCCACGGCCACACGGACGTCGTGCCCGCCAACGCCGCGGACTGGACGCACAACCCCTTCTCCGGGGAGATCGCGGACGGCTGCGTATGGGGCCGGGGCGCCGTCGACATGAAGGACATGGACGCGATGACCCTCGCGGTCGTACGGGAGCGGATGCGCAGCGGCCGCAAGCCCCCGCGCGACATCGTCCTGGCGTTCCTCGCGGACGAGGAGGCGGGCGGCACGTACGGCGCGCGGTACCTGGTCGACAACCACCCGGACCTCTTCGAGGGGTGCACGGAGGCGATCAGCGAGGTCGGCGGTTTCTCCTTCACCGTCAACGAGAACCTGCGGCTCTACCTCGTCGAGACGGCCCAGAAGGGCATGCACTGGATGAAGCTGACCGTGGACGGCACCGCCGGTCACGGTTCGATGATCCACAAGGACAACGCGATCACCGAGCTCTCCGAGGCGGTCGGGCGCCTCGGGCGGCACAAGTTCCCGGTGCGGGTCACCAAGACGCTGCGGCACTTCCTCGACGAGCTCGGCGACGCCCTCGGCACCGAGCTCGACCCGGAGAACATGGACGCGACGCTCGCCAAGCTCGGCGGCATCGCCAAGCTCATCGGCGCCTCCCTGCAGAACACCGCCAACCCGACGCAGCTCGGCGCCGGGTACAAGGTGAACGTGATCCCGGGGCAGGCCACCGCGCACGTCGACGGGCGCTACCTGCCGGGGTACGAGGAGGAGTTCCTCGCCGATCTGGACCGGATCCTCGGTCCGCGGGTCAAGCGCGAGGACGTCCACGCGGACAAGGCCCTGGAGACCACCTTCGACGGCGCCCTCGTCGACGCCATGCAGACCGCCCTGCGGGCCGAGGACCCGATCGCCCGCGCCGTGCCCTACATGCTCTCGGCCGGCACGGACGCCAAGTCCTTCGACGACCTCGGCATCCGCGGCTTCGGCTTCGCGCCGCTGAAGCTGCCCCCGGAGCTGGACTTCGCGGGCATGTTCCACGGCGTCGACGAGCGGGTGCCGGTCGACGGCCTGAAGTTCGGCGTCCGGGTGCTGGACCGCTTCATCGAGGCTTCCTGACCGAAACGTATCTCCAACAATCGCCAGTGCGTACGTACTTGACTGAAAAGAGTGAATGAGACCATAGGCTCGTAGCCATGGAGATCCCTCCTCGTTACAGGTGATGCAGTCCGCGGCTGGGACTGCATTGCCAACTAGGAGGAATAATGCTCAAGAAGGTCGTCGCCGCTGTGGCTGCCACCGGTGGTCTCGTGCTCGCCGGTGCGGGCATCGCCACTGCCGACGCCGGTGCCCAGGGTGCCGCTGTCAACTCCCCCGGCGTCGCGTCGGGCAATGTCGTCCAGGTGCCCGTGCACGTGCCGGTGAACGCCTGCGGCAACACGGTCTCCGTGATCGGTCTGCTGAACCCCACCTTCGGCAACTACTGCGTCAACAAGTGACGTTGCCGCGCCTCACCCGTTAAGGGTCTGAGCTTGTCGGCCCCGGAGTGCACGCCATGCGCTCCGGGGCCGACGGGTATTCCACGTCCGGGCCAGCGGGTCCGGGCGTATTCCGGATGTACGGCAAAAGGCAGGGAACAGCTATGCGACAGGTCACGCGTAAAGGCCTGATCACCGTGGCGGCCGCGACCGGCGTGCTCGCCGCGACCGGCGGTCACGCACAGGCGGATTCGGGCGCGAGGGGAAGCAGTTCGGGTTCGCCCGGCGTGCTGGCGGGCAACAGCGTCCAGCTCCCCATCGACGTTCCGGTCAACGTGTGCGGAAACACCGTGAACGTGGTCGGCGTCCTCAACCCGGCGGCAGGAAACCACTGCGCCAACACCTCAGGCAAGGGAAGCGGTTCGCACAAGCCGTCCGGCGGCGGAGCCAAGGCCGACGGTCACGCCGGCGACTCACCCGGCGTCGGCTCCGGCAACAACGTGCAGCTGCCGATCAACGCTCCGGTCAACGTCTGCGGCAACAGCGTCACCATCGGCGGCCTCGGCAACCCCGCCATGGGCAACGAATGCGCCAACGACTCCGGAGACGCGGGGAAGCCGCCGGGCGGCGAGAAGCCCCCGACCGACCCCGAGCACCCGGGCAAGCCCGAGCAGCCGGGCAAGCCGGAGCAGCCGGGCAAGCCGGGCGACCCCGGTAAGCCGGACAACCCCGGCAAGCCCGGGAAGCCCGGCGACCCGGGCAAGCCGGGGAAGCCCGGCGATCCCGGCACCCCCGGCGGCTCCCAGTCGCCGCACGACCCGCTCACCCCGATCGACGACCGCGGCGACCCGGGCGCGCAGCTCGTGACGCCGCCCGAGGGGACGTCGCAGCTCGCCTCGACGGGCAGTGAGCTGCCGCTCGGCGTCGCACTGCCGCTCGGCGCGGGCGCGCTGCTCGCGGGCGCGGTGCTCTACCGGAGGGCCCGGGCGGCCGCCTGAGCCACCCCGCCGTCCGAGCACGCCGAACGGAGCGGGCCCCACCGTCGTGGGGCCCGCTCCGTCTTTCCCGCGCCGCGGCCCGGCGTCCCCGGGCGCGCGGCACTCACCAGGTGGCCCGCACCTGGCGGATGATCCGCCGCTTCAGCCGCACTCTGCGGCTCCCGTCGGGGTGCAGTCTCAGGCGGTCCAACTCCCAGTGTCCGTACTCTGCGTGGTCCGTCAGCAGGCGTGTGGCTTCCTTGCGGGTGACCCCGCGCGGTACATACACGTCGACAAATTCGTATTCCGGCATCGCATCTATTGTGCGGGCACGGGCCCGGTACGGATAGCGTCTGCACTATGTCTGATGCTGCGCAGCCCACCGCTGCCGAGGTACGTGCCGCCGCCGAGGCGGTCAAGACCGCGCTCGACCGCCACCTGGCCGCGGTCGAACGCAGGTCGGGCGAGGACGATCCGGCCGTCTATGAAGCGTTCAACGAACTCGCCGCGGCGGCGGAGGAGTACGACGAGCTCCTCTACGACCGCTACGACGAGGTCACGCCCTTCGAGATCCCCGGCACGGAGGACGCACTGCCGCCCTACCAGGGCCCGGAGGAGGCCAACGCGCTGAGCGTGCTGATCCGCCGCGACTACACCGTGGCGGAGCCGCAGCGGCTCCTGGCCCAGGCCCAGCGGGTCGCCGACCTCGACGCGGGCGGCGCGGGGAGCAACGGCTCGGCCGACACCGTGCACAGCGCCCTCGGCGTCCTCTTCGGCGAGTTCGAACCGGACGAGATCTCCTCCCGGCACAAGGAGTTCGGTCTGGAGGAGGGCGATTCGACGCTCTGGGTCACCGCGGTGGACACCGCGGCCGAGCCGGGGGAGTGGCTCGACGCCCCCTTCGACCACGCCGACCCGCACCGGGTGGTGTGCCGCTTCGACGTCAGCGTGGTCTTCGACGACGAAGCGGACGACGACGGGCTCGACGGCCTCGACGCGGACGTCGACATCGACCCCGACGTGCCGGTGCCGCTCGACGAGATCGACGACGCAGACGACACCGATGAGATCGACGACACCGATGACGCCGACGACGACACCGACGGAACAGCTCGTCGCTGACGCGCCTCCGTGGCGAATCGCTCCTGCGCTCGCCGCCTCCTCTCCCGGGGGCGGCGAGCGCATTTCTCGCGCGAGCCGCCGGCTCAGGCCGCCGCGGCCGGCTCCGCGGGCACCTGCGGGCGCAGCAGCGTCTGCAGGCGCGTCGTCCGGTCCTTCCAGAGGCGCTCCGCGACCGCGCGAGGCAGCGCCTGCTCCACGCCCTGCACGACCGACAGGTGCCGCTCCCCGCGGCTGAACGCGGTGTAGACCCAGGGGCGGGTCAGCGCCTGCGCGGCGTCGCCCGGCAGCACCACGACCACCGCGGGCCAGCGCTGCCCCGCGGCCTGGTGCGCGGTGAGCGCCCACGCGTGCCGCACCTCCCGCTCCACCCGCTCCTTGGGTACGACGACGGGGGCGCCGTCGCACTCCAGGTGCAGCCCCTCCGCGTCGGCCCGCACCACGCGGCCGAGCGTCGTGCGGCCCGGGGCGGGGACGTGCGCGACCCGGTCGTCCGGGTCGAAGCCGCCGAACCGGCCGGGGCCCGGATTCAGCCGTTCCTTCAGCGCCGCGTTGAGCACGCGGGTGCCCGCCGCGCCGCCGTGGCCCGGCGTGATGACCTGCGTCTGCTCCGCGGGCACGCCGATCGCCCTCGGCACCGAGTCCGCGACGAGCTGCACGGTGCGGTGGATCGCCTCTGCGGCGTCCCGCACCGGGACGAGGACGACTTCCTTGCCGGGCGCCTCGACCTGGTTCAGCTCGCCGATGCCGATGCCGGACGTCAGCTCCCCGAGGGGGCCGGGGTCGGGGGTGCGCGAGACGACCTGCGGGCAGCAGCGCGCGGCGAGGAGGTCGGCGAAGACCCGGCCGGGGCCCGCCGACCACAGGACGCCGGGGTCGCCGCTGAGCACCAGGCGGGCGCCGTCCGGCAGCGACTCGACGAGCATCGCGGCGGTCTCCACGTCCAGCTGCGGCGCGTCCAGGACGACCAGGAGGTCGAGCGCGAGCGCGCCGTCCGCGTCGCGTCCGGGGCCCTGTGCCCCGGAGAGCAGGCCCGCCACGGTCACCGCGGTCTCCTCCGAGCCCGTCGCCCGCGCGAGGCGACGGCGTCCGTCGGCGCTGTGGGCGGCGGCGCACACCCGCAGGCCGAGCGCGGTGGCCGCGGCGACCAGTGCGGCGGGCTCGGCGCGGGCCTCCTCGCCGCCGGAGTGCAGCACGAGGCCGTGCCCGGCGACGGCACGGATCAGCTCGGCGGCGCTCCCCGACGACTGCGCGGCGGCGGCCTCCCAGTCGGCGTCCCGGGGGCCGGAGCCGTCCTCCTTGGGCAGGGAGTTGATCACCCGGGCGAGGCCGTCGGCGAGGCTCTCCTCCGCGAGTGCGTACCTTTCCAGGCCGATCAGGACGCGGACCGGGCGCTCCGGCTCCTCGACGGCGTCTTGCTCGTCCCCCTCGGCCCCCTCGCCGCCCCGCCCGCCCTCGCCGTCCGGTCGCCGGGTCGGCACCTCGGTCCCTTCGAGGGCGTCCTGGAAGACGAGTGCGTCGCCCTCGGCGAGCGCGCTCTGCACGGCCGCGTCCGGGTCCGGCACCGCACGCTGCCCGAGCGCGGCGGTCAGCGCCGCGGAGTCGAGCGCCGTGTGCCCGGCGAGGGCGGCCTGCTCCAGGAGCCACACGGTGATCGCACGGCCCCTGCGCTCGTCGTCAGGGCCGCACTCCGGGCCGAGCAGCGCCCTGGCGAACCCGTCGGCCTGCTCGGGCCGCACCCCGGCGACCCGCAGCAACTGCCAGGGGTCCTCGCGCAGCAGCCCGTCGGCACCCTCACCGAGCGCGGCCGCCGCCGGGGCGGCGAGGGCGGGCGGCGCGCCTCCCTCGGCGAGCACGGCGGCGACGGCCTCGACGGTCTCCGTCGCGGGCGCCCGCGACGGCTCCGGCTGCTGCGGGCGCACGGGCTCCGGGGCGGCGGACGGTGCGGGCCTGCGCGGTGCGGGCTGCGGGTCACGGAAGGCGCTCGCGACGGGCTTCTCGCCGCTCTCCACGGCCCGCACGGCGGCCAGCAGATCGGCGGCGGTCCCGCTCAGCTTCGCGCCGGCCCCGATCGGTCCCTGCTTCGACGCCTTCCGCTGCTCGATCCGCTCCCGCAGCTCCCGCTGCGCGGCGATCTCCGCCTCGGCCTCGGACAGCTCGGTGCCCTCGGTCTTGGCCTCGCCCTCGACTTCGCCCTCCTGTGCCTCCTGTGCCTGCGGTGTCTCCGGTGGCTCCGGCGTCCCCGACGTGTCCGGCGCGGCTTCCTCCGCGCCGGGCGACTCCGCCTGCTCCGCGGCAGCGGCCTCGGGGTCCTCCGCGGCAGCGGGTTCCGTACTCACAGCGTGCTCCAGTCGTGATCGGGATAGCGGTGCACCGGCGCCGACACGTCGTCGAGCGCCTGGCAGATCTCGTCAGGAAGACTAAGGGGCTCCACTGACAACGCGGCCGTGAGCTGCTGCGCGTTGCGCGCGCCGACGATCGGGGCCGTCACTCCCGGCCGGTCCCGCACCCACGCGAGGGCGACCTGGAGCGGGGTGGCCGCGAGCCCCTCGGCGGCCGTCGCGACCGCGTCGACGATGCGGCCCGCCGTGTCGTCGAGGTACGGCGCGACGAAGGGCGCCAACTGGTCCGAACCGCCGCGCGAGTCGGCGGGGGTGGCGTGGCGGTACTTCCCGGTGAGCACGCCCCGGCCGAGCGGCGAGGACGGCAGCAGGCCGACTCCGAGGTCGATGGCCGCGGGCAGCACCTCCCGCTCGACGCCGCGCTGGAGCAGGGAGTACTCCATCTGCGTACTGGCCAGGCGGGTGCGGGTGCCGGGCGGTGCGAGCTGCCACGTGGCGGCCTTGGCGAGCTGCCAGCCGCAGAAGTTGGAGACCCCCGCATAGCGGGCCCGCCCGCTGCTGACCGCTATGTCGAGGGCCTGCAGTGTCTCCTCCAGAGGTGTCTCCGGATCGAAGGCGTGCACCTGCCACAGGTCCACATAGTCCGTGTTGAGGCGGGTGAGGGAGGCGTCGAGCGCGGCGAGCAGGTGGCCGCGCGAGCCGTCGAAGCGCCGCTCGGGGTCCGGGACGCTGCCCGCCTTGGTGGCGATGATCAGGTCGCGCCTGGGCACGAGCCGCTCGACCAGACGCCCGAGCAGATACTCGGCCTCCCCGTCGCCGTACACATCGGCGGTGTCGACGAGGGTGCCGCCCGCTTCCCAGAACACCTTCAACAGCTCGGCGGCGTCGTTCTCCTCGGTGTGCCCCCAGGTGAGGGTGCCGAGTCCGATGCGGGACACGCGAAGGCCGGTCCGGCCGAGATGCCTCTGCTCCATGGGCGCTGAGATTACTGGCCGGGCCCCGGCGGTGGGCGGGCCTGTGGACGAACCAGTGATTGTGGAGAACTCGGTCACCCTTTACAGTCCCCGGCACAGGGACGTTACTCATGAGTACAGCGGTAAGGGGATCTGTCATGCAGCTCGGGATCAACCTCGGCTACTGGGGCGCGGGGATGGACGCGGACAATCTCGCCGTGGCCAAGGAGGCCGACAAGCTGGGCTACGCGGTGTGCTGGGCCGCGGAGGCGTACGGCTCGGACGCCGCGACGGTGCTGTCCTGGGTGGCCGCGCAGACCGAGCGCATCGACATCGGGTCCGCCATCTTCCAGATCCCGGCCCGGCAGCCGGCGATGACCGCGATGACGGCGGCGACCCTCGACTCGCTCTCCGGCGGCCGCTTCCGGCTGGGCCTCGGCGTATCGGGCCCGCAGGTCTCCGAGGGCTGGTACGGCGTGAAGTTCGACAAGCCGCTGGCACGCACGCGTGAGTACGTCGAGATCGTCCGCAAGGCCATGACCCGGGAGCGCCTCTCGTACGAGGGTGAGCACTGGACGCTGCCGCTGCCCGGCGGCCCCGGCAAGCCCATCAAGCTGACCGTCCACCCGCAGCGCGAGCACATCCCGCTGTACGTCGCCGCGATCGGCCCCAAGAACCTGGAGCAGACCGGCGAGATCGCCGACGGCGCCCTGCTGATCTTCCCGGCCGCCGAGCACCTGGAGGAGACGGCGGTCAAGCACCTGCGCGCCGGGCGCGAGAAGGCGGGCAGGACCATGGAGGGCTTCGACGTCGTCCCGACGCTGCCGCTCGCCGTCGGCGAGGACTCCCAGGTGGACACCCTCGCCGACATGTTCCGGCCGTACACCGCCCTCTACGTCGGGGGCATGGGCAGCCGGAAGCAGAACTTCTACAACCAGCTCGCGCAGCGCATGGGGTACGAGAAGGAGGCCGCCGAGATCCAGGACAAGTACCTGGCGGGCGACAAGGACGGGGCGGCCGCCGCCGTGCCGCAGCAGCTGATCGACTCGACCACGCTGCTCGGTTCCGTGGACCGGATCGCCGACCGGATGCGGGCCTACGCCGCCGCCGGGGTCACCACGCTGACGCTGGCCCCCGCCGGCTTCACGCTGGAGGAGCGGATCACGGCGCTGCGGGCCGGCACGGAGGCACTGGAGCGCGCCGGGCTGGCGTAGCGGAAGAGGAAGTCCGCGGCCGTGGTGGGGGCTCGGGGGGTCTTCCCCGCCACGGCCGTCACCGGGAACAACGCCGCACAGGGCCGACGGTTACGGCCTCGTGGCGGTGCCGGTGTCCTTCGTTCGGCGGAGCTGACCTGTACAGCTGTTGCCCCTGGTGGAACCTCGCACTTGACTCGTTCTTCGCGCAGGTCCGCGCGCAGGGCATGTCGGGCATGGAGGTGCCAGTGATGCTGTCGGCCAGGAGTGTCTTCAGAGAGATCCTCGACAACGACGAGTCGTTCCGGCTCTTCTGCTCCATCGCGGCCAGCGGTGAGGCCCAGGGCGGCTGGGAGAACGGGCGCATCGCCGCACTCGTCCCGGAGACCGAGCGCGCGCTCGCCCCCAAGATCGCCCGGCACGGCGCCGACGAGGACAAGCACGGCCGCATCTTCCGCGCCCTGCTGAAGAAGCGCGGCCTGCAGCCCGTCGACGTCCCGCCCGAGACCGACTACACGATGCTCCTGGAGCGGCACGGAATCGGCCTCGCGCACGACCGGCTGAAGGCCGCCGAGCCCCTCACCGTGCAGGACATCGTCACCTACCTCGCGCACAGCAGGGTGACCGAGCAGCGGGCCTCCGAGCAGATGCGGCTGCTGCTCAGGTACTTCGCCGACGACCCGGACATCGGCCGCGCGGTGCGGATGATCTCCAATGACGAGGACAACCATCTGGCCTACTGCCACGAGGAGTTGCTGCGGTTCGCGTACGCCGGGCACGGCCCCGCCATCCAGCGCACGCTGCGCGACTGCGCGCTCGCCGAGATCCGCATCCACCGCGACGTGAGCCTCGCGGTGATGGAGCGCATGGGGCGCGTCCTCGGCTGGGCCCCGGCCAAGCGGCAGCTGCTCGCCGCGGGCATCCACGCCCTGCACGGTTACGAGAGGGCGGGCGGCTGGCGGCGGATGGTCTCCCTGAAGACGCCCCGGCGCCGCGACGCGCTGGGCGGGCCCGCGACATCGGCCGCCGAGTTCGCCTGACGCCGCACACACCGGGACGCGCCGCTCACGGCGAACCCGGCACTACATCCAGCCGCGCCGCTTGAACATCCTGTACAGGACGACCTCCAGGACCGCCATCAGGAGGAGCACGGCCGGATAGGTCCACCACCAGTGCAGCTCCGGCATGTGGTCGAAGTTCATGCCGTAGATGCCCGCGATCATCGTGGGGACCGCCGCCATCGCGGCCCAGGCCGAGATCTTCCGCATGTCGTCGTTCTGCCGCACGCTCATCTGCGCCAGATGCGCGGACAGGATGTCCGAGACCAGCCGGTCCAGGCCCTCCACGGACTCGTTGACGCGCGTCAGGTGGTCGTTGACGTCCCGGAAGAACGGCCGCGCCGTCTCGTCCACGAACGGCACGGAGGGGCTGAAAGGGCCCGCTCCGGAGAGGCGCGCCACGGGCAGCGCCAACGGCCCGGTGGCCCGGCGGAACTCCAGGATCTGCCGCTTGAAGGTGTAGATCCGCGACGCCGTGGGACGCGAACGTCCGCCCTCCGGAGAGAAGACCTCCGCCTCCAGGACCTCCAGGTCGGCCTGCAACTCGTCGGCGACCTCCAGGTAGTGGTCCACGGACGCGTCCGCGATGGAGTACAGGACCGACGTCGGGCCGTGCTTCAGGACGTCCGGTTCGGCCTCCAGACGATGGCGCACGGCGCCGAGGGGTGCGCCCTCGCCGTGCCGGACGGTCACCACGAACGAGTCACCCACGAAGATCATGACCTCGCCGGAGGAGACGGTGTCGCTGTCCGGCTCGTACACCACCGGCTTGAGGACCATGAACAGCGAGTCGTCATAGACCTCCAGCTTGGGCCGCTGGTGCGCCTTGAGGGCGTCCTCCACGGCCAGGGGATGCAGCCCGAACTCCTTGCTGACCTCGTCGAACTCCTCCGCCGTCGGCTCGTGCAGCCCGATCCACACGAACGCGTCGCCCGTCCCCCGCGCCTCCTCCAGGGCATCGGAGAAGTCCTGGGGGCCTTCGCTGCGGCGCCCCTCGCGATAGATGGCACAGTCGACAATCACACTGCGCATTGTTCCCAGCCACCCCGGGGGTTGCACTTCCTCGGCGCTTAGGCTGGTCCGCATGCCCACGCTGATCCTCGTCCGGCACGGACGCTCCACCGCCAACACCGCCGGTCTGCTCGCCGGGTGGACCCCCGGCGTGGCCCTCGACGAGCGGGGCGCCGCACAGGCCGCCGCGCTGCCCGAACGGCTCGCGGCCCTGCCGCTGGCCGAGGTCGTCACCAGCCCCCTGCAGCGCTGCCAGGAGACCGTGGCGCCGCTCCTCGCCGCCAGGACCGGGCTCCGGGCGCACACGGAGGACCGCATCGGGGAGTGCGACTACGGCGACTGGTCGGGCCGCAAGCTCGCCGAGCTCACCGACGAGCCGCTGATGGAGGTCGTCCAGCAGCACCCCTCCGCGGCCGCGTTCCCCGGCGGCGAGTCCATGCGGGCCATGCAGACGAGGGCGGCCGAGGCGGTCCGCGAGTGGAACGCCCGCGTGGAGCGCGAGCACGGCGAGGACGCCGTGTACCTGATGTGCTCGCACGGCGACATCATCAAGTCCCTCGTCGCCGAAGCCATCGGACTCCACCTCGACCTCTTCCAGCGCATCTCCGTGGAGCCCTGTTCCGTCACCGTCATCCGCTACACCCGGCTGCGCCCCTTCCTCGTACGCCTCGGGGACACCGGTGACTTCGCCTCGCTGGCGCCGCGCGAGGAGCCGCCGAGCGGCGACGCGACAGTCGGGGGCGGTGCGGGCGCACCGTGATCGTCGCCCGCAGTAGGGTGAAGCGGTTGAAGCAGCCCTCTTGCGGTTGAAGCAGCCCTTTTGAAGCACTCCTCTTGCAGTCGATCCAATGGAGACAGGTCGTGTCCCGTCAGGTGTTCCTCTACGACCCCCCGGAGCGTTTCGTCGCGGGAACGGTCGGGCTGCCCGGACGGCGTACGTTCTTCCTCCAGGCCTCCGCCGGGGTCAGGGTGACCAGCGTCGCCCTGGAGAAGACCCAGGTGGCCGCGCTCGCCGAGCGCATGGAGGAACTCCTCGACGAGGTCGTGCGCCGCAGCGGGGGCAGCGCCCCCGTGCCGGCCGTCGCACCTACCGAGGTCGCCGACAGCGCGCCGCTCGACTCCCCCGTGGAGGAGGAGTTCCGGGTCGGCACCATGGCGCTCGCCTGGGACGGCGAGGAGGAGCGGATGGTCGTCGAGGCGCAGGCGCTCGTCGAGCTGGACGCCGATTCCGACGACGATCTCGCCGCCGCGGAGGAAAGGCTTCTGCAGGACGACGAGAACGGCCCGCCGATGCTGCGGGTCCGCCTCACCGGCGCGCAGGCCCGCGCCTTCGCCAAAAGAGCCCTCGACGTCGTGAACGCGGGCCGCCCGCCGTGCCCGCTGTGCAGCCTCCCGCTCGACCCGGAAGGACATGTATGCCCGCGCCAGAACGGATACCGGCGGGGAGCGTGAGCGTCGACCCCGTCACGCTCCTCACCCACGGGGAGCTGACCGTGCGCGGCCGCATCCGTGAGGCCTCGAACGCGGTCCTGTACTGCACGGTCGCGTACGAGGGCCAGGAGGCCGCCTGCGTCTACAAGCCGGTCGCCGGCGAGCGCCCACTGTGGGACTTCCCGGACGGCACGCTCGCGCAGCGCGAGGTCGCCGCGTACGAGGTGTCGCGGGCCACCGGCTGGGACCTGGTGCCGCCGACGGTCCTGCGGACGGGACCGCACGGCGAGGGCATGTGCCAGCTGTGGATCGAGGCCTCGGGCGACGCGGAACTGCTCGCCCTGGTCGACGGCGACGCACCGGGCGAGGGCTGGAAAGCGGTCGGCTTCGCGCAGGTCGACGAGGAGCGGACGGCGCTCCTCGTGCACGCGGACGACGTACGCCTGCGCCGCCTCGCGGTGCTCGACGCCGTGATCAACAACAGCGACCGCAAGGGCGGCCACCTGCTGCCCGCCGACGGCCGGCTGTACGGCATCGACCACGGAGTCACCTTCCACGTCGAGAACAAACTGCGGACGCTGCTGTGGGGGTGGGCGGGGGAGCCCCTGACCGATGAGGCGGTCGAGGCCCTCCAGGCCCTGCGGGACGGCCTCAAGGAGGGTGCCGCGCTCGCCGAGCGGCTGAGCGGGCTGATCACCGCCGCGGAGACCGAGGCGCTGCGCGCGCGGGTCGCGGCCCTGCTGGAGTCGGGACGCCACCCGGAGCCGACGGGCGACTGGCCCGCGATTCCCTGGCCACCGGTCTGATCAGAGCCGCCCGCACAGAACCACCCGCATCACCCGCACCGGGCCCTGCACACACCGGCCGATCGCGCAAGAGTGCGGGATCAGCCACCGTTCCGATGATCCCCACTCGTATACGGACGCCCCGTCCGGTTAGGCTCAGGGCATGCATGCCTGGCCCGCTTCTGAGGTCCCCGCCCTTCCTGGCAAGGGCCGCGACCTCCGGATCCACGACACCGCGACCGGTGGACTCGTCACCCTCGACCCCGGTCCCGTCGCCCGTATCTACGTCTGCGGCATCACTCCGTACGACGCCACCCACATGGGACACGCGGCGACCTACAACGCGTTCGACCTCGTGCAGCGCGTGTGGCTCGACACCAAGCGGCAGGTTCACTACGTCCAGAACGTGACCGACGTGGACGACCCGCTCCTGGAACGCGCCAACCGCGACGGCAAGGACTGGGTCGAGCTCGCCGAGGGCGAGACCGCCCTGTTCCGCGAGGACATGACCGCGCTGCGCCTCCTGCCGCCGCAGCACTACATCGGAGCCGTCGAGGCGATACCCGGCATCGTGCCGCTCGTCGAGCGCCTCCGTGACCTGGGTGCCGCCTACGACCTCGACGGCGACGTCTACTTCTCCGTCGAGTCCGACCCCCACTTCGGGGAGGTGTCCGGGCTCGACGCCGCCGCCATGAAGCTGCTCTCCGCCGAGCGCGGCGGCGACCCGGAGCGGCCGGGCAAGAAGAACCCGCTCGACCCGATGCTCTGGATGGCGGCCCGCGACGGCGAGCCGAGCTGGGACGGCGGCTCGCTGGGCCGCGGCCGGCCCGGCTGGCACATCGAGTGCGTGGCCATCGCCCTGGACCATCTCGGCATGGGCTTCGACATCCAGGGCGGGGGATCGGACCTCGCGTTCCCGCACCACGAGATGGGCGCCTCCCACGCCCAGGCCCTGACCGGCGAGCACCCCTTCGCCAAGGCGTACGTCCACGCCGGCATGGTCGCCCTGGACGGCGCGAAGATGTCCAAGTCCAAGGGCAACCTCGTCTTCGTGTCGAAGCTGCGCCGCGACGGCGTCGACCCCGCCGCGATCCGCCTCGCCCTCCTCGCGCACCACTACCGCGCGGACTGGGAGTGGACGGACGGCGTCCTCGAAGAGGCCGTGGAGCGGCTCGGCCGCTGGCGTGCGGCCGTCTCCCGCCCTGACGGGCCCGCCGCCGAGGCGCTCGTCGAGGAGATCCGCGAGGCCCTCGCCGACGACCTGGACGCCCCCAAGGCGCTCGCCGCCGTCGACCGCTGGGCCGCGCGGCAGGACGCCGAGGGCGGTACGGACGAGGGTGCCCCCGGCATCGTGTCGCGCGCGGTGGACGCGCTTCTCGGCGTGGCCCTGTAGCGGTACAGCGGCTGTCGTCGCCGAGGCGCCGGGCGGAGGAGTCTCCGCCCGGCGCCGCCGTTCACTCACACGAGGGTCACTTCGTGACCACGATGGCCAGCAGGTAGCCGGGGTTGTTGGTGTCGTAGTAGCCGATCACCTGCTGTCCGAAGGCGAACGCCTCCTGGACCTCGTCGCGGGTGTGCGGGCTGGGGTTGACGAAGGCCCGCCAGGCGTTGTCGATGTGCAGATAGAGGATGTCCGCCTGGCCGGGAAGCGGTTGGACGACGTCCCAGAAGGCCGTCGCTACGTTGGACGCGAGCGTCTGGGTGGAGATCTCCGGCGCGTGCGCCTGCGGGATCTGCTGCTCCTGCTCCTGGCCGAACTGCTGGAGCAGGTGCTGGAAGGGCTGCTGCTGGCCGAGCTGCTGCAGCTGCTGGCGCAACTGCGGCGGGACCTGCTGCATGCCGGGCTGACCCTGGATGCCCTGCTGGCCCTGCATGCCTTGCTGGCCCTGGATGCCCTGCTGGGAGCCGTACTGCGGCTGGCCGATGGGCTGCTGCTGGTACTGCTGCTGTCCCTGCTGCCGCGGCGGGGCCGTGCTCGGGCCCTGCTGCTGGCCGTACTGCTGCTGCCCGTACTGCTGCTGTCCCTGGTGCTGACCCGGTTGACTCATCTGCGGGGTGGTACTCATGCCTGTGCCACCTTCCCTCACTGACTCACGGACTCACTGACGGACTGATCGATCGGTTCAGCCTGTGACGACGAGGCCGACGACCTCGTCGTCCGAGAACCAGACGCGGACGTCCGGTCGGCCCCCGGCGAAGGCGGCGTGCACCGCCTGCCGCGTCTCGGGGGACGGATTGTCGAGGTTGCGCCACTGCCCGGCCACGAACAGCCGGAGCCGCGGCGGGAGTTCCGGCGGGTACGGGAGCAGCTCGTCCCAGTACCGCTCGGCCTGCCCCGAACCCACCGCCGACGGCAGCAGGTTCGTGACCGCCGCCTTGATGTCGGGGCGGTTGCCGATGCGCTGCGACGCGGGCCTGCCCGGCGCGTCCTGCTGCGGCGACCCCGTGGAGCGCAGCAGCGCACGCGCCCGGTCGGGCGTCATCGGCTGCTGGCCCGCGGCCTTCAGCATGCCCTGCAGCGCGGCCAGGGCGCCGACGACGATCGGCGACGCGGAGGACGTGCCGGAGAACGTGTCGGTGTACCAGGCGATCTCGTCGGCGCCGCCCTGCAGATCGCCGGGCCCGTTCCAGGAGCCGCCGGTCGTCGTGGTCTCGCGGCCCCAGCCCTGCGCGTCCACGCGGGCGCCGTAGTTGGAGAACGCCAGGCGCGAGCGGTCCGGGCCGTGGTCGCGGCCGTGCGTGCCGGGCGGCGGTGCGCCGGCGCCCACGAGGACCGCGCCGGAGGAGCGGTTGGACGGGTTGAAGGGGTTGCGCCACCAGGACGGGAAGCCCTCGGGCCGGTGTTCGTAGACCGCGTCGTCCAGCGACTCGGCGCCGTTGCCCGCCGCGCCCACGACGAGCACGCCCTTCGCGGTGGCGTGGCGCACCGCCGCGTAGTCGTCGGGCCACCACTCGATGGCGATGTAGCCCTTCTGGTCATCGCGCGGCTCGAAGTCGAACTTCGGCCCCGGGCGGTGCAGTTCGAGCAGGATGATGTCGCCGCGGTTCAGCCGCTCGGCCGCCGCGTGGATGGTGGCCGCCGTGCCGAGGGGCTGGAAGGAGGCGGCCGCCGTCACGGCCTCCGGGACGATGCCGGTGACGCCGAGGCTGTTGCGGTCGCCGCCGAGGACGCCGATCACCGCGGTGCCGTGGTTGCGCCAGGCCAGGTCCTGGATGGGCGTGCCGACGACGACGCCCGCGAGCTTCGCGGCGAGGTCCTCGTGGCGCAGCTGCCAGGCGCCCTCGATGTCGATGACGGTGACGCCCTCGCCGGAGCCGCCGATCCGCTGCCACGCCCAGCGGGCGTCGATGCCCTCGGGGGCCGGCTTCAGATAGCCCTGGCGGCTGGTGAAGTCGGGCGTGACGGGCATGCCCTCCTTGCGGCGCCGGGTCGCGTCGTCGAGGTCGTGCGGCTGGGTCGGCGACGGGTCGATGGAGGCCGGGACGGCGCCCGGCTTGACGTACGCCGTGTCGATGCCCGGCAGCGCCGCCATCCGCGCCCGCAGCTCCTCCGACCGGTCATCGCCGCCGCGGACGCGGTAGAAGAGGGCCAGGTCGGGCAGGTCGTCGTCGCCGCCGGCCGGGGGCGCGGCGGCCCGCAGCCGTTCTTCGTTGCCGAACAGCGGTTCAAGAGAGAGCTGTTCGTCGGAGAGGAACATGTTCAGGGCCGACACATCGGAGCCGGAGGCCGAGCGGACGTCCCGCTCCCCGACGCGCAGCCGGGCCTCGGGCCGGGCGACGACGATCAGCTCCTGTTCGGCTTCTCGGTAGGTGAATCCCATTCCGTCGGGGCCCGGTCCGCCGGCTCCGGGGTCCCGCGCCGGGTCTGCCTGCTCGGTCATCGCTTCACCGCTCCCTTCACTTCTTCGGGTGCCGTGCTGTGCGCTGCGCCAGGTTTCGGGGCACACCCTGCTACGGCCGGGCCGCGACGTCCACCCCTCTTTTGAGCAACAGTGTTTGAAGGGAAGTTGAAGAGGGAACCCCGTGCAATTCGGCCATGGGCAGCACAAGGGGACGGCACCCGCACGGGTGCCGTCCCCTTGTGCTGAACGCGTCTACGGACCCTCAGTCGTCCGAGGAATCGGCCGGACCGGAGTCGTCGTTGTCGCTCTCGCCCTCCGTGCCCTGGCCGGGTCGCTGCGTGGGCTTCGGCTTCGGCGGCCGGGTCCGGTCGCTCGGCGTGTCCCGCAGGTACGCCGCGCCGTCGCCGCCGTCACGGCGCCGCAGATACCGCTCGAACTCGCGGGCGATGGCCTCGCCCGACGCCTCCGGCAGCTCCGCGGTGTCCCGGGCCTCCTCCAGCGACTGGACGTACTCCGCGACCTCGCTGTCCTCGGCGGCCAGCTGGTCCACGCCCACCTGCCAGGCGCGCGCGTCCTCGGCCAGCTCGCCCAGCGGGATGCGCAGCCCGATCAGGTCCTCCAGACGGTTGAGGAGCGCGAGCGTGGCCTTCGGGTTGGGCGGCTGCGACACGTAGTGCGGGACGGCCGCCCAGAGGCTGACGGCCGGGACGCCCGCGTGCGTGCACGCCTCCTGAAGGATGCCGACGATGCCGGTCGGCCCCTCGTACTTGGTCTCTTCCAGGTCCATGGTGCGTGCGAGGTCCGGGTCGGACGTCACGCCGCTGACCGGGACCGGGCGGGTGTGCGGGGTGTCACCGAGCAGCGCACCCATGATCACGACCAGCTCGACGCCCAGCTCGTGCGCGAAGCCCAGGATCTCGTTGCAGAACGAGCGCCACCGCATGGACGGCTCGATGCCCCGCACCAGGACCAGGTCGCGCGGCTTGTCGCCACCGACACGGACCACCGAGAGCCGCGTCGTCGGCCACGTGATCTTGCGCACCCCGCCGTCAAGCCAGACCGTCGGACGGTTGACCTGGAAGTCGTAGTAGTCCTCGGCGTCCAGCGCCGCGAACACCTCGCCCTTCCACTCCTTGTCGAGATGCGCGACCGCGGCGGAGGCGGCGTCACCGGCGTCGTTCCAGCCCTCGAACGCGGCCACCATGACCGGGTCGACCAGCTCGGGAACCCCCTCGAGCTCGATCACCCAGGCCTCCTTCCGATGTTCCCTTGCGTACGCCCCAACCTTACGGCGTCGGCGGGGTCCGTCCGCAGCCCCCTTGCGTGGGGGAGTGCGTGATCACTGCCCACGCTCGGCGCCGGGAAACGGCGCCCTCGTGGTCTCAGAGTGTCGAGCGAAGCCACTGCTCCACGCTCGCGATGTGCACCGTCGCCCACGACCTGGCCGCTTCCGCGTCGCGGTCGCGCAGCGCGGTGAGGATCGCCCGGTGCTCGTGCAGGGTGCGGCTGACCGCGTCCTCCTGGGTCAGGCCGCGCCAGATGCGGGCCCGCGTGGTGGGGCCGGAGAGGCCGTCGAGGAGGGAGCAGAGGACGGAGTTGCCGGACGACTGGACGATGCCGCGGTGGAACTCCAGGTCGCAGGCGACCAGCTCCTCCACGGACGGCGCGTCGCCGAGGGCGTCCAACTGCTGGGTCAGCGTGTCCAGTTCGGCCTCCGTGATGTGGGCGCACGCCATCGCCGTGGCCGCCGGCTCCAGGATGCGGCGTACCGCGAGGAACTCGAGGACGGTGTCGTCGCGGTGGAAGTCGACGACGAAGCTCAGCGCCTCCAGCAGGAGTTGAGGGTCCAGGCTGGTGACGTACGTGCCGTCTCCCTGGCGCACGTCGAGGATGCGGATCAGGGCGAGGGCGCGCACCGCCTCGCGCAGCGAGTTGCGCGACAGGCCCAGCTCGGCGGCGAGTTCGCTCTCCTTGGGCAGCCGGTCGCCGGGACGCAGCGCGCCCGAGACGATCATGCCCTTGATCTTCTCGATGGCCTCGTCGGTGACCGCCATGGGACCTCGCCTCAAGAGTCGGGGAATCGATTGGGGAACCGATCAGGGAATCGGCCTGACCATCAACAGACATCCGATGTGTGAGCTGATTATGTCCCCTGCGGGAGGCCCCGGCGCCCGGCTTCAGCCGAAGCGTTCGATCCGGATCCGGTCCACCGGCTGGCCGCCGTCCACCAGCAGTCGCGAGGCGTGCTCGGCGAAACCGTTGGAGCCGCAGATGTACGCCTCCCAGCCACCCTCGGGCTGCCCCGCACCGGCCAGGAACGGCGCCAGGTGGCCCGCGTTCAGGCGGCCTTCGGAGCGGGTCAGGACGACGGTGGTCTCGTCGCCGTACTCGTTCGCGTAGATCAGGTCCTCCGGCGTGCAGGCCGAGACGATCAGCCGCAGCGGCACGTCGAGCCCCGCGAGGCGGTGGTGGCGGACCATCGACATCAGCGGCACCACGCCGGAACCGGCCCCGAGCAGCAGCGCGGGGCGGTCGCCGGGCCAGGCGAAGAAGCCGGACAGCGGCCCGCGCACCTCGACCGTGTCGCCGACCCGCGCCACGGTGTGCAGATGCCCCGACACCTCGCCGTCCAGGACGTGGTCGAGGGTCAGCTCGATCTCGCCGCTGCCGTCGGGGGCCGAGGCGATCGAGTAGTGCCGCTGGGCGACGTAGCCGTCCTCGGCGGTGAGCCGCAGCATCAGGTGCTGGCCCGGCAGATGCCCCTGCCACTCGGGGACCTTCAGGCGGAACGTCGAGGCGGCCGGGGTCTCCCGGCGGATCTCCAGCACGGTGGCGCGCTGCCACAGGGCGGCGGAGCGATTGCTCACGGCGATGCGGCCGGGCACGGCGAACGCCGTGGGCGGCACGAACGGCGTCGGCGTCGGCGTCGGCGTGGATGAGGGGGTGTACGAAGGTTCAGTCACCGGAGTAGCGCTCCTCGGCCCACGGGTTGCCCCGGTGGTGGTAGCCGTTCTGCTCCCAGAAGCCCGGCTCGTCGCGGTCGGAGAGCCGCAGCCCGGCGACCCACTTGGCGCTCTTCCAGAAGTAGAGGTGGGGGACGATCAGGCGGGCGGGGCCGCCGTGCTCGGCGGGCAGCGGCTCGTCGCCGTACTCCCACACGATCCACGCCCGGCCGCCCGTCACATCGGCCAGCGGGAGGTTCGTGGTGTAGCCGGTGTGGGAGTACGCGATCACATGCGTCGCGCCGGGGAGCGGGCGGGCCGCGGCCAGGAACGTGTCCAGGCTCACTCCGCCGAACCGCACCCCGAACTTGGACCAGCTCGTCACGCAGTGGATGTCGCCCCGGTACTCGGAGGCGGGCAGGGCGTGCGCCTCGTCCCAGGTCCAGGTGCGCGGGGCCGCGACCAGGCCGTCGACGCGGAACGTCCAGTCGGCGGCGGCGAGGCGCGGGGTGACCTCGGCGGACAGGACGGGCCAGCCGTCGCCCGCGTCGTACTGCCCGGGCGGCAGCCGCGGGTCGCGGTCGGCGGCGCGGGCGCGGCCGGTGAAGCCGCGGGTGGGTTCGAACGTCATACGGAGGGTGCCACTTCGGAGGTTGTCGCTTCAGAGTCGGAGGGTGCCACTTCGGAGGTCGTCGCTTCAGCGTCGGAGGTTGTCGCTTCAGAGGTCGTCGCCGCGTCCCGCAGGGCCCGCAGGACGGCCGGCTCGTCGAGGGTGAGCAGGTCGCGGCCGCGCATCAGGACGCGCCCTTCCACCACAGTGTCCCGGACGTCGGCGGCCGACGCGGCGTACGCGAGCATCGACCACGGGTCGTGCCGGGGCGTGAGGTGCGGCCGCTCCAGGTCGAGGACGATCAGGTCCGCGCGCTTGCCGGCCTCCAGCGAACCCAGCTGGCCGTCGAGGCCCAGGGCCCGCGCCGACTCGATGGTCGCCATCCGCACGGCCTGCTCGGCACCGACCGCCGTCGGGTCGCCGCCCGCCTTGTGCACGAGCGCGGCGACCTTGACCGCGCCGAGCAGGTCCAGTGTGTTGGAGCTCACGGCGCCGTCGGTGCCGAGGCCCACCGTGACGCCCGCGTCGAGCAGCTCGGGCACGCGCGCGATGCCGCAGCCCAGCTTCAGGTTCGACACCGGGCAGTGCGCGACGCCCGTGCCCGTGCGGGCCAGCGTCGCGATCTCCGCGTCGGTCAGGTCGACGGCGTGCGCGAGCAGCGTGTCGGGGCCGAGCACGCCCAGCGAGTCGAGCAGCTCCACCGGGCGCATGCCGTGCTGCTCGGTGACGGTCGCCACCTCGCCCGCGTTCTCCGCCGCGTGGAGGTGCAGCAGCGCGCCGTGCTCCCGCGCGAGCGCCGCGATCGCCGTGAGCTGCTCGGGGTTCAGGGTGTACGCGGAGTGCGCGAAGACGACCGGGCGGGTGCCCGGCGCCGGGGCGTGCGCCTTCAGGTGCGCGGCCGCCCAGCCGAGCCGCTCGCCGTAGGGGCGGCCGTCCGGCGGTTCCGGCACGTCCATGAACGTCGGTCCGGTGAGCAGCCGCCAGCCGGCGTCGCGGGCCGCGTCCGCGGCGGCCTCGTGGAACCAGTACATGTCGAGCGCGGTGGTGACCCCGCCGCGCACGGACTCGGCGATGGCGCCGCGGATCCCCGCCGTCACCGTGTCCGGCGAGAGCAGCTCGGCCTCGCGGGGAATCACCCGGGCCAGGAAACCCTGGAGCGTGACGTCGTCGGCGATGCCGCGCAGCAGCGTCATCGCGAGATGGGTGTGCGTGTTGATGAGGCCCGGCAGGACGAGGCAGCCGCGCGCGTCGATCTCCTCGGCTGCCTCGTACGCGGCGCGCAGCCGGTCGGCGGGGCCCACCTCCACGATGCGGCCGCCGCGGACGGCGACCGCGCCGTCCGTCACGAGGGTGCCCGCCGCGTCGACGGTCAGCACGTCGCCGCCGTGCACCAGCAGGTCTATGGAGCCGCCGCGGTCCTGGGCCGGCAGGTCAGTGGGGTGCATCGGTTCCGTTCTCCGTGGTCGCGACGGTGCTCTGCGGTCTGCGGTCTGCGGTCTGTGGTTTGCGATCTGCGGTCGCTCAGCGTTCGGCCGTGGCCAGCAGGCGCAGCGCGTCCAAGGTTATCCGGGCGCCCCGGTCGACCCCGTCGGCGACCACGTCGCGGTGCGGGTCGTAGGCCCCGGTCGAGAAAGGCGCCTCCTCGTCGACCAGCTCATCCGCGTTCGCACCGTCCACGACCAGCGCGCCGCCCGCGGTCAGACCGTGCGTCGAGGCGAAGACGAGGAGCGCGGACAGCTCCATCTCGATGGCGGCGATCCCGGCGGCCGCGTACGCCTCGCCGGGCAGCGGCAGGAACCCCGGCTGGAACGCGGCCCGCGTCCACACCACGCCCCGGTGGTGCGGCGCGCCGGCCGACCGCGCCGCGCGCTGCAGGGCGAGCACCGCCTCCGGCGCGGAGAACGCCGGGTACTCGGCGGGGATCAACTGCTGCGTCACCCCGTCGTCGCGCACCGCCGCGTCCGCGATGACCAGATCCCCGTCGCGGATGCCGGGACGGATCGCGCCCGCCGTGCCGAGCCGCAGGATCGTGGTGACACCCGCCTCGGCGAGCTCCTGGAAGAGGAGGATCGCGCCGGGCGCGCCGACGCCGTGCGAGGCGACGACGACCGGGGTGCCCTGCCAGGTGCCGGTGAAGGTGCGGTACTCGCGGTGGTACGACACCTCCTTCGCGTCGGACAGAAGGTCGGCGACGGCGGCCGCGCGGCCCGGGTCGCCGACGACGACCGCCTGCGCGGGCAGGCCTGCGCGGGGCACACGGGTGACGGGCAGTGCGTCGATGAGCGACGTCATGAGGATGCTCCTACCAGAGACTTGGGGCGCCGGGGGCGCTTGCCGCGCGCCGTGGACCTGCGGCGCGCCGTGGACAGGAAGAGGGCGACCAGGGTCACCACATAGGGGGCGGCGTCGGTCGCCTGCTGCGGCAGACCGTTGCCCTGCAGCCGGAACCCGACCGCCTCCGCGACACCGAAGAGCAGCCCGGCGAGCAGCACCCCGAGCGGCCGGGCGCGGCCCAGCATCACCGCGACCACGGCGATCCAGCCGCGCCCCGCCGTCATGTTCTCCGAGAACAACGTGACGTTCCCGAGGGCCAGTTGAGCGCCCGCGAGGCCGCAGAGCAGGCCGCCGGCGAGCACGGCGGCGTACTGGTACTTCGCCGGGCTCACCCCCAGCGTCGCCGCCGCGTCCGGCGCCTCGCCGACCCCGCGCAGCCGCAGTCCCCACGGATGGCGCGCGAGGAACACGGCGGCGACGGCGACGGCCACCCAGGAGACGTAGACGAGAGGCGAGTGGCCGGACAGGACGGGACCGAGGAAGGCGAGGTCGATGCCGCCGAGGCCCGCGAGGTCCGGGTCGGAGAACGTGCCCTGGACGCCGAAGACGGTCCGCAGCAGAAAGCCGGTCAGGCCGACCGCGAGCAGGTTGAGCGCGACACCGAGCACGACGGCGTCGCCTCGCAGAGTGATGGTCCCCACGGCGAGGATCATCGCGTACGCGGCGGAGGAGAGGGCCGCGAACAGGACACCGAGCCAGGCGCTGCCGGTGAACCAGCTGCCCGCGACCGCGCTGAAGCAGCCGATCAGCATCATGCCTTCGAGCCCGATGTTGAACACGCCCGCCCGTTCGCAGATCGCGCCGCCGAGCGCGGCGAGCAGGATCGGGGTGAGCGCGAGGAGCGCCGAGTGGAACAGCGCGGAGTCGACGGACATCAGAGGTCCCCCTCGGGGCGCACGGGCTTCTTGGCGCGTCGCCAGGTGAGTTGGAGGCGCGCGGCCAGGAAGACGATGACGACGGCCTGGAGCACCTGCGTCAGCTCGCGCGGCACCTCCGTGGCCCGCTCCATGGCGAGGCCGCCGACGTCGAGCGCGGCGAAGAACAGCGCGGCGACCGCCGTCCCCACCGGCGCGGCGGAGGCGAGGAGCGCGGCCGTCAGACCGGTCCAGGTGTGCCCGCCGGCGGTGAGTGAACCGTCGATGAAGCGGTACGGGAAGCTGAGCACGCCGATCGCGCCGACGAGTCCGGCGACGGCTCCGGACACCGCCATGAGCCGCAGCGTGAGCCGGGGCCCGTCGACGCCCGCGTACGCCGCGAAGCGCGGGTTGAGCCCCGTCATGCGGATCTCGTAACCGGTGGCCGTCCGGGCGTCCGTGAAGACGAAGACACCCGCGGCGACCACGACGAGCACGAGCCCCACCGTGACCGTCGACGAGCCGAAGGCGGGCAGCTCCACACCCTCCGGGAGCCGCCGGGTCTGCGGCAGGCTCGACCCCTCCTCCTTGAGCGGGAAGCGCGCGAGGTACGAAGCGAAGGACATCGCCGGATAGCTGAGCAGCAGACTGCTCACCAGCAGCGGCACACCGAACCGGTTCTGGCAGAGCGCGGCGAGCGCGGCATAGGCGCTGCCCGCCAGCATGCCGGCGAGCAGCGCGGCCACCACGGCGAGCGGCGCGGGCAGCGGGACGTGGAGGCCGGTGGCCGCGGCGGCGATCCCGCCGAGGACCAGCTGCCCGTCACCGCCCAGGTTCAGCAGGCCCGCCCGCATCGGCACGGCCAGCGCGACGGCGAGGCCGAGGATGCTGGTCCCGGTGGTCAGCGTGGACCCGATCCCGTCGGGCCCGAGCGAGCCGCTGACGACGGACTCGTACGCCCCCAGGGGATCGGCCCCGGTCCCGGCGAGGAAGAGCGCCCCGACGAGGACGGCGGCGACGACGGAGTGCAGGGCGGGGGAGCGCAGGGCACCGTCCGCGACGGAGCGCAGGGCGCGCCCTGCGGCGGACCGCCCCTTGGAGAGGCTCTCGACGGCCATGTCAGGGGATCTCCTTGAGGGGCGCGGGTGAGGCGGGCGGGGCCGGCGTCTCGGCGGGGGAGTCGGAGGAGCCCGTCGGTGCGCCGCCCGCCATCGCGAGGCCCAGCCGCCGCTCGTCCGCCTCCTCACGGGTGAACTCGGCCGCGATCCCGCCCTCGTACATCACGAGGACCCGGTCCGCGAGGCCGCGGATCTCGCTGAGCTCGGCGGAGACCAGAAGGATCGCGTGGCCCGCGTCGCGGTGCGCGACCAGGTGGTCGTGGATGGTCTGGACGGCGCCGATGTCCACCCCACGAGTGGGCTGCTCGACGATCAACAGCGGGGACTCGTGGGCGAGTTCGCGTCCGATGACGAGTTTCTGCAGATTGCCGCCGGAGAGCGAGCCCGCCGCGTGCCCCGGTGACGCCGCCTTGATGCCGAACCGTTCGACGAGCACGCGCGCGTGCTCACGGAGCCGGCCGGGGCGCAGCAGACCGCGCCCCCGGTGGTGACCCATGGCGAGGTTCTCCGCGATCGTCGCGGCCGGCGCCGTGCCGACCGCCGCGCGGTCCTCCGGGACGTACGCGAGCCCCGCGGCCCGGCGCTCCGCGGCCGACGCGTCCGTGACGTCGCGCCCGGCGAGCGTGACCCGGCCCGCCAGGACCGGCCGCAACCCCGTGACCGCTTCGATCAGTTGGGACTGGCCGTTGCCCGCGACGCCCGCGATGCCGACGATCTCCCCGGCGCGGACGGTGAGCGACACGTCGCGCACCCCGTCCGCCGTCAGACCGTCGACGGCGAGGACCGTGCCGCCCGGCGAGCCCGCCGGATGCACCCGGTCCAGTTCCACCGCGCGTCCCGTCATGGCCGCCGCGATGCCGTCCGCGCTCGTCTCACTCGTCCGCAGGCGCGCCGCGACCCGCCCGTCGCGCAGCACCGTCACCGCGTCGCTGCCCTCCATGACCTCACGCAGCTTGTGCGTGACCAGGAGGACGGTGCGGCCCTCGTCCGCGAGGGAGCGCAGGACACCGAAGAGCGCGTCCGCCTCCGCGGGGGTCAGGACGGCGGTCGGCTCGTCGAGGATGAGGGTGCGGGCGCCGCGATGGAGGAGCTTGAGGATCTCCACGCGCTGGCGCACGCCCACCGGCAGGTCCCCGACCTTCGCCGCCGGGTCGACGGCGAGCCCGTGCTCCGCGGCGAGCGCACCCACCCGCCGGACCGCCTCCGCCCGGTCCACGAAGCCGAAGCGCCGCGGTTCGGCGGCGTACACGACGTTCTCGGCGACCGTGAAGGAGGGGAACAGCTTGAAGCTCTGGTGCACCATCCCGAGGCCCGCGTCGATCGCCTCGCTCGGGCTCGCGAAGGACACCTCGCGCCCGTCGAGCAGGATCCGCCCGGCGTCCGGACGCGTCAGCCCGTACAGGACGGACATCAGCGTGGACTTGCCCGCGCCGTTCTCACCCATCAGGGCGTGGATCTCGCCGCGCCGCACGGTCAGGTCGACCCGGTCGTTGGCGAGCGTTCCGGGGAACTCCTTGGTGATGCCCCGCAGTTCGACGGCGAACGGGGCGCCGGTGTCCTCAGGCGGCGGGGTCATCGACGGTCAGCTTTCCGGCGGCGATGTCGTCGCGCAGCTTCTCGACGCGCTTCAGCACGTCCTTGTTGAGGGGCTCCGCGATCAGGCACTTGGAGTCGGCGAGCCCCGGCTCCAGGCCGGTCAGCGACATGCCGCCCTCCTTGAGGCCGTACGACACGGTGGTGCCGCCCTTGCCGTCGAGGATCCGGCCGATGCCCTTCTCCACGGCGACATCGGTCTTCTTGAGCACGTTGTCGACGACGACACCGGGGCTGGTAAGGCACTGGTTGGCGTCCACGCCGTACGCCCGGAAGCCCTTGCCCTTCGCGGACTTCGCCGCCTGGAAGACGCCCGTGTTGCCCGCCGCCGCGGCCGCCATCACCTGGTCGACACCGCCCGAGGCGAGCGTCGCCGCCTGGTCCTTGGCGCGCGCCGCGTCGTTGAACGGCGACTGCCCGCCGACGAACAGCGTCCGGGAACCGACGCCCGCCCGCACCTTCCGCGCGCCCGCCGCGAAGGGTTCGCTGTACCGCCGGAACTGCGGGGTGTCGAGCACGTCGACGGCGCCGACCCTCTTGCTCCTCGTCAGCAGACCGGCCTCGGCGCCGGCGAGGAAGACGGCCTCGTGCTCGCGGAAGACGGCACAGGTGACGTTCTCGTACGTCTTCTTCGTGCACGCGTCGACGAGCAGGAACTGCTGCTTCGGGTGGGCCTCGGCCTGCTGCGCCACGATGTCCGCGAACTCGAAGCCGACCAGCACGACGACGTCGGGCGCCGAGTCCACGGCGGAGGCGACGTTCTGCTGCCGGGAGTCGGTGTCGCTGCTCTGGAAGACCTTCTGCGAGCCGTCGTGCGCCTTCGCCGCCGTCTTCACCCCGGAGACGGCGAGCTTGAGGAACTCGTTCTGGGCGACGGGGTCGGGGGTGACGAGGGTGAACGACCTGCCGCTTCCGCCGTCCCCGTTCTTGCCCGAACCGCCGTCCTTGGCCGCGGCGTTGCAGCCCGTGGCCAGGAGGGCGGCGCCGACGGCCGCGGCGGTGAGTCTCAGGGACGTACGCGTACGCAGGGACAGCAAGGACATGGGATCGCCTTCGTGGAGGTGCCCGGGAGCGGCCCGGACGGTGACAGGAGAGTCGTGCGGGTGCGAGCGGCGTCGCTCAGCGACAACAGCGGCAACCGCGGAAACACGGCCGGCAGCGGCGCATTCGGCGGCCGCAGGACACGGCGGGGCAGCACATCGCGTCGGCTTTCGCGGCCATGGCTGTCCTCCTCGCACCGTGGATCGGATCGATCTGTCCTGGGTGGCGGCGAGAGTAACACCGGATTTCGGACAGCCGCACGAACGTCTCGAAATGTGGTTCGAGCACGTCAGGTACGGTGACGACACCCCTCCTCCCGTGGCCGAATCGCCCCCTTTCCTTCGGAGTTGAGCCCATGAAGAGCCAGGATCTGCGCGCCGTGACGTGGACGGAGGCGGAGGGCGACTCCGCCCCGGCCCTCTCCCTCATCGACCAGACGGCGCTCCCGCACACCCTGGAGCGCCTGGCCGTCACGACGGTCGAAGGGCTGGTCGACGCGATCGTCCGCCTCGTCGTGCGCGGCGCCCCCGCGATCGGCGCCGCGGGCGCGTACGGGGTCGCGCTGGCGATGGCGCAGGCCGGCCGCGAGGGCTGGGACCGCCCGCGCCTCGACGCCGAGGTGGCGCGGATCCGAGAGGCCAGGCCCACGGCCGTGAACCTGATGGTGTGCGTGGACCGCGTGCGGCCCTACATCGACAAGGGGATGGCCGCGGTCCTCGCCGAGGCCGACGCGATCGTCCAGGAGGACCTCGCGGCCAACCACGCGATGGGCGCACACGGCGCCGACTGGCTCCTGAGCCGCGTGCCGGCCGCCGCTGACCGGCCGCTGCGCATCCTCACCCACTGCAACACCGGCGCCCTCGCCACGGCGGGCTGGGGCACGGCGCTCGGCGTCATCCGCGAACTGCACGCCAGGGGACGGCTGGAAACGGTGTACGCCGACGAGACGCGCCCGCTCCTCCAGGGGGCCCGCCTGACGGCCTGGGAACTCGCCCAGGAAGGCATCCCGCACTACGTCCAGGCGGACGGCGCGGCCGCGGGCACGATCCTGCGCGGCGAGGTCGACGCGGCGATCGTCGGCGCGGACCGCGTCGCGGCCAACGGCGACACGGCCAACAAGGTCGGCACGGTCGGCATCGCCCTCGCGTGCGCGCACGCGGGCATCCCCTTCGTGGTGGCGGCGCCCACGACGACGGTGGACCTCGCGACGGCCACGGGCGACGACATCCACATCGAACTCCGCGGCGAGGACGAGGTCCTGGAGTGGGCGGGCGTCCGCACGGCCCCCGCGGCCTCGCGCGGCCACAATCCCGCGTTCGACGTGACGCCGGGGGCCTTGGTGTCGGCTCTGGTCACGGAGCGGGGCGTACTGGAGGTGGCGGCCGGGGAACTGCCGGGCACGTCAGGCCTGCACGGCGTCTGACACGCCGGGCCTCCCCGGCTTCTGACACATCCCGCCTTCCCGGCTTCTGACACATCCGGCCTCCCCGGCGTCTGGCACGTCCGCCGAGCCGCCGCCAGTGACCGGGGGGCCTGCCCCCCCGGCCCCTCACCCCCCGGTTCCCTCAGCCCCGCGCCGCCGCCAACTCCAGCAGCCACTCCACGACTTCGGCCCGATGCCGCGCCTCGCGCGGGTCCGCGCCCCACACATAGATCCCGTGCCCCGCGACGACCACCGCCGGCATCCCCGGCTGGAGCGCCGCCTCGAGCCGGTCCCCGAGCTCGGTCATGTCCTGGCTGTTCGCGATCACCGGCAACGTCACCGACACCTCGTGCGTCGGATGCCCGAGCCCCTTGAGCATCTCCAGGTCGTCGAAGGGGATTCCGGCGGGGGAGCGCTGCCCCATGAGGACCGACGCCACCGTGTGGACGTGCACCACGGCGCCCGCCCCGGTGAGCCGCACCACGCGCGCGTGGAGGGCGGCCTCGGCGGAGGGCCGCCCCGGCCCGACAGCCGCGCCCTCGCCGTCCGTCAACACCACGTCGGACGGCGTGAGTTCACCCTTGTCCCGCCCGCTGGCGGTCACGGCGAGCCGGAGCGGATCCCGGGAGAGGACCAGGGACAGATTCCCGGACGTCCCTCGCATCCACCCGAAGGAGGCGAACCGCGCCGCCTCCGCGGCCAGCACGGCCCCGGCCTCCGCCAGCTCCGCGGCGGTGACGTCGGTGGAGGTCTCGGTCATGAACTGCTCCCAGGGTCAGGAGTGGCGGCAAGGGGACTGATCTCGGAGAAGGCCGACACCCGCGGATGAGTGCCGAAGTCGGCGTCGGCGTACGGCTCCCCGGTCCGGCACACACCCACCGTCCGCCAGCCCGCGGCCCGCGCCGCGTCCAGCTCGCCGGGCCGGTCGGAGAGGAAGAGCAGCCGCCCGGGAGCGATGCCGGTGGACGCCGCGATGGCCCGGTAAGAGTCCGCCTCCTGCTTCGGGCCCGCGTTCTCGGTGTCGTACAGACCGCTGACCAGGCTCAGCAGATCGCCCTCCGCGGAGTGCGCGAACCACGCCCGCTGCGCCGCCACCGAACCGGACGAATACATGTACAGCCGCACCCCGTCCGCGTGCCAGCGCCGCAGCACCGGGATGACGTCCGGGTAGAAGTGCGAGACGAGGTCGCCGCGCGCGAAGCCCTCTGCCCAGAGGACGCCCTGGAGCGTCTTCAGGGGAGTCGCCTTGCGGTCGGCGTCGACCCACTCGCCGAGGACCTTCTCCACGCGCCCGGCGTCGGCCTCCGGCTCGCCGATCTCGGCCCGCACCTGCGCGACGGCCCGCGCCACCTCGGGCTCGTCGCCCCGCGAGGCGAGCAGTTCGCCGAACCGCTCGCGCGCGTACGGGTACAGCACGTCCACCACGAACCCGGTGGCGCTCGTGGTGCCCTCGATGTCGAGCACCACGGCGTCCACGGGGCCCAGGTCGTGATCCGTCACGCGGCGTACCCCGCGTGGATCTCGTCGAAGTCGGGGAAGCGGTCCGCGATCGGGCTGCCCGTGAAGTTGCCGATCCAGCCGTCCTCCTCGTGGAAGAAGCGGATCGCCGTGAAGGCGGGGGACGTGCCCATGTCGAACCAGTGCGTGGTGCCGCGCGGCACGCCGAGCAGGTCGCCCTTCTCGCAGTACACGGCGTGCACCTCACCGCCCACGTGGAGGTAGAAGATCCCGGCGCCCGCGACGAAGAAGCGCACCTCGTCATCGTCGTCGTGCGTGTGCTCGGCCAGGAACTTCTGGCGGGCCGCCGTCGCCTTCGCCGGCCACTCGGGGTCGTCGCCGGCCGGGGGGTGCAGCGCCACCACGTCGACGGTCCGGAAGCCCTCCTCGGCGTTCAGCTTGTCGATCTCCGTGCGGTACGCGGCGAAGACGGTGTCGCTGTCGGCGTCGGCCGGCACATCCTCGCGCACCGGCCACTGCTCGTAGCGCACGCCTATCGGAGCGAGCGCGGCGGCGATCTCCGCCGGGTCCGCGGTGCGGCGGACGACGGTCTCGGGCCCGGCCTCCGGCCAGGTCGTCAGGAGAGTCATGGTCACTCCAGGGCAGGTCAGCGGGTGTTCTCGGGATCGTAACTCCCGTCCCCCGGCCGCCATAGGGTGTCCCAGTGCGTGGACGCGCAAGGGGCGGCCTCCCTGGAGACCGCCCCTTACCTGCTACCTATTACCTACTGCTCGTCGCCTACTGCCGACGGGCCGTCAGGCCTTCTTGTTCAGCAGGTCCTCGACCTTGCCGCGCACCTCGTCCGTGGCCAGGCCGCGGATCGTCAGCGTCGTACGGCGGCGCAGCACGTCGTCCGCCGTCTCGGCCCATTCGTTGTCGCGGGCGTAGACGACCTGGGCCCAGATCTCCGGGGCGTCCGGGTGGACGCGCTCGGCGAGCTCCGGGTTCTCGTTCGCCAGCCGGGCGATGTCGAAGGAGAGCGAGCCGTAGTGCGTCGCCAGGTGCTTGGCGGTGTCGGCGGCCATGCGCGGGCCGGGCGCCGGACCGTCCACGAGGAGACGGTGGGCGACGGCACGCGGGTTGGCGATGCCGGGCAGCGGCAGCTTCTTCGGCAGCTCGGAGATCGGCTCGTAGTCGTCGCCGAGCGGGTGCCCCGGCAGGGACTCCAGCTTCTTCATCACCGTACGACCGATGTGGCGGAACGTCGTCCACTTGCCGCCGGCCACCGACAGCATGCCGCCGCGGCCCTCGGTGACGACCGTCTCGCGCTTGGCCTTCGACGTGTCGCCGGGACCGCCGGGCAGCACCCGCAGCCCCGCGAAGGAGTACGTGATCAGGTCGCGCGACAGCTGCTGGTCGCGGATGGAGAACGCGGCCTCGTCCAGGATCTGGGCGGTGTCCGCCTCGGTCACCTTGACGTCCGCCGGGTCGCCCTCGAACTCCTCGTCCGTGGTGCCGAGCAGCAGCATGTCCTCCCAGGGCAGGGCGAACGTGATGCGGTACTTGTCGATCGGCGTGGCCAGCGCGGCCTTCCAGGGGGCGGTGCGCTTGAGGACCAGGTGCGCGCCCTTGGAGAGGCGGATGGAGGGCGCCGCGTCCGGGTTCTCCATCTTCCGCAGGTGGTCGACCCACGGGCCGGTGGCGTTCAGCACGAGGCGGGCGTTGACGCCGAACTCGTCGCCGCTCATGCGGTCCTTGAGCTCCGCGCCCGTGACCCGGCCCTTGGTGAAGCGCAGTCCGGTGACCTCGGCGTGGTTGAGGACGGCGGCACCGGCCTCGACGGCCGCGCGGACCGTCATCAGGGCCATGCGGGAGTCGTTCATCTGGTCGTCGCCGTAGACCGCGACGGCCTTCAGGTTGTCCGTGCGCAGCTCCGGCACGTCCTGCGCGGCCTTGGAGGGCGACAGGAGGTGGCCGACGCCGTCGCCGAACGCGGACAGCGCGCTGTAGGCGAAGACGCCCGCGCCGAGCTTGGCCGCGCCGTGCGGGCCGCCCTTGTAGACGGGCAGGTAGAAGGTGAGCGGGTTCGCCAGGTGGGGGGCCACCTGACGGGACACCGCACGACGCTCGAAGTGGTTCTCCGCGACCAGCTTCACCGCGCCGGTCTGCAGGTAGCGCAGACCGCCGTGGAGCAGCTTGGAGGAGGCGGAGGAGGTGGCGCCGGCGAAGTCACCGGCGTCCACCAGGGCCACCCGCAGTCCCGACTGCGCGGCATGCCAGGCGGTCGAGATGCCCAGGATTCCGCCGCCGATCACCAGGAGGTCGTACGTCGCCTTGGAAAGCTGCTCCCGGGTCTCGGCGCGGCTCGGGTTGAGGCCGGCAGCCGGATGCGTCCCGAGGGCAGGGACGCTCTGCAGGGTGGTCATGTCTTACTCCTCGCCACTCTCATCGAGCCAACCCATGGACCGCTCGACGGCCTTGAGCCAGCTCTTGTACTCACGGTCGCGGGTGCCCGCGTCCATGTGGGGGGTCCACTCCGCGGCCCGCCGCCAGTTGGCGCGCAGCTCGTCGGTCGAGGACCAGAAGCCGACGGCGAGACCGGCGGCGTAGGCGGCACCGAGGCAGGTCGTCTCGGCCACCATCGGGCGCACCACCGGCGCGTCGAGGAAGTCCGAGAGGGTCTGCATCAGCAGGTTGTTGGAGGTCATGCCGCCGTCGACCTTGAGGGCCGCGAGCTCGACGCCGGAGTCCTTCGTCATGGCGTCGGTGATCTCACGGGTCTGCCAGGCCGTGGCCTCCAGGACGGCGCGCGCGATGTGCGCCTTGGTGACGTACCGGGTCAGACCGGCGATCACACCGCGGGCGTCGGAGCGCCAGTACGGGGCGAACAGGCCGGAGAAGGCCGGTACGAAGTAGGCGCCGCCGTTGTCCTCGACCGACGACGCGAGCGTCTCGATCTCGGCGGCGGAGTTGATCAGGCCCATCTGGTCCCGCATCCACTGCACCAGCGAACCGGTGACGGCGATGGAGCCCTCCAGGGCGTAGACCGGCTTCTGGTCGCCGATCTGGTAGCCGACGGTGGTCAGCAGCCCGGAGTAGGAGTTGATGGCCTTGTCACCGGTGTTCATCAGCATGAAGGTGCCGGTGCCGTACGTGGACTTGGCCTCGCCCTCGGCGAAGCAGGTCTGGCCGAACAGGGCCGCCTGCTGGTCGCCGAGCGCGGAGGCGACGGGGATGCCGCCGAGCAGGTCGCCGAGCTGTCCGCCGGTGACCTCGCCGTAGACCTCGGCGGAGGAGCGGATCTCCGGCAGCATCTGCTTCGGGACGCCGATGGACTCGCAGATGCGCTCGTCCCACTCCATCTTGTGGAGGTTCATCAGCATGGTGCGGGAGGCGTTGGTGACGTCGGTGACGTGCCGGCCGCCGTTCACCCCGCCGGTGAGGTTCCAGATGACCCAGGAGTCCATGGTGCCGAAGAGGATGTCGCCCGCCTCGGCGCGCTCGCGCAGGCCCTCGACGTTGTCGAGCAGCCAGCGGGCCTTGGGGCCCGCGAAGTAGGAGGCCAGCGGCAGGCCGGTCTCGCGGCGGAAGCGGTCCTTGCCGACGTTGCGCCCGAGCTCTCTGCAGAGCGCGTCGGTGCGGGTGTCCTGCCAGACGATGGCGTTGTGCACCGGCTCGCCGGTGTTCTTGTCCCACAGCAGCGTGGTCTCACGCTGGTTGGTGATGCCGATCGCCTTGATGTCGTCGCGGGTGATGCCGGCCTTGTCGACGGCGCCGGCGACGACCTCCTGGACGTTGGTCCAGATCTCGGTCGCGTCGTGCTCGACCCAGCCCGGCTTCGGGAAGATCTGCTCGTGCTCCTTCTGGTCGACGGAGACGATCCGGCCGTCCTTGTCGAAGACGATGCAGCGGCTGGACGTGGTGCCCTGGTCGATGGCCGCGATGAAGGGGCCTGCGGTGTGTGCGTCGGTCACGGTGTGCTCCAGAATTCTTTGCTGACGGCTCTCAAGCGTCTGTGGCGGTCATCGGTCGCTGTGGCGGGTCAACTTGAACGCCTACTTGAACGCGACGTTGTAGAGACCGCCGGCGATGGCGCCGCCGATCAGCGGACCGACGATCGGCACCCAGGCGTACGACCAGTCCGAGCTGCCCTTGTTCGGCAGCGGGAGCACGGCGTGGACGATGCGCGGGCCGAGGTCACGGACCGGGTTGATCGCGTAGCCCGTGGGGCCACCGAGCGAGAGGCCGATGCCGACCACGACGAGCGCGGTGATCAGGGCGCCGAGGGTGCCGAGGCCGTTGCCGCCGTCGTTGAGGCCCTGCGTCAGGATGGCGAGAACCAGGACGACCGTGGCGATGATCTCCGTGAGCACGTTCTGGACGTAGTTACGGATCTCGGGTCCGGTCGAGAAGATGCCGAGCACCGGGCCCGCCGACGGGGCGGCCTTCTGGTCGACCATGCCCTCTTCCACCGGCTGCGCCGCGAGGACCTCGGGGTCGGTCAGGTGGGCCTTGAACTGGCCCATGTAGGTGACCCACACCAGGAAGGCGCCGATCATCGCGCCGAGCAGCTGCGAGGCCAGGTAGAGCGGAACGTCGCTCCACTTGGTGCCGCCCTCGACGGCGAGGCCGAGCGTGACCGCCGGGTTGAGGTGGGCACCGGAGACACCACCCGCGAGGTAGGCGCCGGTCAGTACGGCGAAGCCCCACCCGAAGGTGATGGCGAGCCAGCCGGCGTCCTTGGCCTTCGAGCGCTTGAGCGTGACGGCGGCACACACGCCACCGCCGAGCAGGATGAGCACGGCGGTACCGATGGTCTCGCCGATGAAGATGTCGGAGCTGGACACCCGCGACTCCTTTGTCCTTCGTCCAGGGGAAGGCGAACCCCGGGTCCCTCCGGTGGTCCGCGACCTCAGGTGAGGTCGTTGCCGGCCCTTGGCCTTGTCACACTCTAACGCGTAATGCCGGTAGGTGTTCGACAATGCCGACCGATGGACGCGAGTCTCACCCTGGGGTTACTCGCCCGTCAAGGGTTCTGTTATTGAAAACACGATCGTTATTGATCGTTCCGCGTTATCGGTGACCGCGCAGCAGGGAAGGGTGCGGCGCAGCTCCGAGACGGTGTGGCGGAGCCCGGAAAGGACGCTGCGGATCCGCGGGGGCTCAGAAGCGCCCGGCGCCCAGATCCCTGGACACGGCGCGGGCGCAGTCCCGCACGGCGGCGATCAGCTCGGGCCGCAGCTCCCCGTCCTTGCAGACGCGCTCCACGGCCCCGGTGACACCGACCGCGCCGACCGGCATGTGCCGCCGGTCGTGGATGGGGGCCGCCACAGAGGCGATGCCCTCCCAGGTCTCCTCGACATCCGCCGCGTACCCACGCGCGCGCGTGAGATCGAGGACGCTCTCGAAGCCCTCGGCGTCGGCCACCGTGTGCACGGTGAAGGTCTGCCGCTCCGCCTCCACCGCTTCGTTGTGCGCGACCGGGTCGTACGCGGAGAGCACCTTGCCCAGCGCCGTGGAGTGCAGCGGCTGCATGGCCCCCACCTCCAGGACCTGGCGGCTGTCGTCGGGCCGGAAGACGTGGTGGACGATGAGCACGCCCTGCTGGTGCAGCACCCCGAGGTGCACGCTCTCACCGCTGGAACGGGCCAGGTCGTCCGTCCACACCAGGGCCCGCGCCCGCAGCTCGTGCACGTCCAGATAGCTGTTGCCCAGACGCAGCAGCTCGGCGCCCAGCTGGTAGCGGCCCGACGCGGAGTCCTGCTCGACGAAACCCTCCGCCTGAAGGGTGCGCAGAATGCCGTGCGCCGTACCCTTGGCCAGGTCGAGGGCAGAGGCGATCTCGGAGAGGCCGAGCCGTCGCTCGCCGCCCGCGAGCAGCCGCAGCATCGCCGCGGCCCTTTCGAGCGACTGGATGTTGCGTGCCATCGCAGCCCCGACCTCCGTCCCCTTGCACCAACTCGACGTTCGACAATGCTGAACACTATCGGTCGTTGTCGACCTCTCGCTAATGCGCGGACAACACGCGTTGCCCCCACTCCCCATGTCAAGCACCTGAACCGGCCAAGCCCGCCACACCCGTCCGTCTCGTGGACTCCTTCCCAAACGGACCTTGGTCCCGGCTACCCTGACCGAGTGCGCCCTCCAGCCAGAAGGCGCAAAGCCGACAGCCGTCGCACTCCAGGGAGCTCTTTCATGGCCTCGTCGCCAAGCCCGTCGTCGCAGCCCACGCCTGTTTCGTCCGACAGCAGGACCCGAGCCGACGCCCTCCGCGAGGCCCTCGCCACCCGCGTGGTGGTGGCCGACGGCGCGATGGGCACCATGCTCCAGGCCCAGGACCCCACGCTCGACGACTTCCAGCAGCTCGAGGGCTGCAACGAGATCCTGAACGTCACCCGCCCCGACATCGTGCGCTCCGTGCACGAGGAGTACTTCGCCGTCGGCGTGGACTGCGTGGAGACCAACACCTTCGGCGCGAACTTCGCGGCCCTGAGCGAGTACGACATCGCCGACCGCAACTTCGAGCTGTCCGAGGCGGGCGTCCGCATCGCCCGCGAGGTCGCCGACGAGTTCACCGCCTCCACCGGACAGCAGCGCTGGGTGCTCGGCTCCATGGGCCCCGGCACCAAGCTGCCGACCCTCGGCCACGCCCCGTACACCGTCCTGCGCGACGCCTACCAGACGAACGCCGAAGGCATGATCGCCGGCGGCGCCGACGCCCTCCTGGTGGAGACCACCCAGGACCTCCTGCAGACCAAGGCCGCCATCCTCGGCGCCCGCCGCGCCATGGACGCCACCGGCGCCAACCTCCCGCTGATCTGCTCGGTCACCGTCGAGACGACCGGCACCATGCTGCTGGGCTCGGAGATCGGCGCCGCGCTGACCGCGCTGGAGCCGCTGGGCATCGACATGATCGGCCTGAACTGCGCCACGGGCCCGGCCGAGATGAGCGAGCACCTGCGCTACCTCGCCCGTCACTCCCGCGTCCCGATCTCCTGCATGCCGAACGCGGGCCTGCCGGTCCTGGGCAAGGACGGCGCCCACTACCCGCTGACGGCGTCCGAGCTGGCCGACGCGCAGGAGAGCTTCGTCCGCGAGTACGGCCTCTCGCTGGTGGGCGGCTGCTGCGGTACGACGCCGGAGCACCTGCGCCAGGTCGTGGAGCGCGTACGCGGCGTCGAGACACCGGCGCGCGACCCGCACCCGGAGCCCGGTGCCGCCTCGCTCTACCAGACGGTGCCGTTCCGCCAGGACACCGCGTATATGGCGATCGGGGAGCGGACGAACGCGAACGGGTCGAAGAAGTTCCGTGAGGCGATGCTGGAGGGCCGCTGGGACGACTGTGTGGAGATGGCGCGTGAGCAGATCCGCGAGGGCGCCCACATGCTCGACCTGTGTGTCGACTACGTGGGCCGCGATGGCGTCGCCGACATGGCCGAGCTGGCCGGCCGTTTCGCGACGGCCTCCACTTTGCCCATCGTGCTGGACTCCACCGAACTGCCGGTGCTGCAGGCGGGGTTGGAGAAGCTGGGCGGGCGGGCGGTCATCAACTCCGTCAACTACGAGGACGGCGACGGGCCCGAATCCCGCTTCGCGAAGGTGACCGCGCTGGCCAAGGAGCACGGGGCGGCGCTGATCGCGCTGACCATCGACGAGGAGGGCCAGGCCCGCACCGCCGAGCACAAGGTCGCCATCGCCGAACGCCTCATCACCGACCTGACCGGCAACTGGGGCATTCATGAGGCGGACATCCTCATCGACACCCTGACCTTCACCATCTGCACCGGCCAGGAAGAGTCCCGGGGCGACGGCATCGCCACCATCGAGGCGATCCGGGAGCTGAAGAAGCGCCACCCGGACGTCCAGACCACCCTCGGGCTGTCGAACATCTCCTTCGGCCTCAACCCGGCCGCCCGCGTCCTGCTCAACTCCGTCTTCTTGGACGAGTGCGTCAAGGCCGGCCTGGACTCCGCCATCGTGCACGCCTCCAAGATCCTGCCGATCGCCCGCTTCGACGACGAACAGGTCACCACCGCCCTCGACCTGATCTACGACCGGCGCGCCGAGGGCTACGACCCGCTGCAAAAGCTCATGGAGCTCTTCGAGGGCGTCTCCACGAAGTCGATGAAGGCCGGCAAGGCCGAGGAACTCCTCGCCCTGCCCCTGGAGGAGCGACTCCAGCGGCGCATCATCGACGGCGAGAAGAACGGCCTGGAAGCCGACCTGGACGAGGCCCTGCAGACCACACCCGCCCTGGACATCGTCAACAACACCCTCCTGGAGGGCATGAAGGTCGTCGGCGAGCTGTTCGGCTCCGGCCAGATGCAGCTGCCCTTCGTCCTCCAGTCCGCCGAGGTGATGAAGAGTGCGGTGGCCCACCTGGAGCCGCACATGGAGAAGGTCGAGGGCGCCGAGGGCAAGGGCACCATCGTGCTGGCCACGGTGCGCGGGGACGTGCACGACATCGGCAAGAACCTCGTCGACATCATCTTGTCCAACAACGGCTACAACGTCGTCAACCTCGGCATCAAGCAGCCGGTCGCGGCGATCCTGGATGCGGCGGCGGAGCACAAGGCCGATGTGATCGGCATGTCGGGGCTGCTGGTGAAGTCCACGGTGATCATGAAGGAGAACCTGGAGGAGCTCAACCAGCGCAAGATGGCCGCCGACTACCCCGTCATCCTCGGCGGCGCCGCGCTGACCCGCGCCTATGTGGAGCAGGACCTGCACGAGATCTACGAGGGCGAAGTGCGCTACGCCCGCGACGCGTTCGAGGGGCTGCGGCTGATGGACGCGCTCATCGCGGTCAAACGCGGCGTGCCCGGGGCGAGCCTGCCCGAACTCAAGCAGCGCCGGGTCCCCAAGCGCGACACCCCGGTGACCGTCGAGGAGCCCGAGGGCCCGTCCCGCTCGGATGTGGCCGTCGACAACCCCGTGCCCACCCCGCCGTTCTGGGGCACCCGGGTCATCAAGGGCATCCAGCTCAAGGAGTACGCCTCCTGGCTGGACGAGGGCGCCCTGTTCAAGGGGCAGTGGGGCCTCAAGCAGGCCCGCACCGGCACCGGCCCCACCTACGAGGAGCTGGTGGAGAGCGAGGGCCGGCCCCGCCTGCGCGGTCTCCTGGACGAGCTGCAGACCAAGAACCTGCTGGAGGCGGCCGTCGTCTACGGCTACTTCCCGTGCGTCTCCAAGGGCGACGACCTGATCCTCCTCAACGACGACGGGTCGGAGCGCACCCGCTTCACCTTCCCGCGTCAGCGCCGCGGCCGCCGCCTGTGCCTGGCCGACTTCTTCCGCCCGGAGGAGTCCGGCGAGACCGACGTCGTCGGGCTCCAGGTGGTCACCGTCGGCTCGAAGATCGGCGAGGCGACCGCCGAGCTGTTCGCCGCCGACTCCTACCGCGACTACCTCGAACTGCACGGCCTGTCCGTCCAGCTGGCCGAGGCACTCGCCGAGTACTGGCACGCCCGCGTGCGCGCCGAGCTCGGATTCGGGGGAGAGGACCCCGCCGACGTCGAGGACATGTTCGCGCTGAAGTACCGCGGCGCGCGCTTCTCGCTCGGCTACGGCGCCTGCCCCGACCTGGAGGACCGCGCGAAGATCGCCGAGCTCCTGCAGCCCGAGCGGATCGGCGTCCAGCTGTCCGAGGAGTTCCAGCTCCACCCCGAGCAGTCCACCGACGCGATCGTCATCCACCACCCCGAGGCGAAATATTTCAACGCGCGCTGATCCGGCGCAGTCGTACACTGGTCGGTCCAGTGCAGGCCGGTTGCCTTCCCGCAAGAAGGAGGCGACCGGCCTTCTCGTCCCTCATGGAAGGTGTGGTCGCATGACCAGTACGGTTCCCGCGCTCGGCACCCGAACGGCCGAAGGCTCCGCGTTGCAGGGTGTGCTGCTCGACATGGACGGAACCCTCGTCGACACCGAGGGCTTCTGGTGGGACGCCGAGGTCGAGGTCTTCGCGTCCCTCGGCCACGCACTCGACGAGGCCTGGCGCGACGTCGTCGTCGGCGGCCCCATGACGCGCAGCGCCGGCTTCCTCATCGAGGCCACCGGCGCCGACATCACCGTCCCCGAGCTCACCGTGCTGCTCAACGACCGCTTCGAGGACCGCATCGGCCGGTCCTTGCCGCTGATGCCGGGCGCCGCGCGCCTGCTCGCCGAACTGGGCGCGCACGGCGTGCCGATGGCCCTGGTCTCCGCGTCGCACCGGCGCATCATCGACCGCGTCCTCGACTCGGTCGGCGCCCACCACTTCGAACTCACCGTCGCCGGCGACGAGGTGGCCCGCACCAAGCCGCACCCCGACCCGTACCTCCTCGCGGCCCGCGGGCTCGGCGCGGACCCCACCAGATGCGCCGTCATCGAGGACACCGCGACCGGCGTCGCCTCGGCGGAGGCCGCGGGCTGCCGGGTGGTCGCCGTACCCTCGGTCGCACCCATCCTCGCCGCCGCGGGCCGCACCGTCGTCCCCTCCCTCGAACACGTCAACCTGCCTTTCCTGCAAGGCCTGATGACCCTCTGACAGCTACCGGCGGCTCCCGTCGAAACCCCCGTTGTCGGCTGTGACGTTTCCCACTCCATCGGGGGTCGACAGCTGGCCCGGCATGTGCAGAGGGCCCCTCCGGGGTGCCGGGTGACGTGACGTTGTGTCCCGATTGGTGGGAGCGTGCACGAAACCTTCCGGTGTCGGGTTATCGGTGTGTCCACGCCCGGTTTCGCAGCGTGATTGATAAGCGCTTCAGGCCCCCTCCGAAGCTCATCTGGTGCGGACTAATCTCGTCGCGAGAACATCGCCCCACCCCCCGTGCCCCATCAACCCTCACCCCGCGTTGCGGGATTCACGGGATTCAAGAGCTCTGGAGAACGTCGAGCATGAACCGCAAGACTTTGGTGCTGCCGGCTGTCATAGGTCTGCTCGCCCCCGCGCTCGCCGCGTGCGGTGGTTCGGACGGCGGAGACGGCGACAAGCCGGTCACCGCCGGCACCACGGACACGTTCGCCATCTCCAAGGAGGTGCCGGCGCCCTTCGACCCGGCGTACGCCTACGACGCCGGTTCCTGGAACGTCCTGCGCCAGACCGTCCAGACGCTGATGGCCATGCCGCGCGGCGGCGGCGACCCGCAGCCCGAGGCCGCCGAGCAGTGCGGCTTCACCGACACGGGCAACGAGCGCTACGCCTGCACCCTCCGCAAGGGGCTGAAGTTCTCCGACGGCGAGCCGCTGACCGCCGCCGATGTGAAGTTCTCCATCGAGCGGGTCCGCGACATCAAGATCAAGTACCCCAGCGGTTCGGACGGCCTGGTGGCGAACGTCGACGAGATCGAGGTCCAGGGCGACCGCGACATCGTCTTCCACCTCAAGACCCCCGACGCGACGTTCCCGTTCAAGCTGGCCACGCCGACCGCGGGCATCATCAGCAAGGACCACTACAGCAAGAACAAGCTGCGGGACGGCTTCGACGTGGACGGCTCGGGTCCGTACACGGCGAAGCCGGAGGTCGAGAACGGCCGCGTGGTCAAGACGGTGTTCACCAAGAACCCCCACTACAAGGGCGCGTTCAAGGTCCAGAGCGACAAGGTGGAGCTCCGCAACTTCACCGACACCGACGCCATGGGCAAGGCGCTCGAGGACGGCGACATCGACCTGATGACGCGCACCATGTCGCCGGAGCAGGTCAAGCAGTACGACGGGGCCAAGGACAAGAAGATCGACGTGGTCGAGATGCAGGGTCTGGAGATCCGCTACCTCGCCTTCAACACCGACGCCCCGACGGCCAAGAGCAAGGCCGTCCGCCAGGCCATGGCGCAGCTCGTCGACCGCGGCGCGCTGGCCTCCGCGGTGTACGGCTCGACGGCCGACCCGCTGTACTCGCTGGTCCCCTCCACCATCACCGGGCACGCCAACTCGTTCTTCAACAAGTACGGCAACCCGAGCACGGCCAAGGCCCGCGCCCTGCTGAACAAGGCGAACATCTCCACGCCGGTGAAGATGACGCTGCACTACACCACCGACCACTACGGCCCGGGCACGAAGAAGGAGTTCGAGCTGCTGCGCAAGCAGCTGAACGACTCCGGCCTCTTCGACGTGTCGATCAAGGGCGTGCCGTGGAACACCTTCCGCGCGGCCGAGCGCAACGGCAAGTACGCGGCGTACGGCATGGGCTGGTTCCCCGACTTCCCCGACGCCGACAACTTCCTCGCGCCGTTCCTCGACAAGGACAACTTCCTCGGCTCGCCGTACGTGAACGACACGATCAACGACCAGCTGATCCCGACGTCCCGACGCGAGGCCGACCGGCTCGCCGCCTCCAAGAGCATCCGCCGCATCCAGGACATCGTCGCCGACGACGTCCCGGTGCTCCCGCTCTGGCAGGGCAAGCAGTACATCGCGGCACGCGACGACATCACCGGTGTCGAGTGGGCCCTCAACTCCTCGTCCAACCTCCAGCTGTGGGAGCTCAGCCGCGGCGTCAGCGGCTGACCCTCAGCACCCAAAGACACCTCGACCGAGTTCCAGCGAACGACCACAACACCAAAGGCACGTAAGTGAAATGTCGTAACCAGTGGCTGGCCCTTCCCCTCACGGGAGGGCTCGCCGCCGCCCTGCTGACCGGCTGTGGCACGGAATCGGGCGGCGCCGGGGATACGGGCGACGCGGTCGTGATGGGGATGTCCGACGACGTCCTCGCCACCGACCCCGCATCCGGCTACGACCCCGGTTCCTGGCTCCTGTTCAACAACGTCTTCCAGTCGCTCCTGAGCTTCCCCAAGGGCGCCACCGAGCCGGCGCCGGAAGCCGCCGAGAGCTGCGGCTTCACGGACACCGAGGCCAAGGTCTTCAAGTGCGAGCTGCGTGACGGGCTGAAGTTCAGCAACGGCAACGCGCTCACGTCGAAGGACGTCAAGTTCTCCTTCGACCGCATGCGGAAGATCAACGCCGACGACGGCCCCGCGATCATGTTCCCGATGCTCGACCGGGTGCAGGCACCGGACGCCAAGACCGTCGTCTTCAAGCTCAAGTACTCCGACGCGACGTTCCCCAGCAAGATCGCTTCGGGTGCGGGCTCCATCGTGGACCACCGCGAGTACGACATGAACGCGCTGCGCAAGGACGGCAAGGCCGTCGGCTCCGGGCCGTACAAGCTCGACTCGTTCGACAAGGAGCAGGCGGTCTTCTCCGTCAACTCCGGCTACAAGGGCACCGCCAAGGCGAAGAACGAAGGCGTGGCCATCAAGTTCTTCCACGGCGACCAGAAGGGCCTGAAGAAGGCGCTCCTGGAGGACAGGATCGACCTGGCCTACCGAGGCCTCGCCGCCGCGGACATCGCGGACATCGAGCGGGACACCTCCAAGGAGGGCCAGGACGTCGACATCGTCGAGGGCACCAGCGCCGAGGTGCAGCACCTGGTCTTCAACATGAAGGACCCGGTCGCGGGCAAGCTCGGCGTGCGCAAGGCCATGGCGTACCTCCTGGACCGGGACGCCCTGGTCAAGGAGGTCTACCAGGACACGGCCACGCCGCTGTACTCGATCGTGCCCGCCGGCATCGGCGGCCACAACACGGCGTTCTTCGACACCTACGGCGCCCGCCCGCAGCGCGCCAAGGCCGCCGCCGCGCTGCGCTCCGACGGCATCGACGGCAAGGTCAAGCTGACGCTCTGGTCGACGCCGACCCGCTACGGCCCGGCCACCGACCAGGAGCTGCGGGCCATCGCCAAGCAGCTCAACGCCTCCGGCCTCTTCGACGCCGACGTGAAGTCCGTCGCGTTCGAGCAGTACGAGAAGGACATCGAGGCCGGCAAGTACGGCGTCTACGTCAAGGGCTGGGTGCCGGACTACCCGGACCCGGACAACTTCACGCAGCCGTTCTTCGGCAAGGGCAACGTCCTCGGCAACCACTTCGAGAACGGCACCATCACCGGGAAGATCATCCCCGGCACCGCGACGGAGAGCGACCGCGCCAAGACCGACAAGCAGTACGGCGAGCTGCAGGACATCGTGGCCGAGCAGCTGCCCGTCCTGCCGGTCTGGCAGGCCAAGCAGTACGCCGTCGTCCGCGACAGCGTCTACGGCCTGGAGTCCTGCCTCGACGCGTCCACGGTCTTCCGCTTCTGGGAGATCAGCAAGGGCTGACCGGCCCGACGCATGACCACAACGACGAAGGTGGCCGCCCCTCGGGGGCGGCCACCTTCGCCGTTCTCAGGATCGGGTCCCGGTCACTGGGCGCCGGGGCGCACCAGACCGCTCTCGTACGCGTACACCGCGGCCTGCACCCGGTCGCGCAGGCCCAGCTTCGTCAGCACATGGCCGACATGCGTCTTCACGGTCGTCTCGCTGACGAACAGGTCCGCCGCGATCTCCGCGTTCGACAGGCCGCGCGCGACCAGCTTGAGGACCTCCACCTCGCGCTCGGTGAGCGTGTGCAGGGTGTCCGGCACCGGCTCGTCACCCGACGGCAGGTGCGCGGAGTACTTGTCGAGGAGCCGGCGCGTGATGCTCGGCGCGAGCATCGCCTCACCCGCCGCGACCACCCGGATCGCCTGCACCAGCTCGTTCGCCGGGGCGTCCTTCAGGAGGAAGCCGCTGGCACCGGCGCGCAGCGCCTCCACCACGTACTCGTCGAGGTCGAAGGTCGTCAGGACCAGCACCTTCGCCGGACCGTCCCGGCCCGGACCGGTGATCTGCCGGGTCGCCTCCACACCGTCCATCCGCGGCATGCGGATGTCCATCAGGACCACATCGGGCTGCAGGGCCCGCACCTGGTCGAGAGCCTGCAGGCCGTCTCCGGCCTCGCCGACGACCGCGATGTCCTGCTCGGCCTCCAGAATCATCCGGAACCCGGTGCGCAACAGCGGCTGGTCATCGACCAGTAGGACGCGGATGGCCACGTGTCTCTCCTTCAGCTAGTCCGCGCCCATTCTGCCCTGCCCGCCCTCCGCGGACTCGGGCGCCCTCACAGGAAGCGGATACGGCGGGGGAGTCCCCCCGAATTCGGGACACACCGCCCGGTGATCGCACCAACCGCACAATTTGGTCGGCCGAGGCCGCCAGTTCCCCGTCTCCGTCGCCAGCTCGATCGCCTCCCACAGCGCGAGCAGCTTGCGCTCGACCCGCTCCAGATCCGCCACGACCGGGTCATACGTGATCACGTCACCGCTGCCCAGATAGACGAGCTGGAGGCGGCGCGGCACCACACCCTTCAGCCGCCACACCACCAAGGCGTAGAACTTCATCTGGAACAGGGCGCCCTCCGCGTACTCCGGACGCGGGGCCTTGCCCGTCTTGTAATCCACGATGCGGACCTCACCCGAAGGCGCCACGTCCACCCGGTCGATGATGCCGCGCAGCTTCAGCCCCGACGCCAGCTCGGCCTCCACGAACAGCTCACGCTCCGCGGGCTCCAGACGCGTCGGATCCTCCAGCGTGAACCAGCGCTCCACCAGCTTCTCCGCGTCCGACAGCCAGCGCGCCATGCGCTCGCCCTCCGGATCGTCCGCGAACAACTCCGACAGCTCGGGCTTCGCCTCCCGCAGTCGGTCCCACTGACCCGGAATGAGCGACTTGGCGCGCGGCGCCGTGCGCTCACCCGCCGGGGCGTCGAAGAGCCGCTCCAGAACCGCGTGGACCAGAGTGCCCCGGGTCGCCGCCTCACTCGGCTTCTCGGGCAGCTTGTCGATCACCCGGAACCGGTACAGCAACGGACACTGCATGAAATCGCCCGCGCGCGAGGGCGACAAGGACGCCGGGCGCACGGCCGCCACGGCACCGTCGGTACTGGTTTCCATGAGGACAGACCCTACGACCCACCACTGACAACAGCCGCATACCATCGACGACAGACCGTCTCACCCTGCATGATCGTGCGGGTAACCGCGCCATACCGGGGCGAGGGACGCTTCGAACGAGGGGACATCGTGGACGAAAGCGGCAGGAGCGGCGGGCCGCAGTCCGACGGCACCGAGGGCCTGCGGCCGAAAGACGCCACCGGCTCCCGGGAGCCGACGCGTCCGGCCGACACGGACACGGACACGGCCCACGAGCCGGAACAGCCCCGGCACGACCAGAGCGGCACATCCCTCACCAAGACACCGCCAGACGAGCCGCCCACCGGACCACAGCGCCCGAACACCCCGCCCACGCCACCCCCCGGCAAAGGAACCCCGGTGCCCCCCAAGGCACAGAAAGGACCCGGCGGCGGACTGCTCATGGGCAGGCCCTTCGGCGTGCCCGTCTACGTCGCACCCAGCTGGTTCCTCGTCGCCGCCCTCATCACCTGGGTCTTCGGCGGCCAGCTCGACCGCGTCCTGCCCGAGCTCGGCGGCGCCCGCTACCTCGTCTCCCTCTTCTTCGCCGTGGCCTTCTACGCCTCCGTACTCGTCCACGAACTGGCCCACACCGTCGCAGCCCTCCGCTTCAAACTGCCGGTCCGCCGCATCCAGCTCCAGTTCTTCGGCGGCGTCTCCGAAATCGAGAAGGAGTCCGAAACCCCCGGCCGCGAGTTCGTCCTCGCCTTCGTCGGCCCCCTCCTCTCACTCGTCCTCGCCGGCATCTTCTACGCCGGCATGCGCGCCGTCGAACCCGGCACCGTGCCCGGCGTCCTCCTCGCCGGCCTGATGATCTCCAACCTCATCGTCGCCGCCTTCAACCTCCTCCCCGGCCTGCCCCTCGACGGCGGCCGCATGCTGCGCGCCGTCGTCTGGAAGATCACCGGCAAGCCCATGAGCGGCACCGTCGCCGCCGCCTGGGTCGGCCGCGCCCTCGCCATCTCCGTCCTCATCGGACTGCCCCTCCTCAACCAGTCCGGCGCCCTCGGCGGCGAACCAGAGGACATCGGCGGCATGAACACCGTCACCGACGCCCTGCTCGCCGCGATCCTCGCCGCCATCATCTGGACCGGCGCCGGAAACAGCCTCCGCATGGCCCGGCTGCGCGAACACCTGCCCGAACTGCGCGCCCGCACCCTGACCCGCCGCGCCGTCCCCGTCGAGAGCGACACCCCGCTCTCCGAAGCACTCCGCAGGGCCAACGACGCCGGCGCCCGGGCCCTCGTCGTCGTCGACGCCGACGGCGACCCGATGGCCGTCGTGCGCGAGGCCGCCATCGTCTCCGTCCCCCAGCACCGCCGCCCCTGGGTCGGCGTCGGCGGCCTTGCCCAGGACATCACCGAAGGCATGCGCATCTCCGCCGAGCTCGCCGGCGAAGAACTCCTCGACACGCTCCGGGCCACCCCCGCCACCGAATACCTCGTCGTCGAGGAGTCCGGCGAGATCTACGGAGTACTCTCCGCCGCCGACGTCGAGCGCGCCTTCGTCAAGGCGATGGCCCGCCCCTCCTGAGCACCGCTCTCCTAAAGCGGTGGTCCGAGCTTCCCGCCACGGCCGGTAGGCTGGTCACATGTCCGAACCGACCGGTGCCGCCCGCCGTCGCGGGCCCTTCAAGGTCGGGGACCAGGTCCAGCTCACCGACCCCAAGGGACGCCACTACACGTTCACGCTCGAGGCCGGGAAGAACTTCCACACCCACAAGGGTTCCTTCCCCCACGACGAGCTGATCGGCGCTCCCGAGGGCAGTGTTGTCCGAACCACGGGAAACGTCGCCTACCTGGCGCTGCGACCCCTGCTCCCCGACTACGTCCTGTCCATGCCCCGCGGCGCCGCCGTGGTCTACCCCAAGGACGCGGGGCAGATCCTGGCCTTCGCCGACATCTTCCCCGGCGCCCGCGTCGTCGAGGCGGGCGTGGGCTCCGGCTCGCTCAGCAGCTTCCTGCTCCGCGCCATCGGTGACCACGGAATGCTGCACTCGTACGAGCGCCGCGAAGACTTCGCCGAGATCGCCCAGCAGAACGTGGAGCGCTACTTCGGCGGCCCCCACCCCGCCTGGCAGCTCACCGTCGGCGACCTCCAGGACAACCTCAGCGACACCGAGGTCGACCGCGTCATCCTCGACATGCTCGCCCCCTGGGAATGCCTGGAGGCCGTCTCCAAGGCACTCGTCCCCGGCGGCATCCTCTGCTGCTACGTCGCGACCACCACCCAGCTCGCCAGGACCGTCGAGTCCATCCGCGAGATCGGCGGCTTCAACGAGCCGACCGCCTGGGAGTCGATGATCCGCAACTGGCACATCGAAGGCCTCGCCGTCCGCCCCGACCACCGCATGATCGGGCACACCGGCTTCCTCCTCACCGCCCGCCGCCTCGCGGACGGCGTCGAGCCCCCCATGCGCCGCCGCCGCCCCGCCAAGGGCGCCTACGGCGAGGACTACTCCGGCCCGAACGCCGACGGCGGCACCCCGCGCTGACCCGCGCCACGGGCTCCGTCCAATGAGCAGGCGCCGCCGCCGAGTTCCCTGACCGACCAGGGAACTCGGCGGCGGCGCCGTTTCGTTGACAGGACACCAGCCCCGTACCGGAAGAACCGCGAGAAGCACCGGACCACCACCGTGACCCCGGTGTTCCACCTCACTGTGACGTATGGCACGATGCTGGCCACCCCCCGCCGGCACAGCCCTCACAGGAGACACTTCCTCGTGCAGCACCCCGCCGTCCCGGAACTGGCCCACACCACAGCCCGCCCCATCCACTGGCTCGCCACCGCGGCCGCGCTGGCCGCCGTCGTCGCCGGCTCGGCCGTCCTGCAGCCCGACCCCGCGACCGCCGCACAGACGGACCCGAAGCCCCACCCCAGAGCCGCCGCGGCCGCCCCGGCCCCCGCACCCGATCCGGCCTCCGTCGACCTCCCGATCACCTGCGGCCCCGTCGAGCCCGTCGTGAAGAAAAAGGCCACCGGCGACCTCGACGGCGACAGCCGACCCGAAACGGTGGCGGTCGTCCACTGCAAGGCCGGCTCAGGCACCCCGCCCGACGGCGTCTATGTGATCACCAGCCCGGCGGCGGGCAAACCCCGCGTCGTCGCCACCCTCGTCGACCCGAAGGACCGGCTCACCGTCAGCGACCTCGCCCTGCGTGACGGCGCGGTCACCGCCACCCTCCTCGGCTACTCCACGCCCGACGTCCCCCGCTGCTGCCCCGACAAGCAGGACAAGGCCAAGTGGCAATGGCGCGACGGGACGTTCGAGCGGACGACACCCGCGCAGGCGCGCAGCGTATGACCCCCCGGCGGCGGCTGGATCAAGCCGCCTCGGGGCCGTAGACCTCGACGCCGTCCGAAACACGCCGCACGTGAATGCAGTCGCCAGGACACTCCTTGGCCGAATCCACCACGTCACGGAGGAGCGGCAACGGCACGGGCGTTGTCGCCCCCGGAGCCTGCAGCAGCTCGTCGTCACCGCTCTTCACATAAGCCAGACCATCGATGTCCAGCTCGAAGACCTCCGGCGCGTACTGCGCACAGATGCCGTCCCCGGTACAGAGGTCCTGGTCGATCCAGACCTCCAGCGGATCGCCCTCACTGCCGGTCTCGGCCTCGTGCCGCACGGTCATCTCTCCTGCCGGTCGCTGCGCCGGGCGGCCCGAAAATACAGCAAGTCGGGCCAGCCCTGACGGGTGTTGAACAGTTCGACGATACAACCGCCCGCTTTCCGATGTTGTTGGGTGGGTATTCCTCTGGCGTGAGGGAGAGCGCAAGGGTGAAGATCGGACACACCCCCACTGTCTTTGTGATCTAGGGGTTTCAATCGACACCCACCCAGGTAGGGTCTGGAAGCGTCCAGCTCCCCTTGGAGGAGGTGAGGACCGTGGCAGCCCACGACGACGACATCAACCGCGGCATCCGGCCGGGGCGAGGGTCTGAGGACCCCGCCGGTCAGGTTGCCTATCTCGAGCAGGAAATCGCCGTCCTGCGACGCAAGCTCGCCGACTCTCCGCGTCATACGAGGATTCTCGAAGAGCGGATCGTCGAGCTGCAGACCAACCTGGCCGGCGTATCCGCACAGAACGAGCGGCTCGCCAACACGCTCCGTGAGGCCCGCGACCAGATCGTGGCCCTCAAGGAGGAAGTCGACCGGCTCGCACAGCCACCGGCCGGCTTCGGAGTCTTCCTCGTGGCGAACGAGGACGGCACGGCGGACATCTTCACCGGGGGCCGCAAGCTCCGGGTGAACGTCAGCCCGAGTGTGGAGCTCGAAGAGCTCAGGCGCGGCCAGGAAGTAATGCTCAACGAAGCGCTCAACGTGGTCGAGGCCATGGAGTTCGAGAGCGTCGGCGACATCGTCACCCTCAAGGAGATCCTCGAGGACGGCGATCGAGCCCTGGTGGTCGGACACACCGACGAAGAGAGAGTGGTACGGCTCGCCGAACCCCTCCTCGACGTCACCATCCGCCCGGGCGACGCCCTCCTTCTCGAACCCCGCTCCGGCTACGTCTACGAAGTCATCCCCAAGAGCGAAGTCGAAGAGCTCGTCCTCGAAGAAGTCCCCGACATCAGCTACGAGAAGATCGGCGGCCTCGGCGGCCAGATCGAGATGATCCGGGACGCCGTCGAGCTCCCCTATCTCTACCCCGACCTCTTCAAGGAGCACGAACTGCGGCCGCCCAAGGGCGTCCTGCTGTACGGGCCCCCCGGCTGCGGCAAGACACTCATCGCCAAAGCCGTCGCCAACTCCCTTGCCAAGAAGGTCGCCGAGGTGACCGGCCAGCCCGCCGGGAAGAGCTACTTCCTGAACATCAAGGGCCCCGAGCTCCTCAACAAGTACGTCGGCGAGACCGAGCGCCACATCCGCCTGGTCTTCCAGCGTGCCCGCGAGAAGGCCAGCGAGGGCACCCCCGTCATCGTCTTCTTCGACGAGATGGAATCCCTCTTCCGCACCCGCGGATCCGGCGTCAGCTCGGACGTGGAGAACACCATCGTCCCCCAGCTGCTCGCCGAGATCGACGGCGTGGAAGGCCTGGAGAACGTCATCGTCATCGGCGCCTCCAACCGCGAGGACATGATCGACCCCGCGATCCTGCGGCCCGGACGACTCGACGTCAAGATCAAGATCGAGCGCCCGGACGCCGAGGCGGCGAAGGACATCTTCGCCAAGTACCTCACCGAACGGCTCCCACTGCACGCCGACGACCTGGCCGAGCACGGCGCCGACCGGCGCACCACCGTCCAGGGCATGATCCAGTCCGTCGTCGAGCAGATGTACGCCGAATCCGAGGAGAACCGCTTCCTCGAGGTGACGTACGCCAACGGCGACAAGGAAGTCCTCTACTTCAAGGACTTCAATTCCGGCGCCATGATCGAAAACATCGTGGGCCGCGCCAAGAAGATGGCCATCAAGGCCTTCCTCGAAGCGAACCAGAAGGGCATCAGGGTCGCTCACCTCCTCCAGGCTTGCATCGACGAGTTCAAGGAGAACGAGGACCTGCCCAACACCACCAACCCCGACGACTGGGCCCGCATCTCCGGAAAGAAGGGCGAGCGGATCGTGTACATCCGCACCCTTGTCACCGGAAAGCAGGGTGCGGACACCGGACGCTCCATCGACACGGTGGCCAACACCGGTCAATACCTGTAGAACACAGGACGGCTGCGGGTGTCCTTCACGGGTACCCGCAGCCGTCTGTTTTTCAATGAAGGCAATGATCTCCCCACCAGCGCAAAGGCGTTCTAGGCTCTTCGGTACCGCCGAGTCGCGCAGTGCGGGGACGGGCACCGCACACGCACCGGAGCAACAGCGGTACTTGAGCGCCGTTCCCGAACGGGAGCGCCGCCGGGCAAGGAGGGCCGCATGACCGTACGGCGAGTAATGGGCATCGAGACGGAGTACGGCATCTCCGTCCCCGGCCACCCCAACGCCAATGCAATGCTCACCTCGTCCCAGATCGTCAACGCCTACGCCGCGGCGATGCACCGGGCGCGGCGCGCCCGCTGGGACTTCGAGGAGGAGAACCCGCTGCGGGACGCGCGGGGATTCGACCTCGCCCGCGAGGCCGCCGACTCCAGCCAGCTGACCGACGAGGACATCGGCCTCGCCAACGTCATCCTGACCAACGGAGCGCGCCTCTACGTGGACCACGCGCACCCCGAGTACAGCTCACCGGAGATCACCAACCCCCTGGACGCGGTCCTGTGGGACAAGGCCGGCGAACGCATCATGGCCGAGGCCGCCGAGCGCGCGGCCCAGCTCCCCGGCGCCCAGCCGATCCACCTCTACAAGAACAACACCGACAACAAGGGCGCCTCCTACGGCACGCACGAGAACTACCTGATGAAGCGGGAGACCCCCTTCTCGGACATCGTGCGGCACCTGACACCCTTCTTCGTCTCCCGGCAGGTCGTCACCGGCGCAGGCCGCGTCGGCATCGGCCAGGACGGCCACGAACACGGCTTCCAGCTCAGCCAGCGCGCCGACTACTTCGAGGTCGAGGTCGGCCTGGAGACGACGCTGAAGCGCCCCATCATCAACACCCGCGACGAGCCGCACTCCGACGCCGAGAAGTACCGCAGGCTGCACGTCATCATCGGTGACGCCAACCTCTCCGAGATCTCGACGTACCTCAAGCTCGGCACCACCTCCCTGGTCCTCGCGATGATCGAGGACGGCTTCATCAACGTCGACCTCGCCGTCGACCAGCCCGTGCGCACCCTGCACCAGGTCTCGCACGACGCGTCCCTCAAGCACCTCGTCACGCTCCGCAGCGGCCGCTCACTCACCGCGGTGCAACTCCAGATGGAGTACTTCGAGCTCGCCCGCAAGTACGTCGAGGAGCGGTACGGCTCCGACGCCGACGAACAGACCAAGGACGTCCTGGCCCGCTGGGAAGACGTCCTCGGCCGCCTCGAAAGCGACCCGATGAGCCTCTCCGGAGAGCTGGACTGGGTCGCCAAGCGCGAGCTCATGGAGGGCTACCGCCGCCGCGACAACCTCGACTGGGACGCCGCCCGGCTCCACCTGGTCGACCTTCAGTACGCCGACGTACGGGCCGAGAAGGGCCTCTACAACCGGCTGGTGGCCCGCGGCAAGATCAAGCGGCTCCTCGACGAGGCGGACGTCGAGCGCGCCACCACCAAGCCGCCCGAGGACACGCGCGCGTACTTCCGCGGCCGCTGCCTCGAGCAGTACGCGGACGACGTGGCCGCGGCGTCCTGGGACTCGGTCATCTTCGACCTCCCGGGCCGTGACTCTCTGCAACGGGTGCCCACGCTGGAGCCCCTGCGCGGCACGCGCAACCACGTCAAGGAACTCCTGGACCGCTGCCGCACCGCAGAGGACCTGGTTCGGGTCCTCTCGGGCGGCTGAAAGGTCATCGACGGGGGAATCACAGAGGTGGGTCCCGCACGTTGAAGCAACTGCGGGGCCGATGTCGGACCCGAAGCGTAGGGTCTGATCAAGAACGTCTAACCGAGCGAGCGGGGTGAGGTAGATGGCGACCAAGGACACCGGCGGCGGACAGCAGAAGGCGACGCGTCCCACCGAGGAGACCGAGGAGCAGACGCAGGACGCGCAGGCTTCGGAGGACCTCAAGGAACGCCAGGAGAAGCTGAGCGACGACGTCGACTCCGTCCTGGACGAAATCGATGACGTCTTGGAGGAAAATGCCGAGGACTTTGTCCGGAGTTTCGTGCAAAAGGGCGGACAGTGACGAATGTCCGAATCGGGCAACGGGAAGAAATGCTCGACCTGTCAGCAAACTCTTCCTGTCGGCGCCTTCGCGGTGAACAAGTCGCGGCCTGATGGCTTGCAGACCAGTTGCCGCGAGTGCGCAGCTGAGTACTACAAGCGGCGCCAAAAAGCTCGCGGCAAGTCGGTTCGCGAGAAGGTAGACGTGCCCGAGGGGTACAAGCTGTGCCGCACTTGCGGCGAGATCAAGGCTCACAGTGAGTGGCACCGGAACGCGACCGCCTCCGATGGCCTGTCGACGCGCTGCAAGGCGTGCCGGGCCATCCAGGGTCGGGAGGGGCATCTCAAGCGCCAGTACGGCATGACCGAAGCCGAGCGTGACGAGATGATCGCCTCCCAGATGGGGCTCTGCGTGATCTGTCTCAGTGCCCCCGCAGTCCATGTGGATCACTGTCACGAGACGGGTAAAGTCCGTGGCGTACTGTGCTTCAACTGCAACTCGGGCATCGGCAAGTTGGGGGACGACCCCGACAGGACCCGCCGAGCCACCGCTTACCTGGAAGGAAACTCGTGGAAGCCAATCCTCGTAGCACCGGGCGTCTACCAGCTGCCTTCCTGACGCCTGGTTCGTCGTCGTTCATGGATTTCCTGTCCGAGCACCAGCCGGAGATCCTGCCCGGCAACCGTCAACTGCCGCCTACCCAGGGCGTCATCGAGGCGCCGCACGGCACGACCATCGTGGCCGTGACGTTCCCGGGCGGTGTGGTGCTGGCCGGTGACCGGCGGGCGACCATGGGCAATGTGATCGCGCAGCGCGACATCGAGAAGGTGTTCCCGGCCGACGAGTACTCGGCGGTGGGCATCGCCGGTACGGCGGGTCTCGCCGTGGAGATGGTGAAGCTCTTCCAGCTGGAGCTGGAGCACTTCGAGAAGGTGGAGGGCGCCACGCTCTCGCTCGAGGGCAAGGCGAACCGCCTCTCCACGATGATCCGCAGCAACCTGGGCATGGCCATGCAGGGCCTCGCCGTGGTGCCGCTCTTCGCGGGGTACGACGTGGACCGCGAGAAGGGCCGCATCTTCTCGTACGACGTGACGGGCGGGCGTTCGGAGGAGCACGGTTTCGCGGCGACCGGTTCTGGTTCGGTCTTCGCGCGCGGTGCGATGAAGAAGCTCTACCACGACGGTCTCACCGAGGATCAGGCGACGACGCTGGTCGTCCAGGCGCTGTACGACGCGGCCGACGACGACTCGGCGACCGGTGGCCCGGACGTGGCCCGCCGGATCTTCCCGATCGTCACCGTGATCTCCGACGAGGGGTTCCGGAGGCTGACGGACGACGAGTCCTCCGCGATCGCGCGCGCGATCCTGGAGAAGCGTCTCGAGCAGCCGGACGGCCCGCGCGCCGCTCTGCTCTGATCGCTCCGAATTCGCCACTGACTGAAGTTTTTTGACAGAAAGGGACGGATCCGGTGTCGACGCCGTTCTATGTCTCACCCCAGCAGGCCATGGCCGACCGGGCGGAATACGCCAGGAAGGGCATCGCCCGTGGCCGCAGCCTTGTCGTGATGCAGTATGCCGACGGCATTGTGTTCGTCGGCGAGAACCCGTCCCGTGCGCTGCACAAGTTCAGCGAGATCTATGACCGGATCGGCTTCGCGGCCGCCGGCAAGTACAACGAGTACGAGAATCTGCGGATCGGCGGCGTGCGCTACGCCGACCTTCGTGGATATACGTACGACCGTGATGATGTGACGGCCCGTGGGCTCGCCAACGTCTATGCGCAGACGCTGGGCACGATCTTCTCCAGTAACGCGGAGAAGCCGTACGAGGTGGAGCTGGTCGTCGCCGAGGTCGGTGTGACGCCGGACGGTGATCAGATCTACCGTCTGCCGCATGACGGTTCGATCGTGGATGAGCACGGTTCGGTCGCGGTCGGTGGCAATGCCGAGCAGATCAGCACGTATCTCGATCAGCGTCACCGGGACGGGATGACGCTGGCCGAGGCGCTCAAGCTCGCGGTGCAGGCGCTGTCCCGCGACACCAACGGCAGCGAGCGGGAGATCCCCGCGGAGCGGCTGGAGGTGGCGATCCTCGACCGGACGCGGCCGCAGCAGCGGAAGTTCAAGCGGATCGTGGGGCGTCAGCTGTCGCGGCTGCTCGACGAGGGCGGCGCGACGGACGCGGCGACCGACACGGAGGAGGACGCCGGGCCGGCGCCGAAGTCCGGCGGTGACGTCGAGTAGTTCGCTTGCGGGCGCGCCCCGTGTTCCGGCCGATGGCCGGGGCGCGGGGCGCGTTCGTGTGTGGGGTGGCCGTCAGCGGGGCGGTCCTGTGGAGCCGCGGACGATCAGTTCGACGGGGAGTGGGGTCGCGTCGGGGCTGCGGCCCTCCAGGACGGCGACGAGGGATTCCATGCCGCGCTCGCCGAACCGCTCGGCGGGCAGCCGGACGGTCGTGAGCTCCGGTTCGACGGCGGTGGCCAGGGTCAGATCGTCGAAGCCGGTGACCGAGACGTCCTCGGGGACGCGCAGGCCTAGTCGGCGTGCGGCTTTGCAGACTCCGGCGGCGAGGAAGTCGTCGTCGCAGACGACGGCGGTGGGCCGGGGGCCGGGGGCGGAGAGTGCGGCTTCGGCGACGACGCGGGCGCCGGCGACGTTCAGGGGCGCGGCGGCGCGGCGTACGGAGGTGTCGGTGCCGCGCAGGGTGCGGTCGAGGGCTTCGGCGCGTACGTCGAAGGTCCAGGAGTCGACGTCGGCGGCGAGGTGCAGGAAGTCGCGGTGGCCGAGGGCGAGGAGGTGTTCCGTGGCTCGGCGCATGCCGTCGGCGAGGTCGAGGTTGACGGTGGTGGCGCCGAGGCTGCCCGCGGGGTCGCTGTCGAGCATGACGAGGGGGAGGTCGTCGCCGCGGATGGTGGCGAGGGCGTCGGAGGCCATGGAGGAGGCCAGGACGCCGTCGAGGGAGGCGCGTGCGGAGGCGAAGGGGTCGCGGGCGGGGCCGATGCCGTCGGGGGAGGGGTAGAGGACGACGCCGAAGCCGTGCCGGGCGGCGATGCGGGCGACGCCGGTGTAGACGTGTGCGAAGAATTCGTTGGTGAGTTCGGGGACGACGAGGAGGGCTGTTCTGGTCCTGCCGAGGCGGAGGTTGCGGGCGGCGAGGTTGGGGCGGTAGCCGAGTTCGCGTGCGGCGGTCCGGACGCGTTCGGCGGTGGGTTCGGCGACGCGACCGCGCCATTTGTCGCCGAGCACGAGGGAGACGGTGGCCTGGGAGACCCCGGCCGCGCGTGCGACGTCGCGGCTCGTGGGGCGGGTGGCCCCGGTTTCCTGCAGCGGCCCGGCCACTGACACCTCCCGGTCTGTGCCGCGCCACGGGGGCCCGTGGCGCGGGGTCGCGGTGGACCCGCGCACTGCGCTCATGGTACGTATGACGCCGGACGTTATACGTAAAACCCCGGCTCGGCGTGCGGGGGGAGGGCGGGAGAGCATGGCGGCGGGATACGCGGACATCCTCAGGACGCGCTACGCGACACGGCTGCTCGCCGGGACGCTGGTGGGCAGGCTGCCGAACGCGACGGCGGCGATCGCGATCGTGCTGTTCATCCGGGCCGAGGGCGGCACCTACAGCCTGGCCGGCGCGCTCGCCGCGGTGTACGGCGTGGCCAACGCGGTGGGTCAGCCGCTGCTCGGGCGCCTCGTCGACCTGTACGGCCAGCCGCGCGTCCAGTTGCCCGCCGCGCTGCTCTCCGCGTTCGGCATGGCGGTGTTCGCGTTCACGGGGCCGGACCAGCTGGCCCTGGCGTATGTGGCGGTGGGGGCCGCCGGCCTGTTCACGCCTCCTCTGGAGGGTGGTCTGCGTGCCCTGTGGCCGAGCGTTCTCGGCAAGGAGGAGCAGGTCCACACCGCGTACGCCATGGACGCCATCGCCCAGGAAGTCATGTTCACCGTCGGGCCGTTGCTCATCACGGGCTGCGTGGCCCTGTGGTCGGAGCAGGTGGCGCTGCTCGTCGTCAATGTGGTCGGTGTGCTCGGTGCCCTCTCCGTAGTGGTGTCCCGGCCTTCACGCGCGTGGCGCTCGGCGCCGCGGGAGGCGCACTGGCTCGGTGCCCTGCGCTCGCCCGGGCTCCTCGCGCTCCTCGGCGCGTTCCTGTTCATCGGCATGGCGCTCGGCTCCATCACCGTCGCCGGTGTCTCGTACGCGGACGTGCACGGCGGCGACGCGGTGTACGGCTGGATGATGGCGGCGCTCGGGCTCGGCGCGCTCGTCGGCGGTTCGGTGTACGGGGCGCGGCAGTGGGTCGGTGTGCCGGAGCGGAGGCTGAGTGTCCTGGTGGCGCTGTTGGCGGTCTGCTATTGGCCGTTGGTGCTGACGCCCGGGGCGGTGGCGATGACGGCGCTGACGGCGCTCGCCGGTGTGTTCCTCGCGCCGGCGCTCGCGTGCGCGTTCATCATCGTGGACCGGCACGCTCCGCGGGGCACGGTGACGGAGGCGTTCTCCTGGCTGGTGACGACGTTCACGGTCGGGGCGTCGTTGGGGACGGCCGCGGCGGGGCCGGTGGTGGAGTGGGGTGGTACGGCGTGGGGTTTCGCGGTGCCGGGGCTCGCCGGTGTGGCGGCGCTGATGGTTCTGCTGGCCACGGCGCGGGTACTGGTACCGGCCGTGGAATCCGGGGTTGTTGCGGGTTCATCGGAAAATGATCGAAACGGTGCTGCCGAACCCGGTTTCAGTGCCGGGCATCAGGCGTAATGTTCAGTCATGGACCGCCGCATTTTCGGGCTGGAGAACGAGTACGGCGTCACATGCACGTTCAGGGGACAGCGCCGCCTGTCCCCTGACGAGGTGGCGCGCTACCTCTTCCGCCGTGTTGTGTCATGGGGCCGCAGCAGCAACGTCTTTCTGCGGAACGGCGCCCGTCTGTATCTCGACGTGGGGTCACATCCGGAATACGCGACACCCGAATGTGACAACGTGACCGAGCTGGTCACCCACGACAAAGCGGGCGAGCGCATTCTGGAAGGCCTGCTCGTCGACGCCGAGCGCCGCCTGCACGAGGAGGGAATCGCGGGCGACGTCTACCTTTTCAAGAACAACACCGATTCGGCGGGAAACTCCTACGGCTGCCACGAGAACTATCTGGTGGCCCGTCACGGGGAGTTCTCCCGGCTCGCGGACATCCTCATTCCGTTCCTCGTCACCCGGCAGCTGCTGTGCGGCGCGGGCAAGGTGCTGCAGACTCCGCGCGGCGCCGTGTACTGCGTCAGTCAGCGGGCCGAGCACATCTGGGAAGGGGTGTCCTCCGCGACCACCCGGTCCCGGCCGATCATCAACACCCGCGACGAACCGCACGCGGACGCCGAGCGCTACCGCAGGCTCCACGTCATCGTCGGTGACTCGAACATGTCCGAGACGACCATGCTCCTCAAGGTCGGCGCCACCGACCTCGTGCTGCGCATGATCGAGGCGGGCACGGTGATGCGTGACCTCACTCTGGAGAACCCGATCAGGGCGATCCGTGAGGTCAGTCACGACATCACAGGGCGTCGCAAGGTGCGCCTGGCCAGTGGCCGTGAGGCCTCGGCTCTCGAAGTGCAGCGTGAGTACTACGAGAAGGCGGTGGACTTCGTCGACCGCCGTGGCATCCGCACCGGCACCGTCGAGCAGGTCCTGGAGCTGTGGGGCCGCACGCTGGACGCGATCGAGAGCGAGGACCTCGACCGCATCGGCACCGAGATCGACTGGGTCATGAAGTACAAGCTCATCGAGCGGTACCGCGCGAAGAACAACATGACCATGTCGCACCCGAGGGTCGCGCAGATAGACCTCGCGTACCACGACATCCACCGTCGTCGAGGGCTGTACTACCTCCTGGAGAAGAAGGGGCAAGCCGCCCGCATCTGCAACGACTTGAAGATCTTCGAGGGCAAGTCGGTGCCGCCGCAGACCACTCGCGCGCGGCTGCGCGGTGATTTCATCCGACGAGCCCAGGAGCAGCGCCGTGACTTCACGGTCGACTGGGTCCACCTCAAGCTCAACGACCAGGCACAGCGCACCGTGTTGTGCAAGGACCCCTTCCGGTCCGTGGACGACCGGGTGGAGAAGCTCATCGCCGGCATGTGAACTCCGGATCGCGAGGGACCCGAGGGAATCGAGTGACGTTGCGGGAACGCAACACGGGCGCCGTACGTTCCTCGTACGGCGCCCTTCTCACGCCGTAGAGTTGCGCGCACGCCAACCCACAAGATCGACCGATACGAGGCCCCCACCGTGCGCCGACGCTCACTTCTCCTTGCCGTCCCGGCCGGCCTGCTCACGCTGGCAGGTTGTGGTGACGACAAGGCCGACAAGGCCAAGTCCAAGCCCACCGACAGCCCGACGAACGCCACGTCGGCCCCGCCGACCGCGAAGATCGTGGACGGGCCGCTGCCCGAGATCACGAAGGGCGACAAGTTCGGCGAGAAGCCGACCGTCGCCAAGGGCAAGGGCCAGCCGTCCTCGGACCTCGCCGTCAAGACCCTGATCGAGGGCAAGGGCAAGAAGGTGGCCAAGGGCGACTATCTGCAGGCCAACTACCTCGGCCAGATCTGGGCGACGGCCAAGGTCTTCGACAACTCGTACGACCGCGGTAATCCCACGGTCTTCCCGATCGGCGTCGGCCAGGTCATCCCGGGCTGGGACCAGGCGCTCGTCGGCAAGAAGCTCGACAGCCGCGTGGAGATCGCCATCCCGCCGAAGATGGGATACGGCAAGGAGGGCAACAAGCAGGCGGGCATCAAGGGCTCGGACACCCTGGTGTTCGTCGTCGACCTCGTCGGCACCTTCAACTCCAAGAGCTCGGTGGAGGGCAAGGAGGTCGCGCAGTCCAACAAGGACCTGCCCAAGGTCGGCACGAACACCGACGGCAAGGCCCCCTCGATCGACGTCCCGAAGACCGACGCCCCCAAGAAGCTCGTCGCTTCGTACGTCCTGGAGGGCGACGGCGACAAGGTCAAGGAGACCGACAGCCTCCTGTGCCAGTACAAGGGTGTGCTCTGGGCCGACGGCAAGGAGTTCGACTCCTCGTACAAGAGCGGTCAGCTCGCCCAGTTCCAGCTGGCGCAGGTCGTCAAGGGCTGGGCGCAGGGTCTGACGGGCAAGAAGGTCGGCAGCCGCGTCCTCATCGTGATCCCGCCGGAGCTGGGGTACGGCGACCAGCCGCCGCAGGGCAGCTCGATCAAGAAGGACTCCACGCTGGTCTTCTGCGTGGACATCCTCGCGAAGGCCTGAGCCCTCGGGGATGTAAGACTGTCCGAGCTGACCTTTCGTATCAAGCAGGAGCATTTTCGTGAGCATTGACAAGCCCGAGGTCGACTTCCCTGTCGGCGAGCCGCCGGCCGATCTGCAGATCAAGGACATCTGGGAGGGTGACGGGCCGGTCGCCAAGGCGGGCGACTTCGTCAAGGTCCACTACGTGGGCGTGGCCTTCAGCACGGGCGAGGAGTTCGACGCGAGCTGGAACCGCGGCAACCCGCTGGAGTTCCAGCTGGGCGCCGGCCAGGTCATCTCCGGCTGGGACCAGGGCGTGCAGGGCATGAAGGTCGGCGGCCGGCGCGAGCTGACCATCCCGGCCCACCTGGCGTACGGCGACCGCGGCGCCGGCGGCGGCCGCATCGCCCCGGGCGAGACGCTGATCTTCGTCTGCGACCTGGTCTCCGTCTGAGGACGTCCTTGACCTGATCCTTTCGCCGAGGGTCCATGCCTGTCCGGCATGGGCCCTCGGCTTTTGCCCCGACACCCCGGGGCGGTACGGTCATCGGTCGGAAGCACAATCTGAACAGCCGAGAAAGGGCGTCGATGGCCATTGCCAAGGCCGAGCGGCTGATGAATCTTGCGCTGTGCCTGCTCGGGACCCGGCGGCCGCTCAGCAAGCGCGAGCTTCGGGACTCCATCGAGGCGTACGTCGAGGCCTCCGGGGCGGGGGGCCGGGCGGCCGGATCCGACGACTCCTTCAACCGGATGTTCGAGCGCGACAAGGACGATCTGCGCGAGCTGGGCCTGGTCATCGAGACCGTGGAGAACCTCGAGGGCGAGGTCGGCTACCTCGCCCGCCGCGACAGCAACCGCCTGCCGCCCATCACTCTCGACGCCGAGGAGGCCGCGGCCCTCGGCCTGGCCGCCAAGGTCTGGCAGCAGGCCAGGCTCGCCGGCGCCGCCAGCGGTGCTCTGCAGAAGCTGCGCGCCGCGGGCCTGCCCGAGGGCGTGGACCCGTACGGTGCGCACAGCGCCCTGGAGCCCAGGATCCCCGCGCACGAGGCGGCCTTCGAGCCGCTGATGCTCGCCTGCCGGGACCGCCGTCCCGTCGTCTTCGACTACCGCAAGGCCACCGCGGCCCGCCCCGAGCAGCGGCACGTGGAGCCCTGGGCGCTGGAGTGCTGGCGCGGCCACTGGTACCTCGCGGGCTGGGACCGCGACCGGGGTGCCGAGCGGGTCTTCCGGCTCTCCCGGATCACCGGCAAGGTGCGCGCCCGCGCGGGGAAGTACACGGCGGACGTCCCGGACGTCGTCACGGTCCGTGAGACCGTCGCGAGCTGGGCGGGGGAGACCGCCGACCGCACCGCTCTGATCCGGCTGCGCACGGACGCCGGCTACCCGCTGCGGGCCAAGGCCGTCGCCGTGCGGGAACTGGGCGACGGCTGGGCGGAGTTGGAGATTCCGTACGGCCACGGGCTGGATGCCTGGCTGGTGGAGTTCGGGCCCGACGTGGTGGTCCTGGAGCCCGCCGAGCTGCGGGCCGACGTCGTGGACCGGCTGCGCGCCGTGGCCAAGGGCTGAGGGGAACGGAAGACCAATGGCCTCGAACGCCATCGACCAGACGCGGCGGATGCTGTCGCTGGTGACCTATCTGCGCGAGCGCCCCGGCGCCCACGTCGGCGACGTCGCCCGCGCCTTCGGCATCACCACCGACGAGCTGATCTCCGACCTCGACGTGCTGCCGATGTGCGGGACCAGCTTCCGCGGCGGCGACCTCCTCGACATCGACACCGACGGCGACCGCATCTGGTGGCACAACCCCGACGACGTCGCGGCCCCGCTGCGGCTCGCCGCCGACGAGGCGACCGCCCTGCTCGTCGCCGCCCGCGCCGTGGCCACGCTGCCCGGCCTGCGCGAGAGCGACCGCCTCGCGCTGCTGCGCGCCACCGCGAAGCTGGAGACCGCGGCGGGCGAGGCGGCGGGCGCCAGCTCGCGCCTCTCGGTGACCTTCGAGTCCGAGGGCGGCGTCTTCGCCGACGTCGACCGGGCCATCTCCGAGCGCCGCAGGCTCTGGATCCGCTACTACTCACCCGCCCGCGACGAGGTCACCGAGCGCGAGATCGACCCGATCCGCCTGGTGAGCGTCGGCCACACCTATGTGGAGGCGTGGTGCAGGCGCTCCGAGGCGCGGCGCACCTTCCGCCTCGACCGCGTCGCCGAGATCAAGATCCTGGACGAGCCGTCCGCGCCGCCCGAGGTGGAGCTGCGCGACCTCTCCGAAGGCCTCGTGCAGCCCGCCGCCGAGGACCCGGAGGTCGTCGTCGAGGTGGGACCCGGCGGCCGCTGGGTCGCCGAGTACTACCCGCACGACAGCGCCGAGGAGCTGCCCGACGGCGGTCTGCGGATCACGCTGCGCACCCCCGAGCCCGCCTCGCTGCGCCGGCTCGCGCTGCGGCTCGGCAGGGACGGTCGGATCGTCTCCCCGGCGCAGCTCGCGGAGAGCGCACGGCAGGCGGCACGGGAAGCCCTCGAGGCGTACGACAGGGATGTCGAGACGTACGACAAGGGCGTCGAGACGTACGAGAGGGACGTCGCGGCGTACGAGAGGGACCACGACAGTCAGGAGCAAGGGCGTTGAGCACACCGACGATGTCCGGGCTGCCCGGGGTGCCGGCGCAGCCGCGGCCCGCCCCCGTCTTCTTCACGGCCGCCTGCCCGGACTGCCGCGCACGCTTCGAGCTCTCCGCCGGGGCGCTGCGCCTCGCGATCGGCGCCAGCCGCCGCACCACCTTCTACTCCTTCACCTGCCCCGAGTGCGGGGCCGCGGTGCGCAAGCCCGCGGGGGAGCGCATCGTCGAACTCCTCACCCGCGGCGGGGTGCGGACGCTGCGTCTGCACTCGACCGTCTAGGCTCGGCGCATGTTCTGGGCGATGCTCGCGATCGCGGCGGGCTTCTTGGGCCTCGCCGTCCTCGGCGTACTGGCGGTCAGGGTCTTCGTGGAGGCGCAGCGCCTCGCGCGTCAAGTGACCGAGACCACAGGGAAGATCAACCGGGCCGCGGAGGACCTGGAGAAGGCCGCGGCCCGTGTGGCCGATGCGGGACGAGGGGTTCTTTAGGGTTCGCGACCTGTCAACTCCCCGAGAGGGGCGGGTACGCTGCGGACACGGCCCGGGATCGAGGCGGGGGCCGCACTCGGAGTATGCGCGGGGATTGCCGAGCGTTTACCCCGGGGGGTTACGATCGCTGTCAGCGCGGGAGATCGGATGTATGTCCGGTCTGCCGGGCAACCAGACTCCTGTCGCCTCGGTGAAGAAGGTATACAGCTATGGGTAGGCTCGGCCCCACCGAGATCATTCTCATCCTCGTCATCATCGTCCTGCTGTTCGGAGCCAAGAAGCTGCCCGACATGGCGCGCTCCCTCGGCAAGTCGGCCCGCATCCTCAAGAGCGAGGCCAAGGCCATGAAGTCCGAGGGCAAGGACGACACCGCCGCCCCGGCCGACCCGCCGAGCGACCCCGCCCTCCAGAAGCGCACGATCCAGGCTGCCCCCGGCGACGTGACCAGCTCGCGCCCGGTCACCGAGCCGACCGACCGCACGACGCAGCGCTGATCCAAGGCCGGCGACGACGGCCGGCCTGCCGCACGAGATGAGGACGTGGGTTGCTCAAGTCTGCCCGCAAGAAGGAGAAGGACCCCGAGGGGCGGATGTCCCTCGCGGAGCACCTGCGCGAGCTCCGCAACCGGCTCGCGAAGGGGCTCCTCGCCATCACGGTCGTATCGATCGTGGCGGCTTTCTACAGCCAGGACCTGATGGAGTTCCTGGCTGATCCGGTGCCGCGCTGCAAGCCGGGCATGGACCCGACGGGCGGCCACTGCGCGAAGGTGACGTTCAACGACCTGCTGTCGCCCTTCACCACCACGGTGAAGGTCAGCCTCATGGTCGGCATCATCGTGTCGAGCCCGGTCTGGCTCTACCAGCTGTGGGCGTTCGTCGCGCCAGGCCTGCACAAGCACGAGCGGAAGTACACCTACTGGTTCGTCTCCGCCGCCGTGCCGCTCTTCTTCGGGGGCGCCTGGCTGGCGTACACGATCATGCCGGTCAGCATGCGGGTCCTGATCAGCATCACGCCCGACCAGGCCGAGAACCTCCTCGCGATGGACAAGATCCTCGACTTCACCGTCAGGATGGTCCTCGTCTTCGGCATCTCCTTCGAGCTGCCGCTGCTCCTGGTCATGCTCAACATGACGGGGATGGTGACCGGCCGCCGCATGCTCACGTGGTGGCGCGGCGTGGTCATGGGCGTCTTCATCTTCGGCGCCGTGGCGACCCCGACCACCGACCCCGTCGGCATGATCGCGCTCGCGGGACCGATCGTCGTCCTCTACTTCATGGCCGTCGGCATCTCGTTCCTGAACGACGCGCGCCGCCGTCGCAACGACCCGGACGCCGAGCTCGACGACGACGAGGCCTCCGACATCGACCTCACGCCCGAGGCCGTCGGCGAGGTCGAATCGGTGCGGTCGCCGCAGGCGCTGCCTGAGCAGGCGGGCACCGGCCGGGCCGATCATCGTGTGAACGGTTTCGACGACGTGACCTGACCTTGTAGGGTCCGGCCGTGACCAGCGAGATCACCCTCTTCGTCAATCCCACCGCGGGCCGCGGCCGGGGCGCCCACGCGGCGCAGCCGGCCGCTTCCGCGTTGCGGGCCCGCGGCTTCTCCGTGCGAACGGTCATCGGTGAGGACGCCCCCGACGCGCTGCGGCGGGCCCGCGAGGCCGTCGACGGCGGCACGGGGGCGCTGATAGCCGTCGGCGGCGACGGCATGGCGAGCCTCGCGCTGCAGGCCGTCGCCGGGACGCGCACCCCGCTCGGGGTGATCGCGGTGGGGACCGGCAACGACTTCGCGCGGGCCCTCGGCCTCCCGGTGCGCGACCCCGCCGCCGCGGGGGAGACCGTGGCCGAGGCGCTCAAGGGGGCGCGCACCCGCGACGTCGACCTGGGCAGGGCCGGCGGGACCTGGTTCGGGACGGTGCTCGCCTCGGGCTTCGACTCGCGCGTCAACGACCGGGGCAACCGGATGCGGTGGCCCACGGGGCGCTTCAAGTACGACCTCGCGATGGTCGCGGAGCTGGCGGCCCTCAAGCCGATCCCGTACCGCGTCACCCTGGACGGCGGGGACGTCCACGAGGTCGAGGCCACGCTGGTCGCGGTCGGCAACGGACCGTCGTACGGCGGCGGCATGCGGATCTGCGCCGGTGCCGACATGGGCGACGGTCTCTTCGACGTCACGGTGGTGGGGGCCTGCAGCCGTACGACGCTGCTCAAGGTCTTCCCTCGGGTCTACAAGGGCACGCACCTCGACCATCCGAAGGTCACCGTGCACCGTGCGGCCAGGGTCGAGCTCGCCGCGCCCGGTGTCACCGGGTACGCGGACGGGGAGCCGCTGGGCGCGCTGCCGCTGACCGCGGAGTGCGTGCCGGGGGCGGTGCGGGTCCTGGCCACGTGAGCCGACGATAATGATCGTCCGTTGTCAGTGGTGGCCGGTAGTCTCGAAAGCACGATGACAGAGGACCTCTCACCGGCCGAGCGGTATGCGGCGGCGCGCAAGCGCGCTGCCGAGCAGGCCACCGCGCTCGCGTCCTTCCGCGAGATGTACGAATTCGGCCTCGACCCCTTCCAGATCGAGGCCTGCCAGGCGCTGGAGGCGGGCAAGGGCGTGCTCGTGGCCGCCCCCACGGGCTCGGGCAAGACGATCGTCGGCGAGTTCGCCGTGCACCTCGCGCTCCGCCAGGGCAAGAAGTGCTTCTACACCACGCCCATCAAGGCGCTCTCCAACCAGAAGTACGCCGACCTCTCCAAGAGATACGGCGCGGACAAGGTCGGCCTGCTCACCGGCGACAACAGCGTCAACAGCGATGCCCCGGTGGTCGTCATGACCACCGAAGTCCTGCGGAACATGCTGTATTCGGGCTCGCAGTCGCTGCTGAACCTCGGCTATGTGGTCATGGACGAGGTGCACTACCTCTCGGACCGCTTCCGTGGCGCCGTCTGGGAGGAAGTGATCATCCATCTCCAGGAGTCGGTGACGCTGGTCTCCCTGTCGGCCACCGTGTCGAACGCGGAGGAGTTCGGCGACTGGCTCGACACCGTCCGCGGCGACACCGAAGTGATCGTCTCCGAGCACCGGCCCGTGCCGCTCTTCCAGCACGTGCTGGCCGGCCGCCGGATGTACGACCTCTTCGAGGAGGGCGAGGGCCACAAGAAGGCGGTCAATCCGGACCTCACGCGCATGGCACGCATGGAGGCCAGCCGCTCGTACAACCCGCGCGACCGCCGCAAGGGCAAGATGATCCGCGAGGCCGACCGCGAGCGGGAGCGCCGCCAGCGGTCGCGGATCTGGACGCCGGGCCGCCCCGAGGTCATCGAGCGGCTCGACGCCGAGGGCCTGCTGCCCGCGATCACGTTCATCTTCAGCCGCGCGGCCTGCGAGGCCGCGGTGCAGCAGTGTATGTACGCGGGCCTCCGGCTGAACGACGACGAGGCGCGGATGACGGTCCGCGAGATCGTCGAGGAGCGCACGGCCTCCATTCCGAACGAGGACCTCCACGTCCTCGGCTACTACGAATGGCTGGAGGGGCTGGAGCGCGGCATCGCGGCGCACCACGCGGGCATGCTGCCCACCTTCAAGGAGGTCGTCGAGGAGCTGTTCGTGCGCGGCCTCGTCAAGGCCGTCTTCGCCACCGAGACCCTCGCCCTCGGCATCAACATGCCCGCGCGCAGCGTGGTCCTGGAGAAGCTCGTCAAGTGGAACGGCGAGCAGCACGCCGACATCACCCCGGGCGAGTACACACAGCTGACCGGTCGCGCCGGGCGCCGCGGCATCGACGTGGAGGGCCACGCGGTGGTGCTCTGGCAGCGCGCCATGAGCCCCGAGCACCTGGCGGGTCTCGCGGGCACCCGCACGTATCCGCTCCGCTCCAGCTTCAAGCCGTCGTACAACATGGCGGTGAACCTGGTCGAGCAGTTCGGGCGGCACCGCTCGCGCGAGCTCCTGGAGACGTCCTTCGCGCAGTTCCAGGCCGACAAGTCGGTCGTCGGGATCTCCCGTCAGGTGCAGAAGAACGAAGAGGGCCTGGAGGGCTACAAAGCCTCCATGACCTGCCACCTGGGCGACTTCGAGGAGTACGCGCGGCTGCGCCGCCGGCTGAAGGACCGCGAGACGGAGCTCGCCAAGCAGGGCGCGGCCCAGCGCAGGGCCGCTGCCGCCGCCGCGCTGGAGAAGCTGAAGCCGGGGGACGTCATCCACGTCCCCACGGGGAAGTACGCGGGCCTCGCGCTCGTCCTCGACCCGGGCCTGCCCGCCGGCCGGGCCAACGGCCACCGCGGCTTCGACCACGTGGACGGGCCGCGCCCGCTGGTGCTCACCGCCGAGCGGCAGGTCAAGCGGCTCGCGTCGATGGACTTCCCGGTGCCCGTCGAGGCCCTGGAGCGCATGCGCATCCCCAAGTCGTTCAACGCCCGCTCGCCGCAGTCCCGCCGCGACCTGGCGTCCGCGCTGCGCACCAAGGCCGGGCACATCGTCCCCGACCGGCACCGCAAGGGGCGCGCGGCGGCCGCGGACGACCAGGAGATCGCACGGCTGCGCACCGAGCTGCGCGCCCACCCCTGCCACGGCTGCGACGAGCGCGAGGACCACGCCCGCTGGGCCGAGAGGTACCACCGCCTCAAGCGCGACACCGCGCAGCTGGAGCGCCGCATCGAGGGGCGGACGAACACGATCGCCCGCACCTTCGACCGCATCGTCGCGCTCCTCACCGAGCTCGACTACCTCCGCGGTGACGAGGTCACCGAGCACGGCAAGCGGCTCGCCCGGTTGTACGGCGAGCTGGACCTGCTGGCCAGCGAATGCCTGCGTGCCCGCGTGTGGGAGGGGCTGAACCCGGCGGAACTGGCCGCGTGCGTCTCGGCGTTGGTGTACGAGTCGCGGATCGGTGACGACGCGCTCGCGCCCAAGCTGCCGTCCGGTGCGGCGAAGGCGGCGCTGGGCGAGATGGTGCGGATCTGGGGCCGCCTGGACGGTCTTGAGGAGGAGTTCAAGATCAGTCAGGCCGAGGGTGTGGGGCAGCGCGAGCCCGACCTCGGTTTCGCCTGGGCGGCGTACATGTGGGCGAACGACAAGGGCCTCGACGAGGTGCTGCGCGAGGCCGAGATGCCGGCCGGTGACTTCGTGCGCTGGTGCAAGCAGGTCATCGACGTCCTCGGCCAGATCTCCGCGGCGGCGCCGCGCGAGGGCAGCACGGTCGCGAGGAACGCCCGCAAGGCCGTCGACCAGCTCCTGCGCGGTGTCGTGGCGTACAGCTCGGTGGGCTGAGGCCGCGGCATCGGCTGAACACGGGCGCGTTCGTCGACCTGCCGGTCGGCGGACGCGCCCGTTCCGTATGCCCTTCCGGCGTTACTCCATGTGTTCGAAGGGTTGCGAGGCGTGCAAAAGGGGAGAGTGTATGCCCCTCGGCGAGCCCTTTGCAGGGGGTTGCCGAATATGACTCGGCGATGATTTCGGCGGACTAAGCTCGCCCGGAGCGCGGCGAGTTGAAACGAGTTGCGATACATTCGCGCGCTTGTTCCCAAATCTTCCGTTCGTTCGTTTCGTCATCCCCGAAAACATGTTCCGTCATCGTCCGAAGACGTCATATCCCCCAAGACGAGTGTTCAGAGGGCATACATGGTGAGTGTTCAATCGCCTCCCGGTGGCCGAGAAGTCCCTTACGCGCGCGTGTTGTTGTTGCCCGCCATGCTGATGGCGGCGGCGACCGGAGCCGCCGTCGCCTCGGTGGCGGCGCCGGCCAGGCCCGCCGTCGGCTGGTGCGGCGCCGTCGCGACCCTCATGGTCGTCGCGGTCGGCGCCGAGGCGGTACGCCGCGGCAGGACCGTCCGGAGGCAGCGCACGCAGTACGCACAGCGACTCGCCAACCTCGAACGGCGCATCGCATCCCACGACGACGAGACCGTCCGCCTCGGCCGGGAGATCCTGCCCGACGCCGTCTGGCGGCTCCGGCAGGGCGAAGCGCCCGCGGAAGTGATCCGCAACGTCGTCGACAAGAGCGAGGCCTACCGCGAACTCCCCGACTCGCAGCGGGACTTGCTCCGCTCCGTCCTCGACACCCTGGACCACGAGGAAGCGATGCGCGAGTCCGCGCAGCGCGCCTTCGTCAACATCGCCCGGCGCGTCCAGTCGATCGTCCACCAGCAGGCCGCCGAACTGCGCGAGATGGAGGAGTTCCACGGCCGCAACCCCGAGGTCTTCGACGACCTCCTGCGCATCGACCACGGCACCGCCCTGATCGGCCGGCTCGCCGACTCCATCGCGGTGCTCGGCGGCGCCCGCCCCGGCCGCCAGTGGCCCAAGCCCGTACCGCTGTTCAGCGTGCTGCGCGGCGCGATGTCCCGGATCCTCGACTACCCGCGCGTCGAACTGCACTCCATCGCCGACGTCGCCATCCACGGCACGTCCGTCGAGCCCCTCATCCACGCCTGCGCCGAACTCCTCGACAACGCCACCCGGTACTCGCCCCCGCAGACCAAGGTGCACGTCACCGCCGTCGAGGTGCAGACCGGCATCGCCGTCGAGATCGAGGACGGCGGTGTCAGCCTCAGCGAGGAGGCGCGGGCCCGGGCCGAGCGCATGCTGGCCCAGGCACAGGCCGGCATCGACCTCAACGACCTCGGTGAGACGCCCCGCCTCGGCATGGCCGTCGTCGGCCGCCTCTCGCAGATGTACAACCTCCAGGTCTCCCTGCGGCAGTCCGCGTACGGCGGGGTCCGCGCGGTGCTCATCGTGCCGCGCGAGATGATGACCACTGGGCCCGCGCCCGGCCTCGCCCACGGCATCGGCGCCTCCGCCGTGCCGCGCGTGGACAACGCCGGACGGACCATCGAGGAGCCCGCCCGCAACATCCGCCGCAAGAAGCCGCGCGTCGTCACCGCCGGCCCGCCGCTGCGCTCCCCGCTCACCGCGACCGCGACCGTGGAGGACGACGTCCCCGAGGTCACCGAGTGGACCTCCGGCGGCCTGCCGCAGCGCCGCAGCCGCGTCAAGATCTCCCTCAAGGAGCGGTACGCCCAGGAGGCCGAGGCCCAGCGGATCGCCGAGGCCCACGCCGCCGCCACCGCGCCGCCCCCGCCCGCGCCCAAGCGGGACGAGCCCGAACCGGGCCTGTGGATCGAGGCGTTCATGAAGGGCGTCAAGGGAGAGAACCAGCAGGACGGCTCCGACCCGGTGCCCCCGCAGAACAACCACGGCAGCGCCGACGAGAGGGACTGGCAGTGATCCAGCAACGCGCCAACTTCGACTGGATGCTGAAGGAACTCGCCGACGGGGTGCCGCAGACCCGGCAGATCGTGGTGCTCTCCGCCGACGGCCTGCGCATCGCGCGCTACGGCGGCGACCCCGACGCGGCCGACCGCATCGCCGCGGCCTGTGCGGGGCTGCAGTCCCTCGCCGCCGCCGTCGCCACCGAGATCCCGCACAGCGACGGCGGCATGAAGATGGTCATCATCGAGATCAACGGCGGCTACTTCTACCTGATGGCAGCGGGCGCGGGCGCCTACCTCGCCGTGCTCGCCGACGAGACCGTCGACGCGGGCCTCATCGGCACCCGCATGCGCGACCTCGTCGTCCGCATCGGGGCGCACCTGACGAGTCCGCCCAGGCGTGACGGGCAGGCCGTATGACTCCTCCGCAAGACTCCTCCCACGGCTCGGAGCGGGGCGCGGACCCGCCGGATCACGGCACGCCCCCGCAGCGGGAGCGCCGCGGCCCCGAGAACCCGGAGCGGCTGTACATCCTGACCGGCGAGGACTCCGAGCGGGCCCCGCTCGACCTCGTCACCCTGATCGTCGCGCAGGGCGAGGCGTCGCCCATGGCCCAGCCGGAGCACTCCGCGATCCTGCGGCTGTGCGCGACCCCGCTGTCCGTCGCCGAGCTCTCGGCCTACATGGCGCTGCCGTTCAGCGTCGTGACCGTCGTCCTGACGGAGTTACTGGCGACCGACCTCGTCCAGGCGCGCGCTCCCATCGTCCGCTCCGCGCTCCCCGACCGATCCCTCCTCGAAGCGGTGATGCATGGACTTCAGAAACTCTGAGACCACCGACACGATCTCCGGCCCGCGCAGCGAGGACGTGCTGCCGCACACCGCCACGGCCGCCGTGAAGGTCGTGATCGTGGGCGGCTTCGGGGTCGGCAAGACGACGATGGTCGGCTCGGTCAGCGAGATCCGCCCGCTGACCACCGAGGAGACCATGACCCAGGCGGGCATCGGGGTCGACGACAACTACGGCTCCGAGTCCAAGACGGCCACCACCGTGGCGATGGACTTCGGGCGCATCAGCATCTCCGAGGAGCTCGTCCTCTACCTCTTCGGCACCCCCGGCCAGGAACGCTTCTGGTTCCTGTGGAACGGCCTCTTCGAAGGCGCGCTCGGCGCGGTCGTGCTCATCGACACCCGCCGCCTCGAAGTCAGCTTCGACGTGATCGGCCGCCTGGAGGAGCGCGGCGTGCCGTTCGTCGTGGCCGTCAACGACTTCCCGGACGCGCCCGTCCACCCGGTCGAGACGCTCCGCAGGGCGCTCGACCTGGAACCGGCCGTGCCGATCATGGCGTGCGACGCCCGCCGCAGGGAGTCGAGCCGGGACGTCCTGATGACCCTGATGCGCTATCTCCACTCCCTGACGGTGACCCGCGTCTGACCGCGCCCGCACCCCGTATCCAGCAACCCGGAACCCTTCAGCGAAACCCGGAGCGACGACCGTGACGACTCCTGCCTCCCCCTCCTGGCCCGGCACCGACGACCCGACCGCCGGGCCGCCCGTCGGCTGTCCCGCCCACGGCCTCGGCCCCGGCGGCCTGCGCAGGCTGTACGGCCCCGAGGCGGACGCCGACCTCGCGGGCCTGTACGAGAAGCTGCGCGCCGAGCACGGCGCGGTGGCGCCCGTGCTGATCCACAACGACGTGCCGATGTGGGCGGTGCTCGGCCACAGCGAGAACCTCCACATGGTGCGGACCCCCTCGCAGTACACGCGCGACTCGCGCCGCTGGCGGGCGGTGCAGGACGGCTCGGCGGGACTCGACCACCCGCTCGCGCCCGTCTTCACCTGGCAGCCGATGTGCAGCTTCGTCGAGGGCGACGAGCACCAGCGGCTGCGTGGCGCGGTCACCGGCGCCATGTCGGGCATCGACCACCGCGGCATCCGCCGCTACATCAACCGCTACACCAACCACCTCCTCAACGACTTCTGCCAGGACGGCCGCGCCGACCTCGTCAGCCGGTTCGCCGAGCACCTGCCGATGATGGTGATGTGCCACGTCCTCGGCATGCCCGAGGAGTACAACGAGCGCATGGTGCAGTCCGCCCGCGACATGATCAAGGGCACCGACACCGCCATCGCCAGCAACGCGTACGTGATGGAGGTCCTGATGGGACTCGTGGCGCGGCGCCGCGCCAACCCCGAGGAGGACTTCACCAGCAACCTCATCGCGCATCCCGCGCAGCTCACCGACGACGAGGTCGGCGCCCACCTGCGCCTGGTGCTCATCGCCGCGTACGAGGCCACCGCCAACCTCATCGCGAACGTCCTGCGGATGGTCCTCACCGACCCGCGCTTCCGCGCCCAGCTCAGCGGCGGCCAGATGACGGTGCCCGAGGCGGTCGAGCAGTCCCTGTGGGACGAGCCGCCGTTCAGCGCGATGATCGGCTACTTCGCCAAGCAGGACACCCAGCTCGGCGGGCAGCGGATCCGGGCGGGCGACGGCCTGATCATGGGCATCGCGCCGGGCAACGTCGATCCGGTCGTACGGCCCGATCTCGCCGCCAACATGCAGGGCAACCGCTCGCACCTCGCGTTCGGCGGCGGGCCGCACGAGTGCCCGGGCCAGGACATCGGCCGCGCCATCGCGGACACGGGTGTCGACGCGCTCCTGATGCGGCTGCCGGACGTCGAACTGGACATCGACGAGAGCGAGTTGCGGTGGACGTCGACGATCATGTCCCGGCATCTGGTGGAGTTGCCGGTCAAGTTCGCGCCGCGGCCCCCACAGGACGTGACCGCCCGCCCCTCGGCGCAGGTGCCGACGCCGCGCAGGGACTGGCAGGTGTCGTCCCCGCCGCCGCGCAGGCCGGAGACCGCCGCCCCGGTCGCACAGCCGGCGGCCGCCGCCCAGGCCGCGAGCCCCGAGGCCGCCCGCCCCAAGGGCGCCTGGCAGCGCTTCCTCACCTGGTGGCGCGGCTACTGACGGCTGCTACCGCGCCCAGGTGTCGTACGCGGACCAGGCGCCCAGCGTCCGCCCGCTGACGAAGCGGTGCGCGACGCCCGTGACCGGATCCGTGAACTCCAGGGCGCGCGCCAGGAGTTGCAGGGGCCGCCGGAAGTCGTCCGGCGGCACGGGTCCGGCCACCACGGGGTAGACCGGGTCGCCGAGGATCGGCAGGCCCAACGCGTTCATGTGGACGCGGAGTTGGTGGGTGCGGCCGGTGTGCGGGGTGAGGCGGTAGCGGCCGAGACCGGCGCGGTGCTCGACGAGTTCGATCCGGCTCTCGCTGTTCGGCGGCGCGCCCGCCACCTCGTACGCCGCGATGATCCCGCGCTCCTTGACGATGTGGCTGCGCACGGTCCGCGGGAGCGGCACGTCCGGGTCGTACGGGGCCACGGCCTCGTACTCCTTCTGTACGCGGCGCTCGCTGAACAGCGTCTGGTACGCGCCGCGTTCCTCGGGTCGCACGGTGAACAGGAGCAGTCCGGCGGTCAGCCGGTCCAGGCGGTGCGCGGCGCCGAGTGTCGGGATGCCGAGTTCCTTGCGCAGCCGGGCGAGGGCGGTCTGGGTGACGTGGCTGCCGCGCGGCATCGTCGCGAGGAAGTGCGGCTTGTCGACGACGACGATGTGCTCGTCGCGGTGGACGACGTCGAGGGGGAACGGCACGGGGATTTCCGGGCGGAGGTCCCGGTGGAACCAGACGAAGGCTCCCGGCGCGTAGGGCGCGTCGGCGGGCACCGGGGTGCCGTCCGCGCCGACGATCCTGCCGTCCCGCAGCATCGCGTCGACGACACCCGGCCCGGCCGCGAGCCGCTCCACCAGGTGGTCGCGCACGGTGGGCCACGCTCCGTCGGCCGGCAGTCTGACCCGGGTGGGGTCGACGCCGTCGCGCTGGGGGAGCGGGGCGGGCGGGATGCGGGGCTTGCGTGTCATCAGGGGGTCAGCGTACGGGGCGGCGCACCGGGGGAGGACGGCGCAGGGCACGGGGGCGGGCGGTGGTGGCGGGGTGTGTTCGTGGGGCTGTGGGGGCGGATGGTGTGCGGGGCGCGCGGGTGCGGGACCCGGGGGCTCATGTGCGCCCCGGAAATCCACTGCCGCCACCTGGGCCCCGCTGGCACGATGCGCCCATGCCTTTCAAGATCTCCGACATCGTCGCGGCCGGCACGCTCGCCCGCCGTCCGCAGCCGACGCTTCCCGTCGCGGGGGGCGGCCTGGTCGTCCGTCCCTGGGAGACGGAGGACGCGCCCGCCGTGTACGAGGCGTTCCAGGACCCCGTGATGCAGCGCTGGCACGCGCGCGTGGCCGACTCCGAGAGCGAGGTGCGGGGCTGGATAGAGGGCTGGCGCAGGGCCTGGGCGGACGAGCGCGACGCGTACTGGGCGGTCGCCGACGCCGACACCGGCGAGGTCGTCGGCCGGGTCGCCCTGCGGTGCATCGTCCTCGGCGACGGCCAGGCGGAGGTCGCGTACTGGACGATGCCGTCGGCACGCGGCCGCGGCGTCGCCCCCCGCGCCGTCGCCACGCTCACGGACTGGGCCTTCGACGAAGTGGGCCTGCACCGCCTGGAGCTGACCCATTCGACGGCCAACGAGGCGTCCTGCCGCGTGGCCCTGAAGACGGGCTTCACACCGGAGGGCACGAAGCGGAGTGCACTGCTCCACGAGGACGGCTGGCACGACATGCATCTGCACGCCCGTATCAGGGATGACGGGCCCGTCGCCTTGGTGTGACGTGGGTCAGGCTTGGTGTGACGCGGGTCAGGCCGCCCGCTCCTGCTCCGCCTCCACCTGGGCGTTCCACTCGCGCTTGGAGGCCTGCCAGCCGTCCTCGTTGTGGCCGAGGCGCCAGTAGCCGGAGATGGAGAGCCGCTCGCGCGGCACCTCGCGTTCCACGCGGAGGTAGCGGCGCAGCTCCTTCACGAAGCCTGCCTCGCCGTGGACGAAGGCGTGGAGGTCGCCCTCGGGGAACTCCAGTGCGCGGACGGCCTCGACCAGGAGCCGGCCGACCGGGCGGTCGCCGCGGTGCAGCCAGACGATCTCCGCGTCCGTCGCGATCTTCTGCTCCTCCTCGGGGCCCTCGACCTCGATGAAGATGTGGGCGACGGCTCCCGGGGGCAGCGCCTCGGCCGCGGCGGCGATGGCGGGCAGGGCGCTCTCGTCGCCGGCGAGGAGGTGCCAGTCGGCGGCCGCGTCAGGGGCGTACCCGCCGCCGGGGCCGAGGAAGCGGACCGTGGCGCCCGGCTCGACGTCGCGCGCCCACGGTCCCGCGAGGCCCTCGTCGCCGTGGATGACGAAGTCGAGGGCCAGCTCGCGGGTCTCGGCGTCCCACCAGCGCACCGTGTACGTCCGCGTCACCGGCCACTGCTCGCGCGGGAACTCCTCGCGGATGCGCTGCATGTCGAAGGGTTCCGGGTAGGTGACGCCTTCGGCGTCGAAGAGCAGCTTCACGTAGTGGTCGGTGCACTCGCCCGCCGTGAACTCGGCGAGGCCCTCGCCGCCGAGGACCACGCGCTGCATGTGCGGGGTCAGCCGTTCCGTGCGCACGACCTGTGCGACGTGGGCCTTCGGTGCTTTGCGTGCCGGACGTTCTGCCATGGCGACGGCCTCCCCTGATCCACAATACTTAGGTTTACCTAAGCTAACACCTCAGGTGTGCAGGGTGGAGAGAAGCCGCGTCAGCGAGCCGCCGAGGCCCCAGCGGGCCGCCAGCTCGTCCAGGGCGGCGGGGTCGCGCGGCTCGCGGGGGAGCGCGAGGTCCACCTCCGGCAGGGGGACGTCGTGTGCCACCCGCACGACCTTCGGCGCGACCGCCACATACGCGCGGGACTCGTCGAGCCGCTTGCGCTGCGACGGCGTGAGCTTCGACTTCGGGTCGTCGACGGCGGTCATGATCCCGGCCAGGTCGCCGAACGCGTCCAGGAGCTTGGCCGCCGTCTTCTCGCCGATGCCGGGCACGCCGGGCAGGCCGTCGCTCGGGTCGCCGCGCAGCAGCGCCAGGTCCACATAGCCGGGACCGTCCACGCCGTACTTCTCGCGGAGCCACGCCTCGTCCGTCGTCTGGAGGGTGCCGACGCCCTTCAGGGGATAGAGGACGCGGATGCCGCGCTTGTCGTCCACCAGCTGATAGAGGTCGCGGTCGCCGGTGACGATGTCCACGGGGCCGGTGGCGCGGGCCGCGAAGGTGCCGATCACGTCGTCCGCCTCGTACGCCTCGACGCCGACGCGGGCGATGCCGAGCGCGTCGAGGACGGCCTCGATGACCGGCACCTGCGGGGCGAGGGTGTCGGGGGTCTCCTCGGCGTCCGGGCCCTGCGCGACCTCCTCGGCGACGCGGTGCGCCTTGTACGACGGGATGAGCTCGACGCGCCAGTGCGGGCGCCAGTCCGCGTCCATGCACGCGACCAGGTCGTCCGGCCGGTGGTCCTGGACGAGGCGGGTGATGAAGTCGAGCAATCCGCGCACGGCGTTGACCGGGGTGCCGTCCGGCGCCTTCACGGACTCCGGGACGCCGAAATAGGCCCGGAAGTAGAGGGACGCCGTGTCGAGGAGCATGAGCCGTCGAGTTCGCTGAGTCACATCGCGCATCATGCCGCACGGCACCGACAGCGCGACCGCGCAGCGTACGGAGCCCTCGGCCGCGCCGCCTCGATGAGACGGCCGCGTTGCGCATCGCGCCCCGCCGTGCCGAGAACGCAACGGATGTGAACTGGATCACTCCTTGGTTTGCTTCGCGTAAGTGGGGGCAGGGGCGCACCCGGAGCGAACCCGGTCGCGTATTCAACTTTTCGATCGGTAAGCGGGCAGATGTCGCATCGCTCCACGGCCCGCCGGCGGGGGAGGCGGGCCGTCTTGGTTCAACCCGAGAGGTGTATGTGTCCAGGCTGCAGGCCGAGCACTTGTACAAAGTGTTCGGCAGACGACCCGATGACGCGGTGGAGAAAATCCGCCACGGAGCCGACCGAGAGGAGCTGCGCGCCGACGGCACCACCGCCGCCGTGATCGACGCCTCCTTCGAGGTCGAGCCGGGCCAGATCTTCGTCGTCATGGGTCTCTCGGGATCCGGCAAGTCCACGTTGCTGCGCATGCTCAACGGACTGTCGGAGCCGACGGCCGGTCACGTCCGCTTCGACGGTCAGGACCTGACCGAACTGAGCGCCCGCCAGATGCGGGAGGTGCGCTCCAAGAAGATCAGCATGGTCTTCCAGCACTTCGCGCTCTTCCCGCACCGCAGCGTTCTGGAGAACGCCGGCTACGGCCTCGAGGTGCAGGGCGTCCCGCGCGCCGAGCGCGAGAAGCGCGCCACCGAGGCGCTGGAGCTCGCGGGCCTCAAGGGCTGGGAGAAGTCCTGGCCCGACGAGCTGTCCGGCGGCATGCAGCAGCGCGTGGGCCTGGCCCGCGCGCTCGCCACCGACGCCGATCTGCTCCTCATGGACGAGTCGTTCAGCGCGCTCGACCCGCTGATCCGCCGCGACATGCAGGACCAGCTCCTGGTGCTCCAGAAGCGGCTGAAGAAGACCATCGTCTTCATCACCCACGACCTCAACGAGGCCATGCGCCTGGGCGACCAGATAGCCGTCATGCGCGACGGCCGCATCGTCCAGATCGGCACCGCCGAGGACATCCTCGTCACCCCGGCCAACGACTACGTCGCCGCGTTCACGCAGGACGTCGACCGCTCCCGCGTGCTCACGGCGGGCGCGATCATGGCCGACCCCGACGAGGACTTCGTGCTGGCCGACGCCCCCGCGACGGTCACCGAGGACACCCCGATCATCGAACTGTTCACGCCCTGCTCCACCAGCGGTGTGGCGGTCGCCGTGACCGATGCCGACGGCAAGCTCGTCGGCGTCGTGCCGCGGGCGCGGCTGCTGGCCGTCCTCGGCGAGCCGATGGCCCCCGAGGACGAGCCGCAGGAGAGCAAGAAGGTGGTCAGCGGTGCCTAGGATTCCCTTCGGTGAGTGGGTCAACGACACCGTTGACTGGCTCCTCAGCCACATGTCCTGGCTGTTCGACTTCTTCAAGACCGTCTTCCAGGGCGCCTACGACGGCATAGCCGATGTGCTCCAGGCGCCCGAGCCGCTGCTGCTCGCGGGCATCTTCGCCGTCATCGCGTTCTGGCTGCGCGGCGTGGTCGCCGGTGTGCTGACCTTCGCGGGCTTCGCTTTCATCGTCTCGCTGGAGCTGTGGGACCACGCGATGATGACGCTGGCCCTGGTGCTCGTCTCGACGATCATCGCGCTGGTCATCTCCGTGCCCGTGGGCATCTGGGCGGCGCGGTCCAGCACGGTCAGCGGCATCGTCCGCCCGGTGCTCGACTTCATGCAGACGCTGCCGGCGATGATCTACCTCATCCCCGCCATCCTCTTCTTCGGGATGGGCGCCCCCGCGGGCATCGTCGCCACCCTGATCTTCGCCCTGGCCCCCGGCGTCCGCATGACGGAGCTGGGCATCCGCCAGGTCGACAAGGAACTGGTCGAGGCCGCCGACGCGTTCGGCACCACGCCGCGCAACATCCTGCTGCGCGTCCAGCTGCCCCTCGCCCTGCCCACGATCATGGCCGGCGTCAACCAGGTCATCATGCTGGGCCTGTCCATGGCCGCCATCGCGGGCATGGTCGGCACGGAGGGCCTGGGTGCCGACGTCAACGAATCCATCGGCCAGCTCAACGTGGGCCTCGGCTCCGAGGCGGGCATCGCCATCGTCATCCTGGCGATCTACCTGGACCGGATGACCGGCGCCCTCGGCACCCAGGTCTCCCCGCTGGGCCGGCGCGCCGTCGCGAAGCTGCGGGCCGCGCAGGGCCTGAACATCTGGACCTACCGTCCGCAGGCCGCCGTCGCGGTCGTCGGCGTGGTCGTCCTCGCCCTCATCGCGGGCGGCATGGGCATCTTCGGCGGCTCGAAGTCCGAGGACACCGCCACGGACGCGAAGAACGTCGGCCAGGGCAAGAAGCTCAACATCGGCTACATCCCCTGGGACGAGGGCGTCGCCTCCACCTTCCTCTGGAAGGAGATCCTGGAGCAGCGCGGCTTCAAGCCGCAGACCAAGCAGCTGGAGGCGGGCCCGCTCTACACCTCCCTGGCGCAGGGCAGCATCGACTTCCAGACCGACGCGTGGCTGCCGACGACGCACGCCGCGTACTGGAAGAAGTACGGCGACAAGCTGGAGGACATGGGCTCGTGGTTCGGCCCGACCTCGCTGGAGCTCTCCGTGCCCTCGTACGTGAAGGGCGTCGACTCGCTCGAGGACCTCAAGGGCAAGAGCGGCAAGTTCAAGGGCAAGATCGTCGGCATCGAGCCGAGCGCCGGCATGATGGGGCTCCTCAAGGACAAGGTCCTCAAGGAGTACGGCCTCGACAAGGAGTACAAGGTCGTCGACGGCTCCACGCCGGCGATGCTGGCCGAGCTGAAGCGCGCGTACGCCAAGAAGGAACCGATCGTCACCACGCTCTGGTCGCCGCACTGGGCGTACAGCGACTTCGACCTGAAGAAGCTCAAGGACGCGAAGGGCGCCTGGGGCAAGGGCGACGGCGTGCACTCGCTGGCGCGCAAGGGCTTCTCCGACGAGAACCCGCTGGTCGCCAAGTGGCTCAAGGACTTCAAGATGAGCGAGAAGCAGCTCACGGGTCTTGAGGCGGAGATCAACAAGGCGGGCAAGGGCAAGCAGCAGGAAGCCGTCCGTGCCTGGCTGAAGAAGAACCCCGGCGTCGTCGACAAGCTCGCCCCGCTGCCGGACGACTCCACGCCCGCCGAGGCGAAGCGTCCGCTGAACGCCGCGTACTTCGCGTGGGACGAGAACATCGCCGTCACCAATCTGTGGAAGCGCGTCCTGGAGAAGCGCGGCTACAAGATGAAGCTGACGCCGGCCGACGTCGGCCCGGTCTACACCGCCCTCGCCCAGGGCGACCTCGACCTGGACCTCGACGCCTGGCTGCCCACGGCCCAGAAGCAGTACTGGGACAAGAACAAGGCGAACCTCAAGGACCTCGGCTCCTGGTACAGCCCGACGTCGCTGGAGATCGCCGTCCCGTCCTACGTCAAGGACGTGAAGTCGCTCGAGGACCTCAAGGGCAAGGGTGGCAAGTTCAAGGGCAAGATCATCGGCATCGAGCCCGGCACGGGTGTGATGACGGCGCTCAAGGACAAGGTGCTCCCCGGCTACGGCCTCGACAAGGAGTACAAGATCGTCCCCGGGTCCACGCCGGCGATGCTCTCCGAGCTGAAGTCGGCCTACGCCAAGAAGGAGCCGGTGGCGGTCCTGCTCTGGTCGCCGCACTGGGCGTACAACGAGTACAAGCTCACCAAGCTGAAGGACCCCAAGGGCGGCTTCGGCAAGGGCGACACGATCCGCACCATCTCCAGCAAGAAGTTCCCCGAGCAGTACCCGCAGCTCACGAAGTGGCTGAAGGACTTCAAGATGAGCGAGCAGCAGCTGGCCAGCCTGGAGAACGAGATCAACAAGGCGGGCAAGGGCAATGAGCCCGAGGCCGTCGACGCCTGGCTGAAGAAGAACCCGGGATTCGAGCAGAAGATGACGGCAGCGAAGTAGAGCCGGAACCTTTCCTCTCCCCGAGGGAACCTTTCCTCTCCCGGAAGGGGTGGGCCTCGCCTTGTGGCGAAGCCCACCCCTTCCGGCGTTCCCGGGGGGCCGCACACTCCATAACCTCGACTGGGCCCATCCCGAACACATACCTGAACGTGAGACCCCGCCCGTGACCGTGACCGCGAGGCAGCCCAGGACGGCGCTCTTCCTCGCCGCCGCCGCACTGGCCCTGGCCACCGCCCTGCTCGTCGCGCAGCTCGCCCGGGCCGACGCCGCCCCCGCCTCCGCGGGCACCGCGCGCCTCGCCGCGCTCGCTGAGGACGTGACCGCCGCCGACGGGCACCGCTACGACGTGCGGGACCACACCGGCCGCACCATGGACGCCGCGCAGATCGAGCAGGACCCGGCCGGCGGCTACCTCGCCGTCTACCACACGCTCCTCGCCGACGGCCGCTTCCACGCAGCCGTCGCCACCTCCACCGACCTGCGCCACTGGCAGCGCCGCCACGACTTCGGGCCCGGCACGCACCAGGCCTCGCTCGCGCACGACGGCCGCGGGGGCTACGTCCTCGCGTACGAGAAGGACCCGCGCAACCACATCGCCGTCCGGGCGTACGAGAACCGCACGGCGCTGCTCGACGGACGTGCCGACCGGGCCTTCGACGCGCCGCTGACCCTCTCGCGCTGCGCCGAGGGAACCCCGAGCGTCACCTCCGTGCGCGGCGCCACGATCCACCTCACCGGGCACTACCGGGCGGGCTGCGACACCGACCGCCAGCTGCGCGCCACCCTCACCGGCTTCCGGCACTGGCACGCCGAGGCCGACCGGCGCCTGGACCGTGCCGTGCGCGTCTGGGGCAACGGCGGCAACATCGGCGACCGGGCGCCCGTGGAGCTCGGCGGACAGCGCGTGGTGCTCATAGAGGGGCAGGGGCGGCGCGGTGACTTCGGCAGCTGGGGCACGTACGCCTACGACCCCCCGAGTGGCCGCGCGGACCGCCTCCACATCCGCACGCACGGCGGCAGCCGCGCCTTCGCCAATCCGTCGGCGACCCTTCTCACCGATCCGCGGGGCCGTCCCGCCCTGCTCGTCAGCCTGTTCGTACCGGCTGAGGGTTCCGCGCCCGGCGAGGCCGGACAACTGCTCTACTGGCACCAGCTGTAGCTCCACCGGCAGAAGCTGCGGGGGTCGGTCCCGGCAACGGGGCGAAACCGTTTGGCGAACATGCGTAGGGTGCAGAAAACCCCTCAGGGTTGAGAGCGGCCCGATGCGCTGAAGGGAGCCGAGGCGATGGATGAGCACAAGGAGACCCTCCGGGTGGGCTCTGCCGTGCGGCGGCGCCGCCGCCAGCTGGAGCTCACCCTCGCCGTCGTCGCCGAGCGCAGCGGACTCTCCGTGCCGTTCCTCAGCCAGATCGAGAACGAGCGGGCCCGCCCCAGCTCGCGGTCCCTGCAGCGGGTCGCCGACGCGCTGTGCACCACCGACGTGGAGCTCCTGGCCGCCGCCGACCCGGCCCGGACCGTCGAGGTGGTGCGCGCCGACGACGCCACGGACCTGGAGGGCTCCACCCCCGAGGCGCGCGTACGGGAACTGGCGCGCGGCCACCACCAGCTGCACGCCCTGGAGTTCATCGGGGACCACGACGAGGGCCGCGAGTTCCAGCACCGCAACGACGAGCTGATGTACGTCGTCGAGGGCGCCGTGGAGATGGAGGCCGAAGGCCGTGCCTACCGCCTCGGACGCGGCGACACCCTGTTCCTCACGGGCGGGGTGCGGCACCGCTGGCGGGCCACCGTGCCGGACACCCGGGTCCTGGTGATCGCCGTGGGGGACCACATCGAAGCGGTGGACGACAGGGGGCGCTGACGTGCCGCTCGCGCGTGGCCCGCTGCGGGTCGTCTCGCTGGTGCCCTCGCTGACCGAGGCGGTCGCGGTCACCGTGCCGAGGGCGCTGGTCGGGGCGACCGACTGGTGCAGTCATCCGGCGGACCTCGACGTGCGGCGGGTGGGCGGCACGAAGAACCCCGACGTGCCCCGCATCGTCGCCCTCGCGCCCGACCTGGTCATCGCCAACGAAGAGGAGAACCGCGCCCCCGACCTGGCGGCTCTTCGGGCGGCCGGCGTCGAGGTCCTCGTGACGGAGGTGCGGACGCTGGACCAGGCCTTCCGGGAGCTGACCCGCGTCCTCGCGGCGTGCGGGGCGGAGCGGCGGCCGCGGTGGCTGGAGGCGGCGGAAGCGGCGTGGCAGGGGTGGGCGGCCCCCTCGGCCCGCCGCCGCGGGGCGGTCCCGATCTGGCGGCGGCCGTGGATGGTCCTGGGCCGCGACACATTCGCGGGAGACCTGCTCGCGCGCATGGGCGTCGACAACGCGTACGCCGGGCACGCCGAGCGGTACCCACGCGTCCCGATCGAGGAACTGCGGGAGGCCGGTCTGGACTTGGTCGTGCTCCCCGACGAGCCGTATCGCTTCACGCGCGACGACGGCCCCGAGGCGTTCCCGCCGGGCACACCGGTCGCCCTGGTCAGCGGCCGCCATCTGACCTGGTACGGGCCGTCGCTCGCGGAGGCTCCCGCGGTGCTCGACGCGGCGCTGCGGGCGGCGCGTCCGGCGGGGGAGTGCTAGCGCAGGGCGATGAGCCCGGCGTCCGTCGGCCGGAACCCGCAGGCGTCGAAGTAGAAACCGCGCAGGTGCTCGTCGAAGTCGACGTGGAGCCACTCGCACCGGGCCGCGCGGGCGCCACGCGCCGCGGCTGCCAGGAGCTCGGTGCCGACGCCGCTGCCCCGTCGGTCCTTGGCGACCATCGTGTCGAGGACGAAGGCGTGGGCCCCGCCGTCCCAGGCGACGTTGACGAACCCGACGAGTCTGCCCTCCTCGTGGGCCGAGACCCAGCCGAGGCTGTGGCGGTGGACCCGGGCGTGCCAGCCGATGGGCAGCGGGGCGTGCTCGAACGCCTCCGCGTGCAGGGCGTTGACGGCCGCGTCGGTGAACTCCCCGCGCCACTCGTAGGTGATCGTCATGTCGGCATCGTAGGGCGGGGGAGCGCCGTGCCCGTGGGAGGGCTCAGCCGCGGGGCAGCTCAGCGCGGGGCCGTGAGCAGCCTTCCGCCCGCGACGCCCCGAAGGGTGTGTGTCAGGGCCACGGCCCACGCGGCCAGCAGGAAGAGGAAGAGGCCGGTCGCGAGCCAGGCGAACGCGGTGAGGCCGGTGTGCTGTGCGAGGCCCTCCGCGCCGGTCACGCAGGTGCCGATGGGGAAGGTGAACGCCCACCAGGTCATGGCGAAGCCCATGCCGCGGCGGCGGGCGCGCACCACCATGGCCGCGGCGAGTGCCAGCCACAGCAGGGCGAAGCCCAGCACGGGGACGCCGTAGAGCACGGCGAAGGCGAGGAAGCCGCGGTCCAGGGGCGTGGGGACGACGTCCGGGGCGAAGTCGGCGAACTTGTTCGCGGCGGTCGTGGACTGGCCCAGTGGGCCGAGCACCAGGAACAGGGTGGGGGTGAGCGCCAGCGGCAGCGGTCCCGCGGTCACCAGGCGGGCGAAGATCGCCGGCAGCATCACCAGGGTGGCGAGCAGGCTCAGGCCGAACATCGCGAGGCAGGCGTACAGCATCGTCTGCCGGTCCTGGCCCGCGGGCAGGTGGGGTATGAGCAGCGGTCCGACGGCCGCCGACACCATGGGCGCCACCACGGGCAGCAGCCACACCGGTGAGGCCTGGTCGGCGGCGATGCGGTGCCGGGTCACCATCAGGCAGGGGATGGCGACGGCCGCCGCGAGCCCGATGGCGGTGCCCGCGGTGAACAGCACGGTGTCGAGCGCGACGGCCGCGCCCGTGCCGATCCAGTCCTCGCCGACGAGCAGGGCGCCGGCGCCGACCGCGAGCAGGGCCATCGACAGACAGCCGTAGAACGGGGCCACGGCCGGGTCGAGCAGGTGGGCCCGGGCCTGGTCGCGGTGGTGGATCCAGTGCGCGGCGCGGGCGGTGAGCAGCACGGCCAGCATCACGCACGACAGCGCCCACACGATCGTGCAGCCCGTGCGCAGCCCCGTGAATTGATACGGCAGTGTCGCGCCCGCGTTGGCGATGATGGCGGTGCCCATGACGGAGGCGTACCAGTTCGGGCCGAGGTGCCGGACCGCGAGGGCGCGGGTGCCGGGGGCCGTGGGGGAGACGGCGACGGGGTGAGCGGTGGTGACCATGGGCCCACCGTCGTCCGCGGGAGACGGTGCGACCAGGGAGCACGCTTCTATGGGGGCATAAGCTGGCTTTATGAGTACGTCCCCTGCGTCGCCCGAGCCCGCCGCCGCTGCCCCCGTCCCCGCCGCCTCTGCTCCCGTCCCCGCCCACACCCCCGAGGCATCCCTCGCACACCGCGTTCCCGACCTCGGTGCGCTCCAGCTGCTGCTCGCCGTGGCGCGGCTCGGCAGTCTCGGGCGGGCCGCCCGGGAGCTCGGCATCACCCAGCCCGCGGCGAGCAGCCGGGTGCGTGCGATGGAGCGGCAGCTGGGCGTCGCCCTCGTCGACCGGTCGCCGCGCGGCTCGCGCCTCACCGACGCGGGCGCCCTGGTCACCGACTGGGCGGGCCGCATCGTGGAGGCGGCGGAGGCCTTCGACGCGGGGGCGCAGGCGCTGCGCGTGCGGCGGGACTCGCGCCTCCGGGTGGCGGCCAGCATGACGATCGCCGAGTACCTGCTGCCGGGCTGGCTGATCGCCCTGCGGACACAGCGGCCCGACACTGCGGTGTCCCTGCTCGCGGGGAACTCCGCCGCCGTCGCCTCCCGGCTTCTGGCCGGCGAGGCGGACCTCGGCTTCGTCGAGGGGCTCACCGTGCCGGGCGGCCTCGACGAGGTCGTGATCGCGCACGACCGCCTGGTCGTCGTGACGGCGCCGGGGCACCCGTGGGCGCGGCGCAGGAAGCCGCTCGCGGCGGCGGAGCTGGCGGCGACGCCGCTGATCCTGCGCGAGGAGGGTTCGGGCACCCGGCAGGTCCTCGACGCGGCACTCGGCGGTCTCGCCCGCCCCCTGATCGAGCTGTCGTCCACGACGGCGGTGAAGGCCTCGGCGGTGAGCGGCGCGGGCCCCTCGGTCCTGAGCGAGCTCGCGGTGGGCGAGGAGCTGGCGGCGCGGCGTCTGGTGGAGATCCCGCTGGCCGAGGTCCAGTTGCGCAGGGAACTGCGGGCGGTCTGGCCGACGGGGCATCGCCCGGCGGGGCCGGGGAGGGATCTGCTGGCGCTGACGCGGAGTGGGGCGGGGAGCGGAGGGCGGCGGTCTTGAGCTGCGGGGCAGGACCTCGATCGACAGTGGGTGCAAACAAAGTGTTTACAACGAATCGTTGACTACGATGTGTGTGTCGGCCCATGATGAGCGCATGTCGCATCCCGAACAGTCCGAGACCGACGACCCGTTCACGCCGCCGCACCCCGAACAGGCCCGCGCCCAGCGCGTGTACGCGTCGCTGATGCGCGTCGCGGAGCGGCACGCCGCCGACGACGCGCAGCGCAGGCGCCAGGTCCACCCCGCCGTCCTCGGCCCGCACGAAGCCGTGCGGCTCGTCTCGTTCCTGCTCAGCGGCGCCGCGCAGCCCGTCGAGGGCGAGCCCGAGGTGGACCACGCCGACATCACCGCGGCCCTCACCCTCCTGCCGCTGGTCCGCGGCGAACTGGACGAGCTGGAGACCGGCCTCCTCCAGATGGCGCGGGGGCGCGGCATGACCTGGCCCGAGATCGCCTTCGGGCTCGGGCTCGGCACCCCGCAGGCCGCCCGGCAGCGGTATGAGCGGCTCGTGTCCCGGACGGCGGGCGAGGCGGAGTAGCTCCCGGCGGGCCCGGGCGGCCGGCGGAGTAACCTCCGGCGGGCCCGGGCGGCACCTGGCGGGCCCGGTGGAAGGGGCGGCATCGGCGGCCGGGAAATTCCCTGGCGGCTGAGCCGGGGCCCGCCCACCATGAGTGGCATGAACCCCACCGCACCCCCGGCGACCGGCGTCCGCACCCCTTGGTGGCAGCTCCCCCCGCACGTGCGGGACGGGCTGGCGGACGCGCTCGGCGCGCCGGTGGTCGAGGCGGTGACGCAGCGCGGCGGGTTCTCGCCGGGCGCCGCCGCCCGGGTGCGGCTCGACGACGGACGGCGGGCGTTCGTGAAGGCCGTCAGCTCCGAGGCCAACCCGGGCAGCCCCGCGCTGCACCGCGCCGAGGCCAGGAACTCCGCCGCCCTGCCCGAGTCCGTGCCCGCGCCCCGGCTCCTCGCCTCCTACGACGAGGGGACCTGGGTCGCGCTCGCCTTCGAGGACATCGACGGAAGGCAGCCCCATGTGCCCTGGCGCGCCGAAGAGTTCGGGCGCGTCCTGGACGCGGTGGACGCCCTCTCGCGGCAGCTGACACCCTCGCCCGTCGCCGCTCCCTCCGCCGGAGAGGCCGTGGCGAACATGTTCCGGGGGTGGGAACGGCTCGTCGAGGAGGGCGCGGAGAGCGACGACAGGATCGCCGCGTGGGCCCGCCGCCACCTGCCCGACCTCGCCGAACTCGCCGTGCCCGCGGCCGCGTCCGTCGCGGGCGACACCCTCGCCCACGCCGACCTGCGCGCCGACAACATGCTGCTCACGTCCGACGGCGGCCGCGTCGTCTTCGTCGACTGGCCGCACGCCGTGCGCGCGACGCCCTGGTTCGACCTGCTCGTCATGCTGCCGTGCGTGCGGGCGCAGGGCGGCCCCGACCCGGAGGAGGTGTTCACCGCCCAACGGGTGGGCCGGGACGCCGACCCGAGGGGGGTGACCGCGGCGCTCGCGGGCCTCGCCGGATACTTCGTACGCCACTCTCTGCGGCCCGACCCGCCCGGCCTGCCTACCCTGCGCGCCTTCCAGGCCGCCCAGGGCGCGGCGGCCCTTGAGTGGCTCAGGAAGCGGCTCGGACCAGCGCTGCCATGACGCGCGTGTCCTCGCCCGCCTCTGGGTGCCACTGCACGCCGAGCGCCCAGGCGGGGCCGGGGAGTTCGACGGCCTCGACGGTGCCGTCCTCGGCGTACGCGGAGATGACGAGACCCTTGCCGAGGCGGTCCACCGCCTGGTGGTGGTAGGTCGGCACGTCCGTGGACGCGTCCGGCACGATCGACTCGTACAGCGTGCCCGGTACCGGTTTCACCGTGTGCGTACTGAAGGTGCCCACCCGCTCCACGTGCCCGTCCAGGTGCTGGATCAGGGTCCCGCCGAGCGCCACGTTCATCAGCTGCATGCCGCGGCAGATGCCGAGCAGTGGCGTGCCGGACGCCAACGCGGCCTCGATCAGGGCGAGTTCCCAGGCGTCCCGCTCCCGCGCGGGCGGCCCCGTGCGCTCCTCGCGCGCCGCGCCGTACCGCGCGGGCTCCACGTCAGGACCGCCCGCGACGACCACGCCGTCGAGCCGGGCGACGACGGAGCGCGCGTGCGCCGGGTCGTCCGGCGGCAGCATCGCGGTCATGCCGCCCGCCGCCCGCACGAGGCGCGGATAGCCGGCCGGCAGCACGGCCGCGGGCAGCTCCCAGACGCCCCAGCTCACCCTGGACTCCAGATAGGTGCTGACCCCGATCAGCGGCCTGCTGCCGCTCACTGTGCTCTTCTCGCCGTTCTCGCGCACCGTTCTCCCGTATCTCTTCCGTGCATTCGCTGCCGCAGGTTCTCTTTCGTACGTTCGCCGCCGTACGTTCGCCGCCGTACGTTCTCTTCCGTACGTGCGATCAGTCGCGTTCCAACTCTGCCTCGGCCGCCGCGAGCGCCGCGAACTCCTCCTCCGGTGCGCGCGCCACCAGGTGCTTGCGGCTGTAGACGCCGAAGTAGGCGATGGCGACCACGTACACCGCGAGGGCGATGAGCGCCGCCGTCACGTCCACCAGGAACGTCGCGACCAGCGCGGCACACGCGAGGACCAGCGCGACGGACGACGTCAGGACGCCGCCGGGCGTGCGGTAGGGCCGACGGAGCTCCGGCTCGCGGCGGCGCAGCACGATGTGGGAGAGCGACATGAGGGCGTACGAGATGGTGGCGCCGAAGACCGCGACGTTCAGCATGCGGGCGCCGTCGCCGGTCGCCGCGGCGAGCCCGAAGCCGATCGCACCCGGCACGAGCAGGCCCAGGTAGGGGGCCTTGCGGCTGCTGGTCAGCGAGAGGAAGCGGGGGAGGTACCCGGCCCGGGAGAGCGCGAAGAGCTGGCGCGAGCCCGCGTAGATGAGGGAGAAGAAGGAGGCGATCAGGCCCGCGAGGCCCGCGTAGTTGATGACGCGGCTCAGGCCGGTCGCGTCGCCGTCCGGCTGCAGCGCCTCGACCAGCGGGTTGCCCGCGTCCTGGATCGCGTTCGCGCCGCGCGCCCCGGCCGACGCGAAGAAGGTGAGCAGCGCGAGGGCGACGAGAATGGCCATCGACCAGCGGATCGCGCGCGGCAGCGTGCGCGCCGGGTCCTTGGTCTCCTCGGCGGCCAGCGGCACGCCCTCGACCCCGAGGAAGAACCACATGCCGAAGGGGAACGCCGCCCAGATGCCCAACAGACCCATGGGAAGCCACGAGTTGGAGCCGAAGGCGTCCGCCTCCACGGGGATGTCGTTCAGCTTCGACGCGTCGAAGTCCATGAAGGCGCCGACCGCGAAGACGAGCAGCGCCGCCACCGCGATGCCGGTGACGACGAAGCTGAAGCGCAGCGCCTCACCGACGCCCCACAGATGGATGCCGATGAAGATGACGAAGCAGGCCAGATAGACGGGCCAGCCCGAGGTGAGGCCGAAGAGGCCCAGCGACTCCACGTAGTCACCGATGAAGATGGAGATCGCGGCCGGCGCCAGGATGTACTCGATCAGGATCGCCGTGCCGGTCAGGAAGCCGCCCCAGGGGCCGAGCGCGCGGCGCGCGAAGCCATAGCCGCCGCCTGCGGTCGGCAGGACGGACGACAGTTCCGCCAGCGAGAACACCATGCACGCGTACATCACACCCATGAGCGCCATCGCGATCGCGAGGCCGCCGAAGCCGCCCTCCGCGAGGCCGAAGTTCCAGCCGGAGAAGTCGCCGGAGACGACATAGGCGACGCCGAGTCCGGTGAGCAGCAGCCAGCCCGCGCTGCCCCGGCGGAGCGTTCTGCGTTCCAGATAGTCGTCCGCCGGTTCGGGTGGGCTCGGCTTGCTGGACTCCACGGTCATGGCACGGCTCCCATGCGACGGCACTGCGGCGGGTGACTCAGACGGGGGACTCAAAGGAACGGATCCATACCTTTGCCGTGCGGGGCACGAGAAAGCAAGCCCCTTGCGTTACGCGACGGTTAACCGCTCCTCACGCTCGTCACGTCAGGAAGCCCCGCAGCAGGGCCGCCGTTCCCGCGCAGTGTTCGCGCATCATCTCCCGCGCGCCGTCCGCGTCCCCGTCGAGCACCGCCTCGACGAGCGCGGTGTGCTGGCGCTGCGAGTGCTCCAGGTTCCGTACCAGCAGCGGGATGCAGTCCAGGAGGTCGTTGACGGTGGCGCGGACCGCCGCGTACTGCGCGGTGAGCGTCGGCGAGCCGCACAGCTCGGCGAGCGTGAGGTGGAGCAGCGTATCGAGCCTGCGGTACTCCGCGAGGGGCGCGTCGTGGGTCTGCGCGAGCGCCGTGCGCAGCCGGTCCGCCTGCTCGTCGGTGAGCCCGTGCGCCGCGCAGAGCCCGGCCGCGCCGACCTCCAGGACCTCGCGGAAGCGCAGCGCGTCCTCGACGTCCACGTCCTTGATGCGGCGGCGCAGCTCGTCCTCGCCCGGCGCCTCGGGGCGCGGCCGCACGAACGTGCCGCCGTACCGCCCGCGCCGCGACTCGACGAGTCCCTGGTCCTGCAGCACCTTCAGGACCTCGCGCAGCGTCACCCGGCTGATGCCGAGGCGGTCGGCCAGCTCCCGCTCCGACGGCAGCCGTTCGCCGCCGGGCACCAGGCCGAGGCGGACGACCTGGAGGATCTGTTCCAGGGCCTCCTCGAAGCCGTTGCCCGCCCGCACCGGACGCAGTACCGGTGTCAGCCGGTCGTCGTCCAGCGCCGCGGACGAGGTGCCCTCTTCCGTGTGTGACATGTCCGTACCCCCTTCCCAAGCAAAGGTTCTCGGCAATACCTTATGGCTCCCGGCTGACCCAAGGAGGCATTTCCCGTGGCAGACCGCACACCCCCGCTCGCCGTCGAGGAGCTGAAGGCCCTCGTCGCGAGCGGCGAGATCGACACGGTCGTCCTGGCCTTTCCCGATATGCAGGGGCGGCTCCAGGGCAAGCGGTTCGCCGCCCGCTTCTTCCTCGAAGAGGTCCTCGAACACGGCACGGAGGGCTGCAACTACCTCCTCGCCGTCGACGCGGAGATGAACACCGTCGACGGCTACGCGATGTCGTCCTGGGACCGCGGCTACGGCGACTTCGCCATGCACGCCGACCTCTCCACCCTGCGCCGCGTCCCCTGGAACGAGGGCACCGCGATGCTTGTCGCGGACCTCGCCTGGAGCGACTCCTCGCCCGTCGTGGCCGCGCCCCGCCAGATCCTCCGCCGCCAGCTGGAGCGGCTCGCGGAGCTCGGCTACACCGCCCACGTCGGCACGGAGCTCGAATTCATCGTCTTCAAGGACACCTACGAGCAGGCGTGGGACGCCGGATACAAGGACCTCACGCCGGCCAACCAGTACAACATCGACTACTCGGTCCTCGGCACCGGCCGCATCGAGCCGCTGCTTCGCCGCATCCGCAACGACATGGCGGCCGCAGGACTCGTCGTCGAATCGGCCAAGGGCGAGTGCAACCCGGGCCAGCACGAGATCGTGTTCAAGTACGACGAGGCCCTCGTCACCTGCGACCAGCACGCCATCTACAAGACCGGCGCCAAGGAGATCGCGGCCCAGGAAGGTGTCTCCCTCACCTTCATGGCCAAGTTCAATGAGCGCGAGGGCAACTCCTGTCACATCCACCTCTCGCTCCAGGACGCCGACGGCAACAACGTCATGGCGGGCTCTCCGGACGCCCCGGGAGGCATGTCGCCCGTCATGCGGCACTTCCTCGCGGGCCAGCTCGCGGCGCTCCGCGACTTCTCCCTCCTCTACGCGCCCAACATCAACTCCTACAAGCGGTTCCAGCCCGGCACCTTCGCGCCGACCGCCGCCGCCTGGGGCCACGACAACCGCACCTGCGCGCTGCGCGTGGTGGGCCACGGCCGCTCGATGCGCTTCGAGAACCGCCTGCCCGGCGGCGACGTGAACCCGCACCTCGCGGTCGCCGGACTGATCGCCGCCGGTCTGTACGGCATGGAGCAGAAGCTCGAACTGCCGGAGGAGTGCACAGGGAACGCCTACACCGGCGACTACGAACACGTCCCCACCACCCTGCGCGAGGCCGCCGAGCTCTGGGAGAACAGCCCCATCGCCAAGGCCGCCTTCGGCGACGAGGTGGTCGCGCACTACCGCAACATGGCGCGGGTCGAGCTGCAGGCCTTCGACTCCGCGGTGACCGACTGGGAGCTCCGCCGCTCCTTCGAACGCATGTGAGGCAGCCTTGCTCGACGTATCGAATTCCGACGCATCGAAACCCGATGTATCGACACTCGACGTACTGAACCCGGCGACGGAAGAGGTCGTCGCCACCGTCCCCGCCACCACCGCGCAGGACGTCGACGCCGCCGTCACCCGCGCCGCGCGCGCCCAGGAACAGTGGTCGGCGGCCGCCCCCGCCGACCGGGCCCGGCTGCTCCGCCGCTTCGCCGCCCAGGTCGACGACCACCTCGAAGAACTGGCCCGCCTGGAGGTCCGCGAAGCCGGTCACGTCATCGGCAACGCCCGCTGGGAGGCCGGCAACGTCCGCGACCTCCTCGACTTCTCCGCCGGGGGAGCCGAGCGGCTGAGCGGCCGGCAGATCCCCGTGCCCGGCGGCCTGAACGTCACCGTCCTCGAACCCCTCGGCGTCGTCGGCGTCATCGCCCCCTGGAACTTCCCGATGCCGATCGCCGCGTGGGGCACGGCGCCCGCCCTCGCGGCAGGCAACGCGGTGATCCTCAAACCGGCCGAGACGACCCCGCTCACCGCGCTCCGCCTCGCCGAACTCGCCCTGGCGGCCGGCCTGCCCGAAGGGCTCTTCCAGGTCCTGCCCGGCACCGGCGCGGAAGCGGGCAACGCGCTGGTGGAGCATCCCGGCGTCGCCAAGATCGTCTTCACCGGCTCCACCCGCGTCGGCAAGCAGATCATGGCCACCTGCGCCGACCGGGTGAAGCGGCTGACCCTGGAACTCGGCGGCAAGAGCCCGAACATCGTCTTCGCCGACGCCGACGTGGAAGCGGCGGCCCTCGCCACCCCCATGTCGTACCTGGACAACTCCGGTCAGGACTGCTGCGCCCGCACCCGCGTCCTCGTGCAGCGTTCGGTGTACGACCGCTTCCTGGACGTCGTGGCCCCCGCCGTCGAGTCCATCGTCGTGGGCGACCCGTCCGACGAGAAGACCCAGATGGGCCCGCTGATCTCCCGGACCCAGCTGGACCGGGTCCGCTCCTACGTCACCCCGGGCGACGGCATCCACGGCACGGCGCCCGAGGGGCCCGGCTTCTGGTTCCCGCCGACGCTGCTCACCGACGTCGACCCGGAGGCGCCGGTGGCCATGGAGGAGGTCTTCGGTCCCGTCGCCGTCGTCATCCCCTTCGACGACGAGGCCGACGCGATCCGGCTCGCCAACGCCACCGACTACGGCCTGTCCGGCTCCATCTGGACGCGGGACGTCGGCCGGGCCCTGCGCGTCTCCGCGGCCGTCCGGGCAGGCAACCTGTCCGTCAACTCGCACTCCAGCGTGCGCTATTGGACCCCCTTCGGCGGCTACAAACAGTCCGGACTCGGCCGCGAGCTCGGCCCGGACGCCCTGCACGCCTTCACGGAAACCAAGAACGTCTTCATCAGCACGGAGGCCTGACCCATGTCGAACACGTCAGAGAACATCTGCCGCCGCCTCGTCGGCCGCACCGCCGTCATCACCGGCGCCGGCAGCGGCATCGGTCTCGCCACCGCCCGCCGCCTCGCCTCCGAGGGCGCCCACGTCGTCTGCGGCGACATCGACGAGAGCGCGGGCAAGCAGGCCGCCGACGAGGTCGGCGGGACCTTCGTGAAGGTCGACGTCACCGACGCCGAGCAGGTCGAGGCGCTCTTCAAGACCGCCTACGACACCTACGGCTCCGTCGACATCGCCTTCAACAACGCGGGCATCTCGCCGCCCGACGACGACTCCATCCTCGACACCGGCCTCGAAGCCTGGAAGCGCGTCCAGGAGGTCAACCTCACCTCCGTCTACCTCTGCTGCAAGGCCGCCATCCCCTACATGCGGCGCCAGGGCAAGGGCTCGATCATCAACACCGCGTCGTTCGTGGCCCGGATGGGCGCGGCGACCTCGCAGATCTCGTACACCGCCTCCAAGGGCGGCGTCCTCGCCATGTCGCGCGAGCTGGGCGTGCAGTTCGCCCGCGAGGGCATCCGCGTCAACGCGCTCTGCCCGGGACCGGTGAACACCCCGCTCCTCCAGGAACTCTTCGCCAAGGACCCCGAGCGCGCCGCGCGCCGCCTCGTGCACATCCCGGTGGGCCGCTTCGCCGAGGCCGAGGAGATGGCGGCCGCGGTGGCGTTCCTCGCCAGCGACGACGCCTCGTTCGTGAACGCCACCGACTTCCTCGTCGACGGCGGCCTCACCGGGGCGTACGTCACACCCCTGTAGCCGCATCTCGCAGTTCATCCTCCGGCCACCACACCGTCAGCCGGGCGTCGCACGACGCCCGGCTGACCTGCGTAGACACGGGAGTGTGTACATGAACTTCAAGCGCCGCTGCACCGCCGCGGCCGCCGTGCTCGCCGTCGCCGGAACCGGCCTCATCGGCGTCCAGGCCACCGCGGAGGCAACCCAGGACGCCCCGCCGAAGAGGGCCGCGAAGTGCCCCACTCTCAGCGTCTCCGAGGGGTGGTACGGCGACAACAGGGCCAGACTCCAGCGCATGGTGGACAAGTACGGCAGCTGCGGTGACGGCCGCGGCGCCAAGCCGGTCGCCACCTTCGACTGGGACAACACCGTCATCAAGAACGACATCGGCGACGCCACCATGTACTGGCTGCTGCGCCACGGCAAGATACGCACGCCGAAGGACGGCGACTGGCACACCACCAGCCGCTATCTGACCCGCCCGGCCGCCGGAGCCCTGGCGAAGGCCTGCCCCGCCACCGGCACCACCCTGCCCACCCACCGGAACACCGCCTGCGCCGACGAGATCCTCTCCGTCTACGGCGAGGGCACCACCACCTCCGGCAAGGCGGCCTTCGCCGGCTTCGACCACCGCAGGATGGAACCGCAGTACGCCTGGCTCGCCCAGCTCACCCGCGGCTGGACCACCCGCCAGGTCAAGCAGTTCGCGGCCGCCGCACGCGCGGAGAACCTCGCCGCACCCATCGGCACCGAACAGCGGGTCGGCACCGGCAAGGTCACCGGCTGGGTCCGCTACTACGACCAGCAGCGCGACCTGATCCGCACGCTCAAGAAGGCCGGCTTCGACGTCTACGTCGTCTCCGCGTCGCCCGAACCGGTCGCCGAGGTGTGGGGCAGGGGCGTGGGCATCGACGCACGGCACACCCTCGGCATCCGCAACGTCACCGCCCACGGCAAGCACACCGCCCACCTCAAGGGCTGCGGCACCGTGCGCGACGGCGACGACTCGATGATCACGTACATCGACGGCAAGCGCTGCTGGATCAACAAGGAGATCCTCGGCGTGCGCGGCGCCGCCGCCGAGAAGGTCCAACCGGCCGCGAAGCGCCAGGTGTTCGCGGCGGGCGACTCCGACACGGACGTCTCCTTCCTGCGCGACGCCACCGGCCTGCGGCTCGTCCTGAACCGCAACAAGAACGAAGTCATGTGCCGCGCCTACGACAACGGCGACGGCCGCTGGCTGGTCAACCCCATGTTCATCGAGCCCAAGGGCGCGCAGGCCGACCCCTACCCCTGCGCCTCCACCGGCTACACCGAACGGGACGGCGGCGAGGGCCCGGTGCGCCGTACGGACGGCTCTGTCATCCCCGATCAGCGGGACACGGTGCACGGGGCGTCTCCGGCATCGCCGGCCTCGCACGACTGATGTACGGTCCACTCACATGCGTAACAGAAACATTTTGGCGCTGACCCTGGCCGCGGCCGCCACCCTGGCGGCCGTGCCGGCAGCTCTCCCCGCGGCCGCCGCCACGGCCGCGAACTCCCGCACCGCAGCCGCGGATTGCCCCCAGCTGTCGAAGAAGCTGACCTGGTACGGCAACAACCGCGCCAAGCTCCAGCGCACCATCGACGAGCGCGGCACCTGCGCGAACCCGGACCTCGGCCACGGCGGGAACAAGCGCCCGGTCGCCGCGTTCGACTGGGACAACACCATCACGAAGAACGACGTCACCGACGCGACCATCGCCTGGTCCCTGCGGCACGACAAGATCCTGCGCCCCAAGAGCTGGAAGTCCACCAGCAAGTGGATGACCGACGAGGCCGACCGCGCGCTCACCGAGGCGTGCGGCACGAAGGTCCCCGTCGGTAAGCCGCTGCCCACCTCCAGGGACAAGGACTGCGCCGACGAGATCTTCGAGGTCCGCGAGGACGGGCTGACGATGAGCGGCGCCGCGGCCTTCGCCGGGAAGTGGGACCACCGCCACACCGTCCCGCAGTACGCCTGGGTGCCGCAGCTCTTCGCCGGGCACACCGTCCGCGAGCTGGAGTCGTACGCCGCGAAGGCCCGCAAGGAGGCGCTCGCCGCCCCCGTCGGCGCCACACAGACCGTCGGCACGCACAAGATCCCCGGCTACGTCCGCTACTACGACCAGCAGCGCGACCTGATCCGCACGCTCAAGAAGGCCGGCTTCGACGTCTACATCGTCTCGGCGGGCTCGGAACCGGTGACCGAGGTCTGGTCGAAGAGCGTCGGCATCGACCGGAAGCACACCGTCGCCATCCGCTCCGTCCTGGACCGCAAGGGCCGCATCACCACCTGGAACCAGGGCTGCGGCGGCGTCCCCGTCAACAAGGGCGAGGCCATCCCCTACATCGACGGCAAGCGCTGCTGGGTCAACCAGGAGATCTTCGGCATCAAGGGCAAGAAGGCCTGGGCGAAGCAGGACTTCAGGCACCGCATCGCGCTCGGCGGCGGTGACGCCGACACCGACGTGACGTTCGTCGGCGACGCGACGGGCGCGCACCTGGTGCTGAACCGCAACAAGAGCGAGTTCATGTGCCGCGCGTATGACAACGCGGACGGCCGCTGGGTCGTGAACCCCATGTTCATCGAGCCGATGCGGCAGAAGCAGGACCTCTACCCGTGCGCGACGGCCGCGTACAACGAGCACGACGGGGACAAGGGTCCCGTCCGGCGCCCGGACGGCAGCGTGGTCGCCGACCAGCGGGACTCGGTGTACTGACCGTTGGTGCACCGGTCCTCGGTGTACTGATCTTCACGGCACGTCTTAGAGTGCCGGAATGAGCATGCCCACGCCGCCCGGCTGGTACCCGGACCCGCACCAGCCCACCGTCGAGCGCTGGTGGGACGGTGCCGCCTGGACCGAGCACCGGCGGACGCCCGAGCCGCCCCAAGTGGCCCCGGCGCAGCAGGGGTTCGGGCCGCCGCAGGACGCGACATCGGTCATGCCGGTGGCGTCCCGGGGCGGCGGCCGGGCGAAGGTCGTCGCGCTGGGCGTCGCCGGGGCCGTCCTCGTCGCGGCGATCGTCACGGGCGCCGTCGCCCTCACCAAGGACGACGGCGACCCGCAGGGCGGCACCCCGGCGCCGAGCGCCACCGCCGAGAGCAGCCCGACGCCCACCGGGTCGGAGGAGGAGTCGGCGTCCCCGAAGCCCGACCCCGACCCGGACACCCTCGTCGACGACCTCAACGGCATCACGCTCCCGGTGCCCGACGGCTGGGAGAAGGACGACGACTCCTTCGGCGGCGGCGCGACCATCCAGACCCCCGACATCGTCGACTGCCCGGGCGACTCCGGCCTCTGCCGCGAAGGCACCGTCACGTCGAGCACCGTGACCGGCACGGACGAGACGGACCCCAAGGCCCTCGCCCTCGGCGACATCAAGGACGCGGCGGACGCCGCCTACGACAAGGACAAGCTGGACAACAAGCCGTACGGCGGCATCACCGGCCACGAGAAGGTCAAGGAAGGCCAGGTGGCCGTCGCGGGCCGCAGCGGCTACTTCGTGCGGTGGCGCGTGCACACGGCGAAGGGCGACGGCGGATACGTCCAGTCGCTCGCCTTCGCGTCGAGCGTCGGCTCGGAGTCGATGGTCATGGTGCGGTTCAGCGTCGGCGCGGGCGAGGACGCCCCGCCCGTCTCCGTCATGGACGAGATCACCGACGGCATCCGCTCGGTCGAGGACAGCGCGACGGGCGGCGGGGTGGGAGACGACGTCGGGGCGACGCCCTGAGGACGCGGGCGGGGGCTCAGAGGAACGTACGTCCCTCCCCGCGGTACGTCGGGACGCTTCCCGTCACCCTGTCGCCCTCGACCAGGTGCAGGGTCTCGAACCGCTCGCACAGCTCCCCGGCCTTGGCGTGCCGGAACCACACCTTGTCGCCGATCAGCAGATCGTCCGCCGCCGGTCCGTGCAGCGGCGTCTGCACCTCCCCCGCGCCCTCCTGCGGGTCGTACCGCAGCCCCTCAGGGAGATACGGCACCGGCGAACGGTCCGGGCCCGCGACGCCCGACGCCGGATAGCCGCCGCCGAGCACCGTCACCGTCCCCGCGCCGGGCCGCCGCACCACGGGCTGCGCGAACAGCGCGGCGGGACGCCCGCTGAACGACGTGTAGTTGTCGAAGAGCCGCGGCACGAAGAGCCCCGACCCCGCGGCGATCTCGGTGACCGCGCGCTCGGCCGCGGTGTGCTGGACGCTGCCGGTGCCGCCGCCGTTCACGAACTCCAGGTCCGGCGCGATCGCCCGGACGGCGGCGATGGTCTCTCCCCGGCGGGCGGCCAGCTCCTTGCGGGCCGCGGCCTGCATCGTCCGGATCGCCCGGGACCGCGCCGGGTGCCCCGCCACGGCGTCACCCACGCCGGCGACATGACCCTCGTACGCCATGACACCCACGAGCCGGAACCCCGGCCGCCGGACGATGGCCCGGGCCAGGGCGGCGACCTGCACGGGGGAGTGCAGCGGGGAACGCAGCGCGCCGATCCGCACCTTGCCGCCGAGCACCTTCAAGGAGGTGTCCAGCTCCAGACAGACCCGCACCTCTTCGGTGCCGCCGTTCCGCGCCTCGTCGATCAGCCGCAGCTGGGCCGGGTCGTCGACCATCACGGTCACCGAGGCCGCCAGCTTCGGATCGGCGGTCAGCTCCGCGAAACCGGCCCGGTCCGCGGAGGGGTACGCGAGCAGCACGTCGTCGAAGCCGGAGCGGGCCAGCCACAGCGACTCCGCGAGCGTGAACGACATGATCCCGGCGAAGCCGTCGCGGGCCAGTACCCGCTCCAGCAGGGCGCGACAGCGCACGGACTTGCTGGCGACCCGGATCGGCTTCCCCGCGGCCCGGCGCACGAGATCGTCGGCGTTGGCGTCGAAAGCGGCCAGGTCGACGAGGGCGAGGGGGGCGTCGAGGTGTGCGGTGGCGCGGTCGTAGCGGGCGCGATCGGCGGCTCGGTCGGCGACTCGGTCTGCGGCACGGGCTGTCATGGCCGAAGCCTGCCAGACGCGATTACCAGAGGGTAGGGGGATGATCCGGGCAGATCGCCCGGGGGCGCGGACTGAGTTCCCGTACGCCGTGGGTCTGCCCGTAGAGTGACGCGCACGGAGCCTGGCCGAGCGGTGCGTACGGAGCCTCGCCGACCTCGCGCTCCGGCCGGCCGAGCGCGAGGAAACGGGGGAGCATGAGCACGGAGGCGCCTCACAGCCCCATCCCCCCGCGCCCCACCACCCCACCCCACCCTCCCTCCCCACCACGCCCCACGGCCCCACCCTCCACCTCGGCTCCGGCCCCTGCGGCCCCAGCGGCCCCAGCGTCCGCAGGCTCGGCGGCGTCCGCAGCCCCAGCGTCCGTGGGTTCGGCCCCGACGGCTTCGGCTTCTGTGGGCTCGGCCCCGACGGCTCCGACTTCTGTGGGATCGGCTCCGGCGGCCCCGGCGTCCGCGGGCTCAGCTCCGACGGCCCCGGCGTCCGCGGGCTCGGCCTCGACGGCTTCGGCTTCTGTGGGCTCGGCCCCCACGGCCTTGGCCTCCGTGGCTCCGGTCCCGCCGGCCCCGGCCTCCGTGGTGTCGGCGGCCCCCACGCTTCCGGCCCCCACGGTCTCCGTCGCCCCGCCCGACGAGACGGTCGAGCCGGCGGTCGAGCCGCCGCCCGTGCCGTCCGCTCGCTTCCCGGACGTCCGGCCGCCGGTCGACCAGGACTGGGTCCTTGACCGCCCGCGCCCCACCCCGGTCTCCCACGACGTGGACGTGGACGTGGTCGAGGACCCGGACCAGGCAGCCCGCATCCAGGACCTGCTGGCCCCCTTCGAAGAGGTCCGCCCCCGGCGCCCCACCCCCACCACCCCACCACGCTTGCCGGACTACACGCCGACGGTCGCGGGGGAGCGGCACACGGCCGCCCCGTCCGCCGACGAGGACGCAGCCCGCACGCGCCGCGAGGCGTCCGGCAAGCCGGCGCCCCCGCTCCCGGCCCGTGCCCCCGACGCCCCCTCGGCCGACGACGGCACCCACATACAAGGCGATACGCTGCCGCCCCCGCCGTCCTCGGCGCGTCTGCCCGACGTGCCGCCGGTGGTTGGGGAGGCGCGTGCGCGCGCGGCCCTCGACGAGGGGGTTGGCCCAGCCGTCGGGGAAGGCGTGCCCCGCACGCAAGGTGACGCCGCCGGCGAGACGGTGCCGGCCTCGGCTCGGCTGGCCGACGAGTCGCCGGTAGTTGTGGGAGAGGTAGGCGCGGCGGACGCTGACGTTGATGAGGTGTTCGGGGCAGGCGGTAGGGGCGGCGCGGTCCGTACGCGGCGTGATGGTTTTGGTGGGGAGACAGAGCCGCGCTCCTCGGCGTCCTCGGGCCGGGCGGCTCAGGAGCCGTCCGGCGGGGGAGGGGCCGAGGCGCGGCCCTTCGTGTTTTTGGCGCGGCCCGCGATGGGTGACGACCGCGCCACCCGGCCGCGGACCGTCGGCGCCTGGGCCCGCCCCCGCGCTGCCGCCGCCGCGGCCTGTGCCGTGCTCGGACTCGGGCTCATCGGGGGCGCGGTGACCGGGAGCTGGCTGACCGGGGAGTCCGCTGCGGGCGGTGCCGCCCGGAGCGCGTACACGGTCACCGGGGCCCTCTGGCACAGCGTCCCCGTCGACCGGCTCTTTCCGCCGGAGCTGAAGGGCGAGGGCGCCGGACCCGGCGGCGCCGACCGCGACTGGACCCGCATAGCCGTCGCCCCGGACAGCGGCTGCCAGGGCGCCTTCGACCCGCTGCTGAAGAAGGCTCTCGACCCGGTCGGCTGTCTGCGGCTGCTCCGGGCCACGTACACGGACGCCACCCACAGCCATGTCACCACCGTGGGCCTGCTGTTCACCAAGGCGGACGCCGACGCGATGCAGACCCTGCGGAACCGTTTCACGGAAGAGGGCCTGGACCGGCGGACCGACCTCATGCCCCGGCCGTACGCCGCCAAGGGCACCGCCGCCGAGGGCTTCGGGGACGCCCAGCGGGCGGCCTGGACCGTGTCCGTGCTCCCGGACGCCCCCGTCGTCGCGTACGCCGTCTCCGGATTCGCCGACGGCCGCGCCGTCACCGACCCCCAGCCCGCCACCGAGGCCATGGGCAGCAACACCACGTCGGCGCCCGCCCAGGCGGGCCTCGGCCACGAGGCGAAGGGCATCGCCGACCGTGTCGAGCGGGGGCTCCGCAAGACCATCGCGGCCGCGGAGAAGTCGGCATGAGGGCTCGTAGGGCGGTTGTCGCCGCCATGGCCGCCGCCGCGCTGGCACTCGCCCCGACCGCCACCGCGTACGCCGACGACGGCATCCGCGCCCAGCAGTGGGCCCTCGACGCGATGCACACCAGCCGGGCCTGGCAGATCAGCAAGGGCAACGGCATCACCGTCGCCGTCCTGGACACCGGCATAGACGCCGAGCACCCGGACCTCGCGGGCAGCGTCCTGGAAGGCAAGGACATGGTCGGCTTCGGCGCCCGCCGCGGCGACCGCCCCTGGGCCCGGCACGGCACCGCCATGGCCGGCATCATCGCGGGCCACGGGCACGGCGCGGGCGGCCGCGACGGCGTGCTCGGCATCGCGCCGGAGGCGAAGATCCTGCCGGTCCGGGTGATCCTGGAGGACGGCGACCCGGCCCGCAAGAAGGCCCGCAACACCCGCGGCAACGCCCTCGCCGAAGGCATCCGCTGGGCCGCCGACCACGGCGCGGACGTCATCAACCTCTCCCTCGGCGACGATTCCAAGTCCGCCCACCCCGAACCGGCCGAGGACGCCGCCGTGCAGTACGCCCTGAAGAAGGGCGCTGCCGTCGTCGCCTCCGCGGGCAACGGCGGCGAGCGCGGCGACCACATCTCCTACCCGGCCGCCTACCCCGGCGTGATCGCCGCGACCGCCGTCGACGAGAACGGCGCCCGCGCCTCCTTCTCCACCCGCCGCTGGTACGCCACCGTCGCCGCCCCCGGCGACGACATCGTCATCGCCGACCCGGACCGCAAGTACTACGAGGGCTGGGGCACCAGCGCCGCCTCCGCCTTCGTCTCGGGTGCCGTGGCTCTGATCCGCGCCGCATACCCCGGGCTCCAGCCCGCGCAGATCAAGGAGCTCCTGGAGGACACGGCCCGCGACGCCCCGTCCGGCGGCCGTGACGACTCCCGCGGCTTCGGCCTGATCGACCCCGCCGCCGCGCTCGCCCGGGCCGGCCGGCTCAAGCCCGAGGAGCCGCGCACGGCGGCGTACGGCACGAAGTACTTCGGCCGGGGCCCGGACGAGACGCGGGGCGACGACGGCCCCGCGGGCTGGGTCGGCCCGGTCGCCGGCGGCCTCGGTGTCGGCCTGCTCGCGCTGGCGGTCCACCTGTGGCGGACCAGGTCCGGGGCGCCGCGGCGGGACTGAGACCACTCTGTAGGGTCGAGACGTGGCGAACATGGCGAACATGGCGAACAAGAACATTCCCGATCCGGGCTTCTCCGACGACGACGGCACGGCCGACCCCCGGCTGGCCGCGGCGCTCGCCGCCTGGTCCGCGGACCGCACGGCCCACGGCCCGGTCCTCGAAGCCCTCGCGGGGGCCCGGCTCCTCGTCCCCGTCGTCGCCGTGCTCGGCGAGGTCGAGGAGGACGAGAACGGGCTGCGCAGGGAGAAGACCAGCGACATGGCCGTCCCCACCCTCAAGGCGGGCGACCGCAAGGCGCTGCCCGCCTTCACCTCCATCGAGGCCCTCGCCCTGTGGGACCCGGCCGCCCGCCCCGTCGCCGTCCCGCTGCACCAGGCACTGCAGGCCGCCGCCCACGAGCAGGCCGACACCATCGTCCTCGACCTCGCGGGCCCCGTCCCCTATGAGCTGGGCCGCTCCGCCCTGCTCGCCCTCGCCGAGGGACGCGCCAGCGCCGACCCGCTCGCCGACCCGGCCGTCACCGAGGCGGTCCGCGCCGCCGTCGCCGCCGAGCCCGTCGTGCTCCGCGCCCACCTCGGCCCCGGCCGCGCGGACGGCACCCTCGCCCTCGTCCTCGACCCGGCCGCGGACCCGGCCGACGCCGCCCAGCGCGTGGCCCGGCGGATCGCCGCCGACGAAACACTGAGGGCCCGCCTGGTGCGCGGTCTCGACCTGGCACTCCTGCCGGCCGAGGCGACGCCACCGGGCGAGCCCCTCTACGTACGTACGGTCTGAAAGCACCGACGGTCGACGGGTCAGCCGTGGACCGGGCGACACATCAGCCGTAGATCGCACCCGTGTACTTCTCGCCCGGCCCCTGGCCCGGCTCGTCCTTCACCAGCGACGCCTCGCGGAACGCCAGCTGCAGCGACTTCAGCCCGTCGCGCAGCGGCGCCGCGTGGAACGAGCTGATCTCCGTGGCGCTCGCGTCGAGGAGGCCGGCCAGCGAGTGGATCAGCTTGCGGGCCTCGTCCAGGTCCTTGTGGCCCTCGCCACCCTCGGCCAGACCGAGGTTGACGGCGGCGGCGCTCATCAGGTGGACCGCCACGGTGGTGATCACCTCGACCGCGGGGACGTCCGCGATGTCACGGGTCAGGGTGTCGAAGTCGGGGGAGTCACCGGAGGGGGACTCGGGGGCGGGGGTCGCGTCGCTCATGCTCACATCTTCCTGAGGGCCGAAACGGTGTAAGCCTAGTTGATGGCGGTGCCCGGGCCTTCGGCCCGACGGAGCCCCGGCACGGCGGTCACGACGGACGACTTCTTCGATCAAATACGTCGCCGCACGGGCTCCCCGGCCGGCGGCCCGGGACCGCTGGGGCGTGTACTTCCCGAAGTGCTGGTATTCTGGACAGCGACCGGTTGGCTCCGCAGTGAGTCAACCCGCAAGTGGAGGCTCCGAATCTCCCACCTGGCCGCCCTGAGGGCGGCGGGTCACCGGTCAGACGGTTTCCATCGTTCCGTACGGACGATGGAATTGTCAGACGCGCCCCGCGGTACACCGTGGTGGTGCTCCGGTTTGTGAGGAGCCCCGCCTGTGTTCCGGTCGGGGCATTTTTTGTGCGCCGAATCGGTTAGGTCCAACGAAAACAGACGTTACGTGGCTGTCCGCCAGACGGCCGCGTGGTGCTACCGAGGAGGATCCATCAGCGCCGAGCCCCGCATCAACGACCGGATTCGCGTTCCCGAGGTGCGACTTGTCGGTCCCAGCGGCGAGCAGGTCGGGATTGTTCCGCTTGCCAAGGCCCTGGAGCTTGCACAGGAGTACGACCTCGACCTGGTCGAGGTGGCCGCGACCGCGCGTCCGCCGGTCTGCAAGCTCATGGACTACGGGAAGTTCAAATACGAGTCGGCCATGAAGGCCCGTGAGGCGCGCAAGAACCAGGCGCACACGGTCATCAAGGAGATGAAGCTCCGGCCGAAGATCGACCCGCACGACTACGACACCAAAAAGGGTCACGTCGTCCGGTTCCTCAAGCAGGGCGACAAGGTCAAGATCACGATCATGTTCCGTGGTCGCGAGCAGTCCCGCCCCGAGCTGGGTTTCCGACTGCTGCAGCGCCTCGCTTCGGACGTCGAGGACCTTGGGTTCATCGAGTCGAACCCGAAGCAGGACGGCCGAAACATGATCATGGTTCTCGGTCCGCACAAGAAGAAGACCGAGGCGATGGCCGAGGCCCGTGAGGCCCAGGCGGCTCGCAAGGCGGACGCGAAGGCCAATCCGGGCCGCTCGCAGAACTCCGCCGAGGGGGAGGAGCTCGACGAGGCTCCCGCCGAGGCCCCGGCCGAGGCCAACGCCGAGGCCTGATCCCCGGACGCGAGTCCAGGGGATGCCAATCGATACATATGGCTCCCGGATGCCCGGTTTCGCGACCGGGCATCGGAGTGCCACTGACGAGGAGAGAACGGCGCTATGCCGAAGAACAAGACTCACAGCGGTGCCAAGAAGCGTTTCCGGGTCACCGGCTCGGGCAAGGTGCTCCGGCAGCGTGCCAACCGCCGCCACTACCTCGAGCACAAGTCCTCGACCCTGACCCGCCGCCTCGCCGGCACCGTCGAGCTGTCGTCGGCGGACTCCGCCAAGGTCAAGAAGCTCCTCGGTATGTGACGGCGCGCCCCGCACCCGGGGCGCAGCCGACCGACCATCGGGACCAAGCCGTTCTCGGGTCACACACGTGACCCAGCTACAAGGAGTTAACAAGTGGCACGCGTCAAGCGGGCAGTCAACGCCCACAAGAAGCGTCGGGCGATCCTCGAGCAGGCCAGCGGTTACCGCGGCCAGCGGTCGCGCCTGTACCGCAAGGCCAAGGAGCAGGTCACCCACTCCCTGGTCTACAACTACAACGACCGCAAGAAGCGCAAGGGCGACTTCCGTCGGCTGTGGATCCAGCGCATCAACGCCGCTGCCCGCGCCAACGGCATCACCTACAACCGCTTCATCCAGGGTCTGAACGCCGCCAACATCGAGGTGGACCGCAAGATCCTCGCGGAGCTGGCCGTCAACGACGAGAACGCGTTCGCCGCGCTCGTCGAGGTCGCGCAGAAGGCGCTGCCGTCGGACGTCAACGCGCCCAAGGCGGCGTGACGCTTCGCTGAGCTGAGCGTGATCTCGGACCCGTAAGCCGAACGGCTTGCGGGTCCGAGTGCGTCCGGGTACTCGTCTGCCCTCGTCTGTCGTCGGCCGTCCGCGGGCCTCTTGTGGCTGGTCGCGCAGTTCCCCGCGCCCCTGACGGGACGCCCCTCACGGGGCGCCCGCATCTTTCCCTGAAGGTGAGTTCATGACCGCCGCCCCCGAATTGATCTCCCCCAAGTCGCCTCGCGTCAGTGCCGCGCGGCGGCTGGCCAAGCGGAACTTCCGGGGGAAGGAGCGGCTGTTCCTCGCCGAGGGGCCGCAGGCCGTGCGGGAGGCCGCCGGGCACGAGCGGACGCTCGTCGAACTGTTCGCCACCGTCGAGGCCGCCGAGCGGTACGCCGACATCGTGGGGGAGGCGCGTGCCGCCGGGGCCCGCGTGCACCTCGCCGACGAGGACGTCATCGCCGACATCTCGACGACGGTCACCCCGCAGGGCCTCGTCGGGGTCTGCCGGTTCCTCGACGTGCCCTTCGAGGAGATCCTCGCCGCCCGCCCCCGGCTCGTCGCCGTCCTCGCGCACGTCCGGGACCCCGGGAACGCCGGGACCGTGCTGCGCTGCGCGGACGCCGCGGGCGCCGACGCCGTGATCCTCACGGACGGCTCCGTGGACCTCTACAACCCCAAGGCGGTGCGCGCGTCCGTCGGCTCGCACTTCCACCTCCCCGTCGCCGTCGGCGTACCCGTCGAACAGGCCGTACGAGGGCTCAAGGACGCGGGCGTGCGGATCCTCGCCGCCGACGGGGCCGGCGAGGACGACCTCGACACGGAACTCGACAAGGGCACCATGGGCACCCCCACCGCCTGGGTCTTCGGCAACGAGGCCTGGGGACTGCCGGAGGAGACCCGCGCACTCGCCGACGCGGTGGTGCGTGTTCCGATCCACGGCAGAGCCGAGAGCCTCAACCTCGCGACGGCCGCGGCCGTGTGCCTCTATGCCTCAGCCCGTGCACAGCGCGCCGCTGGAGGGTGCCGCTCCGTCACATCGAGCTAGTAGTGTGACGGGCTCGGGGCCCCGACAGGTCCGAGAGGTGGGGTACGGGGAATGAGTGTGGGCACGAGCAGAGCACCGGGGGTACAGGACCTCGTCCGTGCTCGCGCGGACCACGGCGGTCCCGGTGACCTCGGCGGCCTCGGACTCGACCCCGACGAGCTGCCCGACGGGCTCGTCGTCGCGGACGAGACGGGCCGTGTCATCTGCTTCAACGCGGCGGCGGTGCGGATCACCGCTCTCCCCGCGGCCGACGCCCTCGGCACGCCCTTGGACCACGCGCTCCCCTTAGAAGACCTCGAAGGCCGCCGCTGGTGGCAGCTGACCGATCCCTACGGCGGCCTCGCCATCCGCGTCGGCCAGCCCGAGCGCAACCTGCTCCTGCCCGGCGGCCGCGAGGTCCTCGTCTCCGCCCGCTACGTCCGCACCACCCGCACCGGCCCCGTACGCCGTGTCGTCGTCTCCCTCCGCGACACCGAGGCCCGCCGCCGCACCGAGCGCAGCCACGCCGAGCTGATCGCCACGGTCGCCCACGAGCTCCGCTCCCCGCTCACCTCCGTCAAGGGCTTCACGGCGACACTGCTCGCCAAGTGGGAGCGGTTCACCGACGACCAGAAGAAACTGATGCTGGAGACCGTCGACGCCGACGCCAACCGCGTCACCCGGCTGATCGCCGAGCTCCTCGACATCTCCCGCATCGACTCCGGCCGCCTCGAGCTGCGCCGCCAGCCCGTCGACATCGGGGTGGCCGTCGGCCGGCACGTCCAGGCGCACGTCGCCGCGGGCCAGGACGCGGACCGCTTCCTCGTCCGGGTCCAGCGGCCCCTGCCCGACTGCTGGGCGGACCCCGACAAGGTCGACCAGGTGCTCAGCAACCTGCTGGAAAATGCGGTGCGGCACGGCGAGGGAACCGTCACCATCGAGGTGGCGCCCTCCTCCTCGCCGCGCGAGCGGGGCGGCGCCGAGACGGCCGTGACCGTGAGCGACGAAGGTCCCGGCATTCCGGAGGAGTCGATGGGCCGCGTCTTCACCCGCTTCTGGCGGGGCAGCAAGCGCGGCGGGACGGGACTGGGGCTGTACATCGTGAAGGGCATCGTGGAGGCGCACGGCGGGACGATCACCGTCGGCCGCGCGACCGGCGGCGGCGCCCAGTTCCGATTTACGTTGCCCGTGGGGGCCCCGGCGTATCTCCAGTGACTCACATGAGTCAGTGAGGGCGCCCTGAGCAGCCCGCGGGCGCATTCGTTCACCGCACCCCCGTTAGACTCGGTCGTTGGCACTTTGTGTCCCCACACCTGGGACAGCTTGTCTCCGAGTCGTTGACGGGGACCCATCCGCCAGCCAACCGGAAGCACGGGAAGAGATGTCGGCACCGAACAAGTCGTACGACCCTGTTGAGGTCGAGGCACTGAAACCTGAAGAGATCGAGCGCATGCGGGACGAGGCGCTCGCCGCCTTCGCGGCCGCAGACTCCCTCGACGCGCTCCAGGAGGCCAAGGTCGCGCACACCGGCGGCACCTCGCCGCTGGCGCTCGCCAACCGCGAGATCGGCGCGCTGCCCCCGCAGGCCAAGGCCGAGGCGGGCAAGCGCGTCGGCATGGCGCGCGGCGCCGTGAGCAAGGCCCTGGCCGCCCGCCAGGCCGAGCTCGAGGCCGAGCGCGACGCCCGCGTCCTGGTCGAGGAGGCGGTGGACGTCACGCTGCCGTACGACCGCACGCCCGCCGGCGCCCGGCACCCGCTGACCACGATGATGGAGCGCGTCGCCGACGTCTTCGTCTCGATGGGCTACGAGGTCGCCGAGGGCCCCGAGGTCGAGGCGGAGTGGTTCAACTTCGACGCGCTCAACTTCACGCCCGACCACCCGGCCCGGCAGATGCAGGACACGTTCTTCGTGCAGGGCCCCGAGGGCAAGACGGGCGACGAGTCCGGTGTCGTCCTGCGGACGCACACCTCGCCCGTGCAGGCCCGCGCGCTCCTCGAGCGCCGCGAGCCGCCGGTCTACATCGTCTGCCCCGGCCGCGTGTACCGCACGGACGAGCTCGACGCGACGCACACCCCGGTCTTCCACCAGATCGAGCTGCTCGCCGTCGACGAGGGCCTCACCATGGCCGACCTCAAGGGCACCCTGGACCACATGGTCCAGGCGCTCTTCGGCCCGGACATGAAGACCCGCCTGCGGCCGAACTACTTCCCGTTCACCGAGCCGTCCGCCGAGATGGACATGGTCTGCTACGTGTGCCGCGGCGAGTCCGTCGGCAACCCCGACCGCCCCTGCCGCACCTGCGGCAGCGAGGGCTGGATCGAGCTCGGCGGCTGCGGCATGGTCAACCCGAAGGTCCTCACGGCCTGCGGCGTCGACCCCAAGAAGTACAGCGGATTCGCCTTCGGGTTCGGCATCGAACGGATGCTGATGTTCCGCCACAACGTCGAAGACATGCGAGACATGGTCGAGGGTGACATCCGGTTCACCCGGCCGTTCGGGATGGAGATCTGATGCGGGTCCCGCTTTCCTGGCTGCGGGAGTACGTCGACCTCCCCGCCACCGAGACCGGCCGTGACGTGCAGGCCAAGCTGATCGCCGTCGGCTTGGAGGTCGAGACCGTCGAGCAGCTCGGCGCCGGCCTCAAGGGCCCGCTCGTCGTGGGCAAGGTCCTCACCATCGAGGAGCTGGAGGGCTTCAAGAAGCCCATCCGCTTCTGCACCGTCGACGTCGGCATGGCCAACGGCACGGGTGAGCCGCAGGAGATCGTCTGCGGCGCCCGGAACTTCGCCGTCGGCGACAAGGTCGTCGTGGTCCTGCCCGGCGCCGTCCTGCCTGGCGACTTCGCCATCGCCGCCCGCAAGACGTACGGCAGGACGTCGCACGGCATGATCTGCTCCGGCGACGAGCTCGGCATGGGCGACGACGGCAGCGGCGGCATCATCGTCCTGCCGCCCGAGCACGAGGCCGGCACCGACGCCATCGAGCTCCTGGAGCTCGTCGACGAGGTCCTGGACATCGCCGTCACGCCCGACCGCGGGTACGCGCTCTCGATGCGCGGCGTCGCCCGCGAGACCGCCATCGCCTACGGCCTGCCGCTGCGCGACCCGGCGCTCCTCGACGTGCCCGCGCCGAACTCCTTCGGCTACCCGGTCAAGATCAGCGACCCGCTCGGCTGCGACCGCTTCACCGCGCGCACCGTCACGGGCCTGCGGCCCGAGGCCCGCTCCCCGATCTGGCTGCAGCGCCGCCTGCAGAAGGTCGGCATGCGCCCGATCTCGCTCGCCGTCGACATCGCCAACTACGTGATGATGGAGCTCGGCCAGCCCCTGCACACGTACGACCGCTCCCGCATCCAGGGCGCGATCGGCGTGCGCCGGGCCGAGCAGGGCGAGAAGTTCACCACGCTCGACGGCGTCAAGCGCGTCCTCGACGCCGGTGACCTGGTCATCACCGACGACCGCGGCCCCATCGGCCTCGCGGGCGTCATGGGCGGCGCCAACACCGAGATCGCCGACCACGACGAAGCCGCAGGCACCACCGACGTCGTCATCGAGGCCGCGCACTTCGACGCGATCTCCGTTGCCCGCACCGCGCGCCGCCACAAGCTGTCCTCCGAGGCGTCCAAGCGCTACGAGCGCGGCGTCGACCCGCAGGCCGCGGCCGCCGCCGCGCAGCGCACCGTCGACCTGCTCGTGCTGCTCGCCGGCGGCACCGCGGAGGCCGGCGTCACGGAGGTCATCGCCCCCACCGCGCCGCGCACGATCACCATGCCGGCCGACCACCCCGACAAGGTCGCCGGTGTCACTTACGGCCGCGAGACCGTCGTACGCCGCCTCCAGGAGGTCGGCTGCGACGTGTACGGCCAGGACGACCTGACCGTCACCGTCCCGTCGTGGCGCCCCGACCTCGCCGAGCCGAACGACCTCGCCGAAGAGGTCATCCGCCTCGAGGGGTACGAGAACCTGCCCTCGACCCTGCCGAAGCCCCCCGCGGGCCGCGGCCTGACCGAGCGGCAGCGGCTGCACCGCCGCGTCGGCCGTGCGCTGGCCGGCGCCGGTTACGTCGAGTCGCTGAGCTACCCCTTCATCGGAGAGGGCGTCTTCGACCAGCTGAGCCTGGACGCGGACGACCCGAACCGCCGCGTGGTCAAGCTCGTCAACCCGCTCTCCGACGAGGAGCCCGCGCTCCGCACGACGCTGCTGCCGGGTCTGCTCTCGGCCCTGCGCCGCAACGACGGACGCGGCTCGCACGACCTGGCCCTCTTCGAGACCGGCCTCGTCTTCCACCCCCAGGACGAGCTGAAGGTTGCGGTGCGGCTGCCCGTCGACCGGCGGCCCACCGACGAGGAGATCGCGTCCCTCACCGACGCGCTGCCCGTCCAGCCCCGGCACGCCGCCGTCGTCCTCGCGGGCGCCCGCGAGCAGGCCGGCTGGTGGGGCAAGGGCCGCCCGGCCGACTGGGCCGACGCCGTCGAGGCGGCGCGGACCGTCGCCCGTGAGGCCGGCGTCGAGCTGATCGTCGACAAGGGTCAGTACGGACCGTGGCACCCGGGCCGCTGCGCCGAGCTGAAGGTCGTCGTCGACGGCGAGATCGTCTCCGTCGGACACGCCGGTGAGCTGCACCCGCGCGTCGTCAAGGCGCTCGGCGTGCCCGCGCGCACCTGCGCGATGGAGCTCGACCTCGACGCCCTGGAGCAGGCCCGCGAAGGGGCGCTGAACGCGCCGCGGATCTCCACCTTCCCGGTGGCCACGCAGGACGTCGCGCTCGTCGTCGACAAGGAGGTGCCGGCCGCCGTGGTCGAGTACTTCCTGCGCGGCGGGGCCGGTGAACTCCTGGAGTCCATCCGGCTGTTCGACGTCTTCGAGGGCGAGCAGCTCGGCGAGGGCAAGAAGTCGCTCGCGTACGCGCTGCGCTTCCGGGCCGCCGACCGCACGCTGACCGTCGACGAGGCCTCCGCGGCCCGCGACGCGGCCGTCGCGCTGGCGGCCGAGCGGACGGGCGCGGTGCTGCGCGGAGCGTAGTCACTGCCCGTAGCCGCCACCAGGCGCACAAGAGGCGCAAAGAGGGGCTTACCCGGACCACCGGGTAAGCCCCTCACTCATTTGGGTGACATGTGGCGTCACTTGGCCCGATCGGATCACACGGTAGACAGAATCGATCCGGTCGTAAGGGCCGGTCTGCGCGCGGAACAGGGCCAAGGGGGGCCACCGGCATGATCCGTATCAAGACCAGAGCCCCCTGCCGGGCGGAGCGGCAGGGCGCCCGGCGGGTGCTCACGCTGGGCCTGCCCACGGTGTGGGGCGCCGTCGCCATCACGTACAAACTGGCCTGCCCGCTCGCCACGCAGGACAGCATGGGGGCGCGGATCGTCAGCAGTGCCGTCTTCTTCGCCGTCGGCACCGGGCTCATCCTCCACGTCCGGCGGGCGCTGCTGCGGGAGTTGCGGCAGGTCCGCGAGGTCGCGGGCGCCGCACAGAACGTACTCCTCAGACCCCTGCCGCCGCGCGTCGAAGGGCTCACGCTCGCCGCCGGACGGCTCTCCGCGTCCCGGGGCGCCTCCGTCGGCGGCGACCTGTACGAGGTGGCGGCCACCGACCACGGCGTCCGTGTCGTGATGGGAGACGTGCGCGGCCACGGCCTCGCCGCCATGGGGACCGTCGCCGCGGTGCTCGGCAGCTTCCGGGAGGCCGCCCACGACGAGCCCGAACTGCCCCTGGTCCTGCGGCGATTGGAGCGGGCACTCGCACGGCACCTGCACGAGCGCTCGCGGGCCGGAGGCACCGCGAGCGGCACCCCGGCGCCGGACAGCGCGCTGGCCGAGGAGTTCGTCACCGTACTGCTTCTGGAGATCGCCAAGGACGGCGGAATCTCCGCGCTCAACTGCGGGCACCCCTGGCCGCACCTGCTCAGCGGCACCGCGCGGCACCTGACGGACAGTGTGCCGCTGCCACCGCTCGGCTCCTTCCCGCTCCCGGCCGACCTGCCGGTGCTCAACTGCGGACGGCTCCTGCCCGGCGAGCTGCTCGTCCTGCACACGGACGGCATGGAGGACGCGCGCGACGCGGCGGGGACGTTCTTCCCGCTGCGGGCCGTCCTCGCCGAGGCGGCCCGCGTCCCGCCGGTCTCCCCGCAGGGCCTCATCCGCAGGGTCTACGCCGAACTCCTCCGCCATTCCGAGGGATTGCCGTCCGACGACACGGCGCTGCTCGTGCTGCGCAACGACCGGAAGAGGGTCCCGTTGCAGCAGCCTGAGGAGGAGCCGGAGCCGGAGCCGGAACACGAGTCGGAGCGGCACGTCCGCTCCATGACCGGCAGGTGAACGACGGCCGGACTCCGGCGCGTCCGGGCGGCTGGCCGGTCCGGGCAGGCGGTGGAACACCGGCGTGCGCCATCCGCCCCGCCATGGAGTTGTGGGCAGACGGCGGGACGGACGACGCGAGTGAGGGCCGCCGCGCTGTTCGAGGGGGGAGCCGACGGCCCGGCCGGCCTCCTTAACTGATGAGGCACCTCAGTCAAGCGATCCCACACACCGTGCGGCAGAGCGCACACCCCCCGGATTCGAGCACTCCGTTCACACCCCGTGTGAAGGGACCTCCACTAATCTGAGGAGCACCGAGCCTCCGGAGGGCATCCATGCAGCCCAACACCCTGCTCGACGCGATCCTCGACGAAGCCGGCATCTCCCACGCGGGACTTGCCGCACATGTGAACCAGGCCGGCAGATCCAGAGGCCTCGCCCTGCGGTACGAACACACCGCCGTGTCCCGCTGGTTGAAGGGCCAGCGCCCGCGCGGCCAGGTGCCCGACCTGATCTGCGAGGTGCTCGCCGCCCGGCTGCAGCGGCCCGTCACCCTGGACGACATCGGCCTCGGGCTGCCCGGAGTCCCCGCCGCCCGGGTCGGCTCGGCCGCCTCCACGCTCTCCGGCTTCGTGGAACGGGCCACCGCCCTGTGGCGCTCGGACGAACAGCAGCGCCCGCACCTGCTCGGCGCCCCCGCCGTCACCGGCACGCCCGCCGTGATGCCCGTCTGGGAGTGGGAGAACCCGCCCGACGACGTCGACGTGTCGCGCGGCGGACGGCACCCCGTGAGCACGGCCGACATCGAGATGATGCGAGCCGCCCGCGCCCACTACGAGCAGATGTACCGCAAGACCGGGGGCATCGCGACCCGCACCCGCATCGTCGGCTTCCTCAACGCCGAGGCCGCGCCCCTGCTGCGCGGCAGCTACACCGACGAGATGGGCCGCCAACTGCACCGCTCCACGGGCGGGTTGGTGGCCATCGCGGGAATCTGCGCCTATGACTCCGACGCGCACGGCCTCGCCCAGCGCTACTTCCACCAGGCGCTGCGCCTCGCCAAGGCGAGCGGCGACACGGGGCTCGGGGCGTATGTGATCGCGCTGCTCGTCAACCAGTCGCTGTTCATGCGCGAGTACCGGCAGGCCGTCGCGTTCGCCGAGGCGGCGCTGCGGGCCGCGGGCCGCGACCTGACCCCGGCGCTCGCCTCCGACCTGTACGCGATGCAGGCCAAGGCGTACGCGCACCTGGGCGACGGCAGGAGCGCGCTGTCCTGCATCCGGCGTGCGGAGGCCGCGGCCGACCGGATCCTGCGCGGCCGTGAGCCGGACGAGACCGGCTATGTCCAGCCCGGTCTGGTGAACGTGCAAGTGGCGGAGGCGCTGCTCAGCCTCGGCGATCTGGTCAGCGCCAGGGAGCACGCCGCGGCGGCCGTGGACACTCCGGCGCACGACCGCGGGCGGGTGCACCGGCTCGCCATGCTCAGCCAGATCGAACTGCGCCAGGGCAACACCGACGAGGCGGTGGCCACCGCGGTGGAAATGGCGGAACAGGCGCGGGGCATGGAGTCCCAGCGGCTGCGCGACCGGCTGCGCGCCGTGCGCGAACACCTGGTCCGCAGCGACTGCGCGGGCACGGCCGAGGCGGCCGAACTGATCGCGGGGGCGCTGCGCGTACCACTGTGACGCACAGTCCGGAGGCGCACACACGCTGCTGCAAAGATTCGTCTGCTGCGATATTGCCATCTACCAGTCGGAAGGTGGCAGAACCGTGCAGTGGACGAAACAGAGCGAACAAACTGTGTATGGAAACAGGTGGTTCACGGTCAATCTCGCCGACGTCGAACTGCCCGACGGCCGGCATCTGGACCACTTCCTGATACGGCTGCGGCCCGTCGCCGTGGCCACCGTCGTCAACGACGCCAACGAAGTGCTCCTGCTGTGGCGGCACCGCTTCATCACCGACAGCTGGGGCTGGGAGCTCGCGGCAGGCGTCGTCGAGGACGGCGAGGACATCGCGTACGCGGCGGCACGCGAGATGGAGGAGGAGACCGGGTGGCGGCCGGGCCCGCTGCGGCACCTCATGAGCGTGGAGCCGTCCAACGGCCTCACCGACGCCCGGCACCACATCTACTGGTCCGACGAAGGGACGTACATCGGTCATCCCGAGGACGACTTCGAGTCGGACCGCCGCGAGTGGGTCCCGCTCAAGCTGGTCCCCGACATGGTCTCCCGCGGGGAGGTGCCGGCCGCGAACATGGCCGCGGCCCTGCTCCTCCTCCACCATCTGCGCCTCGGTCAGGACGCGCGCTAGTCAGCGACCGATGGCCTGCCAGACCGCCACGGCGATCGCCGCGACCGCCGCGAGGGCGACGATGGTGGGCAGCGGCCAGCGTGTGTTCTCCAGCGCGGTGACCCTGGCCTCCATGGTCTCCACGTTCTTGGCGGTCTGCTCGTCGTGCTGAGTGAGCAACGCCAGCCGTCCGTCGACGCGGGCGAGCCCCACGTCCAGGCAGCGTCGCAACTCCGCGAGTTCTTCCGGGACCACGGCACTCTCGCCGTCGGTGGCCACGAGACCACTCCTCTCTGTAATGGCGCGTCCCCCCTTCCTCCGCACAGAAAGTGAACTAGCGCGGTGGGCAGGGCGGGAGCGTGTGCGATGGGCATATGCGAGCCCCCGGCGCACACGGTGTGTGAACGCCGCGGGCCCGGCACTCGCAGGAGTGCCGGGCCCGTCGGGTACAGAGAGTGTTCGTACGGGGAGTGAGCCCCGTCAGGCGTACGGCCCGTCAGGCGTACGTGTAGAAGCCCGAGCCGGTCTTCCGGCCGAGCCGCCCCGCGTCCACCATCCGCTGCAGCAGCGGGGGAGCGGCGTACAGCGGCTCCTTGTACTCGGCGTACATGGAGTCGGCGACCGAGGCGACCGTGTCCAGGCCGATCAGGTCGGAGAGCTTGAGCGGGCCCATCGGGTGGGCGCAGCCCAGCTCCATGCCGTTGTCGATGTCCTCACGGCTCGCGATGCCCGACTCGAACATCCGGATCGCGGAGAGCAGGTACGGGATGAGCAGCGCGTTGACCACGAAGCCGGAGCGGTCCTGGGCGCGGATCGCGTGCTTGCCGAGGATCTTCTCGACCACGGCCTGGGCCCGGCTGATGGTGCCCTCTGAGGTGGTCAGCGCGGGGATCAGCTCGACGAGCTGCTGCACCGGCGCCGGGTTGAAGAAGTGGATGCCGATGACCTGGTCGGGACGCGAGGTCGCGACGGCCAGCTTCACCAGCGGGATGGAGGAGGTGTTGGAGGCGAGGATCGCGTCCTGCCGGGTCACCACCTGGTCGAGCACCTGGAAGATCTCCGTCTTGACCTGCTCGTTCTCCACCACGGCCTCGATGACCAGGTCACGGTCGGCGAACTCGCCGAGGTCGGTGGTGAAGCTGAGGCGGTCGAGCGTCGCGTCGCGCTCCTCGTCGGAGATCTTGCCGCGCTCGGCTGCCTTGGAGAGCGAGTTGTAGAGCCGCGTACGCCCGATTTCCAGGGCCTCGCCGGTGGTCTCCGCGACCTTCACGTCCAGTCCGGAGCGGGCGCAGACCTCTGCGATTCCGGCGCCCATCTGGCCACAGCCCACCACTCCGACGCGTGCGATATCGGTCATGGAGTCGGTCACCTCGTGCCTTTCGCTGATCAACGGGGCCGGCAGGTCCCCGTACCCCCGTTTGGATGCGGTGCCTGCCTCGGCCGTGAACGTTACTCCGCAATGAGGGGTCCATGGCGGGCCGGGTCGGGCATGCTGTCCGCAACCGGCAAGGGGTGCCGGTGCACAGCGAGCTCAGGGGGCATGCAGATGAGGCGTATGTCACGTCGGGGTTTCTCGGTGGTGGCCGCGGCGGCGGTGGCCGGCCTGGCGACGGCGGGTGACGCGGCCGCCGCTCCCGACCGGCGACGGAAGAAGAAGCGCGAACTGCGGGGCATGTGGCTGGCGAGCGTCGTCAACCGCGACTGGCCCTCCAAGCCGGGGCTCCCGGCGGCACAGCAGCGCAGCGAGCTCCTGGCCTACCTGGACTCGGCGGCGAGCCGCAGACTCAACGCGGTGGTCTTCCAGGTGCGCCCCACGGCCGACGCCCTGTGGCCCTCGCCGTACGAGCCGTGGTCGGAGTACCTCACCGGGACGCAGGGCAAGGACCCGGGCTGGGACCCGCTGGGCACCGCCGTGCAGGAGGCGCACCGCCGGGGTCTCGAACTGCACGCGTGGTTCAACCCCTTCAGGATCGCCAACCACACCGACCCGTCGCGTCTGGTGGCCACGCACCCCGCGCGGGTGCACCCCGACTGGGTCGTGCCGTACGGAGGGAAGCTCTACTACAACCCGGGCCTGCCCGCGGTGCGGCGCTTCGTCCAGGACGCCATGCTGGACGCCGTCCGCAAGTACCCGATCGACGCGGTGCACTGGGACGACTACTTCTACCCGTATCCCGTCGCGGGCCAGGTCTTCGACGACGACGCGGCCTTCGAGGAGTACGGCGGCGGCTTCCCGGACCGGGCCTCCTGGCGCCGCGACAACATCGACCGGCTGGTGCGCGAGATGTCGGGCCGGGTGAAGAAGGCGCGGCGGCAGACGCAGTTCGGGATCAGCCCCTTCGCGGTCTGGCGCAACATCGCGACCGACCCGACGGGCTCGGACACCCGGGCCGGGGTGCAGACCTACGACGACCTGTACGCCGACACGCGCGGCTGGGTGAAGAAGGGCTGGCTCGACTACATCGTCCCGCAGGTGTACTGGAACATCGGCTTCCCCGCCGCGGACTACGCCAAGCTCATCCCGTGGTGGAACGACGTCGTGCGCGGCACCGGCGTGAACCTCTACATCGGCGAGGCCCTCTACAAGGCCGGCGACCCGGCGCAGCCCGCGGCCTGGCAGGACCCGGCGGAGCTGTCCCGGCACCTCACGTACGCCAAGGGGTTCGACGAGGTGCGCGGGCACATCTACTTCTCGGCGAAGGAAGTCGGCGTCGACAAGATCGGCGCGATGGCGCGGGTGGTCGCCGACCACTACCAGGAGCCGGCGAAGCCACCGCGCGGAGCCATGTGAGCTACTGAGCCGGGTCCTGATGCCGTACGACGGTGTCGGGACCCGGCGACATCAGGGTCTCGTGGCCGTCGTCGAAACGGACGCGGTACGGCGGGCCGCCGTCCGCGCCCAGCACCTCGATGATCTCCGCCGTGCGGTCGCGCTGCCCGACGATCCTGCCGTGCACCAACAGTCGGTCACCTACGGTTGCGCGCATGTGGAGTGCTCCCTCGTCCGCTCTGCGGTCGCGTTCCGTGGCCGTCAGTCTACGACGGGTGGTGGCAGTTGACCCCTGGTGCGGCGTGCCGCGGGTCAGCTCCGGGCCCGCTGGGTGACCGCGATGCAGACGAGGACGGCGGCGGCCGTGAGCGGCGCGGCGACGGTCAGGTGCTCGCCGAGCAGGAACACGGACCAGACCAGGGTCAGCAGCGGCTGGGCGAGCTGCAGCTGGCTGGCCTTGGGGACGCCGATCGCCGCCATGCCCCGGTACCAGACGACCAGGCCGAGGAACTGCGAGCCGATCGCGGCGTACAGCAGCCCGGCCGTGCTGTGCCCGGTGAGCTGGAAGGACTCGTGGGGCAGGGCGACCAGCGCGCCCACGACGTTGAGCGGCAGGCAGAGGATCAGCGCCCAGCCGATGACCTGCCAGCCGGGCATCTCACGGGCCAGCCGACCGCCCTCGGTGTAGCCGGCCGCGCAGATCAGCAGCGCGCCGAAGAGGTAGAGGTCGGCGGCGGTCAGGGCGCCGCCGCTCTGCTGCACGGTGAACGCGATGACGGCGGCGGCCCCGGTGAGCGCCGCGGCCCAGAACGCGCGCGACGGGCGCGCGCCGGTGCGCAGCGCCGAGAGGACGGCGGTCGTGAGGGGGAGCAGGCCGACGACCACGGCGGCGTGCGCGGTGGTGGAGGTCTGCAGGGCGAGCGTGGTGAGCAGTGGAAAACCGACGACGACGCCCGCGCCGACCACCGCGAGCCCCGCCCAGTGGCGGCGGTGCGGGACCGCGACGCGCAGGGCGAGCAGACAGCCGCCCGCGACGAGTGCGGCGAGCACGCCGCGCAGGGTGACGAAGCTCCAGGGCCCGATGCCTTCGAGGCCCCAGGCGGTCGAGGGGAAGGTGAGGGAGAAGGCGGTGACGCCGAGGGCGGCCATGACGGTGCCGGCGCGGCGGGTACCGGAGGGGCGGGCCGGCCGGGGAGTCTCCGCGGGGGCCGGGACCGCTATCCGGGTCGGGCGAGTAGCGCTATCCTGTGCTGTCATGCATGACAGTAGCAGCGTGGCTGAACTGGCGAAAAGTCTGCGGAGCGAGCTGGACCGCTACTCACCGGGTGGAAAGCTGCCGTCGAGCCGGTCGCTCGTCGAACGGTTCAGGGTGAGCCCGGTGACCGTGTCGCGGGCGCTGGCGCAGCTCGCCGCCGAAGGGCTCGTCGTCACCCGGCCCGGCGCGGGCGTCTTCCGCGCGGAACCGGCGGCGGCCGCCGCACCCGCCGAGGACACCTCGTGGCAGGAGGTGACGCTGAGCGCCGACGCCGCGGCCGAACTCGTGCCGCGCTCGGTCGACGCCTCCGGGGTCCTGGCCACCCTCGCCGCGCCGGCGCCGGGCATCATCGAGTTCAACGGCGGCTATCTGAACCCCGCGCTGCAGCCCGAGCGGGCGATGGCGGCGGCCCTCGCGCGGGCGGGGCGGCGGCCCGGCGCGTGGGGGCGGCCGCCCGTCGACGGCCTGCCCGAGCTGCGCGAGTGGTTCGCCCGGGGGATCGGCGGCGCGATCACGGCCGCCGAAGTGCTGATCACGGCGGGCGGCCAGAGCGCGCTGACGACGGCCCTGCGGGCGCTCGCCCCGCCCGGCGCCCCTGTCCTCGTCGAGTCCCCGACGTATCCGGGCATGCTGGCGATCGCGCGGGCGGCGGGGCTGCGGCCGGTGCCGGTGCCGGTCGACACCGACGGGGTGCGGCCCCAGCTCCTGGCGGCCGCTTTCCGGGCGACGGGCGCCCGGGTCTTCGTCTGCCAGCCGCTGTTCCAGAACCCGACCGGTGCCGTGCTCTCCGCCGAGCGCCGCCCCGAGGTCCTGCGGATCGCCCGCGAGGCGGGTGCCTTCGTCATCGAGGACGACTTCGTGCGCCGCCTCGTCCACGAGGACGCCGGGCCGCTGCCGCGCCCGCTCTCGGCCGACGACCACGACGGCGTCGTCGTCCACGTCTGCTCGCTCACCAAGGCCACCTCGCCGAGCTTCCGCGTCAGCGCGCTCGCCGCCCGCGGACCGGTCCTCGAACGGCTGCGCGCGATCCAGGTCGTCGACCACTTCTTCGTGCCGCGGCCCCTCCAGGAAGCGGCACTCGAACTGGTGGGCACCCCGGCGTGGCCGCGCCATCTGCGGGCGGTGGCGGGGGAGTTGAAGGAGCGCAGGGACGCGATGGCGGCGGCGCTGCGGCTGCGCCTGCCCGAGTTCACGGTGCCGCACATCCCGGCGGGCGGCTACAACCTGTGGCTGCGGCTGCCCGACGGTGTGGACGAGTCCGCGTTCGCCTCCGCGGCCCTGCGCGCGGGCGTGGCCGTGGCCCCCGGCCGCCCGTACTTCGCGGCCGAACCCCCGGCGGGACACGTCCGGCTGAGCTTCGCGGCGGTCGCCGGAGTGGGGGAGATCACGGAGGGGGTGCGCAGGCTGCGGGTGGCGTGCGACGAGGTACTGGGGTAGCCGTGGACAACCCGTCCCACCAGGCGGAATCCACTCGACTCCACCCCGCGGCGGCTGCGAGGCTCGCCCCATGAACGACAGTGTCACCGTGCCCGACGGTTATGAGATATCCGCCGACCCCGCCCGCATCGACGCCGCCCGCGTCCACCACTGGCTCTCCACCGACGCGTACTGGGCGCTCGGACGCACCCGCGAGAAGCAGGACGCGGCGATCGCCGGATCGATCAACTTCGGGGTGTACGAGGCGGGTTCGGGGGAGCAGGTCGCGTACGCCCGCGTGGTGACCGACCGGGCCACCTTCGCCTGGCTCTGCGACGTGTACGTCTCGCCGGACGTGCGCGGCAAGGGCCTCGGTGTCGCGCTCGTCGACGCGGTCTGCGCGCACTTGGAGCCGTACGGCGTGCGGCGGACCCTGCTCGCCACGGGGGACGCGCACGGGGTCTACGAGAAGCTCGGCTTCAAGGCCCTGGAGGCCCCGGAGAAGTGGATGGCGCGCGGCACACAGTGAGTCACTGCGTCCGCCGGTACTCCGTGACGAGCAGCAGGTCCTTCGCCGGGCCGCCGACCCGCCACCGGGCGCGCCAGCGGTCCGCGTCGACCACCTCGAACTCGCCGCGGTAGAGGTCGCGTGCGCAGGGGTGGTCCGCCGTCCAGCGGCCCGTGCGCAGGTCGAGGTCGTGGAAGAAGCGGCCGTCGGCGAACTCCACGCGGGCCGTGCCCGCCTCCTCGCCGGGCAGGAACCGCAGTGTGCGCTCGGCGGGGCGTGCGACACCGTGCCAGGTGAAGGTGCCGGACTCGTGGTGGAGGAGGCCGCCGGTGCCCGGGGCGGGCAGCGGCGAGAAGAGCGTCGTACCGGTGAAGCGGCCCTCGGAGCCGTCCGCGAGGTCGCGGACCGTACGCTCGACGCGCCACTCGCCCGCGAGATGGGCCAGGACGTCCGGCACGGGACGGAACACCGGGACGGCACCGCTCGCGGCGCCGTCGGTGTTCTCGTCGGGAAAGGGCATACCCGCAGGTTACGCGCCCCTACTTGTCCACGGCCGCCAGGCTGCGCTCGTCGTACCGCGTGCCCGCCACCCGGCCCGCGGGCGCCGCCGCGTCGATCGCGGCGAGCTCGTCGGCCGACAGCTCGATCGCGACGGCTCCGACGTTCTCCTCCAGGTACTTCTCGCGGCGCGTGCCCGGGATCGGCACCACGTCGGCACCCCGGTGCTGCACCCAGGCGAGCGCGAGCTGCCCCGCGGTGACGCCCTTCTCGGCGGCGAGCGCGTCCAGGGTCTCCACGATGGACAGGTTCCGCTCCAGGTTGCCGTCGGCGAAGCGGGGCTGGGTGCGGCGCAGGTCGTCCTGCGGCAGTCCGTCGAGCGAGGTGTAGCGGCCGGTGAGGAAGCCGCGCCCGAGCGGCGAGAACGGCACGAGGCCGATGCCGAGCTCGCGGCAGACCGGCGCGATCTCCGCCTCCAGGTCCCTGGTCCACAGCGACCACTCGCTCTGCAGCGCGGCGATCGGGTGCACGGCGTGCGCCCGCCGGAGGGTGCGCGCACTGGCCTCGGAGAGCCCGAGGTGGCGCACCTTGCCCGCCCGGACCAGCTCGGCCATCGCGCCGACGGTCTCCTCGATCGGCACGCTCGGGTCCACGCGGTGCTGGTAGTACAGGTCGATGTGGTCGACGCCGAGGCGGCGGAGCGAGGCGTCACAGGCCTCGCGCACGTACGCCGCGTCGCCCCGGATGAGGGTGGGCTCGCCGAGCCGGTTGGCGAAGCCGAACTTGGTGGCGATCACGGCCTGTTCGCGCCGCGGGCCCGCGAGGGCGCGGCCGATGAGCTGTTCGTTGTGGCCGCCGCCGTAGAAGTCGGAGGTGTCGAGGAGGGTGACGCCGAGGTCGAGGGCGCGGTGGATCGTCGCGATGGACTGCGCGTCGTCCGACGTGCCGTAGCCGTGGCTCATCCCCATGCAGCCGAGGCCCTGGGCGGAGACGGTCAGCGCGCCGAGCCGGCGCGTGGGAAGGCTGGTCATGGTGGTACCTCCTGGGGTGTGCCCGGTGATCGGCTCCGACCCTAGGAGCTGGAGTGGACTCCAGGTCAAGGCGGTTCGGGCGCGGGACAGGAGCGTGCGTACGGGGGCTTTCCCCAGGGGGATTCGGCCCGGTAGCCCGATGGTTCGGGGGCGTGCCGGTTCCTAGCGTGGAGATCGTCTTCCTGTTGCCCCCCCTCGCCGAACCAGGTCGCCCCCTTCCGAACCACATCCAAGGAGCACGATGCGCGTCGCGTCAGCAGTCACCGCGGGTCTGGGACTCGTCGGGTTACTCGCGAGCGGAGTGGCCGCCGCGGCCCCGCCCGGGGACGGGGACCCGAAGAAGCCACGTCAGACCCTCAGTTGGGGCCGCTGCCCGGCGGACCAGAAGGAGCTGATCGAGGCGGGCGCGCAGTGCGCGAAGGTGACCGTGCCGCTGGACCACGCCGATCCCGGCGGCCGCACCATCAAGATCGCCATCTCGCGCGTCAAGGCGAAGTCGCCGGGTGAGCGACGCGGCATCCTGCTCTCCAACCCGGGCGGACCGGGCGGCACGGGCCTCGCCAACACCCTCGCACTGCGGCCCGCGCTGAAGGACGTGGCGGACCGCTACGACCTGATCGGCTTCGACCCCCGCTTCCTCGGTGAGAGCACCCCGATCACCTGCGGCGAGGCCCCGCGGCCCGCCCCGCCCCCCGAGACCACGACCCCGCGCCGCGACTTCGAGGACTCGGTGCGGTCCGCACGCGACACCGCGCGCCGCTGCCAGGAGCACGGCGACAACGCCGAACTGCTCCCGCACGCCTCGACCAGGAACGTCGCACGCGACATGGACGCCGTCCGGGCGGCGCTCGGCGAGCCCACGCTGTCGTACTACGGCATCTCGTACGGAGCCGACCTGGGCGCTGTCTACACCCAGCTGTTCCCGCGCCGGGCCGACCGGATCGTCCTGGACTCCTCGACCGACCCGGCGGCCACGCAGTACGAACTGTTCCAGCGGTCGGGGGCTCCTGCGGAAGCCGCGCTGCGGGGCCAAGTACGCGCGGATGTCCGTAAGTTGCTGGGGCGGGCCGAGCGGCGCCCCATCGCCGTCAAGGGGCTGCGCCTGACCGCGCCGCTCCTGCGGATGATCTTCAAGCAGCTCGTCCAGCACGAGGAGTACGACCCTCAACTGGAGGCCGTCGTGGCCGACTTGAAGAAGGCCGCGGCGGGCGAAGAGGTCGAGCCGGGCCCCGCGCTCGGCGGGCTCCTGGAACTCCTCTCCTCGCCCGGCCTTGCGGACAGCATGGTGGGCGGCGCGATCTTCATGTGCGGCGACGGGGGCTGGCCCGCGGGCGGCTGGCCCGAGAACCCGGCGACGTACTGGAAGAACATGCAGCGCAGCCGCGCCACCCAGCCGGTCTTCGGGCCGTACGTCAACGGAATGATCGCCCCGTGCGCGTTCTGGGGGAGCGAGCCCCGCGAACCCGGCACGAAGATCGGCAACGACGTGCCCGCCCTGCTGCTGCAGGCCCGCCACGACAACAACGTCCCGTACGAAGGCGCTCTCGCCCTGCACGAGAAGCTCACCGGATCCCGCCTCGTGACGGCCGACATCCGCTCGCACGGCGTCTACGGGCGCGGCACCGACGGCCTCACCCCCGTCCCCTGCGCCGACGAGGCCGTCAACACCTACCTGCGCGACGGCGAACTGCCCGCCACGGACATCACCTGCACGAAGACCGACCGGAAGGCGGAGAGGACCCGATGACGGAGATCAGCAGGCGCACCGGCCTCGTGGCCACCGCGGCGGCACTGTTCACGGGAGCGTCCGGAACGGCCGCCGACGCCGCGCCCTCCGCGCCCTCCGCGCCCGCCTCGCGCAGGAGCACCCTCCAGCGTGGCGTCGACGCGATCCACGCGACCGGCGTGACTGGTGTCATCGCCGAGGTGCAGAGCGCGCACGGCCACACCACCGCTCGCGCGGGCGTCGCCGACCTCGGCGGGAAAGGCCCCGTACCCGAGGACGCGTACTACCGCATCGGCAGCGACACCAAGACGTTCACTGCGACCGTCGTCCTCCAGCTCGTCGGCGAAGGGCGGCTGAGGCTCACCGACACCGTCGAGCGGTGGCTGCCCGGCACGATCCGCGGCCACGGCAACGACGGCCGCCGGATCACCGTCACCAACCTGCTGCGGCAGACCAGCGGACTCAACGACTACATCACCGCGGACAGCGGCGACTTCACCCCGGACGCCTACCGGCGCAACCGCTTCCGTTCCCAGTCGCCGAAGGAGCAGCTGACGGTGGCCCTGAGCACGCCACCGCGGTGGCTGCCCGACGCCGACGACCCGGCCGGGGAGCGGCGCTGGTCGTACTCCAACACCAACTACGTCGTCGCCGGGATGGTCGTCGAGGCGGTCACCGGACACCCCTGGGCTCAGGAGGTCCACGAGCGGATCATCGAACCGCTCGGTCTGCGCGCCACCTTCACCCCCGGTACCTCTCCGTACGTGCCGCGGCCGACGGCCACCGGCTACACGTACTTCCCGCAGGAGACCCGCCCCACGGAGACCACCCTCGGCTTCGGTGGGGGAGCGGACGGCTGCCTCATCTCCACCACCCACGACCACGGCGTCTTCCTGCGCGCCCTGCTCGGCGGGCGGCTGCTGCGCCCGGCGCAGCTCGCGGCGATGAAGAGGACCGTGCCGGTGCGGGACTGGGTCCCGGCCGACGGGGTCCGCTACGGCCTGGGCATCGCCTGGCGTCCCGTCGCCGGGCGCGCGGACGGCGTCTGGTTCCACGGCGGGACCAGCCTCGGCTGCGTCAGCGAGTGCGGCGTGACCTCGGACGGCGCCACGGCCGTGACCAGCGCGGCCTTCACCCTGCGTCTCGACGACGCCCGGGCGAACGAGGCGCAGGCGCGCGCGACGCTCCGGATGGTCGACTCGGCGTTGCGGCGCGGGGGCGGTTCGTAGCACCCGGCAGCCGTGTCGCCGCCAGCGCGCCGAGTGCCGCCACCGCCGCCAGGACCGTCAGCGTCGGGGTCATCGCGGAGAGGAACGCGTCGTCGGGCCAGTGGGGGTCATGCCCCTGCGGGCGGTCCGTGGGGGAGGTGAGGGCTGTCATCAGGGTGGTCGCCGCGGCGATGCCCACGGTGGGGCCCACGTTCATCGCCGTCTGCTGGAGGCCGCCGGCCACACCGGCGTCGGCCACCGGGGCATGGCGTACGACGACGGCCGTCGCGGCCACCATCACCGTGCCGAATCCGGCCCCCACGAGGGTGAACGCGACGCCGGTCGCGAGCGGCCCCGACGACCTGTCCAGCCGGGACAGGGCCAGTACGCCGAGGGCGAGCACCGCCATCGCCGCCGTGACCGTCCGCCGCGGCCCCTGCCGCCGCAGCAGCACGGCGGCGAGCGGCGCGCCCACCACCATCATCACGGCGAGCGGCAGCGCCCTCAGCGCACTGTGCAGCGGGTCGAGCCCCAGCACGTCCTGGAGGAAGTACGTCCCGACGAAGAGCGCACCGAACATCGCCGCGGACGCCGCGACGAGAATGCCGAGCGCGGGGCCGACCGCGGCGGCACCGAGCAGGCGGGGCGGCACCAGCGGGCTCGCCGCACGCCGTTCGTGCCGGACGAACGCGCCGCCCGCGACGACCGCCGCCAGGAGCCCCGCCGCCGTCGCCGCCGTCCAGCCCTGATCCGGCACGGCGACCAGCGCGTGCACGAGACAGGCCAGCGCCACCGCGAGGAGCCCGGCACCCGGCAGGTCGAGCCCGGGTGCGGGTGCGCCGCCCCCGTCCCGCGCCGTCGGGACGCGTACCGCCAGCGCCAGTACGCCGATCAGGAGCGCGGGCACCACGCTGAGGAAGAACACGGAGCGCCAGCCCAGCTGGGTGGCGAGCGCGCCGCCCAGCACCGGACCGGCCGCCGCCGAGAGACCGATCGCGCTCGTCCTCAACGCGATCGGCATCCCGAGCCGGTCCGCAGGGAACGCGGCCCGCAGCATGCCGAGCGTCGCAGGCTGCAGCAACGCCCCGAAGACCCCTTGGGCGACGCGTAGCGCGATCACCCAGCCGACGCCGGACGCGAGGCCGACCCCCGCCGACGCGGCGGCGAAGCCGAGTGTCCCGACGGCGAAGACCCGCCGGTGCCCGTACCGGTCGCCGAGCCGCCCGGCGAAGACGAGCAGGCTCGCCACGGCGATCAGATAACCGGTGCTCGTCCACTGGACCTGTGCGAACGAGGCGTCCAGATCGCGTTGCAGTGCGGGCTGGACGACCGTCAGCGCCGTGCCGTCCAGCGCGACGACCATCGCGCCGACGACGCTGCAGGCGAGGGTGAGGTGCCGCCGACCCGTCGACGGCGCGGGCGTCGCGGGTGGCCCCGCCTGCGTCTCCGTGGCGGTCGTCACGCCTCCTCCGGTCCGAGATGCGCCTCCAGCGCCGCGTCGAGCAGCGCCTCCACGTCCTCGGCGCCCGTGGCGAGGCGCAGGCTGCCCCATCCCCACAGCTGGGCGATGCCGTGCAGATTCGCCCAAAGCGCGCCCGCGACGACCCGTGCTCCCGCGCCGGTGGCGGGGCGGGCCTCGGCGACGAGTCCGGCCAGGGTCTCGAAGAGGGGCAGGCTGGTCTCGCGCAGGCCGAGCTGGTTGCTCTCCAGCAGGTCGTGGCGGAACATCAGCTCGAACATCCCGCGGTGGGCGGCGGCGAACCCGAGGTAGGCGCGGCTCAGCGCCTTCAGCCGCGTCCGCGCGTCCTGGTCTGCCCCGTCCGTCAGAGCCCGCGCCGCATCGGCCGCCAGCTCCTCGAAGCCCCGCCGCGCGATCGCGGACAGCAGCGACACATGCGTGGGGAAGTACCGCCGGGGCGCACCGTGCGAGACCCCCGCCCCGCGCGCGATCTCCCGCAGCGACAGCGCCTGCACGCCTCGCGTCGCCACCAGCTCGACGCCCACGTCGACCAGCCGGGCTCGCAGCCCGGTCTCCTGCTCAGTCTGTTCGGCCATAGACAGTGTCTACTACGTATCGGTAGACACTGTCTACCGAACGGCCGCCTGGATGTAGACGGTGTCTACAGAGATCGGGCCCCTAGGCCCTGTCCTTCAGGGGGGAGGTAGGAGATATCTTGATGTCGAGCAATGTTGCAGACGCGGAGCGGAGCACCCGGTGACTGACTCGACCATCATCTACACCCACACTGACGAGGCCCCGGCCCTGGCGACCCATTCGTTCTTGCCGGTGGTCCAGGCCTACGCCTCGACGGCCGGTGTCGGCGTGGAGACCCGCGACATCTCGCTCGCGGGGCGCATCATCGCGAGCTTCCCGGAGCGTCTCGAGGAGAGCCAGCGCATCTCCGACGCCCTCGCCGAGCTCGGCGAGCTGGCCAAGACGCCCGGCGCGAACATCATCAAGCTGCCCAACATCTCGGCCTCGATCCCGCAGCTGAAGGCCGCGATCGCCGAGCTGCAGGGCCAGGGCTACGCGCTCCCGGACTACCCGGACGACCCGAAGACCGACGAGGAGCGCGACATCCGCGCCCGCTACGACAAGGTCAAGGGCAGCGCCGTCAACCCGGTCCTGCGCGAGGGCAACTCCGACCGCCGCGCCCCCGCGTCGGTCAAGAACTACGCCAAGGCCCACCCGCACCGCATGGGTGCCTGGACGGCCGACTCGAAGACGAACGTCGCCACCATGGGCGAGAACGACTTCCGCTCGACCGAGAAGTCCGCGGTCATCACCGAGGCCGGTTCGCTGCGCATCGAGCTCGTCGGCGACGACGGCTCCACCACTGTCCTGCGCGAGTCCGTACCGGTCCTCGCGGGCGAGGTCGTCGACGCCTCCGTGATGCGCGTCGCGGCGCTCCGCGAGTTCCTGAAGCAGCAGGTCGCCCGCGCCAAGTCGCAGGGCGTGCTCTTCTCCGTGCACCTCAAGGCCACGATGATGAAGGTCTCCGACCCGATCGTCTTCGGCCACGTGGTCCGCGCCTTCTTCCCGAAGACCTTCGCCGCGCACGGCGAGACCCTCGCCGCCGCCGGCCTGACGCCGAACGACGGCCTGGGCGGCATCTTCAAGGGCCTGGAGTCGCTGCCCGAGGGCGACAAGATCAAGGCGTCCTTCGAGGCCGAGCTGGCCGAGGGCCCCGAGCTCGCCATGGTCGACTCCGACAAGGGCATCACCAACCTGCACGTCCCCAGCGACGTCATCGTCGACGCCTCCATGCCGGCCATGATCCGCACCTCCGGCCACATGTGGGGCCCGGACGGCGAGGAGCACGACACCCTCGCGGTCCTCCCCGACAGCAGCTACGCGGGCATCTACCAGGTCGTCATCGACGACTGCCGCGCCAACGGCGCCTTCGACCCGGCCACGATGGGCTCCGTCCCGAACGTCGGCCTGATGGCGCAGAAGGCCGAGGAGTACGGCAGCCACGACAAGACCTTCGAGGTCCCGACCACGGGCACCGTGCGCGTCGTCGACACCGCGGGCAACGTCGTCCTGGAGCAGACCGTCGCCGCCGGCGACATCTTCCGCATGTGCCAGACCAAGGACGCCCCGGTCCAGGACTGGGTGAAGCTCGCCGTCACCCGCGCCCGCGCCACTGGCACCCCCGCCGTCTTCTGGCTGGACGAGACCCGCGCCCACGACGCCGTGCTCATCGGCAAGGTGCGGCAGTACCTCGCCGACCACGACACCGAGGGCCTGGACATCCGCATCATGTCCCCGGTCGAGGCCACCGCGTTCTCCCTGGAGCGCATCCGCCGCGGCGAGGACACCATCTCCGTCACCGGCAACGTGCTGCGCGACTACCTCACCGACCTGTTCCCGATCCTGGAGCTGGGCACCAGCGCCAAGATGCTGTCGGTCGTCCCGCTGATGAACGGCGGCGGCCTCTTCGAGACGGGCGCCGGCGGCTCCGCCCCGAAGCACGTCCAGCAGCTGGTCAAGGAGAACTACCTGCGCTGGGACAGCCTCGGTGAGTTCCTCGCCCTCGCGGTGAGCTTCGAGCACCTCGCCACCACCACGGGCAACGCCCGCGCGCAGATCCTCGCCGACACCCTGGACCGTGCCACCGCCACGTTCCTGGAGAACGACAAGTCGCCGAGCCGTCGCCTCGGTGGCATCGACAACCGCGGCAGCCACTTCTACCTCGCCCTGTACTGGGCGCAGGAGCTGGCCAAGCAGACCGAGGACACGCAGCTCGCCGAGGCGTTCGCGGCGCTGGCCAAGACGCTGGCCGAGCAGGAGCAGACCATCGTCGACGAGCTCATCGCGGTGCAGGGCTCCCCGGCCGACATCGGCGGCTACTACCAGCCCGACGCGGCCAAGGCCTCCGCGGTCATGCGCCCGTCCGCGACGCTCAACCAGGCGCTGTCGACCCTGAGCTGACGCTCGCACGCGGTCATTGCACGCAGTAAGTGAAGGAGGGGCCTCCCGCCACGTGGCGGGAGGCCCCTCCTTCAGCTGCGTGAACGCTACGAGCGGCGCCGGGGCTTGCCGCGCTTGGCGGGCTTGGGCCGGGCCGCACCGCCCCGCTTGGCCTGTGCGGCCTTCTTGGCGGAGGGCTTGGCCGGAGTCCTCGGCTTGCCCTTGGCCTTGGGCTGCTCGGGGGCCTGCGTACGGCCCCGGGAGCTGTTGACCGTACGGCCCCGGACGATCCCGATGAAGTCCTCGACGAGGTCGGGCGTGGTCTCGGCCTCCGGCCACGACAGGGCGACGCGCGACTCGGGGGCGCCCGTCACCGTGCGGTAGGTGAGGTCCTTGCGGTGGTGCAGACGGGCCAGCGACTGCGGTACGACGAGGAGGCCCACGCCCGCCGCGACCAGGTCCACGGCGTCCGAGGTCGTCGCCGGACGCTCGTACGCGGGCAGGCCGGGCCGGGTCTCCCACTCCAGGGTCTCGTCGAGCGGGTGGAACACCACCTCGTCGGCGAGATCGTCGGGGGACACCTCCTCGACCGCCGCCACGACGTGGTCCTTGGGGACCACGACGACCGTCGTCTCGGTGTAGAGGGGGATCGCGCTGAGGTCCGTGCGGTCGATGGGGAGCCGTACGAAACCGGCGTCGGCGCCGCCCGCGCGCAGCACGTCGGGCGCCTCGGCGGCGGCCACCGGGAGGAGGGCCAGCGGGATGTCGGGCAGTCGCTCGTGCCAGATGCGCACCCATTTGGCGGGCGTCACTCCGGGAACGTAGGCGAGCCGGAACGACGGGGGTACTTCCGAGCCTGTCACCTCGCCAGGCTACCCGGCGTGGTCAGGAGTAGCGCACATGCTCGATACCCTGGTCCCATGACGTCGCACCAGACCACCCAGACCATGAAGCCCGCGACCGCGGCGAAGAAGCTGGGTGTGTACCTCCAGGCCACGCCCGCCGAGTTCCAGGAGGGTGTCGTCTCGCGCAGCGAGCTGAACGCGCTGCAGGCCGACCCGCCCGAGTGGCTCCAGGAACTGCGGCGCAACGGCCCGCACCCCCGCCCCGTGGTCGCCGCCAAGCTCGGCGTCTCCATCGCCGGTCTCGCGCGCGGCGGAGTGACCGAGGCGCTCACCACGGAGCAGATCGACGCGCTGAAGGAGGAGCAGCCCAGCTGGCTGCGCCAGGAGCGCGCCGTGCAGGCCGAGGTGCGCAAGGAGACGGTGCGCATCAAGGAGAAGCAGGCGGAGCAGGCGGAGAAGCGCGCGGCCCGCGCGGACGACTAGCCCGGACGACTGGCCCGGACGGCTGGGGCGGTGGATCAGAGCGGCCGCCTCACGGCCCGCATGGCGTGCCGCGTCTCGCGGTCGACGGCCCAGACGTCCGCCACGGGACCCAGGTGCCCGAGCTTGTCGGGGTTGATGATCAGGCGGATCGCCCGGATCCGTCCGTCGGCCACTTCGAGCGCCAGCGTGTTGAGCACCTTCCCGTCCTGGTCGCGGAAGACCGCTCCGGGCCCGCCGTTCAGCTCCCGCGTCTCCAACGTCACGCCGATCGACATCAGCGCCGGGAAGCTGACGGCGAGCAGCTGCGCGACCTTCTCGGTGCCGGCCACGGTCCTGGACAGCTGCGGGCCCTTGCCGCCGCCGTCGCCGACCATCGTCACGTCGGCGGCGAGCAGCTTCCGCAGGCCGGTGACGTCCCCTTCGCTGAGGGCGTCGAAGAACCGCGACGCCAGTTCCTCCCGCTCCTCGCGGGCCGCCCGGAAGCGCGGCCGGCCCGCCTCCATGTGCCGCCGGGCCCGCACAAGGAGCTGCCGGCACGCCGCCTCGGACCGCTCCACCGCCGCGGCGACCTCGTCGAAGCCGAAGCCGAACACCTCCCGCAGCACGAACACGGCCCGCTCCAGCGGGCTGAGGCGCTCCAGCAGCAGAAGCGCCGCCACCGACACCGATTCGGCCAGCTCCACCGACCGCGCCGGATCCTGATACGGATCGTTCAGCAGCGGCTCGGGGAACCACGGGCCGACGTACTGCTCGCGCCGTACCCGCGCGGAACGCAGCACGTCGATCGAGATCCGTGTCACCGCGGCCGACAGAAAGGCCTTCGTCGACGTGGGCAGGGTCGTCGTGGCGTCGAAGCGCAGCCACGTCTCCTGGACCGCGTCCTCCGCCTCGGTCACGCTGCCGAGAATCCGGTAGGCGATCGAGAACAGCAGCGACCGCAGCTCCTCGAACTCCTCGACCTTGCTCACGTCGACCCCTCGTCTTGACGTCAGTGAACCTGCCCGGGCACGTAGTCGCCCGCAGGCTGCCGGCTGATGACGTTCAGCCGGTTCACCATGTTCATGAAGGAGATGTACACCACCAGGGCGGTGAGCTCCTCCTCGTCGAAGTGCTCGGCGGCCCGCGCCCACACCTCGTCGCTCACCCCGCCGGCCGCGTCGGCGACCCGGGTCCCCTCCTCCGCCAGCTCCAGCGCGGCACGCTCGGCTTCGGTGTAGACCGTGGCCTCCCGCCACGTCGCCACGAGGTGCAGCCGCACCGCGGTCTCGCCCGCCGCGGCGGCGTCCTTGGTGTGCATGTCGGTGCAGCCCGCGCAGCCGTTGATCTGGCTGATCCGGAGCGCCACCAGCTCCCGGGTGGCCGCCGGCAGCGTCGAATCCTGGAGCGTCTGCACACCGGCGAGGAAGTGCTTGATCGCCTTGCCGGCCTTGGGCTGGGTCATGTAGTTCAGTCGCGCGTCCATGGTGGGCTCCTCGGGATCGTCGGTGACCTGCAACCCCGAGACGAGACAGCACCGCGCCCTGTGACACGGCCGGGTGTGACGTGCGTCTCCACCGGGAGAGTTCCGGGCTCCCGAACTCGGCTTCGGTGTTGCCGGCTGCCGGCGGAGATGGCCGAACTCGCCTCCGCCCTACGCTCCTTGCCGACGCCCTACGGCGATCCGAACCGGCGGCCGGGCGTCGGGGCCATGCCCGTCGCCGCGGTGACCCGGCTGTTCCCCCTGCTGAGCGAGAACCCCGCCCGGCCCCCTGCACTGCCCCCCCCCCGGACAGCGGGACACCCTGATGGGCGCGCGGACGGCGCGGGGTTCACGCTTCGGTGGGGGACGTCGCTGATGCCCGGTGGGGCGCCACCGGAGTTGCCGGCAACTCTCGGAGCGCGCGGACGGGGGAGCAGAAGACCGGCAGGAAGGCGCAGGCCAGGCACACCGCGCCTGCCCATACGACGATGCGTACGTTCGCGGCCTCACCGATGAGGCCGGCGAGGGCGGAGCCGACGGCCAGGGCGCCGGTGAGCACGAAGCGGAAGGTGGCGTTCATGCGGCCGAGCAGCGGGTCCGGAGTCAGGTGCTGGCGCAGGGTGACGCCGAGGACGTTGTCGATGCCCGTCTTGGTCATGGCGACCAGCCACCCGGCGCCGGCCACCCACAGCCACAGGCCGGTGTCGACCAGTGCGACGGCCAGTGCGGCGGGTGCGCACCACAGTCCGGCCAGGGCCAGGGTGCGGCCGTGGCCGAGGCGGGCGGCGAGGGGGCGGGCGAGGCGGGCGCCGAGCAGGATGCCCAGGCCGCCGGCTGCCCAGTACAGGCCGAGTGCTCCGGCGGGCAGGTGCAGTTCGCGGGTGAACAGCACCGGCAGCATGGCGTTGATCATCTGTGCGCCGAGGTTGGCGAGGGCCGCGGTGAGCGCCAGGGGCCGCAGCTCCCGGGTGCCGAAGACATGGCGCAGTCCTTCGCTGATCTCGGTTCGCAGCCGGCGCCTGACGGTCGAGGGCTCGGTGCGAGCGTGGTGGCGGGCGATACCGGTGAGGCCGCACGCGGAGGCGAGGTAGGCGAGGGCGCCGCCGAGAATCGCCAGAGGTGCCGTGAGGAGTTGGACCATGAAGCCACCGGCGCCGCGGCCGGCGATGTTGGCGCCGGCCATCAGGCTGACGATGGCGGCGTTCGCCGGCACCAGGCGCTCGCGTCCGACCAGTTCGGGTAGGACGCTCTGCGAGCCGACGTCGAAGAAGACGGTGGCACAGCCGGTCAGCAGCACCACCGCGTACAGCTGCGGCAGCGAGAGCACACCCAGCCACCAGGCGACCGGGATCGAGGCGAGCAACACCGCGCGAACGGCGTCGGCGGCCACCAGCAGACGGCGCCCGGGCAGGCGGTCCACCCACGCGCCCGCGGGCAGTCCGATGAGCAGGAAGGCTGCGGTGGACAGCGCGGCCAGCGCGCCGACCTGGCCGGGGCCGGCGTCGAGCGCGGTGACGGCGAGCAGCGGTATCGCCACATAGCCGACGTTGCTGCCGAGGTGGCTGAGGGCGCTTGCGGCGAAGAGCGTACGGAAGGCGCCCACGCGCCACGGGGAATCAGGGGCTTCGGTCATGCGGCGTACGCTGCGGGACACGCGCGGCTCTCCCCAGAGATTTAGTCTGAGCTAAATGATCGAGATCGAATTCGCCATGGAAGACGTGGCCCGCACCCGCTTCGCGATCTCCCCGCTGTGGGAGGTGGTGGCAAGCGTCCGGGTGCTCAAGGGCGCCGACACACACGGACTGCACCGCACCTGGTCGGATCAGGTACGCCCGCGGCTCGCGTCGGCCGGCCTCGACCTGAGCCCGCTGTTCGACCTCGTCCCGATGCCCGAGCGCTCGCCCTGGGCCGGCCTCGTCCCGGGGTTCATCTGCCCGCCGCCCACGACACCGCTGCCGTCGCTGGAGATCGAGCTGGCCACGGTGCGGGCCATGCCGCCGGCGCTGCTGCACACCACGGCCGGGGTGCCACAGACCCGGCTGGCGGCGCTGCGCGGCAATCCGGCCGCCGAACTCGCACGGCTGGCAGAGGTGATCGAGGCGTACTGGGAGCTGGCGCTGGCCCCGTACTGGTCGCGCATCCTCACCCTGCTGGAGGACGACATCCGCTACCGCGCGGGCCGCCTGGTCGCCGCCGGCGCGCAGCACCTGTTCACCGACCTCGACCCGCAGGTCAGCTGGGCTCAAGGCACCCTGCACCTGGAACACCGCACCGTGCGCGGAGCGCGTCGGCTCGACGGCCGGGGCCTGCTGCTGGTGCCCTCCGCCTTCGTCTGGCCGCGCGTCTTCTCCGTGCTCAAGGAACCGTGGCAGCCGTCGTTGCGCTATCCGCCCCGAGCCGTCGGCACGCTCTGGCACCCCCGGCCCGCGACCGGCCCCGACGCCCTGGCGGGGGTGCTCGGCCGCTCCCGCGCGCTGATCCTGGCCGAGCTGACCGCCCCCGCGTCCACCACCGAACTCGCCCGCCGCACCGGCCTGACCCCCGGCGGCACCTCCCAGCACCTCACAGCCCTGCGCAACGCCGGACTGGTCAGCGCCCACCGCGCGGGCAGGCAGGTCCTGTACGCACGCACCCAAGCCGGCCAGACAGTGACGGAGGCGGCAGGGGCGGACTCACCCGGCATTGCATAAAACTGCGACGGAACGTATAGTCATGCCATCCAAGAGGAGGGTTCCATGAGGGTACGCGCAGCAGTGGCAGGGGCGAGTGGGTACGCGGGCGGCGAGCTGCTGCGTCTGCTGCTCGGTCACCCCGACGTGGAGATCGGCGCCCTCACCGGCAACTCGAACGCGGGCCGGGTACTGGGCGGCCTGCAGCCGCAGCTCGCGCCGCTCGCCGACCGCGTCCTGGAGCCGACCACCGCGGACGTGCTCGCGGGGCATGACGTGGTCTTCCTCGCCCTGCCGCACGGGGAGTCCGCCGCCGTCGCCGAGCAGCTCGGCCCTGACGTCCTCGTCGTGGACATGGGGGCCGACTTCCGGTTGAGGGACGCGGGGGACTGGGAGAAATTCTACGGCAGCCCGCACGCCGGCACCTGGCCCTACGGCCTGCCCGAACTGCCCGGCGCCCGTGCCGCGTTGGCGGGCACCAAGCGCATCGCGGTGCCCGGCTGCTACCCCACCGCCGTCTCGCTCGCCCTCTTCCCCGCGTACGCCGCGGACCTCGTCGAGCCCGAAGCGGTGATCGTCGCGGCATCCGGCACCTCCGGCGCGGGCAAGGCCGCCAAGCCGCACCTCCTCGGCTCGGAGGTCATGGGCAGCATGTCCCCGTACGGGGTGGGCGGCGGCCACCGGCACACCCCCGAGATGATCCAGAACCTGAGCTCCGCCGCGGGCACCCCCGTCAGCGTCTCCTTCACGCCGACCCTCGCCCCGATGTCCCGCGGCATCCTCGCCACCTGCAGCGCGAAGGCCAAGCCGGGCGTCACCGCCGAGTCCGTGCGACAGACGTACGCGAAGGCGTTCGCCGACGAGCCGTTCGTGCGGCTGCTCCCCGAAGGGCAGTGGCCCGCCACCGCCTCCGTATACGGGTCGAACGCGGTGCAGCTCCAGGTCGCGTACGACGAGGCGGCCGGCCGCGTGATCGTCGTCAGCGCCATCGACAACCTGACCAAGGGCACCGCGGGCGGCGCCCTCCAAAGCATGAACATCGCCCTCGGCCTCGACGAGACCACCGGGCTCACTACGATCGGAGTAGCGCCGTGAGTGTGACGGCAGCCAAGGGATTCACGGCCGCGGGCATCGCCGCCGGAATCAAGGAGAACGGCAACCCGGACCTGGCCCTCGTGGCCAACACCGGGCCCCGCCTGGCCGCCGCGGGCGTCTTCACCTCCAACCGCGTCAAGGCCGCCCCGGTCCTGTGGTCGGAGCAGGTCCTCAAGGGCGGCCTCGTCTCCGCCGTCGTCCTCAACTCCGGTGGCGCCAACGCCTGTACGGGTCCCCGGGGCTTCCAGGACACGCACGCCACCGCCGAGAAGGTGGCCGACGTCCTGTCCGTGAACGCCGGTGAGGTCGCCGTCGCCTCGACCGGGCTCATCGGCGTGACCCTCCCCATGGACAAGCTGCTGCCGGGCGTCGAGAAGGCCGCAGGTGAGCTCTCCGCGCACGGCGGCGAGAAGGCCGCCATCGCCATCAAGACCACCGACAGCGTGCACAAGACGTCCGTGGTCACCAAGGACGGCTGGACCGTCGGCGGCATGGCCAAGGGCGCGGGCATGCTCGCCCCCGGCCTCGCCACGATGCTCGTCGTCCTGACCACGGACGCCGACCTCGAAGCCGACGTCCTGGACCGCGCCCTGCGCGACGCCACCCGGCTCACCTTCGACCGCGTCGACTCCGACGGCTGCATGTCCACCAACGACACGGTGCTGCTGCTCGCCTCGGGCGCCGCCGAAGTCACCCCCGAGTACGCCGAGTTCGCCGAGGCCGTCCGCGAGGTCTGCGCCGACCTCGGACGGCAGCTCATCGGCGACGCCGAGGGCGCCAGCAAGGACATCAGGGTCGACGTCGTGAACGCCGCGAGCGAGGCCGACGCCGTCGAGGTGGGCCGCTCCATCGCCCGCAACAACCTCCTCAAGTGCGCCCTGCACGGCGAGGACCCCAACTGGGGCCGCGTGCTCTCCGCCATCGGCACCACCTCCGCCGCCTTCGACCCCGACCGGCTGAACGTCGCCATCAACGGCGTCTGGGTCTGCAAGAACGGCTCCGTCGGCGAGGACCGCGACCTCGTCGACATGCGCTACCGCGAGGTCGTCATCACCGCCGACCTCGCGGCCGGTGACGAGACCGCGACGATCTGGACCAACGACCTCACCGCGGACTACGTCCACGAGAACAGCGCGTACTCCTCATGAGCAAAGACCCCGGCGGCCAGCCCACCGCCCGCAAACACACCGCGCTCCCCAAGGCCCAGATCCTCATCGAGGCGCTGCCCTGGCTCACCCGGCACCGCGGCAAGACCGTCGTCATCAAGTTCGGCGGCAACGCCATGGTCGACGAGGAGCTGAAGGCCGCCTTCGCGCAGGACGTCGTCTTCCTGCACCACGCGGGCCTCAAGCCCGTCGTCGTGCACGGCGGCGGACCGCAGATCAGCAAGGCCCTCGACCGGCACGGCATCATCAGCGAGTTCAAGGCGGGCCTGCGCGTCACCACCGAGGACGCCATGGACGTCGTACGCATGGTGCTCGCCGGACAGGTGCAGCGCGAGCTCGTCGGGCTGCTCAACCGGCACGGCCCGCTCGCCGTCGGCCTCACCGGCGAGGACGCCCACACCATCACCGCCACCAAGCACCGGCCCCGCATCGAGGGCGAGCTGGTCGACATCGGCCGGGTCGGCGAGATCACCGAGATCGACACCGGCGCCATCGAGGCGCTGCTCGCCGACGGCCGCATCCCGGTCGTCTCCTCGATCGCCCGTTCCCAGGACGATCACCATGTCTACAACGTCAATGCTGATACGGCGGCTTCGGCACTCGCTGCGGCGCTTGATGCCGAGACCCTGATGGTCCTCACCGACGTCGAGGGCCTCTACGAGGACTGGCCCAACAGCGACGAGGTGATCAGCCGCCTCACCGCGAAGGAGCTGGAGAAGCTCCTGCCGGAGCTGGCCAGCGGCATGGTCCCGAAGATGGAGGGCTGTCTGCACGCCGTGCGCAACGGCGTCGAGACGGCCCGCGTCATCGACGGCCGCGTCCAGCACTCGATCCTGCTGGAGATCTTCACCGACGAAGGCATCGGCACAATGGTCGTGCCCGACCAGGACGACAGCACCACCGACGACACCACGACCGACGACAGCATCACCCACGACAGCATCACCGACACGAAGGGGGAGTCATGAGCAACCAGGAGCTGACCGCGCGCTGGCAGGGCGCGCTGATGGACAACTACGGCACGCCCCGGCTGCCCCTCGTGCGCGGCGCGGGCACCAAGCTGTGGGACGCCGACGGCAAGGAGTACCTCGACTTCGTCGGCGGCATCGCGGTCAACGCCCTCGGCCACGCCCACCCGGCGCTCGTCGAGGCCGTGAGCACCCAGATCGGTGCCCTCGGCCACGTGTCGAACCTCTTCGTCGCCGAGCCGCCCGTCGCGCTCGCCGAGAAGCTGCTCGGACTCTTCGGGCGCGAGGGCCGGGTGTACTTCTGCAACTCCGGCGCCGAGGCCAACGAAGGCGCGTTCAAGCTCGGCCGGCTGACCGGCCGCCCGCACATGGTCGCCACCCAGGGCGGCTTCCACGGCCGCACCATGGGGGCGCTCGCCCTCACCGGCCAGCCCGGCAAGCAGGAGCCGTTCCTGCCGCTGCCCGGCGACGTCACCCACGTCCCGTACGGCGACGTGGAGGCGCTGCGCGCGGCCGTCACCACCGACACCGCCTTCGTCGTGATCGAGCCGATCCAGGGCGAGAACGGCGTCGTCGTGCCGCCCGCGGGCTACCTCAAGGCGGCCCGGGAGATCACCGAGGCCACCGGCACGCTCCTCGTCCTCGACGAGGTGCAGACCGGAATCGGCCGCACCGGGCAGTGGTTCGAGTACCTGGCGCACGACGGCGTACAGCCGGATGTCGTCACGCTCGCGAAGGGTCTGGGCGGCGGGCTCCCGCTCGGCGCGACCGTCGCGTTCGGCGCCGCCGCGGAACTCTTCAAGCCCGGTCACCACGGCACGACGTTCGGCGGCAACCCCGTCGCGTGCGCCGCGGGCCTCGCCGTCCTGAACACCATCGAGGCCGAGGGCCTCCTGGAGAACACCAAGCGCGCGGGCGAAAAGCTGCGCGACGGAATCGAGTCACAAGGGCACCCGCTGGTACGGCACGTCAGGGGTGCGGGCCTGCTGCTGGGTATCGTGCTCACCGAGCCGCTCGCGCCGCGGGCGCAGCAGGCGGCTCAGGACGCCGGCTTCCTCGTGAACGCGCCCGCCCCCGATGTCGTACGGCTGATGCCGCCGCTGAACGTGCGCGACGACGAGGTGGAGGCGTTCCTGAAGGCACTGCCCGGCATCCTGCACAAGGCCGCCGAGGCCGACGGGGACGGACGATCCGGAGAATGAGACGACGATGAGCCAGGCGCAAGGCAACGAGCACGGCGACCACGCGGGTCCCGCCGTGCCGCAGACCCGCACCGCACGCCACCGCCGGATCGTGGACATCCTCAACCGGCAGCCGGTGCGCTCCCAGAGCCAGCTGGCGAAGCTGCTCGCCGACGACGGTCTGAGCGTCACCCAGGCGACGCTCTCCCGGGACCTGGACGAACTGAACGCGGTCAAGATCCGCAACGCCGAGGGCGACCTGATCTACGCGGTGCCGAGCGAGGGCGGCTTCCGCACCCCGCGCGCACCGCTGGGCGAGTCGGCCAAGGAGGAGCGGATGCGACGCCTCTCCGCGGAACTCCTGATCTCCGCGGAGGCCTCGGCCAACCTCGTCGTCCTGCGCACGCCACCGGGCGCCGCCCAGTTCCTGGCATCGGCCATCGACCAGGCCGAACTGCACGACATCCTCGGCACGATCGCGGGCGACGACACGCTGATGCTGATCAGCAGGGAGCCTTCGGGGGGCCAGGCGCTGGCGGACCACCTGCTGCGGCTGGCGTCGAACGAGCACTGAGGGGTCGGCCGCGCGGCTCAGCTGCGGGGGCGGCGCGCCATCCACGCCGCCACCAACGCCCCCGACACGTTGTGCCACACGGAGAACACCGCCGCGGGCAGCGCCGCCAGCGGGCTGAAGTGGGCCGTGGCCAGGGACGCCGCGAGGCCCGAGTTCTGCATGCCGACCTCGAAGGCCATCGCCCGTGAGGCGGGCGGCCCGAGCCGGGCCAGTTTGCCCGCGCCGTAACCGAGCGCGAGACCGAGGCCGTTGTGCAGGAACACCGCGAGGAACACCAGGACGGCGGCCGACTTGATGGCCGCGGCGCTGCCCGCGACGACGATCGCCACGATGGCGGCGATGGTCAGCGCCGACAGCCAGGGCAGCGCGCCGAGGACCCGGTCGACGTACCGCCCGAAGAGCAGCCGCACCACCAGCCCCGCGAGCACGGGCAGCAGCACCGTCTTGAGGATGTCCGTCACCATCGAACCCGCGTCGACGGGCAGATACTCGCCCGCGAGCAGCAGCGTCAGCGGCGGTGTGATCAGCGGCGCGAGGACGGTCGAGACGGTGGCGACGGAGACGGACAGCGCCACGTCGCCGCGCGCCAGGTAGGTCACCACGTTCGACGCCGTGCCGCTCGGCGCGCACCCCACCAGGATCACACCGGCCGCCAACTGCGGTGACAGGCCGAGCGCGTGGGCGATCAGCCAGCCGAGCCCCGGCATGATGACGTAGTGCGCGACGAGCCCGAGCGCGACCGCCCAGGGCCGCTTGACCACGCCCTGGAAGTCGAGCGGGGTCATCGTCAGCCCCATGCAGAACATCACCACACCCAGCAGGTACGGGACGTTCGTTCCCCAGCCTTCGAAGGCGTCCGGCAGGGCGAGGCCGAGCGCGCCCGCGGCCAGGACGAGAACGGGAAAGACGGTGACGGCGCGGCGGGCGGCCCGGTCGGCCGTGCCCGTCCCGCCGACGGTGGAGCCGGTGTTCGTCTGTTCGGTCTGCACGGCGCGATGCAACGCCCCGGCCGTACGCGCGTGCAACCCCGTCTCGATATGTGGTCGCTACACGAGCTTCGGCTCAGGCGACGCTGGGCGGCAGGGGCAACGGCAGCCCCGGCAGCCCGTCGATGCTCTGCGCGATGTGGTCCTTCTTGGTGAAGTACGCGCTCAGCGAGGCGTCGTCCTCGCGCGCGAAGCGCTTGGCGTGCAGATCGCGGTCCTCGTCGTACGACATGAAGGGCACCGCGTAGCCGCACGTGTCGCGGACCAGGTCGGCCTTCACGACGATGACCGCGCGCAGACCGTGCGGAGTGGGGTCGATGTCGGGGAAGTGGCCGAGCAGGTCGGGGAAGCGCGGGTCGTCACGGAAGACGGGCTCGCCCCTGCCGTGCACGCGCACGATGTTGGGCGGTCCCTGAAAGGCGCACCACATGAGCGTGATGCGGCCGTTCTCCCTGAGGTGCGCGACGGTTTCGGCGTTGCTCCCCGCGAAGTCCAGGTAGGCGACGGTGAGTTCGTCGATGACCGCGAAGGAGCCCTTGAGGCCCTTGGGGGAGAGGTTGATCGTGCCGTCGTCGGCGAGGGGAGCGGTCGCCGTGAAGAACATCGGCTGCTCCTCGATGAAGGTGCGCAGCCTGCCGTCTATGCGTTCGTGAGTCTTTCCCATGCGGGGATTATCGGGGACAAGTACTTCGTCTGTCTAACGAACTTTCTCGCGCCGCCGGCCCACGCCACCCCTTGCTCGCTGGATTGACGAAACATACGGAGCACTGCATACTCATGCATAACAACGCATGAACGCACCGCAAGGAGGGCCCCGTGACCGAGCGCGTCGTACTCGCCTATTCGGGCGGTCTTGACACGTCCGTCGCCATCGGCTGGATCGCCGAGGAGACGGGGGCCGAGGTCATCGCCGTCGCCGTCGACGTCGGCCAGGGCGGCGAGGACCTGGACGTCATCCGCAAGCGCGCGCTCGCCTGCGGTGCCGTGGAGGCCGAGGTCGCCGACGCCAAGGACGAGTTCGCCGAGGAGTACTGCCTCCCGGCGATCAAGGCCAACGCCCTCTATATGGACCGCTATCCGCTGGTCTCCGCCCTCTCGCGGCCCACGATCGTCAAGCACCTGGTGGCCGCCGCCGAGAAGCACGGCGCCGGCACGGTCGCCCACGGCTGCACCGGCAAGGGCAACGACCAGGTGCGCTTTGAGGCCGGCATCGTCGCCCTCGCCCCCGGCCTCAAGTGCATCGCCCCCGTCCGTGACTACGCGATGACCCGGGACAAGGCGATCGCCTTCTGCGAGGAGAAGCAGCTCCCGATCGCGACGTCCAAGAAGTCGCCGTACTCCATCGACCAGAACGTCTTCGGACGGGCCGTCGAGACGGGCTTCCTGGAGGACATCTGGAACGCGCCGATCGAGGACATCTACGAGTACACCGCGAATCCGGCCGAGCCGCGCGAGGCCGACGAGGTCGTCATCTCCTTCGAGGCCGGTGTGCCGGTCGCCGTCGACGGCGAGCCCGTCACCGTCCTCCAGGCGATCCAGCGGCTCAACGAGCGCGCGGGCGCCCAGGGAATCGGCCGGATCGACATGGTCGAGGACCGCCTCGTCGGCATCAAGTCCCGCGAGGTGTACGAGGCGCCGGGCGCCCTCGCGCTCATCACCGCCCACCAGGAGCTGGAGAACGTCACCGTCGAGCGCGAACTGGCCCGCTACAAGCGGCAGGTCGAGCAGCGCTGGGGCGAACTGGTCTACGACGGCCTGTGGTTCTCGCCGCTCAAGCGGGCCCTCGACGGCTTCATCGAAGAGGCGAACCAGTACGTGACCGGCGACATCCGGATGACCCTGCACGGCGGCCGCGCCGTCGTCACCGGGCGCAGGTCCAGCGAGTCGCTCTACGATTTCCACCTCGCCACCTACGATTCGGGCGACACGTTCGACCAGTCCAAGGCGCAGGGCTTCATCGAGATCTTCGGTCTCTCGTCGAAGATCGCCGCCAAGCGGGACCTCGCGTAAGCGCGCGGCCCGCCGTACCAGCAACAGCCTTGAGGAGTACGTGCAGTGAGCAGCAACAACGGCGGTGACGTCCGGCTCTGGGGCGGACGGTTCGCCGACGGGCCCGCGGAGGCCCTGGCGAAGCTGTCGGCATCGGTCCACTTCGACTGGCGCCTGGCGCCGTACGACATCGCGGGATCCCGCGCCCACGCGCGCGTGCTCCACACGGCGGGCCTGCTCACCGACGACGAGCTGGCCGGGATGCTGGACGGGCTCGACCGTCTGGAGGCCGACGTGGCCGACGGATCGTTCGTCGGCACCATCGCCGACGAGGACGTCCACACCGCCCTGGAGCGGGGCCTCCTCGAACGGCTCGGCCCCGACCTCGGCGGCAAGCTGCGGGCCGGCCGGTCTCGCAACGACCAGGTGGCGACGCTCTTCCGGATGTACCTGCGCGACCACGCCCGGATCATCGGCGGCCTGCTCGCCGACCTCCAGGGCGCGCTCGTCGGTCTCGCCGAGGCGCACCCCGACGTCGCCATGCCGGGGCGCACACACCTTCAGCACGCCCAGCCGGTGCTCTTCGCGCACCACGTCCTCGCGCACGTCCAGGCGCTGTCCCGGGACGCGGAGCGGCTGCGGCAGTGGGACTCGCGGACGGCCGTGTCGCCCTACGGCTCGGGCGCGCTGGCCGGGTCCTCGCTCGGCCTCGACCCCGAGGCGGTCGCGCGGGACCTCGGCTTCGAGCACGGCTCGTCCGCCAACTCCATCGACGGGACGGCCTCGCGCGACTTCGTCGCGGAGTTCGCCTTCATCACCGCGATGATCGGCGTGAACCTCTCCCGGATCGCCGAGGAGGTCATCATCTGGAACACGAAGGAGTTCTCCTTCGTCACCCTCCACGACGCCTTCTCGACCGGCTCGTCGATCATGCCGCAGAAGAAGAACCCGGACATCGCCGAGCTGGCGCGGGGCAAGTCGGGCCGCCTCATCGGCAATCTGACGGGCCTGCTCGCCACGCTCAAGGCCCTCCCGCTCGCGTACAACCGCGACCTCCAGGAGGACAAGGAGCCGGTCTTCGACTCCTGCGACCAGCTGGAGATCCTGCTGCCCGCCTTCACCGGCATGATGGCGACGCTCACCGTCCACCGCGAGCGCATGGAGGAGCTGGCCCCGGCCGGCTTCTCGCTCGCTACCGACATCGCCGAGTGGCTGGTCAAGCAGGGCGTGCCGTTCCGTGTCGCGCACGAGGTCGCGGGCGAGTGCGTGAAGGTCGCCGAGGCCGAGGGCAAGGAGCTCGACGACCTCACCGACGACCAGTTCGCCGCCATCTCCGAACACCTCACGCCCGAGGTGCGCACCGTCCTGAACGTGCCCGGTGCGCTGGCCTCCCGCAGCGGCCGCGGCGGCACCGCGCCCTCGGCCGTCGCCGACCAGCTCGCCGACGTCAAGGCGGACCTGTCGGTGCAGAAGGAGTGGGTGAACGCCCGCAGGTGACGCGGGGGCGCCGCCGGCCACCGGGGGCGTCGCGAGCTTCCAGGGGCGTCGCGGGTTACGTTGACGGGGCACCCCCTACAACGAGGAGCCCGCGATGCCCTTCGCCCGGCTGGCCGAAGCCACGTCCCCGACCGCGCACATAGGGCTCGGTCTCGCCGCCGTCGGCAGGCCCGGCTACATCACGCTCGGCCGCGACACCGACCTGCCGCCGTCCCGCAGCGTCGAGGCCCTGCGCGAACGCACCTTCGAACTCCTCGACGCGGCCTACGCCTCGGGCGTCCGCTACGTCGACGTGGCGCGGTCGTACGGCCGCTCCGAGGAGTTCCTCGCCGACTGGCTGCGCGCCAGGCCGGACATCCGCGACGTCGTCATCGGCAGCAAGTGGGGCTATACGTACACGGCCGACTGGCGCACCGAGGTCGAGGGCCCGCACGAGGTCAAGGACCACAGCCCGGCGGCGTACGCCCGTCAGCGCGCCGAGACCGCCGCTCTGCTCGGCGACCGGCTCGACCTCTACCAGATCCACTCCGTGACGCCCGAGAGCCCGGCGCTCACCGACAAGGAACTCCACGCCCGCCTCGCCGAGCTCGCGGCCGAGGGCGTCACCGTCGGCCTCTCCGTGAGCGGCCCGGGACAGGCGGCCGCGATCCGCGCCGCCCTCGCCGTGACCGTCGACGGGGAGCCGCTCTTCCGCACCGTCCAGGCGACGTACAACATCCTGGAGACCTCCGCGGGGCCCGCGCTCGCCGAGGCGCACGACGCGGGGCTCACCGTGATCGTCAAGGAGGGCCTGGCCAACGGCCGGCTCGCCGGACCGTACGCGCCGCCCGCGCTGCGCGAGGTCGCCGAGGAGACGGGGCTCGGCTGCGACGCGGTGGCGCTGGCCGTCCTGCTGGCCGAACCCTGGACCGGCGTGGTCCTGTCCGGCGCGGCCACCTCGGTCCAGCTCGTCTCCAACCTGCACGCCGCCGCCGTCGACCTGGACGCCGGGCAGGTGGAGCGGCTCGTGGGGCTCACCCAGGACCCCGCCGCGTACTGGGAGGGCCGCGCGCGGCTGCCCTGGAACTGACGGCCCGCCCGGCCACTGAGACGTCTTTGTCTCAGTAGGCTTATGGTTGTCTCATGTCAGTCGATCGCGATCAGGTCCTGCGCACCGCCGCGGCCCTGCTCACCCGCAAGGCAACCGCCACCATGGACGAGGTCGCCCGCGCCGCGGGCATCAGCAGGGCGACCCTCCACCGCCACTTCGCCGGCCGCGACGCGCTCGTCCTCGCCCTGGAAGAGCTGGGCCTCCAGGAGTGCGAGGCCGCCCTCGGGCGCGCCGGGCTCGACGAGGGCGGCGCGGGCGACGCCCTGCGGCGCCTGGTGAAGGAGCTCGAGCCGGCCGCCGGGCTGCTCGCGTTCCTCTACACCGAGAACCAGCTCTTCGAGGGCGACGCGCAGCACGAGGGCTGGTCCCGTATCGACGAGCGGCTCGCTGCGCTCTTCCGGCGCGGCCAGGAGAGCGGCGAGTTCCGCATCGACCTGACCCCTGCCTGGCTGACCGAGGCGCTCTACGGCCTCATCGGCTCCGGCGCCTGGGCCGTCCAGGACGGCCGGGTGGCCGCCAACGACGTCTCGTACATGATCGCCGAGCTGCTGATCGGCGGCGTACAGCGGAGAGTGGACTCATGACCAGCATTCACCGGCCGACAGCGGCACCGGAGGCGGAGCGCAGCCCCGGCCGCTGGCTCGCGCTCGCCGTGCTCGCGCTGGCCGTGCTCCTGGTCGCCGTCGACGCGACCGTGCTCGGCCTGGCGACGCCGTACATCAGCGAGGACCTCAAACCCTCCGGCACCCAGCTGCTGTGGATCGGAGACGTCTACTCCTTCGTGATCGCGGGCCTGCTCGTCTCCATGGGCAGCCTCGGTGACCGCATCGGCCGCAAGAAGCTGCTGCTCACCGGAGCCGTCGCCTTCGGCGCGGTGTCGGTCCTCAACTCCTACGCCACCAGCCCCGAGCTGATGATCCTGGCCCGTGCGCTGCTCGGTGTCGCGGGCGCGACGCTGATGCCGTCGACGCTGGCGCTGATCCGGAACATCTTCCACGACCCGCGCGAGCGCAGCCTCGCGGTCGGCATCTGGGGCGCCATGGCCTCCGCGGGCGCGGCCGTCGGGCCCGTCGTCGGTGGCTTCCTGCTCGAACACTTCTGGTGGGGCTCGGTCTTCCTCATCAACCTGCCGGTGATGGCCGTGCTCGTCCTCGTCGGCATCAAGTTCCTGCCCGAGTCCAAGAACCCGGCGCCGGGACCCTGGGACCTGATCAGTGTCGCGCTCTCGCTCATCGGCATGATCGCGGTGGTGTACGCCATCAAGGAAGCGGCCGCGCACGGGCTGCGCTGGGACGCCGTGACGGCCGCCGTCGTCGGTGTCGCCGCGCTCGTCTGGTTCGTACGCCGCCAACTCACGCTCCCCGCGCCGCTCCTGGACATGCGGCTCTTCCGCAACCGCGGGTTCTCGGGCGCGGTCCTCGCCGACCTGCTGACCGTCCTCGGCCTGTCCGGCCTGGTCTTCTTCCTCTCCCAGTTCCTGCAACTGGTCCAGGGCAGGCGCCCGTTCGAGGCGGGCCTCGCGGAACTGCCCGCCGCGGTGGGCGCGGTGGGGGCGGGCCTCATCGCGGGCATGGTGGCCCGGCGGTTCTCGGTACGGGTCGTGGTCGCCGGCGGCCTCGCGGCGGTCGGCCTCTCGCTCGCCGCGCTCACGGGGCTGAGCCAGCACACCGGCTATCCGCTGCTCGGCGCGTCGCTCCTGGTCGTCGGTATCGGCGCGGGCTTCTCGTTCACCGTGACCGCCGACGTCATCCTCTCCAGCGTCCCCAAGGAACAGGCGGGCGCGGCCTCCGCGGTCTCCGAGACGGCGTACGAACTGGGCGCGGCCCTCGGCATCGCCCTGCTGGGCTCCATCGTCACCGGTGTCTACCGCGACTTCACGGCCCCACCGGGCACGCCGCCCGACGTGGCGTCCGCCTCGCACGAATCGCTCGGCGGCGCGGTGGAGTCGGTGGCGGATCTTCCGTCCGCGCAGGCGGACGTGCTTCTCTCAGCGGCCCAGACGGCCTTCGTCGACGGGCTTCGCCTCGCGGCGGGCGTCGGGGCGGGGGTTCTCCTCGTGACCGCGGCGGTCGCCTGGTTCCTCCTGAAGGACCAGAAACTGGAGGACGGCCCGGGCCCCGAACACTGACCGCTGCGCGGGGCGGGTTCGTCGGCCGCGGGCCGGTGGGGGCGGGCCGCGCAGTTCCCCGCGCCCCTGACGGGGCGCCGTTCATCGCCGTCTGCTGCGGGTCTTTCAGGGGCGCGGGGAACTGCGCGCCCAGCCACACACAACCCGCACCCGCCAAACAAGCCCAAGTAATCCGCTCAAGCCCCGCAGGCCTACGCGGCCTTCGCCTTCGTGGCGTACATGTCCACGTACTCCTGCCCCGACAGCAGCATGACCTCCGTCATCACGGAGTCCGTCACCGCGCGCAGCACATAGCGGTCGCGGTCCATCCCGTCGTACCGGGAGAACTCCATCGCCTCGCCGAAGCGGACCGTCACCTTGCCGGGCCGCGGCAGCCCCTTGCCGCCGGGCTGGAGCTTGTCCGTGCCGATCATCGCGAAGGGGACGACGGGCGCGCCGGTCATCAGGGTGAGGCGGGCGATGCCCGTACGCCCCCGGTAGAGCCGGCCGTCGGGGGAGCGCGTCCCCTCGGGGTAGATGCCGAAGACCTTGCCGTCGTCGAGGATGCGCCGGCCGGTCATCAGCGCGGCGACACCGCCGCGACCGCCGTCCCGGTCGACCGGGATCATGCCGACGCCGGTGAAGAACCACGCCATGAGGCGGCCCTTGAGGCCCTTGCCGGTGACGTACTCGTCCTTGCCGATGAAGAACACCGGCCGGTTGGTCACGAGCGGCAGGATCATCGAGTCGATGAACGTCAGGTGGTTTCCGGCCAGGATGACGGGCCCGGTCCCCGGGATGTTCTCGGCGCCTTCTACCCGTGGGCGGAACATCAGGCGCAAGATCGGTCCGAGCACTGCCTTGATGAGCGCTAGACGGGACAACAGGCCCTCCGGTGTCAACGGGTCGACGACGAGTAAGTGCAGGTGAGTACGGTACTCGCGGGCCACCGCCCTTTGCACATCGGGTTCATGGGCCCGATACGCAGTGTTGACCTGATTCCGTGCGGTGTCGCCCGGGGCCGTCGCCCGTGGGACGACCGTATCCCCGCGGGGTCGCTGTGGCCCGAATCAGTGGTTCTTGTCACGCACACCGTTCGCTCCGCGTGGTGGCCGCTCGGCACGCACCACCACCCCCATGGTGCGCCCACTCGCCACGCCACGTCACCCCGCCGTTCCTTCAGGGGTCTCCCACAGGTCACTTGTGGCCACCTACGATCAGTCCCGCTTTGTCAGGTGCAAGGCAGCGGTACATCGGGAGGAGCGCCAATGGCGACGCAGGAGTCGGGGCAGCAGCAGTCGGGGACCAGCCGGGGGCGTCGAGCGGTACTGGGGGCGGCGATCCTCGGTGCGGGCACCGCCGCCGTGGGACTGCCCGGCGTGGCGAGAGCGGACGAACGGCACGGCGACGGGCACGGCAGACATGGCGGATACAAGTCGCTGCCCGTGCCGACGGTCGTGGCCCACCGGGGCGCCAGCGGCTATCGGCCGGAACACACGCTCGGCTCGTACCAGCTCGCCCTCGACATGGGCGCGCACGTCATCGAGCAGGACGTCGTGCCCACCAAGGACGGCCATCTCGTCTGCCGTCACGAGAACGACATCACGGCGACGACGGACGTCTCGGCCCACCCCGAGTTCGCCTCCCGCAAGACCACCAAGTCCGTCGACGGCACCAGCCTCACCGGCTGGTTCACCGAGGACTTCACGCTCGCCGAGCTGAAGACGCTGCGCGCCAAGGAGCGCATCCCCGGCACCCGCCAGCGCAACACCCTCTACGACGGCCGCTGGGACGTCCCCACCCTCGAAGAGGTCTTCCGCTGGGCCGAGAAAGAGGGCCGCAAGCGCGGGAAGCCCATCTGGCTGCACATCGAGACCAAGCACCCCACGTACTTCCGCAAGCTGGGCCTCGGCCTCGAAGAGCCGCTCGCCAAGCTCCTGCGCCGCTACGGCAGGCATCGGAAGAACTCGCCCACCTTCCTGCAGTCCTTCGAGCCCAGCAGCATCCAGCGCCTGGCCAAACTGGTCTCGGCGCCGCGCGTCGTGCTCCTGTCCAGCGCGAACTCCCGCCCCTGGGACTTCGTCGAGGCGGGCGACCCGCGCACCGTCGCCGACCTGATCAAGCCCGAGGGGCTGCGGTGGATGGCGCGCTTCGCGCAGGGCATCGGCCCGACCCTCGACCTGATCATCCCGAGGAAGGCCGACGGCAGCCTCGGCACCCCGACCACGCTCGTCGACGACGCGCACGCGGCCGACCTGATCCTGCACCCGTACACGATGCGCAACGAGAACACCTTCCTGCCCGCGAACTTCAGGAAGGGCACCGACCCGGCCGCCTACGGAGACGCCTTCGGCGCCTTCAAGACCTACTTCGCGACGGGCATCGACGGCATCTTCTCCGACAACCCGGACACCGCCCTGCTCGCCGCCGCCGACTTCGTCAACCGGTGAGGTCGCGGCCCCGGTTGGGGTGAGACACGGCCGCTCCGGAAACCCGGCGCCGGAGCGGCCGCGTCCCGCCGTGCATGACGTACGACCTCATCCCCACGCTCATCCCCACCCTGCGCCCGCTGCTCGCCGCCGAGGCGTCCGCGGAGGCGCTCGGCTCGGGCACCGATCCCGGCGACCTCGAACAGGCCGTCTGGCTGCGCCTGTTGGAGAGCCTGGAGTCCGACGGGCCGCCCGCCGACCCGGCGCTGTGGCTGCGCGGCGCCGTCCAGGCCGAGGCGCGCCGCACCCGGCGTACGAGCCGACAGGAAGCGGCGTACGCGACCGAGCCCGCCGACGACGCCGAGCGTGGCCCCGAGCAGCGCGCCCTGACCGCCGACCGGGACCGCGCGCTGCACGCCGCGGTGCGCAGGCTGCCCGGCCGCTGCCCCCGTCTCATGGCCGCACTTCTGTCCCCCGAAGACCTCACCTACCGAGAAATCGCAGGGGAGTTGGGAATGTCACAGGGGAGTCTGGGGCCAGAACGTTCCCGTTGCCTGGGATGCCTGCGCAGAATGCTGGCGGCGGAGGTTGCGGCTCCAGCCCTGCGGGGAATGGAGCGTTAGACAACCGGTGGAGCAGGTGAGCGGGAGGCATGCACACATGGGCATGAGCGTGACCATCTCGGAGGCGGCGGCCGACGACCAGGACGCCGCCGAACAGATCCTCAAACTGCAGTACCTCTGCTACCAGAGCGAGGCCGAGCTCTACGGCGACTACTCGATCGAACCCCTGACCCAGTCCCTCGACTCCGTCAGGGCGGAGCTGGCCGCGGGCACGGTCCTGGTGGCCCGGCTCGGCACCGAGGTGGTGGCCTCCGTGCGCGGCACGGTCGACGCCGACGGCACCGCGCGCATCGGCAAGCTCATCGTCCACCCGAGGATGCAGCGGCACGGCCTCGGCGGCCGGCTCCTCGACGCCATAGAGCTCCGCCTCGGTGCGGACGGCACCGCGAAGTCCTTCCAGCTCTTCACCGGCCACCGCAGCGAACAGAACCTCCAGCTGTACCGCAAGCACGGCTATGCCCCGGTCAAGACCCAGCGCGTCGACGACCGGCTCACGGTCGTGACCCTCGCCAAGGACTCGGACACGAGCGGCGAAGGCGTGTCCCGCGTCACATTGACGGCCTGATCCGACGCGCGTTGACTCACCCCGCTGTGAACATCGCGTGACGATGTTCTGAACACTGGGTGGGGACTATAGATGCGTACTTTTCAGGAGCGGTGCACGCGGTACTCGGCTGCCCTGGTGTTACCGGTGCTGCTTGGCGCGGTCGCGTGCGGTGGCGGCTCCGGCGACGCCGAGGACCGGGCCGACGCGAAGAAGGGGGCCCGGGCCTCGCAGGGGGTGAAGGCCGGAGGGGCGGCCGACCGGGATCGGCCGGCCGCCCTGAAGGCCATGGCCCTCACCAACGCCGACGTGGGCGCGCGGCACCGGATCCGGGCCCTGAACAACGGGGTGGCCGCCGCCTACGGAAAAGCGGAATCCAGTGCCACCCCGGCCCGGTGCCGCCCGCTGGACCAGATGCTGTCGTACAGCTCCAGCCCGCAGCCGAAGGCCTTCCACCCCTACTCCGTCATCGAGAAGGGCTCCACGTACACCGAGCCGAAGGGCACCGAGCTCGTCGTCGGGCTCGCCGCGCACGACACGGCCGGCGCCAAGAAGGTGATGGCCGGGCTCCGCGAAGCGGTGGCGAAGTGCGGCAGCGGCTTCGAGAGCGCCAAGGGGACGTACGGCGACGTCGAGGACTGGCCCGCCCAAGGTCTCGGTGACGACGCCGTCGCGTACGTCCTCCAGGGCGGCGTCAACGGCGAGTCGGCGAGCGCCCGGTACACCGTGATCCGCAGCGGCTCGACCGTCGTCACCTTCCAGGCCACCAACCTCGAAGCGCCCTGGGAACTCACCGGGCCCGATCTCGACCTGATCGACGCCCAGCTGGACCGGGTGACGAAGGCGCAAGCCGGGGCCTGACGCGCGGGGGCCGGGCTCTCAGCTCCGGAGGCACTCAGCTCCGGAGGCTCTCAGCTCCGGAGGGGCTCGGCCCCGGGCGTGCTCAGCGCCCCGCCCTGCGCGCCTTCATCAGCCAGAAGATCGCCGTCACCGGCAGGATCACCGGGATGAAGAGGTAGCCCATCCCGAAGTCCGACCACACCGTGGCGTCCGGGAAGGCGGACGGCTCCACCAGCGTCCACGTGCCCACGCCGAGCACGCCGACCAGCTCGGCGGCGCAGCACACGAGCGCCGCCGTGCGGGCCGTGCTCCCGCCGCGCACCAGCGAGTACGTGATGAAGCCGTAGACGAGGCCCGCGAGCGCGGAGAGCGAGTACGCGAGCGGGGCCTTGTCGAAGTCCGTGGAGATCTGCACGGCCGAGCGCGACACGGCGCCGACGACCATCACGCCGTACAGCCACACCAGCAGGATGCCCGGCCCGGCGATCAGCTTCTGGCGGGTGCCACGGGGCTCGCTCTCTTCGGTCACCGTCACCTCAGCCTCCCCAGATGTCATAGAGCCGTACTTCGAGCACCGCGAGCACCACGCCGCCCGCGGCGACCGTCAGGGAGCCCCAGCGGCTGCGCTCGGCCAGCGACATGAAGCCCGCCGCGGGGACGCACGCAAAAGCGCCGATGAGATAGGCCACGAAGATCACCGTGCCCTGTTCCGCCTGCTCGCCGCGGGCGAGCTGGACGATGCCGGCGACCAGCTGGACGGCGGCCAGCAGGGTCACCACGCCCATGCCGATGAAGTGCCAGTCCTTGGTCGGCTGGTCGCGGTACGCGGCGAAACCGCACCAGGCGGCGAGGGCGAGCGCGGCCACCGAGGTCGCGATCGTCAGGGCAACAAGCATGCCCGTGACTTTATTACGGGTCCTCCGGCCCGCCGCGTCCGGCCCTGGGACCCCCGCGTCCGGCCCTCGGCCCCCTGCACCGTCCGTGGGAGCGCCCCGTACGCTCGATGCTCATGAAGATCCATGCTGACGCGCTCCTGTTCGACAACGACGGCACTCTCGTCTCCTCCCTGGAGTCGGTGTACCGCTGCTGGACGCGGTGGGCGCGGGAGTACGGGATCACCGCGGAGGAGTTCGGCCGGGTCGAGCTGCACGGGCGTCCCGCCGCCGACATCGCCGCAGACCTGCTGCCGCCGGAGAAGGTCGCCGAGGCCGTCGCCCGCATCGACGAGCTGGAGGTCTCCGACGTCGCGGGCGGTGTCGTGCTGCTGCCCGGTACGCGTGAGCTCCTGGACTCCCTGCCGATGGACCGCTGGGCCGTGGTGACCTCGGCGACCCGCGTCCTCGCCGAGGCCAGGCTCGCCGAGGTCGGCATCCGCCCCGGCCTCCTCATAGCCGCCGACGACATCACGCACGGCAAGCCCGACCCGGAGCCCTTCCTCCTCGCGGCCGAGAAGCTCGGCGCCGACCCCGCGCGCTGCGTCGTCTTCGAGGACGCGCCGGCCGGACTCCAGGCGGGCCGGGCCGCGGGGATGACCACCGTGGCGTTGGCCACAACGCACGACGCCTCCGAGCTCTCCGCCGATGTGGTCGTCAAGGACCTCTCCGCCGTGTCCGCGCAGGCCACGGCGGGCGGCGTGGAGATCGTGACCGCCGACTGACCCGCCGGCGTCGCGCGTCCGTCGCCGTCCCACCGCTGTCCGTAATGCGGACAGCGGTGGCGGACGCCGACCTCACGCGTGTTTTACTTGGCCCCATGACCACGACGAGCAGCCGCACCCTTGCGACCGAGGCGATCACGACGCCCGGTGCTCGTTGTATGTGTCGAATGTGCGCCTTCTGAGGGCCCCCGCACCACCTCTGAGCCTCGCGCCCCGAAGCGAAGCCGCTGTGCCGCTCCCGACCGACGTACTCGATGAACCCCATGGAGTCGACAAGTCGACGTAGGAGGCGAGCCGGCCCCCGCGCACACGTCCTCCGGTTCCACCGCACCACCACCGCGAGAACCGTGCCGCGTTCCGAACGAATGCCCCGTGCCCGGCGCATCCCGCGCCGCGCACTCGACAGTGACGGAAACCCCTGTGATCACCACTTCCGGCCTCACCAAGGTCTACCGCTCACGCGGTCGTGAAGTAACCGCCCTCGACGGAGTCGACCTGCACGTCCGCGAGGGCGAGGTGTACGGCGTCATCGGCCAGTCCGGCGCCGGCAAGTCCTCCCTGATCCGCTGCGTCAACCTCCTCGAGCGCCCCACCTCCGGCACCGTGACCGTCGCCGGCCAGGACCTCACCGCCCTGGCGGGACGCGGTCCGCGCGCGGGCAAGGAACTGCGCCGGGCCCGCAGCCGCATCGGCATGGTCTTCCAGCACTTCAACCTGCTGTCCTCCAGGACCGTGCAGGACAACGTCGAGCTGCCGCTGGAGATCCTCGGTCTCAGTGGCGCCGAGCGCTCCCGCAAGGCGCTCGAACTGCTCGACCTGGTCGGTCTCGCCGACAAGGCGAAGTCCTATCCGGCCCAGCTCTCCGGCGGCCAGAAGCAGCGCGTCGGCATCGCCCGCGCCCTGGCCGGCGACCCGAAGGTGCTGCTCTCCGACGAGGCGACCAGCGCCCTCGACCCCGAGACGACCCGCTCCATCCTCCAGCTCCTGCGCGACCTCAACCAGCAGCTCGGCCTGACCGTCCTGCTCATCACGCACGAGATGGACGTCGTCAAGAGCGTCTGCGACTCCGCCGCCCTCATGGAGCGCGGACAGATCATCGAGTCCGGCACCGTCAGCGAGCTGCTCGCGACGCCGGGATCCGAGCTCGCCGCCGCGCTCTTCCCGGTCAGCGGTGAGGCCACGGGCGACGACCGCACCGTCGTCGACGTGACCTTCCACGGCGAGGCCGCCACCCAGCCGGTCATCTCCCAGCTGTCGCGCACGTACAACATCGACATCTCGATCCTCGGCGCCGCGATGGACACCGTCGCGGGCCGCCAGGTCGGCCGCATGCGCATCGAGCTGCCCGGCCGCTTCGAGGAGAACGTCGTCCCGATCGGCTTCCTGCGCGAGCAGGGGCTGCAGGTCGACATCGCGGGCGAAGACCCCGCGCCGACGCCGAAGAGCGAGCCGCTGCTGGTCAAGGAAGGTGCCAAGTGACCTGGTCGGAGATGCAGCCCCTGCTGGAGCAGGCCTGTTGGGACACCCTCTACATGGTGGGCTGGTCGACGCTGATAGCCGTCGCCGCCGGACTGCCGCTCGGCATCCTGCTCGTCCTCACCGAGCGCGGCGGGCTGCTGCAGAACGCCCTCCTCAACAAGGTGATCGGGCAGATCGTGAACATCGCGCGCTCGATGCCCTTCATCATCCTGATGGTCGCCCTGATGGGCTTCACGCGCTGGATCACCGGCACCACGATCGGCCGCGAGGCCGCGCTCGTGCCGCTGGCCATCGGCGCCATCCCGTTCTTCGCGCGCCTGGTGGAGACCTCCATCCGTGAGGTCGACGGCGGGCTCGTCGAAGCCGTGCAGTCGATGGGCGGCTCCACCTGGACCGTCGTGCGCAAGGTCCTCGTCCCGGAGTCGCTGCCCTCGCTGATCTCCGGCGCCACCACCACGATCGTCGCCCTCATCGGCTACTCCGCCATGGCGGGCACCGTCGGCGGCGGCGGCCTCGGCGACCTCGCCCTGCGCTACGGCTACCAGCGCTTCGAGACCGAGCTCATGTGGATCACCGTGGCGATCCTCGCCGTGGTCATCTCGATCATCCAGTTCGTGGGCGACTACGCGGCCCGCAGGCTGCACAAGCGCGGCGGCGGCTCCGGCCGGCTGCTGCTCTTCCGGCCGCTGCGCGGCACGCTGCCCGGCACGGTCGCCGCCGAGTCGACCACGAAGACCGGCTGACCGGCCCCACCGGCGCCACCGCAGACTTCCCCGCACACCAACGCGGGGCTGCACCACCCATGGAGAAAGGCACTTTTCGTGCGTAACACCGCCAAGATCACCACCGCTGTCCTCGCCGCCGGAGCCCTCACTCTCGGGCTCTCCGGCTGCGGCTCCGACAAGGGCTCCGGCGACAAGGACGGCCCGCTCGTCGTCGCCGCGACCCCGACGCCGCAGGGCGAGATCCTGGACTACGTCCAGAAGAACCTCGCCAAGAAGGCGGGCCTCGACCTCGAGGTGAAGGAATTCACCGACTACGTCACGCCGAACACCGCCGTGGAACAGGGCGAGGTCTTCGCCAACTACTTCCAGCACAAGCCGTACCTGGACGACTTCAACAAGAAGCGCGGCACCGACATCGTGCCCGTCCCGGGAGCCACGGTTCACCTGGAGCCGCTCGGCGTCTACTCGCAGAAGGTCAAGAAGCTCGGTGAGCTGAAGAACGGCGCCACCGTCGCCATTCCGAACGACACCACCAACGAGGCCCGCGCGCTCAAGCTCCTCGCGGACAACGGCATCATCGAGCTGAAGAAGGGCGTGGGCTACGAGGCCACCCCCAAGGACATCGCCAAGAACCCCAAGAACATCAAGTTCAAGGAGCTCGAGGCCCCCACGGTGCCCCGCACCCTGGCCGACGTCGACGCCGCGGTGATCAACGGCAACTACGCCCTGGAGGCCAAGCCCGCGCTCAGCCCCGCCAAGGACGCCATCGCCGCCGAGCCCGCCAAGGGCAACCCCTACGGCAACTTCCTCGCCGTCAAGAAGGGCGACGAGAACGACCCGCGCGTGAAGAAGCTCGCCAAGCTCCTCACCTCGCCCGAGGTCAAGAAGTTCATCGACGACAAGTACGACGGCGCCGTCGTCGCGGCGTTCTGATCGTGCGCACGCCCGCCATCGCCGCCGCGGCGGGGGCCCTGACCCTGGCTCTGGGCCTCACCGCGTGCGGCGCCGACACCGGGAACGACGGCGAGCTCGTGGTCGGCGCCACCCCGACGCCGGCCGGCGAGGTCCTCGCGTACATCGAGCAGCACCTCGCGAAGAAGGAGGGCCTCGACCTGCGGATCACGGAGTTCACGGACTACGTCACGCCGAACACCGCGCTCCAGGAGGGCTCCCTCGACGCCAACCTGTACCAGCACACCCCGTACCTCGAGGACTTCAACAAGTCGAAGGACGCGGACCTGGTACCGGTCACCGAGGTGTACCTGCCCCCGATGGGTGTGTACGCGAAGAAGGTCAAGGACGTCGCCCGGCTCCCCGAGGGCGCGACCGTGGGTGTCCCGAACGACACGACCAACGAGGGCCGGGCGCTCCAACTGCTCGCCTCCAAGGGCCTCATCGGGCTCAAGAAGGGCGTCGGCGGCACCGCGACGCCCGAGGACATCACGTCCAACCCGAAGAAGCTCACCGTCAAGCCGCTCGAACCGGCGCAGCTGCCGCGCTCCCTCGACGACCTCGACGCGGCGGTCATCAACAACAACTACGCGCTCGACGCGAAGCTCAGCCCCAAGAAGGACGCGATCCTCCTCGAGTCCCCGAAGAGCAACCCCTACAACAACGTCCTCGCCGTCAAGAAGGGCGACGAGGACGACCCGCGGGTCAGGAAGCTGGCGAAACTGCTGACTTCACCCGAGGTGAAGAGGTTCATCGAGGACAAGTACAGGGGTTCCGTCCTGCCCGTCCGGGCGGGCTGAACGGCCTCACGCGCGCGTGCCACCCACGGGGTCCTCCTCCACACCGGGAGAGGACCCCGTGGTGCGTCTGCGCCCGCACATGCTGCATGCTGGGCACTTCAGAAGGCCGAAAGGTGAAGGTCCTTCAGGTCTATGAAGGTTACGGAGCGGCGCATGACTACAGCCTCCTCGGGCACATCGGGCACGTCGGGCTCGGCTGGGTTCCCCGACATCTCCATCAGCACGGAGCGGCTGGTGCTGCGCCCCCTCGAAGAGGCGGACGTCCCCGCGTACGCGGAGATGATGAACGACGAACAGGTCACTGCCTGGACCTCCGTGCCCGAGCCCTTCACCGAGGCCGACGCGCGCGACTGGATCACCCGACTGGCCCCCGCCGAGCGCGCCGAGGGCCGCGGCCTCGTCCTCGCCGTCACCGAATTCCTCACCCAGCGCCTCGTCGGCATCGTCCAACTCAAGTGCACCGACTGGCGCGTGCGCTCCACCGAACTGAACTACGTCGTCGCCCCCTGGGCCCGCGGCGAGGGCTACGCGTCGGAGGCGGCGCTCGCCACCGCCCAATGGCTGTTCCACGACCAGAAGTTCGAACGCATCGAACTGCGCACCGCCGCCGACAACACCGCCGCCCAGCAGGTCGCGCAGAAGATCGGCTGCATCAGCGAGGGCGTCCTGCGCGGCGCCTGGATAGCGCGCACGCGCAACGGCGGCGACCCCTTCGGCGGCTGGCTGCAGGTGCGCACCGACCTCATCGTCTGGAGCCTGTTGCCCGAAGACCTCGAAGGCGTCTCCGAGAGCCTCGCCGACAGCGGCTTCTCGGCCTTCTCCGACTGGAACTGACCCCGGTTCCAGCAGGTAGGCTCGCCCATGGCCGCGTGCCCGGCTGTCCCCACCGCAGCCGCCACCCCGCACTGACGACCCGCGAGAACCCAGGAGACAGACCAAGATGGCCGACCGGGTCACGGTGATCGGCTGGGACGGCACGCCGCTGACCGCGGCGGCGCGCTCCGCGCTCGGCGCGGCGACGCTCGTGGCGGGCGCCGCCCACCACCTGGCGCTCGACGAGCTCCCCGCCCGCGCCGAGAAGATCCGCCTCGGCAGCGTCGCCCTCGCCGCCCGCCGCATCGCCGCCCACCGCGGCACCGCCGTCGTCCTCGCCGACGGCGACCCCGGCTTCTTCGGCGTCGTACGCACCCTGCGCGCCCCGGAATTCGGCCTCGAAGTCGAAGTGGTGCCCGCCGTCTCCTCCGTCGCCCAGGCCTTCGCCCGCGCGGGCATGCCGTGGGACGACGCCGAGGTCGTGGTCGCCCACCGCCGCACCCTGCGCCGCGCCGTCAACGTCTGCCGCGCCCACCCCAAGGTCGCCGTCCTCACCTCGCCCGGCGCGGGCCCCGCGGAGCTCGGCCTGCTGCTCCAGGGCGTCCACCGCACCTTCGTGATCTGCGAGGAGCTCGGCACCGAGCGCGAGCAGGTCTCCGTCGTCACCTCCGACAACGCCGCCGACCACACCTGGCGCGACCCCAACGTCGTCATCGTCATCGGCGGCACCGCAGCGGCCGCCGACACCGGCTGGATCATGGGGCGCGAACCGACCCGCGGCACCCGCGGCTGGGCGCTGCCCGCCGCGGAGTACGGCGGCGACATCTGGCTCGGCGAGGGGGAGAACGACCGGCTGCGGGCGGCCCAGCTCGCCCGCCTCGGGCCGCGCCCGGGGGACCTCGTCTGGGACATCGGCTGCGGCAGCGGCGCCTTCACCGCGGAGGCGGCCCGCTTCGGCGCCGCCGTGATCGCCGTCGACCGCGACCCCGACGCCCTGGGCCGCACCACGGCGGCCGTCCGCCGCTTCGGCGTACAGGCGCAGACCGTGCACGGCGTCGCCCCGCACATCCTCGAAGACCTGCCCGAGCCCGATGTCGTACGCGTCGGGGGCGGGGGAGCCGCGGTGGTCTCCGCGGTCGCCGACCGCCGGCCGGAGCGCATCGTGACGCACGCCGCGACACGCGACGCCGCCGAACTCATCGGCAGGGACCTGAGCGAGCACGGGTACACCGTCGAGTGCGCTCTCCTGCAGTCCGTGGAGCTCGACACACGGGCCTGGCGCGAAGAGAAGCGGACGGTCGCGTTCCTGCTCTCGGGGCGGCTGCCCGACCGCTCCCCGTGACCCTGCCGACACAGAGCGCGGGGTAGGCTGGCCGATTGTTGTACTGCACCCGGGCGCCCAGCCGTTCATTGGTCGATGCCCGGAAACCCCGCCCGTTTTTGGGGGGTGTGTGGTACGGCATGACCGGAGGACGCGCAACGTGGCGCAGTCCACAGCGGGCCGTGGCCGATCAAGCTGCCACGGCGGCGGACCGACAGGGACAATGCCTGTTGTCCGGCGCGCGGTTCGTGCCGCGGGGCGCACACGCTCGTTGAGGATGACGGGCGGTCGGTGCGCCGCTCCGGGCGATGGGGCCGCCCCGGCCGAAGGCCTGGGGGCGGTCGAAGAAGCACTAACCGATGGGCGAGGGGTTACGCATGACCGACACCGGCCAGGTCCCGGGTGAGGGACTGCCGGAGGGCGCAGGCAACGGTGTGCCTTCCGGGCCCGTGCAGGGCATGGAAGCACAGCAGCCGGGCGTTTCCGCTCAGGGCACGCGCCCCTTCGCCGACGCGGCCGACGCGGCTGCCCCCGCCGAGCCCGCCGCCCCCTCCGACTTCTCCGAGCAGCCCGCCGAGGACGACGACCTGCTGCTGCCGGGCGCCCAAGGCGCGTGGAGCGAGGGCCAGGCGGCGGCTCCGGGGCAGACCGGGGCCTTCCACGCCGCCCACGCCGTCCATCAGCCCGGGCCGCACGAGACCGCGGGCCGGGACAGCGGTTCTGTCGACCTGACCGGCGTCCGGATGCCCGGCTCCATGCCCGCCGCGTCCCACCAGGGCCCCGCCCGCCGCCCGCTGCACCACGGCCCGTCGGGCCCGGTCGTGCCGGACGGCTCGGGCAGCCCGGTGCGGTCGCTCGCCGACCGGGGCCCCGCGGGCGCGCCGGCCGCGCAGCAGCACTCCGTGCCGGTACGCCAGGCGGGACCGCCGACCGCCGGCCCCGAGTACCTCGACGTTCCGCGTGACGACGCGGGGTTGCCGGGTCCGCAGCTGGGCGAGATCCAGCCGCAGGGGGCCGCGCCGTGGGCGCCGGAGGGTGTGGGCGCGTATTCCGCACCAGCAGAAACGGTCGTCCCAGAGGCCGCAGCCGCCACAGACGTAACACCGGCACCGGAGTCCCCGGAGGCGGATGTTCCGGCTCCGGAGGCGCCCGAGGCCCCCGAGGTAGCTGAAGCTCCCGTGGCAGCCGAGCCGTCCTTGGCCCCCCAGCCCTCCGCGTTCCCGCAGGCCGCGGATGCCGACGACGGCGCTCCGGGCGAGGCCGCCCCCATGGCGCAGCACGCCGCCGAGCTCGGCCAGGCCCCGGCGGAGGAGCAGCAGTTCCCCGTGGCGCAGCAGCAGTTCCCGGTGGAGGAGCAGCAGTTCCCGGTGGAGGAGCAGCAGTTCCCGGTGGAGGAGCAGCAGTTCCCGGTGGAGGAGCAGCAGTTCCCGGTGGAGGAGCAGCCCGCGTTCGCGCAGGGCGTGCCCGCCGCCGTCGGTCAGCCCGCGTTCGCCGTCGCCTCCGCCCAGCCGTGGGAGAGCGCGCAGGCCCCGCACGCCGAGGAGGCGGCTCAGGCCGGCTTCGCTCCCGAGGCACGGCACGCCGCACCGGAACCGCACAGCCCTGAGCCGCAGCTGCCGCATGCGCCTCAGACGTCCCAGGCGCCGCAGGAGTCCGCGGTGCCGCAGGAGTCCGCTGTGCCCACGAACGCCCCGCTGTCCGGCCCGGGTGACTTCGGCGGCGCCCAAGAGCCCGCCCCCATCGGCCAGTTCGTGCCGGTGGAAGGCACGGTTCCGACCACGCCGCACCTGGCTCCGACGCCGCCGCACTCCCTGGTCGTCCCCCAGGAGGACCAGGCCGCCGAGACCCGCCCTGTCCAGGAGGACGCCGCTCCGGAGTTCCCTGCGGACTCGGCCGACGGCGCCCCCGCCCCCGTACCGTCCCCGGAGTTCACGGAAGCCGCGGCACCCGAGGCCGTGACCGCCGAGCCCTCGGCCGCCGTGGAACAGCCAGCGCACGAAGAGGCGACAGGCCCCGCTGAGCCGGCAGCCCCCGAGGAACCGGCAGCCGCCGAAGCGAGACCCGAGGCGGCGCAGCAGCCCGTCATCACGGTGCCGGGCCCGCGCGACGGCGCCCAGCCCACGGCGGCACCCGCACCCGCCGCCGAGCCGACCGGCGCGCCGGAAGCGGCCGTTCAGCAGAGCCCTGCGCCGGAAGCAGCGGCCGCCCAGCACGGCGCTGCGCCGGAAGCGGCCGTTCAGCAGAGCGACGAGACCCCGGCCGACGAGGCGTCGGCGGAGCCTGTGCACACCCCCCAGGTCCCGCCCGTCCCCACTGTGCCCCGTATTGTCTCCTCTGCGGCGGCTCCGACCGAGTTCCCGGCCGCCCCCGAGACGGCCGACCCGGCCGACGAGTTGGACGAGGCCGACGAAGTCATCTCGTTCGAACCGATCGAAGCGAACGAAGTGACCGAAGTGGCCGAAGCACCCGAGATGGCCGAAGCGCCTGAAGCACCCGCCCCCGCGCCCGAGACGGCCGAGGCCCCCGAGGCACTCGCGCCCGTCGCCGCGCAGGAGGCCCCCGAAGCGGCCGAAGCACCCGCCGTCGCGGATCCCGCCATGGCGATGGCGGAGGCCCCGGAGCCCCTGATCGCGGCGGAGCCGGGCGCCGACCCGGCCGAGCCCGTGATGTCGCCCGGCACCGCCGCTCCCGGCTACGCCGACGCCGAGCGCGAGGCCGTCCTGCGCGTCATGCGCGAGCGCCGCGACATCCGCAACGGCTTCCGTTCGGACCCGATCCCGCACGAGGTGCTGCTGCGCGTCCTTGAGGCGGCCCACACGGCGCCCTCCGTGGGCCACTCCCAGCCCTGGGACTTCGTCGTCATCAAGTCCGCAGAGACCCGGCGGAGCATGCACGAACTGGCCATGCGCCAGCGCGACGCGTACGCCAAGTCCCTCCCCAAGGGCCGCGCGAAGCAGTTCAAGGAACTGAAGATCGAGGCCATCCTCGACACCCCGGTGAACATCGTCGTCACCGCCGACCCCACCCGCGGCGGCCGCCACACCCTCGGCCGGCACACCCAGCCGCAGATGGCCCCGTACTCCTCGGCGCTCGCCGTCGAGAACCTCTGGCTCGCCGCCCGCGCCGAAGGCCTCGGTGTCGGCTGGGTCAGCTTCTTCGACGAGCGCGAGATGGTCCGCGCGCTGGGCCTGCCGGAGCACCTCGAGGTCGTCGCGTACCTCTGTGTCGGATACGTCGACGAGTTCCCGGACGAGCCCGAGCTGATGCAGGCGGGCTGGTCCAAGCGCCGCCCGCTGTCCTGGGTCGTCCACGAGGAGACGTACGGCCGACGCGCGCTGCCCGGCGAGGACCCGCACGACCTGCTCGCCGAGACCGTGGCCAACATCCGCCCGCTGGACGCCAAGGCGCTCGGCGAGGCGTGGGAACGCCAGAAGCGGATGACCAAGCCGCCGGGCGCGCTCGGCATGCTGGAGATCATCTCCGCCCAGCTCTCGGGCCTGTCCCGGATGTGCCCGCCGCCGATCCCGGAGCCCGCGGCCGTCGCGATCTTCGCGGGCGACCACGGCGTGCACGCCCAGGGCGTCACCGCCTGGCCCCAGGAGGTGACCGCGCAGATGGTCGCCAACTTCCTCGGCGGCGGCGCGGTCTGCAACGCCTTCGCCAACCAGGTGGGCGCCGAGGTCTGCGTCATCGACGTGGGCGTGGCGAGCGAACTGCCCGCCACCCCCGGCCTGCTGCCCCGCAAGGTCCGCCCGGGCACGGCCGACATGACGACCGGGCCCGCCCTGACCCGCGAAGAGGTCAAGGCGGCCATCGAGGTCGGCATCGAGACGGCCCGCGACCTGGTGGCCGCGGGCAACAAGGCGCTCCTCACCGGCGAGATGGGCATCGCGAACACGACCGCGTCCGCGGCCCTGATCTCCGTCTACACCGAGGTCGACCCCGCCGAGGTCACCGGCCGCGGCACGGGCATCAACGACGAGATGCACAGCCGCAAGGTCGAGGTCGTCCGCCGTGCCCTGGACCTCCACCAGCCCGACCCGGCGGACCCGATCGGCGTCCTCGCGGCGATCGGCGGCCTGGAGCACGCGGCCATGGTGGGCCTCCTCCTCGGCGGCGCGTCCCTGCGTACGCCGGTCATCCTGGACGGCGTCAGCGCGGGCGCCGCGGCCCTGGTCGCCCGCGCCATCGCCCCCGAGGTCCTCGCGGCCTGCATCGCGGGCCACCGCAGCGCGGAGCCCGGCCACGTGGCGGCCCTGAACAAGCTGGGCCTGCGCCCCCTGGTCGACCTGGACCTCCGCCTCGGCGAGGGCACGGGCGCGCTCCTGGCGCTGCCGGTCGTCCAGAGCGCGGCCCGCGCGATGCACGAGGTGGCCACGTTCGACTCGGCGGGCGTCACCGAGAAGTAGCCGACCGCCGCGAAGTAACCGCCGAGAAGGAGACGCCGAGGGGCGAAGCCCCCGTTTTCGGTACCGGGGCGGGGCTGGGGGAGACCTCCGGCCCCGCCCCAGCCATACTGAACCCGCACGTCAAGCAGCCGCTCCAGCGCAGCAGCGGTAGCGCACCACGAAGACTCCGCCCGCACGAGGAGCCCCAGAGCCATGGCCGAAAACCCCGCCTACCCCGTAGGTCTCCGCCTCGCGGGACGCCGCGTCGTCGTCCTCGGCGGCGGCCAGGTGGCCCAGCGCCGCCTCCCGGCGCTGATCAAGGCAGGCGCCGACATCCTCCTCGTCTCCCCCTCGGCGACGCCGTCCGTGGAGGCCATGGCGGACGCGGGCGAGATCACCTGGACCAGGCGCCGTTACGAGGACGGCGACCTCCAGGATGCCTGGTACGCCCTCATCGCCACCAGTGACGACGAGGCGAACACCCGCGCCTCCGCCGAGGCCGAGCGGCACCGCGTCTGGTGCGTGCGCTCCGACGACGCCGAGGCGGCCACGGCCTGGACCCCGGCCACGGGCCGCTCCGAGGGCGTCACCGTCGCGGTCCTCTCCAGCGACATCCACGACCGCGACCCGCGCCGCACCGCCGCCATCCGCGACGCCGTCGTCGAGGGCCTGCGCGACGGCAGCCTCGTCGCCCCGCACCTGCGCACCAGGACCCCCGGCGTGGCCCTGGTCGGCGGCGGCCCCGGCGACCCCGACCTGATCACCGTGCGCGGCCGGCGCCTGCTCGCCGCCGCGGACGTCGTCATCGCCGACCGTCTCGGCCCCCGCGACCTCCTCGACGAGCTGCCGCCGCACGTCGAGGTCATCGACGCCGCGAAGATCCCGTACGGCCGCTTCATGGCCCAGGAGGCGATCAACAACGCCCTGATCGAGCACGCCAAGCAGGGCAAGGCCGTCGTCCGCCTCAAGGGCGGCGACCCCTACGTCTACGGCCGCGGCATGGAGGAGCTCCAGGCGCTCGCCGAAGCGGGCATCACCTGCACCGTCGTCCCCGGCATCTCCAGCTCGATCTCCGTCCCCTCGGCCGCCGGCATCCCCGTCACCCACCGCGGCGTCGCCCACGAATTCACGGTGGTCAGCGGCCACGTCGCCCCGGACGACGCGCGCTCCCTGGTCGACTGGCAGTCCCTGGCCAAGCTCCGCGGCACCCTGGTGATCCTCATGGGCGTCGACAAGATCGGGAAGATCGCGGAGGCCCTGATCGCCCACGGCAAGGCCGCCGACACCCCGCTCGCCCTGATCCAGGAGGGCACGACCGCCGCCCAGCGCCGCGTCGACGCGACGCTCGGCACCGTCGCCGAGGCGGTCCGCACCCACGAGGTGAAGCCCCCCGCGGTCATCGTCATCGGCGAGGTCGTGAAGGTCGGCCCCGAGCCCCTCGCGTAACGCGACCCGCCCACCCGCACGTAACCAGCGGTAACGGAACCTGTCCGGAGCCGTTGGCACCACACCCAGGACAAGGCAGTATCACCCTGTGGCTGATCTCATCACCGTCGACGACCCCGACGACCCGCGCCTGCGCGACTACACAGGCCTGACCGACGTCGAGCTGCGCCGCAAGCGCGAACCGGCCGAGGGCCTGTTCATCGCGGAGGGCGAGAAGGTCATCAGACGGGCCAAGGACGCCGGCTACGAGATGCGCTCGATGCTGCTCTCGGCCAAGTGGGTCGACGTCATGCGCGACGTCATCGACGAACTCCCCGCGCCGGTGTACGCGGTCAGCCCCGACCTCGCCGAGCGGGTCACCGGCTACCACGTGCATCGCGGCGCCCTCGCCTCCATGCAGCGCAAGCCGCTGCCCACCGCCGACGAGATCCTCGCGACCACCCGCCGCGTGGTCGTCATGGAAGCGGTCAACGATCACACGAACATCGGCGCGATCTTCCGGTCCGCGGCGGCGCTGGGCATGGACGCCGTCCTGCTCTCCCCGGACTGCGCGGACCCGCTCTACCGACGCTCCGTCAAGGTCTCGATGGGCGCTGTCTTCTCGGTCCCGTACGCCCGCCTGGAGTCCTGGCCCAAGGGCCTGGAAGGCGTGCGCGAGGCGGGCTTCAACCTGCTGGCCCTCACCCCGGACGAGAAGGCCAAGTCCCTCGACGAGGCGGCCCCGCACCGCATGGACCGCGTCGCACTGATGCTCGGCGCGGAGGGCGAGGGGCTCTCCACCCAGGCGCTGGTCGCCGCCGACGAATGGGTGCGCATCCCGATGGCCCACGGCGTGGACTCGCTCAACGTGGGCGCGGCGGCGGCGGTCGCGTTCTACGCGGTGGCGACAGGCCGCCCGGAGCTCTGAGAGGCCGGGCGCCCTCAGCCGCGGACGCCGCCCTGCGGATGGTGCGCCCGCTCCTGCGACTGCGTCTGCTCCTGCGTCTGTGACTGCTGCTGGCGTACGCCGGTGTCGCCGAGGCTCCGGGCGGGCCCCTGGCACCCCTGGGCCGCCGCGATGCCGAGTGCGACCAGCAGCGTCACGACGACGAACACGGTGAGCCGCTGCCGCAGCAGCCGCGGATTGGCGGGCATGCGACGGCCCGTCCCCGTGGTGCGCGGTCCCTGGCGCCCCGTGCCGCTGCGCGGGGCGGGCCGGCCGCCGGAGCGGGTGGTGTTGCGGGGCCCGGCGGGCCGGGAGCCGGACCGCGGCGCGGCAGGGCGGGACGAGCCGGTCCGGGCCGGCCCCGACCGCGGCGGGGGAGTGGCGCCCGGGGCGGGCCGCCGCTGGGTGCGCTCGTCCAGATAACTCTCCGCGAGCCTGCCCGTCGGCCGGTCGTGGTCCTGGCGGGGCGCGGGCGGCCGCGCCTCGCCGATGCCCTGGGCCTCGCGGGCGGCGATCTCCTTCAGCCGCAGCGACAGTTGGAGCGTGCTGGGCCGCTCCTCCGGGTCCTTGGCGAGGCAGGCCCTGATGAGCGGCGCGAGCGCGTCGGGCACGCCGTGCAGCTGCGCCTCCTCGTGCACCACGCGGTAGAGCATGACCTCGGAACTGCCGTGGCCGAACGGCGAGTCCGCCATGCCCGCGTACGCGAGCGTGGCGCCGAGCGCGAAGACGTCGGTGGCGGGGGTGACGGCCGCGCCGCGCACCTGCTCGGGAGCGAGGAAGCCGGGGGAGCCCACGGCGGTACCGACATGCGTCAGCGTCGAGGCGCCGGTGGCCCACGCGATCCCGAAGTCGATGATCCGCGGTCCCTTGGGGGACAACAAAATATTGGACGGCTTGAGATCCCGATGCACGACACCGGCTTCGTGCACGGCGACAAGCCCCTCGGCCAGCGCCGAACCGACCACCGCCACATCGGCCGCGGAGAGCGGCCCCTCGGCGGCGACCTTGTCGTGCAGCGAGGGCCCGGGAACGTACTGCGTGGCGAACCACGGCCGGTCCGCGTCGAGGTCGGCGGCGACGAGCCGGGCCGTGCACCCGCCCCTGATCCGCCGGGCGGCCGAGACCTCCCGCGCGAACCGCGACCTGAATTCCTGATCCTCCGCCAGGTCGGGCCGGATCACCTTCAGGGCGACACGCTGCCCCCGCCGGTCCGACCCCAGATAGACGACCCCCATGCCGCCGGCGCCCAGGCGCCTGTGCAGCCTGAACGAGCCGACGACACGCGGGTCCTCGCGCCGGAGCCGCATCATCGCCATGTCCATCCCCGCTACCCGGTCCGTCTGACGAGCCACAGCTTACGTTTCCGCGGCCGGGCACGTGCAGAGGCCGCGCCCTCGCGGGGCGATCGATTGTCAGTGCCGGGTGGGAAACTTGAAGAGTGGTCAGGGGACGGGGGACGGGCGGCCGTTGCCGCCGACCCGTGCCCCAACCAACCATCACTGAAGGGGGATTGATCCCGTGAAGGGTGATCGTGTGGAGATAGTCGTGGACGCCGGTGACACGACTCGGACGTACGAAGTGGTGGCGAGCAGGGCCGGTCGGCGGGTGGAGACGGCGGTCCGCAGGGGAGTGGTCGAAGTGAGCGAAGTCACCCGTAGCGGGTCTGTGGTGCGTACGGCGCGTTTCATGGCGACCCGGGTCCTGGCCCTGGTGGAGCAGCCCGTCCCCAGGGAGGACGCCTCCGAGGTCACGGCGCGTCCCCTCCGGGAAGACCCTGAGTCCTAGGACCTGTCGTAGGACCCTTTCTCCACCCACGGGAGTACGCGCCCCTCGACCGCTCATCCTCCGGGAGGCCCGGCAATCGGTACGAGGGCATGACGCCCGGGACGCCCCGCGCGCCTAAATTTGAGGTCAAGCGGCGGGTGTAGCACTCGTCCCCCGAGGTCAGACACTCGCCGCTGCACATCCACATCGAAGCGGTCAGGAGAGGAATCATGGCGGACACGGCACCGCGGACCATGATCCGCACGCAAGGGCGCAGGTTCTCCGCGTTCGGCGTCCGCCCGTCCGGCACGCGCCACCCCCTGGTGGCGACGGCCATGGTCCTCCCCCTGGCAGCCCTGCTCGTGGTCGTCTTCGGCGGCTGGGAGGCAGTGGTCACACAAGCGTCGTCCGTAGGCGTGATGCTGGGGCGCTGAGCGGCGCCCCGGGCCCGGAAGAGCGGTCCGGGCGGGGACATCCGGCCTTGAAACCCCGTGGGGACGGGGGTGCGGCGGACGGCAGAATGCCCGCGCAGCTGGGGAGCTGCGCGGGCATTGCCATACCCGCCCCCGGCCGCCTCTCCTGCCCACCCGCCACGCAGGTGCCCGCCATGCAGGCGGTGGCGCAGGGAATGTGCGCCACCGGCACGCGGCCGGGCGGGTCGCCCGCATGGACTGGGACGATCGGAACCCGGCCTCCGGCTCCGGGGACCAGGCGCGCGGACTGCGTGCCAGGCCTGTCCGGCCCGGGGCTGCGCGGGTGCCACGGCTTCGGCTGGCTGCGCGGTAGCCCCGGCCAGGGTGCACGGCGGTGCCCCAGGCCCCGGCTTCGGTTGCGTGGGTGGCCATCGAGCCCGTGTGCGTAGCGGTCCTGCCCCGGGCCTGGGCTGCGTAGCGGTCCGGTCCCAGGCCTCGTCTGCACGGCGGCACCCCAGTCCCGGCTCCGCGATGCTCTCCCTGCCCCGGCTGCGTAGGCCGCCTGGGGCCCCGCTGCGTAGGGGCTCCCCCTTCCCCGGGTCCCGCTGCCTGGGCGGTGCCCGTCGAGGCGCATGTGTAGTTCTTCACCGCGCTGTCCCCGGGGGGAACGGACCCGTGCAGACCCCCGCCTGCCGCGCGGGCGTGATTTCCGGCCCCGGCCGCCTGGGCATTGCCCCCGGGCTGGCTGCGCGGGGTGCTTCCGACTCCGGCTTCGGATGTGTGGGTGGTCCCCGGCCCGGGGGAGGCCCGAGCACCCCGACCCCGCCCGCTCACACCGTGCCGTCAAGGCGCGTGGCTGGTCGTACGCTTCGGCGACAGCACTTCGACGTACGGAAGCATGTGACCACCGCGATTCTCACCGCTCTGACCGCCAAGGCCCGGGCCGCCGTCCACGCCCGTTCCGGTGAGCCCTGCGTCTGCGGGGACCGGAACGGGGGCGGGGTGCTCGCCGATCGGGCCGATGCCACCGTCGTCCGGCACGGCGAGCTCGTTGCGAAGGCCCACGCTCCCGGCACGGAGGCGGGAGAGCTGGCGGTACGCCTCGGGGTGGCCGCACGGCTGCCGGGGGTGCTGTTGGCGCCTCTGCGAGCCGTCGCGGACGGGCTCCACGGGCGTCTCGTGACGTTCTGGCCCCACGGCACCCCGGTCGACCGCGACGACCCCGACGCCGCCCCCTGGGAGGCCGCCGCCACCCTCCTCGCCCGCCTGCACGCCACCCCTGCGGCCGCGCTGCCGCGCCCGCTCCCGCCGATGCGTGGCCCCGTCAAGGCGGCACGGGCCGTCGAGCGGCTCCGCGCCACGGGCCCGCACCCCGCGGCGCCCCCCGTCCTGCGGGCGTGGGCGGGGCTGCCGCCCTGGGCCCGCGCCGAAGCCCCCGCACCTGGACCCACGTACTTGTGCCACGGCGACTTCCACCTGGGTCAGCTCGTGCGCACGGTAGGAGGGCAGTGGCTGCTCATCGACGTGGACGATCTCGGCGGCGGCGACCCCGCCTGGGACCTGGCGCGGCCCGCCGCCTGGTACGCGTGCGGCCTGCTCGCTCCGGAGGAGTGGGCGCGGTTCCTCGACGCCTATCGGAGGGCCGGGGGCCCTGCGGTCCCCGGGGACGGCTCCGACCCCTGGCCCGTCCTGGACGTCCCGGCCCGCGCCCTGACCGTGCAGACCGCCGCCCTGGCGATCGCCAAGTCGGTGGCCGCCGGACGCCCCCTGGACGAGGTGGAACAGGCCCTGGTCGACGCCTGCGGCCGGATGGCCGGAGTGGCCGCTCGCCCGACCTAGTTGGCCCCGGACACGACGAAGTAGGGTGCAACACACCGAAGCCGGGCAGTCTTCCGGCTAAGCAGTCACCACCGGCGAGGAGTTGAGCCGTCCACATGCAGTGCCCCAAGTGCCATGCACCGATGCACACGTACAACCGCAATGGCGTCCAGATCGAGCAGTGCAACAACTGCCGCGGGATATTCCTCGACTACGGCGAGCTCGAGTCGCTGACCCGTCTGGAGGCGCAGTGGGGCGGCCAGCAGGTTCCTCCGCCGCCCGCGCCGCCCGCCGCCCCCCAGGCCTACCCCGCGGCCCCGGCTCCGGCCTGGGGCGCCCCGCACGTCGCTCACGGCGGCCACCACGGCCACGGCGACCACTACGGCCACAAGCGTCACAAGAGCTTCGGGCACATGCTCTTCTCGTCCTGAACGAACGACAGCTTGATCTGAACAGCTTGACCTGAACGACGAAGCCCCCGGTCGTGGAGACGACCGGGGGCTTCTGTGTGGTGCGCGATACTGGGATTGAACCAGTGACCTCTTCCGTGTCAGGGAAGCGCTCTCCCGCTGAGCTAATCGCGCAGGTCAACCTGCGTTTGTTGCGTACTGCGTGCGCGATACTGGGATTGAACCAGTGACCTCTTCCGTGTCAGGGAAGCGCTCTCCCGCTGAGCTAATCGCGCGGGATTCGGTCCGAGGACCAGGATCAGAAGATCCAAGTGGACGATACTGGGATTGAACCAGTGACCTCTTCCGTGTCAGGGAAGCGCTCTCCCGCTGAGCTAATCGTCCTTGGAGGTGGAGACGGGATTTGAACCCGTGTAGACGGCTTTGCAGGCCGTTGCCTCGCCTCTCGGCCACTCCACCAGGAGTGCGGGGGTTCGGGAAGATCCCCCACTTTCCTGCGAGCGGACGACCAGGTTCGAACTGGCGACCTCAACCTTGGCAAGGTTGCGCTCTACCAACTGAGCTACGTCCGCTTGTCTTTCCCGGTCCGCTTGCGCGTCCCGGCGACGTGTTGAACTCTAGCGGATTCCTGGGCCAGTACAAAAACGCGTTTGCGCAGCGTGCTGCGCTGTCCCTGGTCCGAGGCACGCCCGGCGCGCCGGTCATAGACTCACAGCCGTGCACAACCCCCCTCTGACGTCCTCCTCCACGCTCCCTCCCATGGCCCGCTTCGGCGGTCTCGTGGCCACCGGTCTGCGCGACGTGACCAGCGACCCCGCGGCCCTGGACTCCACCGGCTTCTGGGCGGTGTCCGCGGACTTCGAGGGGGGCATGGTCTGCGCCCGCTTCGACGACGTACGCGCGGAGGCCGTGCCCGCCCCCGTCCCGGGGAAGTGGCACGGCCCGGCCGCCGACGACTGGACGTCGTCCCTGGACCGCGCCGCGTACACGGACGGCGTGCGCCGCGTACGCGCGTACATAGCCGCCGGCGAGGTCTACCAGGCCAATCTCTGCCGCGTCCTGTCCGCGCCCGTCCCCGCCGACGCCGACGTGGACGCCCTCACCTCTCTCCTCGCGCGCGGGAACCCCGCCCCGTACGCCGGAACGATCCGCCTGCCCGAACACGGCGTGGAGGTGGCCACCGCCTCCCCCGAGCTCTTCCTGCGCCGCCGGGGCCGCTTCGTGGAGTCGGGCCCCATCAAGGGCACCGGCCGGACCGAGGCGGACCTCTTGGAGAAGGACTACGCCGAGAACGTCATGATCGTGGACCTCGTCCGCAACGACCTCGGGCGCGTCTGCGCGACCGGCTCGGTCACCGTCCCCGACCTCTGCGTCGTCGAGAAGCACCCCGGACTCGTCCACCTCGTCTCCACCGTCGGCGGCGAGCTGCGCCCCGGCGCGGGCTGGCCGGAGCTGTTCGGCGCCGCGTTCCCGCCCGGCTCCGTCACCGGCGCCCCGAAGTCCAGCGCCCTGCGGATCATCGACGAGCTGGAGACCGCGCCCCGCGGCCCGTACTGCGGCGGCATCGGCTGGGTCGACGCCGACCGCGGCACCGGCGAGCTCGCCGTCGGCATCCGCACCTTCTGGATCGACCGGGCCGAGGGCGTCCTGCGCTTCGGCACCGGGGCGGGCATCACCTGGGGTTCGGACCCCGAGGGGGAGTGGCGGGAGACCGAGCTGAAGGCCGCGCGGCTGCTGGCGGTAGCGTCGGGGGCGTACGAAGCGAGCGGAGGGACCACAACGTGAAGATCTGGCTCAACGGCGGGCTGCAGGACCTCGACGACGCCCGCGTCTCCGTCCTCGACCACGGTCTGACGGTCGGCGACGGCATCTTCGAGACGGTGAAGTCGGTCGAGGGCCGCCCCTTCGCCCTGACCCGGCACCTCGCCCGGCTCGCGATGTCGGCGCGCGGCCTCGGGCTGCCCGAGCCGGACCTCGACGAGGTGCGCCGCGCCTGCGCCGCCGTCCTGGACGCCAACCCCCTCCCGCTCGGCCGGCTGCGGATCACCTACACCGGGGGCCTCTCGCCGCTCGGCTCGGACCGCGGCGACCAGGGCACCACCCTCGTCGTGGCCCTCGGCGAGGCCGCGCGGCGGCCCGACACCACCGCGGTGGTCACGGTGCCGTGGACCCGTAACGAACGCGGCGCGCTGACCGGCCTGAAGACCACCTCGTACGCGGAGAACGTCGTGGCCCTGGCCCGCGCGCGCGAGCAGGGCGCTTCGGAGGCACTGTTCGCGAACACCGTCGGACAGCTCTGCGAGGGCACCGGATCCAACGTCTTCGTTGTCCTCGACGGCGAGATCCACACCCCGCCGGTCGCCTCCGGGTGCCTCGCGGGCATCACGCGCGAGCTGGCCGTCGAGTGGACGGGCGCGCACGAGACCGACCTGCCCCTGGACGTCCTGGACCGCGCCGACGAGGTCTTCCTGACGTCGACGCTGCGCGACGTGCAGGCCGTGCACCGCGTCGACGCACGGCAACTCCCCGTGGCACCGGGCCCGGTGACCACCAAGGCGATGCGGGTCTTCGACGAGCGGGCCGCGGACGACCTGGATCCGTAAGTCCCGGGAATCCCCGGTGACGGTGCGGGCCCGCGGCGGGTAGAACCTGAGGGATGACCACGACCCTGCGGCCGACCGGGCCGCTTCAGCAGAGCGCCGACGGCGGCAAGGCGCGCACGTACGACGTCTGTGTGAACAGCCGTCCCGTGGGCTCGATAGCCCTCGCCACGCACGAGGTCTTCGGCCCCCGCGTCTGCCGGGTCGGCGACCTGCGCATCGCGGAGCCGGACCGCGGCCGCGGGCGAGGCACCGTGGCGGCGCTGGCCGCCGAGGAGGTGGCGCGCGGCTGGGGCTGCACGCGCATCGAGGCCACCGTCCCCGCCGACGCAACGGCGGCCCTGCGGCTCGGCACGGCTCTCGGGTACGTCGAGCGGAACCGCGTGCTGCGCAAGCCGCTGCCCGCCGACGCGCTCGCCCTGCCCGACGGCGTCGAGTGGCGGCCGATGGCCGAGGACGAGTACGAACCGTGGCTGGCGCACGAGGAGGACGGTTACGTCCAGGACTGGACGGAGCGCGGTGTGCCCGAGGCGGAGGCGCGTGCCAAGGCGCGCGCCGACCACGCGCGCCTGCTCCCGCAGGGCCTCGCGACGGCCGACTCCTGGGTGAGCGTCCTGACCCACCACGGTGTGCGGGTGGGCACACTGTGGGTCGCCCTGGAGGGCGAGGACATCTTCGTCTACAAGGTCGAGGTGGCCGAGGCGCACCGCGGGCGAGGCCACGGCCGTTCCCTCATGCTCGTCGCGGAGACGCAGGGCCGTGCGGCCGGCCGGGACCACATCGGCCTCAACGTCTTCGCCGGCAACACCCCGGCCCTGCGCCTGTACGAGTCGATGGGCTACGAACCGGTCTCGTACTACCTCTACAAGCCGCTGATCTAGGCGTCGTCCGCCGCGAGGAGACGGTCGGCGACCGCCTCGACGCGCTCGCGCAGGCCCTCCTGGCTCTTGCCGCCGTCCAGGCGCTCGCCGCCGATGACGTACGTCGGCGTGCCGGTGACGCCGATCGCCTTGCCCTCGGCCTGGTCGGCGTCGACGATCAGGATGTGCCGTCCGTCGATCAGCGCGGTGTCGAACTCCTCGGCGTCGAGGCCGAGTTCGCGGGCGGTGTCCACCAGGTACTTCTCGCCCTCGCGGTCGAGGTTCTCGACCCCGCCGAGCACCGCCTCGACGTACGGCCACCCCTTGCCCTGCTCGAAGGCCTCCTCGGCGGCCTGGGCGGCGGCGAAGGAGTGCTTGTGTTTCTCGAGGGGGAAGTGCCTCAGGCGCAGCTCGACGCGGTCGCCGTAGCGGGCGCGCAGGGCGCGCACGTCGTCGAGGGCGGTACGGCAGTCGGGGCACTGCAGCTCGCACCAGACGTCGACGACGACGGGGCGGGCGGGGTGGTCGGGAGGGGAGTCGTTCATACGCACAGTCTTCCAGCCCGAGGACGCGCCACCCAACCGGGACGGGCCGCGCCGACCGGCACCTGGGGAGGAGGCCGGACCCCGAGATGACCCGGATATGTCCCTGAGGTCCGACCGGGACATGGCTACGCGGCGCCCGTCCGGTGCAGGATGGAAGGGACGACAGCGTCTTTTCCGACGTACGCCTGCATGCCTGGAGGACCGGATGATTGCCGAGACCGTCTGTTCCGCCGTATCCGCGGCCGGGCTCGGCATCGCCGCGGTCACGGCCTACCGCAAGCGCTTCCTCTCCGCGGCCCGGCTCGCCGCGTACTCACTGGTTCCCATCGGCCTGGTGATGACGGGCGTCGTCGGCTGGGCCGCCGACACGGCGTTCAGCCTCAAGGCCTGGATCGGCTTCGGCGTGCTCGGCGTGGCCTGGCTCATGTTCCTGGGCACGCGCGCGGTGGAGCGCCGCACGGGCGGCACCCGCAAGGAGCGCAAGGCGGCGAAGGCCGCGCGGCGGGAGGCGGTGGCGCCCGCCGCGTCGGCGCCCTCGCTCGGCGCGAGCGCCCGTCCCGCCGCGGGCCGGCCCGCGGCCAAGCCGCAGCAGGCCGCACCCGCGGAGGACTTCAGCGACATCGAGGCGATCCTGAAGAAGCACGGCATCTGACGGCAGCCGGTGGCGTGCGGCGTCAGCGGCCCAGCCGGACCTCCGCCAGCACGTTGACGCCGTCGACCCAGTCGACGGAGGCGTTCGCGCACCGCACGGCCCGTCCGCGCGCGGGGAAGGCCGGGTCGGGCAGGGCGAGCCCGATGCGGTGCGGGCCGCGCGCGCCTGCGGGCAGTGGGAGCTCCGCGCGCACGGTGGAGGGCGCCGGAGCCGCGTGGTCGTCGTCGGTCTCCGCACGCCCCTGCGGCCGCCAGTCGCGCCAGTCCGCACCCTTGTCGGCCGAGGCCACGGTCCGCCCCGCCGCGTCCAGCAGGACCAGCCGTGCGGGACGCGGGTGCTTGGGCGGCGCGAAGCCGCGGTTGACGACGTCGACCTCCACGGGGAGCCGCCCGCGCCGCCGGGCCGCCCCGAGGTCGTAGCGCGCCTCCCGCACCTCCAGCCGGTACCCCAGGTGGTCACGGAGGTACTCGAACTGGCTGCGGTCCACGGCACGCCCCCTGCGGTCCTCGAAGTAGCCGTCCGACACCGGAAGCCGAGCCTCCATGACCTGCTTCCTGGTGAGCCGCGCGGCCTTCCACTCCGGGATGGTGACCGTGGCGTTGTGCACGAGCGAGAGGGTGTCGAAGCGGAGCGTCTGCAGCCGCCGCGCTGCTGCGAGCCCCGGGATGACGGTGCTCCACGCGTAGGGATCGGAGCTCTGCCCCTTGTCCCACGGCATCTCGCCGTCCATCATCCGCGTCCGCGAGGCGTCGAGGTAGGTGGGCCAGCCGGGGTTGGCGGGCACGTAGTAGTCCCAGAGGCCCTCGCCCAGCGTCACATAGTCGTTGTGGAAGCCGACGCGGTCGAGGATCGCCCTGTTGGTGATCATGTCGCGCTTCTCCGCGTACCGGACCTGGGTGTGCAGGCCCGGCGGCAGCGCCTCGACGAGCGTCGTCATGATGGCGGTGACGGCGTCGGGGTACGTCTCGTGCCGGTAGTGGCTGCCGTGCCACTCGCCCCAGGTGCCGAGGAAACCCGCCTGCCAGACCGCGACGACGTCGCTGTTGCGCGCGACCAGCGGTGCCAGCTGCCCGATGTGCCGCTGGACGTCCCGCACGGTGTAGCGCCGGTTCTCCCGCACCCCGTCGTCGTACACGAAGCGCAGGACCGCCGCGTACCCCTTGGCGCGCAGCCCCCGGAAGACGCTCTCGATGTTGTCGAGCGCGCTCCGCGGGATCGTCGAGGTCGCGAAGTCCCAGAGGTAGAAGTAGAGCTGGGTGAGGTTCGCGCCGGGCCCGTACTCGCGTTCCAGGAGGTCGAGGGTCTTCGCGGCGTCGGGGGAGTGGTCCTGCTCGTTCGGCCAGGGGCTCGTCAGGTCGCGGGCGTTGTACGACATCTCGTAGCGGAAGCCGCGACGCGGGTTCGGCAGCGGGGCGCGACCGTCCGGGGCGTCGGGGCGGATGCCGCGGTGCGGGACGCGGTGCCAGGGGCCGGTGCGGCCGATGTGGCCGATGTGGCCGGTGGTGGCCGACGCGGTGCCGAGCGGCGCCGCCGCGGCTCCCGCTGTGCCGAGTGCCGCTGTGCCGAGTGCCGCCGTGCCGAGCGCGGTCGTCAACAGCCGTCGGCGTTCCATGGACATGAGCGGCTCCCTCGTTCGAGTGCGGACGGTGCCGCCGAGTCTCGCTAGGGGAGGCGCCCGTGAGCCATGGACGGAACGCGCTGGGCACTGGACTTTCGCCTGTTCACGGGATCCGGCTGACTGCCGCCGCGACTGGGCGTGTTGGTAGGCGACGACCCGGCCGCTGCGTCATCATCACCGCGAGATGCTGGACACCACCACAGAGGGCGATGCCGCCCCGCCGGACGACGGCGGACAGCCGGACGACGGCAGACGAGCGGCCCCGGCCCATGAGCGACGACCTGCCGCCACCGAGCGGCGCGCCACCGACGGCGAAGCGGAGCGGCCCACCGGCGACGAGGAGCGGCAGGGCTGTCTCTTCGCCCTCTCGCAGCCACCCTTGATGATCTTCCTGGCGGTGATCAGCACCCTGATCCTGGTGGCCTCGCTGCACGACCTGCTGCTGCTCTAGCCCGCGGCCTCCTTGCGGCGGGCGCGGTACGCGGCGACGTGCAGCCGGTTGCCGCAGGTGCGGCTGTCGCAGTAGCGGCGCGAGCGGTTGCGGGAGAGGTCGACGAAGGCGTGCCGGCAGTCCGGGGCCTCGCAACGCCGCAGCCGTTCCTGCTCCCCGGCGACGAGGAAGAAGGACAGTGCCATTCCGCAGTCGGCCGCCAGGTGGTCCGCGACGGAGGCGCCGGGCGCGAAGTAGTGGATGTGCCAGTCGTACCCGTCGTGGTCGGTGAGCCGGGGCGTGGTGCCCGCCGACGCGATCAGTTCGTTGAGGATCACGGACGCGGCCTGCGGTTCGGGGTTGGCGAAGACCTCCCCGAAGCGGGCGCGGATGCGGTGGACGTCGGCGAGGTCGCCTTCGGAGAGCGTGCCGACATCGCTGACGTCGTGGCTTCGTACGAATTCACCGAGCGCCGCCAGATTCGCGAGCCCGTCTGTGCCGTTCGTCTCCGGTGCGGTGTTCACCAGATCGACCACGGCGTCGAGGGAACACCGGGTGTCGTGGGTGATCAGCACGATTCGCTCCCTGGCCTGGGGGTCGGGCCGATGCCCGCCGATGCTGGCCGATGCTAGCGGCTTCGTCACCGGACGCACCGGCGCCGTCGCCGCGGGAGGTCCGCGGCGACGGCGCCGGTGTCTGCGTCTGTTCGCCTTGTGTCGTCGTGCCGTGACTGCTTGCGCCGTCGCCCCGAGTCGGACGGCGTGGTGGTTCTCGACGCGCCCTTGTGGCGCTAGCTCTCGGCCAGGATGTGAGAGAGCTCCGTGTCGAGATCGAAGTGGCGGTGTTCCGTGCCGGGTGGCACGGCTGCGTCCGTTCGCTTCAGGAAGGACTCCAGGGCCCGCGCCGGGGCCTCGAGCAGAGCCTCGCCCTCCGGGGAACTCAGGGCGATGCAGACGACGCCCTGACCGTGGCTCCGGGACGGCCAGACTCGGACGTCGCCGGTACCGGTGGGCCGGTGCAGGCCCTCGGCGAGGAGGTCGCGGGCGAACACCCACTCGACGGTTTCCTCGGCTCCGGTGTGGAAGGTGGCGTGCACGGCATAGGGATCGGCCGTGTCATACCGCAGTCCTGCGGGTACAGGCAGTGAGGACTCGCTCGACACAACGAGGCGCAGGTGCAGCTCGCAGCTGACCGTGGTGTTCATAAGCGCCAGGGCCTTTCGCTCAGTGTGCGCTCGGGGATTCGCACGTCGGCGAAATCGACATGCCACCTACGGTGCCGTTGTAAACCCCTCTGAGGGCTTTGCGTGTCTTTAGGTGCCTCGTATGGCGGGTTGTCCCGTCTCTTCGTGCGCCCATTCCGGTGACGGGTTTCCGTCCGGTAAGGTTTGGCCGCATGAATACGGGGAGTAACGAGCCGGCGGGGGTCACGGATCCCGTCGCCGGAGACAGGCCCGACCAGCCGCTCGGCTCGCGGGCGCCGGGGTTCGTCCAGGCCCGCAGGGCCCTTCACCTGAGCTGGCAGGTCGGCGTCTTCATCGTCGGTCTCGCGGTCGTCGTCGCGGGCATCATCATGCTGCCCCTGCCGGGGCCGGGCTGGCTGGTGATCTTCGGCGGCATGGCGATCTGGGCCACCGAGTTCGTCTGGGCCCAGCTGGTGCTGCGCTGGACGAAGCGCAAGGTCACCGAGGCCGCACAGCGCGCACTCGACCCGAAGGTCCGCCGCAGGAACATCATCCTGACGACGATCGGGCTCGTGATCGTCGCGGTGCTCGTCGGTGTCTACGTGTGGAAGTTCGGCATCACGATGCCGTGGGAGATCAAGGAGTGACCCCCGGGTGACTCCGGGGCGGTCCGGAGCACCCGCTGACATGCGGTAATGTTCTCCGTGCGCCCGGGGCGATTAGCTCAGTGGGAGAGCGCTTCGTTCACACCGAAGAGGTCACTGGTTCGAACCCAGTATCGCCCACCCCGGATTACGGCCCGGAGGCTTTTGAGCCTCCGGGCCGTTCTCGTATTCCCGTGTTTTTCAACAGAATTGACGGGTCGACATATGGGCTCATTGACTCCGCATGTCGTGGCGGCGACCGGAATCAGCGCATTCGGTCCAGCGCATTCCGCAACCGCCGCACGTCCCGCAGCCGTTGTTCGTACGTCGCGCCGACGACGAGCAGCAGCAGACCCGCGAGCGCGGGCGGCAGCCAGCGGGGCAGGACCCCCACGGCCTGCACGATGTACGGGGCCAGTTCGTGCAGCGCGTCCAGGGCGAGGACCGTGCCGCCCAGGACCAGCGGGGAGCGCAGCCGGTGGTGGGCGCCCAGCAGCGTCAGGGCGAGTGCCGCGGTGCCGAGCAGTAGCGGACGCTGCCAGTACGGATCGGCCCAGGCGGCGGCGAGGCTCGGCAGCAGCGTCGTCGCGAGGCCGGGGCCGTACGCCGTCCAGGAAGAGGTCTCGGGGTCGCGGCGGCGCCGCAGCAGACCGAGGAGCAGCGCGGGGATCGTCACCGGCAGGGTGTACGCCTCCGGGGCCGACACCTCCCACGAGGCGAGGCGGACCCAGCTCGCCAGGACGAACAGCGCCCCGGCCGCGTACCCGACGGGCCTGCGGTCGGGACGCAGCGCGGTGCCGGACGCGATGAGTCCGCCGAGCGCGAGGGCGAGCGCCAGCGTGGGCGCGGTGCCCGCGGCGAGCAGGACGGCGACGGCTCCGGACCCGGCCGCCGTGATCTCGACAGGTGGTGTCAGGGGATGCCGGCCGAGACGCGCCGCCGCGAGTGCGGCAAGGGCCGGGACCGTGAGGGTGAGCAGCCCGATGTGTTCCGGACGCAGCCCCCACGCGGCGCCTACGGCACAGACCAGCGCGGTGGCGTGGGCGAGGACGGCACACCCGGCGAGCACGGCCGTACCCGGCGCGGACGCCCCGCCCCGCGCCATGCGCACGCAGACGGCGAGATGGAGCGCCGTGAGCACGCCCAGCGTGGTGAGGGTGGCCGTACTCGTGGCCAACGAGAGGAACGCGACGCTCACCGAGGACACGAGCGCCAGGACGGAGGCGGTCAGGGCGGGGGTGATGGGTGTGGTGGGGGTGGCGGAGGTAGGTGCCGCGACAGGTGTGGTGGGCGTGCCGGAAGCGGTGAAGGTGGCGGACGTGGCCGCAGCGGTGGGCGTAGCCGACGCAGTGGACGTGGCAGTCGTGAGCGGTACTGCGGACGTGCTCCAGGTCGCGGCGGCGAGCAGCGCGGCGGTCACCACAACCTGCGCCGAGACCCCCACCTCGTACGGAAGCCGAAGCGCGGCCGGCAGCGCGATCGCCGCCGCCCAGACGAGTACCGGCGCACCGTACCGGGCCGCACGCCGGGCCGTCCCGCCCAGCGGGCCGCTCGCCGCGACCAGCACCGCGGCGACGGTCGCGAGCACGAGCGGGGCCAGGAGCGGGTGAGGGAGCGGCAGTTCGAGCAGCAGGGCGTCCCGGGCGTCCGAGGTCGCGCCCGACCAGACCCGGGTCGCCCAGCCGAGCGGCCCGAGCAGCGCGATCCCGGCGACCGGCAGTGCCCACAGCACCGCGCAGCCCTGCACCACGCCCGACGCCGCGACGATCCCGCGCCGCAGCGGCCGGGGCACCGCGGGGCGGGCGGCCCCCAACAGCGCGATGCCGCACGCCAGATAGGCCGGCACCGTCCACGCGGCGGGCAGCACGGTGCGCAGCACGCCGCCGGACGCGGCCACCACGAGCAGCCCGGCGAAGGCCGCCGCGCCGGTCGTCACCTCGCGGCTCTTCGCCCACCACGCGGCTGCCAGCGCGATCAGGGCGGCGAACAGCAGCAGCATGCCCGCGCGTGCCGCCTCCGCCGGGTCCGTGGCCCGCACGGAAAGCCAGCCGGCACCCGCCGCACCCCACAGGCCCAGCACGCAGGCACCGGCCGCGGCGACGACCCGTACGGAACGGACGCCCGCCCACAGCGCGAGCCCGGTGTCGAAGGCCGCCGTCACGAGCAGCGCGGCCGTCATCGCGTGCTCACCGGCGTGCGCGGCGCCCGCCCACAGCACCAGGGGCAGTTGGGCCGTCGCGACCGCCGTCGGCAGCGGCGAGCGCAACCCGCCGAGCAGCAGCCCGTACCCCGCCCACAGCGTGGCGAGGACCGCGGAGGTCCCCGCCGCGTAACCGAGGGCACCCGTGTCGGAGAGGGACAGATAGCGCAGCGCGTACGCGTCCAGGACGGTCAGCGCGAGCCCGAGACCCGCCACCGCCTCCGCCGTCGAACGCAGCGCACGGCGCAGCAGGAGCGCGGGCGCGGCGAGCGCCGCCAGCGTCACGGCGCCGAGGACCGCACTGCGGCCGCCGATGCCCAAGTGGCCCCAGCTCACCACCGTGAAGGCGATCGCCGCGACGGTCAGGAGCACCCCGCCCAGCGTGAGCAGGACGTTCTGCGCGCTCGGCGGCGCGGCTCCGGGGGCGGGCGGTCCTGCCGGGCGAGGGGGCGGCCAGGCCGGGCCGGCCGCGCGCAGGGCGCCGAGCAGCCAGGCTCTGCGCTGCAGCAACAGCGTCCTGCGCGCCTCCAGTTGGCGCAGCTCCCAGTCGAGGAGGCGGAGCTCCTCGGCAGGGGGCGGAATGTTCGTCATGCCTCGGAGTGTGGTCCGCGCCACCTCGTGCGGCATGGGTGTGGATACTCAGGGACGTACTCAGATCGGGCCCGCGACCAGGCAGACTCGGACCATGGACTGGTGCCACTACCGATTCCGCAGCGTCTGGGACATCCCCGGCGCACCCGCCGACGCCTTCGCCGAGCTGCAGCGCGCCGAGGACTATCCGCTGTGGTGGCCGCAGGTGCGCGAGGTGAAACCCATCGACGACCGCAGCGGCGTCATCCGCTTCCGGTCCTTCCTCCCGTACGACCTCGTCGTCACCGCGGAGGAGCGGCGCCGCGACCCCGCGGCCGGAGTCCTGGAGATCGGCATGACCGGGGACCTGGACGGCTGGGCGCGCTGGACCCTCACGGCCACACCCGCGGGAACGCGGGCCCGCTACGACCAGGAGGTCGACGTGCGCAGCCCCCTGATGCGGCGCTTCGCCGTCCCCGGACGCCCGCTGTTCCTGCTCAACCACGCCGTGATGATGCGTGCGGGGCGGCGCGGCCTCGCGGCCCGGCTGGCAGCGGTTTGAAGGAAGGGCGCCCGGACCTGTATTGTTCAGTGCGTTCCCGGGCGATTAGCTCAGTGGGAGAGCGCTTCGTTCACACCGAAGAGGTCACTGGTTCGAACCCAGTATCGCCCACCCGGAGAATGCCGGTCCGTCAGCAGACGGACCGGTTTTTTCTTGCCCGGCGCCAAGAGCCCGCCGGTCTCCCGTCCGAGGTGGCGTGCGTCAGGCGGCCGCCCGGAGTTCGGGACGCAGCGGCCACGCCGGGTCCACGGCCTCCGGTGTGCCGCTCTTCGCGAACCACGCCTGCAGACCGCGCGCCTGCGCCGCGTGCCAGACGGCCTGCAGCGTGTGCAGCTCGGCCGGCGACAGCCGCTCAAGGCGCGCCGCGAAACGGCGCCCCACCGCGCGTACGACATCCATCGCCGCCTGCGCGTCCGCCGCCGCGTCATGGGCCTCGGCCAGCTCCACCTCGTAGTGCGCGCACAGGTCGGTGAGCGTGCGGCGGCCCTTGCGGTACCGGTCGAGCTGCTTGTCCAGGACCCGGGGGTCGATCACGCACAGCGACGAACCCTCCATGTAGCGGCTCAGCGACGAGGCGCGGTGCCTGCGCAACTCCCGGTCCAGGATGGTCAGATCGAACGGCGCGTTCATCACCACGATCGGCCGGCCCGCCGCGCCCTGCTCGGCCAGATCCCGCGCGATTTCCTCCATCACCGGCGCCGGCCAGCGGCCGGTGCGCTGCAGGTGTTCCTCCGTCAGTCCGTGCACCGCGGTGGCGGACTCGGGCACGGGTACGCCCGGATTCACCAGCCAGCGGGTGATGCGCGGTCGGGTTCCCGCGCCCTGCTGGACGACGACGGCGGCCGACACGATCCGGTCGGTCTCGACGTCGACGCCCGTGGTCTCCGTGTCGAATGCGGCCAAGGGGCCTTCGTACCAGCACGTCATGGTGACGCAACTCCTCGTCCTCTCCCGGCAGATGACGTTCGGTCCCCTGCCCACGACGGTGATACCCGGGCCGTTTGCGCTGTACGCGGCCCGGAGACAACAGAGGTACGGGGCTTTGGAATTGACCGCCCGAGCGGACAACTACCGGGTTCGGAAGGCTTGTTGACCATGGCGCTCGCGCAGCCCGAACAGGGTGGGCTGCTGCCCGAGCGGATCGCACCGCCGCGCGGCACACTCGCCACCACCGCCTGTATGGAGACGCTCCAGGTGGGCTATCTGCACGCCGTCGCGGCGGCCGCGGGTTGCTCGCTCTCCCAGCCGTTCCCGGACAACGGCATCGACTGGCACGTCAGCCACAGCGCGCCCGGACACACGGTCGACGACGAGGTGACCATCAAGGTCCAGCTGAAGTGCACGTACCAGCTGCCGCCCCAGCAGGCCGGTGCCGCCTTCTCCTTCACGCTCGACAACGCACACCTGGAGAAGCTCGCCCGCACCCCGGTCTCGGTCCACAAGATCCTCGTCGTGATGCTCGTGCCCCGCTCGCAGGACGACTGGCTGCGCGCCGGTCACGACCGGCTCGACCTGCGGCACTGCTGCTACTGGACCAACCTCGCCGGGCACCCCGTGACCGGCCGGCGCAGGACCACCGTGCGCGTCCCGACCTCGCGGATCTTCGACGACCGGGCCCTCTGCGAGATCATGACGCGCGTCGGGACGGGAGGACGACCCTGATGCACCGCCCCTTCGACCACGACGAGCCCCTGCCTCCCGGCCGCCCGCACCCCGCCCCGGCCGCGGCTCGGTGGGCGCAGCCGCCCGAACCCTCCTCGGTCGACCCCGCCGTCCTCGCCGCACTCCTCGCCCGGCACGGCTGGCAGCGGCGCGGCGGAGCCCCCGGCCGCTATGCCCGGTGGACCCCGCCGGGCCCCGGCGGCGCCGGCACCAGCCTCCTCGTGCCGGAGAGCCGCGCCTTCCCCGACTGCGAGGACCTGATCGGCGAGGCGCTCGACGGGCTGGCCCGCAGCGGCTCGCCCGCCGCCCGCGACGTCCTCGTCGGGCTCGCCGTGCCCAGCGACGAGATCCACTGGTGGCGCGACGAACCGGTGGGGCCCGCAGGCACCGCGACCTGGCCGGCGGAGGAACAGCTGCGCTCCGCCGCGCGACGGATGCTGCTCGCCGGGGCGCTCGCCGCCCGCGCCCGCGCCGGGTACCACGGCGCGCGCCACCGCGGGCCCGCCGCCGCGTCCCTGGAGAACGTCCTGGTGGGCCCGGCGACGGGCGGGCGCAGGCTCACCGCCTTCGTCCCCGTCATGACCGGGCGGCCCCTCGCGGTCCGGCTGCACCAGGCCCTGTACGCGGCCCGGGAAGCCGTCGACTACCAGCGCGCGACCGGCGGCATGGACGCCTTCGACGGGGCGGTCGAGGCGGGCGTCAGCCACGAGCTGACCGAGGCGCTCGTCGCGCTCGTGCGCGGCACGGAAGGGGCGCGCGTCGCGGTGGAGTGGGCGCCGGGTGCCGGGGTGCCCGAGGGCTGCACGGCAGGTGCCGGGCCCGTCGAGTTCTCGCCCGGTGACCTGGCGGCGCTGCGCGCGGCGGGCGCCCGGTACCTGCGTGCCGAGCCGTCGGTGCCGGTGCGGATCACCGGGACCGTGGTGCGGATGCGGCGGGCGGCGCCGAGCGGGGACGGCACGGTGCGGATCCGGGTGATCGCGGGGGCCGAGGTCCCGCACGTGCGGATGACCCTGGACGAGGAGGCGTACCGCATCGCGGGCCACGCGCACCTGGTCGGGCTGCCGATCCGGGTGCACGGGCGGCTCGAGAGCCGGGGCGGCTTCCGCAGGCTCACCGGGGCGACCGGGGTGGTGCCCGTGCAGGTGGACGACGCGGAGCGGGACCGGCTCATGAAGTCGCTCCAGGAGAACCTCGACTTCTTCGAGGAGGCGTGCGGCACGGACTGAGGCGTGCGGCACGGACTCAAGGGGCGCCGGGAGAAGGGGTGCGGAGAGATCCGTTTCGCGGCGGGGGCCCGTGGCTCGGTACGATCCCTCTTGCGCGCGCAGTGGAAAGCGCCGCACCCCCTTCAGCTAGGAGAGACCGGTGTCAGACGTCCGTGTGATCATCCAACGCGATTCCGAGCGGGAAGAGCGCGTGGTGACGACGGGCACTACGGCCGCCGAGCTCTTCCCCGGTGAGCGCACCGTCGTCGCCGCGCGCGTGGCGGGCGAGCTGAAGGACCTGGCGTACGCCGTGGCCGACGGCGACGAGATCGAGCCCGTCGAGATCTCCTCCGAGGACGGCCTGAACATCCTGCGCCACTCGACCGCGCACGTCATGGCGCAGGCCGTGCAGGAGCTCTTCCCCGACGCCAAGCTGGGTATCGGCCCGCCCATCCGGGACGGCTTCTACTACGACTTCGACGTCAAGGAGCCCTTCACCCCCGAGGACCTCAAGCGCATCGAGAAGAAGATGCAGGAGATCCAGAAGCGCGGGCAGAAGTTCTCGCGGCGCGTCACCACCGACGACGACGCCCGCGTCGAGCTCGCCGACGAGCCGTACAAGCTGGAGCTCATCGGCCTCAAGGGCAACGCCGCGCAGGCCGCCGACGGCGCCGACGCCGAGGTGGGCGCCGGCGAGCTGACCATCTACGACAACCTCGACGTGAAGACCGGCGAGCTGTGCTGGAAGGACCTCTGCCGAGGCCCGCACCTGCCCACCACCCGCGTCATCCCCGCCTTCAAGCTGATGCGCTCCGCCGCCGCCTACTGGCGGGGCAGCGAGAAGAACCCGCAGCTCCAGCGCATCTACGGCACCGCGTGGCCGTCGAAGGACGAGCTGAAGGCGCACCTGGAGTTCCTCGCCGAGGCCGAGAAGCGCGACCACCGCAAGCTCGGCTCCGAGCTGGACCTCTTCTCCTTCCCCGAGGAGCTCGGCCCGGGCCTCGCGGTCTTCCACCCCAAGGGCGGCGTGATCCGCAAGGTCATGGAGGACTACTCGCGGCGCCGCCATGAGGTCTCCGGCTACGAGTTCGTGAACACCCCGCACATCTCGAAGGAGAAGCTCTTCGAGATCTCGGGTCACCTGCCGCACTACGCGGAGGGCATGTTCCCGCCCATCGAGTTCGACGAGCAGAACTACCGCCTCAAGGCGATGAACTGCCCGATGCACAACCTCATCTTCAAGTCGCGCGGCCGCTCCTACCGCGAACTGCCGCTGCGGCTCTTCGAGTTCGGCACCGTGTACCGCTACGAGAAGTCGGGCGTCGTGCACGGCCTGACCCGCTCGCGCGGCTTCACCCAGGACGACTCGCACATCTACTGCACCAAGGAGCAGATGCCGCAGGAGCTCGACACGCTCCTGACCTTCGTGCTCGACCTGCTGCGCGACTACGGCCTGACCGAGTTCGAGCTGGAGCTGTCCACCCGCGACGACTCCGACAAGTTCATCGGCACGGACGAGGACTGGGCGGAGGCCACCGAGGCGCTGCGGCTCGCCGCCGAGAAGCAGAACCTGCCGCTGGTGCCGGACCCGGGCGGCGCCGCGTACTACGGCCCGAAGATCTCCGTGCAGGCCAAGGACGCCATCGGCCGGTCCTGGCAGATGTCGACCATCCAGGTCGACTTCAACCAGCCCAAGCGGTTCAACCTGGAGTACACGGCCGCGGACGGCTCGCGCCAGCAGCCCGTCATGATCCACCGCGCCCTGTTCGGCTCGATCGAGCGGTTCTTCGGCGTGCTCCTCGAGCACTACGCCGGCGCGTTCCCGGCCTGGCTGGCCCCCGTCCAGGCGGTCGGCATCCCGATCGGTGACGCGCACGTCGCCTACCTCCAGGAGTTCGCCGAGAAGGCGCGCGCCCAGGGGCTGCGGGTCGAGGTCGACGCGTCGTCCGACCGCATGCAGAAGAAGATCCGCAACCAGCAGAAGGCCAAGGTGCCCTTCATGGTCATCGCGGGCGACGAGGACATGAACAACGGTTCCGTGTCCTTCCGCTACCGCGACGGCTCGCAGGAGAACGGCATCCCCGTCGACGAGGCCATCGCGAAGATCGCGAAGGCGGTCGAGGACCGCGTCCAGGTCTGACGTCACGGTGACACTGCGGTGAGCTCGGGCCCCGGGGACCTCTCCCCGGGGCCAAGTCATATGCTTCACCTCATGACGAGTGAGCCGGAGCAGCAGATCGGAGTCGGGTCGCAGGACGCCTTCCAGCGCCTGTGGACGCCCCACCGGATGGCGTACATCCAGGGCGAGAACAAGCCCACGGGCCCGGGGGCCGACGACGGCTGTCCCTTCTGCTCCATCCCGGCCAAGTCCGACGAGGACGGTCTCGTCATCGCGCGCGGCGAGCAGGTGTACGCGGTCCTCAACCTCTACCCGTACAACGGCGGCCACCTGATGGTCGTGCCCTACCGCCACGTCGCCGACTACACGGACCTGACGGGCCCGGAGACGGCCGAGCTCGGCGAGCTCACCAAGCAGGCGATGAAGGCGCTGCGCACCGCGTCCGGCGCGCACGGCTTCAACATCGGCATGAACCAGGGAGCCGTGGCGGGCGCCGGCATCGCCGCGCACCTGCACCAGCACGTCGTCCCGCGCTGGGGCGGCGACACCAACTTCATGCCGGTGGTGGGGCACACCAAGGTGCTGCCGCAGCTGCTCGCCGACACCCGCAAGATGCTCGCGGACGCCTGGCCCGCGGCTCTCTAGTCCGCGGGCCCTGCCCCGTTCGTACGCTCCGTCGGGACCGTACGATCCCTACGCGTCGTACACGTCCGCCTTCCTCGGCATCGGGTCCTGGATCGCCCCGCTGAGGAAGCCGGAGCGGGCGCCGAACTTCTCCGTGTTCACGCCGTTCTCCTCGAGGACCCTGATCGCCGCCGAGTGCACCACGCGCAGCACGGGCGTGGCGGCACGCAGCGCGTCGTCGGCCATGAAGCGGTGCCGCCAGGGCTTGTCCGCCCAGGCGTGCCGCAGGCCGAAGGGCTCGGGCAGGACCAGCTTGCCGCCGAGGTAGTCCAGGAGCGGCGGGTACCAGGTGAAGGGGGCGCGGACCGCGAGGCGCACGACCTCGTCGGCGTCGATTAGCGGCAGGTTGCGCGTGGTGGTCTCCCAGAACTTGATCGCCTTGGAGACCGTCTTCGTCTTCGGCGAGGGCTTCGTGGTGAACAGCGAGTGCACCGGGCCGAGGGCGTGGCCCGTGACCTCGATGCGGAGCGTCTCGTGCAGCACGGTCACCGTGATCAGCATGGTGATGACCAACTGGCCGTCCCAGAGCGTGAACTGCACGCCCAGGTAGTGGCGGTTGCCGCTGCCGAACTGCTGTTCGTTACAGATGCGCTGTATCTCGTGGCCGCGGATCTGGAAGGCCTCGACGTCCGTGCCGGTGGGGCGGGACACCGCCTTGGCGTTCTCCCCGATGGGGGAGACGATCCAGTGCTTTATGTCCGGGGTGGGGAAACCGCCGGTGTGCAGGGGGCCACGCTCCAGCATGCGCAGCTGGTCGTGCACCGCCCTTATGACGTCCCAGCTGCGGAAGGGGTGGATCTCCTTGGCCGGGTCGGCCGGCACCAGCTCCTCGGCCAGCTGCCAGCTGCCCCAGCGCGTGCCCATGCCCAATATGCCCTTGGGTCCTGCGTAGAACACGGAGTTGCTCTGCTGCTCCGCGGAGAGCCTCGCCAGGCCCTGACGGAGCCGCTCGGCGGCCGTCTCGCCGGGGCTGCCGGGCACCGCCTCGGGGATCTTCGCGCCGATGCCGCCGCCCGCGAGCAGGCTCGACCAGCGGTCGCGCAGGTCGCGGGCGGTGCGCTCGGCGATCTGCTTGGCCCAGAACCAGCCCACCACGGGGAGCACGATCGCCGCGCGCAGATACCAGGCCCAGAAGCCGTCGAACGGCAGCTTGAGGAGGGCGAGGACGGCGAGCACCCCCACGGCCACCAGGACGGCCGTCGCGAGCGCCCCAGCGCGCTTGTCCTCGCTCTTGGCGACCTGCCTGCGGATCGTGAAGACGACGAGCCAGACGAGCAGCCCCGGCAGGAAAAGCACCCCGCACAGGACCATCACGGCGGTCAGCCAGCTGTCGCGCTCCTTGCGGATACGGTTCGCCGCGAGGCAGTGCTCGACGACCGCCTGCGGCTCCGTCCCGAAGGACTGGATGAGGGGATTGCGGCCACCGCCCAGCATCCGCACCTGCACGGCCCGCGCGAACGCCTCGCCGAGGTTCGGCTTGCAGAGGGAGGAGAGGCCGGGCTTCACCTCGGACTTGTGCCACTCGCTGTTGGCCGCCAGGATGCCCTCGACATCGCCGTCGCGGTACGCCGCCGAGGCCAGGGCATGCGTCGCCGCCGTCTGTCCCGCGGCGCCCGAGAGAGGAACCTGGGCCCCGGGCCTGAAGTCGAATACATCGTCCGCCACTGCCGCCCCCATCGCCGCGACGCCTTCGCTGCTGCGGCTCTTCCCGACTTGCCTGTCCGGCACACCTGTTGCCGTCCGGTACACCGTTGATCAGGTCATCAGCGTATCGGGGAGCACCGACATCCGTCAGGGGACGGCGGAATGCCGCCCGCCCGCACCGGGCGGCGGGCGGCCCGCGCGCCGGGCGCTCCAACTACGAGCCGCCCCGCGCCTGTTCGCGGATCCGCTCGGAGAGCTGCGGAGGCATCGGCTCGTGACGTGCGTACGTACGGCTGAAGCGCGCGGTGCCCTGCGAGAGGGACCGCAGGTCCACGGCGTACCGGCCGATCTCGATCTCGGGGACCTCGGCCCGCACCAGGGTCCGCCCGCCCGCTGCCTGCTCGGTGCCGACCACCCGGCCGCGGCGGCCCGACAGATCGCTCATCACCGCGCCCACGTAGTCGTCGCCGACCAGGACCCGCACCTCCGCGACCGGTTCGAGCAGATGGATCCGGGCGCCGGCCGCGGCCTCGCGCAGCGCGAGCGCGCCCGCCGTCTGGAACGCGGCGTCGGAGGAGTCGACCGAGTGCGCCTTGCCGTCGAGCAGCGTGACGCGCACGTCGATCAGCGCGTACCCGGCGGCGACACCCTTCGCCGCCTGCGCGCGCACGCCCTTCTCGACGGACGGGATGAACTGCCGCGGGATCGCGCCGCCCACGACCTTGTCGACGAACTCGATGCCGCTGCCGCCGGGCAGCGGCTCGACCTCGATCTCGCAGATCGCGTACTGGCCGTGCCCGCCCGACTGCTTCACGTGGCGGCCGCGGCCACCGGACTTGCCGGCGAACGTCTCCCGGAGGGAGACCTTGTGCGGCACCACGTCGACCTGGACGCCGTACCGGCTGCGCAGCCGCTCCAGGGCCACGTCGGCGTGCGCCTCGCCCAGGCACCACAGGACCACCTGATGGGTGTCCTGGTTCTGTTCGAGCCGCATCGTCGGATCCTCGGCGACGAGTCGCGCAAGGCCCTGCGAGAGCTTGTCCTCGTCGGCCTTGCTGTGCGCCTGGATGGCGAGCGGCAGGAGCGGGTCGGGCATGTCCCAGGGCTCCATCAGGAGCGGGTCGTCCTTCGCGGAGAGCGTGTCACCGGTCTCGGCCCGGTTCAGCTTGGCCACGCACGCCATGTCGCCCGCCACGCACCGGGTGAGCGTGCGCTGCTGCTTGCCGAAGGGGGAGGAGAGCGCGCCGACGCGCTCGTCGACATCGTGGTCCTCGTGGCCGCGGTCGGCCAGGCCGTGCCCGGAGACGTGCACGGTCTCATCAGGGCGCAGGGTGCCGGAGAAGACGCGGACGAGCGAGATCCGGCCCACGTACGGGTCGGACGCGGTCTTCACGACCTCGGCCGCGAGCGGCCCGTCCGGATCGCAGGTGAGCGCGGGCCGCGCCTTGCCGTCCGGCGTGGTCACGGCCGGTGCCGGGTGTTCGAGCGGGGTCGGGAAGCCGCCCGTGACGAGCTCCAGGAGCTCGACCGTGCCGATGCCCTGGCGGGCGCCCTCCGCGGCGGGCGCGGCGGCGAGCACCGGATGGAAGATGCCCCGCGCGACGGCCCGCTCCAGGTCGTCCACGAGTGTCTTGAAGTCGATGTCCTCACCGCTGAGATAGCGGTCCATGAGGGACTCGTCCTCGCTCTCGGAGATGATCCCCTCGATCAGGGTGTTGCGTGCCTGTGCGATCAGCGGCAGCTGGTCCTCGCCGGGCTCGGACTCCTTGCGCTCCCCGGAGGCGTAGTCGAAGATCCGCTGCGACAGCAGCCCGATCAGGCCCGTGACCGGGGCGTGGCCGTCCGGCCCCTGCTCTCCGTAGAGGGGCAGATACAGCGGCAGCACGGCATCGGGGTCGTCGGCGCCGAACGCCTCGGCGCAGGTGCGGGTCATCTCGGTGAAGTCCGCGCGGGCCGACTCCAGGTGGGTGACCACGATGGCCCGCGGCATGCCGACCGCCGCGCACTCCTCCCACACCATGCGGGTCGCGCCGGTGATGCCCTCGGTGCCCTCCGCCGCCGAGACGACGAAAAGGGCCGCGTCCGCGGCGCGCAGACCGGCCCTCAACTCCCCGACGAAGTCGGCGTATCCGGGGGTGTCCAATAGATTGATCTTGAAGCCGCCCCATTCGACGGGGACCAGGGACAGCTGCACCGAGCGCTGCTGCCGGTGCTCGATCTCGTCGTAGTCGGAGACGGCGGTGCCGTCCTCCACACGACCCGCCCGGTTCACCGCCCCGGCGGTCAGCGCGAGAGCCTCCACCAGCGTCGTCTTGCCCGAACCGCTGTGGCCGACCAGCACCACATTCCGTACGGACGCGGGGTGGTCGGCCGACGCTGCCCTGCCGGCGGCTCCGGGGTGTGCGTTCGCCTTGTCGCCCATGCCTTGGCCTCCCGGTTACGTGCACGGTGAGGAGGCTCAGCCCCCTCGGGGATGCTGGCTGCTCGCGGACGCGCGGGGGCCGGGTGCGGGGCGGCCCCGGCGGCGCCCGTCATGCTTTCGAGCTTTCCACCCGGGTCACTCTGCGTCCATACGTCGTACGCGATCGTGAGGGGGCGAGCCGGTCCGTCAAGGGCGTGACTACGATGGGCCAGCCGGTGGCCAACGGGGCCACACGGCGCACCGAACCCTCGGGAAGGCCATGCTGAACAAGTACGCGCGTGCATTCTTCACGCGTGTCCTCACACCGTTCGCCGCGTTTCTCATCCGCCGCGGGGTCAGCCCCGACGCGGTCACCTTCATCGGCACCGCCGGTGTGGTGGCGGGAGCGCTGGTCTTCTTCCCCCGGGGAGAGTTCTTCTGGGGAACGATCGTCATCACCCTGTTCGTCTTCTCGGACCTCGTCGACGGCAACATGGCCCGTCAGCTGGGCCGCTCCAGCCGCTGGGGCGCGTTCCTGGACTCGACGCTCGACCGGGTGGCGGACAGCGCGATCTTCGGAGGCCTCGCCCTCTGGTACGCCGGATCGGGCGACGACAACATCCTCTGCGCCGTCTCCATCTTCTGTCTGGCGAGCGGCCAGGTGGTCTCGTACACGAAGGCACGCGGCGAGGCCATCGGCCTGCCCGTCGCCGTCAACGGCCTGGTGGAGCGCGCCGAGCGCCTGGTGATCTCCCTGGTCGCCGCGGGCCTCGCGGGCCTCCACAAGTTCGGCGTCCCGGGCATCCAGATCCTGCTGCCCATCGCGCTGTGGATCGTCGCGGCCGGCAGCATGGTCACCCTCGTCCAGCGCGTCGTGACCGTGCGCAGGGAGTCCGCGGAGGCGGACGCCGCCGCGGCCGCCGACGCGCAGGAGAGTGCGGCCGCCGACGCGCAGGAGAGTGAGGCCGCGCAGTGAAGGACCGACTCACCGACGGGCTGTACGGGCTCGGCTGGAGCACCGTCAAGAAGCTCCCCGAACCCGTCGCCGAACGGCTCGGCAGGACCATCGCCGACACGGTCTGGAAGCGGCGGGGCAAGGGCGTGCTGCGGCTGGAGTCCAACCTCGCGCGCGTGGTGCCCGACGCGAGCCCGCAGCGCCTCGCCCAGCTCTCCAAGGCGGGCATGCGCTCCTACCTGCGCTACTGGATGGAGTCCTTCCGGCTGCCGTCCTGGAGCAGGGACCGGATCACGAACGGCCTCGACGTCAAGGACGTCCACCACCTCACCGACGGGCTCGCCGCCGGCAAGGGCGTCGTCCTCGCGCTGCCGCACCTGGCCAACTGGGACCTCGCGGGCGCCTGGGTCACCACCAAGCTGGAGACCCCCTTCACGACGGTCGCCGAGCGCTTGAAGCCCGAGACGCTGTACGACCGCTTCGTCGCCTACCGCGAGAGCCTCGGCATGGAGGTCCTGCCGCACACCGGCGGCGCCGCCTTCGGCACGCTGGCGCGGCGGCTGCGCGCGGGCGGCCTCGTCTGCCTCGTCGCCGACCGCGATCTGTCCGCCTCCGGAGTCGAGGTCAAGTTCTTCGGAGACACCGCCCGGATGCCCGCCGGGCCCGCACTGCTCGCCCAGCAGACCGGCGCACTGTTGCTGCCCGTCACCCTCTGGTATGACGAGTCGCCCGTCATGAAGGGTCGCGTCCATCCGCCCGTCGACGTCCCCGAGACAGGTAACCGCGTCGAGAAGACGTCTGCCATGACACAGGCGCTGGCCGACGCCTTCGCCACCGGTATCGCCGACCATCCGGAGGACTGGCACATGCTGCAGCGACTGTGGCTCGCCGACCTGGAGCCCCGCTCCGACCAATCCCGCCGGGCGGGGGAGCCCTCGTGAAGATCGGCATCGTCTGCCCCTACTCGTGGGACGTGCCGGGCGGCGTCCAGTTCCACATCCGCGATCTGGCGGAGCACCTCCTCCGCCTCGGGCACGAGGTCTCCGTACTGGCCCCGGCCGACGACGAGACGCCCCTTCCGTCGTACGTCGTGTCGGCGGGCCGCGCCGTTCCCGTGCCGTACAACGGCTCCGTCGCACGGCTCAACTTCGGCTTCCTGTCGGCCGCGCGGGTGCGCCGCTGGCTGCACGACGGCACCTTCGACGTCATCCACATCCACGAGCCCGCCTCGCCCTCGCTGGGGCTGCTCGCCTGCTGGGCCGCGCAGGGCCCGATCGTCGCGACGTTCCACACGTCCAACCCGCGCTCCCGGGCCATGATCGCCGCGTATCCGATCCTGCAGCCCGCCCTGGAGAAGATCAGCGCGCGCATCGCCGTGAGCGAGTACGCGCGCCGCACGCTCGTCGAACACCTCGGCGGCGACGCCGTCGTCATCCCGAACGGCGTCGACGTCGACTTCTTCGCCGAGGCCGAGCCCAGACCCGAGTGGCAGGGCGAGACGATCGGCTTCATCGGCCGCATCGACGAGCCCCGCAAGGGCCTCCCGGTGCTGATGAAGGCGCTCCCGCAGATCTTCGCCGAGCGGCCGAACGCCCGGCTGCTGGTCGCGGGCCGCGGCGACGAGGAGGAGGCGGTGGCCTCGCTCCCGGCCGAGCTGCGCTCCCGGGTGGAGTTCCTCGGCATGGTCAGCGACGAGGACAAGGCGCGGCTGCTGCGCAGCGTCGACCTGTACGTCGCACCCAACACCGGCGGCGAGAGCTTCGGGATCATCCTGGTCGAGGCGATGTCCGCGGGCGCGCCCGTGCTCGCCAGCGACCTGGACGCCTTCGCGCAGGTCCTCGGCCAGGGCGCCGCGGGCGACCTGTTCGGCAACGAGGACGCGGAGTCCCTCGCCAAGTCGGCGGTGCGCCTCCTCGCCGATCCCGAACGCCGCGAGGGCCTGCGCGAGCGCGGCAGCGCGCACGTACGGCGCTTCGACTGGTCGACGGTCGGCTCCGACATCCTCGCGGTGTACGAGACGGTCACGGACGGCGCGGCGTCGGTCGCGGAGGACGAGCGGGTGGGGCTGCGGGCGCGGTTCGGGCTCACCCGCACCTGACGGTTCGGGCTCACCGCACCTGACGGTTCGGGCTCACCGCACCTGACGCGCCGCGGTGCTCCCGCCCGGCGGTCCGCCGCGCTCCGGCGCCCCGCGGGTGCCCGGTGGCGGGCCGGCGGTCGTGGGGCGACTAGCCTGAACATCCGTGACCTCCACTTTGATCTGGATCGCGGTAGCGCTCTTCGCGATCGGCCTGTACCTGAGCTGGACCGCGGGACGGCTCGACCGGCTGCACGCGCGTATCGACGCGTCGCGCGCCGCCCTCGACGCCCAGCTGCTGCGCCGCGCCTCGGTCGCCCAGGAGCTGGCCACCTCCGGAGTGCTCGACCCCGCCGCCTCGATCGTGCTCTACGAAGCGGCGCACGCGGCCCGGCAGGCGGAGGAGGAGCAGCGCGAGGTCGCCGAGAGCGAGCTCAGTCAGGCGCTGCGGGCGATCTTCGGCGAGGTGCAGCAGGTCGAGGCGGTGCGCGAGGCCCCGGGCGGGGACGAGGCGGCCACCGAGCTGGCCGCGTCCGTGCGCCGGGTGCCGATGGCCCGGCGCTTCCACAACGATTCCGTGCGCGCCGCCCGCGCCCTGCGCAGGCACCGCAAGGTCCGCTGGTTCCGGCTCGCGGGGCACGCGCCCTTCCCGATGGCCTTCGAGATGGACGACGAGCCGCCGACGGCGCTGGCGGACCGTGCGACTACGTAGAGGCACGAAAAGCTGGTCAGTACGGTCCGACCAGGGACGGCCGGACGGTCTGACCAGGGGCGTCCGGGGAAAATGAGCCACCGGTCATCCATTGGCCCTTGCTGTGGCCTGGTCGCCGGGCGTTTCCTCGGAGCTGTAGAAATCCTCTTCAGCGAGTGAGGTCAACTCCGTGTCCAGCACCCCTGACAGCACCAACCACACGCCCGAGACCGGCACCGCCCGCGTGAAGCGCGGCATGGCCGAGCAGCTCAAGGGCGGCGTGATCATGGACGTCGTCAACGCCGAGCAGGCGAAGATAGCCGAGGACGCCGGCGCCGTCGCCGTCATGGCGCTGGAGCGGGTGCCCGCCGACATCCGCAAGGACGGCGGCGTGGCGCGGATGTCCGACCCGAACATGATCGAAGAGATCATCGAGGCCGTCTCGATCCCGGTCATGGCCAAGTCCCGCATCGGCCACTTCGTCGAGGCGCAGGTCCTGCAGTCCCTCGGCGTCGACTACATCGACGAGTCCGAGGTCCTCACCCCGGCCGACGAGGTCAACCACAGCGACAAGTTCGCCTTCACGACCCCGTTCGTGTGTGGTGCCACCAACCTGGGCGAGGCCCTGCGCCGCATCGCCGAGGGCGCGGCCATGATCCGCTCCAAGGGCGAGGCCGGCACCGGCAACGTCGTGGAGGCCGTCCGCCACCTGCGCCAGATCAAGAACGAGATCGCCAAGCTGCGCGGCTTCGACAACAACGAGCTGTACGCCGCCGCCAAGGACCTCCGCGCCCCCTACGAGCTGGTCAAGGAGACCGCCGAGCTCGGCAAGCTCCCGGTGGTCCTCTTCTCCGCCGGTGGCGTCGCCACCCCGGCCGACGCCGCCCTGATGCGCCAGCTCGGCGCCGAGGGCGTCTTCGTCGGCTCCGGCATCTTCAAGTCCGGCGACCCGGCCAAGCGCGCCGCCGCCATCGTGAAGGCCACCACCTTCTTCGACGACCCGAAGATCATCGCCGACGCTTCCCGCAACCTCGGCGAGGCCATGGTCGGCATCAACTGCGACACCCTGCCTGAGACCGAGCGCTACGCGAACCGAGGCTGGTAATGACCACTCCTGTAGTGGGCGTCCTCGCCCTTCAGGGGGACGTACGGGAGCACCTGATCGCCCTGGCCTCGGCGGACGCCGTGGCCAGGCCGGTCCGGCGCCCCGAAGAGCTCGCCGAGGTCGACGGCCTGGTCATCCCCGGCGGCGAGTCCACGACCATCTCCAAGCTGGCCACCCTCTTCGGCCTGATGGAGCCCCTCCGCGCACGTGTGCGGGACGGTCTGCCGGTCTACGGCAGCTGCGCGGGCATGATCATGCTCGCCGACAAGATTCTCGACCCGCGCTCGGGCCAGGAGACGGTGGGCGGCATCGACATGATCGTGCGCCGCAACGCGTTCGGACGGCAGAACGAGTCGTTCGAGGCGGCCGTCGACGTCAAGGGCGTCGAGGGCGCCCCGGTCGAGGGCGTCTTCATCCGCGCGCCCTGGGTGGAGTCGGTCGGCGCCGAGGTCGAGGTGCTCGCCGAGCACGGGGGCCACATCGTCGCCGTGCGCCAGGGCAACGCGCTCGCCACGTCGTTCCACCCCGAGCTGACGGGCGACCACCGGATTCACGCGCTGTTCGTGGAGATGGCGCGGGGTAACCCGCGCGCGGGATCCTTGTAGGATCTCCGGGGATCCCCCCGGGGCCTTAAGGTCTGGGAGAGTTCGTACTGGTTGTTGGGTAACGCGAAGGAGACAGGCAGATGTCCGGCCACTCTAAATGGGCTACGACGAAGCACAAGAAGGCCGTGATCGACGCCAAGCGCGGCAAGCTCTTCGCGAAGATGATCAAGAACATCGAGGTCGCGGCCCGCACCGGCGGCGCCGACGTCTCCGGTAACCCGACCCTCTTCGACGCCATCCAGAAGGCCAAGAAGAGCTCGGTCCCGAACAAGAACATCGACTCCGCGGTCAAGCGCGGCGCCGGCCTCGAAGCCGGTGGCGCCGACTACGAGACGATCATGTACGAGGGCTACGGCCCGAACGGTGTCGCGGTGCTCATCGAGTGCCTCACCGACAACCGCAACCGCGCCGCCTCCGACGTGCGCGTGGCCATGACGCGCAACGGCGGCTCGATGGCCGACCCGGGCTCCGTGTCGTACCTCTTCAACCGCAAGGGCGTCGTCATCGTCCCCAAGGGCGAGCTGAGCGAGGACGACGTCCTCGGCGCCGTCCTCGACGCGGGCGCCGAAGAGGTCAACGACCTCGGCGAGACCTTCGAGGTGCTCAGCGAGGCCACCGACCTGGTCGCGGTCCGCACCGCCCTCCAGGAGGCCGGCATCGACTACGACTCGGCCGACGCCAACTTCGTCCCGACCATGCAGGTCGAGCTGGACGAGGACGGCGCCCGGAAGATCTTCAAGCTGATCGACGCCCTGGAGGACAGCGACGACGTGCAGAACGTCTTCGCCAACTTCGACGTCTCCGACGAGGTCATGGCGAAGGTCGACGCGTAAGCGCTCCCCGCGTTGAACGGGCCGACGGGACACACCCCGTCGGCCCGTCGCGTTGTCAGAGGGACCCGATAACCTGCACGGACAGGCAATGGGAGGGGCTTACGTGCGCGTGTTGGGGGTCGACCCGGGACTCACCCGGTGCGGTGTCGGTGTCGTCGAGGGCGTCGCCGGACGGCCGTTGACCATGCGCGGCGTCGGGGTCGTGAGGACCCCGGCCGACGCGGAGCTGGGCCACCGCCTCGTCGCCATCGAGCAGGGCATCGAGCAGTGGCTCGACGAGCACAGCCCCGAAGTCCTCGCCGTGGAGCGGGTGTTCAGCCAGCACAATGTGCGCACGGTCATGGGCACCGCCCAGGCCAGCGCCGTCGCCATGCTCTGCGCGTCCCGCCGCGGCATCCCCGTCGCCCTGCACACCCCCAGCGAGGTCAAGGCCGCCGTCACCGGCAGCGGCCGCGCCGACAAGGCCCAGGTCGGGGCGATGGTCACCCGCCTCCTGCGGCTCGACGCACCGCCCAAGCCCGCCGACGCGGCGGACGCCCTGGCCCTCGCCATCTGCCACATCTGGCGCGCGCCCGCGCAGAACCGCCTGCAACAGGCCGTCGCCCAGAACCGCCTCCAGCAGGCCATGGCCCAGCACGCCGCCAGGACCCCCACAGCGCAGACATCAGCCCAGAAAGGCCGTACCGCATGATCGCCTTCGTCAGCGGCCCCGTCGCCGCCCTCGCCCCCGATACCGCGGTGGTCGAGGTCGGCGGCATCGGCATGGCCGTCCAGTGCACGCCCAACACGCTCTCCACGCTCCGGGTGGGCCAGCAGACCAAGCTCGCCACCTCCCTGGTCGTCCGTGAGGACTCCCTCACCCTGTACGGCTTCGCGGACGACGACGAGCGTCAGACCTTCGAGCTGCTCCAGACCGCGAGCGGCGTCGGCCCGCGCCTCGCCCAGGCCATGCTCGCCGTGCACACCCCCGACGCCCTGCGCCGCGCCGTCTCCACCGGCGACGAGAAGGCGCTCACCGCCGTCCCCGGCATCGGCAAGAAGGGCGCCCAGAAGCTCCTCCTGGAGTACAAGGACCGCCTCGGCGAGCCCCTCGGCACCGGCGGCCCGGCCATCGGCAAGGCCGTCACCGCGGGCTGGCGCGACCAGCTGCACGCAGCCCTCATCGGCCTCGGGTACGCCACACGCGAGGCCGACGAGGCCGTCGCCGCCGTCACCCCGCAGGCCGAGGCCACCGAGGGCACGCCCCAGGTAGGACAGCTCCTCAAGGCCGCGCTCCAGACCCTGAACCGCACCCGCTAGCCCCACTGCCCCCGTACACACCCGCAGGCCACCCCTTGAACCGCATCGCGAGGCACACCGCATGAACTGGGACGACACGACCGACGAAGCTGCCGGCGCGGCCGAGCGGCTCGTCGGGCCCGCCGCGGAGCGGCTGGTGGATTCCGGCGCCGACGGCGAGGACCAGGCGGTCGAGGCCGCCCTGCGCCCCAAGGACCTGGGCGAGTTCATCGGCCAGGAGAAGGTCCGCGAGCAGCTCGACCTGGTCCTGCGGGCGGCACGCGCGCGTGGCGCCACCGCCGACCACGTGCTGCTCTCCGGGGCCCCCGGCCTCGGCAAGACCACCCTCTCGATGATCATCGCCGCCGAGATGGGCGCCCCGATCCGCATCACCAGCGGCCCCGCCATCCAGCACGCGGGCGACCTCGCAGCGATCCTCTCCTCCCTCCAGGAGGGCGAGGTCCTCTTCCTCGACGAGATCCACCGGATGTCGCGGCCCGCCGAGGAAATGCTCTACATGGCCATGGAGGACTTCCGCGTCGACGTCATCGTCGGCAAGGGCCCCGGCGCCACCGCCATCCCTCTCGAACTGCCGCCCTTCACCCTCGTCGGCGCCACCACGCGCGCGGGCCTGCTGCCGCCGCCGCTGCGCGACCGCTTCGGCTTCACCGCGCACATGGAGTTCTACGAACCCGCGGAGCTGGAGCGCGTCGTCCACCGCTCCGCCCAGCTGCTCGACGTGGAGATCGACCCGGCGGGCGCCGCCGAGATCGCGGGCCGCTCACGCGGCACGCCCCGTATCGCCAACCGCCTGCTGCGCCGCGTCCGGGACTACGCCCAGGTCAAGGCCGACGGCCGGATCGACCGCGACATCGCAGGCGCGGCCCTCGCGGTATACGAGGTGGACGGGCGGGGCCTGGACCGACTCGACCGGGCCGTCCTGGAAGCGCTGCTCAAGCTGTTCGGTGGCGGTCCCGTCGGCCTGTCGACGCTGGCGGTCGCGGTGGGGGAGGAGCGCGAGACGGTCGAGGAGGTGGCGGAGCCCTTCCTGGTACGGGAGGGGCTGCTCGCCCGCACCCCGCGCGGCCGCGTCGCGACGCCTGCGGCCTGGGCGCACCTCGGCCTGGTGCCCCCGCGCCAGACGGGCGGAAAGGGACAACAGGACCTGTTCGGGACGTGATGTCGGCGAGACGGCACCGCGGACATCGGCGAGAGAGCACCGCGGCCGAAGGACAACGGCGCGGATAGTCGACCCCTCAGGAACTGCGGTGCCATGCTGAGCGTTGTTCGTTAGGCGCGGACTCGCTTAGACTCCGCCGATGCCGCCCTTGCGGGCGGTGTACCCACCCCCATCCCAATGGCCGCTCACCTGCGCGGTCGTGCGAAGGAAACTCCGTCCCGTGAATATCGTGACCCTCCTCCCGTTCATCGTGCTCATCGGGGCCATGTTCCTGATGACCCGGTCTGCCAAGAAGAAGCAGCAGGCCGCCGCGCAGATGCGTAACGAGATGCAGCCCGGCACCGGCATCCGCACGATCGGGGGCATGTACGCCACCGTCAAGGAGGTTCACGACGAAGCCGTCCTCCTTGAGGTGGCTCCCGGTGTCCACGCGGTTTACGCGAAGAACTCGATCGGCGCCGTTCTCGCCGACGACGAGTACAACCGCATCGTGCACGGCACCGAGGACGACCTGAACGAGGACGAGGACGCCCCCGTCGTTCCGGACGACGCCTCCTCCCTGACCGAGACCGACGAGCCCGCCGCCGCTTCCGACGACTCGCCCATCGACCTCGGCAAGAAGGACGCGGCCGCCGGGACCGACGACGCGGAGCCGAAGAAGACCGACGGCGAGTCCGACGCGAAGTAGTCACGGCCGGGGCCCGTGGGGCGCGCCGCTCGCGCACCACGGGCCCCGGATCACGTGCATTTCGCGCCGAATCTCGACACCACTTCATGGCCGCCCGCCCGGGCCTCCCCGCACCGCAAGGGGGCAGACCGGACGCCGGGCGGTTGGACAGGGAGAACGAGAAGGTGGCAGCACCCAAGAAGGGCCGAAGGCAGAGCGCTCCGGGCAAGCCGGGACGCTCACTGGTCTTCATCCTGATCGCCCTCGTGGCGCTGACCGGGGGAATGTTCCTTTCGGGGCACACCACGCCTCGCCTGGGCATCGACCTCGCCGGCGGCACGAGCATCACGCTCGAGGCGAAGAACGAGCCCGGTCAGAAGAACGCGATCAACCAGACCAACATGAACACCGCGGTTGACATCATCAACAACCGCGTCAACGGCCTGGGTGTCTCCGAGGCCGAGGTTCAGACCCAGGGCGACAAGAACATCATTGTCAACATCCCCAAGGGTTCGAACGAGAAGCAGGCGCGCGAGCAGGTCGGCACGACCGCTCAGCTCTACTTCCGTCCGGTGATCACGCAGACCAGCGGCGCGCCCACGCCCGAGCCGTCCCCCAGCTCCTCGTCCGGGACGGACAAGGAGAAGGACAAGGACAAGGCCACCGACAAGGCGACGGACAAAGCCACCGGCAAGGCGACCTCCCCGACCGACAAGGCCTCGCCCCAGGGCCGCGCCGTCAGCGAGGCCCTGAAGGCCGACCCGACGCCGTCGGACAAGGCCAAGGACGGTGACGACGGCAAGAAGAACGACAAGGCGCCGACTCCCGACCCGGCCACCGCCAAGCTCCAGGAGCAGTTCACCAAGCTGGACTGCACGGACAAGAAGGCGCGCGTCAAGGCCGGCCAGGGCATCAAGCCCTCCGAGCCGACCATCGCGTGCGGCAAGAGCACCGACGGCAAGTCCTGGGACAAGTTCATCCTCGCCCCGGCCGAGGTGAACGGCAAGGACGTCAAGAAGGCCCAGGCGGTCATCAACCAGTCGTCCGGTGCCTGGGTCGTCAACATGGACTTCACCAAGGACGGCTCGAAGAAGTTCTCCAAGGTCACCAGCAAGCTCTCGCAGCAGCAGCCCCCGCAGAACCAGTTCGCGATCGTCCTCGACGGTGACGTGGTCTCCGCCCCCAGCGTCAACACGACCCTGAGCTCCAACGCCGAGATCTCCGGCAGCTTCACCCAGCAGTCCGCGAAGGACCTGGCGAACGTCCTGTCGTACGGCGCCCTGCCGCTCACCTTCCACGAGCAGAGCGTCACCACGGTCAGCCCGGCCCTCGGTGGCGAGCAGCTGGAGGCGGGCCTCATCGCGGGCGCCATCGGCCTCGCGCTGGTCATCGTCTACCTGGTGGCCTACTACCGCGGTCTCTCGCTCATCGCCATCGCGAGCCTTCTGGTCTCCGCGGCGCTGACGTACACGATCATGACGCTGCTCGGCCCGACCATTAAGTTCGCGCTGAACCTGCCCGCGGTCTGCGGTGCGATCGTCGCGATCGGCATCACGGCGGACTCGTTCATCGTGTTCTTCGAGCGCGTGCGGGACGAGATCCGCGAGGGCCGCACGCTGCGTCCCGCCGTCGAGCGGGGCTGGCCGCGCGCCCGGCGCACCATCCTGGTCTCCGACTTCGTGTCGTTCCTCGCCGCCGCCGTGCTCTTCGTGGTCACGGTCGGCAAGGTGCAGGGCTTCGCGTTCACGCTCGGCCTGACCACGCTGCTCGACGTCGTCGTCGTCTTCTTCTTCACGAAGCCGCTGATGACGCTCATGGCCCGCAAGAAGTTCTTCGCCAATGGCCACAAGTGGTCCGGCCTCGACCCGGAGCGGCTCGGCGCCAAGCCCCCGCTGCGCCGGTCCCGCCGCGTCACCGCTCCCCCCGCCGGCCCTGTCGACCCGAAGGAGGCGTGAGATGTCGAAGCTCGGCAATCTCGGCGCCAGGCTCTACCGCGGTGAGGTCGGCTACGACTTCGTCGGCAAGCGCAAGATCTGGTACGGCATCTCGATACTGATCACCATCACGGCCATCGTCGGCCTGGCGGTGCGCGGCCTGAACATGGGCATCGAGTTCGAGGGCGGCGCCGTCTTCAACACCCCGAAGACGAGCGTCTCGGTCTCCCAGGCCGAGGAGTCCGCGGAGAAGGCGTCCGGCCACGACGCGATCGTCCAGAAGCTGGGCGACGACGCGATGCGCATCCAGATCGCGGGCGTGGACATCAAGAAGTCCGACCAGATCAAGAAGGCGCTCGCCGAGGACCTGGACGTCAAGGCCGCCGACATCAACGCCGACCTGGTGGGCCCCAGTTGGGGTGAGCAGATCGCCAACAAGGCCTGGCAGGGCCTGGCGATCTTCATGGTGCTCGTGGTGATCTACCTCGCCATCGCCTTCGAGTGGCGGATGGCGCTCGCGGCACTGATCGCGCTGATCCACGACATCACCATCACCGTGGGTGTCTACGCACTGGTCGGCTTCGAGGTCACCCCGGGTACGGTGATCGGTCTGCTGACCATCCTCGGTTACTCGCTCTACGACACCGTGGTGGTCTTCGACAGCTTGAAGGAGCAGTCGAAGGACATCACCAAGCAGACGAGGTACACCTACAGCGAACTCGCCAACCGCAGCATCAACGGCACCCTGGTCCGCTCCATCAACACCACGGTCGTCGCGCTGCTCCCGGTGGCGGGCCTGCTCTTCATCGGTGGCGGTGTCCTGGGCGCCGGCATGCTCAACGACATCTCGCTGTCGCTGTTCGTCGGCCTCGCGGCCGGTGCGTACTCCTCGATCTTCATCGCCACGCCGCTCGTCGCCGACTTCAAGGAGCGCGAGCCGCAGATGAAGGCCCTCAAGAAGCGGGTGCTCGCCAAGCGCGCGGCGGCCGCGGCCAAGGGCGAGTCGGCGGAGGCGCCGGAGCCCGCCGGTGACGAGGAGCCGCAGGACACCGTGGTCGGTGACGCCACCCCGGCCGTCGTCGGTCCCCGCTCGCAGCCCTCGTCGCGCGGCCGCGGCAAGGGCCGTCCTTCCGGGAAGCGCCGATGACCGAGCTCGCAGGCGTCACGGAGCTGCTGCTCAGCCGCATCCGCGACGTCCCGGACTACCCGGTGCCGGGCGTGATGTTCAAGGACATCACGCCGCTGCTCGCCGACCCGGTGGCGTTCGCCGCGCTCACGGAGACGCTCGCCGACCTCAGCGTGCGGCACGGCGCCACGAAGATCGTCGGCCTGGAGGCCCGCGGCTTCATCCTCGGCGCCCCGGTCGCGGTCCGCGCCGGGCTCGGCTTCGTCCCCGTACGCAAGGCGGGCAAGCTCCCCGGAGCGACGCTGAAGCAGAGCTACGACCTGGAGTACGGCAGCGCCGAGATCGAAGTGCACGCCGAGGACCTGGACGCGGGCGACCGCGTCATGGTCATCGACGACGTCCTCGCCACCGGTGGCACCGCGGCGGCCTCGCTGGACCTGATCCGCCGCTCGGGCGCCGAGGTGGCCGGTGTCGCGGTCCTCATGGAGCTCGGCTTCCTCGACGGCCGCCAGAAGCTGGCGCAGGCCTTGGGCGGGGCACCGCTGGAGGCGCTGATCACCGTCTGAGCGACGGTCCGCAGGACGGCACGACGGGCGTTCCGGTATCCACCGGGGCGCCCGTCGTCGTCCGGGCCGGTTCCCGCCTGGACAGGCTCGGGAATCGAGCCCTCGCCTCGCGCGTTTCTCCAGTACAGAGCTGTCTCACCGGCCCAGGGCGAGCCGACGGTCCAGGATCGATACCATGGACTCTTCGGGGCCTGACCGGGGGACCCCGATCGCGCACAGGGAGCGCTCTTGCCAGACGAGTCCCAGCCACTCACCGCCGCCAAGGCCGCGCAGCAGGCCCAGCAGGCCTCGGCGGGGTCAGCCGCGCCCGCGAAGAAGGCAGAAGGCGGGCAGGGCGGCACGTCCGCGCAGCGCGCCCAGGCAGAGGTCGCCCGGGGCGACAAACCGGCCGAGCAGCCCCGCCCGAAGCCGCCCGCGGACCACCACCCGACGGCCCCCGCGATCCGGCCCGCCACCGGCCAGCCCGCGCGCACGGGCTCCTCCAACCGCGTCCGGGCCCGGCTCGCCCGGCTCGGCGTCCAGCGTTCGAACCCGTACAACCCGGTCCTTGAGCCCCTGCTGCGCATAGTGCGCAGCAACGACCCCAAGATCGAGACGTCCACGCTCCGCCAGATCGAGCGGGCCTACCAGGTCGCCGAGCGCTGGCACCGCGGCCAGAAGCGCAAGAGCGGCGACCCGTACATCACGCACCCGCTCGCCGTGACGACCATCCTCGCCGAGCTGGGCATGGACCCCGCCACCCTGATGGCGGGCCTGCTCCACGACACCGTCGAGGACACCGAGTACGGCCTGGACACCCTCAAGCGCGACTTCGGCGACCAGGTCGCGCTGCTCGTCGACGGCGTCACCAAGCTGGACAAGGTCAAGTTCGGCGAGGCCGCGCAGGCCGAGACCGTGCGCAAGATGGTCGTCGCCATGGCCAAGGACCCCCGCGTCCTCGTCATCAAGCTCGCCGACCGCCTGCACAACATGCGCACGATGCGGTACCTCAAGCGCGAGAAGCAGGAGAAGAAGGCCCGGGAGACCCTGGAGATCTACGCTCCGCTGGCGCACCGCCTGGGGATGAACACCATCAAGTGGGAGCTGGAGGACCTCGCCTTCGCGATCCTCTACCCCAAGATGTACGACGAGATCGTGCGCCTCGTCGCCGAGCGGGCCCCCAAGCGCGACGAGTACCTCGCCATAGTGACCGACGAGGTCCAGGCCGACCTCAGGTCCGCCCGCATCAAGGCCACCGTCACCGGCCGCCCGAAGCACTACTACAGCGTCTACCAGAAGATGATCGTCCGCGGCCGTGACTTCGCGGAGATCTACGACCTGGTGGGCATTCGGGTACTCGTCGACACCGTGCGCGACTGTTACGCCGCACTCGGCACCGTCCACGCGCGATGGAACCCGGTCCCCGGCCGGTTCAAGGACTACATCGCGATGCCGAAGTTCAACATGTACCAGTCGCTGCACACGACGGTCATCGGCCCCAACGGCAAGCCCGTCGAGCTCCAAATCCGTACGTTCGACATGCATCGCCGCGCCGAGTACGGCATCGCCGCGCACTGGAAGTACAAGCAGGAGGCCGTCGCCGGTGCCTCCAAGGTGCGCACCGACGTGCCGAGGAAGGCCGGCGGCAAGGACGACCACCTCAACGACATGGCGTGGCTGCGCCAGCTCCTCGACTGGCAGAAGGAGACCGAGGACCCCAGCGAGTTCCTGGAGTCGCTGCGCTTCGACCTGTCGCGCAACGAAGTCTTCGTGTTCACGCCGAAGGGCGACGTCATAGCGCTGCCGGCGGGCGCCACCCCCGTCGACTTCTCGTACGCGGTGCACACCGAGGTCGGCCACCGCACCATAGGCGCGCGGGTCAACGGCCGTCTCGTACCGCTCGAATCGACCCTGGACAACGGCGACCTGGTGGAGGTCTTCACCTCCAAGGCCGCGGGCGCGGGCCCGTCCCGCGACTGGCTCGGCTTCGTCAAGTCGCCCCGGGCGCGCAACAAGATCCGCGCGTGGTTCTCCAAGGAGCGCCGCGACGAGGCCATCGAGCAGGGCAAGGACGCCATCGCGCGGGCCATGCGCAAGCAGAACCTGCCGATCCAGCGCATCCTCACGGGCGACTCCCTGGTCACCCTCGCCCACGAGATGCGCTACCCCGACATCTCGTCGCTGTACGCGGCGATCGGCGAGGGCCACGTCACCGCCCAGTCCGTGGTGCAGAAGCTCGTCCAGGCGCTCGGCGGCGAGGAAGCCGCCAACGAGGACATCGCCGAGAGCGCGCCGCCCTCGCGCGGCCGCAGCAAGCGCCGCTCCAACGCCGACCCGGGTGTCGTCGTCAAGGGCGTCGAGGACGTGTGGGTCAAGCTGGCCCGCTGCTGCACGCCCGTCCCCGGCGACCCCATCATCGGCTTCGTCACGCGCGGCAGCGGAGTGTCGGTCCACCGCAGCGACTGCGTGAACGTGGACTCGCTCTCCCGCGAGCCCGAGCGGATCCTGGAAGTCGAGTGGGCGCCCACCCAGTCGTCGGTCTTCCTGGTCGCCATCCAGGTCGAGGCCCTGGACCGCTCGCGCCTCCTGTCGGACGTCACGCGCATCCTCTCGGACCAGCACGTGAACATCCTGTCGGCGGCCGTGCAGACCTCCCGCGACCGCGTCGCCACATCCCGCTTCACCTTCGAGATGGGCGACCCCAAGCACCTCGGCCACGTGCTCAAGGCGGTCAGGGGCGTCGAGGGCGTGTACGACGTCTACCGGGTGACGTCGGCGCGCAGGCCGTAAACGCAGTACTACGTAGAGGGGCTCCCGCACACGATGTGCGGGAGCCCCTCTACGTAGCGTGCGGAAAACTCAGCCGCCGAACTCGTGCAGACCCTTCAGCGCCTGGTCGAGCAGCGCCTGGCGGCCGTCCAGCTCCTTCTGGAGCTTGTCGGCCTTGGAGTTGTTGCCCGCGGCGCGCGCCTTCTCGATCTGCTCCGTCAGCTTGTCCACCGCCGCCTGCAGCTGACCGGTGAGACCCTCGGCACGCGCGCGTGCCTCCGGGTTCGTCCGGCGCCACTCGGCCTCCTCAGACTCCTGCAGCGCACGCTCCACGGCCTGCATCCGGCCCTCGACCTTCGGGCGGGCGTCCCGCGGGACGTGGCCGATGGCCTCCCACCGCTCGTTGATGGACCGGAACGCGGCACGCGCCGCCTTCAGGTCCGTCACCGGGACGAGCTTCTCGGCCTCGGCGGCCAGCTCCTCCTTCAGCTTCAGGTTCTCGCCCTGCTCCGCGTCGCGCTCCGCGAAGACCGCGCTGCGCGCCGCGAAGAAGACGTCCTGGGCGCCGCGGAAGCGGTTCCACAGATCGTCCTCGTGCTCGCGCTGGGCGCGGCCCGCCGCCTTCCAGTCGGCCATCAACTCGCGGTACCGCGCGGCCGTCGGGCCCCAGTCCGTCGAGCTCGACAGCGCCTCGGCCTCGGCGACCAGCTTCTCCTTGGCCTTGCGGGCCTCCTCGCGCTGCGCGTCCAGCGAGGCGAAGTGCGCCTTGCGGCGCTTGGAGAACGCCGAGCGCGCGTGCGAGAAGCGGTGCCACAGTTCGTCATCCGACTTGCGGTCCAGGCGCGGCAGACCCTTCCAGGTGTCCACCAGGGCCCGCAGCCGCTCACCGGCCGCCCGCCACTGCTCGCTCTGGGCCAGCTCCTCGGCCTCGACGACCAAGGCCTCCTTGGCGTGCCGCGCCTCGTCGGACTGCTTGGCCTTCTGCGCCTTGCGCTCCTCGCGGCGCGCCTCGACGGTCTCCACCAGCTTGTCGAGCCGCTTGCTCAGGGCGTCCAGATCACCGACCGCGTGCGCCTCGTCGACCTGCTGACGCAGGTGGTCGATGGCGGTCATCGCGTCCTTGGCCGACAGATCGGTCGTCTTCACCCGGCGCTCGAGAAGTCCGATCTCGACGACCAGACCGTCGTACTTGCGCTCGAAGTAGGCAAGGGCCTCGTCGGGAGATCCTGCCTGCCACGAACCGACCACTCGCTCGCCGCCGTCGGCCGTACGCACGTACACGGTCCCCGTCTCGTCGACGCGGCCCCACGGGTCGCTGCTCACAGCGCCTCCTCCACATGATGCCTGCGCAGGGCCTCGGGGCCCCCGGCATCGTCCACAGTTTCGTCACCGCCAACATAGGCGACCGGCGGGGCGGCTGTCCGCATCCCGCACGACCGAAGTTTGCCTGGCGGCGCTCAGGATTTGGTGACGGTGGCCTTGTCGATGACGACCGTCGCGTTCGGGGCGCCGTCGCCCTGCCCGGTGCTCTCGCCGGCGGCGGCGATCTTCTTCAGGACCTTCATCCCGGAATCGGAAATGGTCCCGAACGGTGTGTAGTCGGGCGGGAGCTGACTGTCCTGGTAGACGAGGAAGAACTGGCTGCCGCCGGTGTTCCTGCCGGTCTTCGCCTGGGCGTTGTACTGGTTCGCCATCGCGACCGTGCCGGCCGGGTACACGTTCCCCTTGAGGCGCTTGTCCTTCAGGTTCTCGTCCGGGATCGTGTAGCCGGGGGAGCCCTTCCCGGTGCCCTTCGGGTCGCCGCACTGGAGGACGTAGATGCCGCCGGTGGTCAGGCGGTGGCACTTGGTGTGGTCCAGATAGCCCTTGTTCACCAGGAAGTTGAAGGAGTTGACGGTGCGCGGGGCCTTCGCCGCGTCCAGGTCGAGGCCGATGTCACCGCACGTCGTCTTCAGGTCCATCCGGTAGTCGGCGGACTTGTCGATGGTGAGCGCCGGCTCCTTCTTGAAGCTGAGCGGCTTCACCTTGCCGGGCGCCGCCTTCGCGCACGGGTCCTTCGGCGCGCTGCTCGCCTGCGCGTTCGCGTCGTCCTTCGTGTCGTCCCCGTCGAAGGCCCCCGCTGCGTACGACACGGCGCCACCGGCCACGACCACCGCGAGGGTCCCCGCGATCACCGCGTTGCGCGCCCGTACCCGGCGCCGTGCGGCCTCGCGCCGCTCCTGCTGCCGCAGCCGCTTCTCCCGCGCGAGCTGCTTGCGCCGCTGTTCCTGGCTGACCACCGGCTCTTCTCCCCTTCTCCGGCGTATGTCTCGTCATACGCTGCGTAGTGCCCCGTACCGTATATGGGTTACCTGTGGAATCGGCAGCGCCGGTAGGCTCTGATCTGCCGCGTTCTCCCGCCGGGGGCCGCGGCACCCTCCCGCCGGACGACGAATGAAGGACGATCGTGCTGATTGCCGGGTTCCCCGCCGGGGCCTGGGGCACCAACTGCTACGTGGTCGCCCCCGCCGCAGGCGAGGAGTGCGTGATCATCGACCCGGGCCACCAGGCCGCCCAGGGAGTCGAGGACGCACTCAAGAAGCATCGGCTCAAGCCCGTCGCGGTCATCCTCACCCACGGCCACATCGACCACGTCGCCTCGGTCGTCCCGGTGTGCGGAGCGCACGACGTGCCCGCGTGGATCCACCCCTCCGACCGGTACATGATTAGCGACCCCGAGAAGGCCCTCGGGCGCTCCATCGGGATGCCGCTCATGGGCGAGCTGACGGTGGGGGAGCCCGACGACCTGCGCGAGCTGACCGACGGCGCCGGGCTGAAGCTGGCGGGTCTCGACTTCACCGTCGCGCACGCGCCGGGCCATACGAAGGGGTCGGTGACCTTCCAGATGCCCGAGACGGCCGAGATCCCCTCGGTCTTCTTCTCGGGCGATCTGCTCTTCGCCGGCTCCATCGGACGCACCGACCTGCCCGGCGGCAGCCACACCGAGATCCTCCAGTCGCTGGCCCGCGTGTGCCTGCCTCTCGACGACTCGACCGTGGTGCTGTCCGGCCACGGCCCCCAGACATCCATCGGCCAGGAGCGCGCCACCAACCCGTATCTGCGGCAGGTGGCCGCCGGCCTGGGTCCGGACGACACGTCCGCCCCGCGACGAGGAATGTGACGAGAGAACTCCCGTGAGCACCTTCAAGGCCCCCAAGGGCACGTACGACCTGCTGCCGCCCGACTCCGCGAAGTTCCTCGCGGTGCGCGAGGCGATCGCCGCGCCGCTGCGCGACTCCGGCTACGGCTACATCGAGACGCCCGGCTTCGAGAACGTCGAGCTGTTCGCGCGCGGTGTCGGTGAGTCCACCGACATCGTCACCAAGGAGATGTACGCCTTCACGACCAAGGGCGGCGACGAACTCGCGCTGCGCCCCGAGGGCACCGCGTCCGTGCTGCGCGCGGCCCTGGAGGGCAACCTCCACAAGGCGGGCAACCTCCCGGTCAAGCTCTGGTACTCGGGCTCCTACTACCGGTACGAGCGCCCCCAGAAGGGCCGCTACCGGCACTTCTCCCAGGTCGGTGCCGAGGCGATCGGCGCCGAGGACCCGGCGCTCGACGCCGAGCTGATCATCCTGGCCGACCAGGCGTACCGCGCCCTCGGCCTGCGGAACTTCCGCATCCTGCTCAACTCGCTCGGCGACAAGGAGTGCCGCCCCGTCTACCGCGCCGCGCTCCAGGAGTTCCTCCGCGGCCTGGACCTGGACGAGGAGACACGTCGACGTATCGACATCAACCCGCTGCGCGTCCTCGACGACAAGCGGCCCGACGTCCAGAAGCAGCTGGTGGGCGCGCCCTCGCTGCGCGACCACCTGTGCGACGCCTGCAAGGCGTACCACGAGCAGGTCCGCGAGCTGATCACGGCGGCGGGCGTCGCCTTCGAGGACGACGAGAAGCTCGTCCGCGGCCTGGACTACTACACCCGCACCACCTTCGAGTTCGTCCACGACGGCCTGGGCGCGCAGTCCGCGGTCGGCGGCGGCGGCCGCTACGACGGCCTGTCCGAGATGATCGGCGGCCCCTCGCTGCCCTCGGTCGGCTGGGCGCTCGGCGTGGACCGCACGGTGCTCGCCCTGGAGGCGGAGGGCGTCAAGCTCGAACTCCCCGCGTCCACCAGCGTCTTCGCGGTACCGCTCGGCGACGAGGCGCGCCGCGTCCTCTTCGCCAAGGTCACGGAGCTGCGCAGGGCCGGGGTCGCGGCGGACTTCTCGTACGGCGGGAAGGGCCTCAAGGGCGCGATGAAGAACGCCAACCGCTCGGGCGCGCGCTTCACCGTCGTCGCCGGCGAGCGCGACCTGGCGGACGGCGTCGTCCAGCTCAAGGACATGGAGTCCGGCGAGCAGGACGCGGTGGCGGTGGACGACATCGTGACGGTCCTGAAGGACCGGCTCGGAAAGTAGCGCCTCGCGGACGGCCGACGATCGGGGGCGAGGTCACGGGGTGAGCCCGTGGCCTCGCCCCCTTCGACTCGTCCCCCGTCCGTGCCTCCTTATGTCCATCGAACGGTGGACCCACAGGCGCATACGGCACAATGTGCGTGCCCGCGGACACCTCGAGCGACGGAACGGCGTGATGAGCAAAACGATGTCAGCGAAGGACGACGCCTCGGACGAGCGGAAGCGCACGGACGTTCCCGGCGCCGTCGGCGGCAGCCGCGCGCTCGCCCTGCTGCTGGTGATCACGGGCGCCGCCGGGCTGCTCGCCTCCTGGGTGATCACCATCGACAAGTTCGAGCTCCTGAAGGACCCGAACTTCCAGCCGGGCTGCAGCATCAACCCCGTCGTCGCCTGCGGCAGCATCATGAAGAGCGAGCAGGCCGAGGCCTTCGGCTTCCCCAACCCGATGCTGGGCCTGGTCACCTACGGCATCGTGATCTGCGTCGGCATGAGCCTCCTCGCCGGGGCCCGCTTCCCGCGCTGGTACTGGCTCACGTTCAACGCGGGCGCGCTCTTCGGCGTCGGGTTCTGCACCTGGCTGATGATCCAGTCGCTCTACCACATCAACGCGCTCTGCCTCTGGTGCACCCTGGCCTGGATCGCCACGCTCCTGATGTTCTGGTACATCACGTCCTTCAACATCCGGGCCGGTTTCCTGCCCGCGCCGGCCTGGGCCAAGAGCTTCCTGGCCGACTTCACCTGGGCGCTGCCGGTGATGCACACCGGCGTCATCGCGATGCTGATCCTCACCCGCTGGGGCGCCGACCTCTGGGCCTGACCGGCGCCCGGAGGGATTGTCAGTGGGGTGACATAGGGTTCTCGACGTGGAGCCCGACCTGTTCACCGCCGCAGCCGAAGACCGCCAGGAGAAGGATCCGTCCAGCAGCCCCCTGGCCGTCCGGATGCGCCCGCGTACCCTCGACGAAGTCGTCGGCCAGCAGCATCTGCTGAAGCCGGGCTCGCCCCTGCGCCGCCTCGTCGGCGAGGGCGGCGGCGGCCCCGCAGGACCCTCGTCGGTCTTCCTGTGGGGCCCGCCCGGCATCGGCAAGACGACCCTCGCGTACGTGGTCTCCAAGGCCACGAACAAGCGCTTCGTCGAGCTCTCCGCGATCACCGCGGGCGTGAAGGAAGTGCGTGCCGTCATCGACGGCGCCCGCAGGGCGATGGGCGGCCACGGCAAGGAGACCGTCCTCTTCCTCGACGAGATCCACCGCTTCAGCAAGGCCCAGCAGGACTCCCTGCTGCCCGCCGTGGAGAACCGCTGGGTGACGCTCATCGCGGCGACCACCGAGAATCCGTACTTCTCGATCATCTCCCCCCTCCTGTCCCGCTCCCTGCTCCTCACCCTCGAACCGCTCACGGACGACGACCTGCGCGCCCTGCTCCGCCGGGCGCTCGTCGACGAGCGCGGCCTGGCCGGCGCGGTCGAGCTGCCCGAGGAGGCGGAGGAGCACCTGCTGCGCATCGCCGGGGGTGACGCCCGCCGCGCGCTCACCGCCCTGGAGGCGGGCGCGGGCTCGGCGCTCGCCAAGGGCGAGAGGGAGATCACCCTCCAGACCCTGGAGGAGTCGGTCGACCGGGCCGCCGTGAAGTACGACCGCGACGGCGACCAGCACTACGACGTCGCGAGCGCCCTCATCAAGTCCATCCGCGGCTCGGACGTGGACGCCGCCCTGCACTATCTGGCCCGCATGATCGAGGCGGGCGAGGACCCCCGCTTCATCGCCCGGCGCCTGATGATCTCCGCCAGCGAGGACATCGGCCTCGCCGATCCGACCGCGCTGCCCACCGCCGTCGCCGCCGCCCAGGCCGTCGCCATGATCGGCTTCCCCGAGGCCGCGCTCACCCTCAGCCACGCCACGATCGCCCTGGCCCTCGCCCCCAAGTCGAATGCCGCGACGATCGCGATCCAGCAGGCCCAGGCCGACGTCCGCGGCGGCCTCGCCGGCCCCGTCCCGCCCCACCTGCGCGACGGCCACTACAAGGGCGCGGCCAAGCTCGGCCACGCCCAGGGATATGTCTACCCGCACGACGTCCCCGGCGGCATCGCCGCCCAGCAGTACGCACCGGACACCATCGAGGGCAAGCGCTACTACCAGCCGACGAGGTACGGAGCGGAGGCCAGATACGCCGACGTGGTCGAGCGTGTCCGCTCCCGCCTCAAGGGCGAGCAGCCCGAGGGCTGAGGCATCTCGCCGCACCCGGTATAGTTGACCGGAGCGCTGCGTCCCGTGTCCGGTCTCGTACCGGCACCACCAGAACGGGACATCCAGCCGGAGCCCCACCGCCGCGAGGCAAGGGGGATCCAGGAGCGTCGCGCACCGTTGAAGGTGTCGCGGGCAGCCCACCACCACCCCGGAGCCCCGGGAATCGGTCGGTGGGCCACTCGCGTGCTGCACATTGTGCCCAGACCAGGGAGCGGCTGCCGGGCCCGTCCATCAGGACGAGCCGGGTTTCCCAGGCTGCGGATTGCGACCTCCCCTAACCACTGGTGAAGCCGATTTCACTTAAGAACAGAGAGGTTGGTTCATGCCGAACCAGTCCCGCCCCAAGGTCAAGAAGTCGCGTGCCCTCGGCATCGCGCTGACCCCGAAGGCCGTCAAGTACTTCGAGGCCCGCCCCTACCCGCCGGGCGAGCACGGCCGTGGGCGCAAGCAGAACTCGGACTACAAGGTCCGTCTGCTCGAGAAGCAGCGGCTGCGCGCGCAGTACGACCTCTCCGAGCGCCAGCTCGTCCGTGCCTACGAGCGTGCGTCCAAGACGCAGCTCAAGACCGGTGAGGCCCTGGTCATCGAGCTGGAGCGTCGTCTCGACGCCCTGGTTCTGCGTTCGGGCATCGCCCGCACGATCTACCAGGCCCGCCAGATGGTCGTGCACGGCCACATCGAGGTCAACGGCGGCAAGGTCGACAAGCCGTCGTACCGCGTCCGTCCCGACGACGTCGTGATGGTCCGCGAGCGCAGCCGTGAGAAGCCGCTGTTCCAGGTCGCGCGCGAGGGTGGCTTCGCCCCCGACGGCGAGATCCCGCGCTACCTCCAGGTGAACCTGAAGGCCCTGGCCTTCCGCCTGGACCGCGACCCGAACCGCAAGGAGATCCCCGTGATCTGCGACGAGCAGCTCGTCGTCGAGTACTACGCCCGCTGACCCGGACGTAGCTCACCCTGCTGCAGCCCGTCGCCTCCCCGCCCTTCGTGGTGGGGGAGGCGGCGGGTTCGGTCGTTTCCGGGGCCGCCGCGCAGCGCCCGGGCCACCGCCGCCTCCAGATCGAGGGCGGCCCCCGCGCGCACGCACTCCTCGTACCGCTCGTCGCCGAGCGCCTCGCGGGCCTGCCGCTCGCAGAGCACGTGCGGCCCGCCGAAATGGACCGAGCCGAACAGCGGCAGACCCACCGAGGTCCAGATGCGGGACGCGGCGCCCTGCAGCACCGCCGCCTCCGCCGGATCACCCTCCGCCGCGGTGAACAGCGCCAGCAGCTCGATGGACAGGACCGTGCCGAGCAGGTCGTGGAAGCGGTGGTCGAGATCCAGCGACTCGGCGAGCAGCTCGCGCGCCGTCGCCGCCTCACCGCGGGTCCACGCCGCGTAGCCGAGGACATAGAGGGCGTACGCGAGGGTCCAGCGCTCGCCGTGGTCCTCGCAGACCCGGCGCACGTCCTCGCAGAGCTCCACCGCGGCGGCGAGCTCGCCGCGGAAGGCCAGCACCATGGCGAGCTCCGTCTGCCCCATCAGGACATTGCTGTTGAGCTCGCCGATCTCCCGGTACCGCTCCAGCGCCGCGCGCAGCAGCGTCTCCGCGCGCGGCAGGTCGTCCGTGACCAGGGCCAGACAGCCGATGCGGTGCTCCGCGTACGCCGCGGCGATCGCGCTGCCCGCGTGGTGCGCGCCGTCACGGCACTCGTGCAGCGCGGCCAGCGCGGCGACCGCGTCCCCTTGCAGCACCGCCACATAGCCGAGCACCCACAGCGCCTTGAGCCGCGGCTCCTCGTGGCCGCCGTCGAGTTCCAGGGCCCGGTCCAGCCAGTGCCTGCCCTCCGTGAGCCGTCCGCAGCCGACCCAGTAGAACCACAGCGTCCCGGCGAGGTGCTGCCCCAGGTGGGTCTCGTCCCGCTCGGTCAGACAGAACTCCAACGCGGCCCGCAGATTAGGCAGTTCGGCGTCGACGAGCGCGGCGATCTCCTGCTGGCGCGGCGAGAACCAGTCCAGCTCGCACCAGGTGGCGAACCCCAGATACCAGTCGCGGTGCCTGCGCCGCATCCGTGCGCTCTCGCCCGCCGCCGCCAGCCAGTCGGCGCCGTAGGCCCTGACCGTGTCGAGCATGCGGTAGCGCACCCCCGAGGGCCCCTCCTCACGGGTGAGGACGGATTGCGCGAGGAGCTCGTCCAGTACGTCAAGCACATCGTCGGCGGGCAGCCCGTCCCCGGCGCAGACGTATTCGGCGGCCTCCAGGTCGAACTGTCCGGCGAACACCGAGAGACGTGACCACAGCAGCCGCTCCCGCGGCGCGCACAGCTCGTGGCTCCAGCCGATCGCGGTCCGCAGCGTCTGGTGGCGCGCCGGGGTGTCGCGCCGGGCGCCGGTGAGCAGCCGGAACCGGTCGTCGAGCCGGGCGAGGAGCTGCGCGGGCGAGAGCGCCCGCAGCCGTCCCGCGGCCAGCTCCACGGCGAGCGGGATGCCGTCGAGACGCCGGCACAGCTCCATGACGTCCGCGCGATTGCCGTCGTCGAGGACGAAACCGGGCAGGCCGGCCGTCGCGCGGTCGGTGAAGAGCGCGGCCGCCTCCGGGCAGGGCATCGGCGCGAGCGGGAAGAGCCGCTCGCCCTCGGTCTCCAGCGGCCGGCGCCCCACGGCCAGCACCCGCAGCCCGGGGGAGTGCACCAGCAGATCGCGCACCAGCGAGGCGCAGGCGTCGACGAGGTGCTCGAAACCGTCGACGACGAGCAGCAGTTCCCGCTCCGCGAGGTGCCCGAGCAGCACCTGGCGCGGCGGCCTCTTCGTGTGGTCCGTCAGCTCCAGGGCCTCGACGACCGCGTGGTCGAGCAGGTCCGGGTCCCGCAGCGCCGTGAGATCCACCAGCCAGGCGCCGTCGCGCGACCCGTGCCGAGCCGCGGCCCGCACGGCCAGCCGGGACTTCCCGACCCCGCCGACCCCGGTGACCGTGACCAGGCGCCCGGCCTCCAATGCGGCGGTGAGCTCGGTGAGTTCGGTCTCGCGCCCGACGAAGGCGTTCAGTTCCAGGGGGAGATTGCCGGGCTGAGAGGGTCGCATGGGGTACGGAGCGTACCCAGTCGTTTGCGCTCCGTACAAACATGCCGGGCAACTCCTGGGCAAGCGGCGGGGAATGCGGTACGGAGCGACGCCACCGGCGCGATAGGGTCGGAGGACGACTTTTAGATGTTCAGGTACGAAGTTCAGGGACGAGATTCAGGGAGCGGTGCCAAGTGTCCGGTGGAGAGGTTGCCGGGATCCTGGTGGCCGTCTTCTGGGCGATCCTGGTCTCCTTCCTCGCGGTGGCACTGGCGAGGCTGGCCCAGACGCTCAGGGCGACCACCAAGCTCGTCGCGGAGGTGACCGAGCAGGCGGTGCCCCTGCTGGCGGACGCCTCCACCGCGGTGCGCTCCGCGCAGACGCAGATCGACCGCGTCGACGCCATCGCCTCCGACGTCCAGGAGGTCACGTCGAACGCGTCGGCGCTGTCCACGACGGTCGCCTCCACCTTCGGCGGCCCGCTCGTCAAGGTCGCCGCGTTCGGGTACGGCGTCCGCAGGGCCATCAGCCGCAAGGCCGCCCCCGCGGCAGAGGAAATGCCCGCCAGGCCGTCCCGTCGTACGGTGATCGTGGGCCGAACCGTCCCGTCCGCACGGCGGACCAAGCGGGCCAACCGGAGTAAGAGGGACTGACGCAGCGATGTTCCGCCGTACGTTCTGGTTCACCGCGGGCGCAGCCGCCGGCGTATGGGCCACCACCAAGGTCAACCGCAAGCTCAAGCAGCTGACCCCCGAGAGCCTCGCCGCGCAGGCCGCGAACAAGGCGATCGAGACGGGCCACCGCCTGAAGGACTTCGCGCTCGACATCCGCGACGGCATGGCCGAGCGCGAGGCCGAACTGGACGAGGCGCTGGGGCTGCGGGACCACCCCGATGCCGAGCTGCCCGCCTCGCGCCGCTTCGCGGTCATCGAGAACCATCTCAGCAAGAACCCCAGCAGTAACACGAACCACAAGAAGACGCAGTACAACTGGAATGAGGACCACTGATGGAGTCGGCTGAAATCCGCCGCCGCTGGCTGAGCTTCTTCGAGGAGCGCGGGCACACCGTCGTCCCTTCGGCGTCGCTCATCGCGGACGACCCGACTCTGCTGCTCGTCCCCGCCGGCATGGTGCCCTTCAAGCCCTACTTCCTGGGTGAGGTCAAGCCGCCCGCGCCGCGCGTCACCAGCGTGCAGAAGTGCGTGCGCACGCCCGACATCGAAGAGGTCGGCAAGACCACGCGCCACGGCACGTTCTTCCAGATGTGCGGCAACTTCTCCTTCGGCGACTACTTCAAGGAAGGCGCCATCACGCTCTCCTGGGAGCTGCTGACCAGCCCCGTCGAGAAGGGCGGCTTCGGCCTCGACCCCGAGCGGCTGTGGATCACGGTCTACCTCGACGACGACGAGGCCGAGCAGATCTGGCGCGAGAAGGTCGGCGTCCCTGCCGAGCGCATCCAGCGCCTGGGCAAGAAGGACAACTTCTGGTCCATGGGCGTGCCCGGACCCTGCGGCCCCTGCTCGGAGATCAACTACGACCGCGGCCCGGAGTTCGGCGTCGAGGGCGGCCCGGCCGTCAACGACGAGCGCTACGTGGAGATCTGGAACCTGGTCTTCATGCAGTACGAGCGCGGCGAGGGCACCTCGAAGGAGGACTTCGAGATCCTCGGCGAGCTGCCGACCAAGAACATCGACACCGGTCTCGGTCTCGAGCGTCTCGCCATGATCCTCCAGGGCGTACAGAACATGTACGAGACGGACACCCTGCGCGTCGTCATGGACAAGGCCACCGAGCTCACCGGCGTGCGCTACGGCGCCGAGCACGGCACGGACGTCTCCCTGCGCGTGGTCGCCGACCACATCCGTACGTCGACGATGCTCATCGGCGACGGCGTCACCCCCGGCAACGAGGGCCGCGGCTACGTGCTGCGCCGCATCATGCGCCGCGCCATCCGCAACATGCGTCTGCTCGGTGCCACCGGTCCCGTCGTCAAGGACCTCGTCGACGTCGTGATCGAGACGATGGGGCAGCAGTACCCGGAGCTCGTCACCGACCGCAAGCGCATCGAGACCGTCGCCCTCGCCGAAGAGGCCGCCTTCCTCAAGGCCATCAAGGGCGGCACGAACATCCTCGACACCGCCGTCACCGAGACCAAGGCCGCCGGCGGCAAGGTCCTCTCCGGCGACAAGGCGTTCCTGCTGCACGACACGTGGGGCTTCCCCATCGACCTCACCCTGGAGATGGCCGCCGAGCAGGGCCTCTCCGTGGACGAGGACGGCTTCCGCCGCCTCATGAAGGAGCAGCGGGACCGCGCCAAGGCCGACGCCATGGCCAAGAAGACCGGCCACGCCGACCTGCACGCCTACCGCGAGATCGCCGACACCTCCGGCGCCACCGACTTCACCGGCTACTCCCTCACGGAGAACGAGGCCCAGATCGTCGGCCTGCTGGTCAACGGCGTCTCCTCGCCCGCCGCCACCGAGGGCGACGAGGTCGAGATCGTCCTCGACCGCACCCCGTTCTACGCCGAGGGCGGCGGCCAGATCGGCGACACCGGCCGCATCCGCCTGGACAGCGGCGCGATCGTCGAGATCCGTGACGTGCAGAAGCCGGTGCCCGGCGTGCACGTCCACAAGGGTGTCGTCCAGGTCGGCGAGATCACCGTGGGTGCCCCGGTGTGGGCGTCGATCGATGCCCACCGCCGCCGCGCCATCGCCCGCGCGCACTCCGCCACGCACCTCACCCACCAGGCGCTGCGCGACGCGCTCGGCCCGACGGCCGCCCAGGCCGGTTCCGAGAACCAGCCCGGCCGCTTCCGCTTCGACTTCGGCTCGCCGTCCGCCGTGCCCACGGCCGTGATGACGGACGTCGAACAGAAGATCAACTCGGTGCTCTCCAGGGAACTGGACGTCCAGGCCGAGGTCATGTCGATCGACGACGCGAAGAAGCAGGGCGCCATCGCCGAGTTCGGCGAGAAGTACGGCGAGCGCGTGCGCGTCGTCACCATCGGCGACTTCTCCAAGGAGCTGTGCGGCGGTACGCACGTCCACAACACCGCCCAGCTGGGTCTGGTGAAGCTCCTCGGCGAGTCCTCCATCGGCTCCGGTGTGCGCCGCATCGAGGCGCTGGTGGGTGTCGACGCGTACAACTTCCTCGCCAAGGAGCACACGGTCGTCGCTCAGCTCCAGGAGCTGGTCAAGGGCCGTCCGGAGGAGCTGCCCGAGAAGATCTCCGGCATGCTCGCCAAGCTGAAGGACGCCGAGAAGGAGATCGAGAAGTTCCGCGCGGAGAAGGTCCTCCAGGCCGCCGCCGGTCTCGTCGAGTCCGCCAAGGACGTGCGCGGTGTCGCCGTCGTCACCGGGCAGGTGCCGGACGGCACGGGCGCCGACGACCTGCGCAAGCTGGTCCTCGACGTGCGCGGCCGCATCCAGGGCGACCGTCCGGCCGTCGTCGCGCTCTTCACCACGGCCAACGGCCGGCCGCTGACGGTCATCGCCACCAACGAAGCCGCCCGTGAGCGCGGCTTCAAGGCCGGCGACCTGGTCCGTACGGCCGCCAAGACCCTCGGCGGCGGTGGCGGCGGCAAGCCGGACGTCGCCCAGGGCGGCGGCCAGAACCCGGCCGCCATCGGCGACGCCATCGCCGCCGTCGAGCGCCTCGTCACCGAGACGGCCTGATGACGGAGTCGGCAGGCCAGTCAGGGGGCATGCGCCGCGGCCGCCGCCTCGCCATCGACGTCGGGGACGCCCGCATCGGGGTCGCCTCGTGCGACCCCGACGGGATCCTCGCCACGCCGGTGGAGACGGTGCCGGGGCGCGATGTCCCGGCCGCCCAGCGCCGCTTGAAGCAGCTCGCCGACGAGTACGAGCCGATCGAGATCGTCGTCGGCCTCCCTCGCTCCCTCAACGGGGGCGAGGGCCCGGCGGCCGCCAAGGTCCGCGCGTTCACCCGGGACCTCGCCCGCATGGTCGCCCCCATTGCGGTGAGGCTCGTGGACGAGAGGATGACCACAGTGACGGCCAGTCAGGGGCTGCGCGCCTCCGGCGTGAAGTCCAAAAAGGGCAGGTCTGTCATCGATCAGGCGGCGGCCGTGATCATCCTTCAGCAGGCCCTGGAGTCCGAACGGGCGTCAGGTAAAGCTCCCGGCGAGGGCGTCGAAGTGGTCATCTGATCGCGATACGGTAACGTTCCGCGCGATGCGGCGGCGTTCGAACAGCTGCCGCACAGCATCAAGAGGCGGAACGGTTGCCCGGCCATCCCGACGGCGGCCCCGCCTCGCGGCATGTAGGGGATCGATGACTGAGTATGGCCGGGGCCCAGGCTCCGAACCGTGGCATCCGGAGGACCCGTTGTACGGGGACCGCGGATGGGGAGGACAGGAGCCTTCGGGCGGCACGTCCACCTACGGCGGCCAGGGGCAGTACCACCCGCAGCAGCCGCACCAGCATCAGCAGCCGCACCAGCAGCAGCCGTCGCACGATTCCCAGTACGGCGGTGACTGGAGCACCGGACAGCAGCAGGCCTACGGACAGCAACAGCAGTACGGCGGCCAGCAGCAGTACAACGGCGACGCCGGTCAGGGGTACCACGGAGGCTCGGACCAGGGCTACAACGGCGATTCCGGCCAGGGTTACAACGGCGGCCCCGAGCACGGCTACAACGGTGGCGACGGTGGCTGGGACACCGGTCAGCAGGGTCAGGCCCCCTACAGCGGCGACCCGATGGACCCCTACGGCGCCCAGCAGGCGGGCTACGGCTCGGAGAGCCACGACTACTACTCCACGCCGGACGCCTACTCGCCGCCGGAGCCGCCCGGTCGCCGACGCTCGCCCGGGCCCCCCGAGTCCGGTTCCGACTCCGAGACGGACTGGGACCCGGGCCCCGACCAGGGCGAACATGCCTTCTTCGCGGGCGACGACGCCGAGGACGACGACGGGGCGGGCCGCCGGGGCGACCGGCGCGGCGGCCGTGGCGGAAAGAAGCCCAAGAAGCGCCGCAACGGCTGTGCCTGTCTGGTCGTCACGCTCGTCTTCGGCGGCGGCCTCGGCGGAGTCGGCTACTTCGGCTACCAGTTCTATCAGGACCGTTTCGGCACGGCGCCGGACTACGCGGGCGAGGGCTCGGGGACGGCCGTCGTCGAGATCCCCAAGGCCTCCAGCGGATACGCGATCGGGCAGAAGCTGAAGGACGCCGGCGTCGTCAAGAGCGTCGACGCGTTCGTCTCCGCCCAGGGGCAGCACCAGCAGGGCCGAACCATCCAGCCGGGTGTCTACACTCTCAAGAAACATATGTCTGCGGCGAGCGCGGTCGAAATGATGCTCAGTCCGAAGAGCCGCAACAATCTCATCATTCCTGAAGGTAAGCGGAATGTCTGGGTGTATGCGGAGATCGACCGCCGCCTTGAGGTCCCCAAGGGCACCACGGAGAAAGTCGCCAGGAAGGATTGGCGCAATCTCGGACTTCCCCACTGGGCGAACACGAACAAGGACATCAAGGACCCCCTGGAAGGATTTCTCTATCCATCCAGCTATCCGGTCGCCAAGGGCCAGAAGCCCGCGGACGTCCTGAAGAACATGGTCGCCCACGCGACGGAGAAGTACGACGAGCTCAGCCTCGCCTCGAAGGCCAAGGACCTGAACCTCAAGAATCCGCTCGAACTTCTCACCGTGGCGAGCCTGGTCCAGGCCGAAGGAAAGTACAAGCACGACTTCGAGAAGGTCGCCACGGTCGTCTACAACCGCCTCAAGCCCAACAACACCGAGACGTACGGCCTGTTGGACTTCGACTCGACGGTGAACTACCTGCGCGGCAAGTCCGAGCTGGCTACGGGCTCGGTCGACGAGCTCCGCAAGCTCAAGGACCCGTACAACACGTACAAGATCAAGGGCCTGCCGCCCGGACCGATTGGAAACCCGGGCGAGGTGGCGCTGAATTCCGCACTGCATCCCGCCCAGGGCAACTGGTACTACTTCGTCTCCGTCAGTGAGGACAAGACGCTCTTCGCTGAAACCAACGAAGAGCAGAACCGGAACCGTGAGAAGTATCTGAAGGGGCAATGAGCGCTTAGCGGTGACGGGTGATGAGTGCAGTCTTTAGCTCGCCGATTGCCCATTCCCTCTCCCTGGGGTTGTAACGATGACTAGGGGCTGAGTGACTGGTCATACCACCGTTCCGAGATCGCCGAGGCGGCGCTACCCGGCTGCGTCGGGGAGCTCGGTCCGGAATGGCCGGGCGGCGGGGCTCTCGCTGACGATGCCGTTGGAGGGGGCGGTCGTTCCGCTGCTCAACGAGATCAGCGGGGCCGCCGCGCCCGTCCAGGCCGTTAATGCCATGGCCTTCCGGGAGGCCGGTGACAATACCAACATCTCCGGCATGGTCGCCGCGTGCCGCGAGCGCGGTATCGATCAGTCCGAGTCCGCCGCGATCCTCGGCGCGTGCGCCACCGTCTCTGCGGCGCACGCCGCCCTGGCACATATTTGCCGACGAGGTCGTTGCCTACGTACGCAGTACATAGCGGGCCGATGCGTGGGCTGGAGCGGCCGGCTCAGCGTCCGGTGCAATTCACCAGCATGTCACGGGAGTCTTCCATCACACCCGCACGCTCCTCGACATGGTCCATGGCCGGGGGCCGACGCCCTAGATACCCCCAGATGTGTCCTGAGAGTAGTACTTCTGGTCGGTTCAGCCAGACTAGTGCGATCCTCAGCCGCGGAAACAGGATCACGCGAGGCCACTGCTTCGACTTGTCTGGGGCAGTAGTGGGAAATGAAAGCAAAATGCGACCCCCCGGGAAATTCATGCCAGGGGGTCGCAAATCGCGCGCAAATCTTCTAAGGATGCGTCATTCGGTCAGGTTGGCTATGCTTTTCCCTTCACTGAATAGCCGCAAGACCCTTCGATTTCGACTCTTTTCTCGGTCAGGCATACTTGAATCTGAACCGCTGAACCTTCAGGCAAGTTTTTATTGTATTCACACGAATGCCCCTTGCCCGCATTGCAAACCTCGGTGCGAATGGAATTGTGGTCCCAAATGGTCATACTTACGCCATGGCCGTCCGATTTCCAATCGTAGATAATATAAACGTCGCCGTCTGCCACGAATGCGCCTTCGCCGACACAGGCGCCGTAGGTATTTATGCCGCCGTTGCAGGCGCGTGCGTCGGTCCCGGCGTAGGCTGAGCCTGATCCGAAGAGGGTAACTGCTGTCGCCAGGGCGACTGACGCTGCGAGCGTCGCTCGTCTAAGCTGCATGGAGTGAACTACTTTCTCGGGTGGCCCGGGTGGTCAGGAATGCGATCTTGAGAAATTTTCTTTCACGTGGCCTCTGATGTCAAGAAGGGTCACGTATAGGGTAAATGTCGCGAAAGCGCGGTAGGTGTACAGGTGTGTGGAAAATCAATATTTCAGCAGGTTCCTCTTGAGGTTTGGGTGATGCGTGCAGTGAAGTTCTCCGCAGTCCTCGGCTCCCCGATCGCCCATTCCCTCTCTCCGGTGCTGCACCGCGCCGCATACGAAGAGCTGGGACTGAGTGATTGGTCGTACGACCGATTCGAGATCGACGAGGCCGCGCTGCCCAGCTTCGTCGGGGAGCTCGGCCCCGAATGGGCGGGGCTCTCGCTGACGATGCCATTGAAGCGGGCGGTCATCCCGCTGCTCGACGAGATCAGTTGCACCGCCGCCTCCGTTGAGGCCGTGAACACGGTCGTGTTCACCGAGGACGGCCGAAAGGTCGGCGACAACACCGACATCCCCGGCATGGTCGCCGCGCTCCGCGAGCACGGCATCGAGCAGGTCGAGTCGGCCGCGATCCTCGGCGCGGGCGCCACCGCGTCGTCGGCGCTGGCCGCGCTCGCCCGGATCTGCACGGGCGAGGTCGTCGTCTACGTACGCAGCGACGCCCGCGCCGCCGAGATGCGGCAGTGGGGCGAACGCCTCGACGTGGAGGTCAGGACCGAGGCCTGGGAGGACGCCCGCGAGGCGCTGACCGCCCCCCTGGTGATCGCCACGACCCCGGCGGGCACCACGGACGCGCTGGCCGGCCTGGTCCCCGAGCGGCCCGCCACCCTCTTCGACGTGCTGTACGACCCGTGGCCCACCGACCTCGCGGCGCGCTGGTCGGCGTACGGCGGGGCGGTCGTCAGCGGACTCGACCTGCTCGTCCACCAGGCCGTGCTCCAGGTCGAGCAGATGACGGGTCGCGCGCCCGCGCCGCTGGCCGCCATGCGCAAGGCGGGGGAGCGCGCGCTCGCCGCCCGGTAAATCCCTGGTCGCGCCGTGGTCGAGGCGCGGCCGAGGGGTGGGCCGATGACGTCCGTCAGATGGACCGGACGGCAGGTCGCGCCTCAGGTCGTGGGAGGATCGGGGTGGCGGGCCAGGGCCGCGCACCCGGCCGCGCCGTCGAAGACCGCAGTTCGAGGCGCGAGCATGAGGAGCACACCGTTGAGCAGGTTGCGTTGGCTGACCGCGGGGGAGTCGCACGGACCCGCGCTTGTCGCGACGTTGGAGGGTCTTCCCGCCGGCGTGCCGATCACGACGGAGATGGTGGCGGATCATCTGGCGCGGCGGCGGCTGGGGTATGGCCGTGGTGCGCGGATGAAGTTCGAGCGTGATGAGGTCACGTTCCTGGGTGGTGTGCGGCACGGGCTGACCATGGGTTCGCCGGTCGCGGTGATGGTGGGCAATACGGAGTGGCCCAAGTGGGAGCAGGTCATGTCGGCCGATCCGGTGGATCCGGCGGAGCTGGCCGAGCTGGCGCGTAATGCGCCGCTGACGCGGCCCCGGCCCGGTCACGCGGACCTGGCGGGGATGCAGAAGTACGGCTTTGATGAGGCGCGTCCGGTGCTGGAGCGTGCTTCGGCGCGTGAGACGGCGGCCCGGGTGGCGCTGGGTGCGGTGGCGCGTTCGTATTTGAAGGAGACGGCGGGGATCGAGATCGTCTCGCACGTCACGGAGCTGGCGGCGGCGAAGGCGCCCTACGGCGTCTACCCGACGCCAGCGGATGTGGAGAAGCTGGACGCGGATCCGGTGCGGTGTCTGGATGCGGATGCGTCGAAGGCGATGGTCGCGGAGATCGATCAGGCGCACAAGGACGGCGACACCCTGGGCGGTGTGGTCGAGGTGCTCGCGTATGGGGTGCCGGTGGGTCTGGGCTCGCATGTGCACTGGGACCGGCGGCTCGATGCCCGTCTGGCGGCGGCGCTGATGGGTATTCAGGCGATCAAGGGTGTCGAGGTCGGGGACGGCTTCGATCTGGCGCGGGTTCCGGGGTCCAAGGCGCACGACGAGATCGTCACCACGGACGAGGGCATCAAGCGCACCTCGGGCCGCTCCGGTGGCACCGAGGGTGGTCTGACCACGGGTGAGCTGCTGCGTGTACGTGCCGCGATGAAGCCCATCGCGACCGTGCCGCGCGCGCTGGCCACCATCGATGTGGCCACGGGTGAGGCGGCGAAGGCGCATCACCAGCGTTCGGATGTGTGTGCGGTGCCGGCTGCCGGGATCGTCGCGGAGGCGATGGTGGCGCTGGTTCTGGCGGACGCGGTGGCGGAGAAGTTCGGTGGCGACAGTGTGCCCGAGACGCGGCGCAATGTGGAGTCGTACCTCGACCACCTCCAGATCCGGTGAGCGGTCCGCAGATCGTCCTCGTCGGTCCGATGGGTGTCGGCAAGACGACGGTCGGTGAGCTGCTGGCCGAGCGACTGGGTGTCACCTTCCGGGACACCGACGCCGACATCGTCGCCGCCCAGGGGCGGGAGATCTCCGACATCTTCGTCGACGAGGGCGAGCCGTACTTCCGTGGCCTGGAGAAGGCCGCCGTGGCGCGTGCCCTCACGGAACACGACGGCGTCCTCGCCCTCGGCGGCGGCGCGATCCTCGACGAGACGACGCGGGCGCTGCTCGGCGCCCACCCCGTCGTCTATCTCTCGATGGACGTCGAGGAGGCCGTCAAGCGCACCGGCCTCAACCAGGCGCGCCCGCTGCTGGCCGTCAACCCGCGCAAGCAGTGGCGCGAGCTGATGGACGCCCGCCGCCACCTGTACGCCGAAGTCGCCCGCGCGGTCGTCGCCACCGACGGCCGCACCCCCGATGAGGTCGCCCAGGCGGTCCTCGACGCACTGGAGTTGAAGGAAGCATGACGACGGAGCAGACCCCCACCCGTATCCAGGTCGGTGGCACCGCCGGCACGGATCCGTACGAGGTCTTGGTCGGTCGGCAGCTCCTCGGCGAGCTGCCCGGCCTCATCGGCGACCAGGCCAAGCGGGTCGCCGTGATCCACCCCGAGGCGCTCGCCGAGACCGGCGACGCGCTGCGGCAGGACCTCGCAGACCAGGGCTACGAGGCCGTGGCCATCCAGATCCCGAACGCCGAGGAGGCCAAGACGGCGGAGGTCGCGGCGTACTGCTGGAAGGCCCTCGGCCAGTCCGGCTTCACGCGCAGCGACGTCATCGTCGGCGTCGGCGGCGGCGCCTCCACCGACCTCGCCGGGTTCGTGGCCGCGACCTGGCTGCGCGGGGTGCGGTGGATCGCCGTACCGACCACGGTGCTCGGCATGGTGGACGCGGCGGTCGGCGGCAAGACCGGCATCAACACCGCCGAGGGCAAGAATCTGGTGGGCGCCTTCCACCCGCCGGCCGGGGTCCTCTGCGACCTGGCGGCGCTGGACTCGCTCCCCGTGAACGACTACGTCTCCGGGCTCGCGGAGATCATCAAGGCCGGTTTCATCGCCGACCCGGTGATCCTGGAGCTCATCGAGGCGGACCCGCAGGCGGCCCGTACGCCCGCGGGACCGCACACCGCCGAGCTCATCGAGCGCTCCATCAGGGTCAAGGCCGAGGTCGTCTCGGGCGACCTCAAGGAGGCGGGCCTCCGCGAGATCCTCAACTACGGCCACACCCTCGCGCACGCCATCGAGAAGAACGAGCGCTACAAGTGGCGGCACGGCGCCGCGGTCTCCGTCGGTATGCACTTCGCGGCCGAACTCGGCCGTCTGGCGGGCCGTCTGGACGACGCGACCGCTGACCGGCACCGCACGGTCCTCGAATCGGTCGGTCTGCCGCTGACCTACCGTTACGACCAGTGGCCCAAGCTCCTGGAGACCATGAAGGTCGACAAGAAGTCCCGCGGTGACCTGCTGCGCTTCATCGTCCTCGACGGCCTCGGCAAGCCGACCGTCCTGGAGGGCCCCGACCCGGCCGTCCTCCTCGCCGCGTACGGCGAAGTCGGCCAGTAACCGGCTTCCTCCGTGGCTGCCGGAGCTGCCGGATCCGGCCACGGGCACCTCTCGGCCTCCCCGGCCGTTCACACAACGGCGGCCGGGGACGGTACCGTTCGGTAACGGGCGGCCCGGCCGCCGCCCGACCAGCGTCAGTCGCACGAGACGGAGTGGCACCGGATGCAGCACGCAGTGGGATCTCCGCTGCCGCCGCCCCATCAGCCGGGGCACGGACCGGCCACCGGCTGGACGCCGGCCGCACACCACCCGAGCGCTCCGCCCCCCGGAGCGGCGCCGCACAGAGCGGTGCCTCCCGCGCCCGGTTTCACGGGCGGTCCCGTCCCACCGTCCGCCCCGCACACGCAGGCCGCTCACGCGCCGGGGCAGGCGCCGATGCCGCACGCTCCTGCGGCGCCACACGCGGCACCCCAGCCCCAGCCCCCGCAGCACGGGCCAGGCCCCGTGCCCCCGCCACCGGACACCTCGGGGCAGACGGGGCACATACAACTGCCGCCGGGCGGCCCGGTGGCCATGCCGAGCCCTCCGCCGGGCACGGCACAGACCGACACCGGCGGCACGACACTCGCCGTGCTGCTCATCGGACCCGCGGGCGCGGGTAAGACGAGCGTCGCGAAGTACTGGGCCGAGCACCGCCGTGTGCCCACCGCCCACATCAGCCTCGACGACGTGCGCGAATGGGTGCGCTCGGGCTTCGCCGACCCCCAGTCCGGGTGGAACGACCACTCCGAGGCGCAGTACCGCCTGGCCCGCCGCACCTGCGGCTTCGCCGCGCGGAACTTCCTGGCCAACGGCATCTCGTGCATCCTCGACGACGCGGTCTTCCCCGACCGCCCCGTCGTCGGCCTCGGTGGCTGGAAGCGGCACGTGGGTCCCGGTCTGCTGCCGGTCGTCCTCCTCCCCGGCCTGGAGATCGTCCTGGAGCGGAACGCGGAGCGCAGCGGCAACCGCCGCCTCTCCGACGAGGAAGTGGCCCGCATCCACGGCCGCATGGCGGGTTGGTACGGCTCGGGCCTCCCGATCATCGACAACTCCCAGCTGGACGTCCCCGCCACGGCCCGCGTCCTGGACGACGTCCTGGCCCGCGCGATCACCAGCCCTCCGAAGTGGTAGTCCGGTAGTCCGAACCATCGGTCACAGTTGAGCCACCGAGTCTCCGAACCACCTCACACGTCCGTCACCGGTACTACGGTCATGCCTCCGCAATGAGCGCGAGGGATATGACATGACCCTTCCGTACGGCACACCGCCCACCCCGCCGCCCGCCTCCCGGCCCGCCCCGAAGTGGGCCCGGAAGCGCTACCTCCTGCCCGCCCTCGCCGTCGCCCTGTTCCTCGGCGTCGGCATAGGCGCGGCCGAGGGTGACACGACCGGTGAGAAGAAGACCGGCGCCGCCCCGGCCGCCACCAGTACGGCGACGGTCACCGCGACCGCGACCGTGACGCCGAAGGCAGCCGCCGAACCCACTCCGACTGTCACCGTCCGGTCCACCAAGACGGTCAGGTCGACCGCGACGGTCACGGTGACCTCGGCGGCCGGCTCCGGAGACGGGCGTTCGGGCGACGGCGGCTCGGGCGACGGCGGCTCCGGGTCCGGTGGAGGCGGCTCCGTGTCCTATGCGAACTGCTCCGAGGCCCGGGCCGCCGGTGCCGCCCCCGTCCGTCGGGGCGAACCCGGCTACGGCAGCCACCTGGACCGGGACGGCGACGGGGTCGGCTGCGACAGCTGAGTGGGCGAGGGGCCCGGGGCGGGGGCGCCGCCCGGTCGGACGCGTCTGCCGGGCCGTGTGGTGGCGGCGCTCATAGGCTCGCCCCATGTCAGAGGTGTACGCGGTCCGCAGGGAGCGGGTTCGGGAGCGGTGTGCCGCCGGTGGCGGCGCGGCGGCGTTGGTCTCCCGGCCCGCCAATGTCCGCTATCTCGCCGGTGCGGCGCCCCACGGCGCCGTACTCCTCGTCGGCAGGGACGAGGACGTACTGCTGTGCGGGCGTCCGCCCGGTGAGCAGCAGGGCGAGGGGCGGCCCGACGAAGCACTGAAGGTGCAGGTGCTGCCCGCGCCGGGTGCCGATCCGGCCGTCGCCGGAGCCGGTCTCGCGGCTGCCGCGGGCGTCGGGGCGCTGGCCGTCGAGGAGCACCACCTGACCGTCGCCCGGCACCGGGCACTCGGTTCGGTCGCGCCCCGGCTGCGCCTGACGGATCTCGGCACGGCGGTCGAACAGCTGCGCCTGGTCAAGGACGCCGACGAACTCTCCTGCCTGCGGATCGCCGCCGAGATCGCCGACCAGGCGCTGGGGGAGCTCCTTGAGTCCATCCTCGTGGGGCGCACGGAACGCCATCTGGCGCTGGAGCTGGAGCGGCGGCTCGTCGACCACGGCGCGGACGGCCCCGCGTTCCCGACGTCCGTGGCCACCGGCCCGAATTCCGGGAAGGGTGGCCACCGGCCCTCGGACCGGCGGGTGGAGGAGGGCGACTTCCTCTCCGTCTGCCTGGGGGCGAGCTACCGCGGCTACTGCTGCGAGATCGGGCGTACGTTCGTCATCGGTACGTCGCCCGCCGACTGGCAGATCGAGTTGTACGACCTGGTCTTCGCCGCGCAGCGGGCCGGCCGCGAGGCCCTCGTACCCGGTGCCGCCTGCCGTGATGTGGACCGCGCGGCACGCCACGTACTGGACTCCGCGGGCTATGCGGAGGCCCTTGCTCCGCTGACTGGGCACGGTGTGGGGCTCGAAATCGACGAGGACCCTCAATTGGCGCCCGCGGCCATGGGTAAACTGGACGCTTGCGTGCCGGTCACCGTCGAACCGGGGGTTCACCTCCCTGGCCGGGGTGGTGTCCGGATCGATGACACGCTCGTCGTGCGCCCCGAGGCGGACGGCGGACCCGAGCTACTCACCATCACGACCAAGGAACTGCTCGCGCTCTAGCGCGCGTGCCCGACCGGGGTCGTCCACCAGTCAGTCAGTGCAGGAGATTCCGCAACCGTGGCTTCCACGAACGACCTCAAGAACGGCATGGTGCTCAAGCTCGAAGGCGGCCAGCTCTGGTCCGTCGTCGAGTTCCAGCACGTCAAGCCCGGCAAGGGCCCGGCCTTCGTGCGCACCAAGCTCAAGAACGTGCTCTCCGGCAAGGTCGTCGACAAGACGTTCAACGCCGGCGTCAAGGTCGAGACGGCCACTGTCGACAAGCGCGACATGCAGTTCTCCTACATGGACGGCGAGTACTTCGTCTTCATGGACATGGAGACCTACGACCAGCTGCACATCGACAAGAAGGCCGTCGGTGACGCCGCCAACTTCCTGATCGAGGGCTTCACCGCCACGGTCGCGCAGCACGAGGGCGAGGTGCTCTTCGTCGAGCTGCCGGCCGCCGTCGAGCTCGTCATCCAGGAGACCGAGCCGGGCGTCCAGGGCGACCGCTCCACGGGCGGCACCAAGCCCGCGATCCTGGAGACCGGCCACCAGATCAACGTGCCGCTCTTCATCACCACCGGCGAGAAGATCAAGGTCGACACCCGTACCAGCGACTACCTCGGCCGGGTGAACAGCTAACCGTGGCTGCTCGTAACACGGCCCGCAAGCGCGCCTTCCAGATCCTCTTCGAGGCGGACCAGCGCGGTACGGACGTCCTGACGGTCCTCGCGGACTGGGTACGCCACTCGCGGTCCGACACCCGGCAGCCGCCGGTGAGCGAGTACACGATGGAGCTCGTCGAGGGGTACGCGACGCAGCAGCGCCGCATCGACGAACTCATCTCGCAGTACGCCGTCGGATGGACCCTGGACCGCATGCCGGTCGTCGACCGGAACATCGTGCGGCTCGGCGCCTACGAACTCGTATGGGTCGACGGGACGCCGGACGCCGTGGTGATCGACGAGGCGGTCGAGCTCGCCAAGGAGTTCTCCACGGACGAGTCGCCGTCGTTCATCAACGGTCTGCTGGGACGCTTCAAGGACCTGAAGCCGTCCCTGCGCCGCGACGAGTCGTAAGGCGTCGTCGTACGCCAACCGGAGGGCCCGCAGCAATCCGCTGCGGGCCCTCCGGTTTTCTCTGCGAAAACGCTTCGCGAAAACGCGCCAGGAAAACGCTCCGGGGAAAAGCGCTCCGGAGAAAGCGCTCCGGCGGAACAGAAAACCGCCGGGGTGGCCGCGGCCTTTCGGCTGCGGCCACCCCGGCGGCACGTTTCTGCTGATGTGTCGCGCGGCGGTCAGACCTCTTCGTGGGCGACGGCGCGACGCGCGTCCGCGTCCAGGACGCCCCAGCTGATCAGCTGCTCGGTCAGGACCGAGGGCGACTGGTCGTAGATCACGGCGAGGGTGCGCAGGTCGTCCTGGCGGATCGAGAGCACCTTGCCGTTGTAGTCACCGCGCTGGGACTGGATCGTGGCGGCATACCGCTGGAGCGGGCCCGCCTTCTCCTGCGGGACGTGCGCCAGACGCTCCAGGTCGAGGACGAGCTTCGGCGGCGGCTCGGCGGCACCACCGGGAGCCGTGCCAGGCAGCAGCTCCTGCACCGGGACGCCGTAGAAGTCCGCCAGCTCGGCGAGGCGCTGCACGGTCACGGCACGGTCGCCGCGCTCGTACGACCCCACGACGACCGCCTTCCAGCGTCCCTGGGACTTCTCCTCGACTCCGTGGAGGGAAAGGCCCTGCTGGGTACGGATCGCGCGGAGCTTGGCCCCGAGCTGCTTGGCGTATTCGCTGGACATATAGCTCCCCGGACGCTGCGACATCATGCGGCTCCGCCGCGTGGCTGGTAACTCACTGTGAGGTTACGCAGCGTTACTTGCCTGCGTCAAGCCGAAAGGTCCTTACCGCCCCTTCGGTGGAGGCCGATGACGTGCCGAGTGCCGGGTACTGGTAGCATGACTGGCGCAATTTCGACGTCCTTTAAGGTCCGTCCCGTGAGGCGGAGAAGGAGGTCCGTTTTCATATGGACACGCAGGACACCAAAGACTCCGCTGTCGCCCGGCCCGTGCTCGAAGGGCCCGACATCGCGCGGGTTCTGACCCGCATCGCCCACGAGATCGTCGAGCGCGCCAAGGGCGCCGACGACGTGGTCCTCCTCGGCATTCCCACCCGAGGCGTCTTCCTCGGCCGTCGGCTCGCCGAGAAGCTCGAAGAGATCACCGGCCGCACGATCCCGGTCGGCTCCCTCGACATCACCATGTACCGCGACGACCTGCGCATGCATCCGCCGCGCGCGCTGGCCCGCACCGAGATCCCCGGTGAGGGCATCGACGGCCGCCTGGTCGTCCTCGTCGACGACGTGCTCTTCTCCGGCCGCACCATCCGCGCCGCCCTCGACGCGCTGAACGACATCGGCCGCCCCCGCGCGGTGCAGCTCGCCGTCCTCGTCGACCGCGGCCACCGCGAACTGCCCATCCGTGCCGACTACGTGGGCAAGAACCTCCCCACGTCGCTGCGGGAGACGGTCAAGGTGCAGCTCGCCGAGGAGGACGGCCGCGACGCCGTGCTGCTCGGCGCCAAGCCCGCCTCCGCGTAAGACCGGTTTCCTCCCTCACGGGCCACAGGGGCACACCCCTGTGCGCCCGCGCGCCCGCAGACCTCCACACACCGGAGTACACGCAGATGATGCGACACCTCATCTCGGCCGCCGACCTCTCCCGCGACGACGCCGTCCTCATCCTCGACACGGCCGAGGAGATGGCGCGGGTCGCCGACCGGCCGATCAAGAAACTTCCCGCCCTGCGCGGCCGCACCGTGGTCAACCTCTTCTTCGAGGACTCGACCCGGACCCGGATCTCCTTCGAGGCCGCCGAGAAGCGCCTCTCCGCCGACGTCATCAACTTCGCCGCCAAGGGCTCCAGCGTCTCCAAGGGCGAGTCCCTCAAGGACACCGCGCAGACCCTGGAGGCCATGGGCGTCGACGCCGTCGTCATCCGGCACGGCGCGTCCGGCGCGCCCTACCGCCTGGCCACGTCCGGCTGGATCGACGCCGCCGTCATCAACGCCGGCGACGGCACCCACCAGCACCCCACCCAGGCCCTGCTCGACGCCTTCACCATGCGGCGCCGCCTCGTCGGACCCGACGCGGGCCTCGGCCAGGACCTGGCGGGCAAGCACATCACCATCGTCGGGGACGTCCTGCACAGCCGCGTCGCCCGCTCCAACGTCGACCTGCTGCACACCCTCGGCGCCGAGGTCACCCTCGTCGCCCCGCCCACCCTCGTGCCGGTCGGTGTCGAGCAGTGGCCCTGCGACATCAGTTACGACCTGGACAGCGTGCTGCCGAAGTCCGACGCCGTGATGATGCTGCGCGTGCAGCGCGAACGCATGAACGCCGCGTTCTTCCCCACCGAGCGCGAGTACTCGCGCCGCTACGGCCTGGACGGCGAGCGCATGGCGAAGATGCCCGAGCACGCCATCGTCATGCACCCCGGCCCCATGGTCCGCGGCATGGAGATCACCGCCGAGGTCGCCGACTCCGACCGCTGCACGGTCGTCGAACAGGTCGCCAACGGAGTCTCCATCCGCATGGCCGTCCTCTACCTGCTCCTGGGCGGCAACGAGCCCGCCGTCACCCACACCCGCCCCACCGGTTCCGAGGAGAAGTAAAACCCATGAGCAAGATCCTGATCCGTGGTGCGAAGGTGCTCGGCGGCGAGGCGCAGGACGTCCTGATCGACGGCGAGACCATCGAGGCCGTGGGCACCGGCCTCGCCGCCGAGGGCGCGACCGTCGTCGAGGCCCAGGGCAAGGTGCTGCTCCCCGGCCTCGTCGACCTCCACACCCACCTGCGCGAGCCCGGCCGCGAGGACTCCGAGACCGTCCTGACCGGCACCCGCGCCGCCGCCTCCGGCGGCTACACCGCCGTGTTCGCCATGGCCAACACCTTCCCCGTCGCCGACACCGCCGGCGTCGTCGAGCAGGTCTACCGGCTCGGCAAGGAGTCCGGCTACTGCGACGTGCAGCCCATCGGCGCCGTCACCGTCGGCCTCGAGGGCAAGAAGCTCGCCGAGCTCGGCGCCATGCACGAGTCCGCCGCCGGGGTCACCGTCTTCTCCGACGACGGCAAGTGCGTCGACGACGCCGTGATGATGCGCCGCGCCCTGGAGTACGTGAAGGCCTTCGGCGGCGTCGTCGCGCAGCACGCCCAGGAGCCGCGGCTCACCGAGGGCGCCCAGATGAACGAGGGCGTCGTCTCCGCCGAGCTGGGCCTCGGCGGCTGGCCCGCGGTGGCCGAGGAGTCGATCATCGCCCGGGACGTCCTGCTCGCCGAGCACGTCGGATCCCGCGTCCACATCTGCCACCTGTCGACCGCCGGATCCGTCGAGATCGTCCGCTGGGCCAAGTCGCGCGGCATCGACGTCACCGCCGAGGTCACCCCGCACCACCTCCTCCTCACGGATGAGCTGGTGCGTTCCTACAACCCCGTCTACAAGGTCAACCCGCCGCTGCGCACCGAGCGCGACGTCATGGCGCTCCGCGAGGCCCTCGCCGACGGCACCATCGACATCGTCGCCACCGACCACGCCCCGCACCCGCACGAGGACAAGGACTGCGAGTGGGCCGCGGCCGCCATGGGCATGGTCGGCCTGGAGACCGCGCTCTCCGTCGTCCAGCAGACGATGGTCGAGACCGGCCTGCTGACCTGGGAGGCCGTCGCCGACCGGATGTCCTTCAAGCCCGCGCGGATCGGCCGGGCGACCGGCCACGGACGCCCCGTCTCGGCAGGTGAGCCCGCGAACCTCGTCCTGGTCGACGCGGATTACCGTGGGGCAGTGGACCCCGCGGGCTTCGCCTCGCGCAGCCGCAACACTCCCTACGAGGGCCGTGAGCTGCCGGGCCGCGTCACGCACACGTGGCTCCGGGGTCGGGCCACGCTCGACGACGGGAAGCTCACGTGACATCTCTGGGAACACCTCTTCTGGAACTGGCCGCCGAGAAGGAATCGGCGGAGGTGACCGACTGGGCCGCGCGCCTCGGCTGGGTAGTCGGACTCCTGCTCTTCATCGCGCTCGTCTACTGGCTGATGCGCGAGGGCTGGAAGTGGCGCGGCACGCTCCAGGGCGACCTGCCCGAGCTGCCCGACGCGCCGAGCGACCCGGGTCCGGCCAGACTTGAGCTGAGCGGCCGCTACCACGGCTCGACCACGGCAGGGCAGTGGCTCGACCGCATCGTGGCGCACGGCCTGGGCACCCGCAGCCGCGTCGAGCTGACGCTCACCGACGCGGGCCTGGGCGTCGTACGCCCCGGCGCGACCGACTTCTTCATCCCGGTCGCACAGCTGCGCGAGGCCCGTCTCGACAAGGGCATCGCGGGCAAGGTCCTCACGGAGGGCGGTCTCCTGATCGTCACCTGGGAACACGGCGGGAAGCTGCTCGACTCCGGCTTCCGCTCGGACCACGCGGCCGAGCACACCGAGTGGGTCGAGGCCATCAGCAACATGATCAACACCAGCACTACGGAAGGCACCGCACGATGACGACCTCCACAAGGGAAACCGGCAAGGTTTCCGCCGTACTCGTCCTGGAGGACGGCCGCGTCTTCCGCGGCCGTGCCTACGGCGCCGTGGGGGAGACCTTCGGCGAAGCGGTGTTCTCCACCGGCATGACCGGCTACCAGGAGACCCTGACCGACCCGTCGTACGACCGTCAGATCGTCGTCGCCACCGCCCCCCAGATCGGCAACACGGGCTGGAACGACGAGGACGACGAGTCGGACCGCATCTGGGTCTCCGGGTACGTGGTCCGCGACCCGGCCCGCATCCCCTCCAACTGGCGCTCCGCGCGCTCCCTCGACGACGAGCTGTCGCGGCAGGGCGTCGTCGGCATCTCCGGGATCGACACCCGCGCCCTCACCCGCCACCTGCGCGAGCGCGGCTCCATGCGCTCCGGCATCTTCTCCGGCGAGGCGCTGGCACCGGACGCCGAGCTGGCCGCCCGGGTCCAGGCACAGCCCCAGATGAAGGGTGCGAGCCTGTACGAGGAGGTCGCCACCAAGGAGGCCTACGTCGTCCCGGCCGTCGGTGAGAAGAAGTTCACCGTCGCCGCCATCGACCTCGGCATCAAGGGCATGACCCCGCACCGGATGGCCGAGCGCGGCATCGAGGTGCACGTGCTGCCCGCGACCGCCACCGAGGAGGACGTCTACGCCGTCAGCCCCGACGGAGTCTTCTTCTCCAACGGCCCCGGCGACCCCGCCACCGCCGAAGGCCCGGTCGCGCTGATGACCGCCGTCCTCAAGCGCAAGACGCCGCTCTTCGGCATCTGCTTCGGCAACCAGATCCTCGGCCGCGCCCTCGGCTTCGGCACGTACAAGCTGAAGTACGGCCACCGCGGCATCAACCAGCCGGTGCAGGACCGCACCACCGGCAAGGTCGAGGTCACCGCGCACAACCACGGCTTCGCCGTGGACGCGCCGCTCGACAAGGCAAGCGAGACCCCCTTCGGCCGCGCCGAGGTCTCCCACGTCTGCCTCAACGACAACGTCGTGGAAGGCCTCCAGCTGCTCGACCAGCCGGCCTTCTCCGTCCAGTACCACCCCGAAGCGGCTGCCGGCCCGCACGACGCCGCGTACCTCTTCGACCGCTTCGTTTCCCTGATGGAGGGCCAGCGTGCCTAAGCGCACCGATATCCAGTCCGTCCTGGTCATCGGCTCCGGCCCGATCGTCATCGGCCAGGCCGCGGAGTTCGACTACTCCGGTACCCAGGCGTGCCGCGTCCTCAAGGCCGAGGGCCTGCGCGTCATCCTCGTCAACTCCAACCCGGCGACGATCATGACCGACCCGGAGATCGCCGACGCCACGTACGTCGAGCCGATCACCCCCGAGTTCGTCGAGAAGATCATCGCCAAGGAGCGCCCCGACGCCCTCCTGCCGACGCTGGGCGGCCAGACGGCCCTCAACACGGCCATCTCCATGCACGAGCAGGGCGTCCTGGAGAAGTACGGCGTCGAACTCATCGGCGCCAACGTCGAGGCCATCAACAAGGGCGAGGACCGCGACCTCTTCAAGGGCGTCGTCGAAGAGGTCAAGAAGAAGATCGGGCACGGCGAGTCCGCCCGCTCGTACATCTGCCACTCCATGGACGACGTCCTCAAGGGCGTCGACGAGCTCGGCGGCTACCCCGTCGTCGTCCGCCCCTCCTTCACCATGGGCGGCGCCGGTTCCGGCTTCGCGCACGACGAGGAGGAGCTGCGCCGCATCGCCGGGCAGGGCCTCACCCTCTCGCCGACCACCGAGGTGCTCCTGGAGGAGTCCATCCTCGGCTGGAAGGAGTACGAGCTGGAGCTGATGCGCGACAAGAACGACAACGTCGTGGTCGTCTGCTCCATCGAGAACTTCGACCCGATGGGCGTGCACACCGGCGACTCGATCACCGTCGCCCCGTCGATGACGCTCACCGACCGCGAGTACCAGATCCTGCGCGACGTCGGCATCGCGATCATCCGCGAGGTCGGCGTCGACACCGGCGGCTGCAACATCCAGTTCGCGGTGAACCCCGAGGACGGCCGGGTCATCGTCATCGAGATGAACCCCCGCGTCTCGCGGTCCTCCGCGCTCGCGTCCAAGGCCACCGGCTTCCCGATCGCGAAGATCGCCGCCAAGCTGGCCGTCGGCTACACGCTGGACGAGATCCCGAACGACATCACCGAGAAGACGCCGGCGTCCTTCGAGCCGACCCTCGACTACGTCGTCGTCAAGGCCCCGCGTTTCGCCTTCGAGAAGTTCCCGTCGGCGGACTCCACCCTGACGACCACCATGAAGTCGGTCGGCGAGGCCATGGCCATCGGCCGCAACTTCACCGAGGCCCTGCAGAAGGCGCTCCGCTCGCTGGAGAAGAAGGGCTCGCAGTTCACCTTCGTGGGCGAGCCCGGCGACAAGAAGCAGCTCCTCGAAGAGGCCGTGCGCCCCACCGACGGCCGCATCAACTTCGTCATGCAGGCCATCCGCGCGGGCGCCACCCCCGAGGAGGTCTTCGACGCCACGAAGATCGACCCGTGGTTCGTCGACCAGCTCTTCCTCATCAAGGAGCTTGCCGACGAGCTGGCCGCCGCCGAGCGCCTGGACGCCGACCTGCTGGCCGAGGCCAAGCGGCACGGCTTCTCCGACGCCCAGATCGCCGAGATCCGCGGCCTGCGCGAGGACGTCGTCCGCGAGGTGCGCCAGGCACTCGGCGTACGCCCGGTCTACAAGACGGTCGACACCTGCGCCGCCGAGTTCGCCGCGAAGACGCCGTACTTCTACTCCTCGTACGACGAGGAGAGCGAGGTCGCCCCGCGCGAGAAGCCCGCCGTGATCATCCTCGGCTCGGGCCCGAACCGCATCGGCCAGGGCATCGAGTTCGACTACTCCTGCGTCCACGCCTCCTTCGCGCTCAGCGACGCGGGCTACGAGACCGTGATGGTCAACTGCAACCCGGAGACCGTCTCCACGGACTACGACACCTCCGACCGGCTCTACTTCGAGCCGCTCACCCTGGAGGACGTCCTGGAGATCGTCCACGCCGAGGCGGCGGCCGGGCCGATCGCGGGCGTCATCGTCCAGCTCGGCGGCCAGACCCCGCTGGGCCTTGCCCAGGCACTCAAGGACAACGGCGTGCCGATCGTCGGCACCCCGCCGGAGGCCATCCACGCCGCCGAGGACCGCGGCGCCTTCGGCCGCGTGCTCGCCGAGGCCGGGCTCCCCGCGCCGAAGCACGGCACCGCGACGACGTTCGCGGAGGCGAAGGCCATCGCCGACGAGATCGGCTACCCCGTCCTCGTCCGTCCTTCGTACGTGCTCGGCGGACGCGGCATGGAGATCGTGTACGACGAGACCCGCCTCTCCGCGTACATCGAGGAGTCGACCGAGATCAGCCCCACCCGGCCGGTGCTCGTCGACCGCTTCCTGGACGACGCCATCGAGATCGACGTCGACGCGCTCTACGACGGCGAGGAGCTCTACCTCGGCGGCGTCATGGAGCACATCGAGGAAGCCGGCATCCACTCCGGCGACTCGGCGTGCGCGCTGCCCCCGATCACGCTCGGCGGCTTCGACATCAAGCGCCTGCGCGCCTCCACGGAGGGCATCGCCAAGGGCGTCGGCGTACGCGGCCTGATCAACATCCAGTTCGCGATGGCCGGGGACATCCTCTACGTCCTGGAGGCCAACCCCCGCGCGTCGCGCACCGTCCCCTTCACCTCGAAGGCGACCGCGGTGCCGCTGGCCAAGGCCGCCGCGCGCATCTCGCTCGGCGCGACCGTCGCCGAGCTGCGCGCCGAAGGCATGCTGCCGGCCGTCGGCGACGGCGGCACGCTCCCCATGGACGCGCCGATCTCCGTCAAGGAGGCCGTCATGCCGTGGTCGCGCTTCCGCGACATCCACGGCCGCGGCGTCGACACCGTCCTCGGCCCGGAGATGCGCTCCACGGGCGAAGTCATGGGCATCGACTCGGTGTTCGGCACCGCGTACGCCAAGTCGCAGGCGGGCGCGTACGGCCCGCTGCCGACCAAGGGCCGCGCGTTCATCTCGGTGGCCAACCGCGACAAGCGCTCGATGATCTTCCCGGCGCGTGAACTGGTCGCGCACGGCTTCGAGTTGCTCGCCACGTCCGGCACGGCCGAGGTGCTCAAGCGCAATGGCCTCAACGCCACGGTGGTGCGCAAGCAGTCCGAGGGCGAGGGCCCGAACGGCGAGAAGACCATCGTCCAGCTCATCCACGACGGTGGCGTCGACCTCATCGTCAACACCCCGTACGGCACCGGCGGCCGCCTCGACGGCTACGAGATCCGCACCGCCGCCGTGGCACGCTCCGTGCCGTGCCTGACCACGGTCCAGGCGCTCGCCGCGGCCGTCCAGGGCATCGACGCGCTGGGCCGCGGGGACGTGGGCGTCCGGTCACTCCAGGAACACGCGGAACACCTGACCGCGACCCGCGACTAGCAGCCCACGAGGGGGACACCGGAGACGGTGTCCCCCTTCTGGTGAGAACACCGATCTGGTGAGAACACCGACTTCCGGTGAGGACACCGAGGACCCCTTCATGTACAAGCTGTTCTTCAACCTCGTCTTCAAGCGCATGGACCCGGAGCGGGCCCACCACCTGGCCTTCCGCTGGATCCGCCTCGCGGCCCGCGTTCCCGTGCTGCGCACCTTCGTCGCGGCCGTCCTCGCGCCGCGCCACAAGGAGCTGCGCACCGAGGCCCTCGGGCTGCGGATGCACGGCCCCTTCGGGCTCGCCGCGGGCTTCGACAAGAACGCCGTCGCGATCGACGGCATGTCGATGCTCGGCTTCGACCACATCGAGGTCGGCACGGTCACGGGCGAGCCGCAGCCCGGCAACCCCAAGAAGCGGCTGTTCCGCCTCGTGCAGGACCGCGCGCTGATCAACCGCATGGGCTTCAACAACGAGGGCTCGGCAGCCGTGGCGGCCCGTCTGGCGGCCCGCACGGCGGTCTTCAAGACCGTCGTGGGCGTGAACATCGGCAAGACCAAGGTCGTCCCCGAGGAGGAGGCCGCCGCCGACTACGTGAAGTCGACCGAGCGGCTCGCCCGCCACGCCGACTACCTCGTGGTGAATGTCTCCTCGCCCAACACCCCGGGCCTGCGCAACCTCCAGGCCACCGAGTCGCTGCGGCCCCTCCTGACCGCCGTCCGCGAGGCCGCGGACCGCAGCGTCGAGGGCCGCCGCGTCCCGCTGCTCGTCAAGATCGCGCCGGATCTGGCTGACGAGGACATCGACGCGGTCGCCGACCTCGCCGTCGAGCTCGGCCTGGACGGCATCATCGCCACGAACACCACCATCGCGCGCGAGAGCCTCGGTCTGAAATCCGAACCCGCCCTCTACGGAGAGACCGGCGGCCTCTCGGGCGCGCCGCTGAAGGAGCGCTCCCTGGAGGTCCTGCGCCGCCTCTACGCGCGCGTGGGCGACCGGATCACGCTCGTCGGCGTCGGCGGCATCGAGACCGCCGAGGACGCCTGGCAGCGCATCCTCGCGGGCGCCACCCTGGTCCAGGGCTACAGCGCCTTCATCTACGAAGGGCCCTTCTGGGGCCGCGCGATCCACAAGGGCCTCGCCGCACGCCTGCGGACGAGCCCGTACGCCACCCTCGCCGACGCCGTCGGCGCCGATGTGAGGAAGCCCGAGGTCACCGCATGAGCCCCCTGGAGCCCTTCGGCACGCGCCTGCGCCACGCCATGGACGAGCGCGGCCCCCTGTGCGTCGGCATCGACCCGCACGCCTCCCTGCTGACCGCGTGGGGCCTGAACGACGACATCGCGGGCCTGGAGCGGTTCACGCGGACCGTCGTGGAGGCGCTGGCCGGGACCGTCGCCGTCTTCAAGCCGCAGAGCGCGTTCTTCGAGCGCTTCGGCTCGCGCGGCATCGCCGTCCTGGAGAAGGCGGTCGAGGAGCTGCGGGCGGCCGGTGCCCTGGTCGTCATGGACGCCAAGCGCGGCGACATCGGCTCGACCATGGCCGCGTACGCCGAGACCTTCCTGCGCAAGGACTCGCCGCTCTTCAGCGACGCGCTCACGGTCTCGCCCTACCTCGGGTACGGCTCCCTGAAGCCGGCCGTCGACCTCGCCCGCGAGAACGGCGCCGGGCTCTTCGTGCTAGCCCTCACCTCCAACCCGGAGGGCGCCGAGGTGCAGCACGCGGTGCGCGAGGACGGGCGGACCGTCGCGGCCACCGTCCTCGGGCACCTCGCCGCGGAGAACGCCGGCCAGACGCCCCTGGGGTCCTTCGGGGCGGTCGTCGGGGCGACGCTGGGCGACCTGTCGTCGTACGACCTCGGGATCAACGGTCCGCTGCTCGCCCCCGGCATCGGGGCGCAGGGCGCGACCCCGGCCGATCTTCCCGGCGTCTTCGGCGCCGCCGTGCGCAACGTCGTGCCGAACGTCAGCAGGGGTGTGCTGCGGCACGGACCCGATGTCACGGCCCTGCGCGACTCCGCGGAGCGCTTCGCGGACGAGATCAGGGCGGCGGTCGGAGCGGCCTGAGAGCGACCGCCGGCTCAAAACCGGGGAGAAATGCCCGATATGTACGGCTCGGCGCAGGCTGACCAGGACTTTTCGTCTGTTCTCGCTGACTCCAGCGGCCATGGCCGCTAGTCTCCGACGAGAGCGAACGGGCAAGCGCGTTGCACGTTGCTCACCAGGTGTGGGGCGACTAGGTTCCTCACCGGTCCGTATCCGACAGTTCGACATCCGAGGTGACGTAGGCGTGGCTCTTCCGCCCCTTACCCCTGAACAGCGCGCAGCCGCGCTCGAAAAGGCCGCCGCGGCTCGCCGGGAGCGGGCCGAGGTCAAGAATCGACTCAAGCACTCCGGTGCTTCTCTCCACGAGGTCATCAAGCAGGGCCAGGAGAACGATGTCATCGGCAAGATGAAGGTCTCCGCCCTCCTGGAGTCCCTGCCTGGCGTGGGCAAGGTCCGCGCCAAGCAGATCATGGAGCGTCTTGGCATCTCCGAGAGCCGCCGTGTGCGCGGTCTCGGCTCCAACCAGATCGCGTCGCTCGAGCGAGAGTTCGGTGGCGGTGCCGCGGGCTGATGTTCTCAGGCACTCCTGAGAACCTGGATAATCGCTGCATGGCTGCAACATCCCGGGGGACGACCCCCGCGCCCCCGGACGTACGTCCGCGGCTGACCGTGCTCTCCGGCCCCTCCGGGGTCGGCAAGAGCACGGTCGTCGCTCATATGCGCAAAGAACACCCCGAGGTCTGGCTCTCGGTCTCCGCCACCACCCGCAAGCCGCGGCCCGGTGAGAAGCACGGTGTCCAGTACTTCTTCGTCTCCGACGACGAGATGGACAAGTTCATCGCCAACGGCGAGCTCCTGGAGTGGGCCGAATTCGCGGGCAACCGCTACGGCACGCCCCGGCACGCCGTGCTCGAACGCCTGGAGGCGGGCGAGCCCGTCCTCCTGGAGATCGACCTGCAGGGCGCGCGCCTGGTGCGCGAATCGATGCCCGAGGCACAGCTGGTCTTCCTCGCCCCGCCGAGCTGGGACGAGCTGGTCCGCCGGCTCACCGGTCGGGGGACCGAGGCGCCCGAGGTGATCGAGCGCAGGCTCGCCGCCGCCAAGGTGGAGCTGGCCGCGGAGGCCGAGTTCGATACGACCCTGGTCAACACCTCAGTCGAGGACGTGGCTCGTGAGCTGCTAGCCTTGATGAAGGTTCTTTGATCTTTACCCCTGTCTTGACCCTTCTGGTCTTGACCCCATCGGAAGGCGAAGAGTGTCCTCTTCCATCACCGCGCCCGAGGGCATCATCAACCCGCCGATTGATGAGCTGCTCGAAGCCACCGACTCGAAGTACAGCCTCGTGATCTACGCCGCCAAGCGCGCGCGTCAGATCAACGCGTACTACTCGCAGCTCGGTGAGGGCCTCCTGGAGTACGTCGGCCCCCTCGTGGACACGCACGTCCACGAGAAGCCGCTCTCGATCGCGCTCCGCGAGATCAACGCGGGTCTGCTGACGTCCGAGGCCATCGAGGGCCCGGCTCAGTAAGCGGTCCCACCTTCAGGTTCGTTCTTTCACCACAGGCCCGGCAGCACGGCTGCCGGGCCTGTGGTGTGTCATGGAGTCGTACGCATCCGAACGTCGTACGCACCGAGCGCGGGGAGACAGAGGCCGTGGCCGAGAAGCCGAAGGTAGTCCTGGGGGTCAGCGGTGGCATCGCCGCCTACAAGGCGTGCGAGCTGCTGCGGCGGCTGACCGAGTCGGGCCATGACGTGCGCGTCGTGCCGACCGCGTCGGCGCTGCACTTCGTCGGCGCCGCGACCTGGTCCGCGCTGTCCGGCAACCCCGTCTCGACCGAGGTCTGGTCCGACGTCCACGAGGTGCCGCACGTCCGCATCGGGCAGCACGCCGACCTCGTGATCGTCGCGCCCGCCACCGCCGACATGCTCGCCAAGGCGGCCCACGGTCTCGCCGACGACCTGCTCACCAACACGCTCCTCACCGCCCGCTGTCCGGTGATCTTCGCCCCGGCCATGCACACGGAGATGTGGGAGCACCCGGCCACCCAGGAGAACGTGGCCACGCTCCGCCGCCGCGGCGCGCTGGTCGTCGAGCCCGCCGTCGGGCGTCTCACCGGCGTCGACACCGGCAAGGGCCGCTTCCCCGACCCCGTCGAGCTCTTCGAGGTCGTACGCCGCGTCCTCGCCAGGGGCGACCTGGCCCAGGACCTCGCGGGCCGCCACGTCGTCGTGAGCGCCGGCGGCACCCGCGAACCCCTCGACCCGGTCCGCTTCCTCGGCAACCGCTCCTCGGGCAAGCAGGGCTACGCGCTCGCCCGCAGCGCGGCGGCGCGCGGCGCCCGCGTCACCCTCGTCGCGGCCAACGCGGCGCTGCCCGACCCGGCCGGCGTGGACGTCGTGCCGGTCGGCACGGCGGTGCAGCTGCGCGAGGCCGTCCTGAAGGCCGCGCCCGACGCCGATGCCGTCGTGATGGCGGCCGCCGTGGCCGACTTCCGCCCCGAGACGTACGCGACCGGGAAGATCAAGAAGAAGGACGGCCAGGAACCTGCGCCGATCGCCCTGGTCCGCAACCCCGACGTCCTCGCGGAGATCGCGGGGGACAGGCCCCGTCCCGGCCAGGTGATCGTCGGCTTCGCCGCGGAGACCGACGACGTCCTGGCCAACGGCCGCGCCAAGCTCGCACGCAAGGGCTGCGACCTGCTGGTCGTCAACGAGGTCGGCGAGCGCAAGACCTTCGGCGCCGAGGAGAACGAAGCCGTCGTGCTCGGCGCCGACGGCAGCGAGACGCCGGTGCCCCACGGCCCCAAGGAGGCCCTCGCGGACACGGTCTGGGACCTGGTCGCGGAGCGGCTGCGGTGACAGCCGTGGCCATTCCCGTTTCGCCTCTTGGCGGAACTTGGCCACATTCTGGCGCCTCTCTTGACGAGGTCTGCGCAGGCAGGGCTCAATGTCACCTTCGCCCCATCGGGCGCCTCAAACCCGGGGAAAACGGGCGCGAGACCGCCTGGAGGAGGACGATCGTCGTACCGCGCAAGACAGTGCCGCAGGTCACAGGCCTCCCAAGTGGCGAGACATGTGGACCGGCGGCCGAGTGTGACCGATAAACTGGTCTCGGACGACGCCGGGCGCAGCCCCCGGCCGTCCACCCATGATCAGCCAGCAGCCGCTGCAACCACAGGGAGCGATGTGTCCCGGCGCCTCTTCACCTCGGAGTCTGTGACCGAGGGTCACCCCGACAAGATCGCTGACCAGATCAGCGACACCATTCTCGACGCGCTTCTGCGGGAGGACCCCACCTCCCGCGTCGCCGTGGAGACGCTGATCACCACCGGCCTCGTCCACGTGGCCGGCGAGGTCACGACGAAGGCGTACGCGCCGATCGCGCAGCTCGTGCGCGACAAGATCCTCGAGATCGGCTACGACTCCTCGAAGAAGGGCTTCGACGGCGCCTCCTGTGGCGTCTCGGTGTCCATCGGCTCACAGTCCCCCGACATCGCGCAGGGCGTCGACACGGCGTACGAGAAGCGTGTCGAGGGCGATGAGGACGAGCTCGACAAGCAGGGCGCGGGCGACCAGGGCCTGATGTTCGGGTACGCCTGCGACGAGACCCCGGAGCTCATGCCGCTCCCGATCCACCTCGCGCACCGTCTCTCGCGCCGCCTCTCCGAGGTGCGCAAGAACGGGACAATTCCCTACCTGCGCCCCGACGGCAAGACCCAGGTCACCATCGAGTACGACGGCGACAAGGCCGTCCGCCTCGACACGGTCGTGGTCTCCTCGCAGCACGCGAGCGACATCGACCTGGACTCGCTCCTAGCTCCCGACATCCGGGAGTTCGTGGTCGAGCCCGAGCTGAAGGCCCTCCTCGAGGACGGCATCAAGCTGGAGACCGAGGGCTACCGCCTGCTGGTCAACCCCACCGGACGCTTCGAGATCGGCGGCCCGATGGGCGACGCCGGCCTGACCGGCCGCAAGATCATCATCGACACGTACGGCGGCATGGCCCGCCACGGCGGCGGCGCCTTCTCCGGCAAGGACCCGTCCAAGGTGGACCGCTCCGCGGCGTACGCGATGCGCTGGGTCGCCAAGAACGTCGTCGCGGCCGGCCTCGCGGCCCGCTGCGAGGTCCAGGTCGCGTACGCCATCGGCAAGGCCGAGCCGGTCGGTCTCTTCGTCGAGACCTTCGGCACGGCCACGGTCGACACGGACAAGATCGAGACGGCCATCGGCGAGGTCTTCGACCTGCGTCCGGCCGCGATCATCCGCGACCTCGACCTGCTCCGCCCGATCTACTCGCAGACCGCCGCGTACGGCCACTTCGGCCGGGCGATCCCCGACTTCACGTGGGAGCGCACGGACCGCGTGGACGCGCTGCGGAAGGCGGCGGGGCTCTAGTCCCGGCTCTTCCAGGCTCGGCGAGGCCCGGTACCCCTGCGGGGGTGCCGGGCCTCGGCGTTTTCCGGGCGTGTCAGTGGGGTCTGGTAGGAATGCAGCTGTGAGCAGGGAGAACGAAGGGTCCGGGGTGGGGGGAGACGAGGAGCCGGAGCAGCTTGCGCTCATTCGGGAGTCGGTGCGCAAGGCCAAGGTGCCGCGGGCCAAGCCGCGGACGTGGCGGGGGGCCGCGCTGGCCAAGGAGCTGCCGGTGGCGCGGGTGCTCGTCGACAAGGGCGTGCTGCACCTCGACCGGTACTTCGACTACGCCGTGCCCGAGGAACTCGACGCCGAGGCGCAGCCCGGGGTCCGGGTCCGGGTCCGGTTCGGCGCCGGGTCGCGGAACGTGCGGGACGGGCGGCGCGAGGGCGGCGGGCTGATCGACGGGTTCATCGTCGAGCGGTGCGCCGAGACCGATTACACGGGACCGCTGGCCGCCCTGGCGCAGGTCGTGTCGCCCGAGCCCGTGCTCTCGCCCGAGCTGCTCGAGCTGGCCCGGGCCGTCGCCGACCGGTACGCGGGCAGCCTCGCCGACGTGCTGCAGCTGGCGGTTCCGCCGCGGCACGCGCGGGCCGAGTCACGGGTGTCGCCCGAGCCCCCGGCTCCGCCGGCCGCGCCCGACGCGGGGAGCTGGCGGAGGTACGGGCACGGGCCCGAATTCCTGCGGGCACTGGCCACAGGCGGCGCCCCGCGTGCCGTGTGGACCGCTCTGCCGGGGCCGCAGTGGGCCGAGGAGATCGCCCGCGCCGTGCAGGCCACACTTGCCTCGGGGCGCGGCGCGCTCGTCGTCGTACCGACCGGGCGGCCCGCCGCGCGCGTGGACGCCGCGCTCACCGGACTGCTCGGTGCGGGGCAGCACGCGCTGCTGACCGCGGACGCCGGGCAGGAGCGGCGGTATCAGGAGTGGCTCTCCGTGCGGCGCGGGGCCGTGCGCGCCGTCGTCGGCACCCGGGCCGCCATGTTCGCGCCGGTCCGGGATCTGGGCCTGGTCGTCGTCTGGGACGACGGGGACTCCAGCCACAGCGACGACCGCGCGCCCTTCCCGCATGTGCGGGAAGTCCTGGAGCTCCGGGCCACGCGGGACAAGTGCGGCTTCCTGCTGGGGAGTTGGAGCTGCACGGTGGAGGCGGCGCAGCTCGTCGAGAGCGGGTGGGCCGCGCCGCTGGTCGCCGACCGCGAGCAGGTGCGGGGGGCTGCCCCGCTCGTGCGGACCGTGGGCGACGGTGACCTGGCGCGGGACGAGGCGGCGCGGGCCGCGCGGCTGCCGTCGCTGGCGTGGCAGGTCGCGCGGGAGGGACTGAAGCACGGCCCCGTCCTCGTGCAGGTGCCGCGCCGCGGCTATGTGCCGAGGCTCGCCTGCGAGCGGTGCCGCGAGCCCGCGCGCTGCCGGCGGTGCGCCGGGCCGCTGGAGGCGCAGGAGAGCGGGGCCGCCCTGCGGTGCGGCTGGTGCGGGGTGGAGGAGGCCGCCTGGCACTGCGAGGCCTGCGGCGCCTTCCGGCTGCGGGCGCAGGTCGTCGGGGCGCGCCGGACCGCCGAGGAGCTGGGGCGGGCGTTCCCCGCGGTGCCGGTGCGGACGTCGGGCCGGGAGCAGGTTCTCGACACGGTGCCGGACACGCCGGCGCTCGTGGTCAGTACGCCGGGGGCGGAGCCCATCGCCGAGGGCGGTTACGCGGCCGCGCTGCTGCTCGACGGGTGGGCGATGCTGGGGCGGCCCGACCTGCGGGCGGGTGAGGACGCGCTGCGCCGGTGGATCGGGGCCTCTTCGCTCGTCCGGCCGCAGGGCGCGGGCGGCACGGTGGTGGTGGTCGCCGAGCCGACGCTGCGGCCCGTGCAGGCGCTGGTGCGGTGGGATCCCGTGGGGCACGCGGTGCGGGAGCTCGCCGAGCGGGCCGAGCTCGGGTTTCCGCCGGTGTCGCGGATGGCGGCGGTGTCGGGACCGCCCGAGGCGCTCGCGGAGTTCCTGTCCGCCGCGGAACTGCCGCGGGACGCGGTGGTGTTGGGGCCTGTTCCGATGTGGGACGGGGGGCCCGCCGCCGGTGCCGGGGGTTCGCGGCGGGGTGCGGGTGTGCCCGCCGGAGAGGCGTGGGAGCGGGTGCTGATCCGGGTGCCGCCGGGCAGCGGTGCCGCTCTCGCCGCCTCCTTGAAGGTGGCGCAGGCCGCGCGGATGGCCCGGGGCGCCAAGGGCGCTCGGGAGGCGGGGGGCGAGGCGGTTCGGGTCCGGGTGGATCCGCTGGACATCGGCTGAGTACGTCGTACGGATGACGGCACAGAGCTGCCCCCTCGCCCTTGGCGGAGGAACGAGGGGGCAGCGGTCGGGGGAGGGGCGGCCGGTGTGCGTCAGCCGTCGCGCCTCGGCTGTTGCGTGTCACCCGTCGTGTGTCAGCCGTTGCGCGGGCCGGGGAAGGCGGTCGGCCTGGGCTCGTCGCGGAGTGTGGGGCTGCCCGCGGTGGGCTGGGTCGGCATCGCGCGGGCGGCGGGGACGGACGGCAGCGGGACACCGACGGGGAGCGGGCGCGTGGCCGTGACGGTGGATGTCGACGTCACCGTGGACGTCACGGCCTGCGCCGGGGCCTCCGCGGCGCGCTCCGCCTCGGCCGCCGCCTGCGTGGTGGCCCGGCGCGCGCCGTACCGGCGGTGGACCGCCTGCTTGGTGACGCCGAGGGCCGAGCCCACCGCGTCCCACGAGAAGCCGAGCGAACGGTCGAAGTCCACCGCCGCGGTGACCAGCGTCTCGACACTGTCCCGCAATTCCTGGGCGAGGCGGACGGTCGGGGCGGGGGCCCGCCCGTACACGACGAAGCCCGCGGAGGGGCTGGAGCGGCGCGGGCGGTAGACGTTGCCGAGCTGGGCGGTCAGGGTGCGCAGTGCATCCACCTGCCGGCGGACCCGCTCGATGTCCCGCACCAGAAGGTGCAGGCTGGCCCGTGCCTGGGCGTCGTGGGTTGCGTGGTCGGCCATGAACAAGCCTCTCGAACCGGCGTTGAAAAGGATCGGGCCGTATCGCTGGCCCGTTTTGGTCAACTCTTTCTTGACCAACGCGCTAGCTCGTGAGGGGTCACGGTGCAGGGGCGTATGCGCATATGCACGGGGCGCGCGCCGCTTCGTACGCCCCCAAGAGCGTCAACCTCGGTCCACAACAGCGGTCCACAACTGCGGTCCCCAACCGCAGAGCTCGACCGAGGTCCGGAACCGCGGCTCTCCGGAAGACCGCCCGGGGCGGGTTCCCGGAGCGGCCCATAGACTGGTGCGCTGCCGTCGCCCCACCCTTGACCAGAGATCCGAGGTACCCACCAGTGAAGCTCGTCTTCGCAGGCACTCCCGAGGTCGCCGTCCCCGCCCTGGACGCCCTGATCGCCTCCGACCGGCACGAGGTGGCCGCCGTCGTGACCCGCCCGGACGCGCCCGCGGGGCGGGGCCGCAGGCTGGTGGCGAGCCCGGTCGCGGAGCGCGCGGCGGAGGCCGGCATCGAGGTGCTCAAGCCCGCGAAGCCGCGCGACGAGGACTTCCTGGCGCGGCTGCGGGAGATCGGCCCCGACTGCTGCCCCGTCGTCGCCTATGGCGCGCTGCTGCCCAAGGTCGCCCTGGACGTCCCGGCCCACGGCTGGGTCAACCTGCACTTCTCGCTGCTGCCCGCCTGGCGCGGTGCCGCGCCGGTGCAGCACGCGGTGCTGGCGGGCGACGAGATCACCGGCGCCTCCACCTTCCTGATCGAGCAGGGCCTCGACTCCGGTCCGGTGTACGGGACGGTCACCGAGGAGGTGCGGCCCACCGATACCAGCGGCGACCTGCTCACCCGGCTCGCCTTCGCGGGCTCGGGGCTGCTCGTCGCGACCATGGACGGCATCGAGGACGGCAGCCTGAAGGCGGTGCCGCAGCCCGCCGACGGCGTCACCCTCGCCCCCAAGCTGACGGTCGAGGACGCGCAGGTGGACTGGGCGGCGCCCGCGCTGCGGGTGGACCGGGTCGTCCGGGGGTGCACCCCCGCGCCCGGTGCGTGGACCCTGTTCCGCGGCGAGCGGCTGAAGATCATCCAGGCCGCGCTGGTCCCGGACCGCACGGATCTCGCGCCCGGTGAGCTGTCGGCCGCCAAGAACAACGTGTACGTGGGCTCCGGATCGCACGCCGTCGAGCTGCTCTGGGTCCAGCCGCAGGGCAAGAAGCCGATGCGCGGCGCGGACTGGGCGCGCGGGGTGCGGATCGCCTCCGGCGAGCGGGTGGGCGCGGGCGACGTAGGCTAGGTGGGTTCGACCCACACCAGCAGCGGAGCACCTTGTGAACGACCAGCCGAACCGGCGACCCCGTAACGCGGCCGGCAAGCCGGGCAAGTCCGGCAAGCCGGGAAAGCCGGGGAAGCCCTACCGCCGCCCGCAGAAGGACCCGGTCCGCATCCTCGCCTTCGAGGCGCTGCGGGCCGTGGACGAGCGCGACGCCTACGCGAACCTCGTCCTGCCGCCCCTGCTGCGCAAGGCCAGGGAGAAGGACGAGAACTTCGACGCGCGGGACGCGGCGCTCGCCACCGAGTTGGTCTACGGCACGCTGCGCCGGCAGGGGACGTACGACGCGATCGTGGCGGCCTGCATCGACCGGCCGCTGCGCGAGGTCGACCCGCCGGTCCTCGACGTGCTCAACCTCGGCGTGCACCAGCTGCTCGGCACGCGCATCCCGACGCACGCCGCCGTCTCCGCCTCCGTGGAGCTGGCGCGCGTCGTGCTCGGCGACGGGCGGGCCAAGTTCGTCAACGCCGTGCTGCGCAAGGTCGCGCAGCACGACCTCGACGCCTGGGTGGAGAAGGTCGCGCCGCCCTACGACGAGGACGCCGAGGAGCATCTCGCCGTCGTCCACTCGCACCCCCGCTGGGTCGTCTCGGCACTGTGGGACGCCCTCGGCGGCGGCCGCGCCGGCATCGAGGACCTGCTGGAGGCGGACAACGAACGGCCCGAGGTGACGCTCGTGGCGCGGCCGGGACGTACCACCGCGGACGACCTCCTCGACTCCGTCGGCGAGGACTCCGCGCTGCCGGGGCGCTGGTCACCGTATGCCGTGCGGCTCAGCGAAGGCGGCGAGCCGGGTTCGCTGGAGGCGGTGCGCGAGGGGCGCGCGGGCGTGCAGGACGAGGGCAGCCAGCTGGTCGCGCTCGCGCTGGCGAACGCGCCGCTCGACGGCCCCGACGAGAAGTGGCTCGACGGCTGCGCGGGCCCCGGCGGCAAAGCGGCCATGCTCGCCGGGCTCGCCGCCGGGCGAGGTGCCGCGCTGCTCGCCTCCGAGAAGCAGCCGCACCGGGCCGGTCTCGTCGCGCAGGCGCTCGCCGGCAACCCCGGTCCCTACCAGGTCATCGCGGCCGACGGGACCCGTCCGCCGTGGCGGCCCGGCACCTTCGACCGCGTCCTGATGGACGTGCCGTGCACGGGGCTCGGCGCGCTGCGCCGCCGCCCCGAGGCCCGCTGGCGCCGCCGCCCGCAGGACCTGGAGGGCTTCGCCCCGCTCCAGCGCGGCCTGCTGCGCAGGGCGTTGGAGTCCGTCCGCGTCGGCGGTGTCGTCGGATACGCCACGTGTTCGCCGCACCTCGCCGAGACGCGGGCCGTCGTGGACGACGTGCTCAAGCAGACCGGCGGCGCCGAACTCATCGACGCGCGTCCGCTGTTGCCGGGTGTGCCGGCGCTGGGGGACGGGCCCGACGTGCAGTTGTGGCCGCATCTGCACGGGACGGACGCGATGTATCTGGCGCTGATCCGACGGACCGCTTGATTCTGTTCCTGTGCCGCCGAGTGTGACGACCGCGACGGATCACTCGGCGGTGTCGTGCGTGGGTGTCTCCGAGGGCGGGCGTCGGCGTGGTGGCCGCAGCCTGGAGATGGCCACCAGTTGCGCGCGCCATGCGATCAGCTCGTCCGACCGGTGGTCGGGAGGGGCGCACTCCTCGCCGTACTCGTCCCAGGAGAGCAGGGTGCGTACGAGCCACATCACCTTGTCCCGACCCACGTACCGGGCGTTGAAGGCGGCGCTCTGCGTCGCGGCCGACAGCACCGCCTTCCCCCCGAACAGTTGTTTGGCCCGGGCTTCGACCGTGCGCATCGAGGGGTCGCCGCGCTCGGCCTTCAGTCGTTTCAGGCTGTCCGCGAGGCGTCGCAGATTCTCCTCGTAGGCGTGGAGGGCATGGTCGGCGCGGACGTCCTCGGTGGGCGGCTCGCCGGCCGGGCGGGTGGCTTCTGCTGCCGCGGCCGGCGGGACGCTCACGGAGTGCGGGGTCTCGTGCGGTGTGCCGCCCGGCCGGGGCACGTACACGCGGCTCGGCGCCGGTCCACTCGCCCCGGGCGCTTCTGCCTTGGACGCATGCGCACCTGAGTTGCCGTTCCTGCTAGTCGGCGGGGCCTCGAACGACTCCAACGCCTCGAGCACGTCCTGGACGCGGGAGATCTCGGCGTTGATGTCCTCACGGCGACGCATCAGGATGCCGAGCTCGCGCCTTCCCTCCTCGACTGTGCGCTCGGCCTCGAGGACTGCCTCGGCCTTGATGTTCTTGGCCTCCCGCAGCAGATGCTTGACCTGCTCGGCGGCGGCGCTGCGCATTCTGCCCGCCTCGTCCTTGGCCTCGGCGATGATCCGCGCGGCGCCGCCGCGTGCGTGGGCCAAGTACCGCTCCACGGCCGCGGCTTCCGCCGACGGGTCCGTCGGATCGCCCGGGTGCCACGTCCAGTACCCCTTCTGGTCCATCGGCCCAGCCTGGCAGAGGGCCGGCCGGGCCGGTCCGATGCACGGAACATCACCGAACTGGAAGGAACGGCGCCGAACTTGGCTGAACGTGCCCGAACAACGGCGAACGCGGGGGCGACTCAACGGTGTTGTACGCCGGTGATCGGGTCTCTGCGGATTCGTTCGCTCCAGACGCACCCTCGTGGAAGGCGCTTCCACAATCGAGCCATGACACCCTTCCTCTCCCTGCACAGCGCTGTCGTCCTGCTCGCCGCGCTCGTCATCGGTCTCGTCATCGGCGGACTCACCGTGCTCACCGGTGTCCATGTCGCCGCCGCCGTCATCGCCGGCCTCGCCAGTGCGGGCAGCAGCATCCCTGCGCTGCACGCCCTCATCCGGTGACTCACGGACGCCTCGCCAAGGGGTGGGGCCACCACACCTTCGGCCCCACGTCCAGGAACAGTGACGTGACCAGGATCGACCGTACGACGAAGGTGTCGAGCAGGACGCCGAGTGCCACCGCGAAGCCGATCTCGGCGAAGGCCACCATCGGGAGCGTGCCGAGTGCGGCGAACGTGCCCGCGAGGACCAGGCCCGCCGAGGTGATCACCGCGCCGGTCGCGGCGAGGCCCGTCAGGACGCCCGCTCGAGTGCCCTGGTGGCCCGCCTCCTCGCGGATGCGGGTCGACAGGAAGATGTTGTAGTCGATGCCGAGGGCCACCAGGAACACGAAGACGAAGAGCGGGAAGTCGGTCGGCTCGCCCGCGTAGTCGAAGAGGTGGCGGAAGGCGAGCGCGCTCAGGCCGAGCGCGGTGGCGAAGGACAGGACCACGGTGGCGATCAGGAGGAGCGGGGCCACCACCGCGCGCAGCAGCACGGCGAGGATCAGCAGGACCACGACCAGGACCAGCGGGATGATCAGCTTGTTGTCGTGGGCGGTGGCGCGGTCCATGTCGAGCAGGGCCGCCGTGCCGCCGCCCACCCGCGCGTCCGCGTCCGGGACGGCGTGGACGGCGTCGCGCACCCGCTCCACGGTCTCCTTGGCGGCCGCGCTGTCGGGCGGGTCGGTCGCCGTCGCCTCGAACAGCACCTTGCCGTCGTGCTCGGACTTCGTCCCCGGCGGGCGGGCGACGCTGTCGGGCACGATGCCCCGGGTCTTCCGGACGGCCTCGGCGACCTCGTCGCCGCGCGCCGCGTCCGCCACGATGACCAGCGGGTCGCCGGAGCCCGCGGGGAAGTACCTCGCCTGCACCTCCTGGCCGGTGATCGAGTCCGGCTTGTCGGTGAACGCGTCGGCGTTGCTGAGCCCCTCGGCCCGCAGTTGCAGCAGCCCGAGCGAGAGCAGGGCGAGGGCCGCCGCCGTGACGCCCCAGATCAGCCGCGGGCGGCGGTCGATGCGCCGGCCCGTGCGGGCCCACACGCCGCGCTCGGTCGGCTCGGGGGAGCCGACGTGCGGGACGAGCGGCCAGAAGAACCACCGGCCGAAGATCACCAGGAGGGCCGGGAAGAGCGACAGCATCGCGAGGAGCCCCACCGCGACGCCGATCGCGGCGACCGGACCGAGGCCGCTCGTCGAGTTCATCTCGGCGGCGAGCAGCACCAGCATGCTCAGGACGACGGTCGCGCCGGACGCGAGGACCGCGGGGCCGGCCCGGTGCAGGGCGAGCGCCATCGCCTCGTGACGGTCCTCGTGGCGGCGCAGTTCTTCGCGATAGCGAGCGACGAGAAGCAGCGCGTAGTCGGTCCCCGCGCCGAACACGAGCACGGTCAGGATGCCCGCGCTCTGGCCGTTGACGGTGAGGTCCGCGTGCTCGGCGAGCAGATAGATGAAGGCCTGGGCCGTGAAGAGGGCGGTGATCACGGCGAGCAGCGGCGCCAGGAGCAGCGTCGGGCTGCGGTAGGTGAACAGCAGGATCACGACGACGATGCCCGCCGCCGCGAGCAGCAGCGTCGAGTCGATGCCCTCGAAGGCCTCGGCGGAGTCCGCGGCCGTGCCACCAGGGCCGGTGACGTGCACGGCCAGTCCGTCGCCGCCGTCGCCGACCCGCTCCCGGACGGCGTCGACGGCCGGACCGATGCGCTCCCAGCCCTCGGCGTCCATGGTGACAGGGACGAACACCTGGGCCGCCTCGGCGCCCGACTTCTTGTCGAAGACGGGGCCGCGGGTCTCGGCGCCCCGGGTCCCGTGGTCGCGCAGCGCCTTCGCCTGCCGTACGTCCTCGGCGATCTGCGCGCGGTCCGCCGCGGTGAGTCCGCCTTCGCGGGCGTACACGACGATGACGGGGATCACCTCGGGCCTGAAGTCGGCGGAGACGTCCAGGACTTGGGTCGATTCCGCGGAGCCGGGCAGCCAGGACTCCGCGTCGTTCTCCTGGGCGTCGGTGAGTTTCTGGGCGAGTGGCGCGGCGACGATCAGCACCACCAGCCAGAACAGCACCACCAGCCACTTGGTGCGCCGCCCGCACACCAGCCACGCGACCCCGCGTCGCTCCCGCCGCCGTTCGTCCGCCATGGCTTCCCCCCGCTCGCCGTGCGCGGTGCCGCTTGACCGTCCAGCATGACACTCGGGGGGTGCGCGCGGGAGCCGCTGTGCCCAGGCGGTGGACTGCGGTCGGCGACGCGCGCCGGGCATGGCAGGCTTGGGGTATGGCCGTGCAGATCAACCCCAGCATCCTGTCCGCGGACTTCGCCCGTCTTGCCGAGGAGGCAAAGGCTGTCGAAGGCGCCGACTGGCTCCATGTCGACGTGATGGACAACCACTTCGTCCCGAACCTGACGCTCGGTGTGCCGATCGTAGAGTCGCTGGCCCGTGCGACGGACACGCCTCTGGACTGCCATCTGATGATCGAGGACCCCGATCGCTGGGCCCCGCAGTACGTCGAGGCGGGTGCCGGGTCGGTCACCTTCCACGCCGAGGCCGCCGCCGCGCCGGTCCGTCTCGCCCGCGAGATCCGCGCCAAGGGCGCCCGCGCCTCCATGGCGCTGAAGCCGGCGACGCCCATCGAGCCGTTCGAGGACCTGCTCCCCGAGCTCGACATGCTGCTGATCATGACGGTCGAGCCGGGCTTCGGCGGCCAGGCGTTCCTGGACATCATGCTGCCCAAGATCCGCCGCACCCGTGAGCTCATCGCCAAGCACGGCCTGGAGATGTGGCTGCAGGTCGACGGCGGTGTCTCGGCCGAGACCATCGAGCGCTGCGCCGAGGCCGGCGCCGATGTCTTCGTCGCGGGCTCGGCGGTCTACGGCGCCAAGGATCCGGCGGAAGCGGTACGTTCATTGCGCACCCAAGCGCAGGCAAAGACCGCGTCAAGCGGCTGGGCGTGCGACCACTGAGCCAAGGGAACGTGAACGCAGTCCCTCAGGGCTGATCGACTAGGCCGGATCTGCAAGGATGAACGGCGAACCCAGTTTGTGAACAGCAGTGAGGAGAGCGCCGTGTCGGCCATGTCGGCGGGTCGGTCAGCCATGCGGATGGGACCCGCGGAGCTGGTGCAGGCGGCGGCCATGGCCCGCCGCTTCTACCTCGAGGGCAAGTCCAAGATCCAGATCGCCGAGGAGTTCGGCGTCAGCCGCTTCAAGGTGGCCCGGGTCCTGGAGACCGCCCTCGAGCGGGATCTCGTGCGCATCGAGATCCGGGTCCCAGCGGAACTGGACGCCGAGCGCTCGGACGCGCTGCGCGCCCGCTATGGACTGCGGCACGCGGTCGTCGTGGAGTCCCCGGCGCCGACCGACGAGATCGAGGACTCGCCCGACCCCGAGAATCTCGGCGAGGTCGCGGCGGATCTGCTCGGCGAGCTGGTCAACGAGGGCGACGTCCTCGGCCTCGCCTGGGGCCGCTCCACGATCCACATGGCGGCCGCGCTCGACCAGCTGCCGCCCTGCACGGTCGTGCAGCTGACGGGGGTGTACGACGCAGGGACCGCCGAGCGCGGCTCCGTCGAGGCCGTCCGCCGCGCCGCCCAGGTCTCCGGCGGCGAGGCCCACCCCATCTACGCGCCGATGCTGCTGCCGGACCCCGCGACCGCGGCGGCGCTGCGCAACCAGACCGGCATCGCCCGCGCCTTCGAGTACTTCGACAAGGTCACGGTCGCCTGCGTCTCCATCGGCTCCTGGGAGCCGGGCATCTCCACCGTCCACGACATGCTCAGCGACGAGGAGCGCGCGCACTACGCCTCGCTGGGCGTGGCCGCCGAGATGTCCGCGCACCTGTTCGACGCCGAGGGGCGTCGGGTCGGGCGGGACCTCGGGGAGCGGTGCATCACCGTCGAAGCGGACCGGCTGCGACGGATCCCTGAGGTCGTCGCCATCGCGGGCGGACAGCGGAAGGCTGCCGCCATTGACGCGGTGCTGCGGTCCGGGCTCGTCACCAGTCTGGTGACGGACACGGCGGCGGCCGATCAGCTGCTCGTCGCCGGGGCTGCGCCTCGGCCCGCGTTGAACCGGGCGGACCCGGACGGTAGCTGAGTTCCTGCGGGAGGGTGGGGGCTGGTCGCGCAGTTCCCCGCGCCCCTAAAGGGGCGCCGTGGCAGGGTCTGACGCATGGTGCACCGATTTGTTCCTCGCGTCATGGCGGTTCTGTTCGTCTGCTTCGCGGTCTTCGTCGCCGGGTGCTCGTCCGGGGGTAATGACGGGGACGCCCCTGCCTGGGCGCGCGGCATGGACACCGTCACGGTCAGTGCGTTGCCTGCCGAGGCGCGGAAGACGCTGCGGCGCATCGATGACGGGGGGCCCTTCCCATACGAGAAGGACGGTGCCGTCTTCGGGAACTTCGAGCGGGAGCTGCCGCGCCAGAAGCGCGGTTACTACCGCGAGTACACCGTCCGCACGCCCGGCGAGCGCGACCGCGGGGCCCGGCGGATCGTCACCGGCGGCGGGGGCGAGATCTACTACACCGACGACCACTACGCGTCCTTCAAGGCGGTGCTGAGGTAATGCCCGGCGGTACTGACAGCAGCAGCTCACCCCACCCCAACCCTCTCGCGCCCGTCCTCGACGCGGCGCGCGGCGCGGGCTGGACCACCGCGACGCTTTCCCTGGCGGGGGTCACGGACAAGGCCGCGTTCATGGAGCGCTGCGCCCGCGGTCTCGGCCTGCCCGACTGGTTCGGGCACAACTGGGACGCCCTCGCCGACTGCCTCACCGACCTGTCGTGGGCGCCCGCCGCGCGGGGACGGCTGCTCGTCGTCTCCGAGTGGCAGGAGTACGCGCGGGGGGCGCCGGGGGAGTGGCGGATCGCGCAGGAGGTGTTCTCCGCGGCGGTCGAGCACTGGCGGGACGCGGAGACCGGTCTGGAGATCGTCCTCGCGCTCGGACCGGCCCCCGCACCCGCCCCCGACCCCGCCGACACAGAGCGTGCCGAGTCCTGAACGGACTGTTCCGCTTCCGGCCGGGGCTTGGATGATCCGACCACCGCCCGTACGGCCCCCCTGGGTGATCGTCCCAGGCGGCATAACCCGGTCGGCATGGGAGAATGAAGTACGTGCTTTTCCCTCGGCCTAACTGTCCGGGGGCCACCTCTGATCGACTGGGATGAGCAGCACGTGCGCTTCCTCAATGACATCCAGCCTGCGTACGACCTGACGTACGACGACGTCTTCATGGTCCCGAGGCGCTCCGCCGTCGGCTCCCGCCAGGCCGTGGACCTCTCCTCGCCCGACGGCACCGGCACCACGATCCCGCTGGTCGTCGCCAACATGACCGCGATCGCCGGCCGGCGCATGGCCGAGACCGTCGCCCGCCGCGGTGGCCTCGTCGTCATCCCGCAGGACATCCCGATGGAGGTCGTCACCGACGTCATCTCCTGGGTCAAGACGCGCCACCACGTCCTGGACACCCCGATCGTCCTGGCCCCGTCGCAGACCGTCGCGGACGCGCTGGCCCTCCTGCCCAAGCGCGCGCACAACGCGGGCGTCGTCGTCGACGCCGACCAGAAGCCCATCGGCGTCGTCACGGACACCGACCTGAGCGGCGTCGACCGCTTCACGCAGCTCTCCGAGGTCATGTCCAGGGACCTGCTGCTCCTGGACGCCGACATCGACCCGCGCGACGCCTTCAACAAGCTGGACCACGCCAACCGCCGGTACGCCCCGGCCGTGGACAAGGACGGCCGCCTCGCGGGCATCCTCACCCGCACGGGCGCCCTCCGCGCGACGCTCTACACCCCCGCCGTCGACGCCGACGGCGGCCTGCGCATCGCCGCCGCCGTCGGCATCAACGGCGACGTGGCGGGCAAGGCCAAGCAGCTCCTCGACGCGGGCGTCGACACGCTCGTCGTGGACACCGCGCACGGCCACCAGGAGTCGATGATCTCCGCGGTCAGGGCCGTGCGCGCGCTCGACCCGCAGGTGCCGATCGTCGCGGGCAACATCGTCGCCGCCGAGGGCGTGCGCGACCTCATCGAGGCCGGCGCCGACATCATCAAGGTGGGTGTCGGTCCCGGCGCCATGTGCACCACGCGCATGATGACCGGCGTCGGCCGCCCGCAGTTCTCCGCGGTGCTCGAATGCGCCGCCGAGGCCAAGAAGTTCGGCAAGCACGTCTGGGCCGACGGCGGTGTCCGCCACCCGCGCGACGTCGCCATGGCGCTCGCCGCCGGCGCCTCGAACGTCATGATCGGCTCCTGGTTCGCGGGGACGTACGAGTCCCCGGGCGACCTCCAGCACGACGCCCAGGGTCGCGCGTACAAGGAGTCCTTCGGCATGGCCTCCGCCCGTGCGGTGCGCAACCGCACGTCCGAGGAGTCCGCGTACGACCGTGCCCGCAAGGCGCTTTTCGAGGAGGGCATCTCCACCTCCCGCATGTTCCTCGACCCGACCCGTCCGGGCGTCGAGGACCTGATCGACTCGATCATCGCGGGCGTCCGCTCCTCCTGCACGTACGCGGGCGCGGCCTCCTTGGAGGAGTTCGCCGAGCGGGCCACCGTGGGTGTGCAGAGCGCCGCGGGCTACGCGGAGGGCAAGCCGCTGCACGCCAGCTGGAGCTAGGCGCTTCGCGGGGAGCTGCGCCCTCCCGGCCGCGGGGCGACCGCGGCTGGTCGCGCGGTTCCCCGCGCCCGTGACGGGGTGCCTCGGGTCAGCCCCGTACCGCTGCCGTGTATGCCTCGATGGCCGGGCGGGGCGCTCGGCCCAGCAGGGTGCGGAGCGCGCCCCGGTCCTCGACCCCTGTGCCGTCCAGGAAGCCGCCCGCTATCGCCGAGTACGTGCTCATGAGCATCGGCACCTGGAAGGGCAGCGCCTGGCCGGCGGCGGTCAGCGCCTCGCGGGTCGCGGCGAGCGTGCCCGGTTCGTACGATCCGCCGACCGCGGCGGCAAGATCGGCGCCGCCCAGGGCGTGCTCGCCGACCAGTTCGTAGGTGCGGCCCCGGTGGGCGGCCGGGTCCTTCGCCACCCGCACCGCCACCTCGGCCAGGTCCTCGCGCGCCACGGCGGCGAGGCGGCCCGCCCCCAGCGGCGCGGCGATGGTCCCGTCGGGTCCCGGCGCCGCGACGGCGGCGAGGAACTCCGCGTACAGGCCGTTGCGGAGCACCGTCCAGTGCAGCGAGGAGCCGCGCAGTCTGCGCTCGGTCCAGCGGTGGGCGAGCGCGTACGTCAGATGGTCGCCGTCGCCGCTGAGGCTGGTGTAGACGAGGTGGCCGACGCCCGCCTTCTCGGCGGCGGAGATCACGGCTTCGTGGCGTGAGACGACCACGTCGTCCTCGGCGGCGCCCGCCGAGATGACGAGGAGGGTGTCGACGCCGGTGAAGTCCAGCGACGCAGGGTCGTCGAAGTCGACGCGGCGCCCGCCGGGCGCGGGGTTGCGGCTGCCGATGACGACGTCGTCGCGGTCCGCGACGCGGGCGGTGATGAGCGAGCCGAGTGCGCCCGTGGCGCCGGTGATCATGAGCATGGGAAGGTTCCCCCGTGGTGAGTGGTTGTGCCCGCCGTCCGGGCGGGGCCCGCAGTCCGGGCCGGGCCCGGTGACCGGGCCTGTGACCATGGTGACCCGCGTGACGCAGGCGCATAAGGAGGCACTTTCATGTCAGCAGGGCACACGGCGGTAACCACCCCGCAGGCCGGCTCGGCCCCCGCCGAGCCCGTCATCAGCTGTGAGACCCCGCAGGACGAGTGCGGGGTGCGGGACGTCCTCGACCGGCTCGGCGACAAGTGGTCCGTGTACGTGGTGGTCGAACTGGCCTCGGGCGTCCTGAGGTTCAAGGAGCTGCAGCGCCGGATCCACGGCGGCATCTCGCAGCGCATGCTCACCCTCACCGTGCGCCGCCTGGAGCGCGACGGCCTGGTCAAGCGGACCGTCTACCCGACGATCCCGCCGCAGGTCGAGTACGAACTGACCGCGATGGGCCACAGTTTCACCCACCTCGTCAAGGCGCTCGCCGACTGGTCCATCGACCACCGGCCCGCCATCGCCGCCGCCCGCGAGGCCTACGACGAAGCGGCCCGCGACTGACAGCCCGTGCCGTAACCCTTCCGCACCGCGGACGCCACCGCCTCCGCGAGGACACGGTGGCCCGCGTCGCCCGGATGCACCCCGTCCACCAGGTGCCCGGCGTCCAGCAGTTCACCGCCCGGCAGCAGCTCGGTCCGCGCGTCCAGGGCCGCCCGCTCCACGGCGGTCCGCAGGTCCCGGAGCGTGGCGCCGAGTACGTTCGGCACCGCCTCGGCGTCCGGGCGGACCACGGGGGAGACGACCAGGAGGGGGGTGCTCGGGTGGCCCCGGCGGACCAGATCCAGGAACGCCCGCACCGTCTCGTACAGCAGCCTCGCCGAATGCGGTACCCGCGACCAGCAGTTGGTGCCGAAGGCGAGGGTGATCAAGTCGGCGTCCAGTGAGGCGAGTTGCTCGGCCGACGCCAGTTCCCCGCGTGCCGCGCCCGCGTAGCCGAGGTTCACCGTCTCCACGCCGAGGGCCCGCCCCGCGAGCGCCGGCCAGGCGAGATGGGGCCGCGAGGCCGACCAGCCCTCCGCGACCGAGTCGCCGTGGACGAGCCAGCGCGGCCGGCGGACGGCGGGCGTCAGGGTGCCGTCCACCGGGCGCACCCCGTGCAGGGCGGGCCGCAGGGTCTCCGGCAGGTGCAGGGTGAACTCGCCGTCGGGGGAGGGGAGTTGGATGAGCGCCCGGTGTTCGCCGGGTGAGGCCGGTGTGTCGGTGGCGTCCTCGCCGGCGAGGAGTGTGAACATCGCGGGCGCGTCGCGGTGGGCGTCCGCTCCCTCGGGCGGTGACGCGGTGTACGCGACCTCGACGGCGCTCACTCCGTGCGCCGTGAACTCCAGGCGCACCCCGGCGGGCAGGCCCGCCCGGTCCCACGTGTCCCGGGGCAGCCGCTCCCGGTCGGCCGGGTCGGCGCGCACCACCCGGCCGTCCCCGGTCCACCAGGGCGCGCCCCGCACGAACTCCCTCACCGCGCGCCGCCGATCGTCGGGTACGGGAACTTCACGCCGACCCCGCCGTCCACGACGAGCGTCTGCCCGGTGACGTAAGACGAGAGCGGCGAGGCGAGGAACAGCAGGGCCGACGCGATGTCGGAGGTCTCGGCGACGCGGCCGAGCGGCGCGTTGCGGGCGTTGCGCTCGCGTCCCTCGTCGCCGACCAGGGCGGCCACGCGCGGGGTCCACACGACGCCGGGCGCCACCGCGTTCACCCGCACGCCGCGCGGGCCGTACTCCACCGCCGCCGAGCGGACCAGGGAGACCAGGCCCGCCTTGGCCGCGCCGTACGCGGCGTGCAGGGGCGCCGCCGTCAGCCCCGACACCGACGCCACGAAGACCATCGCGCCGCCGCCCCCGCCGGCGAGGGCCTCGCCGCCGTACCGCACGGCCAGCCAGGCGTGCCGCAGGACCACCGAGAAGTGCCAGTCCCACGCCTCGTCGTCCAGGTCGGCCAGGGGCGCGTAGCGGGCCATGCCGACGATGTCGACGACGCCGCCGACCGGCCCCCACTCCCGGCGCGCGGACGCGAAGAGGTCCCGCACCTCCTCGCGCCGGGTCACGTCGGCGACGTACGGGACCCCGCCGGTCTCGGCGGCCACCGCCTCCGCCCGCGCCTTGTCGACGTCGACGCACAGCACCCGCGCGCCCGCCGCCGTCAGCGCGTGCGCGGTCTGGCGGCCGATGCCGTTGCCCGCGCCCAGCAGGACGAAGGCGCGGCCGTCCAGGCGGTGCAGGGCGGCGTAGTCGGGGACGGGGGAGGTGTCCAGGGGCTCCGTCATGCGGGCGTTCCCCTCGGCACGTACGACGCGAGCTCCGGGATGACTTCCTTGCCGAGGATCTCGATCGTCCGCAGGATCTCGCGGTGCTCCAGATAGCCCCACTGGACGTAACAGATGAGCTGGTCGATGCCGAGATCGGCGTAGCGCTTGGCCTTGCGGACGATGGTCTCCGCGTCGCCGATGAGGATCATGTCCCCGGCGTCGAACTCCTCGACGGGCACGCTGCCCTCGATGATCGGCGTGAGGAACGGGAAGGTCCGCTCGCGCTCCTCGGGGCTCAGGTGCGGCAGCTCCCAGTCGAGCGTGAACTGGGCGAGGTTGCGGTACCACCACGCGACCGAGTCCCAGACGCGCTTCGACGGCCGGTCCGCCGCGTGCACGAGGGTGTACGCGCTGACGCGGTCCGTGGTGACGTCCGTGATCGGGGACGGGGTGCGCGCCGCCCTGCGGTACGCCGCGACCTGGCGCGCCATCGCCTCCAGCGGCTGCATGATCGAGAAGGAGAGCAGCCCGAGGCCCGCCGCGCCCGCGACCTCCGCAGAGCCGGGCGACGTGGCGGCCATCCAGCACGGCGGGTGCGGGTCCTGGACCGGCTTCGGGGTGACCATCCGCCGGGGGAAGCTGAAGCGTTCCGACTCGTACGCGAAGTACTCCTCGCGCCACATGCCCGTGACGATCTCGATCGCCTCGCGCCAGTCGGAGCGCGATTGCTCCCTGTCGACGCCGAAGGCCGTCTGCTCCATGGGGGTCGAGCGGCCCGTGCCCCACTCCACGCGGCCGTCGGAGAGCACGTCCACCGCCGCGACCTTCTCCGCGATCCGCTGCGGCGGCGTGAAGCCGAAGGGGGTGAGCGTGACGCCGAAGCCGAGGCGGATGCGCTCCGTCAGCGCCGCGAGGTGGCCGAGCAGGACCTCCGGCGCGGGGCAGTGCGAGCGGCCCTCGCGGAAGTGGTGCTCGACCGCCCAGACGGTACGGAAGCCCATCCGGTCGGCGAGCCGGATCTGCTCGACGGCCTCGCGGTAGGCGCGCTGCTCGGCGGCGCGCTGACCGTGCGGGTGGGGCGCGCCCCACGGTTTCGGTACGTCGATCTCGTACAGGACGTCGAGGTCCATGCCGTGCCTCCGTCTCGGGCGAGAGGCGTGCACGATGCGGCAGATCTGACGAAGTGTCAACAGCGCTCGGCGAGGTACGGAACGCAACGGACGAAACGGACGGCGCAACGATGAGACGTATATGACGGAAGTGCGCAATGATCATCCGCCGGTACGCAAGGTTGCTGCATTACGGTCGGGAACCATGGACTCTAGAGTCAGGCCCTGAACGTGGTGTGGCGGGGACTGCCTGCTCGGTGGTTCCCGTCGCCCGGCGCGACTCCCCCGAGGTCCTCGCCGCCCTGACCGGCAGCGATGAAGGAGCCAGCGCGTGCTCGACCAAGGCGCACCCCCGCAGAACCGCCCACGCCCCAAGGGCACCCCCGGCCTCGGCAGCCGGCTCATGCGCCGCAAGCCGGTCGAAGCCCTGGTCGAGGAGGGTGGCCAGGGTGAGGGAGGATCGCTCAGGCGCTCCCTCGGCATGTGGCAGCTGACCATGATCAGCATCGGTGCCACGCTCGGCACCGGCATCTTCGTCGTCCTCGGCGAGAGCGTGCCCAAGGCCGGGCCCGCCGTCACCATCTCCTTCGTGATCGCCGGACTCACCGCCCTCTTCTCGGCCCTCTCGTATGCCGAACTGGCGGGCTCCATCCCGGTCGCCGGCTCCTCCTACTCGTACGCGTACGCAACGATGGGCGAACTCATCGCCTGGGTGTGCGGCTGGTGCCTGGTCCTGGAGTACGGCGTGTCCGTGGCCGCCGTCGCGGTCGGCTGGGGCGAGTACCTCAACGAACTCCTCGACGGCACGATCGGCGTCACCATCCCCGACGCGCTCTCCGCGGCGCCCGGAGAGGTCGACGGCGCCATCATCAACCTGCCCGGCCTGATCGTCGTGCTGCTCGCCATGGTCTTCCTGCTCGGCGGCGCCAAGGAGTCGGCGACGGCCAACACGATCATGGTCATCGTGAAGATCGCCGCGCTCGTGCTCTTCTGCACCATCGGCTTCATGGGCTTCAAGTCCGGCAACTACTCGGACTTCATGCCGCTCGGCACGGCCGGCGTCAGCGCCGCCGCCGCGAGCCTCTTCTTCTCGTACATCGGCTTCGACGCCGCCTCCACCGCAGGTGAGGAGGCCAAGAACCCGCAGCGCGACCTGCCCCGCGCGATCATGCTGTCCTTGGTCATCGTCACGGCGCTCTACGTCCTCGTCGCCGCCGTCGCCGTCGGCGCCTGGAACTGGAAGGACTTCGAGGGCTCCGAGGCCACGCTCGCCGCGATCATGAACGACGTCAGCGGCCAGAGCTTCTGGGGCACGCTGCTCGCCGCCGGCGCGGTCATCTCCATCGCGTCCGTCGTCCTCACCGTGCTGTACGGCCAGACGCGCGTGCTCTTCGCCATGTCCCGCGACGGTCTGGTCCCCAAGGCCTTCGGCAAGGTCAGCAAGAAGACCGGCACGCCCCGCGTCAACACGGTCATCGTCTCGTTGTTCTGCGGCGCCCTCGCCTCGGTCATCCCGCTCGGCAAGCTCGTCGACGCCACCAGCATCGGCACGCTCTTCGCCTTCGGCCTGGTCAACATCGCCGTGATCGTGCTGCGCCGGACCCGCCCGGACATGCCGCGCACCTTCCGGGTGCCGCTCGGCTGGCTCTTCCCGGTCCTCGGCTTCGGCTTCTGCGCGTACAACATGTTCAGCCTCGACTCCACCACCTGGACGGTCTTCGGTGTCTGGATGGCCGTCGGCCTCGTGTTCTACTTCCTGTACGGCATGAGCCGCTCCCGATTGGCCACAGCAGAGAAGTGATCCACCCCCCGTGCGACTGAACGATCTCGACGAACGCATCGTGCACGCCCTCGCCGAGGACGCCCGCCGTTCCTACGCCGACATCGGCCAGCTGGTCGGACTCTCCGCGCCCGCCGTGAAGCGGCGCGTGGACCGGCTGCGGGCCACGGGTGCCATCACCGGGTTCACCGTGCGGGTGGACCCGGCGGCGCTCGGCTGGGAGACCGAGGGGTTCATCGAGATCTACTGTCGCCGGAACACCTCGCCGGAGGCGATTCAGCGGGGGCTCGAGAGGTATCCGGAGATTTCGTCCGCGTCCACCGTTACCGGGGACGCGGACGCGATCGTCCAGGTCTTCGCTGCTGATATGCGGCACTTTGAGCGGGTCCTTGAGCGGATTGCGGGGGAGCCGTTCGTGGAGCGGACCAAGTCTGTTCTTGTGCTTTCGCCGCTTATGCGGAGGTTTTCTTCGGGGTCCCCCGCGTAAGTCTTCGGCTGCGGGTTGAGTGTGGGTTTTGCGCAGTTCCCCGCGCCCCTGGGGCGTCCCCCCGGTCGGTTTGCTGGGTGCGGGTGTGGGGGCGCAATGAATCGCTGGTTCGGGGCGTGTATGCGCAACGGATCGTGCGGCTGGGCGCAACGGTCTGAGCTTGTCCGGGGGTGGTTGACGACCGTACCGTCTTATCGATCCCGCCTTCCCCTTCGTACCCTTTGAGGTTCCGCCATGCCTGCGCTGCGCACCGCCCTGCTCCAGAGCTCCGGGCAGCTTGGATCCGTCGCCGAGAACCTCGCGGCACTGGACCGTGCGGCGGGCCGCGCCGCCGCGGCGGGTGCCGGGCTGCTCATCGCGCCCGAGCTCTTCCTCACCGGGTACGCGATCGGTGACGACATCGCCCGGCTGGCCGAACCCGTCGACGGGGAGTCCGCGAAGGCCGTCGCCGGGATCGCGGCGCGCCACGAGGTCGGCGTCGCCTACGGGTATCCGGAGCGCGACGGCGATGTCGTCTACAACTCCGTCCAGCTGGTCGGCCCGGACGGGGCCCGCCTCGCGAACTACCGCAAGACCCACCTCTTCGGCGGCTTCGAGCGCGACGCCTTCACCCCCGGTGAACAGACCGTCGTGCAGGCCGAGTTGGGCGGCGTGCGGGTCGGCCTGATGATCTGCTACGACGTGGAGTTCCCGGAGAACGTCCGCGCGCACGCGCTGGCCGGCACCGACCTCCTCGTCGTCCCCACCGCGCAGATGCACCCCTTCCAGTTCGTCGCCGAGTCCGTCGTGCCGGTGCGCGCCTTCGAGAACCAGATGTACGTCGCGTACGTCAACCGGGTCGGGCCCGAGGGAGAGTTCGAGTTCGTCGGGCTCTCCACGCTGGCGGGGCCGGACGGCGTGGCACGCGCGCGTGCGGGCCGCGGCGAGGAACTCGTCTTCGGTGACGTCGACCCGGAGTTCCTGAGCGCCTCCCGCGCGACCAACCCCTACCTGCGCGACCGGCGGCCCGGCCTGTACGCGTCCCTCGTCTGACCGCGCCCGAGCCCCAGTCCCGGCCCGCACCCCCCCCTCACCTGTCTTTCAGTTCCGTGCAAGGAGTCCGTACCCCATGACGTCCACGGTGCCCACCGCCATCCAGCACACCGACGCGCAGCCGCCGATCACCATGTTCGGTCCGGACTTCCCCTACGCCTACGACGACTTCCTCGCCCACCCGGCGGGCCTCGGCCAGATACCCGCGACCGAGCACGGCACCGAGGTCGCCGTCATCGGCGGCGGACTCTCCGGCATCGTCGCCGCGTACGAGCTGATGAAGATGGGCCTCAAGCCCGTCGTCTACGAGGCCGACCAGATCGGCGGCCGGCTGCGGACGGTGGGTTTCGAGGGCTGTGACGGCGACCTCACCGCCGAGATGGGCGCGATGCGCTTCCCGCCGTCGTCGACGGCCCTGCAGCACTACATCGACCTGGTCGGCCTGAAGACCAGGGCGTTCCCCAACCCGCTCGCCGAGGCGACGCCCTCCACGGTCGTGGACCTCAAGGGCGAGTCGCACTACGCCGAGACCGTGGAGGACCTGCCGCAGGTCTACCGCGACGTGGCGAAGGCGTGGGCCGACTGCCTGGAGGAGGGTGCGGACTTCTCCGACATGAACCGCGCCCTGCGCGAGCGCGACGTGCCGAAGATCCGCGAGATCTGGTCGAAGCTCGTCGAGAAGCTCGACAACCAGACCTTCTACGGCTTCCTCTGCGACTCCGAGGCCTTCAAGTCCTTCCGGCACCGCGAGATCTTCGGCCAGGTCGGCTTCGGCACGGGCGGCTGGGACACCGACTTCCCGAACTCCATCCTGGAGATCCTGCGCGTCGTCTACACCGAGGCCGACGACCACCACCGCGGCATCGTCGGCGGCAGCCAGCAGCTGCCGCTGCGCCTGTGGGAGCGCGAGCCGCAGAAGATCGTGCACTGGGCGCCGGGTACGTCGCTGAAGTCGCTGCACGAGGGCGAGCCGAAGCCCGCCGTGACCCGCCTGAACCGCACCGCCGGCAACCGGATCACCGTCACGGACGCCTCCGGTGACATCCGCACCTACCAGGCGGCGATCTTCACCGCCCAGTCCTGGATGCTGCTCTCGAAGATCGAGTGCGACGACTCGCTCTTCCCCATCGACCACTGGACGGCGATGGAGCGCACCCACTACATGGAGTCCTCGAAGCTGTTCGTGCCGGTGGACCGGCCGTTCTGGCTGGACAAGGACGAGGAGACCGGGCGTGACGTCATGTCGATGACGCTCACCGACCGGATGACGCGCGGTACCTACCTGCTCGACGACGGGCCGGACAAGCCCGCCGTCATCTGCCTCTCGTACACGTGGTGCGACGACAGCCTGAAGTGGCTGCCGCTGTCGGCGAACGAGCGCATGGAGGTCATGCTCAAGTCGCTCGGCGAGATCTACCCGAAGGTCGACATCCGGAAGCACATCATCGGCAACCCGGTGACCGTGTCCTGGGAGAACGAGCCCTACTTCATGGGCGCCTTCAAGGCGAACCTGCCGGGCCACTACCGCTACCAGCGGCGCCTGTTCACCCACTTCATGCAGGAGTCGCTGCCCGAGGACAAGCGGGGCATCTTCCTCGCCGGGGACGACATCTCGTGGACGGCAGGCTGGGCCGAGGGGGCGATTCAGACCGCGCTCAACGCGGTGTGGGGTGTGATGCACCACTTCGGCGGGGCGACCGATGCCACGAACCCCGGGCCCGGGGATGTGTACGACGAGATTGCTCCCGTCGAGCTGCCTGAGGACTGACGGCGCCGTTGGGGGTGGGGCGCGTGGGAAGCTGCCGGGCCGTTGTGGCTGGTCGCGCAGTTCCCCGCGCCCCTGAGGGCCGCGCCCTTTCAGGGCGCCTGCTCTAGACCCCGGCCGCCCGTGCCTCCTCGTACACCTGGGCGGCCAGGTCCTTGAGTTCCTGCGCGTCGCGTGCCGAGCCGCCGAGGTCGATCAGGATCTCGTCGACGCCCACCGCCGCGTGCGCCGCGAGGTCCTCGACGATCTGCTCGACGTTGCCGCGGAACGGGGCGCGGTCCGGGCCGTCGTACGCCTTGCGTGTGTAGCGCGCGTTGGCCCGCAGCACGCTCTGGACCGGCCGCTCGCGGCCCCGCTCCGCGGCCGCTTCGCGCACCGTGGCCCACTGCTCGGCGAGCGCGTCGGCGCCCGTCGCCACCGGCATCCAGCCGTCGGCGCGGTCCACCAGTCTGCGCAGTGCCCGCGGGCTGTTGGCGGGCAGCAGGATCGGGATCGGACCCGCGGGCTTGGGGCCCACCACGGACGGCGCGATGGTGGTCAGCTCCCCTTCGTACGCCACCGGGTCCGGGCCCCAGACCGCGTGGCAGACGTCGATCAGCTCGTCGAGGACCCGGCCGCGCTGCTTGAACGGGGCGACCGAGGCGGCCGCGTACTCGTCGTGGGACCAGCCCGTACCGAGTCCCGCGACGACCCGGCCGCCGCTCGCCGCGTCCAACGACGCCAGCGAGCGGGCGAGTTGGAACGGGACGTGCAGCGGGGCGACGAGCACGCTGGTGCCGAGGCGGGCGCGCTCCGTGGCCGCGGCGGCGAGCGTCAGGGTGATCAGGGGATCGGCGACCGAGCGGTACGCGTCGGGCCAGGGGCGGCCCGGTATTCCGTAGAGCCCCTGGGTGGCGGGCTCGGGGTAGAGGACGCGCTCGTAGACCCAGAGACTTTCGTAGCCGATGTCCTCGGCGGCCTGGGCGACCGCGGGGACGTCACGCCCGATGGTGTACTGCCGGCCCTGCGGAAGACTCAGTCCGAGTCGCGTCGCCATTCCGGTGCTCCTTCGCGTCGGGGTCAGTGCATTCAACGTACAACGACCTCAGTCCGGAAGGGGCGTCAACAGGATGCGTCCCACCAACCCGACCGCCCCGTCGAGTCGCTCCACGAACTCCTCGGCGACAGCGGGCAGTTCACGCAGCGCCCACAGGGCCCGCGCCGACGCCCACGCGCCGTCCCTGGCGCGCTCCAGGCTCCAGGAACCGGCCAGATGCGTCAGCGGGTCGCCGACCTGGAGCAGGTCGGGGCCGGGCATCAGCTCTTCGCGAATGCGCTCCTCCAGTGCCGCGAGGACATCGCCCACACGGTCGAACTCGTCCTCCAGATCGGCCGGTTCGCAGCCCAGCGTGCGACAGCTGTCCGCGAGGGCGAGTGCCAGGTCGTGTCCGATGTGCGCGTTGATCCCCGCGAGCGCGAACTGCAGCGGGCTGACGCCCGGATGCCTGCGGTACTGCAACAGCGGGCGCCAGCAGGCGGGCGGGCGGTGCCCGTCGGCCGCCGCGTCGACGGCCGCCAGATAGCGTCCGGCGAAGCGGACGGCCAGCGTCGTCGCGGCACGGGCGTCCGGGAACGCGCCGCCGTCGAGGCGCCGGCCGACCTCCTCGGTCACCGAGAGGTAGACGCGGTTGAAGACGGCGACGCCGTCGCGCGGCGGCCAGTCGGCGCCGAGCGCACGCATCCGTGCCGCCACGGCGGCGACGTCGTCGTCCCCACGGGCCGGTGCCCCGAACTCTGCGAACCGCTCCAACTGCGCCATGGGGGCAGGGTCGCAGCCCCGGGCGCGCCCGGGTGTCAGCGCACCGGCCGCTTCCCCGAAACGAGGGAACGGCCACCGCGCGGGGCCTGACGGCTCACACCGACCGCCACGCCCCCGATGACCAGGGCCGCCGCCACCAGGAGCGCGCTGAGCCAGAGCGGCGAGCGGTAGCCGAGCCCCGCGGAGATCGCGAGGCCGCCGAGCCACGGGCCGAGGGCGGCGCCCACGTTGAACGCGGCCGTGGCGAACCCGCCCGCCAGGTGCGGCGCGTCGGTCGCCGCGTACAGCGCCTGCGAGATGAGCGTGGACCCGACGGCGAACGACAGCGCGCCCTGGACGAGGACCAGCACGACCGCCGCCACCGGATGCGCGGCCGTCACCGCGAAGAGGGTCCAGCCGGCGAGCAGCGCGAGCGAGCCGCACACCAGGAGCGGCACGGGCCGAGCGTCGGCGACGCGGCCGCCCGCGGTGACACCGATGAAGGAGCCGATGCCGAACAGCGCGAGCATCACGGGCACCCAGCCGGAGCCGACGCCGGTCACGCCGGTGACCAGCGGTGCGAGGTAGGTGAACGTACAGAACGTCGCGCCGTTCACCAGCGCGCCGAGCAGCAGCGTCACGAGCAGCCGCGGGCGGCGCAGCGCGCGCAACTCACCGAGCGCGCTCGGCCCCGCGGCGTCCGGCGCGCCGGCGGGCACGGCCCGCGCGATGGCGAGGACGGCGGGCAGGGAGATCAGGGCCACGGCCCGGAACGCCGAGCGCCACCCCCAGACCTCGCCGAGCAGCGCGCCCGCGGGCACGCCCGCGACACAGGCGAGGGTGACGCCGCCGAGCAGCGCGGAGGTCGCGCGCCCCTTCGCGTTCGGCTCGACCATGTCCGTGGCGGTCACCAGGGCGACCGCGAGGAATCCGGCGTTGGCGAGGGCTCCCACGACGCGCGTCGCGAGCAGCACGGCGAAGCTCGTGGTGAGCGCGCCGACGACATGGACGAGGAGGAAGGTGATCAGGAAGACGAGAAGCGCGCTCCGGCGGGAGAAGCGGCGGCTCAGGACGGCCATCAGCGGCGCGCCGACGATCATTCCCACGGCGAACGCCGAGGTCAGATGGCCCGCGGACGGAATGGAGACATCCAGGTCCGCGGCGATGTCGGCGACAAGTCCCGACAGCATGAACTCGGAGGTGCCTTGCGCGAACACGGCGAGTCCGAGGAGGTAGAGGGCAAAGGGCACAGCAAGACTCCGCAACCACGGTGTGGATCGATCGAGACGATCAGGACACGGGAGCGGTGATCCGGTGGTGGTGCCGCGGGCGCGTCAGCGCGACGGTGCGAGAAGCCACCGGACGACCGGTGGCGGGAGTCTGTCGGACTCGGGGCTGGACATGGTGCGCACCCTAATCAGGCGTCACGCACCACGTCCAACCGATTAGCGTTCTTCCTTGTCGTACGTCGACGTGCCCGAATCGAGCAGCGGTTCCTGCGACTTGAGGTGCTCGGGGGCGAAGGCGCGCAGCACGTGGTAGCCCGTGATGACGACGATCGTGCCGAGCGCGATGCCGCTCAGCTCGAAGTTGTCGCTGATCTTCAGGGAGACGCCGCCGACGCCGATGATGATGCCCGCCGCGGCCGGCACCAGGTTCAGTGGATTGCGCAGGTCGACCTTGGCGTTGATCCAGATCTGGGCGCCGAGCAGGCCGATCATGCCGTACAGGATGACGGTGATGCCGCCGAGCACGCCGCCGGGGATCGCGGCCACGACGGCGCCGAACTTGGGGCAGAGCCCGAAGAGCAGGGCGAAGCACGCGGCGGCCCAGTAGGCGGCCGTGGAGTAGACGCGGGTCGCGGCCATCACGCCGATGTTCTCGGAGTACGTCGTGTTGGGCGGGCCGCCGACCGCGGTGGAGAGCATGGAGGCGGCGCCGTCGGCGGAGATCGCCGTGCCGAGCTTGTCGTCGAGGTTGTCGCCGGTCATCTCGCCGACGGCCTTCACGTGGCCCGCGTTCTCCGCGATGAGCGCGATGACGACGGGCAGCGCCACGAGGATCGCCGACCACTCGAAGCTCGGCGCGTGGAAGGACGGCAGGCCGATCCAGTCGGCCCTGCCCACGGCGGACAGGTCGAGCCGCCAGTGGTCGACGACCTTCCCCGAGGCGTCCGCCGAGTGGATCCTGCCGAAGATCCGGTCGAAGGCCCAGGAGATGCCGTAGCCGAAGATCAGGCCGAGGAAGATCGCGACGCGCGACCAGAAGCCGCGCAGGCAGACCACGGCCAATCCGGTGAACAGCATCACCAGGAGCGCCGTCCACTGGTCCTGCGGCCAGTACGTCGACGCCGTGACCGGCGCCAGATTGAAGCCGATCAGCATGACGACCGCGCCGGTCACGATCGGCGGCATCGCGGCGTGGATGATCCGCGCCCCGAACTTCTGCACCGCGAGCCCCACCAGGAACAGCGCGGCGCCGACGACGAAGACCGCGCCGGTCACCGTCGCGCTGGAGCCGCCCTGCGCCCGGATGACGGCGGCGACGCCCACGAAGGAGAGCGAGCACCCCAGATAGCTGGGCACCCGGCCGCGCGTGGCGAGCAGGAAGATGACGGTCGCGACGCCCGACATCATGATGGCCAGATTCGGATCGAGACCCATGAGGACGGGTGCTACGAAAGACGCCCCGAACATGGCCACCACGTGCTGCGCCCCGAGCCCGAACGTGCGGGGCCAGGAGAGGCGCTCGTCGGGCCGGACGACGGCGCCCGGGGCGGGGGTGCGTCCGTCGCCGTGGAGTTTCCAGCGCACGCCGAGATCCATGGTGAGTGTCGCTTTCTGTGCGCCGGGCCGGGCCGTTCCAGTGGTGCGTTCCCCAGTGGTGCGTGGCCCGAAATGATCGACGCCATGTTAATGCGACGTCAGTGCGACTTCTCTCCGGTGGGCTGAGGACTTCCCGCCTCGGCCGCCTTGCGGCTGTCCGTGCGCAGCACGCCCGCGAAGATCACCAGGCCGAAGGCGAGCAGCGTCACCAGGCCGAAGGAGGTCACGAGGCTCGTCGCGTCCGCGAGACCGCCGATCGCCGAGGGGGCGATCAGACCTGAGGTGTACGTGATGGTGGCGACGCCCGCGATGGCCTGGCTCGGGTTCGGGCCGCTGCGCCCGGCGGCGGCGAAGGCGAGCGGCACCACGACCGCGATGCCGAGACCGAGCAGCGCGAAGCCGCCCATGGCCATGACCGGGTGCGAGGCCAGCACCACGAGCAGCCCGCCGAGCACCGCGAGGACGCCGCCCGCCCGCACCGTGCGCACCGCGCCGAACCGGTCGACCACGGCGTCACCCGCGAGCCGTGCGATCGCCATGGTGAGCGTGAAGCCGGTGGTCGACGCGGCGGCGACACCGGCCGACGTGTCGAGGACGTCCCGCAGATAGACCGCCGACCAGTCCAGGCTCGCGCCCTCCGCGAAGACCGCGCAGAACCCGACGGCGCCGATGAGCAGCGCCGACTTGGGCGGCAGCGAGAACCGCGGCGGCGCCTCCTCCTCCGGTTCCGCCTGTACGTCGAGCACGCCCTGGCAGGCCACGAGGCCGAGCCCGGTGAGCGCGGCGGCGGCGAGGGCGTGGTGCAGGCGGGCGTCGGAGCCCAGATGGGCGGCGACGGTGCCGGCCGCCGAGCCGATCAGGGCGCCGACGCTCCACATGCCGTGCAGCCCCGACATGATCGACTTCCGCATGCGGGTCTCGGTCTCGACGCCGACGGCGTTCATCACCACGTCCGACATGCCGGAAGTGGCGCCGTACACGAAGAGCGCCACGCACAGCGTCAGCAGGTTCGGCGCCAGCGAGGGCAGGATCAGGGCGAGCGTCCACAGGGCGAGGAGGCCGCGCAGCGCGGGCCTGGTGCCGAAGCGGTGGCTGATCCGGCTCGCGAGAGGCATCGCGACGGAGGCGCCGATCGCGGGGAAGGCGAGCGCGACGCCGAGCATGCCCGCGCTGACGTCGGCGTGCTCCTGGATCCAGGGCACCCGGGTCGCGAAGGATCCCGCGACCGCGCCGTGCGCGCAGAAGACGGCCGCCACGGCGACCCGCGCCCGCTTCAACCGGCGCTTGTCGTAGACCACTTCACTCATGCCGTTCCGCCCCTCCCGAGTGCCGCACCGGTACGGCGACGTAAACTATCAGGAACCCTGCCTGATAAATAGAAGACTTTCTGTGGGAGGATCCCGGACATGCCTGTCTCGCCTGCCTCACCGAGGACCGCCCGGGCCATCAACGACCGGCTCGCCCTGGGTCTCCTGCAGCGCGAAGGGCCCCTGACCGCGAACCAGCTGAAGCAGCTCACCGGCCTGTCGAGGCCCTCGGTGGCCGACCTCGTCGAGCGGCTCCAGGGCTCCGGGCTCATCACCGTCGTCGGGGAGGCGGGTGCCCAGCGGCGCGGCCCGAATGCCCGGCTCTACGGCATAGTCGCCGACCGGGCCCACCTCGCCGCCCTCGACGTGCGCACCGAGAGCGTCTCCGTCGTCGTCACCGATCTGCTCGGCGCGGTGCTCGCCGAGGCCTCCGCGCCCGTCGGCGGCGACACGGAGACCGCCCTCGGGGGCGTCCTCGACCTCGTCGGGCGCACGGCGCGCGAGGGCGGCGTCCAGCGGCTGCACACCGTCGGCATCGGCGCCCCCGGCCTCATCGACCCGGCCACCGGCGACCTGCACGACACGACCTCGCTGCCCGCCTGGCACCGCCGTCTCGCCGGGAGCCTCCAGGAGCGGCTCGGCGCCCGCGTCCTCGTGGAGAACGAGACCAACCTCGCGGCCCGCGCCGAGCGCCGCGACGGCGCCGCGCACGACCGGGACACCTTCGTGCTGCTCTGGCTCGGCGACGGGGTCGGCGCCGCCGTCGTGCTCGACGGCGTGCTGCGCAGGGGCGCGTCGGGCGGCACCGGCGAGATCGGCTTCCTGCCGGTGCCGGGCACGGGCTCGCTGCCGTCGGCCACCGGCTGCGAGGGCGGCTTCCACTCGCTGGCCTGCGCCGCCGCGCTGTGCGAACTCGGCGAGGCGCACGGCCTCCTGGGCCCCGGTATGTCCGCCGCCGACGTGGTGCGGCACGCTGTCGGGGCCGGTGAGGACGCCTTCCTGGACGCCGTCGCCGACCGGGTCGCCGTCGGCGCGGCCGCGATGGCCGCGATCCTCGACCCCGGCTGTGTCGTCCTGGGCGGCGAGGTGGGCCGCGCGGGCGGCGCCCCGCTCGCCGCCCGTGTCGAGGACCGCGTCACCGCCATGTCACCCCTGCGCACCGAGGTCCGCGCGAGCACGCTGGGCGGCGCCGCGGTGCTGCGGGGCGCGCTGCTCGCCGCGCGGGACGCGGCGCAGGACGAGCTGTTCGGGCCGCCGACGGGGCACTGAGGAGGGGGCCCGGGGCGCTCCTTCGCCGTCAGGCGGCGGCCAGCTGGCGTGCCACGAACCCCAGCTTGTCCGGATTGACGACCGACCGCACCCCGGTGACGACCCCGTCGCCCCCTTCGAACGCGGCGACGGCCGTCAGGTGTCCCGCCGCGCGCACGACCAGCGCGGGGCCGCCGTTGACCTCGGCGTACGACACCTCGTCGGCTGCGAAGTCCACCATCACGCCGATCAGGAAGCGCAGTACGTTGTCGCGCCCGAGGACGGGGGTGCGGGTAGCGGCCGCCTTGCCGCCGCCGTCGCCCCACCACGTCACGTCCCTGGCCAGTATCTTCTCCAGGCTCGCGACGTCGCCCTCGCGGGCCGCCGCGACGAACGCCTCCACGAACCTCTGCCGCAGCTCGTGCCCCGGCTCGAAGCGGGACCGCGCGTCGGCGACCGCCCGTACCGCCCTGCGGTACAGCTGGCGGCAGTTGGCCTCACCGGCGTCCAGGACGCGGGCGATCTCCTGGTGGCTGTACGCGAACGCCTCCCGCAGCACGTACACGGCACGCTCCTTGGGCGTGAGTCGTTCCAGGAGGACGAGCAGCGCCATCGACACGGCCTCCCGCTGCTCGGCCGACTCCAGCGGTCCGAGGGTGCCGCCGGAGGTGATGACCGGCTCCGGCAGCCAGGTCCCCACGTACTGCTCGCGCCGGGCGCGGGCCGAGGTCAGCCTGGTCAGACAGAGGTTCGTGACGGTCTTGGCCAGCCAGGCGGCCGGTTGCGCGATGTCCTCGCGCCGGGCGCCGCTCCAGCGCAGATACGCGTCCTGCACGGTGTCCTCGGCCTCCTGCGCGGAGCCGAGTATGCGGTAGGCCAGGCCGAACATCCGGGGACGGTGGGACTCGAACTCCTCGGCCAGTGCCGCTGCGGTGCTCACGCCCACAGGGTGCCAAATCCCGTGGGCGTGAGCACGCGCGACGGTCAGCAGGCGCCGAGATCCTGCCAGACACCCCACTCGCCGCCGGCGCCGGGCTCATCGCCCTTCGTCCACCACTTGGCCTTCCACGTGTGGGACTTGTGGGACACGCTGGTCCCGCTGCCGTACTCGGCGGACGAGCTCCACGCGGGCGCCGTGCACTTGCCGGGCGTCGGCGGGTCCGTCGGGTCCGGCGGGTCGGTCGGTCCTGTGCCGCCGCCCGGCTCGACGAGCGTGGTGCCGCGCGCCAGGTCACCGGCGAGCGCGTACGTCGTGCCGCTGATGTTCACCGTCCAGTTCCACGGCGTGGACACCGGCAGGTAGTAGTTGAAGGACAGGTCCACGGAGGCGCCGGGCGCGAGGGACTGCCAGGCCGGGAGTTTCAGCGAGACCCGGTGGAAGTCGCCCTTCAGGCCGCCGGCGTTGCTGCCCGTGTGGTCGCTGCTGATCACCTTCGTACCGAAACCGGACTGGTCGGAGGCGTTGCCAGGGGCCGCGGTGGAGTAGTCGAACTGGAACTCCGTGCCGCCCGGCAGCGCCGTCTTCGTGTTGTTGGTGATCTTCACCTTGGGCGTGATCGGGTAGTTGGAGTCGCCCAGCTTGAAGTCCCCGAAGTCCACGCCGATGTCGACGGCCTTGGTGGGCAGTTCCTTGTTCGAGACCTTCGCGCCGTACGGCTTCGCGGCCTTGAACTTGTCGTACATCAGCGAGGTGAGCGTGTCGCCGATCTCGTACTGGCCCTTGGCCGCGTTCCAGTCGTAGTCACCGGCCATCTCCCAGACCATCGTGCCGCCGATGCCCCGGTCGACCACGTAGTCGGCCTTCTTCGCCACCGACTCCTCGTCCTCCGTGGACAGGAAGACCTTCTTGTCCGCGTTCCACAGCCAGGGCGCGACCAGCGAGGAGCTGTACTTGCGGGCGTAGGTGCCGGTGAGCTTGGTGCCGGCGGGGAAGCCGTACTTGGTGACGTAGTCGCCGACGATCCCCTTCTCCAGGTTCTTGGCGTGCCACATCGGGTTGGAGCCCGCCGGGGACTCCTTGCCGTTGTCGTCCTTGTCGTGCCAGAGGTTGTCGATGCCGACCGCGCCGTCACCGCACTTGGTCAGGCCGGATCCGGCCGGACAGGTCGTGGCCGCGGCCTTGCCCCACAGTCCGTCGGTGCCGCCCTGCACGTTCTTGTGGCCGCGCGTGTAGTACGGCAGGCCGATGTTGATGCGCCCCGCGGGCATCGAGCCGCGGAAGTAGTGGTAGGCCCAGTCGGTGTTCAGATAGCCGATGCCGCCGTACTGCTGGCTTCCGTAGACGTTCGCCGCCGCCAGCTCCGCGTCCTTGCCGTCGTCGAAGAGCGCTGCGTTCGGGCCCACGTACTCGTTCCAGGCGCCGTGCAGGTCGTACGACATGATGTTGACGTAGTCCAGGTACTTCTGGACCTGGAAGGTCTCCATGCCGCGCAGCAGATAGCCGGAGGAGGGGGCCGCCACGGTCAGCATGTAGTGCTTGCCGTCGGCGGCGCCCGCCTTGTCGAGCTTCTCGCGCAGGGACTTCATCAGCGCCGCGTAGCCCTTGACGAGGCCGCCGCGCCGGGCGTTGGAGATGGAGTAGTCGAGCGGGTTGCCCGCGTCCTTCATCGTGGTCGGGTACTCGTAGTCGATGTCGACGCCGTTGAAGCCGTACTTCTTTATGAAGGCGACCGCGGAGTCCGCGAACGTGTCGATGCCCGCGTGGTTCACGGAGCCGTCCGCATTGGTGGCCATCGAGTAGAAGCCGCCGGAGTTCACGCGCTTGCCGTCGTCCCCGAAGTAGCCGCCGGTCTCCGCCCAGCCGCCCACCGATATGAGCGTCTTGACGTTCGGGTGCTTCTTCTTGAACTTGTTCAGCAGGTTGAAGTGGCCCTTGTAGGGCAGCGCCGGGTCCATCTCGGCGCCCGCGACGCCCGGCCAGGTCATGCCGGTGGCGGGGTTCGTGTCGCTGTCGGAGCCGACGGAGAGCTTGTTGCCCTTGTCCACGTGCCCGAAGGCGTAGTTGACGTGGGTGACCTTCTCCCAGGGGATGTCCGAGGCGAGATAGGCGGGCTCACCGTTCTTGCCGGTCCGCCAGCCGGTGAAGTAGCCGATGACGCGCCGCTGGTGGTCGGCGCCCATCTTCTCGCGGCCCTCGCTGTCGTAGACGGAGCAGTAGGGGACGTCGACGCCGGGCGTCTTGTAGAGGCCGTCGGGGCGGCAGGCGGCGTCGTCGGCGGCCGCGGCCTGCGTGGCGCCGCCGGAGACGAGGCTGATCAGCAGACCGGCGACGGCCGCGCCGGACGCGAGCAGCGTGGGTCTCGCACGGATGAGGGAAGGCAAGGGGACCTCCTGGGGACGGTCGGCACACAGGTGCGGGGCAGAGACGGGGCGGAACAACACAACTGGTGGAGATGTGAATCGTTCTGGGGCCCCGGTGTGCGCACACCGTCGGCTCCGGCTCCTCGGAGGTGTCGCAGAGATTAAGAGGACTAGACCAGTGCGTCAATAGGTCTGGACCAAGTTGGTTGAACATGATGTTGGACGGTGATGTTGTGAGCCAGCCCACAGCGAGTCACCCGTATGGCCCGCAACCAGCCATGGCACACTGGCCTCGTACCAGAAGCAGCGCACTCCGGGGTCGGTGTAATTCCGAACCGGCGGTTACAGTCCGCGACCCGGCCACCTCCAGTGGCCGGTTGACCAGGTGAAATTCCTGGACCGACGGTGAAAGTCCGGATGGGAGGCAGTGCGCGGCGGGCGGGCATTTGTGCACGCCGCCGTATTGGCTTGTTCCTGGCCTCGGCCGGGGACGGTTCCTGGGTTTTCCGGGGACAGGTGTCATCCGGCGCAGGCGTTCCCCAGATGTCGCTGTCCGTCCTTTCTGTCGTCATCGACAGGCCCCGGAGTCCGTGCCCGAAGAGGCAGGAGGACCCGGTGGCCACCGCCACAGCCGAAGCAGCCGCCATGCGGCGCGCCATCACGCTGGCCGCCCGCGGTCTCGGCTCCACCAGCCCCAACCCCGTCGTCGGCTGCGTCGTCCTCGACGCCTCCGGTGAGCCCGTCGGCGAGGGCTGGCACCAGCGCGCGGGCGGCCCGCACGCCGAGGTCCACGCCCTGCGCGCGGCCGGCGACAGGGCCCGTGGCGGCACCGCCGTCGTCACCCTCGAACCCTGCAACCACACCGGCCGCACCGGCCCCTGCGCGCAGGCCCTCATCGACGCAGGCATCGCCCGGGTCGTCTACGCGGTCGGCGACCCCAACCCCACCGCGACCGGCGGCGCGCAGACCCTGCGCGCGGCCGGAGTCCCGGTGGAGCAGGGCCTGTTGGAGGCCGAGGCCGCCGAGGTCAACGCCGCCTGGCTGACCTCCGTGCGCCTCGGCCGCCCCCACGTCACCTGGAAGTACGCCGCCACGCTCGACGGCCGCATCGCCGCCGCCGACGGCACCAGCCGCTGGATCACCTCCGCCGCCGCCCGCGCCGACGTGCACCGGCTGCGCGCCGAGTGCGACGCCGTCGTCGTCGGCTCCGGCACCCAGCGCGCCGACGACCCGCACCTCGCCGTCCGCGGCATCGACGGCGCCGTGCAGCCGCTGCGGGTCGTCGTCGACACGAACGGCACCGCCGTCACGCCGGGCGCCCGCGTCCTGGACGACGCGGCACCGACCCTGATCGCCGTCGCCGACGACGTCCAGACGCGGCTTCCGGCGGACACCGTCCGGCTCCCGCGCGCGGAAGGCGGGTTGGACATCCAAACCCTCCTGGACGTGCTCCACGCGCGTGGCGTGCGGTCCGTCCTCCTCGAAGGCGGCCCGACGCTCGCCGGAGCCTTCGTCGCCGCCGGCGCCGTCGACCGCGTCGTCGGCTACCTGGCCCCCGTCCTGCTGGGCGCCGGCCCCGCCGCCCTGACCGGCGGCGGAATCACCACGATCACCGAAGCGTTGCGGCTCCACGTGAGCGAGACCGTCCGTATCGGCCCCGACCTGCGCATCACCGCGACCCTCGTAGCGAAGGAGCACTGACGTGTTCACCGGAATCGTCGAAGAGCTGGGCGAGATCACCGCCGTCGAGAACCTCCCCGACGCCTCCCGCTTCCGCCTGCGCGGCCCCGTGGTCACCGAGGGCGCCAAGCACGGCGACTCCATCGCCGTCAACGGAGTCTGTCTGACGGTCGTGGAGCACGAGGGCGACGAGTTCACCGCCGACGTCATGGCGGAGACCCTGAACCGCTCCAGCCTCGGTGCGCTCACAGTCGGTTCCCGCGTCAACCTGGAGCGCCCCACCGCGGTCGGCGCGCGCCTCGGCGGCCACATCGTGCAGGGCCACGTCGACGGCACGGGCGAGATCGTCGAGCGCAAGCCGTCCGACAACTGGGAGATCGTCAAGGTCTCGCTCCCCGCCGGCCTCTCCCGCTACGTCGTCGAGAAGGGCTCCATCACCGTCGACGGCGTCAGCCTCACCGTGGTCGACGCGGGCCCCGACCACTTCACCATCAGCCTCATCCCCACCACCCTCGCGCTGACCACGCTCGGCATCAAGCAGCCCGGCGACCCGGTCAACCTCGAGGTCGACGTCATCGCCAAGTACGTCGAGCGCCTGCTCGGCGACCGTGTTCAAGTGCCCGCTCAGGAGGCCACCAAGTGAACTGGCTCAACTCCGAAGCCTTCACGGCCTTCGACCAGCACATCATGTGGTCGGACATGATCGGCAACACCGTCGGCCTCATCGCCCTCGCGCTCGGCTGGCGGCGCTCCATATGGACCTGGCCCGCCCAGTTCCTGTCCGGCGTCATCCTCGTCGCCGCTTACGCCTCCGCGCAGCTCTCCGGCGGCGTCGGCAAGCAGCTCCTCGTCATCGGCGTCGCCCTGTGGGGCTGGCGGCAGTGGACCCGCGGCAGGCAGCAGGCGCAGGACGGCTCCATCGCCATCCGGTTCGCCACCTGGCGCGAGCGGGGCATCCTGCTCGCCGGCACCGCCGTCGGCACCCTCGCGGTCGGCGCCCTGTTCAGCGCCGTCCCCTCGCTGTCCTGGAACCCCTGGCCCGACGCCTACATCTTCGTCGGCACGCTCGCCGCGATGGTCGCCCAGGCCCGCGGACTCGTCGAGTTCTGGTTCGCCTGGCTGCTCGTCGACGTGGTCGGCGTGCCGCTCGCCTTCAGCAGCGGCCTCGCCTTCTCCGGACTCGTCTACGTCGTCTACCTCGCCCTCGTCCTCTGGGGCATGCGCGACTGGTGGCTGCGCTCCCGCGCGGCCGCCTCGCAGCCCGTCATGGAAGGAGCCCCGGCATGACTGTGGCACCGGTCTGGCACCGCACCGCCGGCAACGAAGACCCCTTCGACCTCTCCCTCGACCCCGTCGAGCAGGCCGTCCGCGACATCGCGGCGGGCCGCCCCGTCGTGGTCGTCGACGACGAGGACCGCGAGAACGAGGGCGACCTCGTCGTCGCCGCCGAGAAGGCGACCCCCGAGATCGTCGCCTTCATGATGAGCGAGTGCCGCGGCCTCATCTGCGCGCCCATGGAGGCCGACGAGCTCGACCGGCTCCGGCTCCCGCAGATGGTCGAGCACAACACCGAGTCGATGAGCACCGCCTTCACCGTCTCCGTCGACGCGACCGCCGCGCACGGCGTCACCACCGGCATCTCCGCCGCCGACCGCGCCACCACGCTCCAGCTCCTCGCGGGCGGCGGGGCCGGACCCGACGACTTCGTGCGCCCCGGGCACATCTTCCCGCTGCGCGCCAAGTCCGGCGGCGTCCTCGCCCGCGACGGCCACACCGAGGCCGCCGTCGACCTCGCCCGCCTCGCGGGACTGCGCCCCGCGGGAGCCATCGTGGAGATCGCGGGCGAGGACGGGAAGATGCTCAGGCTGCCCGAGCTCGTCCCCTTCGCCCGCAAGCACGGCCTGACGATCATCTCCATCGAGGACCTCATCGCGTACCGCCGCTCCTCGGAGCCCACCGTCCGCCGCGAGGCCGAGGTCAGCCTGCCCACCGCCTTCGGCGACTTCACGGCGTACGGCTACCGCTCCACCGTCGACGGCGTCGAACACGTCGCCCTGGTCCACGGCGACATCGGCGACGGCGAGGACGTCCTCGCCCGCCTCCACTCCGAGTGCCTCACCGGCGACGTCTTCCACTCCCTGCGCTGCGACTGCGGCCCGCAGCTGGAGGCGTCCATGCGGCGCATCACGGAAGAGGGGCGCGGCGTCGTGGTCTACCTGCGCGGCCACGAGGGGCGCGGCATCGGCCTGCTCTCCAAGCTGCGCGCGTACGCCCTCCAGGAACAGGGCAGCGACACCCTCGACGCCAACCTGGAGCTCGGCCTGCCCGCCGACGCCAGGGACTACGGCGCGGGCGCGCAGATCCTGCGCGACCTCGGGGTACGCGGTGTCCGGCTGATGACCAACAACCCCGACAAGACCGACGCGGTCCTGCGGCACGGCCTCAAGGTCACCGGGCGCGAGCCCATGCCCGTCGAGGCCGGCGAACACAATCTTCGGTACCTGCGCACCAAGCGGGACCGGATGGGGCACGACCTGCCCTGGCTGGACGCCACCGAAGTGTCCGCCTGTGGAAACCAGTAGATCCAGTACGTCCCGTGAGTCAGAGGAGAAGCGCGTGAGCGGCAAGGGTGCACCCGAACTGAGCGTGAAGAACTGCGGCGACCTGCGGGTCGCGGTGATCGCCGCGCAGTGGCACGAGAAGGTCATGGACGGCCTCGTCGACGGCGCCCTGCGCGCCCTGAACGAACTCGGCATCAGCGAGCCCACGGTGCTGCGCGTGCCCGGCAGCTTCGAGCTGCCCGTCGTCGCCAAGGTCCTCGCCGGGCGCGGCTACGACGCGATCGTCGCGCTCGGCGTCGTCATCCGCGGCGGCACCCCGCACTTCGAGTACGTGTGCCAGGGCGTCACCCAGGGCCTCACCCAGGTCTCCGTGGACACCGGCGTCCCCGTCGGCTTCGGCGTGCTGACCTGCGACACCGAGGAGCAGGCCCTGGACCGCGCGGGCATCGAGGGCTCCCGCGAGGACAAGGGCCACGAAGCGGTCACCGCGGCCGTGGCCACCGCGACCACGCTGCGCACCGTCTCCGAACCCTGGCGCTGAGGGGGACCGCCCGGCCGCGTAGAGTGGCGACCATCATGTCCAAGAAGACTTTCGAGGAGCTCTTCACCGAGCTCCAGCACAAGGCCGCCAACGGCGACCCCGCGACCTCCCGCACCGCCGAGCTGGTCGACAAGGGCGTCCATGCCATCGGCAAGAAGGTCGTCGAGGAGGCCGCCGAGGTCTGGATGGCCGCCGAGTACGAGGGCAAGGAAGCCGCCGCCGAGGAGATCTCACAGCTCCTGTACCACGTGCAGGTGATGATGGTCGCCCGCGGCATCTCCCTCGACGACGTCTACGCCCACCTCTGAGCCGCACCGCGACTCGTCCCCGTACCAACCGACTCGTATCAACCGATCAAGGAAGCTGACCTCATGCTGCGCATTGCCGTCCCCAACAAGGGTTCACTGTCCGGACCTGCGTCGGCGATGCTCCATGAGGCCGGCTACCAGCAGCGCAAGGAGTCGAAGGAGCTCGTCCTCGTCGACCCCGACAACGAGGTCGAGTTCTTCTACCTGCGCCCCAAGGACATCGCGATCTACGTCTCGGCGGGCCGGCTCGACATCGGCATCACCGGCGAGGACCTGCTGATCGACTCCGGCGCCGACGCCGAGGCGATCCTGCCGCTCGGCTTCGCCCGCTCCACCTTCCGCTTCGCCGCGAAGCCGGGCACGGCGAGCGACATCAAGGACCTCGCGGGCAAGACCGTCGCGACCTCCTACGAGGGCATCGTCGCCAAGCACCTCGCCGAGCAGGGCGTCGCCGCCTCCGTCGTCCACCTGGACGGCGCCGTCGAGACCGCCATCGAACTGGGCGTCGCCCAGGTCATCGCGGACGTCGTGGAGACCGGCACTTCCCTGCGCAACGCCGGCCTGGAGGTCTTCGGCGACCCGATCATGAAGTCCGAGGCGGTCGTCATCCGCCGTACCGGCGCCGACACCGACGACCCGAAGGTGCAGCAGTTCCTCCGCCGTCTCCAGGGCGTCCTCGTCGCCAGGTCGTACGTGATGATGGACTACGACTGCCGCGCCGAGCACCTGGAGCAGGCCGTCGCCCTCACCCCGGGCCTGGAGTCGCCGACCATCTCCCCGCTGCACAACGAGGGCTGGGTGGCCGTGCGCTCCATGGTCCCCGCCAAGGAGGCCCAGCGGATCATGGACGACCTGTACGCCATCGGTGCCCGGGCCATCCTGACCACGGCCATCCACGCCTGCCGCCTCTGACCGGCCCCGATCCGGTAGGAGCACCCGCCTCATGTCCGACACCTCCGCCCTCCCCGCGCTGCCCGTCACCTTCCGGCCGACGCGGACCCGGGCCGTCCTGCTCACCGCGGGCGCCGCGATCTTCGTGGTGATCACGGCGATCGCCTTCCTGCTGCCCAAGCTCAGCCCGGGGGAGCGGACCAGCTTCGTCTTCACCGGCGCGCTTCTCTTCGGCGTGCTCGTGCTGCTCAGCAGGCCCAAGGTCGTCGCCGACGAGTCCGGCGTGACCGTCGTCAACATCGCGACGAGCCGCCGTCTGGCGTGGGCCGAGATCGTGCAGGTCAACCTCCGCCCCGGCGACCCGTGGGTCTTCCTCAACCTCAGCGACGGCACGAGCCTGCCCGCCCTGGGCATCCAGCCGGGCATCGGCAGGCAGCAGGCCGTCACCGACGCCCGCAGCCTCCGCGCCCTCGCCGAGGCCAGGACGGCTCGCGAGAACTAGGCTCTGGACGTTCCGCGCCCGGTCTTGATTAATCTGTTGGCGGGGCGTGTGAGTGCCGCCCCGCTCCTGACGGGCCCGCCCGGCTCCCAGGGGCTCCTGCTATCCGAGGAGTGACTCCCTCCGGCGATGGACGGATCGTCCTGTAGTACCTGCGCCGCCCCCTCCCGACATACCGGGACCGGCACGACCGGAGAGGCGGCGGCATGACAGTGCCCCTGCTGCTTCTCGGGGCGGCATTCCTGCTGATTCTCGCCAACGGCTTCTTCGTGGCGGCCGAGTTCGGCCTCGTCACCGTGGAGCGGCCGGACGCGGAGAAGGCCGCGGCCGACGGCGACCGAAGGGCCGCCACGGTCGTCAGCGCCCTCAAGGAGCTGTCCTTCCAGCTCTCCGGCACCCAGCTCGGCATCACCATCACCTCGCTCGTCGTCGGCATGCTCGCCGAACCGGCCCTCGCGCACCTGCTCGCGGGCCCGTTCACGGCGGCCGGCGTCCCCGAAGGCGCCGTAGGCGGTGTCTCCGTAGTGGTCGGCATGCTGCTCGCCTCCGCCGTACAGATGGTGATCGGCGAGCTGGTGCCCAAGAACTGGGCGGTCTCCAGGCCGCTGCAGGTCGCGCGGTTCGTCGCGGGCCCGCAGCACGTGTTCGCGCGGCTCTTCCGGCCCGTGATCGCCCTCCTGAACGCCGTGGCCAACCGGCTGGTGCGCGCCCTCGGCGTCGAGCCCGCCGAAGAGCTGGCCTCCGCCCGCACCCCCGGCGAACTGGTCTCCCTGGCCCGGCACTCGGCGCAGGCCGGTGCCCTGGAGCAGGACACCGCCGACCTGTTCGTCCGCACCCTCTCCCTCGGCGAGCTGACCGCGCAGCACGTCATGACGCCCCGCGTGAAGGTCAGCGCGCTGCAGTCGTCGGCGACCGCCGAGGACGTGGTGAACCTGACCCGCGCCACCGGCCTGTCCCGCTTCCCGGTCTACAGCGAGCGGATCGACGAGGTCGTCGGCATGGTGCACCTCAAGGACGCCCTCGCGGTCGCCGCCCACGAGCGCCTCAGGACGCCCGTGCGACGCATCGCGCGATCCCCGCTGCTCGTCCCCGAGACGCTGCCCGTGCAGCCCCTCCTGGAGCGGCTGCGCAGCGAGCAGCCCATCGCCGTCGTCGTCGACGAGTACGGCGGCACGGCGGGCGTCGTCACCCTGGAGGACATCGTCGAGGAACTCGTCGGCGAGGTCCGCGACGAGCACGACCTCCTCGACCTGCCGGAGCTCTGCGTGGCACCCGCCGAGGACGGCAGGCCCGCGTGGGACGCCGACGGCGGCTGCCGCGTCGACACGCTCCAGCGCATCGGACTCGCCGTGCCCGAGGGCCCGTACGAGACCGTCGCCGGCCTCGTCGCGGATCTGCTCGGCCGCATCCCGGCCCCCGGCGACCGGGCCGAACTCCCGGGCTGGCGGCTCTCGGTGCGCCAGGTCGGCCACTACCGCGCCGAGCGGGTCAGGATCGCGAGGACGGCGGAAACCCCTGTGTCCACAGTCCCCGCAGCCCCGGCGGAGGCCCTGCGATGAGCATGCTGCAACTCCTCTTCGCCGTCCTGCTCGTGCTCGCCAACGGCTTCTTCGTGGGCGCCGAGTTCGCGCTCGTGTCCGTGCGCCGCAGCCAGATCGAGCCCCTGGACACCAAGCGGTCCCGCCAGGTCCTGTACGGCCTGGAGCATCTGCCGCAGATGATGGCGGCCGCCCAGTTCGGCATCACCGTCTGCTCGCTGACGCTCGGCGCGGTCGCCGAGCCGACCGTCGCGCACCTCCTGGAGCCGCTCTTCGAGGCGGTCCACCTGCCCGAGGGCATGATCCACCCCCTCGGTTACGTGATCGCGCTCGCCGTCGTCGTCTTCCTCCACCTCGTCATCGGCGAGATGGTCCCGAAGAACCTCGCGATGGCGGCCCCCGAGAAGACCGCCCTCTGGTTCAGTCCCGGCCTGGTCGCCTTCGCGCGGCTGTGCCGGCCGGTGACCGCGGCGCTCGGGGCGTGCTCCCGCGTCGTCCTGCGGCTCTTCGGGGTGGAGCCGAAGGACGAGGTCGAGGCGGTGTTCACCAGCGTGCAGCTGGGCCGCCTCGTGGAGGACTCCGGCCAGGCGGGCCTGCTGGACCCCGTCGAGCAGGAGCGCCTGGAGGACGCCTTGGAGCTGGGCTCGCGCCCGGTCACCGACGTCCTGCTCGACCGGGCGTCCCTGGTGACCGTGGGTCCCTCGGTCACCCCGGCCCGCGTCATCGAGCTCACCGGGCGCACCGGCTACTCCCGCTTCCCGGTCCGCGCGGAGAACGGCGCGTTCATGGGCTACCTCCACGTGAAGGACGTACTGGATCTGGAGGAGACCGACCGCGCCGTGCCGCAGCAGGTCTGGCGCCCGATGACCACCCTGCGGTCCGAACTGCCGCTGGACGACGCCCTGACCGTGATGCGCCGCGCCGCGACGCACCTGGCGCAGGTCGCCGACGCGTCCGGCAAGGTGCTGGGCCTGGTCGCCCTGGAGGACGTCCTGGAAATGCTGGTCGGCGAGGTCCGTGACCCGGCGCACCGGGTCACGGTGCAGCGGACGCCGCCGGAGGACGCCGGGGACGCCAGGGACTCCGCGCTGGCCGGCAGCCGCGTGGGCTGAGCTCCATGCGCCGCGTGGCGGGGCGCCCCGGGGGTCGTCAGATCCCCGGGGTGTCCTGCGGTCCCCGCCCCGAGAGCACTTCTCCATAGGCCTGCATCAGGTCGGGCAGCCGCAGGGTCGACAGGTCGTCGCGCCCCGGTTCGCCGGGGTAGCCGGAGAGCCGCAGGTCGCGGTAGGCGCAGCTCTTCTCGTACAGCGTGCGCAGGAAGCGGCCGTTGCCGAGCTCGTCGATCCAGGCCTGCTCGACGACGTGCCCGCTGATGGAGCGCAGCTCTTCGAGCGCCTCCTCGTCCCACACGTCGCCGTTGTCGGCCGCGAGGACCTCGCCGATGGCGGTGAGTTCGAGCGGGCGGTACGAGGGGAAGTCGACGCGGGTCGTGAAGCGCGAGGACAGGCCGGGGTTGGCGGCCAGGAGCCGGTCCATGCCCTCCGGGTAGCCCGCGAGGATCACGACGAGGTGGTCGCGGTTGTCCTCGGCGCGCTTGAGGAGGACCTGAAGGGCCTCGTCGCCGTAGGCATCGCCCTTGCCGTAGCCGGAGTTGGAGAGGGAGTAGGCCTCGTCGACGAAGAGGACGCCGCCGATCGCCGAGTCGATCAGTTCGTTGGCCTTCACGGCGGTCTGGCCCAGGTACTCGCCGACCAGGTCGGCGCGTTGCGCCTCCACCAGGTGGTCGCCGCCGAGCAGGCCGAGCGCGTAGAAGACCCGGCCGAGGATGCGGGCCACGGTGGTCTTGCCGGTGCCGGAGGGGCCGGAGAAGACGAAGTGTCGTTTCGGCGGCTGCACCGGCAGGCCCTGCGCGGCCCGCAGCCGCGCCATGTTCAGCTGCGCGGAGAGCGCCTTGACCTGGCGCTTCACCGGTTCCAGACCCACCATGCCCTCCAGTTCGGAGAGGGCGGCCTCCAGGAGCGCGGGGTCGGTGGGGCCCGGGGGCAGCTGCGTCGGGGCCGCCTTGATGGGGATGATCGCTTTCTCGCGGACGGCGTCGGCCTCGGAGGGCTTCGAGGGGCCGGTGGGGCCGGAGAGGCCGGTGGGACCAGTGGACCCGCCGGGGTTACCGGGGCTGCCGGGGCTGCCGGGGCCGGTGGGGCTGCTGGTGGTCGGGGAGCCGCCGCCCGACGGCGGTTCGGGGTCGGTGACCTTCACGTCACGCCCCTCCGTGCCGAAGAGCACGTCGATGCCGTCCGGCCCCTCCAGCACGTCCTGTCCCACCCCGGTCAGGCTGATCGCGGCGGCGAGGTCGGCCGCCTCGTCGTACCCGTCGCCCTCGGAGATCGCCGCGAGCCGGGCCGAGGTGTCCATGAAGGAGGCGTCGACCCGGTGCACCGCGCGGTACAGCGGCAGGGCCGCCGCCGAGCGTCCTGTGCCCTCGTGCGCGCGGGCCAGCCAGTAGCGCAGCTCCTTGCGCTGCGGCTGTTCGCTGCGGCAGCGCATGAGGGCGGCGGACAGCAGCGGCTCCGCCTGGCTGTACGTCTCCAGGCGGACCCGGGCCATGCCGCCGAAGAGCCCGGCCTCGATGCCCAGCATCGGGTCGTCGATCAGCGGGTCAGTGTGGCGCACCAACTGCTCCCAGTCCTTGACCAGATAGGAGCGGCAGGCGTGCAGGAAGCGCACCTGCGGATCGGCGTCGACGGGCGGCAGGCCCGCCAACGCCCGGTCCAGCTCCGGGACATGGCGGCCGTCGAGCCAGTGCGAGGCGTGGGCGAGCAGCAGGTCACGGGTGCTCTCTAGGACGGGCTGCACCCACCAGCCCAGCCAGTACCAGGAGTTGAGGGCGCGCGCGTGCCGGGTGCGCTGCTCCCCGAACCGGTCCCGGTGCTGGAACATCCGCAGCAACGCCGTCGTCGTGTCGATGCGCAGCGCGTGCAGCCCGAGCCAGCCGTCGGCCATCCCGGGATCCATCCGCACCGCCGTCCGGAATTCCTCCTCCGCCTGCGGATAGGCGCCCATGGTGTAGGCGTCGACGCCCCTCAGCCAGGCGAGGTCGGCCGGGGCGGGTGAGCCCACCGCGTCGAAGTCCATCAGGTCCCCCACAAACCGTGCCCCCGTTTGCGTACCGCCGGACCGGTGCCCGCCGGCGACTGCGCTGAACCACCGCGCTGAACCACTGCCTGAACCACTGTGCTGCGGACGGGAGTTGATTCGATGCGCAGAGCAGCCGTCCGAAAAGGCGCACCGAGATGCATCGTACCTGCGGGGGAGCGGTGGGCCGTAGGGTGCCGCACCGGCGGATCGGCCGGAAAGGGCCGATGGAGGGTGGCCCGACGGTGACCGAGGGTGAGCGGATGGCGGCACGCGGCGGTCGGAAATCGGGCTCCTGAGGCAGAACGAAGCCCCCGATCACGGGGGAACAACCGGGGGCTTCGCGTCTGCGGGCGGTGTCGCAACACCGCACATTCAGAACGTAAGTCCTGTAAGGGCCCTGGGTCAAGCGTAGTTGGGGCACTGGCGAAAACTCGTGAGGCCAACTGGAAGCGGTTTTCCGGAGGTTCAGCGGACCGCCCACGGTCCTTCACTCTGCGTGACGGCTCAGGCCTTTGTAAGCGCCACACCGGGCCCTTGAAGTACCTCGTATCCCTCTGGGCACTGTCGTACCACATAGTGCGCGAAAGGCCTGGAGGGGTCCTCGGCGAAATGCCGACGTTCCGCGGGCTCCCAGCCGTCCCAGAAGTCGCTCTGGACCGCCCCGTCCCGCCGGCGGCCCCGCTGCCACGCCTCCTCGCGCGGCACCTCCATCCACAGCACCGCGGCGAGGTGCGGCCGCAGCGCCCGGCGGCCCGCCCCGACGCCCTCGACGATCACCACGGGCGCGGACGGCAGGGGCTCGTCGGCGGGACCGAAGCGGCGCTCGTGCCAGTCGTACGTCGCGTAGTGCGCCGTCTCGCCGCGGGAGAGCGGCCCGATGACCTGCCGCCGGAGCCGCTCGGTCCAGTCGAAGAGCTCCGCGTGGCTCGCGATGTCGTCGAGCCGCAGGACGGGAGCGTCGCCGGACGCCTCGGCGAGCCGCCGGGCGAACGTCGACTTGCCGGAGCCCGCGTGCCCGTCCACGGCGATCAGGCGGACGGGGCCGCAGGAGGGCGGCAGGCGTCGCAGGGTGTCGGCGAGGCGGGGGAGCGGGGTGGGCGGGTGTCCGGTCATCACGGCAAGGGTACGACTGCGGAAGGATGTGTTCCGCGCGCCGCCGCAGGTCATGCCATTGGTTGAGGCCAATATTGTTGCGCGCGACAGTGCCCGAAGCGCTGGCAGAAGTCGGCCGGGACCGGCCATAGTTGGCCCACTTCCGTGCACCTGACCCGACCCTTCCGGATCCCGCCGGAAACCATGTCGACTGGGGGTCCCTTCCATGGACCGAGCAGACCGAGCAGACCGAGCAGAGCAAGCCGACCGAGCCGGCCGAGCAGACCAAGCAGGGCAAGCAGGCCAAGCAGACGGAGTCGGCCGAGCAGAGCGACCTGACAGGACGGGCGGTACGGACGCAGCCGGCCGCGTCGACGGCATGTCGCGCAGATCCGTGCTCACCACCGCCGTCACCGCCGCCGCAGGGGCGGCCCTCGCGGCGACCGCCACGCACGCCACGCCCGCCCTGGCCGCGGGCCCGGCACCGGCCCAGGGCCGCACCCCGCGCGCGGACCGCTTCGTGGACAACCGTTTCTGGACCTCGGCGAAGGACTGGCGCACCGGCACCGCGGAGGGCACGGCCGCCGTCACCGGAGCCCGCCCCGGCCTGCGCATCGCCGAGCCCGCGGGCCGCACCGACTACGCCGACCCGCACACCGGCAGGACCACCACCTACGAGTACGCCAGGTGGACCTCGCCGACGCACCGCTCCACCGTCCCCGCCACAGAGCTCATCGCGTCCTGGAACGCGCACACCCCCGCCGGGACCTGGCTCCAGGTCGAGCTGCGGGGCACGTACTCCGACGGGACGGACTCGCCGTGGTACGTGATGGGCCGCTGGGCCTCGGGCGACGACGCGGAGGCCGACATCCGGCGGACCTCGGTCGACGACCAGACCGACGGCAAGTCGACGGTCTGGACGGACACGCTCTCCGTGGACGACACGACCACCGGCCTGCGCGTCGTCTCGTACCAGCTGCGCCTGACGCTCCACCGCAGGCCCGGCGCCACCGCGACCCCCACGGTCTGGCGGCTCGGCGCGATGGCCTCGGCGGTCCCCGACCGTTTCACGGTCCCCGCGTCGCAGCCGGGCCTCGCCAAGGAGCTGACGGTCCCGCGCTATTCGCAGGACATCCACAAGGGCCAGTATCCGGAGTACGACAACGGAGGCGAGGCCTGGTGCAGCCCGACCTCCTCCCAGATGATCATTGAGTACTGGGGGCGCAGGCCGACGGCCGAGGACCTGGCCTGGGTCGACCCCTCCTACGCCGATCCGCAGGTCTGCCACGCGGCCCGCTTCACGTTCGACTACCAGTACAACGGCTGCGGCAACTGGCCCTTCAACGCCGCGTACGCGTCGACGTACAAGGACCTCCAGGGCGTCGTGACCCGGCTCGCCTCGCTGACGGAGCTGGAGACGCTGATCGCCGCGGGCATCCCGGCCATAACGTCCCAGTCGTTCCTCAGGGAGGAGCTGACGGGCGCGGGCTACGGCACGGCTGGCCACCTCATGACCGTCATCGGCTTCACGGCGGACGGCGACGTGATCGCCAACGACCCGGCGTCGCCCAGCAATCCCGAGGTGCGCCGCGTCTACAAGAGGCGCGAGTGGGAAAACATCTGGCTGAGGACGAAGCGCTACAACTCCACCGGAAAGGTCGTGTCGGGCACGGGAGGCGTCTGTTACCTGTACTTCCCGACGACACTGTCCGCACGCCGGCGGAGCGCGCTGGCCGCGGTCGGCATCCGCTGAACCACCGCTCGTCGGCAGGCGCCTGTCAGTGGGCGCTCGTCGGCGTCAGCGGGTGTTCGTGCTCAGCGGCGGCGGCTGATGAGGGCGGGTCGCGCCCGGCCGGTACTGCATCATCACGAACAGGGCGTCCGTCTCCGGCAGCGGGCTGGCGGCGGACGCGATCACCCAGCCGGGCCCCTTCGCGGCGTGGTTGACCTGGCGCACGGCACCGTCCGGGTGCAGGGGGTGCGAGCTCGCGGTCGCCAGATAGATGGGCCCCGCGAGCGGGTCGCGCCGGACATCGCTCGCCAGCTCGATGAGCGCGGGGTCGGCGGGACGGTTCGTGACGGCCCGGCGGAGCGCGGGGCAGGCGCCGCGCGCCCAGTCCTCGGCCCAGTTCAGCAGGACGTTGTGCCGGGCCTGATCGTCGAGGAGCATCCACCGCATGATGTTGGCCGGTGGCCGACCGGCCGGGAAGAGGGCTCTGAACTCGTCGTTGCAGGCCACGACGTTCCAGTGCGCGTCGGCGATGTAGGCCATCGAGCCCGTGACGCCCTCGACGACCGTCCGCCAGGCCGCGCCCATCGGCGTCCGCTCTGCCAAGTCCTGTCCGTCCGGCTGCACTTGCCCGTCCCCTTCATGTCGGCCGCAGGTCGGTACCAGCGCGATCACAGCGTGTGCCGCAAGCCTAGCCAGCGTGCGCGGCCGGGGGGGCTGAGACTGAGGTGGCCGGTGACGCGCGTGTGCCCGCCCCCACGTGGGGACGGGCACACGCGTCGGCTCAGCGGTCGTCGCGGAACGAGTCGCGCATGCCCTCGGCCCTGTCGCGCATGTCGTCCGCGGCGTCCTTCGCCTTGCCCTTGGCCTGATCGGTCTTGCCCTCGGCCACCTTGCGGTCGTTGCCGGTGGCCTTGCCCACCATCTCTTTGGCCTTGCCCTTTGCCTTGTTCATGGCGCTGTCGCCCATGACGGCTCCTCTTGGTCGGGGATGCCCCCACGCTAAGAGGAGCGGAGGAAAGGTGCATCTCGGGCGGAGCGGGCGCGGTCGGTCAGTTCAGCGGGGCGCTGGTCTCGTAGTAGAACGTCATCCGAGGCCAGCCGCGGGACGTGGCGATCTCGTTGAAGGCGTTCACGATCTCCATCGGGGTGATCTGCTTTGCCGCGGGAGCGTTCTCGACCCGCAGGCTGAACGAGAAGTCCATCATCGCGTCGATGTCGCCGATGCTGACGTTGCCCCCGAACTTCTGCCCGTTCGGTACGTCGGCGTCCGACGTCGGCGTGGCCGCGGTGGCCGAGGCCGCCTGGGCGGTCGCCGCCGAGTCGGCCTCGGCGGCACCGGCGGACCCCGCGCCCGCCAGGGCCGCTCCTGCGGCGGCACTGCCCGAATAGCCCAGCAGGGCGCGTCTGGAAACTCCGGTCATGGTGGTCCCCTCCTAGATGGTGCTGATCTCCCCCCTGGAGATCGACGTGATCATAGGGGCGGAAAGCGCGCCGTGGGACCGAATGGATTCATCCGCTTGCCGGCTCCACCACCCAGTCCGGGTGCCCGGGCATCGGCGGCGTCTTCGAGCCGTACAGCCAGGGGTTGAGGAAACCCTCCAGATCCTCGCCCGCGACCTTCGACGCGAGGTCGACGAACTGCCGCGTGCTCGCCGCGCGCCCCGCGAAACCGCTCACCCAGGCACGCTCGATCTTCTGGAACGTCGCGTCGCCGACCTGCTCGCGCAGCGCGTACAGGACCAGGGCCGAGCCGTCGTACCGCATGCGCTTGAAGAGGTTCGGCTCGGTCGGCTCGGCGGGCGCGCCGAAGTCGCGGCGCCAGATGTCGTGGTTCTGGTACGCGGTCTTCATGGCGGCCTCGAAGCTGTCCCCGCCGTGCTGCTCGGAGTACTCCCTCTCGTAGAAGCGGGCGTGGCCCTCGCTCAGCCACAGGTCGGACCAGCTCTTGAGGGCCACGCTGTCGCCGAACCACTGGTGGGCCAGCTCGTGCACCATGTTCCGCTCGGCGTCGACCCGGGTGCCGAGCAGGTCCGCCTTCGGTATGAGCGACAGGGTCTGCGTCTCCAGGGCCACGCCGAGGTCGGTGTCGCCGACCAGCAGGCCGTAGCGGTTGAAGGGGTAGGGGCCGAGCTTCTCCTCCAGCCACTTCAGGTGGTCCGGGGTGAGTGCGCGGTACGCGGCCGTCGGCTCGACCAGCTCCTCCGGGACGACGTCGCGCAGCGGCAGCCCGCCGGGCCCCTCGCTGTCGACCAGCCGGAACTTGCCGATGGCCAGCTGCACCAGCTGGGTGGAGAGGGGCTGTTCGGAGTCGTACGTCCAGCGCACCCGGCCGTCGGGGCGCTCGGTGCGCGAGACCAGCTTGCCGTTGGCGACGGCCGTGCGGTCGCCCGGCGTGGTGATGCGGAAGGTGATCGGCGCGCGCCGGCTCGGATGGTCGTTGGCCGGGAAGATCAGCCGGGCGCCGTTCGGCTGCGGGTAGACCACTGTGCCGTCGGGCGTGGGGATCCAGCCGTAGTCCTCGATCGCGTCGTCGCGGTGCCGGGTCTGCGTCGGGTCGGCGGTGTAGGTGACCTTGACCGTGAAGGAACTGCCCTTGGCGATCGGGGACTTGGGGGTGACGGTGAGCTCGTCGCCCGCGCGCGAGGCGCCCGCCGGGGAGCCGTTCACGGTGACGTCGTGCAGGGTGTTGCCGCCGAAGTCGAGGTTGAAGCGGGACAGTGCCTGGGTGGACCGGGCCCTGATCGTCGTCGTCGCCTCGAAGGGCGTCTTCGGGGCCTGCCAGTCGAAGTCCAGGTAGTAGCGCTCCACCTGGTACCCGCCGTTCCCGTCCAGCGGGAACATCGGGTCGCCGAGCCCTGGCGCGCCCGGCGACGGCTTCTCGGCGGTGACCGGTGCGGCCTGGGGGAGCGGTGCGGCCTGCGAGACAGGTGCGGTGAGGGCGGCCGCGGCGGTGATCGCGGCCGCGAGGGCGAGCCCGGCCCTGCGGCGCGGGCGGGACGTCGTCCGGTTCGTGCTCATCGGGAACCTCTCGGTCGTACGGTGCACGGGCGGACGGACGGGGGAGACGACCCCGCCGTCCGGGGTTAGACGCGCGACGCGACGTCCCAGTTGCGGGGTGACCAAGGTCTCGCCCGCAAAAGGCCTTCCGGCTGGCAAGGTGGAGGGGGTCCCGTGGGGGTGCAGGCACTGCCCGGGACCTTGCGGGGGAGTACTGCCACACGAGACGTCAGTGAGAAAGACATGACCGCGACCTCTGCCACCGCTGTCCGCGCGAAGGCCCGCACCGGCGGCCCCGACGAAGACGGGCCCACCCTCCTGGAGCACCTCGCGGGCTGGACCCTCGTCGTCGTCCTCGCGATGCTCGTCACCCAGACCGGTCTGCTGTGACGTCGCTCTCCCGGCCGTCCCTGCCGTCGCCCTCCCGGCCGCCCGAGCCCGCGCTCTCCTGACCGCCGGCCTCGTCGAGGCCGGCCCGCCAGTGCCGCCCCGGCACGCCCACCAAGCCGTACAGCCACCGCACCGGCGAGCGCCGGTGCAGCAGTGTGATGCCCGCCACGACCGCGAACAGCGGGAGGCCGAGCCACCCGCCGACGAGGCGCACCAGCACGCTCGCGAAGAGCGCGCCCACGAAGGGCAGCCCGTACACCCCGGCCGCCGCGATGGCGATGCCCAGGAACCTCGGCACCTTGCGGTCCTCGTCGGCGCCCGGCAGCGACCAGCCCTCCATGAGCCAGCCGATCTCGGTCACCAGCATGGTGCCGATCACCGCGGCGCCGAACAGCAGCAGCGCCAGGAACGTCCCGGACGTCAGGAAGTCCAGCACGTGGTTGACGACGCTGTCCCGCGACCAGTCGGCGAAATCCTCGGCGCCGGGTGAGAGGAAGCGCTCGTATCCTCTGCCGTCCCACCCGTGGATCAACGTCCCGAACAGCAGGAAATACCCGCCGACGCACTGGAGGTACGCCCAGTAGCCGGCCCCCACGAGCACCAGGCCCTGCGCCACCAGGAACCCGAGGATCGCGGCCACCGGGATGCCGCCCGCGTAGAACAGCACGAACCCCGCCCACACGCCTTCGTGGCCTTCCGCCACGTGCATGGTCGACCAGGACGGGTTCTGCCACAGCAGGAAGAGTCCCGTCGGCACCATCAGGACGGCGGCGAAGAGCGCGGTCAGCGCGAGATAGGGGTTGGCGGCCCGGCTGCGGGTGCGCGGGCCCTCGCCGGCGTTGATCCGCTCCCACACCTGGAGCTGACGCCCGGCCGAGAGGGCGAACGTCGCGCCGACCGCGTACGCCCAGAAGAGGGCGGCCTGGATCTGGATCACGCCGCGCCCCTCATGCCGTGGCTTTCAGTGTCAGCCCGCCCGCCACGATCGAGTCCGAGGTGACCAGGGCCTGCTCGGCGCTCACGTCCGTCATGAAGATGAACGGCGGCACGAGGGGCGGCACCGGCAGCTTGTCGGGCGTGAAGGTGAGGCAGAGGATGCCCTCGATGCATCCCCTGAACTTGGTCAGATACAGCGTCACCTGACCACTGAGGTCCAACGTGTCGGCGCCCAGGGCGAGTTCCCGGCTCCCGTCGCGCGTCGTGAGCTTGTAGTCGGTCAGGGAGGCGGCCTTCATCCGCAGCACCATGACCTTCAGCGGCCCGTCGGCGGTCGGGATCTCGCGGACGCCCGCCACGATGAAGCCCTGCGGCGCGAAGAGCGTCGTGGTGATCGTCGGCGGCACCCGCGCGGCCACGATCGCCCCGGCGGGCGGCGCCTGCGCGGGCGTCGCCTTCGCCGGGCTGCCGTTCACGATGCCGGCGACGATCACCACGGGCAGCAGTACCCCGAGCGTCCGTGTGCCCTGTCCGTCCCGCACCTTCGGCCGCGCCGGATCCTCCTCGGCGTCGTCGGGCACCGGAGTCCAGCCGAACCCCATGGCGCTGCCCGCGATGCCCAGCAGCATCCCGACGAGGAACCCGCCGAGATTGGTGGCCGCGAACGAGAGCACCGACAGGATCAGCGCGTTGACGCTCACGTAGTGGTGCGTGTGGGGCAGCAGCCACAGGAAGAGCCCCGCCACGACCAGCGCGATCCCGATGCCGAGCGCCGCGATCCCGCCGAGGCCGAGGCTGACGAGCACGGTCAGCGGCGAGAGCGGGATCAGGAGCAGTTCGGCGCCGCCGAGGATCAGCAGCAGCCCGCCCCAGAACGGCCGGGTGCGCCGCCATCTGCGGACGGCCCGGCGCTGGTCGGGCCACGGCAGCCGCCGGTCGAGCCAGCCGCCGCCGTCGCCCCGGAAGGCTCTGACACCACTTCTGCCGCCGCCGGTCAGAAGCACTTCTTGCCGCCGAGGCTGACGTCGACCCGCATGCCCTTGAGCCGGAAGTTGCCGCCCGTCGCCGACCAGGCGTTCGACTTCACCCCGGAGACGGTGATGTCCCCGGCCTGGAGTCCGAACTTGCCCCGCTCGCCCTTGATGCCGGGGACCTCGTCGAGCGTCGAGGCGTCCCGGCCGATCTGCGCGGTGCCGAAGCGGGCGTCGCCGACGAGGTCCTCGCCGTCGATGATGAGGTTGCTCGCGGTGACGTTGCCCGCGTCGCCGCCCGCGGTCAGCTTGAAGACGACGTTCCCGAGGGGGGTCTTGACCTTGGCGGCCTGGCAGATGTCGGAGAGGGTCGCGTCACCGATCCCGAGGAGCGCCACCGGGTGCCCCTTGCCGTCGATGTCCCGGTCCGTCTGTACGTACGAGGACAGGCCCTGGCTGGTCAGTTTGCCGGACGACACCTGGAAGCTGGTGCCGGAGACGGCGAAGGACGCGGCGAGCGCGCCCTCGGCCATCACGGAGGCCATCACACCGACGGCCAGGACGGCCGGCAGGGCCACCACGGCCGTCTTCTTCCAGGAGGTTCTGCCCTCGCGTAACGCGGTGCGGCTTGCGTTCACTGTTTCCTCCCGTACGTCGTTCCGCGTCCGTAGGCGTGCGTAAGGGGAGTGCGTGGGGCCGACGGGAGCCGAACCGGCAGGTGGCAGTGGTCTGCCATACTGCGGACGATCCCGAGGCAGTTGGAGACTAGGGCCGAAATTGAATAATAGTCAACAGCGCGGAACGGACCGCTCGGCGGCACGTCGGGCCGAACTCATCGCCATCGGACGGAAGTTGTTCGCCGACACGTCCTACGACGCCCTGTCGATGGACGACATCGCGAAGCAGGCGGGCGTCGCCAAGGGGCTGATCTACTACTACTTCAAGTCGAAGCGCGGCTACTACCTGGCGATCATCGAGGACTCCGTCGCGGACCTGGTCGCGCGCGCGGGACGCCACGACGACCTCCCGCCCGTGGAGCGGGTGCAGCGCACCGTCGACGGCTATCTGCGCTACGCCGAGCACCACCAGGCGGCGTACCGCACGATCATCAGCGGCGGCGTCGGCTTCGACGCGGAGGTGCACGCCATACGCGACGGCGTGCGCGAGGCGCTGATCGGGACGATCGCCGAGGGGGCGTACGGCCGCAAGGACATCCCGCAGCTGGCGCGCACGGCCCTGCTCGGCTGGCTGTGCAGCGTGGAGGGCATCACCCTCGACTGGATCGGCAGCCGGGGCCTGTCGCGCGAGACGGTCGGCGCGCTCCTGGTGCGGACGCTCGGGGACACGCTGCGGGTCATCGAGGACTTCGAGCCGTCGTACCCGGCGCCGGCGCGCCCGTGAGCGGACGCGCGCGAGGGGCGGGAGCCCGCCGGCTCCCGCCCCTCGACACAGCTGATGCTTCAGGTCAGTTGATGGCCTTGATCAGCTCACCGTTGGACGTGTCTCCGCTGAGCTCCCAGAAGAAGGTGCCGCCGAGGCCCTGCTGGTTCTTGTAGTTCATCTTGCCCGTGATGGTCGCCGGGGTGTCGTAGCTCCACCAGTTGTTCCCGCAGTGCGCGTACGCGGTCCCGCCGACCGTGCCGTTGGCCGGGCACTTGGTCTTCAGTTCCTTGTAGTCGTCGATGCCCTGCTCGTACTTGCCCGTGGCCGGTCCTGTCGCGGTGCCGCCGGGCGCCTTCTGCGTGACGCCCGTCCAGCCGCGGCCGTAGAAGCCGAGGCCGAGCAGCAGCTTCTGGGACGGCACCCCGAGCGCCTTCAGCTTCTTGATGGTGGCGTCGGAGTTGTAGCCGGCCTTCGGGATGCCGGTGTACGACGTCAGCGGCGAGTGCGGGGCGGTCGGGCCCTTCGCGTCCCAGGCGCCGAAGTAGTCGTACGTCATGGGGTTGTACCAGTCGACGTACTGGGCCGCGCCCGCGTAGTCGGCCGCGTCGATCTTGCCGCCGGTCGAGGCGTCCGCCGGGATCGCCGCGGTGACCAGATTGTTGCTGCCGAACTTCGAACGGACCGCCGACATCAGGTTCTTGTAGGCCGCGCGCCCGCTCGTGTCGCAGGTCAGGCCGCAGGCGTTGGGGTACTCCCAGTCGATGTCGATGCCGTCGAAGACGTCGGCCCACTTGGAGTTCTCGACCAGGTCGTAGCAGGACTGGGCGAAGGCCGCGGGGTTCTTCGCCGCCTCGGTGAACCCGCCCGACCAGGTCCAGCCGCCGAACGACCAGAGGACCTTGAGGTCCGGGTGCTTCTTCTTCAGCTTGCGCAGCTGGTTGAAGTTGCCGCGCAGCGGCTGGTCCCAGGTGTCGGCGACGCCGTCCACGGACTGGTCGGCGGTGTAGGCCTTGTCGGTCGCCGCGTAGGCGTCGCCCATCGTGCACTTGCCGCCCTGGACGTTGCCGAAGGCGTAGTTGATGTGCGTGAGCTTGTTGGCCGAGCCGGACGTCTCGACGTTCTTGACGTGGTAGTTCCGGCCGTAGACGCCCCACTCGGTGAAGTATCCGACGACCTTGGAGCCGGCGGCGGCCTTCTGCTCGGTGCCCTGGTCGGGCTCGGCGGCGGCGGTGCCCGCGCCGGCCAGCAGGCCCGCGCCGAGGACGGCGGCACAGGTGGTGGCGATGAGCGCCCGGAAGGAGGCGCGAGGGGAGTGCGGTCTGAGCATCGTGTCTCCTCGTGGGGGGAAACCGGGAGCGGGAAGTGGTGCTGTGGACCTGCGCGTACGACTTGGCATGAACGCGTTAAGTCGTTGAAAAGAACAGTAGGAGGACTAGACCAGTGTGGTCAATGGTTCGGACCAATCCGGCCCGCAGTGGCGATCTTCAGTTATGTTTTGAGTAAGCGGTCGTTAACTAGTGACGGGCTGCCGCCGATCGGGCATACTCAACGCGCCAGAGCCGCTGGTCAGCTGCTTCCGAGACCCGGAAGGAGACCCCGGCTCGGCAACGTTTCCCGGCGGCGCCGCCCCACCCAGCGCGGGCGTCCGCCGCAGCCCCACAGGGAGGAGAGCGTCATGCCCGACCACATCACGCAGTCGGTGGAGCGTCAGCTGCCCACGGATGAGGCCAGGGATCTGCTCTCGCTGGTCCGGGACATCGCCCAGCGCGAGATCGCCCCCAAGGCCGCCGAGGAGGAGGACGCCGGGCGCTTCCCCCGCGAGGTCTTCACGCTGCTCTCCGAATCCGGCCTGCTCGGCCTGGCGTACGACTCGGAGTTCGGCGGCGGCGACCAGCCGTACGAGGTCTATCTCCAGGTCCTGGAAGAGCTCGCCGCAGCGCGTCTGACCGTCGGCCTCGGCGTCAGCGTCCACTCCCTGTCCTGCCACGCCCTCGCCGGTTACGGCACCAAGGAGCAGCAGTCCGACCACCTGCCCGCCATGCTCGGCGGCGGCCTGCTCGGCGCGTACTGCCTGTCGGAGCCCGCGTCCGGGTCCGACGCGGCGTCGCTGCGCACCAAGGCCGTCAGGGACGGCGACGACTGGGTCATCACCGGCACCAAGGCCTGGATCACCCACGGCGGCGTCGCCGACTTCTACACCGTGCTCGCCCGCACGGGCGGCGAGGGCGCCCGCGGCGTCACGGCCTTCCTGGTGCCGGGCGACGCCGAGGGGCTGAGCGCCGCGGCGCCCGAGAAGAAGATGGGCATGAAGGGCTCGCCCACCGCCCAGATCCACTTCGACGGGGTGCGCGTCGCAGACTCCCGCCGCATCGGCGACGAGGGCCAGGGCTTCGCCATCGCGCTCTCCGCGCTCGACTCCGGGCGGCTCGGTATCGCGGCCTGCGCGATCGGCGTGGCCCAGGCGGCGCTCGACGAGGCCGTCGCGTACGCCACCGAGCGGAAACAGTTCGGCAGGCCCATCGCGGACTTCCAGGGCCTGCGCTTCATGCTCGCGGACATGGCGACGCAGATCGAGGCGGGCCGGGCGCTCTATCTGGCCGCGGCCAGGCTCCGCGACACTGGGCGGCCGTTCGCCAAGCAGGCGGCCATGGCCAAGCTGCTGTGCACGGACGCCGCGATGAAGGTGACGACGGACGCCGTGCAGGTTCTCGGGGGGTACGGCTACACCGCGGACTTCCCCGTGGAGCGCCTCATGCGTGAGGCGAAGGTGCTGCAGATCGTCGAGGGCACCAATCAGATCCAGCGCATGGTCATCGCGCGTCACCTCGCGGGTCCCGACTCGCGCTGAACTGGCCGCGGTGCACGGGCGGCGCCAAGAGCCGGGCCCACTCCGGGTCGTGGCGCCCGGGCAGCGTCCGGCCGCGGTCGGCCCAGTGGTGGAGCAGGGCGCGGTAGATCGGCGGGTCCTGGAAGTGCGGATCGGGGAAGTGCGGATCCGGGAAGTGCGGCGGCTGGTAGGGCTGATACATCTGCCCGTACTGCTGGTGCGGCTGTTGGTGTACGTGCTGCTGCGGCGGCTGCTGGTACACGTGCTGCTGTGGCTGGGGCGGCCCCGGTGGCTGGGGTGACGACTGGTGCTGCGGGGGATCCGGGGGGTGCCGGGGAACCGATTCTGCGACGGGCAGCGTCACCAGGGTGTGCCGCCGCCGCCCGCTGGGAAGGTGCGTCGGGCCCGTGCCCGCACCCGTTTCCATGGGGGTCATACCAGGGCAACGCGCACTGTCGCGGCGAAGTCACCGCCCGGGCGAATAGGGCGTCTGTTCACGGCGTGCCCGTGGGGGCGGTGACGGCTCGGGCGGGTGTACGACATGTGTTCGGTGAAGGGTCCGGCACGGCTCTGGCCCCGCCCCGCGAACGGCCCGGCACGTCTCTGGTCCCGCCCGATGAACTGACGTACCGTCAACTCCGCGTCGGAGGGCCCCACCGCCTCCCGCCACCCTGAACTGCCGTGCGACCAGGGAGGTTTGCCGTGGCAGACGACCGTCCGGTCCCGCTCGACGAATACCCCGTCCACCAGGTCCCCCTGTCGATGAAGCACGTCGCGACGGGCGACCGCAACGCCTACGACCGGTGCATCTTCCACCTCTTCGACCACCGGGGCCGCGCCCTGCTCATCCTCGGGCTCGGCGTCTATCCGAACACCGGTGTCATCGACGCGTACGCGACCCTGCGTACGGGGGACACGCTCCACGCCGTACGCGCCAGTGACGCGCTCGGCGAGGACCGCATGAACCTCCGCGTCGGCCCGCTGGACATCACCGTCGACGAACCGCTCCGCCGCCTCCGTCTGCGGTGCGCCGCCGACCCAGGCGACCCCGCCTCACTCTCGTACGACCTCACCTGGACCGCCGACTTCCCCGCCCTGTGGGAGCCGCACCACATCCAGCGCCGCGGCGACCGGCTCACCCTCGAAGGGCGCCGGTTCGTGCAGGCGGGCCGGCCCGCCGGGGTGATCCGCGCGGGCGGCGAGGAGATCGCCGTCACGGCGGGGGAGTGGACCGCCACCCGCGACCGCAGCTGGGGCGTGCGGCCCGTGCCGGGCGAGGAACGCGGGCGCCTGGAGGAGGAGTTCGCCACCGAGGGCTTCCACTGGATCTGGTGTCCGGTCCGCTTCGACGACCGCTTCCTCATGGTCATCTCCCAGGAGGACGCGGACGGCTACCGCACCCTCAACGACGCCACCCTCGTCCGCCCGGACCAGCGCGACCGCCAACTCGGCTGGCCCCAGGCGGACATCACCTACCGCTCCGGCACCCGCCACCCCGAAAGCGCCGTCATCCACCTCACCGGCCCCGACGGCCGCAAGCCCCTGGAACTCGGCGTACAGGTGCTCGCCTCGCTGCCCCTGGCCGTGGGCGCCGGGTATCCGCCCGCCGATGACTGGCAGCACGGCACCTGGCGCGGCCGCGACTGGACCGACCGCCGCACCTACGACCTGTCGGACCCCGCCGCCCACCCGCTCGCCGCCTACGGAGTCATCGACCACGCCGCGCGCTTCACCCTCGACGGACAGACGGGATACGGCATCTTCGAGCACGGCAGCTTCGGCCGCCACGACCCGAGCGGCTTCACCGGATTCGACTCCGTGGCGCCCTGAGGGCACGGGCCGGAGGAAGGAGTACGCACATGGCAACGGCACCCCGCCCCCGCACCACCACGCGCGACCCGGAAGACCTCGCCCGCCGCCTCGGCGCCTGGCTCGACACGCGGCTGCCCGGCGCCAAAGCCGTCGACGTGACCGTGCCCGAGTCCAACGGCATGTCCAGCGAGACGCTGCTCTTCACCGTCGAGCACCCCGAACCACCCATCGAGCGCTGCGCGTTGCGCGTGGCGGCCGACCCGGCGGCGTACACGATCTTTCCCGTCTACGACATGCCGCGCCAGTACCGCACGATGCGGCTCGTCGCCGAACACACCGACGTGCCGGTGCCGCGTGTGCTGTGGCTCGAGGAGGACCCGGGCCCGCTCGGCGCGCCCTTCTTCGTGATGGAGCGCGTCGAGGGACGCGTCCCGCCCGACGTCATGCCCTATACGTACGAGGGCAATTGGCTGCACGCCGCCACCGACGCCGAGCGCGCACACCTCGAAAAGGCCTCCGTCCGCGTCCTCGCACGGCTGCACGACCAAGTGTCGCCCGAAGCAGCGGAGTTCCTCACCCTGCCGGGCGAGGGCAGCCCGCTGCGCCGCCATGTCACGGCCCAACGCGCCTACTACGCCTGGGTGGTGAGCGGACTGCCCCGCTCGCCCGTCATAGAGGGAGCTTTCGACCGCCTCGAGGAACTGTGGCCACGAGACGAGGGTGACGCCGTCCTCAACTGGGGTGACGCACGCATCGGAAACATCATCTACGACGGCTTCGAGCCCGCCGCGGTCCTCGACTGGGAGATGGCGGCGCTCGCTCCGCGCGAGGTCGACCTCGGCTGGGCGGTCTATCTGCACCGCTTCTTCCAGGACCTGACGGTGAGCTTCGGCCAGCCCGGACTGCCGGACTTCCTGCGCCGCGACCGCGTCGAGGAGGCATACGCCCTGCTCACCGGGTACACGCCGCGCGACATGGACTTCTACACGCTGTACGCCGCGCTGCGGCACGCGATCGTCATGCTGCGCGTCGCCTACCGCCAGGTCCACTTCGGCGAGGCCGCCGTGCCCGAGAGCGCGGCGGCCGCGGACGCGCTGATCCTGCACCACGACAGCCTGGCCGCCATGGTGCAGGGCACCTACTGGTGAATCAGGCGGCGGGCCGCTGCTGTCGCGGCACGCGGAACGGCTGCGAGCCGGGCCCGCCAACATGCGAGAACGGCTGTGTCCGCCAGTCGAGTCCCTGAGGGAGCGTCAACAGCAGGGCCGTGTCCTGCTCCTGAACCTCCATCGACTCGTCGGCGGGCGTGGCGTCGGTGGCCGCCCGGCCGGTGCCGGCGCAGACCGTCAGCCCGAACGGATTCCACGGAGTGGGGCACAGTGCGTGCTCGGGCAGCACGTCCTCGTCCGCGAGGAGCGCGATGGGCTGCTCGCAGTCGGGGCAGTTCACCCGGTACATCTCGAAAGTGTCGTAGGCGTCCAGGAAGGCGTCCGCCGGTTCGACGCCCTCCGGCTCGGGCTCTGCGGCCGGCTGCTGCTTGGCGCGGACAGACCGGCCGGGGCGCTTCAAATTCTGCATGGGAATCTCCCCCTCGGGTGGGCCGACAAGGCGCTGCGGCCTCGACCACAGCAAGCACTTCCCGTCCCGTCGTAGAGGTAATCGTTGCATCCCTTCGGACCCGGTCACGAGAGTGTGGCGTTCGTCACATGCCAAATGGAGTTGCCCGCCCCGCAAAGACCGGCCCTCAGGTATCCGCCGAGATCAAGAGCCCTGTAGGTTCGGCGCATGGAGGAGCTGGACCGACAGATCGTGCAGCTGCTCGTCAAGGACGGGCGGATGAGCTACACCGACCTGGGCAAGGCCACGGGCCTGTCCACCTCGGCCGTGCACCAGCGTGTGCGCCGTCTGGAGCAGCGGGGCGTCATCCGCGGCTATGCCGCGGTCGTCGACCCCGAAGCCGTCGGGCTGCCGCTCACCGCGTTCATCTCGGTGAAGCCGTTCGACCCCAGCGCCCCCGACGACATCGCGGAACGGCTCGCGGGCGTTCCGGAGATCGAGGCGTGCCACAGCGTCGCAGGAGACGAGAACTACATCCTCAAGGTCCGCGTGGCCACGCCGCTGGAGCTGGAGCACCTGCTCAGCCGCCTGCGCGCCCTCGCAGGCGTCTCCACGCGCACGACGGTCGTCCTCTCGACTCCGTACGAGGCCCGCCCGCCCCAGGTCTGACCCCCGCGCCGGCCCGCCGCCGACAGGGGCGAGACTGGTCCCATGAGCGAGAGCACCACCCCCGGGAACACCCCGCAGGACCCTCGGCACCACCCTGCCCAGGAACCGCAGAACCACCGCACCGTGCTGCTGCGCGGCGGCGACGTCCACAGCCCCGCCGACCCGTTCGCCACTGCGATGGTCGTCGAACGCGGGCACGTCGCCTGGGTCGGCTCCGAGGGCGCCGCCGATTCCTTCGCCGACGGTGTCGACGAGGTCGTCGACCTCGAAGGCGCGCTGGTCACCCCGGCGTTCACCGACGCCCACGTGCACACCACGGCCACCGGCCTCGCCCTGACGGGCCTGGACCTGTCCGGGGCGCGCTCGCTGGCCGACGCACTCGTTCTCGTACGCGAACACGCTGCCGCGCATCCGCACGACACCGTCCTCCTCGGCCACGGCTGGGACGCCGCCCGCTGGCCCGGCGGCCGCCCGCCCACGCGCGCGGAGCTCGACGAGGCGACCGGCGGCAGGCCGCTCTACCTCTCCCGCATCGACGTCCACTCGGCCGTGGTCACGACCGCGCTCCTCGACCTGGTGCCCGGCGTCACCGAGCGCGCCGGCTACCACCCGGACGCCCCACTGACCGCCGACGCCCACCACGGCGTGCGCGCCGCGGCGCTCGGCGCGATCACCCCGCGCCAGCGCACGGAGGCCCAGCGCGCCGCTCTCCGGCACGCCGCGTCCCTCGGCATCGGCTCCGTGCACGAGTGCGCGGGGCCCGAGATCTCCGACGAGGACGACTTCACCGGACTGCTGCGGCTCGCCGCCGAGGAGCCTGGCCCGCGCGTCGTCGGCTACTGGGCCGAGCGCGACGTGCGGCGCGCCCGGGAGCTCGGCGCGGTCGGCGCAGCCGGTGACCTCTTCGTCGACGGCGCCCTCGGCTCGCACACCGCCTGCCTGCACGAGCCCTACGCCGACACCGACGGAAACGCCGCCCACACCGGCACCGCCTACCTCGACGCCGCCGATGTCGCCGCCCACGTCGTGGCCTGCACGGAGGCGGGCCTCCAAGCGGGCTTCCACGCCATCGGGGACGCCGCGGTGGCCTCCGTGGTCGACGGCATGCGCGCGGCCGCCGAGAAGGTCGGCCTCGCCCGCGTGCGCGCCGCCAGGCACCGCGTCGAGCACGCCGAGATGCTCACGCCCGAGACGATCGCGGGCTTCGCCGAGCTCGGCCTCACCGCGTCCGTCCAGCCCGCCTTCGACGCGCTCTGGGGCGGCGAGGACGGCATGTACGTCCAGCGCCTCGGCGCCGAACGGGCGCGCACCCTCAACCCCTTCGCGGCCCTGCTGCGCACCGGTGTGCCGCTGGCGTTCGGCTCCGACAGCCCCGTCACGCCGCTCGACCCGTGGGGGACCGTCCGCGCCGCCGCCTTCCACCGCACGCCCGAGCACCGCGTCTCCGTGCGCGCCGCGTTCACCGCGCACACCCGGGGCGGCTGGCGGGCCGTCGGCCGCGACGACGCGGGCACCCTGGTGCCGGGCGCGCCCGCCGACTACGCCGTGTGGCGCACCTCCGAGCTGGTGGTGCAGGCCCCGGACGACCGGGTGGCCCGCTGGTCCACCGACCCCCGCTCCGGCACGCCCGGCCTGCCCGACCTGTCGCCGGGCGCCCAGCTCCCCGTGTGCCTGCGCACGGTCGTGGCCGGACGGCCCGTGTTCGTGCGGCCGGAAGAGTGATGTCCCGGCGGTGCGCGGCGCCGATCGCGGCCCCGCACCGCCTCGCACGACCTGGGAATCCTCGGCACTGACCTGGCGGTCCGTGAAGGAGCCGCAGCTCAGCGGGGTATTGACAGACAGCCGCCGTGGGCCGGTAGGTTCGGCCGGGTCCACCACAGGACGTCCGACCGGCGAACCTCCACGCAGTCGTCGAACGCCGCTGGGTCACAGGTGGTGTGCCGCACCGGCGCACCACCACTGGGAGCCAGGTCCAGCGCCCGCGACGCGGAGGCGAGGGAACGTATCAGCCGATCGGCAGGTGTGACCCGGGTGGGGCCCGGACGCTCAGTAGACAACGGCTCTCGGTCGATCCGCAGCCAGCGGGTCCCAGGCCGGCCCGAAGGGCGCCGGGCCCCGATCCGCAGTACTTTCCGCCCGGGCGGCGGGCGCTCGCGCCCCGACCTCCGTGCCGTCGCTGCGCCGCAGGCCGCGGCCACTATGGTGGTCCTCTGCGTACGAACGAAGGGGCAGTAGTGAACGACGGCGGCGGGGTCTCCGAAGCGGGGGACCAGGGGAGGCGGTTCGGCCCGCTCGGCACGGCCTTGGTGATCATTCCGACCTACAACGAGGCGGAGAACATCCAGGCGATCGTCGGCCGGGTGCGGGCCTCCGTACCGGACGCGCACATCCTGGTCGCCGACGACAACAGCCCCGACGGCACCGGCAAGATCGCCGATGAGCTCGCGGCCGACGACGACCAGGTCCACGTGCTGCACCGCAAGGGCAAGGAAGGGCTCGGCGCGGCCTACCTCGCGGGCTTCCGCTGGGGCCTGGAGAACGACTACGGAGTCCTCGTCGAGATGGACGCCGACGGCTCCCACCAGCCGGAGGAGTTGCCCCGGCTGCTCACCGCGCTGAAGGGCGCCGACCTCGTGCTCGGCTCGCGCTGGGTGCCGGGCGGCCGGGTCGTCAACTGGCCCAAGCACCGCGAGTTCATCTCGCGCGGCGGCAGCACCTACTCGCGCCTCCTGCTCGACGTGCCCATCCGCGACGTGACCGGCGGCTACCGCGCCTTCCGCCGCGAGACCCTGGAAGGGCTCGGCCTCGGCGAGGTCGAGTCGCAGGGGTACTGCTTCCAGGTCGACCTGGCGCGCCGCGCGGTGAAGGCGGGCTATCACGTCGTCGAGGTGCCCATCACCTTCGTCGAGCGTGAGCTCGGGGACAGCAAGATGAGCCAGAACATCGTCGTCGAGGCGTTGTGGCGGGTCACGGCCTGGGGCGTGGGCGAGCGCGTCGGCAAGGTCATCGGCCGCAAGCAGCCCTGAGCGCCGTGCCGTGCGGCTCTGAGGGCTGTGCCGTGCGGTCCAGCCGCTGCCCTTCTTGATCATCCCCCTTATGCCGGACTGAGGCGGGCCCAGGCACACTGGGAGCATGACGACTGGCGCACCGCCTCCCATCCGACCTGCCCGGCCCCGGCGCTCCGGGCGCCTGAAGTACCTGCCGCTCGGTATCGCCGCGTGGCTGGTCCTGGAAATCTGGCTGCTCACCGTGGTGGCGGGAGCCACGAGCGGGTTCGTGGTCTTCCTGCTCCTGGTGGGCGGCCTCGTGCTCGGCTCCGCGGTGATCAAGCGCGCGGGGCGCAGGGCGTTCCGCAAGCTCAGCGAGGCGGTGCAACAGCAGCAGAGCGGTGTGACGCCCCCTCCGGAGACCGGCGGCGGCAGCGCCCTCACGATGCTGGGCGGCCTCCTGATCATCCTGCCGGGGCTCATCTCGGACGCCCTGGGGCTGATCCTGCTGGTCCCGCCGGTCCAGAAGGCCCTCGGGCGGTATGCGGAGCGGACCTTCGAGCGCAAGGTGCGCGAGGCGACGCCCGGCGGTCTGGGCGACGCCTTCCAGCAGGCCCGGATGCACCGGCCCGACGGCAAGGTCGTGCAGGGCGAGGTCATCAGGGACGACGAGCCGCCGACGCGGGGCCCGCGTCCGGACGACCCGCAGCTGCCGCGCTGAGTGCGCGCAGGCGCCAAGACGCGCAAAAGGGCCGGGGCCACTGCTCAGCAGTGGCCCCGGCCCTTTTGATGCGTTGTGCGTTTGTGCGTCGTGCTTGTGCGGTGTGCCGCAGGTGACCGCCGTCAGGCGGACTTGCGGCTGTCTCGCGGGTGCACCGCGATGTTCATGGCACCGGACCGGAGAACCGCGAGACGCTCCTCGAGGACCTCTTCGAGCTCCTCTCGGGTGCGGCGCTCCATGAGCATGTCCCAGTGCGTACGCGCCGGCTTGCCCTTCTTCTCCTCAGGTCCGTCGCCGTCCACGAGGAGTGCCTGGGCCCCGCAGACCTTGCACTCCCACTCCGGCGGGATCTCCGCCTCGACCGAGAACGGCATCTCGAAACGATGTCCGTTCTGGCATGCGTACTCCACGGCCTGGCGCGGGGCCAGGTCGATGCCGCGGTCGGTCTCGTAGCTTGTCACCACGAGGCGCGTGCCGCGAAGAGCTCGCTCACTCATGAATCGTGCCTCCCGGGCTTTGTCGCCCACAGGACAGGTGTCGCTGTCGTCGTCATCCGGTCAACGTCCGGTCGGCGGTAAAGATTCCCGATCTGGGTCATGCGTCGCCGTCGTATGCCGCCCCTTGTTGTACCCACCAGCGCCCGGTTTGTCACATCTAGTAGCAGATGTCACCCAGCGTTTCTGAATCCTCAGCTCGCAGTAACGGTCCGCCTGGCAGGCCAAAGGCGTACACTACCGGCCTTTGCCTCCAGTTGCTAAATCCGCCGGGGTACGGGATTGCCCGCGTCGCGCACCGCACGCCGTACAGGTACCCGTGCGAGCAGGACGAAACCGAGCAAAAAGAACGCCACGAGCGAGCCGATCGCGTCCCGGTAGCTTCCCGTGAGCTGATAGGTGAGGCCGAAGATCAACGGTCCCAGCCAGGCCATCCCGCGGTCGCTGATCTCGTACGCGGAGAAGTACTCGGCCTCCTTCCCGCGCGGCACCAGATGCGAGAAGAGCGAACGGGACAGCGCCTGCGTGCCGCCGAGCACCAGGCCGATCCCGGCGGCCAGCATGAAGAACCACACGGGCGCGCCGGCCGGCAGGAAGTAACCGGCCCCGATCGTGACCGTCCAGGCCACCAGCGAGCCGAGCACGGTGCGCTTGGCGCCGTACGTCCGGGCGAGCCGCCCCATGGCGAGCGCACCGGCGACGGCGAGCAGCTGCACCAGCAGGACCGCGACGATCAGTGTGGACTGGTCGAGACCGAGCTCCTCCGAGCCGAAGACGGACGCCTGCGAGATCACCGTCTGGACCCCGTCGTTGTAGACGAGATAGGCGAGCAGGAAAGCGAGTGTGTGCGGGTGGCGGCGCATGTCGCGGACCGTCGAGCGCAGCTGCCGCCAGCCTCCCCGGGACGGCGCCCCCGCCTCGGCCGGCGCCGTCCGCCGGTCCCGCAGCCGCTTCAGGGGTACGAGGGTGAAGGCGCCCCACCACACACCTGCCGACGCCAGACAGATGCGGACCGCGGTCGACTCCGAGACGCCGAAGCTGTCGTGGGCGAGGAACAGGACGAGGTTCGCCACCAGGACGAGGGCGCCCGCCGCGTAACCGAAGGCCCAGCCGCGCGAGGAGACCGCGTCGCGCTCCTCAGGGGGCGCGATCTGCGGCAGGTAGGAGTTGTAGAGCACCATCGAGACGGCGAGCGAGGCGTTGGCGACGATCAGCAGGAAGCCGCCGAGGAGGTAGCGCTCGCCGTCCAGGAAGAACATGCCCGCCGTGGCGGCCGCCCCCAGGTACGCGGCCACGGCCAGGAGGGGCTTCTTGCGGCCGGTGCGGTCGGCGGCCGCGGCGGCCATCGGCATGACGAAGACCGACACGAGCACGGACGCGGACACCGTGTACGCGAAGAAGGAGCCCGCGCGGACCGGGATGCCCAGCGGGTGCACATAGCCCTCCGGGTCGGCGGCCGCCTTGGCGATCTCCGTGAGATAGGGCCCCAGGAACACGGTCAGGACGCTCGTCGAATAGACCGAGCAGGCCCAGTCGTAGAAGTACCAGCCCCGCTGTTCGCGTCGTCGTTCCATGGCGGCGTCGTCGGCCGCCGCTGCCTTCACGGTGTCGGTGCTCACCCGTGACCTCGCTGTTCCCCGTGGTGCGACGCGGCCTCCGGGGAGGTCAGACCCAGGTGCCCCGGGCCTCGAGCACCCCGCGCAGCGTCTCGATGTGATCGGAAACTATGCCATCCACGCCGAGGTCGAGGAGGGCCGTCATCCGCTCGGCGTCGTTGACGGTCCACACGTGAACCTGCAGCCCACGCGCGTGGGCCGCGCGCACGAAGCGGTGGTCGACGACCCGGATCCGGCCGTGGGTCTCGGGCACCTGGGCGCAGACCGCGGACCGGCGCAGCGCGGCGGGTACTCCGTAGGACACCATCCGCAGCGCCGCCACGCCCCGCGTCCCCAGCGAGGTGGCCAGGCGCGGGCCCGCCAGGCGCTGGGCCCTGGCCACCCGGGCCTCGGAGAACGAGCCGACGCAGACGCGGTCCCAGGATCCGGTGCGGCGGATGAGATCGAGCAGGGGCAGGAGCGCGGGCTCCGCCTTCACGTCCACGTTCCAGCGCACCTCGGGGAACGACTCCAGGAGCTCTTCGAAGAGGGGCACCGGTTCGCTGCCCGCCACGCGCGCGTGGCGCACCTCGCTCCAGGGGAGGTCGACGATGCGCCCCACCGCGTCCGTCACCCGGTCCAGCGTCGTGTCGTGGAAGGCGACGAGCCGGCCGTCGGCGGTGGCGTGCACGTCGGTCTCGATGTAGCGGTAGCCGAGGTCGACGGCGCGCCGGAAGGCCGCCGCGGTGTTCTCCAGGCCGTCCGCCGCGCCGCCGCGGTGGGCGAGGGCGAGCGGTCCCGGGTGATCGAGGTAGGGGTGGCGTACGCGCGTGGTCACGGGTGCAGTATCGCCTGCTCCGTGGGGCCGCCGGAGGCCACGACGGTCGACGCGGTGGTCGCGGGTGCGGGTGCGGGTGCGGGCGCGGGTGCGGCGAAGCGGCGCAGGAAGAACTGCGCGAGCGGGCCGATCGACAGCGCGTAGAGGACCGTGCCCACGCCGACCGTGCCGCCGAGCGCGAAGCCCGTGGCGACGACCGTCACCTCGATCGAGGTGCGGATCAGCCGGATGGAGCGGCCGGTGCGCGCGTGCAGGCCCGTCATCAGGCCGTCCCGGGGGCCGGGGCCGAAGGCGGCCGTGATGTAGAGCCCGGTCGCCACTCCGTTGAGCAGGATTCCGACCGCGAGCAGCGGAACGCGGACGGCGAGCGTGTGCACGTCCGGCAGGAGCGCCAGTGTGGCGTCCATCGCCAGACCACAGACGAACACGTTCGAGACCGTGCCCAGGCCGGGACGCTGCCGCAGGGGGATCCAGAGCAGCAGCACGGCGGCGCCCACGACGATCGACACCGCGCCGATGGTCAGGCCGGTCAGTTCGGCGAGGCCCTGGTTGAGGACGTTCCAGGGCTCGGGCCCCAGGCCCGCCGAGACCATCAGCGCGGAACTCGCGCCGTACAGGGAGAGACCCGCGTACAGCTTGATGAGCCGCCTCGTGAGATGTGGCTTCGTACCGGACAAGGAACGCTCCCCGTGTAGTGCTGGTGGCCCGACGCATGACACCCTGTGGCTTGGAACCGGACCTCAACCATGGCCAATTCAGGGAAGGTGGACTGGGAATCATGGCTCAGTGGACTTCGGCGATGGGGTCGACGCAGCTCGCCCGCCTTCTCGCTTCCCAGCAGGAGCGCCCCGCGGGCACCGGCTCGCGCCGTCCGCCCGCCTACCGCGCCCTCGCCGACGGCATCAGGCTGCTCGTGCTCGAAGGCCGCGTGCCCGTCGCCGCCCGCCTGCCCGCCGAGCGTGAACTCGCCGTGGCACTCGCCGTCAGCCGCACCACGGTGGCCGCCGCCTACGAAGCGCTGCGCACCGAGGGGTTCCTGGAGTCCCGCAGGGGAGCGGGCAGCTGGACCGCCGTCCCGGCCGGCAACCCCCTCCCCGCGCGCGGCCTCGAACCGCTGCCGCCCGAGGCGCTCGGCTCCATGATCGACCTGGGCTGCGCCGCGCTGCCCGCGCCCGAGCCGTGGCTCACGCGGTCCGTCCAAGGCGCCCTCGAAGCACTCCCGCCGTACGCCCACACGCACGGCGACTACCCCGCGGGGCTGCCCGCGCTGCGCCAGATGCTCGCCGAGCGCTACACCGCGCGCGGCATCCCCACCATGCCCGAACAGATCATGGTGACCACCGGCGCCATGGGTGCCATCGACGCGATCTGCCACCTCTTCGCGGGCCGCGGCGAGCGCATCGCCGTGGAGTCCCCGTCGTACGCCAACATCCTCCAGCTGATGCGCGAGGCGGGCGCCCGGCTCGTCCCCGTCGCCATGGCCGAAGGCCTCCAGGGCTGGGACATGGACCGCTGGCGGCAGGTGCTGCGCGACGCGGCGCCCCGGCTCGCGTACGTCGTCGCCGACTTCCACAACCCCACCGGCGCGCTCGCCGGCGAGGACCAGCGCAGGCAGCTCGTCGAGGCGGCCCGCTCGGCCGGCACGGTCCTCGTCGTCGACGAGACGATGAGCGAGCTCGGGCTCGACCCGGACCTCACCATGCCGCGCCCCGTCTGCGGCTTCGACCCGGCGGGCTCCACCGTCATCACGGTCGGCTCGGCGAGCAAGGCCTTCTGGGCGGGCATGCGCATCGGCTGGGTGCGGGCCGCGCCCGACGTGATCCGCAGCCTCGTCGCGGCTCGCGCCTACGCCGACCTCGGCACCCCGGTCCTCGAACAGCTCGCCGTGAACTGGCTGCTGAACACCGGGGGCTGGGAGTCGGCCGTGAACGTGCGCAGGGAACAGGCGAGGGAGAACCGCGACGCGCTGGTCGCGGCCGTGCGGCGGGAGCTCCCCGGCTGGGAGTTCGAGGTGCCGAGCGGCGGGCTGACCCTGTGGGTGCGCACCGGGGGCGTCTCGGGGTCGCGCCTCGCCGAGGTGGGCGAGCGCGTGGGAGTCCGGGTTCCGTCGGGGCCGCGCTTCGGAGTGGACGGGGCCTTCGAGGGATATGTGCGGCTGCCGTTCACCGTGGGGGGCGCGGTGGCCGACGAGGCGGCGGCGCGGCTCGCGGCGGCGGCCCGGCTGGTGGAGACGGGGGCGGGCGCGGGCACGCAGGCCGCGCATCCCTTCGTGGCGTGAGCCATTGCCCTTTCCTGGATGCCTCTTTCCTGGATGCCCCTCTTCTGGATCCCCCTCTTCTGGACGTCCTCTACGTAGTGAGCTCTTGGCGGGGGACCGGTTGCGCCTCTGCGGCCTCGGGAGCAGGGGCGAGGGCAGGTGAGGGGGCCGGAGCCGGGGTGACGGCGTCCGCCTCGTCCGGCGGGGTGCTGCGCTCCGGCAGCAGCTCCAGGACCGCCCGCCGGTGCGCCTCGCTGGTCGCGTCGTCGTACGGATCGGGGGTCGCGGGCACCTGGAGGCGGTGCACCGGACCGGTGCCGAGCCGGGCGTAGCCACGGCCGGGCGGGACGTCCGACGTGGGTGTCGTGTGGGGCGGCGCTCCGAGGACGTCCTCCAGCTGGTCGGGCGTGGCGTATCCGAGCACCACACGCGCGCGGGTGTGCTGGTGCACGGCGTCGCTCAGCGCGTCCAGGCTGTCCAGCTGGTCCGCCACCACGACCGTCACGTTGGCCGCCCTGCCGTGCCGCAGGGGGACCTGCAGCAGCGACTGGGGGTCCGTGCGCCCGTCGGCCGCCGCGAGATGGCCGAGGGCGCTCGGGTGGTCGAGGAGGATCCACAGGGGGCGCTTGGTGTCCTCCGGCGGCGGGTGGCCGGCCTGTCGGGCGCGGTTGGCGGCGATGAGCCTGCGCTCGGTCTCGTGCGCCGCCCATTCGAGGCTCGCGAGCGCCCCGGAGAGGCCGCACTCGATGCCGAGCACCCCGTCGCGGCCGGTCAGACAGGCGTAGTCACCGGTGCCGCTGCCTTCGACGACGAGGATGTCGCCGTACTGGAGCGCCTGGAGGGCGATCGAGCGAAGCAGTGTCGTCGTGCCGCTGCCCGGCTGGCCCGCGATCAGGAGGTGGGGCTCGGTGGAGCGGATGCCGGTGCGCCACACGACGGGGGGCACGTCACGCTGCCCCTCGCCCTCGGCCAGCGGCAGGGTGCGCTGGACGCCGGTCTCGTCGGTGAAGCCGAGAACGGTCTCCCCGGGGGCGGTGACGAAGCGCTGGGCGGCGATGTCGGTGGGCAGTGGGGGCAGCACCGTGACGACGAGCTGGTTGGCCTCCTCGTCCCACGCGAAGTGGTACTCCCGGCCGCGGCCCGCCTTGGCGTGCAGCAGCTGCTCGATCCGTGCGCGGGACTCGGCCTCGCCGTCCGTGAAGTAGGCGGGGTAGTGCACGACGAGCCGGGAGATCCGCCCGGTGCCGTCGAAGTCGTACTCCGGGAAGGCCTTGTCCCATTCGCCGCCGTGCGCGAAGAGCGGGGCGGGGTCCTCGGGGACCGAGAAGTACGGGACGAGTGCTTCGTAGAGGGACTGCAGCCGCTGCACCTGTGCCTCGTCCGGGCCGGTGGGCGCCGCCGGGGTGCGCTCGCGGCCCGTCCACGCGGAGGCCGCCATCAAGGTGATGAGGGCGAGCAGCGGCCCGTAGGGGACGAGCGCCACGACCAGGACCACGGAGGCCACCAGGAACAGCAGCGGTCCGCGCTTGTCCTTCGGCGTGTCGGCCCACTTGCGCCGCCCGGCACCAGCCAGCCGGCGCAGTCCACGGGTGATCGTGATCAGCGGATGGAGTACGTCGGTGGCGCTGTCGGCCGCCGACCGTGCCAGCTCCCGGCTCCGGGCGATGGATGCGGTGCCGTTGCTCAGAATGCGGGGGAGTGGGCGCCTGGCCACGTCTGTCTCCTGGAGGTGCGTGCGGACAGCGGGAACGTCAGAACTTGATCCCGCCGAGGAGGCTCGCCAGGCTCGCGCTGCCGGCCTTGATGCTCGGGGCGATGGCGGTGCCCGCCAGGAAGAAGCCGAAGAGGGCGCAGACCAGTGCGTGGGACGCCTTCAGCCCGTCCTTGCGGAAGAAGAGGAAGACGATGATGCCGAGCAGCACGACGCCCGAGATGGAAAGGATCATGACGGTTCTCCTGGTTTCGTGGGGACAGTCACCATGAGTTCTTCCAGGTTCACAGCATGTATCCATGCGATTAAAGGTGCAAATGGGTTGCTTTTTGGGGATTTCCCCTGAATGGCGGAGCCCGGTCGGGCCGTGCGGGAGCGGGTCCGGACGGGCTCCCGCTCTCGCCGTGATCTTTGCCTCGGGCGGGCCGGGTCATGTGCCCGCGGGGGCAGTACCCTGTCGATTCACTCGTACGGCTGCACATGCAGCACCCCCGGAAAGCCGGAAAGCCGGAAAGCCAGAAAGCCAGAAAGGCGGACGCCCCCATGAGCGAAGTTCCCGACCCCGAGGTCGTGGAGCTGGCGACCAAGATCTTCGATCTGGCGCGCCAGGGCGATGCCGCGGCGCTCGCTGCCTATGTCGAGGCGGGCGTCCCGGCGAACCTCACGAACGACAGCGGCGACACGCTCGTCATGCTGGCCGCCTACCACGGCCACGCCGAGGCGGTCCGGGCCCTCGTGGAGCGCGGCGCCGACACCAACCGCGCCAACGACCGGGGGCAGACGCCGCTCGCCGGGGCCGTCTTCAAGGGCGAGGAGGCGGTGATCCGGGCCCTTCTCGACGGAGGCGCGGATCCGGCCGCGGGCACTCCGTCGGCCGTCGACACGGCCCGCATGTTCGGGAAGGCCGAACTGCTCGATCTGTTCGGGGCCGCCTGAACGGGGTACCTGACCAGCAACAACGGGGGCGCTGGAAATGTGGTCGCGGCGGAGCTTACCGCCGGGTCATCATGACGACGTGATTCACGGACGCGACGGCGGGGCAGTTGGTGCCGCACCGCGTGGCCCGTGAGCGGCCCGCCCCCGGACCTCCCGTCCGGGACCCCTGGGCCATGGATGAGAGGCAGAGGAAGATGGTCTTCGACAAGCAAGAGACGGCGGGCGGCCCGACGTGTTGGCGCACGGCCAGGTAATGCGTGATTCCCGGTTGCGTCGACGCTTGATGTGAGGCTGTTTCCCATGTTCGATCCGGTCATAGCGCCCAGCGGTACGCTGCTCGGCCTGCTGCAGAGAGGCCGCGGCGACGGCACCCTGCACGCGCTCACCGCTCCACGATCCGAGGCGCTCGCCGCCCTCGACCACTGCGTGCTGAACGATCCCCGCCACGACTGGCAGGTGGAGAACCGTTCGCTGTACTACGCCCGGCTCTACCTCGACCTGCACGGCGGGCTCGGTGAGATCGAGCGCCACCTCTTCGACGCCGAGGACGTCCTGAACACGGACGACTCACGCACAGGGCTCGCCCTGGCCGTGCTCGGGCACCTCGCCTCGTACGGCAGGCAGGACGCCCTCGACCTCCTCCGGAGGTACGCGGCGGCCGGCTCCAACTGGGCCTGGGCCCTCGACGAACTGGCGCTGCGGGACGACGACGCGGGCCTGCGCGCCCTCGCGGCCCCCGTGCTCGCCAGATTCGCCCCCGACGCCGAGGGCGAGGCCGACCTGGCCGCCGCCGTCCGCGACGCCTACGAACCGCGGCCCTGGCGCCTCTGGGAAGAGGACCCCCGCCCGGACATCGGCGCCCGGGTGCGCGCCGCCCGGGAACAGGGCTCCTTCGACCGCTGGCAGCGCCAGATGCGGCCCTCGGGACCACGCCCCGAGTGGAGCGTCCGGGCCATCTTCGACTGGGCACAGGAAGGCCTGGAGCGGGGCTCCGTGCTCTACGTCCCCGCGGCCCGCTGCCTGGCCGCCGTCGCCGGGCCCGAGGACCGCCCCGAGATCATCGAGGCCGCCCGCGAAGGGTCCGACGGGGCGCGCGGCACCGCCCTGCGCTACCTGGCCGACGCCCACGACCCCGCGGTGCTCGACCTCATCGAGTACGCCGCGGAAAGCCCTTCCCAGGTCATCGTGGACGCCGCGACCGGCGCCTTCGAACGGATGCGCAGCGTCGCCGCCGTCGAGCGCGCCCGACGCTGGGCCTATCGCCCCGACGACCTGGGCGCCGCCGCCGGGCGGATGCTCGCCTGCCGGGGCGGCGCGCAGGACAGCAAGCCGGTCCTGGCCGCACTGCGCGAGGCGGTCCGCGGCGAGGGCCCGGACGCCCCCACGCTGTGGACCCTCGTCGACGGCGCGGGACGCCTCGGCATCGCCTGTGCCGCCCCCGTGCTGAGGCACGTCTACAGGGAGACCGCCTCCTCCCACCTCCGCGGCCGCGCCGCCCGCGCGCTTGCCGCCACCGACCCCACCTTCGCGGCCGGATTCGCCGTCGAGTGCCTGTGGGACTGCGAGGAGTCCACCAGGGAAGTCGCCGCGCGGCACGCCGAGACCGGCGACGCCCGCGTGGTCAACAGGCTCCGGAGACTCGCCTCGGACCCCGCCGAGGAGGACGACGTACAGACCGCGGTACGGAGCAGGATCGGACCTGACGCGCCCGCGATGTAGAACCGGGGCGCCGGGTCAGCCCCGGCCCCGGCCGACCGCGACGAAACGCACCGGCGTGCCCGGCCGCGCCTGGGCCGCCGCGGCGAGGTCGGCCTCCCGCACGACCGCGACCACCGGGTAGCCCCCGGTGGTCGGATGGTCGGCGAGGAAGACGACCGGCCTGCCGTCCGGCGGCACCTGAACCGCGCCGAGCACCATGCCCTCACTGGGCAGTTCGCCCTGGAGCGCCCGCTCCAGGGCAGGACCCTCGGTGCGCAGCCCGATACGGTTGCTCGCCGACGACACCCGGTACGCGCGCGTGGTGAGCGTCGTCAGCGCCGCGGGCGTGCACCAGTCGGCGCGCGGCCCGAACGTCACCCGCAGCACCAGCTCTTGGGGCGGTGCGGGCTGCGGGACGGTGTCCACGCGCGCGTACGTGGTACCGGGGCGCCCCAGCGGCAGGACGGTCCCGTCCGCGAGCGGGAGCGGACCGAGTCCGGAGAGCAGGTCGGTGGAGCGGCTGCCCAGCACGGGGTCCACGGTCACCCCGCCGTCGAACGCGAGGTAGCAACGTACTCCGGAGAGAGCGGTTCCGACGTCCAGGAGTGCCCCCGCGGGCACCCGCACCGGCACTCCCCAGGGCGCGGGCCGGCCGTCCACGGTCACCGGGCACGGCGCACCGCCGACGGCGACCGTCACGGGGCGGCGCGGGCGCACGGCACAGCCGGTGAGGGTCGTCTCCAGGACGGCGGCATCCGGCGCGTTGCCCACCAGGCGGTTGACCAGGCGGGCAGCGGGCGGATCGAGGGCCCCGGAGCGCGGCACCCCGAGATGGGCGTGCCCGGGGCGCCCGAGGTCCTGCACGGTGGTCAGCGCCCCGGCCCGCACGACGGACACGGCACGGTCGGTCATCGCGCCCCCGCCGCCGCGGGCGACGACTCCGCCGGTGAGCCGACCGGCACGAAGCGGACCCGTACGCCTGGGGAGAGGAGCGCGGCGGGCACGCGCGCGTGGTCCCACAGCACGACGTCCGTGGAGCCGATCAGCTGCCAGCCGCCTGGCGACGCGCGGGGATAGACGCCCGTGTACGGGCCCGCCAGCGCGACGCTGCCCCGGGGCACGGAGGTGCGGGGCGTCGCCCGGCGCGGCACTTCGTAGGGCGCGGGCAGTCCGGTCAGATAGCCGAAGCCGGGGGCGAACCCGCAGAAGGCGACGCGGAATTCGGCGTCCGAGTGGATCCGCGCCACCTCGGCCACGGGCACCCCCCAGTGCGCCGCCACGTCCGCGAGGTCCGGTCCGTCGTAGCGCACCGGGATCTCCAGGAGGGCTCCCGCGCGCGCGGGCAGCGGCGGGATCTCCCAGCCCGGCAGCTCCGCCTCGAGACGGCCGGGCTCGTCGAGGCCGTCGAGGAGCACCGTGCGGGCCGCGGGGACGATCTCCCGTACCCGCAAGGAGCCCGTCGCGCGGCGGCGCAGCAGCTCGGCGTGGAGGGCCTGGGCCTCGGTGCCGTCGGCGAGTTCGACGAGCAGGGCCCGGTCGCCGACCGGCAGGACTCTCACGCGAAGGCCTCCACCCGCACGCCCGCCGACTCCAGCTCGGCCCGCACCCGGCGGGCCAGGCCCACCGCGCCCGGAGTGTCGCCGTGCAGGCACAGGGAACGCGCGCGGACCGGGATCTCGCGCCCACCCTGGGACGTGACGACGCCCAGGCGGGCCATGCCGACGGACCGCGCGACGACGGTGTCCTCCTCCGTGATGACCGCTCCTTCGTCGGTACGCGGAACCAGAGTGCCCTCGTCGGTGTAGGCGCGGTCCGCGAACGCCTCGGTCACGGCCGGCAGTCCCGCCTTTTCCGCCGTCTCCAGGAGACGTGATCCGGGCAACCCCAGGAGCGGCAGCGAGTCATCCGCGAGGAGTACGCCGTCGACGACTGCGCGGGCCTGGTACTCGTCGTAGACGACACGGTTGTAGAGCGCGCCGTGCGGCTTCACGTACGACACGCGCGTGCCCGCCGCGCGGGCGAAGACCTCCAAAGCGCCGATCTGGTACGCCACTTCGGCCGCCAGCTCCTCGGCCGGCACGTCCATGGCGCGCCGCCCGAACCCCGCCAGGTCCCGGTAGGACACCTGGGCACCGATCCGCACACCGCGCTCGGCGGCGCTGTCGCAGACCCGGCGCATGGTGACCGCGTCCCCGGCGTGGAAGCCGCAGGCCACGTTGGCGCTGGTGACGACGGACAGCAGCTCCTCGTCGTCGGTGAGGCGCCAGCGGCCGAAGCCCTCGCCGAGGTCCGCGTTCAGATCGATCAGGGCCGTGCTCATCCTCGTGGCTCTCCCGTGCTCTCGAAGCCCGTGTTCTGGAAGGCTGCTGTCCGTATACCCGAAACCCGCTGTCCGCGACGGTCAGACCACGCGGTACTGCTCGTCCCTGGCGTCGGTGATGAACATCCGGCCCGGCGCGTGCGTGATCGCGAAGGGCGGCCTGGAGGCCATCACGGCGGCCTGCGGGGTCACCCCGCACGCCCAGAACACCGGTATGTCGTCCGGTTCGGCGGTCACCGCGTCGCCGAAGTCGGGGCGGTCCAGGTGCTCGATGCCGAGCCCGCCGGGGTCGCCGCAGTGCACCGGACTGCCGTGCACCGCGGGCATCAGGGCGCTCTCCCTGATGGCGTCGGCCAGCCGCCGCGGCGGCACGGGGCGCATCGACACCACCATGGGGCCGTGCAGGCGCCCGGCGGGGCGACAGGGGCGCGCGGTCACGTACATCGGGACGTTGCGGCCCTGCTCGATGTGGCGCAGCGGCACACCGGCGTCGGCGAGCGCCCACTCGAAGGTGAAGCTGCAGCCGATGAGGAAGGTCACCAGGTCGTCCCGCCAGCGGCCGACCACGTCCGTGGGCTCCTCGGTCAACTCGCCGTGCTCCCAGACCCGGTAGAGCGGCAGGTCGGTACGGAGATCGGCGCCGGGGGCGAGCGGAGTGACCCAGGAGCCCGCGTCCGTGACGTCGAGCACCGGGCAGGGCTTCGGGTTGCGCTGGCAGAACAGCAGCATCTCGTACGCCCAGTCGGCGGGGACGGAGATGAGGTTGGCCTGGGTGAAGCCCGCGGCCCAGCCGGCGGTGGGGCTCGTCTCGCCCGAGCGGAACGCCGCCCGGGCCTCTTTGGCGCTGCGGATCACTCGTGTGCCGTTCACAGGAGCTCCCTTCCACGCGTCTCGGGGAGGCCGAGCAGCGCGACGACGGCCAGGCCGTAGCCCACCGCTCCGAAGACGAGCGCTCCGCCGACGCCCCAGCTGTCGGCGAGGAAGCCGACCATGGTGGGGAAGACGGCGCCGACAGCGCGCCCTGTGTTGTACGTGAAGCCCTGTCCCGTACCGCGCACGGCGGCCGGGTAGAGCTCGCTGAGGAACGAGCCGAAGCCGCTGAAGATCGCCGACATGCAGAAGCCCAGGGGGAAACCGAGCACAAGGAGAAGGCCGTTGGCGCCGTCGGGGATGTTCGTGTAGGCGAGGATGCTCGCCGCGGAGAGGAACGCGAAGAGCGTGATGTTCCGTTTCCGGCCGAGCTTGTCGGTCAGATAGCCGCCGGTCAGATAGCCGACGAAGGCGCCGGAAATCAGGAAGGTCAGATAGCCGCCGGTGCCGACGACGGTGAGGCCCCGGTCGCTCTTCAGATAGGTGGGCACCCAGGTGGCCAGCGTGTAGTAGCCACCCTGCACACCCGTGGACAGGAGCACCGCGAAGCACGTGGTGCGCAGCAGTCCCGGCTTGAAAATGGCCGTGAACGACCCCTTGTCGGTGCTCTTGCGCCGCTCCTCGGCGGCCTCAGGGGCGTCGTGCACGTTGCGGCGGACGTAGATCACGAGCAGCGCGGGCAGGGCGCCGGTCCAGAACATCACACGCCAGGCGACGTCGTCGTCCAGGAACTGGAACACCAGGGTGTAGACGATCACCGCGAGGCCCCAGCCCACGGCCCAGGAGCTCTGGATCGCGCCCAGGGTGCGGCCACGGTGCTTGGCGGTGGTGTACTCGGCGACGAGGATCGCGCCGACCGCCCACTCGCCGCCGAAACCGAGCCCCTGGAGAGCGCGGAAGACCAGCAGGGTCTCGTAGTTGGGCGCGAAACCGCAGGCGACGGTGAAGACCGCGTACGTGATGACCGTGATCATCAGCGCCTTGACGCGGCCGATCCGGTCGGCGATCACACCCGCGACGGCGCCGCCCACGGCGGAGACGACGAGCGTGACGGTGGTGAAGAGCCCGGTCTGGCCGCTGTCGAGGCCGAAGTACGCCGCGAGCGCCACCATGCTCAGCGGCAGTGTGAAGTAGTCGTACGAGTCGAGGGCATAGCCCCCGAAGGCGCCTCCGAAGGCGCGGCGGCCGCGCGGGCCGAGCGCGCGCAGCCAGCCGAACGCGCCGCTGTCGTCGGGGAGTTCCTCCTTGCCGGAGCGTATGTCGGCCGGGGCGATGCCGGGTGGTGGGGTCGTGCTCATGGGCACCTCGCAGAAGAGGGACGGAGGGTGCTGGAGCGTGCGGTCCTTCGGTGCGCTCGAAGGGAGCGGTGCCCGACAAGGTAGAGGATCGTTGAACGATCCCTCAATACCCATGTTGTTTCGTTCTGCTGTCTGCGATTGAATCCGGGCATGGCGGAGGGGATGACCGACGTGAACGGACTGGCCGACGACCGCGCGCTCCTGGGGCGCACCAGCACGGCCGAGCGGGTCTCCGACATCCTCAGGAGCCGCATCGCCGCGGGCTTCTTCCCGCCCGGAACCCGGCTCTCCGAGGACAGCATCGGCAGCGCGCTCGGCGTCTCCCGCAACACCCTGCGAGAAGCGTTCCGGCTGCTCACCCACGAGCGGCTCCTGGAGCACCAGCTCAACCGCGGCGTCTTCGTACGCGTACTGACCGACGAGGACGTACTGGACATCTACCGCACCCGCTCGCTCGTCGAATGCGCCGTCGTACGCGGACTCGGCGAGCCGCCGTACGCCGTGGACGGGCTCGCAAGCGCCGTGGCGGACGGCCTGCGGGCCGCGCGCGCGGGCGACTGGAAAGGCGTCTCCACCGCCAACATCGACTTCCACCGGGAACTGGTCGCCCTCGCCGGCAGCGCCAGGACCGACGAGCTGATGCGCAGCGTCTTCGCCGAACTGCGCCTCGCCTTCCATGTGATGGGCGACCCCCGGCGACTCCACGAGCCCTACATCGCACGCAACCGGCAGATCCTGGAAGCGCTCCAGGAAGGCCGTCGTGACGACGCCGAGACGCTGCTCGCCGAGTACCTCGACGACTCGCGCAGGCGGCTCGTCGAGGCGTACGGGCGGCGCGACACCGACGGTGGGCGGAGCGGGCGGGACCACGGCTGAGGGCCGCCGGGTCTGCGCCGTTTCGACCGTTGTCAGACCGAGGACCTAGTCTGTGCACCGTGACTTCGCCTGCCGTTACGGACACCGCTCCGCCCCAGCTCAGCGCGGGGCCGCGGCCCGCTCTGGGCCCGGCCGCCGACGAGGGCCTGGCGCGCCGCCTGCGCGCCCTCGCCTGCACGGCTCCGCTGCACGACCTCGACGTGCGCAAGGCCAACCTCGCGGGCGAGTACACGGTGTACGCGATGGCGGAAGTGGCCCTCTCCGCCATCGACCTCGTCACGCTGAACATGGACTTCGACACCGGCGCCGACCACGAGCAGATCGTCGCCAGGCTGCTCCCGCGCGTCGCCGCCCAGGCCCCGCGTCGCCCGGCCGCCGAGCACGAGCGCGTGGCCCGCTGGGTCCTGGAGAATTTGATCAACGTCGGCAGCGTCGACCGCGGCTTCCGCGCCGTGTACGGCACCTTCGCCCCTGACGGGACATATGTCCGCAGGGACTACGACTTCAAGCTCCTCGAAGAGGTCTCCGGCTACGGCGGCAGCGTCTACCTCCGCACGACCGACGAAGCGGTCAACGTCCTGGTAGGGGCCCTGGACACCGACGTCACCAGCGCCCAGATCGCCGCCGAGGTGAAGCTGGAGGTCCTCATCAGCCGCGGCAGGCTCGCCGACGCCCAGCTCGCCGCCGAGCAGGCCCGCTACCGCACCGTGCAGTACTCGGAATCCCTCCGCAAGGCCCTCGACGCCACCCGGCGCAACGTCCGCGCGGTCGACTGGCTCCGCGCCGTCCCCGACATGATCGCGGAGGCGCTCGACCACGTCGCCGACCGCTACCGCCACGAGAACGCCATCCTGACCAACATCCGCAAGGCCCGCGACGAGTCCGAGGACCCCGAGCAGAAGCGCCGCGCCGCCGAGCTCGTCGACATCGTCAAGGACTGCATCCGCCGCCACACCCAGCTGCAGTCCCGCCTCCTGGAGGCCGGCCCGCTGTTCCGCGCCGAGCAGGACCGGCAGGCCTTCGCCACCCCCGCCGCCCGCGCGGGCCTCGACCTGTACGGGCAGCTGGTCGCCCCCCTCCTGCCGCTCCCCGCGGAGCAGGCGAGCCGCGTGACCGACGCCTTCTTCGCGCGCGGCACCGGACTGCGCACCCCCGTGTCCGTCCGCGTCGGCGACCTCGTCGACATACTGCTGACGCCGCCCATGGAGCGCGAGCACCTGGGCGCCGAGATGCCCGAGCCCGACCTCATCGCCACCCCGGACGACAGCCGCTTCAGCGAGGAGCAGCTCTCCAGCGCCATGGAGCTGCTCGACCTGCCCGCCGACGCGCCGCGGCGGCTCTCCGGTCTGCTCGCCGACGCCCGTCGCCGCGACCCCGAACTGCCCTACCTCGTCGCCCTGCTGGCCGTCCACGCGGCCAGCCCGCCCGTCGGCACCGCCTACCGCCAGGGCGAGGAGAAGCTGCTCTTCGCCGTGGACGACGGCACCGAACTCGACGACGAGGAGTTCGGCGGCGCCGACCTCATCGTCGGCACCGCCCTCCTGGACGCCGCCGGCATGGCGGCCGACCGGACGGAGGCGGCCTGACCATGACCACCCCTCGCGTACGCCGCCCCGGGCCTGGCATACGGCACCCGGAGCTTGCGCCCCGCCCCGGACCGCGCGTGCGGCACGCCGATCGCGTGCCTCACTCTGGACCCGGCACGCGGCACCCCGTCCGCACATCTCACCCCGGACCCGGCACACGGCACGCCGACCGCGCGCCACACCCCGGGCCCGGCACGCCCCTCCCCGAACTAGCGCCCCACCCTGTCCGCGCGCCCCACCCCCACAAGGAGCACACGCCGTGACCGACCACCCCGCAGAGCACGCCGCGTGGGGCGAGCCGGACTCCACGGCGGCGCCCGCGGCCCCCGCGCCCGTCACCCCGGCCGACGCCGCCGACGCCGCGCGGCTCGTCGCCTTCGGCCTGCAGCCCAAGCTCCAGCCCGCCCGCGACCAGGAGTACGCCGAACTGCTCCGCCGCTACCGCGAGGACCCGCCCTTCGCCCGGCTCGCCGACGCCGTCGCCACCGGACTCGGACTCGTCGTCCTGGAGGTCTCCCCGCGCGCGGGCATGGCCGTGACCGCCGCCGAGGACTCCGTCTTCGCCGTCCGCATGGGCGACTACGCCCGCCGCGCGGCGACCGACGCCTCCGACCGCTTCCTGCACGGCCTCGCCCATCTCGCCGTCGCCGCCATGGCGTTCCCCCGCCCCGAAGACCTCGCCGACGACGGCTACATCGGCCGCGTCACGGTCAACGGCGTCGACGCGTTCGTCCGCCAGGCCTGCCGGCGCCTGGAGGAGCGCGCCGAGCAGCACGGCGAGAACACCGACCCCGCCACCGACGCCCCGGGCCTCGAAGCCGCCTGGCGGATCTGGGCGCGCCGCAGCTCGACCGGCGCCACCAAGGACGCCCGCCGCCTCGCCGGTTCCACCACCGGCATCATCGGCAAGGCCGTCGCCTTCCTCACCGACTCCGGCTTCCTCCAGCGCACGGGAGACGACTCCGGAGGGACCTACCGCACCACGGCCCGCTACCAGCTGCAGGTCCGCGACATGGCGGGCAGCGCCGCCATGGCCGAGCTCCTGGAGCTCGGCGTCGTGCCGGTCACGGACGGCTCGGCGACGCTCCTGCCGCCCGAGGACACCGACGACCTGGAGCTGGCCGCCGACGCGGGGCTGCCCTTCCACTCCTGAGCCCCGCCGCCCCCGCCTGCTTGACTTCCTGCTGTTCCGCACGACTTACGACGAGAGTCCGCCGCCATGTACGAGCTGTCCCGGGTCCGCCTCTACTCCATCGGTCCGGCCGGTGCGCGCTACGCCGACACCGTGCTCGACCTGCGCGGAGTCGGCGCCGAGGTGCCCGACCCCGCGCCCGCCCAGGCGGAGTTCTTCGAGGACGAGCCGGTCGGCCCGCCGCGCCGCCCCGCGCCCGCGGGCGTGCTCTTCCTGGAGAACGGCGGCGGCAAGTCCGTCCTGCTCAAGCTGATCTTCTCGGTGATGCTGCCGGGCCACCGGAACACCCTCGGCGGCGCCAGCTCCGGCGTGCTGCGCAAGTTCCTGCTCGCCGACGACTGCGGGCACGTCGCCCTGGAGTGGCAGCACACCCTGACCGGCGAGTGCGTGGTCGTCGGCAAGGTCAGCGAGTGGCGCGGGCGGCAGGTCTCCAACGACCCGCGGAAGTTCGCCGAGGCCTGGTACTCCTTCCGGCCCGGGCCCGGCATGAGCCTGGACTCGCTGCCCGTCGCCGAGTCCACCGCCGTACGGCCGTCGGTGGAGGGTGCTTCGGGCGCCCAGGGGCGACGGCGCACCATGAAGGGCTTCCGCGACGCGCTGACCGAGGCCGGCAAGGCGTACCCGCACCTCGAGGTGCACTGGGAAGAGATCCACGACCGCTGGAACGAACACCTCGGCGACCTCGGCCTCGACCCCGAACTCTTCCGCTACCAGCGCGAGATGAACGCCGACGAAGGCGAGGCCGCGGGTCTCTTCGCCGTCAAGAAGGACTCCGACTTCACCGACCTGCTGCTGCGCGCCGTCACCGACACGCGCGACACGGACGGCCTCGCCGACCTCGTCCACGGCTTCGGCAACAAACTCGGCCGCCGCGCCGAACTCATGGCCGAACGGGACTTCACCGCCGGCTCCGTCGACCTGCTCGGCCGCATCGTCGACGCCGCCGACACCCGGGCACGCGCGCGTGACGTGCACGCGGGCGCCGAGCGCCGCACCCGGACGCTGGCGCGCAGGCTCTCCGCGCGCGCCGCGGAGGAGCGGGGCCGCGCCGCCGAACTGGCCGAGCAGGTCACCGCCGCCGCCCGCACCGTCACCGAGGCCGAGCGGGCCCGCGGCAGGAGCGCCCTGATCTCCGCCGAACTGGCCTACCGGCACGCCTCCCTGGCGCTCACCGTCGCCGAGAAGGCCGCCGCCGCCCAGCGCCGCGAGCTCGCCGACGCACGCACCCTGCACGCCGCCTGGCAGGCCGCCGAAGCCGTCCTGCGGCACCGCGCGGCCGCCGACCGCTCCGCGCGCGTGGCCGTCGCGATCCGCGAGGCCGAGCGCGACGCGGCACCCGCGCTCGCCGCTCGCGCCAAGGCCGCGTCCGACCTCGTCCGCGCCCTGCACACCGCCGCCGAAGGCGCGGAGAACGTCGCGAACGAGGAAGAGGAGCGCTCCGCCGCCCTCCAGGAGACCGGCGAGGCCGCGCACCGCGACGCCACCGCCGCCGCCACCGAGGCCCAGCGCGCCCGCAGCGAGGCGGGCCACCTGAAGCAGCGCCTCGCCGAGGTCGAGCAGGAGACCGCAGAGGCCGTCCGCGCGGGCTGGCTCGACGACACCGCCCCCGACGCCGACCCGGCCCGCGCCGCCCTCGCCGCGAGCGACGCCGAGAAGACCACCGTCGCCGCCTGGGACACCGCCCGCGAGGCCGCTCGCCGCGCCGCCGACCACGCCAAGGAGACCGCCGCCGCCGAGGCCCGCGCCGAGCTGACCGCCGCGCGTGCCTCGGACGCCGCGGCCGCCGCCGAGGCCGCCCACGACGCGGAGCGCCGCGCCGCCGAGTCCATCGCACGGGACCCCCGGCTCGCCGAGCTGCTGAGCCTGCCGACCGGGGCCACCGCGGTGCCGCAGCCCCGCCGCGGAGCCGACCAGGCCGACACCGACACGGGCACCGCCGCGGACGGCGTCCTCTCCGTAGAGGAGCTCGACCGTTCCGCGGACGACCTGAAGGCCCTCCTCGAAGAAGGCGTCGCCTCCGCCGAGCGACAGCTGTTCGAGCTGCGCACCGCGGCCGCCGACGACTCCCGCATCCTCGGCGCCCTCGGCGACGGCGGACTGCTGCCGCCCGGCCCCGACGTCCTCGCCACCGTCGAGTTCCTCGGCGAGCACGGCATCCCCGCACTGCCCGGCTGGCGCTACCTCGCCCAGGCCGTCGACCCCGCCGACCACGCGCGCGTGCTCGCCGCCCGGCCCGAGCTGGTCGACGGCGTCGTCATCACCGACCCCGACACCCACGCCCGCGCCCGCGAAGCCCTCGCCGACGCCGCGCTGCTGCCCCGCTCCGCCGTCGCCGTCGGCACCGCCGCCGCCCTCCTCGCCCCCACCCCGAGCGACCAGGCGGCGGACAGCAGCGCCGGCAGCGTCTTCCTCGTACCGCCGAACCCGGCCATGCACGACGAGCACGCGGCCGACGAGGAGCGGCAGGCGCTCCGCGCGCGGGCCGCACGGCGGGACGAGGAGATCCGGACGCTCGCCGGCCGGCTCGGCAAGGACCGTGAGCTCGCCGCCCGCCTCGCCTCCTGGCGCGCCGGCTGCCCCAGCGGCCGGCTCGCCGAGCTCGCCACCGCGGCCGCCGAAGCGCGCGCCTTCGCCGAGGAGGCGGAGGCCGAGCTCACCGAGGCCCGCACCGCGCGCGCCGAGGCCGACGAGGCCGCGAGCGAGGCGGCACGCGTGCGTGACGAGCGCCAGGAGGCCGCCCAGCGCGCCCGGCGCTCCGCCGACGCCCTCGCGGGCCTCGCCTTCAGGCTCCGCGAGCGGGCAGGATGGCAGGCCAAGCTGCGCGAACTGGCCGACGACGCCGTCGAGTACGAAGCCCGCGCCCAGACCTGCCTGGACCGCGCCCGCGCCGCCGACGAGGACCGCCGCGCCGCCCAGCGCGCCGCCGACGACGCCCGTCGCACCGCCCGCGCGCTGCGCGCCGAGCGCGCCGAGATCGCCGGCGCCCCCGAGGACGTACCGGCGGAGAGCGAGCCCCCGAAGGCGTCCCTGCCCGCCCTGCGCGAGGCCTACCGCGCGGCGTCCCAGCTCTACGAGAAGGTGGGCGTCGGCGCCGACCTGCGGGCCGAGCAGGCCCGCGCCGAGAGCGACGAGAGCGCCGCGCTCGCCGAGCTCGACCGGCTCAGCAACAAGGTCCGCACCCGCGCCGCCCTGCTCCTCGAAGGCACCGACGGCTCCGACGGCCCGTCCCGGCAGGCCGCCGCCGCGCGCGCCGAGGCCCAGGTCCAGCTCATCGAGGCCCGCGCGGCCACCGCGAGCGAGCAGCTCGGCCGGCTGCGCGGCGAGGCCGAGCGGCACGCCCCCGAGGACGGCGACGCCCACACCGAGCTCCCCGAAGAGCTCGTTCCCGGCGACGCCGAGCAGGCCCAGGCACTCCTGCGCACCGCCACCGGCGAGCTGGCCGCGCACACCGAGGCGCTGAGCCGAGCCAAGGAGGCGCACGCCGCCCTCCTGCACACCCACCGCGCCACCGAGGACGCGGCCGGCGGCTTCGACGAGACCGCGGCCCTGCTGCGGGACCTCCTCCGCGAGCACCACGAAGAGGAGACCGAGGAGGCCCCCGAGGCCTACCCCGGCTCCCTAGAAGAGGCCCGCCAGGCCGCCGCGGAGGCCCGCCGCTCCCTGCGCGGCTGCGCCGCCGACCTGTCGACGGCCGAGTCCGCGGTCCGCGAGGCGAGCGACATCCTCGTACGCCACGCGAACTCGACGCGGTACGAGCAGGTGCGCACCCCCGCCCGCCAGCAGATCCGCGAGCTGCCCGCGTCCGCGCTGCCCGAGCACGCCAAGAAGTGGGCCGACGCCTTCGCGCCCCGCCTCCGTGTCCTCACCGACGAGCTGGAGCAGCTGGAGCGCAACCGCGACAGCATCGTCGACCGCCTGCGCGGCCTCGTCGAGTCCGCGCTCGCCACCCTGCGCTCCGCCCAGCGCCTCTCCCGCCTGCCCGAGGGCCTGGGGGAGTGGTCCGGGCAGGAGTTCCTGCGGGTCCGCTTCGAGGAGCCCGACCAGGCCACCCTCGTGGAGCGGCTCGGCGAGGTCATCGACGAGGCCACCCGCGCCGCCGTGAAGAAGAACTCGGACCTGCGGCGCGACGGCATGTCCCTGCTGCTGCGCGGCGTCCAGGCCGCCCTGGAGCCACGCGGTGTCGCCGTCGAGATCCTCAAGCCGGACGCCGTGCTGCGTGCCGAGCGCGTCCCCGTCGGACAGATGGGCGACGTGTTCTCCGGCGGCCAGCTGCTGACCGCGGCCATCGCCCTGTACTGCACGATGGCCGCCCTGCGCAGCAACGACCGGGGGCGCGACAAGCACCGGCACGCCGGCACGCTGTTCCTGGACAACCCCATCGGCCGCGCCAACGCGACGTACCTCCTGGAGCTCCAGCGGGCCGTCTCCGACGCGCTCGGCGTGCAGCTGCTCTACACGACCGGACTGTTCGACACGACCGCGCTCGCGGAGTTCCCGCTGGTCATCCGGTTGCGGAACGACGCGGACCTGCGGGCGGGCCTGAAGTACATCAGCGTCGAGGAGCACCTGCGTCCGGGCCTGCCGCAGCAGGATCCCGACGGCGAGACGGTGCACGGCGAGATCACCGCGACCCGGATGTACAAGCGGCCCGCCGCACAGCCGGACCCCGTCACTCCGTAGTGCACTCACTCCACCGTGCACTCACTCCGTAGTGAGCTGTTTCGTCAGCCACTCGTGGAAGAGCCCGATGTGGTGCTCGGTCGGCACCAGCACCCCGCCCTCGCGGTAGGCGCGTGACGCCATCGCGGGCTGGGTGCGCTCGCAAGCCGCGAAGTCCTGCGTGTTGACCCGGTGGAAGAGCTCCACGGAGTGCGTGAGGTCGGCGCCGGACGCGACGACGTCGGGTGCGTACAGCCAGTCGCACTCGACGACCGTGCGGTCCTCGGCCAGCGGGAACATGCGGTGCAGGATGACGTGGTCGGGGACGAGGTTGACGAACACGGTCGGCTTCACGGTGATCGCGTAGTAGCGGCGGTCCTGGTCCTCCGGCACCTCGGGGAGACGGCCGAAGCCCGCGCTGCCGTCGACGGTGAAGCCGCCGACCTCCTCGCCGAACGCGGCACCGTGCCCCACGTAGTACTGCGCGGCGAAGCCCTCCGCGAACTCCGGCAGCACGTCGGTGAGTTCCGGGTGGATCGTCGCGCAGTGGTAGCACTCCATGAAGTTCTCGACGATCAGCTTCCAGTTGGCGCGCACGTCGTACGTGACGCGTTTGCCGAGCGCGAGCCGCTCGGTGCCGTACCGCTCGATGGACGCTTTGTCGCCGAGGCGTTCGACCGCGGCGCCCATGACGGTCTCCTCGAAGGAGGGCGGCTCGTCGGCCAGGCACACCCACGCGTAGCCGAGCCACTCCCGTAGGGCAACCTTCACCAGGCCGTACGCGGTGCGGTTGACGTCCGGCATCTTCGTCAGGCCGGGCGCGGCGATCAGCCGGCCGTCCAGGTCGTACGTCCAGGCGTGGTAGGGGCATTGGAGGGCGCGGCGCACCTGGCCGGACTCCTCGGTGCACAGTCGGGCGCCGCGGTGGCGGCAGACGTTGAGGAAGGCCCGCAGTTCTCCGGTGCGCGAGCGGGTGACGAGGACGCTCTCACGCCCCACCCGCACGGTGCGGAAGGCGCCCGGCCTGTCCAGGTCGGCGGCGCGCACCGCGCAGAACCAGAGCGCTTCGAAGACGCGTTCCTGCTCCTGCCGGAAGATCTCCGGGTCGGTGTAGTAGCGGCCGGGGAGGGTCGCGGTGAGGCTCGGCGGCAACGGAGTCGTCGTCACGGTTCTCGTACTCCTCAACGGTGCTTGTCAGGCAGGCGCGGCGGCGAGGCGGCTGGGGTCGAAGAGCTCGATGGGGTGTCCGGTGGCACCGTCGAGGGCCAGGTCGGCGAGGATCTCGCCGACCACGGGCACGAACTTGAAGCCGTGTCCGGAGAAGCCGGCCGCGACGGTCACCGACCCGGGGTGCTCCGGATGGCGGGCGATCACGAAGTGCTCGTCGGGGGTGTTGGAGTACATGCAGGTGGCAGCTTTGACGAAGCCGCCGGGGAGGTCGGGGAGCAGCCGCCCCACCTGCTCGGCCATGGCGACGATCTCGTCATCGTGGACCGTCCGTTCGATGGTCTCCGGAGTGCAGGGCGTGCCCTTGCGGAAGAAGGCCACTTTCGCTCCCAGGGCGGGTCCGTCGATGGCGGGGAAACCGTAGACCTGGACGCCTTCCGCGTCCTCCCAGATGTAGATCGGATGGTTCTCGGGGAGGAAGGGGCCGACTCCTCCGGAGGGCTGGAACCAGTACATGACCTGCCGTTCGATGGTGAACGGCACGCTCAGGTCGGTCAGCAGCTGAGGTGCCCACGCGCCCGGGCAGATCACCAACTGCCCGGCGGTGTAGGTGTCCTCCGCGGTGTGGACGCGCACTCCGTCCTTGTACGGCTCCCACCGCGTCATCGGCTCCTCGAAGTGCAGGTCGGCGCCGTGCCGCGTGGCCAGCTGGAGATGTGCGGCCACCGTGTTCTCGGGCCGGACGAGACCCGCCCGCGCCTCGTACAGGGCCACCTCGTCGTCGGCAGGGGTGAGCGTCGGGAAGCGATGGCGGATCTCCTTCGCGTCGAGCATCTCGTGGGGCAGGCCCCACTGCTCGGCGGAGCGCAGAGATCCGGTCACCGTACGGCTGTCGGGCCGCCCGAGCATCACGCCGCCGCACAGGGTGGCGATGTCGCGGCCGGTGTCGCGTTCGAGGCGGTCGTAGAGCTCGTAGGCGCGCAGCAGCAGCGGTACGTACGCGGGGTCCTCGAAGTACGACTGGCGGGTGATGCGCGAACCGCCGTGGCTTGAGCCGCGTCGATGTACCGGGCCGAACTTCTCCAGGCCGAGGACGCGGGCGCCGCGTGCGGAGAGATGGTGGGCGGCGGCGCTGCCCATGCCGCCGAGGCCGATCACGATCACGTCATGGGTGGGGGACACCGTTGCCTCCTGGCGGTCGGCGGGCGGGATGGGTCAGCGGCGGATGCGGGTCATCTCCGGGTCGAACAGGGGCTCCTCGGCGACCGTCGCGGGAACCTTCTCGCCGAAGTACTCGACGGTGACACCGGCACCTGGCTCCAGGGGCGGCAGCCAGGCATAGGCGACGCAACGGCCCAGGGTGTACCCGTAGGAGGCACTGGTGACGTATCCGGCCGGGGCGCCCTCTACGTAGACGGGCTCTTTGCCGAGGACGACCGCCGTGGGGTCGTCGAGGAGGAGGGCGGTGAGCTTGCGCGTGGGCGACCCCAGCCCTTCGAGTGCCGAACGTCCCACGAAGTCACCCTTGTTCATCCGGACCGCGAAGCCGACACCGGCCTCGTAGGGGTTGTGTTCGGTGGTCATGTCCTGGCCCCACGCCCGGTATCCCTTCTCCAGGCGCAGGCTGTTGAAGGCGGACCGGCCCGCCGCGATCACGCCGTGCGCGCGGCCCGCCTCCCACAGCGTGTCCCAGAGGCGGAGCCCGAGATCCGCGCTGGTGTACAGCTCCCAGCCCAGTTCACCGACGTACGACAGGCGCATGGCGGTCACCGGCACGTGTCCGATGTACGTCTCCTTGGCCTTGAAGTAGCCGAACGCCTCGTGCGAGAAGTCGTCACGCGTGAGCGGCTGGACGAGCGCGCGGGCCAGCGGTCCCCAGACACCGACGCAGCACGTCCCCGAGGTGATGTCCCTGAGGTGCACGTCGTCGGGGGCGTGGCGGAGCAGCCAGGCGAGGTCGGCGGGGGAGTTGGCGCCCACCTGGAACCGGTCGGGGCCGAGCCGCGCCACGGTCAGGTCGGAGCGGATGCCCCCGGCCTCGTCGAGCAGGAGGGTGTACGTGACCGAACCGGGCCTCTTGGCGCAGTTGTTGGACGTCATGCGCTGGAGGAAGGCGAGGGACCCGCTGCCGGTGACCTCGAGGCGGCGCAGCGGTGTCATGTCGTAGAGGGCGACCCGTTCGCGGGTGGCGCGCGCCTCGGCCGCCGCGACGGGCGACCAGTGACGGGCCGCCCACGCGTCACGCCCGGGCACCTCGATGCCTTCCGTCAACGGAGTGTTGGCCTCGTACCAGTGCGGGCGCTCCCAGCCGCCGCCCTCCAGGAAGACCGCGCCCAGCTCCTGCTGCCGGACGTGGAAGGGGCTGACCCTCAGGGGCCGCGGCCGGTCCGGCGGCTGGAGCGGGTGGATGACGTCGTAGACCTCGACGAACTGCTGTGCCCCGCGCTCGGCCACGTACGCGGGGGAGCGCTGCGCGTCCTCGAAGCGCGTCAGCTCGCAGTCGTGCAGGTCGAGCGAGGGCCGTCCGTCGACCATCCACTCGGCGACCGCCCTGGCGACGCCCGCCGAGTGCGTGACCCAGACGGCCTCGGCCAGCCAGAAGCCCCGCAGCTCACGGGACTCGCCGAGCACCGGCATGCCGTCGGGCGTGAAGGAGAAGACGCCGTTGAAGCCCTCCGCGATCTCCGCCCCCTTCAGGGCCGGGAGCAGCCGGCGGCAGTCCTCCCAACTGGGCGCGAAATCCTCCTCGGTGAAGGGGTACGAGGAGGGCATGTCCTCCGCGTCGTCGTACGCCGGGACAGCGAACGGGTCGACGGGCAGCGGCCGGTGGGCGTACGACCCGATGCCGACGCGGTCGGTGTGCTCACGGAAGTACAGGTCCCGGTCCTGGTGGCGCAGGGTCGGCCGCGACGCCTCGGTGCGCGGGTCGTTGAGCCCGGCGAGCTCGGGCAGGGGCGTGGTCTTCACGTACTGGTGGGCGAGCGGCAGCAGGGGCACGTCGACGCCGGCCATGCGCCCGATCACCGGACCCCAGAAGCCGGCCGCCGAGACGACGTGGTCGGCGGGGAAGGTGCCGCGGTCGGTGGTGACGCCGGTGACGTGGCCGCCGTCCCGCTCAATGCCCGTCACGGTGTGCCGGTCGAGAAAACGTGCTCCACGCGCGCGTGCCCGTTCCAGCTGCGCACGGCAGGCGGGCACGGCGCGGGCCAGCCCGTCGTCGGGTGTGTACAGACCGCCGTACACCTGTGTCGCGTCGATGAGCGGCCACAGCTCCTTGCAGCGGGCGGCGCCGACGAGCTCGGCGCGCACGCCCCAGGAGGCGGCCCATCCGGCCTTGCGGTGCAGGTCGGCCCAGCGCTCGGACGTGGTGGCGAGCTCCAGACCGCCCACCGGGTTGAAGCAGGAAAGGCCGTCCACCTCCAGGGCGGTGAACTTCTCCACGGTGTACGCGGCGAACGCGGTCAGCGTCTTGGAGGGGCCCGTCCGGAAGACCAGGCCCGGCGCGTGCGAGGTGGAGCCGCCCGGTGCGGGCAGCGGCCCCTGGTCGAGGACGGTGACGTCGGTCCAGCCGCGGGCGGTCAGCTCGTCGGCGAGCGAGCAGCCGACGATGCCGGCCCCGATGACGACCACGCGGGGCCCGCGGGACCGGGCGGCGCTCACAGGACCACCACCGATCGCAGCACCTCGCCCCGGCGCATCCGCGCGAACGCCTCCTCCACCTCGTCGAGCCGAAGGGTCTCGGAGACGAATCCGCGCAGGTCGAGACGGCGGCTGAGGTACTGGTCGACGAGGATCGGGAAGTCCCGGGTGGGCAGGCAGTCGCCGTACCAGGACGACTTGAGGGCGCCCCCGCGCGAGAAGATATCGATCAGCGGCAGATCGACGGTCATCTCCGGATCGGGCACTCCGACCTGGACGAGCACGCCGGCGTGGTCACGCATGTAGAAGGCCTGTTTGTACGTCGACGGGGTGCCGACCGCGTCGATCGCGACGTCGACGCCGTGACCGCCGGTCAGCTCGCGCACCGCCTCGACAGCGTCCGTGCCGCGCGAGTTGACGGTGTGCGTGGCGCCGAACCGCGTCGCACCGTCCAGCTTGCCCTCGTCGATGTCGACGGCGATGACGCGGCGCGCCCCGGCCAGCGACGCCCCGGCGATCGCGGCGTTCCCGACGCCGCCGCAGCCGATGACGGCGACGGTGTCCCCGCGGCCCACTCCGCCGGTGTTCACCGCGGCCCCGTACCCCGCCATCACTCCGCAGCCGATCAGGGCCACGGCCTCGGGTCGGGCCGCCGGGTCGACCTTCACGGCCTGCCCGGCGGCGACCAGGGTCTTCTCGGCGAAGGCGCCGATGCCGAGGGCGGCGCTCAGCGGGGTGCCGTCGAGGAGGGTCATGGGCTGCGCGGCGTTGCGCGAGTCGAAGCAGTACCAGGGGCGGCCGCGGAGGCAGGAGCGGCAGGCCCCGCAGGGCGCGCGCCAGGCGAGCACGACGCAGTCGCCGGGGACGAGATCGGCGACGTCCGCGCCGACCGCCTCCACGGTGCCGGCCGCCTCGTGGCCGAGCAGGAACGGGAAGTCGTCGTTGATCGCGCCTTCCCGGTAGTGCAGATCCGTGTGGCAGACCCCGCAGGCCTGTACGGAGACGAGCACCTCTCCGGGGCCGGGATCTGGCACGACGATCGTCTGCACCTCGACGGGTGCGCCCTTCTTCGGGGCGACGACGGCACGGACCTCGTGGGGCACGGCCAGACTCCTCTGCTGTTGCGCACGGCGTGGCGGTGTTGTTGCGTACTGCACGTTCGGTTGCGCTATGAGAGACATACTGGGAACGCCATCAAGAGGCCGTCAAGAGGGCGGAGTCAAGCCTTCGCGAAACGGTGGACGCCGGGGTGCGGGCAACGCACGAAAGGGCGGGGCCGGAGACTTCCGGCCCCGCCCTCCCGTCGAGTGTCAGAAGCCGTACCCCATCCGGCGGGACAGCTCGACGGCGGCAGCGACGGTGCGCTTGGCGAGCTCGGTCAACCGCTCCTCGGTCAGCCGGTAGACCGGCCCGGACGCGCTGAGCGCCCCGATCACCTTGCCGTCGTGCGCGCGCACCGGCGCCGCGACCGCGGCGAGGCCCACTTCCAACTCCTCGACGGCGACGGCGTATCCCTGCCCGGTGACGGCCTCCAGCTCGCGGCGCAGCGCCACCGTCCCGGTCACCGTGTGCTCGGTGAGCCGGGGCAGGGTGCGGGCCATCAGGCCCTCCCGCAGCGTCGTCGGCAGATGGGCGAGGAGCACCTTTCCGCTGGACGTGGCGTGCAGCGGGGTGCGCCGGCCGAGCCAGTTCTGCGCGGTCACCGACGCCGGGCCCCTGGCCTGCATGATGTTGACCGCGGCGTCGTCGTCCAGGACCGCGATGTTCACCGTCTCGCCCAGCTCGTCCGCGAGCTCGCGGCAGACCGGGCCGCCCTCCTGCGAGATGTCCATGCGCACTGCCGCCGCCCCCGCGAGGCGGAGTACGCCGGCGCCCAGGAAGTACTTCCCGCGGTCCTTGGCCTGGCCGACCAGGCCGCGGTTCTCCAGCACGCCGAGGAGCCGGAAGGCCGTCGACTTGTGGACGCCCAACTCGTCGGCGATCTCGGTGACTCCGGCCTCCCCGTGCCGCGCCAGGATCTCCAGCACGCTCACCGCGCGGTCCACGGACTGGACGGATCCGGCCGCGCCTTTCGCCTGCCTCTCCCGCGGCTCACCGCGCGGTTCTCTGCCCTGATCAGCCTGTTTCCGGTCGCCCGTCATACCTGAACCCTCACCACCTTGCGGCCTGTTGAAGCCGCGTCTTCGGGAAGCCCTTGACGCGATGGGCGCCCCACCCGGATTCTGTTGCGCATGGCGCTCTCTCATGCGTCATGCGAAACAGCATGTTACCGAAGGGTCTGGGACCCCCGAGGGCCCAGGACCGCGCCGCATGACATCAGAAATGACAGCGGGAACGACCCAGAGGGGGGCCCATGATCCCCGTATGCCGCCTTGAAGACCTCCCCGCGGGCGAATCCGTCCGCCTCGACACCACACCGCCCGTCGCGGTGTTCAACGCCGACGGTGAGCTCTTCGCCATCGACGACACGTGCAGCCATCAGGACGCGTCCCTTTCGGAGGGCTGGCTGGAGGGCTGTCTCGTCGAATGCCCGCTGCACGCCGCGTCCTTCGATCTTCGCACCGGCCGGCCCGTCTGCCTGCCCGCGCGCCGCCCCGTACGCACGCATCAGGTGTACGTCGAGGACGGCGTCGTCCATGTGCGCCTCGCGGCCACCGACGCGGGAGTCACCGATGCGGGAGCCACCGACGTGGGAGCCACTGGCGCGGGAACCGCCGGCCAGGGGTCCGCGGCATGAGGACCGTCATCGTGGTGGGCGCCTCACTCGCCGGCCTGTACGCCGCGCGGGAGTTGCGCGCCCAGGGGTTCGACGGCCGCCTGGTCCTCATCGGGGACGAGCCGCACGCGCCGTACGACCGGCCGCCCTTGTCCAAGGGCTTCCTCACCGGAGACATGGACCAAACCCAACTCGCCCTATCCGACGAGGAGGAGACGGCGGAGCTCGCCGCCGAGTGGATCCTCGGCACGCGCGCACGGGCCCTCGACGCGCGGGGCCGCACGGTCGTTCTCGACGACGGCCGCACCCTGGCCGGCGACGGCGTCGTCATCGCCACCGGGGCGTCGGCACGCCGCCTGCCCGGGCCCCCGCTCGCGGGCGTCCACACGCTCCGAACCCTCGACGACGCCCGCGAGTTGCGGGCGGAACTGAACCGCGGCCCGCGTCGGGTGGTGGTGATCGGCGGCGGCTTCATCGGCGCCGAGACCGCGTCCTCGTGCGTGGCACTGGGGCATGACGTCACCGTCGTCGAAGCCGCACCGCTGCCGCTCGTGGCCCAGCTCGGGCCGGAGATGGCGTCGGTGTGCGCCGGGCTGCACGCGCGCGGTGGGGCCGGACTGCTGACGGGGGTCGGGGTGGCGGCGCTGCGCGGCGCGTCCAGGCTTGTGTCGCCGGGCGCCGGGAGTGCGGGGGGCTCGGGGAGTGTGAGGGGTGCGGAGGGCGCCGGGGGCGCTGTCACCGCTGTGGAGTTGTCCGACGGCCGGCTGCTGCCCGCCGACGTGGTCGTGGTCGGCATCGGGGTGACCCCCAACACCGGCTGGCTCGCGGGCTCACCTCTCGCCGTCGACGACGGCGTCCTGTGCGACGACGGCTGCGTCACCGCGCTGCCTCAGGTCGTCGCGGTGGGGGATGTCGCCAGGGTGGGCGGAATCCGCGCCGAGCACTGGACGAGCGCGACAGAGCAACCCCGCGTCGCGGTACGCAACTTGCTCGCCGGGCGCACCGTGGAGTCGGTGTGCCCGCTGCCGTACTTCTGGTCGGATCAGTACGGCTCCCGCGTGCAGTTCGCCGGGCGCCGGGGCGAGGGTGACACCGTGCGCATCGTCGAGGGCTCGCCGGAGGGAGTGGGGGAGGGTGGCGGCAACGGGTTCCTCGCCGCGTACGAGCGCAGGGGCAGGACCACGGCGGTCCTCGCGGTGGACCGCGCCCGTCCCTTCATGAAGGCGCGCAGGGCCTTGGCGGCGGAGCGGGCAGCCGAGCGGGCGGCGGAGCTCGCTGCGGTCTGAGGCGGCGCCCTGAGGGCGTTACGGGTGACCGCTCACAGTCAGGAGCCCACGCTCAGCAGGTCGCACTCAGGAGTGCGACAACTGCCCCGACCCGCTGCGTCCTTGTACGCGGTCGCGTCCCTGTATTCGGTCGTACCCCGACGCACGGTCGTATCCCTGTGTGCGGTCGTACCCCTGTATGCGTTCTTTCCCGCGCGCCGCGGCCCGTGCCTGGCGGCGGGCCCGGCGCCGCTCGCGCCGCAGCCGCCGTGCCGTACTGCTCGGCATCGACACGACCCCGTGCCGTTGGTTCCACACCTGGCGGGTCACCCACACGTCGAGCACGCCCCAGGTGGCCACGACCGTGCTGGCCACGCTGCTCAGGACCATGGGGAAGGAGAGCCAGGAGCCCGCCAGGGCGGCGAGGACGGCGACCATCGCCTGCACGAGGGTGACCGCCACTATGATCACGGCCCGCACCGCGGCCGTCCGCACCGGATCGGGCAACCGCCTTCTGCGGGCGGGCTCCTCGACCCACAACGGCGGCCGCTCGGCCGAACGCTCCCGCTCCCGCGGACCGGCCCCATGCTCCTGCGGACCGGCCCCGTCCGCCCCGGCCCCGGACTTCCTGTGGCGCTCTGCCGTGCCCATCATCTCGTCACTCCCCCCGCTACTCGCGGTCGTTCACAGACACCAACTCACCACTGGCTGCCCGTTTTGCCGCGCTTCATGTCGCCTGCCCCCGTGACCTACCGGTGGCGCGCCGGTGACCTCTCCTCGATCCGCGGCTCTCTTCCTCATGGACGAACGAGAGATCAGAAAGATTCCCGCTCCGGTTCCGCGAAGCGAAGAGATCCGGCCAACTGGCGTGCCAACAAAGGCGGATGAAGCCTCCAAGTAGGTGCCACATGCTGGGACGCAATCTCCCGTAATGGAGGGACAACTAGGGACGTCCTTTTCGCGTCACGGCTGAAAAGCGTTCGGATGCACCTTCGAGTTGCCCGTGAGTCAGTAGTAGGCTCGCGCCGTTTGTTGACGCACATGTGTGCCCCTGGCCCATGCAACGGCCGCAGGGGGCCGATCTGGGGGAGGCCATGCGCTTTCGCGGGAAGTCCATCCGCCGGAAGATCGTGGCGCTGCTGCTCGTGCCGCTGCTCTCCCTCACCGCCATCTGGGGCTTCGCCACCGTCGTCACCGGTCGCCAGGCGCTGAGCCTCATCGACACGGTGAACGTCGTCGACAAGCTCGCCTACCCGGTCGAGGACACGGCGCGCGTGATCCAGCAGGAGCGCCGACAGACCCTCGTCTACCTCGCCGACCCCCGGGCCTCGGACGCGCTCGCAGCGCTGCGCCGCAGCCGCACCGCGACCGACGAGATGGTCGACAAGATCCGGGCCAACGCCCAGGACCCGGACGTCCGTGACGGCGTCAACGGAGACTCACGGAAGCGGCTCGACGAGCTCGTCGAAGCCTTCGACGGCATCGAGCCGCTGCGCAGGAGCGTCGAAGAGGGCACGATCACCAGGGCCGGCGCCCTGAAGATGTACACGAAGCTGATCGACCCCTACTTCGACCTGCTCAGCACGCTCAACGGCTTCTCCGGTCTCGACGACATGAAGTACGACCAGCAGGGCCGGGCGCTCGTCGGCGCCACCCGCGCGCGTGAACTGCTCTCCCGCGAGGACGCGTTGATCGGTTCCGCGCTCGTCGCCGGCCGGATCACCAAGGCCGAGATCCGGCAGGCCACCGAGCTCCGCGCCCAGCGCTCCCTCCTCTTCGAGGTGAACTTCGCGCAGCTCCCCGAGGACGACCGCGCCCGCTACGAGCGCTACTGGAACGGCACCGAGACCACCCAGCTGCGCAAGGCCGAGCAGGACATCATCGAGTCCGGGCCCGACAAACAGCGCGCGGTCACGTCGAGCCAGTGGGACCAGGCCGCGGGCCGGGTCCTCAAGCAGCTCTCCGAGAGCAACAACGCGGCGACCGACCGCTTCCAGGACCGCGTCGAGCCGGCCGCCGTCGGCGTGATCGTGCGGGTCATCGCGGCAGGCGTGCTCGGCCTGCTGGCGCTGCTCGTCTCGCTCTTCCTGTCCGTACGCATCGGCCGCGGCCTCATCCGCGACCTGCGCCGGCTGCGGCTGGAGGCCCACGAGGCGTCCGGGGTCCGGCTGCCCGGCGTACTGCGTCGCCTGGCGGCGGGCGAGCAGGTCGACGTGGAGACCGAGGCCCCGCGCCTCGAGTACGGCAAGGACGAGATCGGCCAGGTCGGGCAGGCCCTCAACACGCTGCAGCGCGCCGCCGTCGAGGCCACCGTCAAACAGGCCGACCTGCGCCGCGGCGTCTCCGAGGTCTTCGTCAACCTCGCCCGCCGCAGCCAGGTCCTGCTGCACAAGCAGCTGACCCTGCTGGACGCCATGGAGCGCAGGACCGAGGACACCGACGAGCTCGCCGACCTGTTCCGTCTCGACCACCTGACCACCCGCATGCGGCGGCACGCCGAGGGTCTCGTGATCCTCTCCGGCGCCGCCCCGTCGCGGCAGTGGCGCAAGCCGGTCCAGCTCATGGACGTGGTCCGCGCCGCCGTCGCCGAGGTCGAGGACTACGAACGCATCGAGGTGCGCCGCCTGCCCCGCATCGCGGTCACCGGGCCCGCGGTCGCCGACCTCACGCACCTCATGGCCGAACTCCTGGAGAACGCCACGGTGTTCTCACCGCCGCACACCGCGGTGCAGGTGCTCGGCGAGCACGTCGCCAACGGCTTCACCCTGGAGATCCACGACCGGGGCCTCGGTATGACGGCCGACGCGCTCCTGGACGCCAATCTGCGGCTCGCGGAGACCCCCGAGTTCGAGCTGTCGGACACCGACAGGCTCGGTCTGTTCGTGGTCAGCAGGCTCGCACAGCGCCAGCGCGTCCGCGTGTCGCTGCAGCCCTCTCCGTACGGCGGCACGACCGCTGTCGTCTTCATTCCCGAGTCACTGCTCACCGACGACGTCCCCGACACGGGTGGCGCGGGCTTCCGCTTCGACCGGGCGCAGACCAGGGAGGCCGTGGCGGGCTCCGACAAGGCGGCCGACCGCGCTGCGGCGCTCGCCCAGGTGCCCGTGCAGCTGCCGGGCCTGCCCGCCTCCGTCCTGGACGGCCCCGTCGAGCTGGAGGCGCCCGTCGGCCTGGCCGACCTCGACGCCTTCCCCGGTGCCCTCGGCGACGAGGAGAGCGAGCGCGGCGGCCTCTTCCGGCCGCGCCGCCGGGTGGCGGGCACGCCCGGCGAACAGCATCAGCAGGCTCGCGACGACCGCGAGGCGAGCCGCGGGGAGCCGACCCGCAGGGGCGCCGCGCCCACCGGAGCCGAGGACGACGCCGGCGAGGACGCCCACTCCGGAGGGCCCGTCCCGCTGCCGCGCCGCAGGACCCCGAAACTGGTCCGCTCGAACGGCCGCCCGGTGGCGCACACCAGGCCGCAGGACAGCCGTTTCCCGGACGTCAGGCCGCAGGAGAGCCGGTTCCCCGACGACAAGCCGCAGGACGGCCGGTTCCCCGACGGCAAACCGCAGGACAGCCGGTTCCCGCAGGACAGCCGCCGATTCCCGGACGACAGGCGGTCCGACAGCCGGTACCCGGACGACAGACAGTTCGACAGCCGGTTCCTGGACGACAGACAGCCGGAGAGCAGGCCCCTGGCCCCGGCCGCAGAGGACGAGATCCCGCGGCGCCCGCAGTCGCAGCCCGCCTGGCCCGACCTGTCGCCCCCGCACCACGACGTCACAGCCGTCGACGACGCGTCGACGGACCTCCCCCGGCGCGGCCGCCGTACCGCCGCCCCCGACACCGCCGCCCAAGACCGCGCCACCCCGGACCGCGCCCCCTGGGACGGCACCGGGCTCCGCCCAGCGGCGGCGCCCGACCCCGACACGACCGCTACGGGCGGGCTGCCCCGCCGCGTCCGGCAGGCCAACCTGGCCCCGCAGTTGAAGGACGGACCCGACCGCCGCCCCCGACGTGCCGAGACCCGGCCGGAGGAGCGCGACGCGGACGAGGTACGCAGCCGCATGGCCTCGCTCCAGCGGGGCTGGCAGCGCGGCCGCGACGAGAACGCCGCGGGCGACGACGCCACGAACGGCACAGCACCAGGAACGACATCCGAGGGGGACGGTCGATGACCGCACCGAATGCCGACGCACGCACCACCACGACCGGCGGGAGGAGGGAGCTGAACTGGCTCCTCGACGACCTGGTGCAGCGCGTCGCCAGCATCCGCAAGGCGCTCGTGCTCTCCGGAGACGGCCTGCCGACCGGTGTGTCGAAGGACCTGACCCGGGAGGACAGCGAGCACCTCGCCGCCGTCGCCTCCGGGTTCCACAGCCTCGCCAAGGGGGTCGGCAGGCACTTCGAGGCGGGCAGGGTCCGGCAGACCGTGGTCGAGCTCGACGACGCCTTCCTCTTCGTCACGGCCGCGGGCGACGGCAGCTGCCTCGCCGTCCTCGCGGAGGCGGACTCCGACGTCGGCCTGGTGGCGTACGAGATGACGCTGCTGGTCAAGCGGGTCGGTGTGCATCTGGGTACGGCGCCGCGCACGGATCTGCCCGCCGGAGGGTAGTGGGAGGTCATGAGCGAAGACGGTCGAGGGACGCAGAGAACAACAGAGGCCACGCGGAAGTTACCGAAGGCGCAGGAGGCGCCCCGCTGGTTCGACGACGACGCCGGTCCCGTAGTGCGTCCGTACGCCATGACACGCGGCCGCACCACGAGCCCCGGGCAGCACCGGCTCGACCTGATCGCGGTCGTCATCACCGAGGACCGGGCGTCCGGCGTCCACGAGGCCGACCAGACGCTGTCTCCGGAGCATGTGGACATCGTCGAGCTCTGTCGCGACACACCCCAGTCGGTCGCCGAACTGGCGGCCGAACTCGACCTGCCCGTCGGCGTGGTCCGCGTCCTCATCGGCGATCTCGTCGAGGACGAACTGGTGCACGTGACCCGTCCGGTGCCCCCTGCCGAGCTCCCGGACGAGAGTATTCTGCGCGACGTGATCAGCGGCCTCCGGGCGCTCTGAACAGCGCGGAAGCGGGAGTGAGAACGTGACTGGCTGGCAGTTCTGGGTCGACAGGGGCGGCACCTTCACCGACATCGTCGCAAGGCGCCCGGACGGCAGCCTCCGCACGCACAAACTCCTCTCCGACAACCCGACGCGCTACCGGGACGCGGCGGTCGCGGGCATCCGAGAACTGCTCGCCGACGCGAAGACGGGCGACGGTACGTGGACCGGCGGCAGCACGGAGGCGGGCCACGGCAGGCAGGCGGGCGACGGCGGTGACGCCGCGCCCGTCGACGCCGTCCGCATGGGCACCACCGTCGCCACCAACGCCCTCCTGGAGCGCAAGGGAGAGCCCACCGCCCTGGTCATCACCCGGGGCTTCCGCGACGCGCTCCGCATCGCCTACCAGAACCGCCCACGGGTCTTCGCCCGCCAGATCGTCCTCCCCGAACTCCTGTACGACCGCGTCATCGAGGTCGACGAGCGCGTCACCGCCGACGGCGACGTGCTGCGCCCACCCGACCTGGAGGGCCTGACGGGCCCCCTGCGCGCCGCGTACGAGGACGGAATCCGCTCGGTGGCGGTGGTCTGCGTGCACAGCCACCTGTACCCCGCCCACGAACAGGCCATCGGCGAGCTCGCCGTCCGCGCCGGCTTCCCGCAGGTCTCGCTCTCCAGCGAGGTCAGCCCCCTCATGAAGCTCGTACCGCGGGGCGACACCGCGGTCGTCGACGCGTATCTGTCACCGGTTCTGCGCCGCTACGTCCAGCACGTCGCCGACGAACTCCACGGCGTGCGGCTGATGTTCATGCAGTCGAACGGCGGTCTCACGGAAGCGGGCCGGTTCCGCGGCAAGGACGCGATCCTGTCCGGTCCCGCGGGCGGCATCGTCGGCATGGCGCGCCTGTCGCGCCTCGCGGGCTTCGACCGCGTCATCGGCTTCGACATGGGCGGCACGTCGACGGACGTGTCGCACTACGCCGGCGAGTACGAGCGGGTCTTCACCACGCAGATCGCCGGGGTCCGGCTGCGTGCCCCCATGCTCGACATCCACACCGTCGCCGCGGGCGGCGGGTCGGTGCTCCACTTCGACGGCAGCCGCTACCGCGTCGGCCCCGACTCGGCGGGCGCCGATCCGGGCCCGGCGAGCTACCGCGGCGGTGGACCTCTCACCGTCACCGATGCCAACGTCGCCCTCGGCCGCATCCAACCCGCCCACTTCCCGGCGGTGTTCGGGCCGAACGGGGACCAGCCCCTCGACGGCGACCTCGTCCGCGACCGCTTCACCGCCCTGGCCGAGGAAATCCGCGCGGCGACGGGCGATGACCGCACGCCCGAGCAGGTCGCCGAGGGCTACCTGCGGATCGCGGTGGCCAACATCGCGGGCGCCGTCAAGCGCATCTCCGTACAGAAAGGCCATGACGTCACGCGCTACGCCCTGACCACCTTCGGCGGCGCGGGCGGCCAGCACGCGTGCATGGTCGCCGACTCACTCGGCATCCGCACCGTCCTCGTACCGCCGATGGCCGGTGTGCTCTCCGCCCTCGGCATCGGCCTCGCCGACACCACGGCGATACGGGAGCAGTCCGTGGAGATGCCGCTGGAGGCTTCGTCGATGCCGCACGTCCGCAAAACGGCGGACGACCTGGAGAGCGCGGCCCGCGACGAACTCCTCGCCGAGGACGTGCCGACCGACCGCGTCCGCGTCACGCGCCGCGCCCAACTCCGCTACGACGGCACGGACACCGCCCTGACCGTGGAACTCACGGACCCGGACACCATGACCCGGGACTTCGAGGACCGCCACCGCGCCACCTACTCCTTCACCCTGGACCGGCCCGTCGTGGTCGAGGCCCTCTCCGTGGAGGCCACCGGAGGCACCGAACCACCCGATCTCTCGGCCCTCGCGGGCGCGGTTCGGCCGGGCACCCCGCAGCGGGTCGGCCTCCACACCGGCGGCAGCCGACGCGACGTACCCCTGCACCGCCGCGAGGAGCTGCCGCCGGGCCGGACCGTCACGGGACCGGCGATCATCACCGAAGCCGGTGCCACCACCGTCGTGGACGACGGCTGGGAGGCGTCGACCACGGAAGCGGGCCATCTGCTCATGGAACGCGTCACCGCGCCGGAGAGTTCCACCGCGGGCACCGCGGCCGACCCCGTGCTCCTCGAAGTGTTCAACAACCTCTTCATGTCCATCGCCGAACAGATGGGCGCCCGCCTGGAGTCCACGGCCCAGTCGGTGAACATCAAGGAGCGTCTCGACTTCTCCTGCGCGCTGTTCGACCCCGACGGCAACCTCGTCGCCAACGCCCCGCACATCCCCGTCCACTTGGGCTCCATGGGCACCAGCGTGAAGGAGGTGATCGAGCGCCGTGGCACCGGCATGCGTCCCGGCGACACCTACGCCGTCAACGACCCGTACCACGGTGGCACGCACCTCCCCGACGTCACGGTGATCACGCCGGTGTTCGACAGGCCGGGGGAGCACGGCACTTCGGAGACGGACGGTTCTCCCGTGCAGCGGATCCTCTTCTACGTCGCCTCGCGCGGGCACCACGCCGAGATCGGCGGCATCGCCCCCGGCTCCATGCCGGCTGACAGCCGCACCATCGACGAGGAGGGCGTCCTCTTCGACAACTGGCTTCTTGTAGAAGACGGCCGTTTCCGTGAGGTCGAGACCCGCCGCCTGCTCACCGACGCCCCCTACCCCTCACGCAACCCGGACACGAACCTCGCCGACCTGCGTGCCCAGATCGCCGCCAACCAGAAGGGCGTCGACGAAGTCTCCCGGATGATCGACGACTTCGGCCTCGACGTGGTCCAGGCGTACATGAAGCACGTCCAGGACAACGCCGAGGAATCAGTACGCCGCGTGATCGACGTCCTTGAAGACGGCGAGTTCGCCTATCAAACCGACTCGGGCGCCACGATCCACGTCCGCGTCACCGTGGACCGCGCGGAACGCTCCGCGACCATCGACTTCAGTGGTACGTCGCCGCAGCTCGCCACGAACTTCAACGCCCCCTTCGCTGTGGTCAACGCCGCCGTCCTGTACGTCTTCCGCACCCTCGTCGCCGACGACATCCCGCTCAACGACGGCTGCCTGCGTCCCCTGCGCGTCATCGTGCCCCCGGGCTCGCTGCTCGCCCCCGAGCCGCCCGCGGCCGTCGTCGCGGGGAACGTGGAGACCTCCCAGGCCATCACGGGGGCGCTCTACGCCGCCCTGGGCGTGCAGGCCGAGGGTTCCGGCACGATGAACAACGTCACGTTCGGCAACGACCACCACCAGTACTACGAGACGGTGGCCTCCGGCTCCGGAGCGGGCGACGGCTTCGACGGGGCGCCCGTCGTACAGACCCACATGACCAACTCCCGGCTCACCGACCCCGAGGTACTGGAGTGGCGGCTGCCCGTCCTCCTGGAGGAGTTCGCCGTGCGACGGGGCAGCGGGGGCGACGGGAGATGGCGCGGCGGCGACGGAGCCGTGCGCCGCATCCGCTTCCGCGAGCCGATGACGGTCTCCACCCTGTCGCAGCACCGCAGGATCGCGCCGTACGGCATGGCGGGCGGTGCCACCGGCGCCCTCGGGGCCAACCGCGTGGAACGCGCGGACGGCACCGTCGTGGAGCTCGCGGGCAGCGACTCGGCCGACCTGGGCCCCGGCGACGTACTCGTGATCGAAACCCCCGGCGGCGGCGGATACGGAACGGCCCCGCGCGACACCACCAATGCACGCGACACCACCGATGCAGGAGAAGTGAGCGATGATCTTCAAGCGCAGTGAGCGCGGCAAGGCCCCCGTCGAGCCGGTCACGCTGAAGATCCTGGTGGCGGGCGGCTTCGGCGTCGGCAAGACGACCCTGGTCGGCGCGGTCAGCGAGATCAGGCCGCTGCGCACCGAGGAGACCCTCAGCGAGGCCGGCCGCCCCGTCGACGACACACGCGGCGTCGCGGGCAAGCACACCACCACGGTGGCCATGGACTTCGGCCGCATCACCCTGCGCGAGGACCTCGTCCTATACCTCTTCGGCACCCCGGGGCAGGACCGCTTCTGGTTCCTCTGGGACGAGCTGGCCACCGGGGCGCTGGGCGCCGTGGTCCTCGCCGACACCCGCCGCCTGGAGGACTGCTTCGCCGCCATCGACTACTTCGAACGGCGCTCCATACCCTTCGTCGTCGGCGTCAACTGCTTCGAAGGCGCCTCGCGCTACCCCACGGACACCGTGCGCCAGGCGCTCGACCTCGACCCCGAAGTGCCCGTCGTGCTCTGCGACGCGCGCGACCGCGAGTCCGTCAAGGAGGTCCTCATCGACGTCGTCGAACACGCGATGGCGGCGGCCGCGGCTTCCCGCGAGCACGCCACCACCTAGGGCGGCGACCGCCCTCAGCGGCCCGTACCCCCGCCGACCGGGGTACGGGCCGCAGCTCTGCCCGGCTCAGCCCTCGCCGTCCTCCAGCCAGCCGAAGCTCCGCTCCACGGCCTTGTGCCAGTTATGGAACTCGCGGTCCCGCGATGCGGCGTCCATCCGCGGCGTCCACTCCACGTCCTGCTGCCAGTGCGCCTTGAGTTCGTCGAGGTCGTTCCATACGCCGGTCGCGAGCCCGGCCGCGTACGCCGCCCCCAGACAGGTGGTCTCGGAGACCTTGGGGCGGATCACGGGCACGCCCAGGACGTCCGCCTGGTGCTGCATCAGGAGGTTGTTCTTGGTCATGCCGCCGTCCACCTTGAGGGTGGTGATCCGCACTCCGGAGTCCTGGTACATCGCGTCCACGACCTCGCGGGTCTGCCAGCTGGTCGCCTCCAGGACCGCTCGCGCCAGATGCGCCTTGGTGACGTACCGGGTGAGCCCGGTGACGACACCGCGTGCGTCGGAGCGCCAGTAGGGCGCGTACAGGCCGGAGAACGCGGGCACGATGTACGCCCCGCCGTTGTCGTCCACGCTCGCCGCGAGCGGCTCGATCTCGTCGGCGCTGCGGATGATGCCGAGCTGGTCGCGGAACCACTGCACCAGTGCGCCGGTGATCGCGATGGACCCCTCCAGGCAGTACACGGGCGCCTCGGAGCCGATCTTGTAGCCCATCGTGGTGAGCAGCCCGTTCTTCGAGGGAACGGGCCGGTTGCCGGTGTTGAGCAGCAGGAAGCTGCCCGTTCCGTAGGTGTTCTTGGCCGTCCCCGTGTCGTAGCAGGCCTGTCCGAAGACGGCCGCCTGCTGGTCACCCAGGGCGGAGGCGACGGGCACTCCGGAGAGCTGGCCCACGGCCGTGCCGTAGACCTCGGCGGACGACCTGATCTCCGGCAGGATCGCTTCGGGGATGTTCATCGCCGACAGGATCGAGTTGTCCCACTGGAGCGTCTGGAGGTTCATCAGCATGGTGCGGCCCGCGTTGGTGACGTCGGTGACGTGCCGGCCGCCGCCGGTGCCGCCCGTGAGGTTCCAGATCAGCCAGGAGTCGATGGTGCCGAAGGCGATCTCGCCCCGCTCGGCGCGGGCCCGGAGCCCCGGCACGTTGTCGAGCAGCCAGGCGGCCTTGGGCCCGGAGAAGTAGCTCGCCAGGGGCAGCCCCGTCTGCTCGCGGAAGCGGTCCTGGCCGTCCGCGCCGCCCAGGTCGTTGCAGAGCCCGGAGGTGCGGGTGTCCTGCCACACGATCGCGTTGTGCACGGGCTTGCCGGTGGCGCGGTCCCACAGGACCGTCGTCTCGCGCTGGTTGGTGATGCCGAGCGCGCTCAGCCGGTCGGCGCGGAGCCCGGCCTTGGCGATGGCTCCCGCGACCACCGCCTGCACCTTGGACCAGATCTCCGTGGCATCGTGCTCCACCCAGCCGGGCTTGGGGAAGATCTGGCGGTGTTCCCGCTGGTCCACGGCGACGATCGCGCCGTCCTGGTCGAAGATGATGCAGCGGCTCGAAGTGGTGCCCTGGTCGATGGCGGCGACGAATTTCTCGGAGCTGTCCGGCATGGCTACCCCTTGATGACCCTTGGTGAGACGACGTCAGAAGGCTGCGTTGTAGATGAGGCCCGCGAGGGCGCCGCCGATCAGCGGTCCGGCCACGGGAACCCAGGCGTAGCTCCAGTCGGACGTTCCCTTGTTGGGGATCGGCAGGAAGGTGTGCACGATGCGCGGACCGAGGTCGCGCGCCGGGTTGATGGCGTAGCCCGTGGGGCCACCGAGGGAGAGGCCGATGCCGACGACCAGGAAGGCCACGATCAGCGTCTGCGTGCCGGATTCGCCGAGTCCCTCGGTGAGCCCGAAGGCCAGGATGGGCAGCACCAGGGCGACGGTCGCGATGACCTCGGTGATGATGTTGGCGACGGGGTTCCGGATCTCCGGGATGGTGGAGAAGATGCCGAGCGTCGGCGTCGGTTCGTGCGCGCTGGTCACCTTGTCCTTGACGCTTCGCGTGACGTTGGCGTTGAACTGCGCGAGGTACACGAGATAGGCGAGGACGGCGCCGAGCATCGCGCCCACCATCTGCCCGAGGACGTAGACCCAGGTCTTGTCCCACTCGCCGGTGTCGATCGCGATGCCGAGCGTGACGGCCGGATTGAGGTGACCGCCGGAGAGCGGGCCCGCGGTGTACGCGCCGGCGAGCACGCCGAAGCCCCATCCGAAGGCGATGACGACCCACCCGGAGGCCTTCGCCTTCGAATGGCTGAGCGTGACGGCGGCGCACACGCCGGCGCCGAGAAGAATCAGGATCGCGGTGCCGATGACCTCACCGACGAAGATGTCCCCGTTCGAGTACATGGCGGCTCCTAGGCCCTGGTCCGGGGCGGTGCGCCCCGGTCCTCCGTGCAGGGTGCGTTCTCACGGCCGCTGCCTGGATACGCCCGGCTGACGCAGCCGGCGGCAGAGGTCTCCCGAACCCCGCCCGGCGTCCATGGCGAGCGTGCCGTCGCAGTCGAATCGCCCATGGGGGATGACCCGGTGAACAGGCCCTTTGTGCAGACCCTTCGCGCGCGCAGACGCTCTGAACGCGTGGAGCCGAAGTGCGGCGACGCCGACTGACACCCGGAAGTGTTCACCGATGGTGATGGAGCGTCAAGGTCGCGGACGGCAACGGTTAACCGGCGCGTGGGCTTCCTCAACAGCGCCCGTGGTGAGCGACCGGCAGACCCCGCGGACGGCCTCAGAGCACCGCAAGGATCGGCAGGCTCAGGCCACCGCGACGACCGGCGAACTGAGGAGCCACCGCGACGACCGACCAGTCAGCGCACCGCCACCACCGACCCGTCAGCGCACCGCCACCACCGACGACCCGTGTCCGAACAACCCCTGGTTCGCGGTCACTCCCACGCGCGCCCCCTCGACCTGCCGCGCCCCGGCGGCCCCGCGCAGCTGCCAGGTCACTTCGCAGACCTGGGCGATGGCCTGGGCGGGCACCGCCTCCCCGAAGGAGGCGAGTCCTCCGCTGGTGTTCACGGGCACGCGCCCACCCGGCGCCGTCACCCCGTCGCGCAACAGCTTGGCGCCCTCGCCCTCGCCGCACAGCCCCAGGTCCTCGTACCACTGCAGTTCCAGGGCGGTCGACAGGTCGTAGACCTCCGCCAGCGATATGTCCTCGGGGCCTATGCCCGCTTCTTCGTACGCGGCCCGGGCGATGGACGCGCGGAACGTCCCGTCGGCGGGGCTCACGACCGCCGCCGAGTCCGTGGCGATGTCCGGCAGGTCGAGCACCGTCGTCGGATACGTCGGCGTGACCGTGGACACCGCGCGGATGCGCACCGGATCCGCCGCCCCGTGCCGCCGCGCGAACTGCATGCTGGACAGCACCAGGGCCGCGGCGCCGTCCGAGGTGGCGCAGATGTCGAGCAGTCGCAGCGGGTCGGCCACGACGGCGGAGGCGGCGACCTCCTCGGCGGTGACGGCCTTGCGGTAGCGCGCGTTCTCATTGAGCGCGCCCGCTGCCGCGTTCTTCACCTTGACCTGCGCGAAGTCCTCCAGGGTGTCGCCGTGCACGGCCATCCGACGGCGTGCGTACAGGCCGAAGTAGGCGGGGTTCGTCGCCCCGAGAACCCGGAACCGCAGCCAGTCGGGATCGTCCGGCCGGTCCCCGCCGGCGGGCCGGAAGAACCCCTTGGGGGCCGCGTCGGCGCCGACCACCAGCACCACGTCGGCCAAGCCCGCCAGGATCTGCGTACGCGCCGCGTTGATGGCCTGGGCGCCGGACGCGCACGCCGCGTACACACTCGCCACGCGCGCGCCCTGCCAACCGAGCGCCTTGGCGAACGTTGCCCCCGCCACGTAACCGGGATAGCCGCCGCGCACCGTGTCCGCCCCGACGACGGAACCCACGTCCCGCCAGTCGACGCCGGCGTCCGCGAGCGCCGCGCGCGCCGCCGCCACTCCGTACTCGACGAAGCCGCGCCCCCATTTGCCCCAGGGATGCATGCCCGCGCCGAGCACCGCCACCTCTCCGGTCATGCGCCCACCCCCACGGGCCGCCAGTGCCAGGTCGTCCACGTCGTCCCGTCGTCCTCGTTCAGCACCCCGGGGACGACCTCGACCTCCATGCCGACCTCCAGGTCGGCGACGGAGACCCCGGGAACCGACTGCCCGAGCACCACCATGCGCTCGGCCGCCAGCTCCACAGCGATCAACGTGTAGGGCTGCCAGGGAAGTTCCGGGTCGGAGACGTAGGGCGCGGGCGGCCGGTAGCGGCCGTCGGTGTACGACCACACGCGCCCGCGCCGCGACAGCGGCACCTCGGCCAGCTCCCCGCTCCCGCAGCCGGGGTTGCGGCAGAAGCCGTCCTCGCGAGGGAAGAAGACGCAGGCACAGGCAGAGCAACGCGTGCCCAGAAGGCGGAAGTCCTCGCCCTCCCCGGCGAACCAGTTGGCCACTACGGGTGTGCGCGTACGCGACAAGGCTCCTCCAGGCACTGGATCTGACGGAACGTCAGAAGTGTGCCACGGGGTGTCCGTCGGCGCTACGTCCCCCGCAGCGACCTCCGCGAGACGGGGAAGTCGAAGTAGGTGTCGGGGAACGGCTCCGGCTTGTACGTGAAGTGCCACCACTCTTCAGGGAGGTTGACGAAGCCCTGCTTGCCCAGGGTGTTCCGCAGCAGATCGCGGTTGGCCCGCTGCTTCCCCTTGATGCGCGGATCGTCCGTGTGCGACAGCGTGTCGAAGCAGTCGAACCCCGTCCCCATGTCCACCGAGTTGTCGGGGAAGCGCTCGCTCCGCGGACCGAAGCAGGGCGTCAGGGGCTCTCCAGGGACGTACGGGCGGGTCGGCAGGGCAGGCAGTCTTACCACCGTCAGATCCACCGTCGAACCACGGCTGTGCCCGGACTTCTTGGCGATGTAACCGTCCGCGAACAGCCGCGACTTGTCGACATGGGGATAGAACTCCGCCTTCATGCGCTCGTCGGAGAGATCCTCGGCCCAGCGCACGAAGTGGTCGACGGCTCGCTGCGGCCGGTAACAGTCGTACACCTTCAGGGAGTAGCCCTTGCGCAGGAGAGTGCGCTGCGCCTTGTGGAGTGCCTTCGCAGCCGGCTCGGTGAGGATGCACATCGGCTTCCGATAGCCGTCGATGGGCTCCCCGACGAAGTTGTGCGGGGTGAAGTAGCGCATCTCCTGGATGATCGTCGGGTCGACGTCGCGCAGCGCGACGAACTCCTCCGGAGCCTTCGGTTCAGGCTTGGCCTGCGCGGGCGAAGGAGCGGCTGCCACGGCCAGCAGAGCGGCGGCGCCGACGGCGAGATTCCGCAGAGCGGGGACAATTCCTGTCATGCCCCTGCGTCTATCAGGGTCTCCGCCACCCGCGAAAGACCGACGCATCGGGGATCGGATACAGTCCGCGGCGTGTCCGCATCCCCACACACCACCAACTCCGTTCCGGGCTCCCACTGTTCGAGCTGTGGAGCGTCCTACGAAGACCAGCCCTCCGGCTGGCCCCGCACCTGTGCCGCCTGCGGCACAGTGGCCTACCGCAACCCGCTGCCCGTGGCGGTCGCCGTCCAGCCCGCGTACGACACACAGGGCACCGGCCTGGTCGTCGTGACCCGCACCATCGCCCCCGCGCTCGGCGGCCTCGCCCTGCCCGGCGGCTACATCGACGACAGGGAGGACTGGCGCGACGCGGTCGTGCGCGAGCTGAAGGAAGAGACCGGCATCGGCGCGGAGAGCCGCGACGTCCGCCTGGCCGACGCCATGAGCGCCCCCGACGGATACCTCCTGCTCTTCGGCCTCCTCCCCGCACGACCCGTCTCCGACCTGCCGGCGCCCGCGCCGACCGACGAGACCGAGGGCTGGGACCTGCTGCGCCGCCCCGGCGAGCTCGCCTTCCCGCTGCACACGCTGGCGGCACGCGCGTGGTTCGAGGGCCGCTACTGACCAGGAGCTCCCGGCCCGCAGCCGCCGCCCACTCCCGTCACACACTGCCCCTCAGCCATCGAGTCCCCGTACCCGCACCGGACGCCCCGGTGCGGGCCCGTCCTCGCCCCCGTCCCGCTCGACGACCACCCGCCCCGCGCTCCACCGCGTCGTGAACCGCTCCAGCTCCGCCTCCGCCCAGCCGTCACCCGCGTCCACCACCACGACACCACCACCGGTACGCCCCTCGGCAGGCGCCCAGACCTCCAGCTCCAAGTCGCCGTCGGCGCCGCGCACGGGCACCACCGTGCCCGCGCGCGCGAACACCGGCACGCGCGCCAACGGAGCGTCCACCAGCACCTTCCCTGGCCCCTCGTACGCCCTGCCCGTCGCCGTGTCGTACCAGCGCCCCGCCGGCAACCGCACCGACCGCCGCAACGCACCGCACTCCAGCACCGGCGCCACCAGCAGGGAATCCCCGAGCAGGAACGCGTCCTCACAGTCCCGCAACGCCCGGTCCTCGGGGTTCCCCCACCACAGGGGCCGCACATAGGGAGCCCCCGTACGCCGCGCGAGATGGGCGAGCGTCACGAAGTACGGCAACAGCCGCCTGCGCTCGACGAGCACCTCGCGCGCGTGCCCCAGCACTTCCTCACCGAACTCCCACGGTTCACGCCGCCCGGCCCCGATCGCCGCGTGCGTACGGAACAGCGGCAGATAGGCCCCCAACTGGAACCACCGCAGATACAGCTCCGGCGACGGACTGCCGCCAAAACCACCCACGTCAGGCCCCGAGTACGGCACACCGCACAACCCGAGCCCCAGCACCAACGCCAACGAAGCCCGCAACCCCGGCCAGTCCGAGGACACGTCTCCGGACCACGTCCCTCCGTAGCGCTGCATCCCCGCCCAGCCGGAACGCGAGAACAAGAAGGGCCGCTCCTCGGGATGCAGCACACGCAGCGCCTCGTACCCGGCACGGGCCATCCCCAAGCCGTACACGTTGTGGGCCTCCCTGTGGTCACCACCACGCCCCTCCAGGGAGTGCCGCGCCGACCGGGGCAGCGTCGTCTCACCGAACGCCGCGAACGACACCGGCTCGTTCATGTCGTGCCAGAAGCCCGCGAAGCCCTGCTCCAGACGCTCTTCGTAGAGCGTGCCCCACCACTCACGCGCGCGCGGGTCGGTGAAATCCGGATACACCGCCTCTCCGGGCCACACGACACCGCGCACCGGCCGCCCCGCGACATCCCGCACGAACACATCGGCCGCCACCCCGCTGTCGTACACCTCGACACCCCGCTCGGACTTCACCGCGGGATCGATGATCGAGACGAGCCGGATCCCGTCCCTGCGCAACTCCTCGGCGAACTGCGGCAGCTTGGGAAAGCGCTCCTTGTCGACGGTGAAGACCTGGTGGGCTTCGTAGTGGTCGATGTCCAGATGGACGGCGTCCAACGGCAGCCCGCGCTCCTGATACCCGGCGACGATCCGCCGCACCTCCTGCTCACTGCCGAAACCCCACCGCGCGTGATGGTGTCCCAGCGCCCACGAGGGCGGCAGCGCGGGCGGGCCGGTGAGCGACGCCCACGCGTGCATCACGCGCGCGGGCGTACCGACCATCACCCAGCACCGCAGCGGCCCGCCACTCATCCGCACCTCGCACGCACCGGCCCGGTCATGACCGGACCCGTCACCCTCCACCCCCTCGCGCACCGAGACATCGCCCTCCCACGTGTTGTCGTGGAAGACCAGATGCGTGGCGGCATCCGCCACCACCATCTGCACCGGCATGGTGATGTACAGCGGATCGTCACCCGGCCCGAAGGAGCCGCCCGGGTCGGTGTTCCACAGCCGGTACGTCCCGTTCCGTAGCCGTGGCCCGCCGGACCGCCCGCCCAGACCGAAGAACCGCGCGTCCGCCGCCACCTCCGACCGCTGCACCCAGCGCGCCGCACCCCCCTCGGCCGGCTCCCACCAGCGCGGCGGGAGATCACGCCGCAGCATCACACCACCCGGCGTGCGCAGCTCCACCGCACCGTGCCGCGAGACGACGACCGTCGCCCGCTCCGACACGACCCGCCAGCCGCCCTCCTTGTCGGGCTCGAGCACGGCCCGCGGGTCCGGCTCGGGGCTCCCGCACGACAACGCGTACGACGGCTCGGGCTCCGCCCCGTCCCAGCCCAGGAAGACCGCTCCGCCGACCGTCACCCGCACCCGCAGCTCGGAGCGGGCGAACCGCACCACACCACCGCCCGGCTCCGGCTCCATCCCCGTCACGGCCCCCGGCACCCGCGCACGCTCCGCACCCCGGGGCGCCAGCCCCGTCGCGTCCGCCCGCCACCTGCGCCACGAGGAGCGCACCGTGCGCAACCCCCGCGCCGTGCCGACCATGCCGACCGCCTTCACCGAACGCACCAGGTCACGACCGTTCATGCTGCTCACCCTGCCACCGAAGAAGCCGTGTGCGGGCCGCGTTCAACTGCCGTTCACCTGGGGCTACGCCACATGTCCGACGGGGCGCCCTTGTGCGGCAGACCCTGGTGCGGAAGTCGATCACGTGGCATCGTCCCTTGCAGCCGTGTTCACGCGCACACCCAGCACGTGCGCACCCCACACGCATACGACGCGTACAGTCCGGGAGCCGCCCCATGACGTCCTCAGCGAACCCTGTGCCGCTCTGGCAGCCGAGCCCCGAGAGGATCGCCGAAGCGCAGGTCACCCAGTTCCAGGCCTGGGCGGCCGAGCACTACGGAGCCCCCGCCGAGGGGGGTTACGAAGCGCTGCACCGCTGGTCGGTGACCGAGCTCGAGACGTTCTGGAAAGCCGTCACCGACTGGTTCGACGTCCGCTTCACCACCCCCTACGCGCGCGTGCTGGGCGACCGCGCCATGCCCGGCGCCGAGTGGTTCCCCGGAGCGACCCTCAACTACGCCGAGCACGCACTCCGCGCCGCCGAGGACCCCACGCGCGCGGACACCCCCGCCCTCCTCCACGTCGACGAGAGCCACGACCCCCAGCCCGTCACCTGGGCCGAGCTCCGCCGCCAAGTCGGCTCCCTCACCGCGGAACTGCGCAATCTGGGTGTACGCCCCGGAGACCGCGTCAGCGGCTACCTGCCGAACATCCCGCAGGCCGTCGTCGCCCTCCTGGCCACCGCCGCCGTCGGCGCCGTCTGGACCTCCTGCGCCCCCGACTTCGGCGCCCGCAGCGTCCTCGACCGCTTCCAGCAGGTCGAACCGGTCGTCCTCTTCACCGTCGACGGCTACCGCTACGGCGGCAAGGAGCACGACCGCCGTGACACCGTCGCCGAACTCCGCGCCGAACTGCCCAGCCTCCGCGCCGTCGTCCACATCCCGCTGCTCGGCACCGAAGCCCCCGACGGCGCCCTGGAATGGTCCGCCCTCACCTCGGGGGACACGGCACCCACCTTCGAACAGGTGCCCTTCGACCACCCCCTGTGGGTGCTCTACTCCTCCGGTACCACCGGCCTGCCCAAGGCGATCGTCCAGTCCCAGGGCGGCATCCTCGTCGAACACCTCAAGCAGCTCGGCCTCCACTGCGACCTCGGCCCCGACGACCGCTTCTTCTGGTACACATCGACCGGCTGGATGATGTGGAACTTCCTCGTCTCCGGTCTCCTCACGGGCACCACGATCGTCCTGTACGACGGCAGCCCCGGCCACCCCGACACCGGAGCCCAGTGGCGCATCGCCGAGCGCACCGGAGCCACCCTCTTCGGCACCTCCGCCGCATACGTCATGGCCTGCCGCAAGGCCGACGTCCACCCCGCCAGGGACTTCGACCTCTCCCGCGTCACCTGCGTCGCCACCACCGGCTCCCCGCTGCCCCCCGACGGCTTCCGCTGGCTGCACGACGAATTCGCCGACACCCCGGGCGGCCTGTGGATGGCATCGGTCAGCGGCGGCACGGACGTCTGCTCCTGTTTCGCAGGCGCCGTCCCCACCCTCCCCGTCCACATCGGAGAGCTCCAGGCGCCCTGCCTCGGCACGGACCTGCAGTCCTGGGACCCCCAGGGCAAACCACTCACCGACGAGGTCGGCGAACTCGTCGTCACCAACCCCATGCCGTCCATGCCCATCCACTTCTGGAACGACCCGGACGGCACCCGCTACCACGACAGCTACTTCGACACGTACCCCGGCGTCTGGCGCCACGGCGACTGGATCACCCTCACCTCACGCGGCTCGGTCGTCATCCACGGCCGCTCCGACTCCACACTCAACCGCCAGGGCGTCCGCATGGGGTCGGCCGACATCTACGAAGCCGTCGAGCGGCTCCCGGAAATCCGCGAATCCCTCGTCATCGGCGTCGAACAGCCCGACGGCGGCTACTGGATGCCCCTCTTCGTCCACCTCGCCGAAGGCGCCACCCTCGACGACGCCCTGCGCGACCGCATCAAGCGGACCATCCGCGAGCAGCTCTCACCCCGCCACGTCCCGGACGAGGTCATCGAGGTCCCCGCCGTCCCGCACACCCTCACCGGCAAGCGCATCGAGGTCCCGGTCAAACGCCTCCTCCAGGGGACACCTCTGGACAAGGCGGTCAATCCCGGCTCCGTCGACCGCGTCGAACTCCTCGACTTCTACGCCGACCTGGCGCGCAAGCGCGCCTGACGAAAGCGCCTTCCCGCAGCTCAGCGGCCGTTGTCAGTGGCCCTCGTTACTGTGAGTGAGCATTGATCGACCGTACGCAGGGGGAAAATCATGGCGCACACCCGACACGACACGATGCGACGCGCACTGCGCCGCGAAGTCGCTGGAACCATCGGCCTGCTGGCCGACGAGACGGACTTCGCGGCCATGCGCCGCTACCGCACCTTCACCTTCGACGACCACGAGACCTACCTCCAGCAGGTCGAAGCCCTCCTCAAAACCCTCGCGGCCCAGGGCAGCCACACCACCATCGCGCTCTTCGACCCACAGGAGTACGAGGAGTACTGCGCGGAGACCGGCCGCGACCCGGACACCCCGGACAGCCGCACCCGTTTCACCGCCGAACTGGCCGCAGGCGGCCCCACCGTTCCGTACGAGGGCCAGCCCCTCGCCGACCTCGTCCCCGACCTCGTCGACGAGGCGGTCCGCCGGGCCACCTGGGAGTACGCGACAGTGCAGCTCGCCCGCGCCGGCACCTGCGCCACCTGCGGCGAGGACATCGGACGAGCCGCCTTCGCCCGAGCCTCCGAACTGATCACGCGGGCCCTCGACACCTCCCGCCCCGGCACCCGGCACCTCGTGTGCAGCGTCCCCGCCCACCCCGAAACCCTCCTCGCCGCACTGCACATCGAGGTCGAGGCCGACGGCCGCGCCCTGCTCGACGACCAAGAGGCCCTGGAGTTCGCCACCGTCCTGGCCGTCGGCATCGCCACCCACCGCGCCGTCGGCATGGTGCTGCGCTCCAGCGCCGAAGGCACCCGCGACCGCGTCCAGGGCTGGCGCATGCACGGCGGCCGCCTCCAGCCCCTCAACGCGGCCGAGGTCTTCGACGCGTACTGCACCGACGCCATCTCGGGGGAACTGGTCTCCCCGGAATCCGGCGTCGACTACTGCGCCGCCCCCGACCTCGAACCGGACGCTCCCGAAGGGGGACACACGCACTGAACGCCCGAGGGGCGCCCCACCGACCGGTGGAGCGCCCCTCGGGGTCGCGATCAGAATGCCGCAAGCGGGCTACTCGCCCGACAGCACCGCCTGCGCGGCCTTGCGAGCCTCTTCGGCACTGTCCGCGGCCCGCGCCGCCGACGCGGCACGCTCGCACTGCGCCAGCGTGTACTTGGCGAGCGTCGCACGCACGTAAGGAATGGACGCCGCACCCATCGACAGAGAGGTGACACCCAGACCGGTCAGCACACACGCGAGCAGCGGGTCCGAAGCGGCCTCGCCGCACACGCCACAGCTCTTGCCCTCGGCACTCGCCGCCTCGGCGGACATCGCCACCAGGTCGAGCAGCGCGGGCTGCCACGGGTCCTGCAGCCGGGACACCGCACCGACCTGCCGGTCAGCGGCGAAGGCGTACTGAGCGAGGTCGTTGGTGCCCAGCGACAGGAACTCGACCTCCTGCAGGATCGAGCGCGCCCGCAGGGCGGCCGACGGAATCTCGACCATCGCGCCGAACTTCGCCTGCAGCCCCGCCTCACGGCACGCGTCCGCGAAGGCCTTGGCGTCGGTGCGGTCCGCCACCATCGGGGCCATGACCTCGAGGTAGACGGGCAGCCCCTCGGCGGCCTTGGCGAGCGCCGTCAGCTGCGTCCGCAGCACCTCGGGGTGGTCGAGCAGCGTCCGCAGCCCTCGCACACCGAGCGCGGGGTTCGGCTCGTCGCCGGGCGTCAGGAAGTCGAGCGGCTTGTCGGCGCCCGCGTCCAGCACACGCACGACGACCCGGCCCTCGGGGAACGCCTCGAGCACCTTGCGGTACGCCTCGACCTGCTTCTCCTCGGACGGCGCCTTCGTGCTGTCGTCCAGGAACAGGAACTCGGTACGGAACAGACCGACGCCCTCGGCCCCCGCCTCGACCGCGGCCGGCACGTCGGCGGGACCGCCGACATTGGCGAGGAGCGGCACCTTGTGCCCGTCGGACGTCGCACCCGGACCGGTCGACGCGGCCAGCGCGGCCTTGCGCTCGGCGGCGGCGGCCGACAGCTGCGCCCGCTTCTCCTCGCTCGGGTCCACGAAGATCTCACCGGTGCTGCCGTCCACGGCGACGACCGTGCCCTCGGCGAGCTCACCGGCGCCGGGCAGCGCCACGACGGCCGGCACGCCGAGCGCCCGCGCCAGGATCGCGCTGTGGCTCGTGGGACCGCCCTCTTCCGTGACGAAGCCGAGCACCAGAGCCGGGTCGAGCAGCGCGGTGTCCGCGGGCGCCAGGTCACGCGCGATCAGCACGTACGGCTGGTCGCTGTCCGGAACGCCCGGCATCGGAACGCCGAGCAGACGCGCGACGATACGATTCCGCACGTCGTCGAGGTCCGCCACGCGACCGGCCATGTACTCACCGGCGCCGGCCAGCAGTTCGCGGTAGTGGGAGAACGCGTCGTAGACGGCACGCTCGGCCGTACTGCCGACGGTGATGCGCCGGTCGACGTCGGACATGAGCTCCGGGTCCTGGGCGATCATGGCCTGCGCCTCGAGCACCGCCTGGGCCTCGCCGCCCGCCAGATTGCCGCGCGCATTCAGGTCGGCCGCCACAGCTTCCACGGCCTGGCGAGCGCGCCCCTGTTCGCGCTCCGCCTCCTCCGCGGGAATCTGCTTGGCCGGCGGCTCGAGCACAGCCGTACCCATGTGCCGAACCTCGCCGATCGCCACACCGTGGCTGACACCGACGCCTCGCAGCGTTGTCTCCATTTCACCCGTCTCCGGTAGTGCGACGGGCCCAGCCGTCGCGGTGGTTGTCGTGCCTGCCGTCAGTGACGGCGATGACGTCACTTCCAGCTGAAGAGCGCGTCGCCGGCCTTCACGTCGCCGGCCTCGACGAGGTCGGCGAGGGACTCGGCCGTGGCCTCGAGCGCCACGATCGGGCACACCGGGGACTTGCCGGCCGCCTCGACGGCGGACGGGTTCCAGCGGACCACGGCCTGACCGCGCTGCACGGTGTCGCCCTTGTTGACGAGCAGCTCGAAGCCCTCACCATTGAGCTGGACAGTGTCGATGCCCAGGTGCGTCAGCACGCCGTGACCCTGGTCGTCGACCACCACGAACGCGTGGGGGTGGAGAGAGACGACGATGCCGTCCACGGGAGAGACGGCCTCGGAAGGCTCACGCACGGGATCGATAGCCGTGCCAGGCCCGACCATCGCGCCTGAGAACACGGGATCCGGTACAGCAGAGAGCCCAATGGCGCGTCCTGCAAGCGGGGACGAAACGCTGGTCATGGCAAGCCTCCCAGGGGGTGGAGATTCATAGCCGTCGTCACTACCTGTCCGGGACGACGCGCTGTTCAGAAGGGTAAGTCATAAGAAGTCCCGGTTCCGCATGAGTGGTCCCGGTTGACGGACGTAGAGGCAGCGCACGAACGATTTGCGCCCGGCCCGATGCCCGATGTACAGTCGTACTCCTGCCTGAGGTCGTGGGACGCAAGCGTCCGGCCCCGGCGGCATCCTTCACATCAGATCCTATCCCTGGGATCGGTTCCGCATGTTCGCGGTGACCGTGGTCAGAGAGACGAATGAGACCTGATAAAGTCGGAACCGCCGGAAAGGGAAACGCGAAAGCCGAAAGGCCGGAGCGGGAACCGGAAAGGCACCGAGGAAATCGGACACGAAAGAGTCTGATAG
>NZ_JBVKAO010000006.1:0-557871 GCF_055639375.1 Streptomyces sp. NPDC039462
CCCAGCCCTCTCCCCCCCCCCTTCCTCCCTTCCTCTTCCCTTTCTTCACTGTCTTGCGGGAGTGGGTGGGTGGGGGTTGCTCCGCGACGTACAGCGGGAGTAAGGCGGGTGGGGGGGATTGCCCCGAGACGCAGCTGCCGCGCAAGGAGGGGCAAAAGGCGGGGAACCCCCGCCGGGCCGCAGCTGCCGCGCAGGGGAGCGAAGGCGGGGAAGCCCCACCGGCCCGGCAGCCGCTCGCGCTCGCGAGGGGACGTGGGGGTATGTGCGAACGGAGCACTGAGCGTGCTGTGGCGTCTTTGGGCTTGAGGCGCGGCGCAGGGATGGCGAGTACGCACATACCCCCGCGGCCCCGCCCCACGGGCGGACAAAAGGCGAACCCCGCCCAGGCACAGCACCAGCGCCAGCGCCAGCGCTACGGCTTAGCGCCCCGCGCCTTCAGCAGCGTAGACATCAGCGAGATCTCCGACTCCTGCGACTCCACCATCCCCCGAGCCAGCCTCCGCTCCGCGGAAACCTCGCACCGGTCCACGCACCCCTGCGCCATATGCACCCCACCCTTGTGGTGCCGCGTCATCAGTTGCAGATACAGCACCTCCGCCTTCTTGCCGCTCAGCTTCCCCAGCCGTTCGAGCTCCGCCCCCGTAGCCATCCCGGGCATCAGCGCCCCGTCCTTGCCGGGCGGCATGTCCCCCATGCCCATCCACTCCATGGGAGCCCCGTCCGGAACCTTCGGCAGCTCCCACAGGTCCAGCCACCCGAGCAGCATCCCGCGCTGATTGGCCTGGGTCTGCGCGATGTCGTACGCGAGGCGCCGCACCTCCTCGTCGTCGGTCCGGTCCCGCACGATGTACGACATCTCCACGGCCTGCTGGTGGTGGACGGCCATGTCCCGCGCGAACCCCGCGTCGGCGGACGAACTCGCGGGCGTGCTCCCCGAATCGGAGGAGTCCGTGGCGGCGACCGCCGCCGTGATGCCGCCGCCCGCGACGACCGCGGCGACGACGCCCCCGACGAGCCAGTTGGTACGCCGCCTCACTGCGCCAGCCCGCTCGTGCACGCCGCTCCCGGCTCCGGCGTCTGCTTGCCCTGGACGTACTTGGAGAAGAACTCCTTGACCTTCGGGTCGTCCGCCCCCGAGACCGTCCGCTGGTGTGCCCACGCGGTCAGCATGACGGGGTCCTTCTGGTCCTTGACCGGGCTCATCAACGAGTACGGCGTGGCCTTGACCTTCGCCTCGAGCTTCTTCAGGTCGGCCGGCTTCGCCTTGTCGTTGTACGTGACCCAGACGGCACCGTGCTCAAGGGAGTGCACGGCGTTCACCTCCGGGATCTCCTTCTTGTAGACGTCGCCGTTGCAGTTCATCCACACCTGGTTGTGGTCCCCGCCGACGGGCGGCGTCATGGGGTAGTCGACCTTCTTCGTGACGTGCGTACGGCCGAGTTTGCCCCAGACCTTCTCGCCGTCGGCGGAGACCTTGTACTTCGGCCAGCCCTTCGCGTCGTCCTTCGAGCCCGAGTCGTCGGACGCCTTGTCGAAGAGGAAGAAGCCGCCCACGCCGAGCGCCGCGACGAGGACCGCGCTGAGGGTGATCGTCAGGGCCCGCCCCCGCCGGTCACGCGCACGGTCCGCCCGGCGCATCTCCTCTATCCGGGCCTTGCGGGAAGCGTTGCTCGTGTTCTTGGCGGAACCCATGATGTGTCCTTCTGCGGAAAGGGCCGAACTGGACGACGAACGAGTCCGCTGATCGTAATGCGAGGAAGGGCCGCTACCACAGGGCGTCCGGGCGCAAAATTTGAGCCACAGATGCGCATTACCTACGCTCGGGGACATGCGGCTCATGAGATCCACCGACCTGGCGCTGCGCACCCTCATGCGCCTGGCCGTGGCGACCGGAGCGGCTCCCACGACGCGCGAGGTGGCCGCCGACATGGCGGTGCCGTACACCCACGAGGCGAAGGTCGTCGCCGAGCTCCAGAAGATGGGCCTGCTCGCGGCCCGCAGGGGCAGGGGAGGCGGCCTCACGCTGACGGAGGCGGGCCGCACGGCGTCGGTCGGCGCGCTGGTGCGGGCCTTCGAGGGCACGGGCGACGTGGTGGACTGCGAGGGCGGCGGCACGCCGTGCCCGCTGAACTCGGCGTGCCGCCTGCGGGACGCGCTGCGCAGGGCGCAGGAGGCCTTCTACACCTCGCTGGACGGGCTCACAGTGGCGGACATCGTGGCCGCCCCGACGGGCCCGCTGCTCATCGGCATCACAACCCGCGAAGCGACCCCCGAGCCACCCCGCGACGACATCTGACCCCCCCCCACGTCCACTCAGCCCTGCGCCGCCAGCCACAGATCAGGCCCGAACACCTCGTAGTGGATGTCCGCGGCGGCGACGCCGCGCTCGATCAGCTGGGAACGTACCGTCCGCATGAACGGCAGCGGCCCGCACAGGTACGCGCGCGTGCCCGGCGCGACCGCGGGAAGCGCGGCCAGATCGACGCGCCCCGTGAGCTCCGCAGGGTGACCTGCCTCGGGCCGCTCGTAGAAGAAGTGCGCGGTGGCGTCCGGGAGTTTGCCGGTGTACGCCTCGTGGTCGGCGCGCAGCGCGTGCTCGGCGGGGGAGCGGTCGGCGTGCACGACGGTGACCGGTGCGCGGTGTCCGGTGGCGGCGAGCTGCTCCAGCATGGCGACCATCGGGGTGACGCCGATGCCGGCGGAGGCGAGCAGCAGCGGAACGTCCGTGTCGGTCTCGTCGAGGACGAGATCCCCGTACGGCGGGGAGACCCGCAGGACGTCTCCTTCGCGCACGCGCGCGTGCAGGTGGTTCGAGACCTCACCTTCGGGTATCCCGGCGCCCCCCGGCACCCGCTTCACACTGATCTGCCACACCCCAGAACCAGCCCCAGAACCAGCCCCAGAACCAGCCCCACACTCAGCCCCCGCCCCGCCCGACAAGCTGTACTGCCGTATCTGCCGCGCCCCGTCCCCGAGTTGCACCTGCACGGACACGTACTGCCCCGCGCGGAAGCCCGGTGCCGGCGCCCCGTCGGCGGGCCGCAGCCGGAACGTGGCGACGTCGGCGGTCTCCTCGACGCGGTCCACGACCTCCCACTCGCGCCAGGTGTCGTGGCCCGCGGTGACGCCCTGTTCGGCGTAGAGCCGGGCCTCGATGGCGATGAGGGCGTTGGCCATGAGCCAGTAGACGTCGTCCCAGGCGGCGGCCACCTCGGGTGTGACCGCGTCGCCGAGCACCTCGGCGATGGCGGCGAAGAGGTGCCGGTGCACCGTCCCGTACTGGTCGGGGGCCACGCCGAGCGAGGCGTGCTTGTGCGCGATGCGGTTCAGCATGACGTCGGGCCGCTCGTCGGGGTGCTCGACCAGGTGGACCGCGAAGGCGGCGATGGAGCCGGCCAGGGCCTGCCGCTGGGTGCCCGCGGCCTGGTTGCCGCGGTTGAAGAGGTCGCGAAGCAGCTCCGGATGGGCTGCGAAGAGCCGTGCGTAGAACCGCTCGGTGATCTCACCGATGGCGGCTCCGACGACGGGAAGCGTGGCACGGACGGTCGCGGCCGACTGTTCTGACAGCAACGTGGGCTCCTCACGCCGATGGGCGCCGATGGACACCGACGGACACCGATGGACGCCGGTGGGCGTCGATGAGCGCCGATGGGCAGGACGCGGTACGGGAGGATTGCGCCTCCCTTGTCTGTTTCGGGACTAAAATTAACATCTCAGATGCAACTTATAGTCGCCGGGGGCCTGCGCCTGCCGCCGTTACGGCCGCGCGGTGGAGCAGGCACTATGGGCACAGAGCGACAAGCGGCACGCAGCGGCGAAGCGGCCACCGGCGCGGTTCGGACACCGCGGCACGGGGTCCGCAACGCGCGCGAAACCAAGGAGTGGGATGCTCGTGTGCCCGGTGTGCCCCGGGGCGCGCATGCAGGTGGCCTGACCAGCAAGGATGGGTGGAAGCGGAAGATGAACAAGCAGCAGGAATTCGTGCTCCGTACGTTGGAGGAGCGCGACATCCGGTTCGTGCGCCTGTGGTTCACGGACGTCCTCGGCTTCCTGAAGTCGGTGGCAGTGGCCCCGGCCGAGCTGGAACAGGCTTTCGATGAGGGCATCGGCTTCGACGGTTCGGCCATCGAGGGCTTCGCCCGGGTGTACGAGTCGGACATGATCGCCAAGCCGGACCCCTCCACCTTCCAGGTGCTGCCCTGGCGCGCGGAGGCCCCGGGCACGGCCCGCATGTTCTGCGACATCCTGATGCCGGACGGCTCCCCGTCCTTCGCGGACCCCCGCTACGTACTGAAGAGGGCCCTCGCCAAGACCTCCGACCTGGGCTTCACCTTCTACACCCACCCGGAGATCGAGTTCTTCCTCCTGAAGGACAAGCCGCTGGACGGCTCGCGGCCCACCCCCGCCGACAACTCCGGCTACTTCGACCACACCCCGCAGAACGTGGGCATGGACTTCCGCCGCCAGGCCATCACCATGCTCGAATCCATGGGCATCTCGGTGGAGTTCAGCCACCACGAGGGCGCCCCCGGCCAGCAGGAGATCGACCTCCGCTACGCCGACGCGCTCTCCACGGCCGACAACATCATGACGTTCCGCCTGGTCATGAAGCAGGTCGCGCTCGAACAGGGCGTCCAGGCCACCTTTATGCCGAAACCGTTCTCCGAACACCCGGGCTCCGGCATGCACACGCACCTCTCCCTCTTCGAGGGCGACCGCAACGCGTTCTACGAGTCGGGTGCCGAGTACCAGCTCTCCAAGGTCGGCCGCTCCTTCATCGCGGGCCTGCTGCGGCACGCCGCGGAGATCTCGGCCGTCACCAACCAGTGGGTGAACTCCTACAAGCGCATCTGGGGCGGCTCCGAGCGCACCGCGGGCGCGGGCGGCGAGGCCCCCTCGTACATCTGCTGGGGCCACAACAACCGCTCGGCCCTGATCCGCGTCCCGATGTACAAGCCGGGCAAGACCGGCTCGGCCCGGGTCGAGGTCCGCTCGATCGACTCCGGCGCCAACCCCTACCTCACCTACGCGGTGCTGCTCGCCGCCGGCCTGAAGGGCATCGAGGAGGGCTACGAACTCCCGCCGGGCGCGGACGACGACGTATGGGCGCTGCGCGACGCGGAACGCCGCGCCCTGGGCATCGAGCCCCTCCCGCAGAACCTCGGCGAGGCCATCGCGCTCATGGAGAAGTCCGAACTGGTCGCCGAGACCCTCGGCGAGCACGTCTACGACTTCTTCCTGCGCAACAAGAAGCAGGAGTGGGAGGAGTACCGGAGCGAGGTCACGGCCTTCGAGCTCCGCAAGAACCTGCCGGTGCTGTAGACGCGGGGCGGGGCCGCCGGGCGGACCGGCGGCCCCGGCCGGTCAGGCCTTCGGCACGATCGCGTCCCGCAGCGACGTCGTCGCCCGGACCCGGTACTCCTGGATCGCCCAGCCGTTGCCGTCCGGGTCCTTGAAGTACATGAAGGTGCCGCCGTCCTGCGGCGCGTGCTGCACCGGCTCGCTGACGTCCAGGCCGCGGGCCGTCAGCTCGGCGTGCGCGGCCTTCGCGTCGGCGACGCACAGCTGCAGGCCCTGGTAGGAGCCGGCGGCCGGCCTCGGGCCCGCCATCGTCTCCCACAGCGCGTCGCCGGCCAGGGCGATGGAACAGCCCGAGCCCGGCGGGGTCAGCTGGACGATGCGCATGCCCGGCATGACCTCCGCGTCGATGTCGACGTGAAAGCCGAGCTTGTCGCGGTAGAACTCCATGGACCGGTCGATGTCGGTCACCGGCAGCGGGATCACTTCGAGTGTGTATTCCATGGGCCGCAGTACATCAGGGAGTTGGTGCCGTGTCAGCGTTCCGCGAGGGGTGTCGGGCTCACGCGAAACGCCACCGCTCACACGAAACGCCACCGCTCACGCGAAACGCCACCGCGTCTGGCTGAACGGCTCGCCCTTGCCGAAGCCGAAGGCCGTGCGGGGCGCCACCGCGAAGACGTGCGCGTGGCCGGCGCCGTGGTGGAAGCAGCCGTCCCGCACCTCGTAGTGCCAGAAGCTGCCGTACTTCTCCTCCCAGGCCGCCGCCAGGCGCCGCAGCCGGGCCTCGTCGGTGACCCGGACCGCCGTGCCCTCCACGACGAGGTCGTAGCCCTCGTCCCAGGCATTGGAGCCGGTCGTCAGGACGGTCTCCGGGTTGGCCGCCAGGTTGCGGGCCTTGCGCTCGTCGGGGCCCGTCGCGAAGTGCAGCGCGCCGTCCAGTCACACCGCGGGCAGCGGGGTGACGTGGGGGCGCCCGTCGGGTCGTACCGTCGAGATCCAGAACAGCTCGGCCGCCTTCAGACGGGGCTCGGCCGACGGCCACGGCGTCGCCTCCGCGCCCGCGCTGCTGTATCTGCTGTCCAGTTCTGTACGGGGCTCCAGTTCTGCGCGGGGCTCCAGTTCCGTACGAGGCTCTCGTTCTGCACGGGGATCTTCGTCCGGCATGGTCCTTACCTCCCGGCGCGCCGTCGACACTCCTTCGCAAGGGCAGACTCCGCTCGCGCGCCGAGTTCATCGGTCAGGCCGTAGGCTCGGGCCGAGGAGTGATCGAACGGAGGATCGGCATGACGCTGCCGCAAGGGCGACGGAGCAGTACGTTCACGCGGTTGCTGCGGCACGGCTTCACCGACCCGTCCGCCGCCGAGCGGCTGCTCGACGACCCCGCGCTGAGCGCCGTGCGCTCCGACCCGCTGCTCCTGGACGCGCTCGGCGCCACCGCCGACCCCGACCTGGCGCTGCTGGGCCTCGTCCGGCTCGTGGAGGCGCAGGAGAGCGACCTCGGGCGGCGGGAGCTGCTCGACACCCTCGTCACCGCGAAGCCCCTGCGCGACCGCCTCCTCGGCGTGCTCGGCGCCTCCGAGGCCCTCGCCGACCACCTGGCCACCCACCCCAGCGACTGGCGTGCCCTCGTCACGTACGAGTCGGCGGACCTGCACCCCGGCGTGGCGGACTTCGAGCGGGGGCTCGCCGTCGCCACCGACCCGGTGTCGCTGCGCGTCGCCTACCGCCGCTGCCTGCTCTCCATCGCGGCCCGCGACGTGTGCGGCACGACGGACGTCGCCGAGGCGGCGGCCGAGCTCGCGGACCTCGCGACGGCGACGCTGCGGGCGGCGCTCGCCATGGCCTGCGCGGCGGCACCCGGCGACGCGGCGCTGTGCAGGCTCGCGGTCATCGCGATGGGCAAGTGCGGCGGCCACGAGCTGAACTACGTGTCCGACGTCGACGTCATCTTCGTGGCGGAACCCGCCCAGGGCACCGAGGGCACCGACGGCGCCGACGAGGGCAAGGCGCTGCGGGCCGCGACCCGGCTCGCCTCGCACATGATGCGGATCTGCTCCGAGACGAACATCGAGGGCACCATCTGGCCCGTCGACGCGAACCTCCGCCCCGAGGGCAGGAACGGCCCGCTGGTGCGTACGCTCTCCAGCCACCTCGCGTACTACCAGCGCTGGGCGAAGACCTGGGAGTTCCAGGCCCTCCTCAAGGCCCGCCCCGTCGCGGGCGACCTCGCGCTCGGCGAGGAGTACGTCGCCACGCTCGCGCCCCTCGTCTGGCACGCCGCCGAGCGCGAGAACTTCGTGCCCGACGTGCAGAAGATGCGCCGCAGGGTCGTCGCGAACATCCCGGCGGGGGAGGTCGACAGGGAGCTGAAGCTCGGCCCCGGCGGGCTCCGCGACGTCGAATTCGCCGTGCAGATGCTCCAGTTGGTGCACGGCCGCAGCGACCCCTCCATCCGCAGCGGGTCGACGCTGGTGGCGCTGCACGCGCTCGGCGAGGGCGGTTACGTGGGGCGGGTGGACGCCGTCCAGCTCGACGACGCGTACCGCTTCCTGCGCTCCCTCGAACACCGCATCCAGCTCTACAAGCTGCGCCGCACCCACCTCGTCCCGGAGGACGACGCGGACCTGCGGCGCATCGGCCGCTCCCTGGGGATGCGCACCGAGCCGATCACCGAACTGAACCGCGCGTGGAAGCGGCACACCTCCGTGGTGCGCCGCCTGCACGAGAAGCTGTTCTACCGCCCGCTGCTCGACGCCGTCGCCCAACTCGCGCCCGGCGAGGCCCGTTTGAGCACGGAGGCGGCCCGCGAGCGCCTCGTCGCGCTCGGCTACGCGGACCCCAGCGCCGCGCTCAGGCACCTGGAGGCGCTGGCGTCCGGCGTGTCCCGCAAGGCGGCCATCCAGCGCACCCTGCTGCCGGTCCTGCTGGGCTGGTTCGCGGACTCCGCCGACCCGGACGCGGGCCTCCTCGGCTTCCGCAAGGTGTCCGACGCGCTGGGCAAGACCCCCTGGTACCTGCGGCTGCTGCGGGACGAGGGCACGGCGGCCGAGAACCTCGCCCGCGTCCTGTCCGCGGGCCGCCTCGCCCCCGACCTGCTCCTGCGCGCCCCCGAGGCCGTCGCCCTGCTCGGCGACCAGCGGGGCCTCGAACCGCGCGGCCGCGCCCACCTGGAGCAGGAGGTCCTGGCGGCGGTGCGCCGCGCCGACGGCGCCGAGCAGGCGGTCGCGGTGGCGCGCGGCATGCGCCGCCGCGAGCTGTTCCGCACCGCCGCGGGCGACATCATCGGCTCGTACGGCACGGAGGACAGCCCGGCCGAGGCCGATCCCGGCAGGCTCGCGGACCGGGTGGGCGGCGCGGTCTCCGACCTGACGGCCGCCACGATCTCGGGCACGCTGCGCGCGGTCGTCCGCGAGGGCTGGGGCGACACGCTCCCGACCCGCTTCGCCGTCATCGGCATGGGCCGCTTCGGCGGCCACGAGCTGGCCTACGGATCGGACGCGGACGTCCTGTTCGTGCACGAGCCGCGCGAGGGTGCCGACGAGCAGGAGGCGGCGAAGGCGGCGGCCAAGGTCGTCGCCGAGATGCGCAGACTGCTCCAACTCCCGTCCGCAGACCCGCCGTTGCTCATCGACGCGGATCTGCGCCCGGAGGGCAGGAGCGGCCCGCTGGTGCGCACCCTCGGATCGTACGAGGCGTACTACCGCCGCTGGTCCCTCGTCTGGGAGTCCCAGGCGCTGCTGCGGGCCGAACCGGTCGCGGGCGACGAGGAGTTGGGCCGCGCTTTCATCGACCTCATCGACCCCCTCCGCTACCCGGCGGACGGCCTCGGCGAGGACGCGGTCCGCGAGATCCGCCGCCTCAAGGCCCGCATGGAGGCCGAGCGGATGCCGCGCGGCACGGACCCGACCCTGCACGCGAAGCTGGGCCGCGGCGGCCTCTCCGACGTCGAGTGGACGGTCCAGCTCCTGCAGCTGCAGCACGGCGGGACCGTGCCGGGCCTGCGCACCACCCGCACGCGCGCGGCCCTGGCCGCCGCACGCGAGGCGGAGCTGATCCCGGCCGAGGACGCGGCGACCCTCGACGAGGCGTGGGTCCTCGCGACCCGCGTACGCAACGCGGTGATGCTGGTACGCGGCCGCGCGGGCGACACGTTCCCCTCCGACGGCCGTGAACTGGCCGCCGTGGCCCGCTACTTGGGCTACGACTCCGGGCACGTGGGCGACATGCTGGACGACTACCGCCGCACCACGCGCAGGGCGCGGGCAGTGATGGAGGAACGGTTCTACGGCTCCTGAGACGCGCCGGCGCCGTCGGCCCCCGCGCCACCACCCGCCGGCACCCCTCTCGCACTGCCCCAACAGACACCGAACGCTGCCCTTGCGCACCTGGCCCGGCGGCCACCCCATGACGTATCCAGGAAGGGTCCCAGTCCGTCTCCCTGGAGGCCCCATGCGCGCCCGCGAAACCGCCCGACCCGCCGACGGCGACAGAACCGGCCGCGCCCCGGCGCGTCCCGCCGCGTCGCCGTCGAGCGCGGGCGGCACCATGAGCGCGCAGGAGCTCACGGCGCTGCAGCGCACCGCGGGCAACGCGGCCGTCGTCCGGGCGGTGCAGCGGTCCGCCGTCCACGACGTGCTCCGCGCCGGCGGACGGCCCCTCGACACCGCCACCCGCACCGACATGGAGGCCCGTCTCGGCGCGGACTTCTCCGACGTCCGCATCCACGACGACAGCGCCGCGAAGGCATCGGCGGCCGAGGTCGGCGCTCGTGCCTACACCTCGGGCAGCCACGTCGTCATCGGAGACGGCGGCGCGGACCGCCACACGCTCGCCCACGAGCTGACGCACGTCATCCAGCAGCGGCAGGGCCCGGTCGCGGGCACCGACCACGGCGACGGGCTCCGCGTGTCGGACCCGTCCGACCGGTTCGAACGCGAGGCGGAGGCGAACGCCCACAAGGTCCTCTCGGGCCCGGCACCCGCGGCCCACACGGAAGCGGCACCGGTGCAGCGCGCGACCGCGACAGCGACCGCGGTGCCGGACACGTCCGCCGTCCAGCGCGCCCCCAGCACCCAGACGGCTCCCCGAGTCGACTGGAACCAGCTCCTGGACATCATCGTCGGTCAGGACCGTACGCTCGCCGGGTTCCAGTTCGGCCCCGAGTGCCGCAACAACGGCGGCAACAACCTCATCTCCCGGCCCGTCGTGGTCACCGTGAACGACGGCGGTACGACGGCCCAGCTTGCCGTCCACCTCAATGTGATGCTCACCAGCGGCGGCGAGGTGCAGGACCGCAAGACGGGCGCGTCCACGGCGTCGATCAAGGGCTCGCTCTTCCACCTGACGGCCCGCCCGGTGGCCGGCCAGAACCTGATCCACCAGGCCGGCGCGTCCGCCCTCACGGCGTCCGAGTCGATCCACGTGGGCCGCAACAACGCCGCCGGCTGGAACAACCGGCCCGGGAACACCCAGCAACTCGCCGCCGCCGTCGGCGTCTCGACCGAGGCGCTGATCGGCGCGCTGGAGTCCAGGTACCCCCTGGGCGACGTACAGGACCTGATCGACCGCTTCAAGAAGGACGTCGGCCGCGCGGTGGTCCACGGCCTCGCTCCTGAGGTCGTCCACGTGAAGTGGGACGGCGACGAGTCGTTCAAGTAGCCCGTACGGATTCGGCCAGAGCGGCCGGAGGGGGTCGCCCGGGACGGGTGGGACGCGGCACAATCGCCACACGCCGGACGCGGCGGGACGTGGCCGGGCGCGCGCTGCGCGCAAGGGGGAACGGGGTGACCGGGATGTCGAACGCGCCGCCGACGCCTGCTCCCGCGCCGCCCTCGCCACCGCCGCCGGGACCCGGGCGGCGGTTCGTGGAGGTGGCGGCCTGGATCTCCGCGATCACCGGCCTCATCGGCCTGGTCCTCGGCTTCTTCGGACTGCCGACGGTGGTCAGCTCGCCGACCGCGAGGACCGTGACGGAGACAGCGACGGCCACGGCGACGGTTACGGCGACCGCCACCGTGACCGCCCCCGCCGACTCGCCCAAGGAGTCGGGCCCGGCCAAGAACCCCCGCGCCTCCGGTGTCCTCAAGTCGCCGACCGTCGACATCGCCGCCGACTACGGCATCAGCCTCGCCGACGATCCCATGCGGCCCGTCCACAAGGACACGGCGGACAAGGAGCTCTACTGGGACTCGGGCAACCTCTACGTCGGAGCCGGCGCGCAGATGGTGATTCTCGGCCGCAAGGAGAGCGGCACGTACGAGACGTGCAGCACCGTGAGCCGTTTCAGGGACCTCGTGGTCATCCCGAACATGAGGGTCGGCGAGCGGCTGTGCCTCATCTCGCCGACGGGCCTCGTCGCTCTCGCCGAGTACACCGACGGTGACGTCGACGCCGAGTTCATCCGGCTCAAGTTCACGGTGTGGAAGGGCGATCACTGACCGCCGTACTCACGCGTCGTACGCCGCCAACATCTCCCGCGCATGTGCGAGGAAACCCTTGAGCGCCAGCTCGAAGGCCTGCTCGGCGCGGCCTCGCGGCACCGCGGCGAGGGCCTCGGCGAGCCGGGGCGTCGCCGTCTCGTCGGTCAGGACCCACATCGTCTCCGGCGCCGCCAGGTCGAGGGCCGAGCCGAGGACGAGGTTCTCCAGGCCCGTGATCACCGGCATGACGTCGGGCAGGGCGAACCCCGCGGCCAGGAGCAGGGTCACCGCCCGCTCGTACTGGTCGAGGACGCGCGGGGCCCGCACCGGGGACGTCGTCAGGAGCGGGATCGCCTTGGGGTGGGCCGCGAACGCCGCGCGGTAGGAGCGGGCCCAGGCGGTCAGGGCCGCGTCCCAGGGGCGGCCCGGGGCCAGCGTGCCGGAGTCGATCGACTCGGCCACCCGCTCGCGCAGCCGTTCGACGATGCCGTCCCTGCCGTCCACATGGTGGTACACCGAGCCCGTCTGGACGCCGAGCCGCCGTGCGATCTGCGGCACGCTGAAGTCGCCCTGCTCGTCCACGAGTTCCAGTGCGGTCGTGGTGATGCGCTGCCGGTCGAGGAGTGGTGTGCGCGGCCGTCCCATGGTCCCGATCTTTCTCTGAAGCCTTCCCGAACTGCCCAGGGCGAGGCTACATTGCCGAAACCGAAAGCCTTTAGGTTTACACCCCCGCTTCCTGTACCCGCTCTCTGCTCCTCCGCCCGCCGCAGAAGGGCCGTCCCTCCATGGCCAGCACGCTCCGCACCGGCACACTCGGCACCGCCGACATCGCCTTCTTCGTGGTCTCCGCCGCGGCCCCGCTCACCGTCATGGCGGGCGTCGCCCCCATGGCCCTCACGCTCGGCGGCATCGGCGCCCCCGTCGGCTACCTCCTCGCCGGCGTCACCCTCACCGTCTTCGCCGTCGGCTTCACCACGATGAGCCGCCACGTGCGAAGCGGCGGTGCCTTCTACGCGTACATCACCCGCGGCCTCGGCCGCCCGGCCGGCATCGCCGCGGCGCTCCTCGCCATGCTCGGCTACAACGGCATGGAGATCGGCGTCTACGGTCTGCTCGGCACCGCCACCCAGGACACCGGGCTTGCTCTCTTCGGCGTCGAGATCCCCTGGCTGCCGGTGTCCCTCGCCGGGCTGCTGCTCATCTGGTACGGCGGATTCCGGTCCATCGACTTCGGCGCGAAGCTGCTCGGTGTGCTCCTCGTCGCCGAGACCGGCATCCTCGTCCTGCTCGCGGGCGGCGTCCTCGTCGAAGGCGGCGCAGACGGGCTCGGGCTGCGGAGCCTCGCACCGGACAACGTCCTCGTACCGGGCACCGCCGCTGTCCTCGCCTTCGCCTTCGCCGCGTTCACCGGGTTCGAGTCCACCGTCATCTACCGCCGTGAGGCCCGCGACCCCGACCGCACCGTGCCCCGCGCCACCTACATCGCCGTCGCCTTCCTCGGCCTCTTCTACGCCTTCGTCGTGTGGACCGTCGTCCAGGCCTTCGGCGAGGAGGAGGTCGTGAAGGCCGCGGGAGCCGATCCCGCCGGGCTCTTCTTCTCCGCCATCACCACCTATGTGGGCGGCTGGGCCGCCGACCTCATGCACGTCCTCATCGTCACCAGCGTCCTCGCCTCCCTGCTCGCCTTCCACAACGCCATCAACCGCTACAGCCTCTCCCTCGCCGAGGAGGGCGTCCTGCCCGCGGCGCTCGGCCGCGTCCACCCGCGCCACCGCTCGCCGTACGTCGCGGGCGCCGCACAGACCGTCCTCGGCGCGGTCGTCGTCCTCACCTTCGCCGCGGCCGGCGCGGACCCGTACCAACAGCTGCTGCTCTGGGTCAACACGCCAGGAATGATCGGCCTGTTGGTACTCCAGCTGCTCGCCGCGATCGCCATACCCTGCTACTTCCGCCGGATCAGCCACCAGGAAGGCGCCCTGCGCACCGTCGTCGCGCCCGTCGCCGCGACCGTGCTCCTCACCGCCGCGCTCGTCCTGGTCGTCACCCACATCGACCTGTTCACCGGGGCCTCGCCGTTCGTGAACGGGGTCCTGATCGCGCTCGTCCCCGCCGTCCTCGTGCTCGGTCTCGCGCTGGCGGCGCGGCTCCGCCGGAGCAGGCCGGACGTCTACGCGGACTTCGCCGCCGAGCCGCCGCAGGAACAGGACCAACCCACCGGACCCCTCACCAGCACCACCAGCCCCACCGCATAGGAGTCACCCACCGTGCCCGCAGCCGACCTCATCCTCACCGGCGCCCACATCCGCACCCTCGATCCCGACCGCCCCCGCGCCACCGCCGTCGCCGTCCGGGACGGCGTGATCGTCGCCGTCGGCGACCACGGCGACGTAAGAGCGGAACGCGGCCCCGGCACCGAGCTCATCGACCTCGCCGGCGCCACCCTCACCCCCGGCCTCGTCGACTCCCACAGCCACCCGGTGTGGGGCCTGGAGATGGCCACCGGCACCGACCTCTCCGCCGTGCGCGACCTGGACGCGCTGCGGGCCGCCCTGCGCGGCGCCGAGCGGACCGAGGGATGGGTGATCGCCTGGGGGCTCGACCACAACGCCTTCGGCGGGCGGCCCGTCGACCGCGCCCTCGTCGAGGAGGTGCTCGACGGCGCGCCCGCCTTCATCCGCCTGTACGACGGGCACTCCGCGCTGGTCAGCGGCGCCGCACTGCGGGCCGCCGGAATCGAGGGGCCGCGCCAGTTCGTCCAGCGGTCCACCGTGGTGTGCGACGCGGACGGGCGCCCCACCGGGCACCTCGTCGAGCACGCCGCCATGGACCTCGTCCAGGCCGTGCTGCCCAGGCCCTCCTACGCCGAGCGCCGCACCCGCCTGGTCGAGCTGCTCTCCGCCATGGCGACCACCGGCCTGACCGGCGCCCACGTCATGGACCTCGGCGAGGACGTGCCGCGGCTCCTCGCCTCGGTCGAGGAGGACGGCGACCTGCCGCTGCGGCTGCGGCTCGCCCCCTGGTGCATGCCCGGGGTGGGGCAGGAGGGGATCGAGGAGATCATCGCCCTACAGGCCGAGGCGGGGCGGCTGTGGCGGGTCGGCGGCGCCAAGTTCTTCATGGACGGCACGGTCGAGGGCGGCACGGCGTGGCTGGAGCACGCGGACTGCCACGGGCAGGGCGCCGACGCCTTCTGGCCGGACCCCGAGGCGTACACGGACGCCGTGCGGCGGCTGCACGCGGCCGGGGTGCGCACGGCGACCCACGCCATCGGCGACGCGGCCGTGCGGCACGCCCTCGACACCGTGGCGTCGCTGGGGGAGAGCGGCCGCCTCGCGCACCGGATCGAGCACATCGAGACCGTGCCGGACGACACCGTCCCGCGCTTCGCCGAGCTGGGCGTCATCGCCTCGATGCAGCCGCCGCACACCGCGTACACGCGGGCGGACCACAGCGACGAGTGGTCGAAGCGGCTGGGCGACGCCCGGGCCGCCCGGGCCTGGCGCATGCGCGACCTGCGGGACGCCGGGGCCTACGTGGCCCTCGGCTCCGACTGGCCGATCGCGCACTACGACGCGCGCGAGGTCCTCGCCACGGCTCGGACGCCCCGGGGCGCGGCGGGTCCTGCCCAGGGCCTCACGGGGCTCATGGCGCTGGAAGGGTGCACGACGCACGCCGCCGTCGCGGGCGGCGAGGCGGACGTGGCGGGCCGTGTCGCTCCCGGGTTCCGGGCCGACCTGACGGCCTTCGGGCTCGATCCGGTGGCCGCGCCCGCGGACGAGGTGGCGCAGGCGCCGGTCCGGCTGACGGTGGCGGGCGGGAACGTCACGTACCGCGACGCATGAGCATGCGGAGGGCCGCATCCGACCTGGGTGCGGCCCCCGCCACGTCGCGGGACAGCCGGTACGGCATCGCGCCGTACCAGAGCCGGGCCACCAGGAAGCCGAAGGCCAGGCAGATCATGCCGCCGACCGCGTCCAGCCAGAAGTGGTTCGCGGTGGCCACGATGACGACGAGCGTCGCGACGGGGTAGAGCAGGCCGAGCACCCTGGCCCACGGCACCGACGCCAGGGCGAAGATGGTCAGGCCGCACCACAGGGACCAGCCGATGTGCATTGACGGCATCGCGGCGTACTGGTTCGACATGCTCTTGAGGTCGCCGGAGGCCATCGAGCCCCACGTGTGGTGGACCACCACAGTGTCGATGAACGTGGTGCCGTTCATCAGGCGGGGAGGCGCCAGCGGATACAGGTAGTAGCCGACCAGGGCCACCGCGGTCGTCGCGAAGAGGACGAGGCGTGCGGCCGCGTACCGCCCCGGATGCCAGCGGAAGAGCCATACCAGGACACCGAGCGTCACCACGAAATGCAGTGTCGCGTAGTAGTAGTTCATGCCGACGATCAGCCATGTCACCGAGTCCACGGCGTGGTTGACGCTCTTCTCGACGGCGATGCCCAGGCTGTGCTCCACGCGCCAGATCCAGTCGGCGTTGTGCAGGGCCTGGGACTTCTGCTCCGGCACGGCGTTGCGGATCAGCGAGTACGTCCAGTAACTCACCGCGATCAGCAGGATCTCGAACCACAGCCGGGGGCGGCGAGGGGTGCGGAACCGTCGGAGACGACGCAGCGCATTCTGCCCATTGCGGGCGTTCTCCGCGCCCGCGATGGGTGATGCATCGGGCCGCTGCCGGCCCTCGAGTGTCGTCACGGTCGTCTCACCCATAGGGACAGAGTCTGCCAGATTCCCACCCTCCGACCGATCATCCCCTGGTCGGGTTCGGGCCGCATTCTCTACGCCACAGGAACGACGCCGCGACCCCGGAGCGATCCCCGTGTTCCCCTAGGGGCGCCCGGGACCAGAAGCCGTTGAACCGCGAACCACCAGTTCGGGCATGAAGACGAACTCGGTCGGCGGCGCGGGGGTGCCGCCCAGCTCCTCCAGGAGCGTGCGCACCGCCGCCTGGCCCATGGCGGGCACCGGCTTGCGCACGGTCGTCAGCGGTGGATCCGTGAACGCGATCAACGGCGAGTCGTCGAAGCCGACCACCGAGACGTCGTCCGGCACCTCAAGGCCGCGCTGCCGCGCCGCCCGTATCGCACCGAGCGCCATCATGTCGCTGGCGCACACGACGGCCGTGCAGCCGCGGTCCATCAGCGCCGCGGCCGCGGCCTGGCCGCCCTCAAGGGTGTACAGGGAGTGCTGGACCAGATCTGTCTCGATGTCGCCGGAGGCCGTGCCCACCTGGTCCCGCATCGTGCGTACGAAGCCCTCGATCTTCCGCTGTACGGGCACGAACCGCTTCGGGCCGAGGGCCAGACCGATGCGTGTATGACCCAGGGAGACGAGGTGGGTGACCGCGAGGCGCATCGCCGCACGGTCGTCGGGGGAGATGGACGGCGCCTGCACCTTCGGCGAGTGGCCGTCCACGAGGACGAAGGGGACGCCCTGCGCCCGCAGCTGTTCGTAGCGGTGCATGTCGGCGGAGGTGTCCGCGTGCAGACCGGAGACGAAGATGATGCCCGCGACCCCGCGGTCCACCAGCATCTCGGTGAGCTCGTCCTCGGTGGAGCCCCCCGGGGTCTGCGTGGCGAGCACCGGCGTGTACCCCTGCCGGGTCAGGGCCTGCCCGATGACCTGCGCGAGCGCGGGGAATATCGGGTTCTCCAGCTCCGGCGTGATCAGCCCGACGAGGCCCGCGCTGCGCTGCCGCAGCCGCACCGGACGTTCATAGCCCAGCACGTCGAGCGCGGCGAGCACGGACTGACGGGTGCCCGCGGCGACGCCCGGCTTGCCGTTGAGCACGCGGCTTACTGTCGCTTCGCTGACCCCCGCCTGGGCTGCGATGTCGGCTAGCCGTGCGGTCACAGGATTGGACTGTACCGGTCGTATCTCAGGCTGCCCACCAGACCGTTGAATCAGCCGGCAGTACGGTCCATCCCGCGTCCGGCCCGGCCTCCGGCGCCACGTCCGCGCTCGCGAGGAGCGGCGTGCCGGGCGTGGGCACCGTGACGGGGGACGCGGAGACGTTCGTCGTGCACACGAACGAACCGGCGGCGGTGGTGCGGCGGAAGGCGAGCACGCCGTCGGGCGCCGGCACCCACGCGACGTCACGGCCCGCGCCGAGCGCCGGATGCGCGCGGCGCACCGCCAGGGCACGGCGGTAGAACTCCAGCGTGGACGCCGGGTCGCCCGTCTGCGCCGCCACCGAAAGATCCCGCCAGGAGTCCGGCTGCGGCAGCCAGCTCGGACCGCCCTCGACCGGCCCGAAGCCGTACGGCGGGCGCTCACCGGACCACGGCAGCGGCACCCGGCAGCCGTCCCGCGTGCCGTCCTGCCCCGAACCGCGGAAGAACGCCGGGTCCTGCCGCACCTCGTCCGGCAGTTCGGTCACCTCCGGCAGGCCGAGCTCCTCGCCCTGGTAGAGGTACGCGGAGCCGGGCAGCGCCAGCATCAACAGCGTGGCGGCCCGCGCCCTGCGCAGCCCGCGGGCCCCGTCGCCGTCGGCGAAGCGCGTCGAGTGACGTACGACGTCGTGGTTGGAGAGCACCCAGGTGGCGGGCGCGTCCACCGCGTTCATCGCGGCGAGGGAGCGGTCGATGACGGCGCGCAGCGCGGCGGCGTCCCAGCCGGTCGTCAGATACTCGAAGTTGAAGGCCTGGTGCAGCTCGCCGCGGCGCAGGTACAGGGCGCTGCGCTCGACCGTCGGGGTCCACGCCTCGGCGACGGCGATCCGCTCGGTGCCGGGGCCGGCCCCGTACTCGTCCAGGATGCGCCGCCAGTCGCGGTAGATCTCGTGCACGCCGTCCTGGTCGAAGTACGGCACGGCCTGCTTGCCGAGCAGCCTGACCTGCTCCGCGTGGCCGATGTCCGGCAGGCCCGGCGCCTTGACGAGGCCGTGGGCGACGTCGATGCGGAAGCCGTCGACGCCGAGGTCGAGCCAGAAGCGCAGGACGGAGCGGAACTCCTCGTGGACGTCCGGGTGCGCCCAGTCGAAGTCGGGCTGCTCGGCCGCGAAGAGGTGGAGGTACCACTCGCCGTCCTCGACCCGGGTCCAGGCGGGGCCGCCGAAGACGGACTCCCAGTCGTTCGGGGGCAGGGACCCGTCGGCGCCCCTGCCGGGGCGGAAGAAGAAGCGCTCGCGCGCCGCCGACCCCGGCCCGTCCCGCAGCGCCTGCCGGAACCACGCGTGCTGGTCCGAACAGTGGTTGGGCACGATGTCGACGATGAAGCGCAGCCCGAGCGCGTGGGTCTCGCGGACGAGCCGGTCGGCGTCGGCGAGGGTCCCGAACATCGGGTCGACGGCGCGGTAGTCCGCCACGTCGTAGCCCGCGTCGGCCTGCGGCGACGCGTAGAAGGGCGAGAGCCAGACGGCGTCCACGCCCAGGTCGCGCAGGTAGGGCAGGCGGGCCGTGATGCCGGGCAGGTCCCCCATGCCGTCGCCGTTCCCGTCGGCGAAGCTGCGCGGGTAGACCTGGTAGATGACCGCGTCGCGCCACCACTCCCGGGCGGACGCGGAGCCGGTGGTGGGTGCGGTGGTGACGTTCTGGGTCATGGAGTCCCTTGCCGGTACGGGAAGTTACGGGGTCGGGCGCGGGGGCGCGGGGCGGGGCGGTCGGACACTCCGGTAAAACGCCCGGCGGAACACGAAGGTCACGACGGCCTGCGCCACACCGGTGCGTTCCGGCCCGGCGTACCGGGGGGGGGAACACCGCCCGGAGGTGGGCGCAGATCGTATCGTCACAAGCCCGGGCCACGAGGAAAGTTCCTGGATCTTCACCGTTCCCGGTCGTAGCGTCGTCATCATCTCCCGGAGCGTGCGTCGGAGCGCTAACTTGGTCGGGCGGGCCCGAAGGGGGTCTGCCCCACCAGCCCCAAAGGGGCCCCCGAGTGAGCGTCAACGGCAAGGCACGCACCACGATCCTGGTGGTAGACGACGTCGCCGCCAGCCGATACGCACTGAGCGCCGTCCTGCGCAGGGACGGCCACTCCGTCGTGCTCGCGGCCAGCGCGAGCGAGGCGCTCATCGAGCTCGACGTGCGCCGACGCACCGGCGAACTGCCGGACGTGGCACTCGTCGACGTCGGCCTGCCCGACATGAGCGGCTTCGAACTCTGCCGCCGCCTCAAGGAGTCACCGCCGTTCGCCGCGCTGCCCGTCGTGCACTTCTCGGCCGCCCGGATAGCCCCGGCCGACCGGTGCCGCGGGCTCGACGCGGGCGGCGAGGCCTATCTGACCGTGCCCGCCGAACCGGAGGAGATCCAGGCCGTCGTGCGGGCCGCCGCCCGCGGCGCCCGCCACCGCACCCACGCCGAGGCCCAGGCCGGACACCTCACCCGGCTCGCAGAGACCATCCTTGACGTGCAGTCGGCCCGCTGCCCGCGCGAGCTCGCCGAGGCCGCGGCGACCGGCGCGGCCCGCCTCACCCACGGCCCCGCCGCCGCGTTCGTCCTCGGTGACGACGGCGAGGTCCACCGGGGCCTGTCGCGGCGCAGAGCCACCGCCTCCCTGCCCGACGACGGCGCGCACGAGGCGGTGGCCCTCCTGATCGAGCGCGACATGTCGGGCCGGGTCGGCGTGCGCGACCTCGTCGTGCCCGCACCTCTGTGGCCGGCCGGCTTCTTCCACACCGACCAGGCCGACGACACCGGCGTCCCGGGCGGCGCCCGGCTCACCCTGGCCCGCGCCCGCGAAGGGGCCGCGCCGGTCTGCCTCGCCACCCCCGCCTACGCCAACGGACTCGTGCCGGGCACCGGCCGGTTCGTGGGGCGGCTCGCCCACGCCACCGCGGTCGCCGCCGAGCGACTGCTGATGTACGAGGTGGAGCGCCACATCGCCCTGACCCTCCAGCGCAGCTTCCTGCCCGCGCACGTGCCCCAGACCCCCGGCACGGAAGTCGTCGTCCGCTACGAACCCGCCTCCCGCGACACGGAGATCGGCGGCGACTTCTACGCCTCGCTCAGCACCTCGCAGGGCCTCCTCACCGGCATCGGCGACGTCGTCGGCCACTCCCTGGATGCCGCCACCGTGATGGTCGAGATCCGGCACGCGCTGCGCGCCTACTGCATCGAGGACCCCGACCCCGGCTCCCTCGCCCGGCGCCTCGACAACATGCTGCAGCGCTACCACCCCGAGGTGACCGCCACCCTCTGCCTCGCACTCACCGACCCGGCCACCGGCCACACCCGCGTCGCCAACGCCGGGCACATCCCGCCCCTCATCGTCGGGAACGACGGCACCGCCGACTACCTCAGGGCCAGCGGCCCGCTGCTCGGCCTCGGCCTGAACAGGCCGGCGCCCACCGAGACGGTCCTGCGCCGCACCGACCGGCTCCTCCTGATCACCGACGGGCTCATCGAGACCCGCGGCACCGACCTCGCCGTCTCCATGGAGCAGCTGCGCGCGGTCGCGGCCGAGGCGCCCCTCGGCGTCGCGGCCCTCTGCGACACCCTGCTCGCCTGCCTCGGCCACGGCCGCGACGACGACATCGCCCTGCTCGCCATGCGGCTGCGCGCGGACGGGTCCTAACGGACCAGGAGCGGCCGCTCCATGAGCAGCACGCCGTACGGTCTTCCATCGGCGGAGAGCTTGTCCCGGAGCTCCCCGACGGCCGCGTAACCGGCCTCTTCGTAGTACGTGCGCAGGCGCGGGTTGGTCACCACGACGTCCAGGCGGCACAAGGCGCGGCCGGCCGCGGCGATGCGCCGCTCGGCGTCCCGCAGCAGCGCCCGGCCCGTCCCCGCGGGTGCCCCGCGCCGCGTCATCAGCCGGTGCACGTACCCGGCCACCGGCGGCTGGGCGCCCCACGCCTGCTCGTCGGACCACCACAGCTCGTACGCCCCGAGGCTCCCCGTGGCGTCCCGCGCGAGCCACACCTCCGCCGAGGGGGACTCGATCAGCCGGCGGAAGTGCCGCTCGTCCTTGGCGCCCGGCTTCCACTGGTCGATGCCGTGGTCCAGCATCCAGCGGGCCGCACCTTCGTAGAGGTCGACCAGTGTGGCCGTGTCGTCGATGTCCGCGCTGCGGACGGTCAGTTGCGCCGTCATGTCGATCACCGTAAAGGTGGGGATGACATCGACCGAACAAGGGGTGGCCCATGCCGCAGATCACCGTCGACTATTCCGAGCAGGTCGCGGACGGCTTCGACCGCAGAGGGTTCGCCCTCGCCCTGCACCCGCTGCTCGTCGACGTCGCGGGCGCCTCGTCGGACGCCTGCAAGACCCGGTTCGTCCGGACCGAGGAGTGCGTCGTGGGCGACGGCGCGGGCAGCGACGGCATCGTCCACGTCATGATCGGACTGCTGCCCGGGCGCTCCGAGGAGACCAAGGCGCGGGTCACGGAAGGCGCGCTCGACCTCGTGCGGCAGTACGTGAAGGCCGCCGACGGGCTGCGGCTGCACGCATCAGCCGAGATCCGGGACCTGGACGCCTCCTACCGGAAGTCCGCGGCCTGAGGCGCCAGCGCGAACAGCCGGTCGAGGAGCTGGGCGAACGGGCCGTCGGCCGGCTCCGCGGCGAGGATGCCCCGCAGCAGCGCCGCCATCTCCTCGTCGTACGCGGCGCTCACCGCGGCCAGCGCCGCGAAGTCGTGCACCAGCTGCAACTCCAGTTCCCCGCGCGGGATGCGCCGGCCGTCCAGCCAGATCAGCGCCGTCGACTCGGCGAGCGAGATCCATGACCGCACGACGAGTTCGAGCCGGGCGGGCGGGTCGCCGACCCCCAGATGCGCGAGGATCTGGTCGTACGCCGCCTGCCGCACCGAGTCGATCAGCGCGTTCGTCGCGGAGGCCGTCTCCCGCGCGAGCGCCCCGCCCGCCGAGACCGCGGGACCGCCCCGCATCAGCGCGGAGAAGCCGGGGCCGTGCTCGTCGACGAAGGCGAGGAAGCGCCCCATCACCCGCAGCAGACGCGCCCCGAGCGGCCCTTCGCGCGGCTCCACGAACCGCTCGGCCAGATCCTCCGCCGCCCGGCGCAACGCCGCCTCGTACAGGCTGAGTTTGCCGGGGAAGTAGTGGTAGACCAGCGGGCGCGAGATGCCCGCGGCCGCTGCTATCTCGTCGATGGAGACGTCGTCGGGGGAGCGGTGGCTGAACAGTTCGAGCGCGACCCCGATCAACTGCTGCCGCCGCTCCTCGACACCCATCCTGCGGCGCACCCCGGTTGTCATGCGAACACCTTACCGAGCAGAACCGGCCCCTCGGCCGACCGGTGCGCGTCCGCCCGGGGTGCTCACCTCACATGTCGAGGACGATCCGCTCGCCGCGCGCCCGCGAGACGCAGATGAGCATGGAGCCGGCCCGCTCGCCGTCCGTGAGCAGCTCGTCCCGGTGGTCGATCTCCCCTTCCACGACACGCTGTTGGCACGTACCGCAGAAACCCTGCTCGCAGCTGTACGCGGTGTCCGGCAGCGCGGCGCGGACGGCGGCGAGCACCGTGGTGTCCGCGGCGACGGCCACCGTGCGTCCGCTGCGGCGCAGTTCGACCTCGAAGGGGGCGTTGCCGTCGGCCGACGTGCGTGGCGCGAAACGTTCGAGGTGCAGCGCACACCCGTCCGGCAGGACGGCGGCGACGGCGTCCATCAGAGCCTCGGGCCCGCACACGTGGACGGCGGTGCCGCGCGGCGTACCGTCGAGGAAGGCGGCGAGGTCCGGCAGCCCGTCCTCGTCCTCCGCGACGACGGTGACGCGCCCCCGCCCGGCCCCGCCGAGCTTCTCGACCTCTTCGAGGAAGGGTATCGAGGCACGGGAACGCCCTCCGTACAGCAGCCGCCACTGTGCCCCGGAGGCCTCGACGGCCCGCAGCATCGGCAGGATCGGCGTGATACCGATGCCCCCGGCCACGAACACGTACGACGCCGCGTCGGCGAGCGGGAAGCGGTTGCGCGGCCCGCGCACCTCGACCTGTACGCCCTCACGGAGCCCGTGCACCTCGCGGGAGCCGCCCCTACCGCCCTGCTCGGCCGTGATCAGCCGGGTCGCGACGGTGTACGAGGAGGAGTCCTCGGGGTCGCCGCAGAGCGAGTACTGCCGCACGAGCCCCGACGGCAGCACGACGTCGAGATGGGCACCCGGCTCCCACGACGGCAAGTCAGCGCCTTCCAGACGCAGTTGTACGACACCGTCGGCGATCGTCTCGTGGCGGGCGACGCGGAGTCGCAGCGCCCGGGAGCGGGGCCGCCCGGAGACCGGCTCCGCAAGGGCGGGCAGCGGCCACAGCGGGGAGGCCTCGATGCGGCGCCGCATGGCCCGTCTGGTGAGCAGGGCGACGCCCGCGGCGAGGGCGACGGTGCGGATGCGGGGCATGTCAGACGGTCCCCTTCTCGGCGGCGAGAGCGGCGCGGGCGGCGGGCGAGGAGGCCAGATAGGCGACAGCTTGCTCCGTGCTGCCTTCCTGTGAAGGGTGGTAACTCCGGCTCAGGTAGCGGGGGATGGAGCGGATCATGGCACCGGTGGACGGAAGTGTCCCGGCGCGCCCGCTCCGGTGGAAGTCCTTGAAGGTCGCCCTGCCGTCGACGAGCGTCGGGTCGTTCTCCATGAAGAACCGCGCCCCGCGCTGCCAGAGGAACACCAGGGCGCCGAACGCGGTCGCCCACGTCCTGGCCCGCCGCCGGTAGCCGCCGTCGACGTGCATGAACACCTCGAAGGCGACGGAGCGGTGCTCGACCTCCTCCGCGCCGTGCCAGCGCAGCAGGTCCAGCATCGTCGGGTCGGCGCCCCTGCGGTCCAGCTCCCCGGCGTTGAGCACCCAGTCGCCGAGGAACGCGGTGTAGTGCTCGATGGCCGCGATCATCGCCACGCGCTCCATCAGCCACCACCGGCTCGCCCTGCCCGGTGGCAGCGTCCGGTCGCCGAGCAGCTTCTCGAAGAGCCAGTCGACCTGCGCGGTGTACGGCGTCGGGTCGAGCCCCTGCTCCTTGAGGTGCGGCAGGACCTCGTCGTGTGCCTGGGAGTGCATGGCCTCCTGGCCGATGAACCCGATGACGTCCGCGCGGAGCCGCTCGTCGCGGATGAGCGGCAGCACCTGCTTGTAGACGTGCACGAACCAGCGCTCACCGGCGGGCAGCAGCAGATGCAGCACGTTGATGGTGTGGGTCGTGAACGGGTCGCCCGGGAGCCAGTGGAGCGGGGTGTTCTCCCAGGAGAAGGAGACGTTGCGTGCCTTGAGCGGTATGTGCTCGGACGCGACGGGCTCCGGCGCCCGGCTCTGCGTATTAGACATGGCGTCAATGTACTGATGGGTAGGCCGGGGGGTACAGGGGTCTGCGCGGGGAACTTGGGCGGACCCCCCGGCCGGGCCTCCGGTCGCCTACCGCAGCGTCTGCACCTTCGTGCCGTCGCCGAGCCTGCCGCTGAGCCGCGCCTGCGCGGTCCGCTCCGTCCTGGTGGCCAGGAGGTTGCCGGCCACGCGCGTGCCGCCGGACGCGGTGATGGAGGTGACGTTCTTGCTGCCCGCGCCGAGGAGGTACCAGCTTCCGGCCCGGGACTTCCACAGGACGCCCGCGAGCACGTGCGGGGCGCGGGCGCCGCAGGCGGGGGAGTCCCCGGCCTGCGCGGCGATGGCGCCCGCGGGCCCTTCGGGGGTCCGGAACTCGGCGAGGGTACGGCTGCCGAGGCCCCGCCAGGTCTCGGCGCGGGTGCAGGCCCAGTCCGCGACGCCGTTGCCCTCGGGCAGGGCCTGACGGGCGTACGTCCACGAGTTCACGGACCGGATGCCGTGCGAGCGCACCGACGCGAGGGAGCACGCGGACTTCGACCAGTCCGCGGGCGTGGCCTCGCGCGGGGCCCGCGGGCGGCCGGCCGTCAGATGGGCGGGGACGAGCTCGCCGAGGTCGGTCGACATGCGCACCGCGCCGGAGTGGTCCCGCAGCCGCAGCGCGTTCCACGACGTGCACTGCCCGGCCTGCGCGGGCCCGGCGAAGGGCTCGGTGACACCGTCATCGGAACGGCGCAGCGCGGCGGCCTTCGTGGCGGGCTTCAGCAGATCCTGCACCGCGGCGGACCGCACCCAGGGAGCCGTCAGATAGCGGATGTTCCCGTCGGCGCGGTCGACGACGACGGCGTTCGCCTCGGCGCTGGTCGCGCCGTCCACACGCGCGAAGTCGAGCGCCGCGCCGCTCGTGCCCTCCTGCGGTTCCGCGTACCGCACGATGCGCAGGCCGTCGTAGAGCAGCACCACGCGCGCGGAGTCGACCTCGCCGGCGAAGAGCAGCTGGGCGGGGCCGGGCGGCGCACCGGCCGCGGTGCCCGGCGTCGCGGAGACCTGCACGGACTCGCCGGGCCGCGCCCAGACGGCGAGGGCGCGGCGGAGGAGCTCCTTGTCGCCGATGAGGTTGCCGCGGGCGGGCCACACGGAGAAGTCGGTACGGGCGGAACGTTTCCACGCCCCCGCGGGAGCCGCCCGCAACTGCGCCGGATCGAGCGCGGCCTGCCCGGCCGGGTTCTGCGCATAGGGCGGCGCGGCGGCTCCGTCGGGCCCCCAGCCGTCGCCGGGCATGCCGAGCAGGGCCCCGCACACCAGCGCGGCGGCGACCGCGACACCGGCGGCCTTCATGTGCTGCCTGCGCCGCATCAGGTCGGTCGGCCGGGCCTGGAGGGTGCAGGGGTCGAACTCGGGCGACGCGAGCAGTTCGTACCGCTCCTCGACCTCGTCGGCCTCGTCGAGGGCGTCCTCGGGGTCGTCACAGCCCGCGGCGGTGAGGACGTCATACACGCCGTCGTCGTCGAGGCCCTCCATCCCGCGCAGTACGTAGGCGGCGCGGGCGGCACCCGACAGGTCGGCCAGCCGCTGGTCCAGGTCGAGTTCGTCGGCGCCACCCGAGCGCGGGAAGAGCCGCAGCCCGCGGACCTGCGGCAGCAGCGGCGGCAACTGCGCCCGCTTGGGCCAGGAACGCCACCGCAGGGGCTCGCCGGCGACGAGAGCGCCGCACACCACTTGGAGCCGCACGTACGAGTAGGCCGGATCCCCCTGCGGCCCACCACTCCCCCCACTCCCGCCGCTCCCGCTGTTCCGCTGGGCCGGGACGGCGACCGCCTCGCCCGTCCTGCGGCTGCGCGGCAGGGCGCGCTGGGTGAGGGCGTGGGCGGTCAGGACCCGGCGGTTGCGGCCCAGACTCGGCGGCAGCACCAGATAGGCGAGCCGCACGAGCCGTGGGTAGTGCTCGACGAGGGCGGCCTCGGCCTGCTCCACGTCGACGACGGGAGCGGGGCCGCTGGACTTCGGTGACTTCGGGGACTTCGGCGGAGACTGCACATTCGACGACACGTTCAGCAAAACGAGCGAATCCTCGGTTGGTCACCTCATGACTGACCGTCCGCGACGAGCGCCCGGGCGTAATGGGCCATCGACCGCTGATAGCGCGGCAGATGGGGCGCGAGCGCCCCGAGCACGAGGGCGAGCCCCTCGCGCTCACGGCCGAGATCGGCGAGGCACAGCGCGAGACAGGCGCGCACGGCGTCGTCCAACTCGTCGGAGCCCGCGTCCAGTTCGCGCCTCAGCAGGGCGACACCTTCCTCGGCCCGACCCACGTTCCGCAACGAACTGGCGAGCTGTACGGCCGTACGCCGCCTGCGATACCCGTCCAGGCCGCGCTCCAGGGCTTCTTGGTAGAGCGGGACGGCGCGGTCGGAGTGGCCGGTGGAATCGAAGGCGGAGGCGCGCTCGAAGAGGCCGACGGGGTGTGCAGGGGGCAACTCGCTTACGAGGTCGTCGATCACCCCCCGAAACACCGCGCCCTCCTCCTCCCCATAGGAGTCGAACTTCCCCCAAGCCTCGGCAACCCGCCGCTCCCACGCTTCATCCATCCCCCCACGGTGACATCCACCCCACCCCTGGGCCACCCCTTTTCTTGGGCGGAGCGGGCGGGTCCCCCTGCACCGTCCCGCTGGGGCAGGTCCCCAAGCCCGCCGCTCCGCGGCGGATGCTCCCCACCCACCCACCCGTTTGCCCCGCGCCGTCCCGCGGGGGTAGGGGCGGGGGAGTGGGGGTTGCTCTGCGATGTCCTGCGGGAGTCGCGCGGGTGGGTGGGGGTTGCTCCGCGATGTCCCGTGGGAGTAGCGCGGGTGGGTGGGGGTTGCTCTGCGATGTCCTGCGGGAGTCGCGCGGGTGGGCGAGGATTGCCCCCAAACCCAGCCGCCGCCCAGGGGGCAGAGGCGGGGGTGCCCCGCCGGGCCGCAGCTGCCATGCAGGGGAGCAAAGGCTGTGAACCCCCACCGGGCCGCAGTTGCCGCGCAGGAGGGGAAGGCGGGGTACCCCCACCGGGCCGCAGCTGCCAGGCAGGGGGGGAAGGTGGGGACCCCCGCCGGGGCGCAGCTGCCGTGCAGGGGAGCGAAGGCTGTGAACCCCCACCGGGGCGCAGCTGCCGGGCAGGGGAGCGAACGCGGGGAACCCCCACCGGCCGGCAGCCGCGATCGAGACGGGAGGGGACGTGGGGGTATGTGCGCACGGAGCACTGAGCGCACTGTGGCGTCTTTGTTCTTGAGGCGTGGCGCGTAGTGATGGCGAGTACGTACATACCCCCGCGGCCCCGCACCCACAGACGGGCAGAAGGCGCGACCCGCACCACGCGCACCACGCGCGCCAAGCGCCGCAGGGCCCCGCGCGCACAGAGCAGCCCCCTACCCCTCCACCCCCCACCCGCTGAACTCCACCGTCCCGCGCTCCCCGTCGCCCCCGTTCGTCGCGCTCATGAACAGGCCCACGTCCTGAGCCGGTGCCGCGCCCGGGACCTGCACCGTTGCCACCGTGCGCCACGTCGCGCCGTCGTCCGTCGAGAACGCGCCCGTGAACGACGTGCCCGCGCGGGACAACCGCAGCGTCACCGGCGCCTTGACGCCGGTGACGCGCTGATACGTGTCCAGCGTGCCGTCACCGTTCGTGTCGTAGGAGAGGACGACCCCGTTGGCGGGGGTGACGGCGAGGTTGACGAAGCCGGGGGAGAGCGGCGTGCGCAGGGAGGTGCGGGTGATGAGGCCCGCCCGGGCCCACGGCCCCGTCACCGCCTGCGCGTCCACCCGTACCGTCACCGACACCCCGTCCCGCAGCGCCCCGCCCCGGTACAGCGTCCCGAACTCGGCGGTCCCCTTCCACAGATCGGCGCCGCCCCCGTCGATCGCGTACCGCCCCGCGAGCTCCCCGAACACGGCGGCGTTGTTGCTGTAGGTCAGCCACGCGTCGCTCACCGGACCGGCCTCGAACAGCGTGCCCTCGTGCACGGACCGCACCCGGCGCTCGCCCAGCGGCCCGTACCGCACGGCGATCTCGTAGGGGAGCGGCCGCAGCGGGCGGTCCAGCGGGGTTCCCGGTGTGGTGGCCCGCCACGCCACCTTTCCCGTCCCGGCGGGCGCGACCCGTGGCAGCGACACGGGCCCGACCGGCTCCGCCTCGATGCCGGTCAACGCGAAGTCGACGCGCCCGGTGGCGCGCAGCCCGTTGACGTTGCGGAAGGTCGCGGTCAGCAGGGAACGGCCGCCCGGCGGGACGGCGGGCGGGTCCGCCGTGACCTCCAGGGTGCCTTGGTAGGGCGCCCGCGCCAGCACGTCCCGCGCGCGCGAGACCGTCCGGTACGGCGTGCCGACGGGCCGCAGCGGATAGTCCTTCCGCTCCCGCGTCCACGGCTCCTCGAACGCGAACCAGTCCACCGGCTTCGCCGGCCGCCCGGCGGCCAGCGCGTCCGCCAGTTCGTCGAGCCACTTCTGCCAGCGCGGCACATAGAAGTCGCGGATGAGGCCGTGCCATTCGCGGTTGCCGTAGTCGTGGAGGCGGCCGGCGTCGGAGGTGGCCCGGTCGCCCCACACGGTGATCAGGACCTTCGCGGTGCGCTCGAACTCCGCGCGCTCCGCGTCGTTCGTCCCCATGCGGCGGGCGTCCTCGACCCAGGGGCCGAGCAGGAACGCCGGGTGGGTGCCCGTCACGTCGTCCGACAGCCGCATCAGCCGCAGCCACAGCTTCGACAGGGCGCCGAAGGTCTCCCGGTCCTTCCGCTCGTACGCGGCCCGCAGCTGCGGCAGGAGCTGGCGGCTGCGGTGCGCGAGGGCCTGCCGGGCGACGTCGACCAGGTCGTACCGGTAGGCGGCGCTGTCCCGCAGCGCGCCCGACACCCCGAGGAGCCCGGTGAGCGCGGCGTCGAACCGCCCCGGGTCGTAGGTGAGCGCACGCGGCGCGTACTCCGCGGCGCGCGCGGCCGCGAGGTCGGGCCGGGCGGCGAAGAGCGAGTCGTGCGGGTCGCTGCGCTCGACGGCGGTGTGCTGGTAAGCGGTGTCGTGCAGCGCGCGCCACGCGGCCCGCGCGTCCCGGTCGCGCCCGCCGTACCGGAAGTCGGCGTACGAGGAGAACCACGCGGCCCGATCCGGCGGGCTCTTCGTCCAGGCCAGTTCGGAGAAGAGCTCGAAGGCGGCGGGGTCCCGGTCGGTGGCCTCCGGCATGAAGGCCGTGCCCACCAGCGCGCTGTTCTTCTTGTCGCGCCAGGCGAAGAACCTCTCGTTCCACAGGTGGGTGCGGGCGCCGATCGTCGTGCGCCCGCCGAAGTTGGGGATGGTCCCGAAGGCGTACGGCGTGCCGCCCCAGTCCTTCTCCCGGTCCGTGACGCTCGCGTACCGGTCCGAGACACCGTCGACGATCAGCATCCGCTTCTTGTCGACGGCGTCGAGCAGCGCGGGCAGCGGATTGGCCTCCCAGCCGAGTATCACCCAGGTCGCGCCGGGCCGCGCCGTCCGCAGGGCCGTCTCCACGCCCCGGGCGGCGGCGGGCACGGGCACGTCGCCCGCGGTGCCGCCCTCGTGCAGGAGGTCCATCTTGAAGAGGTCGGCGGGGCCGAAGAGCTGCTCCTGGTGCCGGTAGAAGGAGGCGGCGACCCGCGCGAAGGCGGAGGTGCGTGGGTCGAGCCAGTCGGGTCTCCGGAACCCGTGCCAGACGCCCTGCGGCACGACCCGCGCGTCGCCGCCGTTGCGCTCGACGAACCCGTCGGGGACGTGACCGTAGTAGCCGGGCAGCACCGGGGCGATCCCGAGCTCCCGCAGCCGGCCGACGATGCGCCGCCCCAACCGGGCCCGGTCGTCGATGAGTTGCTGTGACAGGGGCCCGCCGTACCCGGACAGGTTCTGCAGCAGCCACCACGGCTGGTGCGAGGGGGCGGGCAGCCACGCCCTGGCCTCCGCGTCGGAGTAGCCGAACTCCTGCAGCACCCGGTGGTACACGGCCTCGGCGCCCGCTATGACCAGGACTTCGTTGCAGCCGTGCAGGGCGAGTACGTCGATCATGCGCTCCCAGTACGCCCAGTCGGCGTACGGCGCGGTGTACCCGTCGTTGGTGTCGTTCAGGGCGAACCGGTGGGGGAGCGAGGTGGACCGCTCCAGCGGCCGGGCCGGCGCGGGCAGTCTGCGCGGCAGGTCCAACTGGCTGCCGTTCCAGGTGATGTGGGCCCCGCACACGTACTTCAGGTACCAGTGGACGCCGGTGAGCAGCACCGCGGGCGTCGTACCGGATACCTCGATCCGGCCCGTGCTGCCGGTGACTCTGAAGCGGTCCTCGCGACCCTCACCGCCGCGCGCGGGGACGAGTCTGAGCCGGATCTGTTGCGCGTGGTGCGGCAGGAGTCTGTTGAGCGCGGAGCGCGCGGCATCCGTATCCAAGGCGGGAGCCTCGGCGGGTCGTGCGGCCGCGGTGCCGGTCAGGGCCGGCAGGCCGCCGACCGCGGCACCGAGGCCGAGGGCCCCCGCGCTGCCGAGCACGGTACGTCGGGACGGTTCGGACATGTGTACCCCCTGGGGTGAAGGCTGCGCGCACGGTATCCGCGTCGCCCCGCGTGCTCAACGGTCCACGTGGAGCGGACGGGTCGAGATAGCTGAAAGGGAGTGCTGGGACGATGAGGGCAGCGCGAGGCACGCGGGCGGCGCGGACGGTGCGGGCAGCACGGAGCGCCCTTTCGGGCATGGCTGTGGGAGCCCTGCTGGCAGTGGTGGGATGCGGCTCGGGGGGTGACGACACACCGCGCACGGCGAGCGGCAGCCTGGAGCAGCTGGCGGCCGAGGCGGGATGCAGGCCCGACGTCCGGACGGACGCGGCCGAACTGCGCCAGGCCACCTGTGAGAACGGTGCCCGGCGCTATGTCCTCGTAACCTTTACAAACGCCCGTGGCCAGGCCGAATGGCTGGACGAGGCGAACGACTACGGCGGTACGTACCTCGTCGGCGGCAGCAGCTGGGTCGCGGTCGGGGACGCCGACGACATCTCGGAGCTGCGCGACCGGCTCGGCGGAACCGTGGTGGACGCCGCGGGGAGGCACGGCGACCACCACGGCCGGCACGAGGGGTGAGCGGTGCCGCGGGTCAGGTGCAGCGCTGCCCGGAGTTGACGCACTTCGCGACGCGCCGCATCAGCCGTTCGTCGAAGACGTTGATGAAGTCGCCGTGGTCGGTGACGGGTTTGTGCAGCTGCTCGGGGAACGAGTCGACGGCGAAGCCGGGCCCCGGCGGCACGTCGTACACGACGCGCTGTACCAGCTGGGGAATGGCGCGGAAGCCCCGCGGGCAGGCGCCGGTGCGCCGGTCGGCGAAGGCGACGTGGGTGCGGTGGTTGGCGCTGTCGGTGTTCTGTCCGTCCCAGCAGCTCTGGAAGTTGAAGGTCCGGACGACCTTGCTGCCCTCGGGGCAGATCGGGTATTTGTCCGTCAGCTGCCGGTTCTCGAATCCGGTGCAGCTCCATGACGCGTTGGCGTTGGCGTCGCCATTGGTGAAGGCTTTGGCGTCACCCGTGATGATGCGCAGGAAGCGCGGCATGGCGACGACCTTGCTCACCGGATTTCCGGCGAACTTCAGGGTCACCGAGGACGGTGTCTGGATTTCGCCGACGTTCTGGTCCTTGCCGCCGCCGTCGGCCTGGGCGTCGTCCTCGTTCTGCCCGTTCTGGAGCCTCAGGACGGGCCAGTAATACGTCGACTTGTCGCCCTGATTGCGGCAACTGGTCTGACCGGCGGCGAGATCGGCGTCGCTGGAAAAGGCGTCCGTCGCCTGGTTTCCCACGTAGTCGTGCATGTGGTGCGCGCCATTGCTCACACCGGGCGCGACGATGACGTTGTCCGGATTGAATTTGCCGTTCTCGTTCCGTCCGCATTTCGTGGTGAAGGTGCCGCGGGAGGCATTGCGACCGTCGCGGGGGCGCTTGACGTTCGGCTGAACGGACTCGATCTCGACGAAGTCACCGGCCTCGGGCCCGTTACCGCTCTGACCTTGATCTTGACCCTGATCCTGCCCCTGCCCCTGGTCGTCGGCGCGCAGCGTGCAAGGCGCCATGCTGTCGATCCCCTCGGGGGGCCGGGCGCCGGCCTGCTCCAGAGCATTCGTGATGCCGCCGAGAGTCTCCCTGCGTTTCTCCGCCAAGGGCGCGAGCAGGGACTCCTTGTCCGGTGTCCGTGCGAATTGCCCGTACGCCTCCGTGATCTGGCCGTCGAGGTCGGCGAGTCGCCGGTCCACTTCGCCCCGCGCGGCATCGGGCACCTCGGGCAGTTGATTGCCCACATCCGGGCAGCTGATGGTCGACACCTGCTGTCCGGAATCCCCGGAACCCCGCGGAGGGGGCCGGTCCGCGCCTTCTCCGGCATTCGCGTAGACGTTCACGGCGACCAGAGCGCCGCCGCCCATGATGAACGCTGCGGACGTGGCGACGACCCGCCGCGTCAGCCTTGATCGTTTTCGTGAGGTACGTCCCATGGGACTACATACGCATCAGCGGCCCGGCGTGTTCAGCGCCCCTGGTCCAGATACGCGAGGACGGCGAGGACGCGCCGGTTGTCGTCGTCGGAGACCGCCAGGTCCAGTTTCCCGAAGATGTTGGACGTGTGTTTCGCGATGGCCCGCTCGGTGACGACGAGCTGCGCCGCGATGGCCGCGTTCGACCTGCCCTGCGCCATGAGTTCGAGCACCTCGCGCTCGCGCGGGGTGAGCGCGGCGAGCGGCTCCTCGGCGGAGTGCCGCGACAGGAGCTGCTGGATCACCTGCGGGTCCATCGCGGTGCCGCCGGCCGCGACCCTGCGCACGGCGTCGATGAACTGCGCCGCGTCGAACACCCGGTCCTTGAGGAGATAGCCGACGCCGCCGTTCCCGTCGGCGAGGAGCTCGCGCGCGTACAACTGCTCGACGTGCTGAGAGAGGACGAGGACGGGCAGTCCGGGCCTGGCCCGGCGGGCGGCGAGCGCGCACTGCAGGCCCTCGTCGGTGTGGGACGGCGGGAGCCGGACGTCCACGACGGCGACGTCCGGCCGCAACTCCGCGAGCGCCTTGGTCAGTTCGGGCCCGCTCTCCACGGCCGCCGCGATCTCGAAGTCGAACGCCTCCAGCATCCGCACCAGGCCGTCGCGCAGCAGGAAGAGGTCTTCGGCTAGGACAACTCGCAAGGGATCTCCATGGTCACCATGGTCGGACCGCCCGCGGGGCTGCTGACGGCCAGTACGCCGTCGAATGTACCGAGTCGGCGTTCGACACCGCTCAGCCCGGACCCGGAGCCGATCGCGGCGCCGCCCTTGCCGTTGTCCGTGACGGCGATGCGCAGCATGCCGTCCGCGTGGTGCATGTCCACCCAGATGCGGTCGCCCCCCGAGTGCTTGATCGCGTTGGTCAGGGTCTCGCTCACCGCGAAGTACGCGGCGGACTCCACCGGCGCCTCGACCCGCCCCGCCAGCTCCACGTCGACCTCGGTGGCGATGGGGAGGCGCAGCGCGAGGGCCTTCACCGCGTCGCCGAGGCCACGTTCGGCGAGGACCGGCGGGTGGATGCCGCGCACCAGGTCGCGCAGCTCGGTCAGCGCCTCGCCGGAGTTCTGCCGGGCCTTGGCGAGCAGCTCCTTGGCCTTGGCGGGGTCGGACTCGATCATCGCCTCGATGGTGCCGAGGTCCATGCCCATGGCGACCAGGCGGGCCTGCGCGCCGTCGTGCAGGTCGCGCTCGATGCGGCGCAGCTCGGCGGCGGAGTTGTCGACGGCGTCGTGCCGGGTCTCGGTCAGCCGGTCCACGCGCCGGGCCAGCTCGCGCTCCCGCATGCTCGTGGTGGGGGCCAGGAACGTACGGGCCAACAGGAAGTGGGCGCGCACGAGGGACGGGTTGACGAGGACGCCGAGGGCGAAGAAGCCCATGCCGAGCAGCGCCGCCTGGTTGGCGGTGGACTGCGAGGTGACGTGGATGAAGGCGAACCACTCGCCGCCGCCCGCGTCGTGGATGGGCTCCCAGACGCCGAGGGCGAGGACCCAGCCGTACACCATGTAGAGCAGCAGCGCGGGGGCGAAGATGACGACGACCGGGGCCGCGGTCATGTTCACCAGGAGCCACTGGAGGTCGCGCCAGGTCGCCGGGTCCTTCAGCATCAGCGTGCAGCGCTCCACCTGCCCGGTGACGCCGGGGCGCAGGTCGGTGGGGAAGGGGCGGTAGGCGTCCGGGATCGTCACGCCGGACCACTCGGCGGCCCGGCGGCGGTAGGAGTTCGCGTACGCGCGCACGCCCGCGAGGACGAGCGGGGTGGTGAGGATGCCGACACCCAGCAGGATGAACGCGATCGAGAGGACCGAGAACACGAAGAGGACGATCGAGCCCACCAACGCGAAGATCGTCAGATAGAGGCCCCTCGCCCCCGCGATCAGTGCGTCCTTGAGCCTCGTCATGGTCATCAGTCCCTCTCGTCGTCCCCGTGGGTCCGGCCGCGTTCCCCGCGTCCGGCACGTTCATATCTTCGCCGGTGCCGGGGTGCGGGTCATTGGGCCCGCCACCCGGGCCCGGGGTGTACCTGACGACACCCCTGGCCTCGCCCTGTGCCTCCGCGAGAGGGGGCTTCGGCGGCTGGGGCGGGCGGCCGCCGATTTCTAGCGTGAGTGACGTCTTATCCGACGCATACAGACGCAGATCTGATGGGGGCGAAGCGCCATGAGGCGGAATCTCGCGGCACGACTCGGTGTGTGGAGCGCACACCACCGGAAGGCGGCCATCCTCGGCTGGCTGGTCTTCGTGGTCCTCGCCACGGTCATCGGCGGGGCCTCCGGCACGGTCACCGCGTCCGACGACGAGATGGGGGTCGGCGAATCGGGCCGGGCCGCCGAGATCCTGAAGGACGCGGACATCGACGAGCCCGCGGGCGAGCTCGTCATGGTCAGCGCCTCCGACGGGGCGTCCGCCGGCGGCTGGCGGGACGCGGCGGCCGACCTGTCGAAGGCGCTGACCGCGACCGGTGACGTACGCGACCTCAAGGCGCCGCTGCCCTCCGAGGACGGCAGGGAAGCGCTGCTCCGGTTTGAGATCAAGGGTCCCTCCGATGAGGCCGCCGACCGCGTCGAGGCGGTCCTCGACGCCGTGGCGAAGGCGAAGGAGGACGGCGCGGCGCACGGCATCACCGTCCACCAGTTCGGCGACGCCAGCTCCGAGAAGCACCTGTCCGACCTGCTCGCCGACGACTTGAAGAAGGCCGAGTTCACCGCGGTGCCGCTCGCGCTCGGCATTCTCCTGGTCGCCTTCGGTGCCGTGGTCGCGGCGCTCCTCCCGGTGGGGCTCGCGCTCACCGCGTGCGTGGCGGCCTTCGGACTGCTCTCCCTGGCCAGCCACCAGCTGCACCTGTTCGAGACGACGTACTCCGTGATGTTCCTGATGGGCCTCGCGGTCGGCGTCGACTACTGCCTGTTCTACCTGCGCCGCGAGCGGGACGAGCGGGCCGCGGGGCGGGACGCCGAGACGGCGCTGCGGATCGCCGCGGCCACCAGCGGCCGCGCCGTCCTGGTCTCCGGCCTCACGGTCATGGTCGCCATGGCGGGCATGTTCCTGTCCGGGCTGCTCCTCTTCAAGGGCTTCGCCGTCGCCACGATCCTCGTGGTGTGCGTGGCGATGCTCGGCTCGGTCACGGTCCTGCCCGCGCTGCTCGCCGCGCTCGGCGACCGCATCGACGCCGGCCGCATCCCGTTCCTCAACCGCCGTGCCAAGAAGGGTGTGCACGCCAGTGGCGGCACCGCGGCGAAGATCCTGAGGCCCGTCCTCGCCCGCCCGAAGTTCTTCGCCGTCGGCGCCGCGGTCCTCCTGCTCGCCCTCGCCGCTCCCGCGCTCGGCATGAAGACCGAACAGCTCGGCCTGGAGAAGCAGTTCGGCTCCGACGCCCCGCTGTCCGTCTCCTATCAGCGGATCACTGATGAGTTCCCCGGCGGCCCCGCTCCGGCCCGGGTGGTCGTCGAGGCCGACGACATCGGCGCGCAGCCGGTGCGGGCCGCGCTCGACTCGCTGACCGAGAAGGCCGGTGACGGCGCCGAACTCACCGTCCACAAGGCGAAGAACGTCGCCGAGATCGAGATCCCGTTGCCCGGCGACGGCACCGACGCCGAGGCGAAGAAGGCCCTGCGCGAACTGCGCGACGACACGGTGCCCGCGGCCTTCGAGGGAGTGGACGCGACGGCCCACGTGGGCGGTGACCTGGCATCGTCCGAGGACTTCAGCGACCAGCTCAGCAAGGGCATCGTCCCGGTCTTCGCGTTCATCGCCGCGGTGACCTTCCTCCTGATGCTCTTCAGCTTCCGCTCGGTGGTGATCGCGGTGACGTCGATCGCGCTGAACCTGCTGTCGGTGGGCGCCGCCTACGGCGTCATGACCGCCGTCTTCCAGTACGGCTGGGGCGCGGAGCTGATCGGCTCGGAGCAGGTCGGCGCGATCGAGAACTGGATGCCGCTGTTCGTCCTCGTCGTCCTGTTCGGCCTCTCCATGGACTACCACGTGTTCGTGGTGTCCCGGATCAGCGAGGCCCGCGACCGCGGCATGGACAACCGCTCGGCGATCCGCGAGGGCATCACGCGCACGGCGGGCGCGGTCACCGGCGCGGCCGTGATCATGGTGGCGGTCTTCGCGGTGTTCGGCACGCTGTCCATGCAGGACATGCAGCAGATGGGGGTGGGTCTCGGAGTGGCGGTCCTCCTGGACGCGACGGTCGTCCGCATGATCCTGCTGCCGTCCCTGATGGCCCTGCTGGGCGAGCGCAACTGGCACACGCCCCGGTACCTGCGGTGGCTCCCGCGGGTCTCCCACGGGGAGGAGGCACCGGCCGCCCCGCCGCGGCCGGGCCCGTACAACACCCCGGTGGCCAGCGGGCGTTGATGAGGCACCCGCACACGTGAACGTGACCCCGGCGCCCACCCGGTGCCGGGGCCACGCCGTGTCACGTCACAGGCCCAGCGCCTTGGCCTCCTTCTCGGGGGCGAGCCCGACGACCGGCCGGTCGGGCCGCTGCGGCGCCGTCCCGCCGATGGACCGCAGCCACTCCCACGTGTCGCGCACCGTCTCGGCGGCGGACCGGGTCCTGAGGCCCGCCGCGACCGCCTTCTCCGACGACGTCCGGTGCATCGTGTCGTGCAGCTCGCCCGGAGCCAGCCACACCGGCAGCTCCATCCACGGCTCGATGCCCGCGTCGAGCACCGCCTGCGGCTCCGTCCAGCGCAGCTCCGCCGCCGGGCCCGCCACCTCCACGCAGGCGTCGAGGAGTTCACCCATCGTGATCCGCCCCATGGGACTGACCAGGTTGTACGCCCCGTGCAGCCCGGCGGCGGCCGCGTCCAGGACGAACTCGGCGAGGTCCCGCACATCGACGTACTGGATGTCGAGGTCCCGCGGCCCGGGGGCAAGGACGGGCCCACCGCGCGCCACCCGGTTCAGCCACCACGGCAGCCGCCCGATGTTCTCGTACGGGCCGAGGATCAGCCCGGCCCGCGCGAGCACTGTCCGCTCCGCCCCGAACTCGGCGATCGCCGCGAGCTCGCCGCCCCGCTTGTCCTCCGCGTACGCCGACGCTTCCGCGTCCGGGTCGCCTTCCACCACGGGGAAGCTCTCGTCGGAGCCGGCCTCGCCCGGGTAGCGGTACACGGAGCCGCTCGACACGTACACATACCGGCCCGCGCGGGACGCGAGCAGCCGGGCCGACTCCCGCACCACCCGGGGCGCCGCCGACCAGGTGTCGACCACGACGTCCCACTCGCCGTCGTCGAGGGCGGCCAGGCCGCCCTCGACGGTGCGGTCACCGTGCACGGCCCGCGCGCCCTCGGGCGCCGCGTGGTGACCGCGGTGGAAGACGGTCACCTCCCAGCCACGGGCGAGGGCCGCCTCGGTGACCGCACGCCCCACGAATTCGGTACCGCCCAGCATCAGAAGTCTCATGGCAGTGCACTCTGCCCCGGCGACCCGGGTCCTGTGAACCGGATTCTGCTCGGGGCAGAGAGGGGAACCGCAGCTCAGCGGGGGGTCGGCGGCGCGTACTTGTAGCCGACGCGACGCACCGTCTGGATCGTCCTGCGGTGCTCGGCGCCCAGCTTGCGCCGCAGCCGCGCGACATGGACGTCGACGGTGCGGCCGTCGCCCACGTGGCCGTACCCCCACACCGTCGTCACCAACTGGTCGCGGGTGTGCACCCGGTGGGGGTGCGCGACGAGGTGCGCGAGCAGCTCGAACTCCAGGTACGTGAGGTTGAGGGGGCGCCCGTCGACCTCGACGGCGCGCTGCACGGGGTCGACCCTGATGGGGCCGGGAGCGGGGGGCGCCTCGGGCAGGACGGACTCGGCGGCGCTGGTCACGGGTTCCTGCCCGGCCGGCACGAGGACGAGGTAGCCGACCATCGGCGGCTGTCCCGGCAGGGTCGGCAGGGTGTGCTGCGGCGCGGGCAGCCAAGTGGCGCCCGGCGGAAGGAAGTCGGTGATCTGCACCACCTCGTCGGGCGCGACGGCTCGCAGCCGGCCGCGGCCCGGGGCCGGGGGAGGGGTGAGGGTGGTGGGAGCGGAGGCAGTGAAGGAACGTGAGTTCGCCATGGGGGAGTCAGCTCTTTCGCGCGAAGAAGGAGTCGTCGAGAACGAGACGTACGTCGTGCGCGTCAGGCGAAGGCCGGTTGCGGCGGCATCAGGCCGGGGGCAACGGCTTTACAGGGCCCGCGCGTTCATCGCGCGGCAACACACCCGGTCGAAGTCGTGATGCTGCCGGGAGGGCCAGAAGGGCTCGAGGTCGTGACGACCCGTCGCGGTGATCCGGTGGCTGCCCATGGCTCCATTGAATCAGATGACGACGGGGTCGCCCACCGTGACCGGTGCGCGACCCCTCGGTGACCGGTGGGATCAGACCTGGCCGGCCTTCTCCAGCGCGGTGCAGCAGGTGTCGACGAGCAGGCGCGTCACGACGTACGGGTCGACGTTCGCGTTCGGGCGGCGGTCCTCGATGTAGCCCTTCTGCTCCACCTCGACCTGCCAGGGGATGCGGACCGAGGCGCCGCGGTCCGAGACGCCGTACTTGTACTCGTCCCAGGGGGCGGTCTCGTGCAGACCCGTCAGCCGGTCGTCGATGCCCGCGCCGTAGTTCTTGACGTGGTCCAGCGGCTTCGAGCCCTCACCGAGGGCCTCGCAGGCGGTGATGATGGGCGCGTAGCCCTCGCGCATGGCCTTCGTCGAGAAGTTCGTGTGCGCGCCGGCGCCGTTCCAGTCGCCCTTGACCGGCTTCGGGTCGAGGGTCGCGGAGACCTTGAAGTCCTCGGCGGTGCGGTAGAGCAGCCAGCGGGCGATCCACAGCTGGTCGGAGACCTCCAGCGGAGCCAGCGGGCCGACCTGGAACTCCCACTGTCCCGGCATGACCTCGGCGTTGATGCCGGAGATGCCGAGCCCGGCCTTCAGGCAGTTCTCCAGGTGCGCCTCGACGACGTCACGGCCGAAGATCTCGTCCGAGCCGACGCCGCAGTAGTAGCCGCCCTGCGCGGCGGGGAAGCCGCCGACGGGGAAGCCGAGCGGGCGGTCGCCCTCGAAGAACGTGTACTCCTGCTCGATGCCGAAGATCGGCTCCTGCGCGGCGAAGCGGCCCGCGACCTCGGCCAGCTCGGCGCGGGTGTTGGACTCGTGCGGCGTCATGTCCGTGTTGAGGACCTCGCACAGGACGAGTACGTCGGCGCCGCCGCGGATCGGGTCCGGGCAGGTGTAGACCGGCTTGAGGACGCGGTCGGACGCGTGGCCCTCGGCCTGGTTCGTGCTGGACCCGTCGAAGCCCCAGAGCGGCAGCTCGGCGCCCTTCGCGTCGTCCGCCAGGATCTTGGTCTTGGAGCGGAGCTTCGCGGTCGGCGCGGTGCCGTCGATCCAGATGTACTCAGCCTTGAAGGTCACGGGGCCTCATCCTCATAACGCTCGGTACGGCGCAGAACGTGCGGGTGCTGCGGTGCCGTGGTGATGGGCGGCAGCCTGGCAACCCGCGATTTCCCGACCGTTGCTCTTATGTGAACCCCGTGTTACCTGAGGCGGGTGTGTCCGGCTTCACGACACCGCCCGGCTTCACCGCCCCGCCGGCTTCACGGCACCGTCCGTCCTCGCGGTCTCAGCGCGACAGCGCGTCCCGCACCGCCTCCTCCGTGCGGGCCACCACCGCCGTGCCGTCGTCGGCCGTGATGATGGGGCGCTGGATCAGCTTGGGGTGGTCGGCGAGAGCCTTGATCCAGCGGTCGCGGCCCGAGGCGTCGCGGGGCCAGGCCGCACGGTCCTTCAGGTCCAGGTCCTTGGCGGCCTGCTCCTGGGTCCTCGTGATGTCCCACGGTTCGAGGCCGAGGCGGTCGAGGACGGCACGGATCTCGTCCTCGGTCGGCACGTCGTCGAGGTAGCGGCGGACGGTGTAGTCGGCGCCCTCCGCGTCGAGCAGCGTGAGCGCGCTGCGGCACTTCGAACAGGCGGGGTTGATCCAGATCTCCATGCCCCACACGCTACCTCCGGAACACCCGTCCCGGGCCGCGCGGCACCCCCGTATTCGAACAGCCCAAAGCCCCTCTGGCCAGCGGCGATTGTCAGTGCCCCGCAGTAGAATCACAGTAGTGTTCGAGGGCGCCCGACGGGGGGTCCCGACCGCGACAGGAGGATGCCCGTGCCCGCTGCCGCACTCACGTCCAAGCGTGTGTCCAAGACCGTACCGAAGCCCGTCCTGATCGACTTGCCGTACGCACCACTGGAGAAGAAGGCGCTGCCCCCGGGCCGCCCGCGCGAGTGGTACGTCAACCACAACCGCCGCCTCAAGGCCATGCGCCTGGCCATCGCCCTGCTCGACTCGGGCGTCTATCTGCCGAACCAGGCGAAGAACAGCACGATACGGCGCATGGCGGAGGACGTCGGGATCCATCCGCCGTCCGACATCACCTGTCACATGGTGCGGGCGCTCATGCGGTACAGCCGCTGAGTGGACCGCGGGGCCCGTGGAGGGAGCCGTCCTCCGCGGGCCCCGCACAGGTCTGTGCGGTCATGTGTGCGATGGGACATGCTGTGCCCCATGACCCAGCCGGAACCCGTCGGCATGCCCCAGCCGGAACCCGTCGGCGAACTGCCGCTCCTGACGACCGCCGAACTCCCGGACGGCACCCGCCTGCCCGTGCGCTCGCTCCGCGCCCCCGCGCCGGAACGCTTCCTTCCGTCCGGCTCCGGCCCGGCACCCTGGCCGCCCCCGGCCCCCGCGGTGCTCATCCTGCCCGCGATGGGCACCCCCGCCCGCTTCTACCGCCGCTTCGCGCGCCAACTGCACGACGAAGGGCTGACGGTGCTCACCGTCGACCTGCGCGGCCAGGGCGAGGCGACCCCGCGCGCCATCGGTCCCGGCGCGCCGGGCCACGGCTACCGCGCGATCGTCGAGGAGGACATCCCCGCGGTCGTCGCGGCGATCCGCGCCGAGCTCGGCACCGAACCGCCCCTGTACGTCCTCGGTCACAGCCTCGGCGGCCAACTCGCTCTCGTATACGCATCGCTGGCCGCCGGCCGGGACGGCTCCGAAGTCGACGGGGTGGCGGTCGTCGCCACGGGATCGGTGTGGTTCCGCGCGTACGGCCCGTGGCGCGGCCCCGGCCTGCTCCTTGCGCAAACGCTCATCACGGCGACGGCTGCCGTGCTCGGCCGCTGGCCGGGCACCCGGCTCGGCTTCGGCGGCGACCAGCCCAAGGGCGTCATGCGCGACTGGGCCCGGCAGGTGCGTACGGGCCGCTACAGCGGCAAGGGCTCCACGCTCGACTACGAAGCGGCGCTCGCCACCCTGGAGCTGCCCGTCCTCGCGGTCTCCGTCGACGGCGACACGCTCGCCCCGGCCGCCGCCCTCGACCACCTGCTCGGCAAGGTCCCGCGGGCCCGCCTCACCCGCCGCCACTACACGGCGCAGGAGGCGGGCGGCCGGCTCGACCACTTCGCGTGGACCCGCGCGGGCGGCGCGCTCGCGAAGTGGGTGGCGGCGTGGGCGGCGACGCCCGGGACGTAGCCCGGACCGGCGGCCGGTGGTGTGTTCCGGTGACCCGGATCAGCCGAGCAGCGCGTCCACCAGCCGCCGCCGGTCCTCCGCGTGGTCCCGCAGCCAGGCGCCCAACGCGTGGTCGGCGTCCGGCAGTTCGAGGCGCTCGAACCGGGCCCGGGCGGCGAGCGCCTCGCCGACGGCCGACGTGACCTCGGGCGGGATCACCGCGTCGGTGCCGGGCACGACGAGCACCGCGCGCCCGCCGAAGCCCCGGTAGACGTCCAGCGCGGCGGACTCGCGCCACCGGCCCGGCGTACGGATGATCTCGGTGAAGCGGCCGTCGCCGTCGCCGAAGGGCAGCGGCCAGGCCTCCGGCGCGTACACGGCGGGCGCGCACAGGCCGATGCCCGTGACCCGCGCGCCGAAGTGCGCCACCAGGTCCGCCACGGTCTGCCCGCTCATGCTGAACCCGACGAACACCAGGCTGTCGGAGGCGGGCACCCGCCCCTCGACCACCGCCGCCGCCTGCGCGCACCGCCGCCGCAGACTCAACTCCCGCAGCGCGCCCGTGCTTTCGCCGTGCCCGGAGAAGTCCAGCGCGAGCGCCCGGCAGCCGCGCGCCGCGAACTCGGCCTGCAGAGCGGCCAGCCGCTCCTTGTTGCCGCCGCCCGCGCCGTGCAGCAGGACGACGGTGGTGGCGGGGGCCGGAGTGACCCCGGCATCGGGCCCGACACCGGGCAGCGCCTCGGCGCAGCTCAACGTCTCGCCGTCACAGGCGAAGGAGAAGTCGGACAGGGCAGGTTCGGTCTCCGTGGCGAGGAATTCCTGAGTCATGCTCCCTATCCTGCGCCGTGAGCCGAATCTTGGGCCGCCGGCCGAATCCTGCGCCGTCAGCCGATCTGATCCGGCGTGACCGTCAGCCACCGCTTGTCGGCGGTCACCTTCTGGCCCAGCTCGCGCTGCCGCTCGGCGTTCTTCTTCTTCATCCCGTCGAGCTGCTTCATGTACGAGTCCTTGCGGTTGACCCAGACGCGTACGCCGCCATGCTCCACGTCGGCGGAGTGGAACAGCATCGGCCCGTCGCTGACCGGCGTGTCACCGGCCGCGAGGATCGGCTTCTTCCACTCGTCGATGTACGTGTTGATCGCCGCGGGCTTGCCCTCGTACCAGGTCAGCGGCGCCCACAGGTTCGGCGTCAGCTCGCGCTGCGCGAGCTTCTCGCGGTCCTTCTCACCGAAGCGGCCCTCGGCGATCTCCTTGCGGGAACTGGTCACCTCACCGGTCCTGCGGTCCTTGAGCTGCATGGACACCCCGATGACGTTCTGCGGCTTCACGCCGTAGCCGTACTTCGGGTCGGCGAGCACCATGCGCACCAGGTCCTCGCCGGCCGCGCTGACAACGTACACCTCGATGCCGTGCGAGCGCAGCGTCCTGTACAGCTGCTGCATGCCGCGCGAGAACTCCGGCGCCTTCACCTCGGTCTTCGTGAGCTTGCCGTCCTCGTAGTACTCGGCGGGGATCGGCTTCTTGTACGCGAGGAGCTCGTCGACGTACCCCTTGAGCTCCTTCAGCGTGAAGCCGGAGAAGATCTGCGCGGCCCAGGGGTAACAGACCTGGTCGTCCACCTCGCACAGCCGGTTGTAGTAGCTGTAGAGGCTCTCCTTGTGCCCGGCCTTGTCCTTGAAGGGGATGACCTTCAGGGACGGGTCCATGGTCTTGCGGCTCAGGACGCCCTTCATCTCCAGGAAGGGCAGCAGCGACTCTTCGAGGTCGTTGCGGTACGTCGTGTTGTCCGCGTCGAAGACGGCGTACGCGCCCTTGTGGCCGTTCTCCGCGATGACCTTGCCGAGCTTCTTCGCGACGGGCTTCGGCCAGTGTGACAGCTCACGGGCGGTGGCCACGGAGGTGTCGGCGGCGGTCGCCTCGCTGGTGGGCCACAGTGCGCTGCCCGCGAGGACGGCGGCGGCCAGCGCCCCCGTGGCACCGATGACGGCCAGCTTGCCCTTTGCCCGTACTGCCATGTCTCTACGTCCCTGCCGTTTCCTGAAAGCGATGCGCGGCCCCGTCCGGAGCGGCGCGCCATGCTATGGGCCGGGACGCTCATTTCCCATGATCGAAGTCACCGGGGGCGGGGGGTATGGGGGAGGGGGACGGGGGTAGCGGTAGGGGACTCCGCGACGCGTCCGGGCCACGCCCCGCATACTGGAACGCATGGGCTCCCGTGAGTTCGTCCGGACCGTTCCACGGCTCGGCGGCATGGTCGTCTCCGCGGTCGGCTACCGCACCGCGGGGCAGCGGCCCGCCCTGCACCGGGGCCTCCCGTCCCCGTATCTGACCTTGATCTTCTCGCTGGACGGCCCCATCGCCACCGGCGCCACCCCCGGCCAGGCCACGGGACCGGACGCGGCGCGCACCGACATCGTCGTGGGCGGCCTGCACCAGAGCCCCGCGTACGTCGTACAGCCCGAGCACGAGGCGGGCATCCAGCTCGCCGTGCACCCCCTCGCGGCCCGCCCGCTCCTCGGGCTGCCCGCCGCGGAACTGGCCGGGCAGCTCGTCGTCGGCGGCACCGACGTCCTCGGCGACCGCGCCGCCGACCTCCGCGAGCGCCTGTGCGAACTGGACCGCTGGGAGGACCGCTTCGCCCTGCTCTCCGGCTATCTGCGGCGGCGCGCGGCCGAGGACCGCGCCGCCGGGGCCGTGCGCCCGGAGGTCGCCGAGGCCTGGGCGTGGCTGGCCAGGCACCGGGGCGCGGGCACCCTCGGCGGCCTGTCCCGGCACGTGGCGCTCAGCGAGCGCCGGCTGACCGCGCTGTTCCGCGCCGAGACCGGGCTGAGCCCCAAACAGGCCGCCCGCCTGATGCGTTTCCAGCACGCCAAGGCCGCCGTGGTCCGCGCCGTCGCGGCGGGCGGGCCGCCGGACCTCGCCCGGGTCGCCGCCGAGACCGGCTATTACGACCACTCCCACCTCGTCCGCGACTTCCGGCAGTACACGGAGGCGAGCCCCACCCGCTGGCTGGCCGAGGAGTGCCGGAATATCCAAGCCGGGGCGCACGGCGGCGGAGAAGAGTGAGAGACATGAACACCACACCCGATACCACACCCGACACCACGCCTGGCGCCCCTGAAACCGCACCCGCCCCCGCCATCTGGCCGGCGCTCCAGGCCGAGGACGCCCCCGCGCTGATCGACTTCCTCGTCGGCACCGTCGGCTTCCTGCGCACCGCCGTCTACGAGGACGGCGGCCGCGTGGCCCACGCCCAGCTCGACTGGCCCGAGGGCGGCGGCATCATGCTCGGCTCGTACGACCCCGAGTCGGCGGCCGCGGCCTGCGGAAAGCCGGGCACGTCCGGTGCCTACGTCGTCACCGACCATGTGGACGCCCTGTACGCCCGCCTCACCGAGGCCGGCGTCAAGATCACCCGTGAGATCGAGGACAAGCCCTACGGCAGCCGCGAGTTCGGCATCGAGGACCCCGAGGGAAACCGCTGGTCCTTCGGCACCTACCGCGGCGAGCCGAGGCCCGTGCCGGTCCACGGCACGGACCGCCCCCGCGAGGACGCGTGATAACTTGCGCAAGCCAGTCAAACCCACACCTGGGCCAGGGAATCCGGTGCGAATCCGGAACTGACGCGCAGCGGTGAGGGGGACGGGCGGGGCCACGGCCACTGGGCGTTCCAGGACGCCCGGGAAGGCGCCCCGCCCGGTCGATCCCGAGTCCGAAGACCTGCTGGCGCCTCCGCTCGCACACCGGGCGGCGGAGGTCGTGACGCAGGCCAGGCTCCGCGTATGAGCCGCGAGACCCAAGGGATCACGTGTCCTCGACAGCCCGTATATCCACTCTGTCCGCCCTGCTCTGTGCCGGCACGCTCACGCTCACCGCGTGCGGCGGCTCCGCGGAGAAGCCGGCGGGCGGGAGCGCCGACGGCTATCCGGTGACGGTCGCCTCCTGCGGCAAGGAGGCGAAGGTCGACGCGGCGCCCCGGCGGGCCGTCTCCCTCGACCAGGGTTCCACGGAGATCCTCCTCTCCCTCGGCCTCGCCGACCGCATGGTCGGCACCGGCACCTGGACCGACCCGGTCCTGAAGAACCTGGAGAAGGACAACGCGAAGGTGGAGCGGCTCGCCGACCGCTACCCGGCGCTGGAGAAGGTCCTCTCCAAGGAGCCCGACTTCGTCAGCGCCTCCTTCCTCTACACGGTCGGCAAGGGCGGCGTCGCCGACCGCACGAAGTTCACCGAACTCGGCGTCCCCGTCTACGTCTCGCCCACCGACTGCGCGGGCAAGGACAACGACAGCGGCGGCGACGGCAAACGCGTCAAGACCCTCACCATGGACACGGTCTACAAAGAGGTGCGCGACCTGGCGAAGGTCTTCCACGTCGAGAAGCGCGGCGAGAAGCTGGTCGCGGACCTGAAGGGCCGTATCACGAAGGCCACGAAGGACATCGACGAGGCGGCCGCCTCCGACGTGACGCTCCTGTACTGGTTCGCCAACTCCGACGCCCCCTACATGGCGGGCTGCTGCGGCGCGCCCGGCATCATCACCCGCGAGCTCGGCGCGAAGAACGTCTTCGACGACACCCGCGAGGAATGGCCCCAGATCAACTGGGAGACCGTCGCCGACCGCGACCCCGACGTCCTCGTCATCGGCGACCTCACGCGCAAGTCGCAGTCGGCCGAGAGCGCGGCGGCGAAGATCAAGTTCCTGGAGACCAACCCGGCGACGAAGAACCTGACCGCCGTGAAGAAGAAGCGGTACGTCCTCCTCAGCGGCCAGGCCATGAACCCCACGATCCGCACGGTCGACGGCATCGAACAGGTCGCCGCGGGCCTGCGGAAATTCGGGCTCGTCAAGTGACGGAGGCAGCACCCGGCAGGGACACGGTCCCCGCACCCGCTCTCCCCGCGAATGCCCCCGACCCCGTCGTCTTCTCCATACGGCACGGACTGCGGCTCGGCCTCCTCTGGGTGGCCGGGGCCGCCGGGCTCGTCCTGTCCGTCTCCGTGGCCGTCACCATCGGGCCCGCGGACATCTCCGTGCCGGACGTGTGGGCGACCGTCGTCGCGCACCTCGGCTGGGGCGAGAGCCCCCTCACCCCGATCAGGGACGGCATCGTCTGGAACCTGCGGATGCCCCGCACCCTGCTCGCCGCGGTCTGCGGCGCGGGCCTCGCGGTCTGCGGGGCGGTCATGCAGTCGCTGCTCCGCAACCCGCTCGCCGACCCGTTCGTGCTCGGGGTGTCGTCCGGGGCGTCCACGGGAGCGGTCGCGGTCGTCGTCCTCGGCGTCGGCGGGGGAGCGGTCTCGGTCTCGGCGGGCGCCTTCGCGGGCGCGCTCTGCTCCTTCGCGCTGGTCCTGCTCCTGAGTCACACGCTCGGCGACACGACGGACCGGGTCGTGCTGTCCGGCGTGGCGGCCATGCAGCTGTTCTCCGCGCTCACGTCGTTCGTCGTCCTCACGGCGGGCGACGCGGAGACCACCCGCGGCATCCTCTTCTGGCTCCTCGGCTCCCTCAGCGGTACCGGCTGGACGGACGTGTGGCTGTGCGGCGCGGTGCTCGCGGTCACGCTGGTCGTCTGCCTGGGCCACGCCCGCACGCTCGACGCCTTCGCGTTCGGCCCGGAGGCCGCGGCGGCGCTGGGCGTCCGGGTGGCCCGCACCCGGCTCGTCCTGCTCTGCACGACCGCTCTCCTGACCGCGGCCCTGGTCAGCTCGGCGGGCGCCATCGGCTTCGTCGGCCTCGTCCTGCCGCACGCGGCCCGCGCGGTCGTCGGCTCCGGCCACGCCCGGCTGCTCCCGGTCACCGCGCTCGCCGGCGCGGTCTTCCTGGTCTGGGTGGACACGCTGGCCCGCACGGCCCTGGAGCCCCAGGAGGTCCCGGTCGGCGTGGTGACCTCGCTCATCGGCGTACCGGCGTTCGTGGCCGTGCTGTACCGGACGCGGAGGACGTCATGACGTACGACGTGATGCTCCCGGGCGCCTCGGGTGACGCGGGCGCGCCGGACGGCACGGGCGCCCCGGATGCCCCGGGCGCCCCCGGCCTGCGTGCCGACCGGGTCTCCCGTGAGGCGGGCGGGCGGCTCGTCGTCGACGGCGTCAGCCTCGCGCCGCCCGACGGCGCCATGGTGGGGCTCCTCGGCCCCAACGGATCCGGCAAGTCCACGCTCCTGCGCATCCTCGCGGGCGTCCTCGCCCCGGCCTCCGGAGTGGTCACCCTGGACGGCCGCCCGCTGTCCGACACGGGCCGCCGCGAGGTGGCGCGCCGGGTCGCCGTCGTCGAGCAACACGCCTCGACCCAGGTCGAGTTGACTGTACGAGATGTCGTACGCCTGGGCCGCATCCCGCACCGCCGCGCCTGGTCGGGCCCCACGGCCCGCGACGAGCGGGCCGTGCGCGAGGCCCTGGCGCGCACCGGGCTCGCCGAGCGCGCGGGACAGGCCTGGCACACGCTCTCCGGCGGCGAGCGCCAACGCGTCCAGATCGCCCGCGCGCTGGCCCAGGAACCCCGCGAGCTCCTGCTCGACGAGCCCACCAACCACCTGGACATCCAGCACCAGTTGGACCTGCTGACGCTGGTGGCGGAGCTCCCCGTCACCAGCGTGATCGCGCTGCACGACCTCAATTTGGCGGCCATGTTCTGCGACCGGCTGCTGGTCCTCAAGGACGGCACGGCGTACGCGGCGGGCACCCCGGCCGAGGTGATCACCGAGGAGCTGATCGCCGAGGTCTATGGGGTGCGGGCGGTGGTGACGCCAGGGGAGGGCGACCCTTCCGAGGGGGGCTTTTCGGAGGGGGGTCTTCCGAAGGGGGGCCGGCCTTCGGTGCGGTTCCTCCGCGGCTGAGGTGGCCCCCGTGGCCCCCGGTTTTCTCGGGGTTCGCCCGTCGGTCCCCGCGTCGCTCACTCCTCCGGCGCCCCGATGGGGCGTACGTGCCGCAGCAACGCCATCGTGAGTCCCGCGAGCGCCGCCAGCAGCACGGCGCTGATCAGGGCGACCGTGCCGAGACCCGTGGCGAAGGCGTCGCGGGCGGCGCCGAGCAGCGCCTCGGCCGCAGGGCCGTCCGGCAGCCCGTCGGCCGTGCCCCGCACCGCCGCGAGCCCCTCGCGAGCCGCGTCGGCGGTTCCGTGCGGGACGGCGTCCAAGGCGTCCGCGTCCGCCAGTTGCCCCCGATAGACGGCCGTGCCGACGCTGCCGAGGACGGCGACACCGAGCGCCGAGCCGAGTTCGGCACCGGTCTCCGACACCGAGGCCGCCGCCCCGGCCCGCTCCGGCGGCGCCGACCCCACGATCATGTTCGTACCGAGCACCATCAGGGGCCCGAAGCCGATCGTGACCACCGTGCTGCCGATGACGAGCGGGGCGAGCCCCGACGACGCGTCGACGCGCGAGATGAGGGCGAAGCCGACGCTCGCGACGAGCAGCCCGCCCGCGATGACCCGGGCCGGCCGCACGCGGCGCGCGATCCGCGGGGCGAGGCCGAGACCGGCGAACGTCCCTGCGACGAACGGAATCATCCACAGCCCGGCGCGGACCGGCGAGAGCCCCTCGACCAGCTGCAGGTACTGCGTGAAGAACAGGGTCAGGGAGTGCAGGGTGATCATGCCGAGCAGGAAGACGACGAGCGCCCCGCTGAACGCGCGCTCCGCGAAGAGCCGCAGGTCGAGCAGGGGGTCGGCGAGCCGCCGCTGACGCAGCACGAAGATCCGGCCGACGACGAGCCCGGCGGCGACGAAGGCGAGCGGAAGCGGCTCGGCGCCGTCCCGCGCCACCTCCTTGAGGCCGTGCACCACCGGCAGGATCGCGGCGAGCGACAGCAGCACGCTGAGCGGATCGAGGCGCCCGGGCGATGAGTCGCGGTGCTCGGGCAGCAGCACGGGCGCGCAGATCAGGAGCAGCGCCATCACGGGCACACCGAGCAGGAAGACGGAGCCCCACCAGAACCGCTCCAGCATCAGGCCGCCCACGACGGGCCCGATGACCGCGCCCACCGAGAAGGCCATCATCCACAGCCCGAAGGCACTGGCCCGCTGTGCGGGTTGCCGGAACATGGTGCTGATCAGCGACATCGTCGAGGGCAGCACCGACGCCCCCGCCACTCCGAGCAACGCCCGCGCGGCGATGAGCAGTTCGGCGCTCGGGGCGAACGCGGCCAGCACGGAGGCCGCGCTGAACGCGGCGGCGCCGACCATCAGCAGGCGGCGCCGCCCGATGCGGTCGCCGAGCGTGCCCATGGTGACGAGGAAGCCCGCCAGCATGAACGGGTACATGTCGGCGATCCACAGCGACTGCGTGCTGTCGGCGTGGAGATCGGCGCCGAGGGTGGGCAGCGCCATGTAGAGGACGGTGACGTCCATGGAGAGCAGGAGCGCGGGGAACGCGAGGACGGCGAGACCGATCCACTCGCGGGGGCCTGCGGGGGGCGGGGCGGACGGATCGGGCGCCGCAGAGGCAGTAGAAGCTGAGGAAGTAGACATGCCGTCAGGCTGGGCGGCAGGGGTTCCGGAAAGGTTATGGAAGGGTTTCGGAGGGGGCCGGCGGGGTTCCGGTGGAGAGCGGCCGACTCGGAAAGCAGAAATCCCGGAGTGATCAATTCCGGCCAGGCTGGACTACGTTGGGTGGCATGCGCTTCGCGATACTCGGCCCCCTGGAGGTGTGGACGGCCGACGGCAGGCGGGTCCCCGTACCCGAGGCGAAGGTGCGCGCGCTCCTCGCCGACCTGCTGATCCGCGAGGGCCGCCCCGCCCCGGCCGACCGGATCGTCGACGACCTCTGGGGCCAGGACCTGCCGGCCCGCCCCACCGGGGTCCTGCGCAGCAAGATCTCCCGCCTCCGCCGCGTCCTCGACGACGCGGAGCCCGGAGCCCGCGCGCTGATCACGCACCAGCCCGCCGGTTACGCCTTGAACGCCGCCCCCGGCACGGTCGACGCCCACCGTTTCCACGTACTGGTGGAGAGGGCGCGCGAGAGCGATGACCCGCGCGTACGCGTGGAGTTGCTGGACGAGGCGCTGGCGCTGTGGCGGGGGCCGGCGTACGCGGACGTGGCGGAGGAGACGTTCGCCGAGGCCGCGGTCGCGCGCCTGGAGGAGGAGCGGCTGACGGCCTTGGAGGACCGTGCGGAGGCCCGCGCCGAGGAGGGCGACGACCGCAGACTCGCCGGTGACATAGCCGAGTTGGCGGACCTGGTGGCACGCCACCCGCTCCGCGAACGCCTCCGTGCCGCGCACCTGCGCGCGCTCTACCGCGCGGGCCGCCAGAGCGAGGCACTCGCCGCGTACCGCGAGCTGAGCGACCTGCTGCGGACGGAACTGGGCGTGGACCCGGGCCCGGCCCTGACCGCCCTGCACACGGCGATCCTGAACCATGACCCGGAGCTGAGCCCGGCCCCACCGACTCCACTGGCCTCGGCGGTCCCACCAGCCCCAGCGGCCCCGTCACCCCCACGCACCCTGCTGGCCCCGCCGAGTCGCCCTCGTCGTGCCACCAACCTCCCCACGCCCCTCACCGACCTCATCGGCCGCACCCACGCCGTGGAGGAGGCGCGGACACACCTCAAGGACGGCCGGCTGCTCACGCTCACGGGCCCGGGCGGCGTCGGCAAGACGCGCCTGGCTCTTGAGGTCGCCGGACGCCTGTTGGATCAGACGGATGAGTACGGGGAGTACGAAGGGGCCCACCTGGTCGAGTTGTCCGCGCGCGGACAGACGCAGACCGGAATCGCCGAGCTCGTGGCGGCGGCCCTGGACGTCCGCGACGACGTCACGACGACCGCTGCACCGCGGGGGGACCAGGCGACCCCGGCCGGCCTCCTGGACCGCATCACCGCGGCGCTCCGCACCCGCCGCGTCCTGCTCGTGCTCGACAACTGCGAACACGTGGTCGAAGAAGCCGCGGAGGTCGTGCAGTCGCTGCTGACGGCGGCCCCGGACCTGCGGATCCTGGCCACGAGCCGCGAACCACTGGCCGTACCGGGAGAAACCCTCCAGACGGTCCCCCCACTGCAACTACCGTCGCCCGAAGCCGAGCCGACGCCGGAAGAGCTGCAGGCGTCCAGCGCGGTCAGACTGTTCCTCGCCCGGGCCACCGCCACCGCCCCCGGCTTCGCACTCGACGCGGACAACGCCGCCCCGGTCGCGGCGATCTGCCGACGCCTGGACGGCCTGCCGCTCGCCCTCGAACTCGCCGCAACCCGCGTCCGCGGCCTCGGCGTCCACGAACTGGCGGCCCGCCTCGACGACCGCTTCCGCGTCCTCACCGCGGGCCACCGCGGCGCCCCGCCCCGCCAGCAGACACTTCGCGCCGTGATCGACTGGAGCTGGGCCCTGCTCACGGAACCCGAACGCGTCGTCCTGCGCCGCCTGGCGGTCCACGCGGACGGCTGCACGCTGCGGGCGGCCGAGGCGGTGTGCGCGGACCCGGACGAGGCGGGACCCCGGGCGGCGGCCGTCCCCGCCGCCGACGTCCCCGACCTGATCGCCCGCCTCGTCGACCGTTCCCTGGTCGCCACCGTCGACACGGCGGACGGCATCCGCTACCGCCTGCTCGAATCGGTGGCGGCGTACAGCCTGGAGCACCTGCACGACGCGGGCGAGGACACCGACGTACGAGAACGCCACCGCCGCTACTACACCGACCTCGCCGAAGCGGCCGACCGCGACCTGCGCGGCCCCGCCCAGCGACGCGCCCTGCGCCTCCTGGACGCCGAGTCCGCCAACGTACGCGCGGCCATCCACGACGCGGCCCGGCACGGAGACGCCCACCGCGCGCTGCGCCTTGTCAACGCGACGACCTGGTTCTGCTACCTGCGCGGCCGCCTGGGCGGGGCGCGCCGCGCCCTCGACACGGCCCTGGCCGCGACGGGCGAGGCACCGCGGGGCGTACGCGCCGAGGCGCAGGCCTGGCGGCAGGCGGTCGGCACGCTGACCCGCACGGCGGAGGACACGGGCCCGGGCACCGCGCCCGGAACACAGACAGCGCACGCCACACAGACAGCGCACGTCACACGGACAGTGCACGTCACACACACCACGCACGCCACGCAGACCCCACCCGGCATGCCCGCCCCACCCACCCCACCCACCCTCATCGAGGACCCCGTACGACGGGCACGGGTCCGCTGGTTCCAGGCCGCCGCGCTCCAGGGCTGCGGCGACCTCTCCGCGGGCGAAGACCTGATCACCCCCGTCCTCGCGGAACTGCGCGCCCTGGACGACCGCTGGGGCGTCGCCGCCGCGCTCAGCACCCGCGCCCGGCAGGCGGCGACCCTCAGCGACCTGGCGACGCTCGGCGACGCGGGCGCGCAGAGCCTGCGCCTCTTCCGCGAACTGGGCGACGGCTGGGGCCAGTCGCAGGCCATGGCGCTGCTCGCCGTGCACGCCGAGGTCACCGGCGACCCCGAAAGGGCCGGCGCTCTGCACGGCGAAGCGCTGCGCATCGCGGAGGACCTGCACCTCTGGATCGACGCCTCCCACGCCCTGTCGGGACTCGGCCGCGTCGCCCTGCTGACCGGCGACCACGACGGCGCCGACGCCCTGAACGAGCGGGCGCGCCGCCTCGCCGTCGAGCAGTCCGACGTCGTCGGCGAGTACTTCGCCGACCTGGGCCTCGGCCGCACGGCCCGCCGCCGGGGCAGGCCGGCGGACGCCGAGGCCCGCCTCCGCCCCTGGCTGGCCTGGACGCGGGCCATGGACTGGGGCCCCAAGACGGCCGCGCTCCTCACCGAGCTCGGCTTCCTCGCCGAGCAGCGGGGCGACGCGGAGGAGGCCCTGAGCCTGCACCGCGAGGGCTACGCGACCGCGCGCGCCACCGACAACCCCGGCCTGATCGCGCTGGCCCTCGAAGGCATGGCGGGCGCCCACACCCGCGCGGGCCGCCCGGCCCAGGCAGCCCACTTGCTCGCGGCCGCGGCCCAACTCCGCGCCACGACGTCCACCCCGATCCCCGCCACGGAACAGGCAGACGTAACACGCATAGAAACGGCGACACATAAGACCCTGAACGCCACATCCCCCGTCGCCCACCGACCGAACGAGGCCCCGCAGCGATGATGACCGTGATAGCGCACCTGAGCGACACCCACATAGACACGCGCGAAGAGGACGACGGCCGCAGCATCGCCCGCACCAGGGCGGTCATGACGTACCTGAACAGCCTTCCGTACGACCTGGACGCCATCATCGCCACCGGCGACATCGCCGACCACGCGACCCCGTCCGAGTACGAGGCGGCCCGCGAACTCCTCGCCACCCGGCACCCCCTGCTGACCTGCCCGGGAAACCACGACGAACGCCCTGCGTTCCGCGAACACTTCCTGGGCGAGCCGGCGCCCCCCGGAGAGCCCCCGAGCACGGCCCCCATCAACACCGCACTCACCACGGACCGCTTCACGCTGGCCCTGTGCGACACGTCGGTCCCCGGCGAGGACTACGGCCGACTGGCGGACGAAACCCTGACGTGGCTGTCCACCCTCCTCGCCGACACCCCGCCCACGCACCCCGTCCTGATCGGCTTCCACCACCCGCCGGTCCCCCTGAACACCCCTTACGTGGACGACATCCGCCAGCACGACGAGCACCGCCTGGCCGCCCTGACGTCACGCCACCCGAACGTCACGGCCTTCCTCGCAGGCCACGCACACACCCCCGCGGCCACCACCTTCGCGAACCGCCCCCTCCTGGTGGCCCCAGGCGTGGTCTCCACCCTCCGCCTCCCCTGGGAACCCCAGCCCCACCACGTACACCACGACCTCCCCCCGGCGGTCGCGTTCCACGTCCTGGACCCCACGAACCGCCTGACAACGCACTACCGCCCAATCCCCCTCACCACGTCCTGATCCCCCTACGGGACGCGGCCCTGACCCGGCAAGATCCGTCCCAAGGCCAGCCGCGACCCTGCGCGGCCTGCTGAACGCCGGCCACCAGCGCAGCCGGCCCGCCTGGCGGATCTCAGGCCCGGAGCACAGCTCACGTCGTTCCCCCCCCTTCGCGATGGCGGCGATCGCAGGGACCGGCGATCTGCCGGACACGATCACGGACCGGTCGGTCGTCCTGCGGATGCAGAAGCGCAAGCCCGGTGAGAAGGTCGCCCCGTTCCGGTCGCGGTACGCGGCGCCCGAACTCAATTCGCTGCGTGAACGGTTGGCTGCCTGGTTGGGCCCGCTGCGGGGCACGGCCGCCCGCATGGTTCCGGCGATGCCGGTGGAGGACCGTGCAGCGGACACCTGGGAGCCGCTGGTCATCATCGCTGACCTGGCTGGCGGCCACTGGCCCGACCAGGCCCGTGCCGCCTGTCTCGCCATGACCAGGCACGAGGCCGTCCAGGACGAGCAGACCAGCCTGAAGACGCGGCTGCTCCGCGACATCCACCGCGTCTTTGAGCGCGTGAACAACTGCGAGGCTCTGCCCACGCTGGATCTGGTCGCCGCCCTGATTCAGGACACGAACGCTCGTGGGCGGAGTATGGCGTCAAGGGGCTCAACGCCTACCACCTGGGCAACCTGCTGCGGGTCTTCGGCATCGGCCCGGCCAACTACCGCGTCGACCAGGGCAGGCAGGCCAAGGCGTACGCGCGTAACCGATTCCTGGACGCTTGGGCACGCCATTGCCCCGACCTCGTCCAGGCGGACGCCACGCGCGAGCCCGCACACGACACCGCTCCTGCACACCCGACGCAAGGTATGCCGCCCGCAGCGCCGTCGGGCTCGCTGCCCGTCGGCCCGCCCGCCGGCTTTTCGAGGCCGAAGCGAACTCTCTGACCCCACCCGCTTAATGCACTTGGGCCGTAGTCCGTATCACTGCGTCGCATCCGTCCCCGCGCAGGTCAGTGCGGGACGGACTCTCTCACCGGGACGGACGTATCCGTACCTGCCCGGCTGTCCGTACCTGTGCTGACCAGACACGCGACGCATGCAACGGATGCGACACCCCACCAACCCCTGCCATGGGAGCATCGCGATGCCCGACAACGACAGCAGCGACCTCCATCCCGCCCGCCGCCGGGGATGGCTCGGCCTGGACCGACGAACAGCAGCAAGTTGCAGGCGCCCGGGCAGGTGTTTGGTGGGGTGGGTGCCAGTCCAGACGTTTGCCGGGGCCGTCGTCGGGCGCGATCTCAGCGATTCGGGCGAGAACCTCGACGGTGAGCGTGAGGTCGGCTGCGGCGACGTTCTGCGCGGCGCGGCTCGGGTTGCGTGTGCCGGGTGCGGGGCTGGGGCCAAGGCGAGTTTCTCGCCCAAGGCGCTCGAGGGGAGACGACACAGCCTCACCCTCTGCGGGTCTTCGCTATGGAGATGGTGGTGCTGTGGCAGCGAGCGTGTGCCTCGCGGCGGTCGTGAACCGCTCACGAATCCCTGCGCGGGCTTCCTGGCTGCGCCTCAGTTCATCGACGATCACGGTCGCTCGGTCGAGGAATGTCTCGAACCTGTCGCCATCCTCGTTCGCACGGGAAATCGCAGTGTTGGCGAGCTCCTGGACTCTCTCGAAGCTCTCGAATATCGATGCTGTCCGCGGATCCTCGTGGAGCGGTCGACCGCTCTCATCTGCCTCCATCACGAGCTCTTGCATCTGTGTCCTGGCTTCTCGCATGGCTTCCGAAGCGGCGGCCATTGCTGGTGCTGTCTCGTTGGTCATCCGGTCGGTCGCTGTCGGAAGTGTTGACTCTGTGAGTTCCTTGAGTTTGGTGGCTGTGCCCACGTCACGCCGGATGCTGTCGGCGAGTTCTTCCGCCGCCCGAGCCACCTCGGCCGCTCCAAGGATGTCGATCCGCCGTGCACGTTCTGCCATGCGGCCGGCGGCTTCCTTCAGGGGGTTGGCTCCCGGCGATTCGGAGTCTCCCGGCAGACCCACGGAGTCAATGAGGCGCAGGCACTCGTCCCAAGCTTCTAGGAAGGCTTCGTACGCTTGAAGCCGCTGTTGCCGAAGCCAGTGGGCTTGATCGACTGTGGCTTGGTCGTGAACTTGCTGCAAGGTGACCTGTGCACTGAGCACGGCTCCCTTCTTCGCAGCCCGCGCTGACAGAGCTGCACCGACGACCGTGCCGGCCAGCCCGAACACCGCGGCGACCAGGGCGACAACGAGTTCCTTCATGATGAGACATCATCGCGGCAATGACGGTTGGGCGGAATGGGAAGTCCTGAGCGACACGCACCAGTTGCGGGCCCCTGTCGTCCCGCAGTTCGACCGAAACCATCCACCCACGACATGACGATCATCGCTCGGCATAGCGCAGGAATTGGATGCTTAGGCCGACGAGCGAAGCAGCCTCCAAGATGGATGCGGTGGTCAGCAGGGCATTGCCTGTTCCGGAGGACCAGAAGGCGACGAGTGCGGCGATGGGAGTGACGAGGAAGGCAGTCAGATCAACCACCGTTTGTGTGACCTTGCGCGACACCCGCTTGGTATCGCTGCGATGGAACGTTTCCCAGCCGAACAGTTGGCCGCCTGTGCTTGTAGCGATCGAGAGTCGGGGTGCCATTTCTGTACGGATGTATCGCCCGATCGCAGAGATTTTTTCGTCGTTGACCAAGTAGGTCCACCCGAGCACGACGCACACGATTGGCAGGGCCAACATCAGTTGTGGGTGGTTGGTCTGCAGAGTGACGGCTGTTATGGCCGTGGCTGCTGCAAGTGTTACGTACAGCAGGTTGTCGCGGAAGCCGATGCGCGCTCGCTGCTCGTCTTTGAGCTGGGCGTACTCAGCGAGGAGTAGGGCGCTCTCGCTCATTTCGCTGTTACTAGCCACTGCTTCCCCCTCATTTCACGACACGCCACCGTTCACCCATTCACACGCGGTCGTTGAACCTACGGTATGAACGCCGAGGGGCGGACTCCGCAGAGAGGCTGCACCGCAGAGGGACTCTGGGCAAGGGGATGAGATGGACGAGGCATCGGACAAGATCGTAGTGCTTACGGCGCTGCCCTTGGAGTATCAAGCTGTACGCCGCCTGATCGAAGATCCTCAGCGTGTTGACCATGTTGGGACCGTCTTTGAGCGCGGGCGACTCTCGGGGACGTCGTCCACCGTGTACTTGGCGTCCACCGGCCCTGGTAACGACTCCGCGGCGGTGATCACTGAACGGGCTGTCAGCTTCGTCCAGCCGCGAGCGGTTCTGTTCGTGGGGATCGCTGGGGCGCTGAAGGAGGACATCTCTCCAGGAGATGTCGTGGTCGCCACCGAGGTATACGCGTATCACGGAGGTAAGCAGGACCTGGACGGGTTCAAGGCCCGGCCGCGGAGCTGGGAAGCCACGTACTCGCTGCAACAGGTGGCCCAGTACGTAGCCAATGTTGGTGCTTGGAGAGACAAGCTCACTGATGGGGCACGAACTGCAACCGCTGTGCATTTCAAGCCCATCGTCGCTGGTGATGTCGTCCTCAATGCTCCGCGGGAGTCGCCCCTGCGCGTGTTCCTGGATCAGTACTACAACGGTGCCGTCGCAGTGGAGATGGAAGGTGCTGGCTTCGCTAGCGCCGCTCACAAGGCTCGAGCCGTGCCTCACCTGATGATCCGAGGAGTCAGTGATCGAGCGGACGGAACGAAAAAGGACACCGATGCTGCTGGCGTGCAGCAGATCGCCGCACAGAACGCTGCGTTGTTTCTGGCAGAAGTCATCGCTCAGCTCACGCCTGTGGACGTTCCTTCAGGCGCCAGATCGCAAGGCCCCATTGACGAGCTGACCTGGCAACCGCTCGACGAACCGGTCGAAGTGTCCTGGCACAAAGACCTAGTCCCCGGGAGCGCATACACCAGTGGTCCATCTGTGCTTGAGCTTCACCTGGTTCCCGTACATGTAGCCAACAGGGTGCCTGCGGCGCGTATGCGAAAGCTGGCGGCTGACCTGCTTGGTCTGGGACGCTCGGAGGGGTTCTTCACGAACCTCGAACGGGTAGAAGCCCACGACTCGGCTGACATGGTTGTGGTGAGTGTTGCTGATCCGCGTGGTCGTTCGGCTGGGCTGGCCATCACAAAGTCAGGGCAGCGCAGTGCCTGGGAATCGCTTCCGCACCCAGGACTCACATACGTGCTTGACGAGGAGCACGCCCGCCAGCGGATCGCGGCTCTACTGGCTCTTTTGGTGGCCATTGACGTGCCGTCGGCTCCGTCTTACGCGCCGGCGGCGGCCATTGAGAACACCAGACTGGTCACCGTTGAGCGCCTCAGCGAAGTGAATCCCAATTCCGCCGGGTTCCGCGCTATCGATGCGCCCATTGAGGTTGTGCCTGAGGAAGCCGTCACTGCCGCGGCGGCTGCCAGACACGGCTCGGAATTGGCCGAGGAGTTGGCTGCTCGGCTGGTCTATTCCTTCCACACTCCTCGCACTCGCCGTTGATTGGCCCCGCCGGTAGATTGCCCCTGGTCAGGCATCGGCTCAACCGGTGTTGAACGGTGCTTGTTGCGCGAGCGAACGGTGACGCACGAGCCATAATGTGACGGATCGGTCGTCTTCAAGTAGTCGGCATAGCGGTGAGGGCTGCTTCCCTGATAATCAGGGAAGCAGCCCTCACCGATGATTCTGATGTCCAGTCAGAGACCTGCCGGACCGGTGCACACCTGGTGGACAAGAGCCTGGAAAACGAGCCGCACCAATGAGAAACACTGGAGAGTGTTTCCGCAGGTCACGTCACGTTCCCGGGCCTCCGGCCAAGGCCACCCGGCCCCGCCCTTTAGATGTCGAAGTAAAGCTCGAACTCGTGCGGGTGCGGGCGGAGCTGGATCGGGGCGATTTCGTTCGTGCGCTTGTAGTCGATCCACGTCTCGATCAGGTCGGACGTGAAGACGCCGCCCGCCTGGAGGTACTCGTTGTCCGCCTCGAGGGCGTCGAGGACCGCGGGGAGGGAGGTCGGGACCTGGGGGACGCCCGCGTGCTCCTCGGGGGCGAGCTCGTAGAGGTCCTTGTCGATCGGCTCGGCCGGCTCGATCTTGTTCTTGACGCCGTCGAGGCCCGCCAGGAGCAGCGCGGAGAAGGCGAGGTACGGGTTCGAGGACGGGTCCGGCGCGCGGAACTCGACGCGCTTGGCCTTCGGGTTCGAGCCCGTGATCGGGATACGCATGGCCGCCGAGCGGTTGCGCTGCGAGTAGACCAGGTTGACCGGGGCCTCGAAGCCGGGGACCAGGCGGTGGTAGGAGTTCACCGTCGGGTTCGTGAAGGCCAGCAGCGACGGGGCGTGCTTGAGGATGCCGCCGATGTAGTAGCGGGCGGTGTCCGAGAGGCCCGCGTAACCCTGCTCGTCGTAGAAGAGCGGGTCGCCGTTCGACCACAGCGACTGGTGGACGTGCATGCCCGAACCGTTGTCGCCGAAGATCGGCTTCGGCATGAACGTCGCGGTCTTCTCGTTGCGCCAGGCGACGTTCTTCACGATGTACTTGAAGAGCATCAGGTCGTCGGCCGCGGCGAGCAGCGTGTTGAACTTGTAGTTGATCTCGGCCTGGCCCGCCGTGCCCACCTCGTGGTGCTGGCGCTCGACCTGAAGGCCGTTCTTGTCCAGCTCCAGGGAGATCTCGGCGCGCAGGTCCGCGAAGTGGTCGACCGGCGGGGCCGGGAAGTAACCACCCTTGTAGCGGACCTTGTAGCCGCGGTTGTTCTCGACCGCACCGGTGTTCCAGGCGCCGGCCTCGGAGTCGATGTGGTAGAAGCTCTCGTTCGCCGACGTCTGGAAGCGGACGTTGTCGAAGACGTAGAACTCGGCCTCGGGGCCGAAGTACGCCGTGTCGGCGATGCCGGTCGAGGCGAGGTACGCCTCCGCCTTCTTCGCCACGTTCCGCGGGTCACGGCTGTACTGCTCGCCCGTGATCGGGTCGTGGATGAAGAAGTTGATGTTGACGGTCTTGTCGCGGCGGAAGGGGTCCACGCGAGCCGTCGACAGGTCGGCGCGCAGCGCCATGTCGGACTCGTGGATGGCCTGGAAGCCACGGATCGACGAACCGTCGAAGGCCAGCTCCTCGTCCGGGTCGAACGCCGCCGCCGGGATCGTGAAGTGCTGCATCACACCGGGCAGGTCGCAGAAGCGGACGTCGATGAACTTGACGTCCTCGTCCGCGATGAACTTCTTCGCGTCGTCGGCGTTCTGGAACAACATCCAACTCCTCCTACTCCCGCCCGGGGCGGGACGGGGTTGCAGCTCGGGTTGCAGCTCGTCGTGCGGCCAGTGCGGTGGCACACGCTGGGACCCGACCATAAGGACGGGGGATTTCTCAAGCATGACCCATTTGTTTCGTCGAAGTTAACCGGAGGGCGGGGCGTATCCGGCGGGCTCAGCTCCGTGTCCGGCGTATGCGGTCTTGTGTTCGGCCCCGCCCACCTCCGGGAAACATCCCGCCCGTCCCCGGGGAACACCCCGCCCACCCCCGTGGAACAAGGGGCGCAGTACCTTTGACGGGTGGACAAGAGGCAAGCAATCGGATCGTGGCTGTCCGGCCCCCGCGCGGCCGCCGAGGAAGCCGGTGTCGACTTCGGATACCGGGGTCAGCAACTCGGCCTGCCCGAGGAGGGACCGGGGTCGATCGCCCGTCCCGGCCGCCGCATCGGCGCCATCGCCGTCGACTGGGGCCTGTGCATGCTCATCGCATACGGTCTGTTCGCCGGCGGTGACCAGCAGGCGCTGGGCAACTGGGCCCTCGGCATCTTCTTCGTCATGAGCGTGCTGACCGTCGCCACGGTCGGCTGCACCCCGGGCAAGGCCCTCTTCCGGCTGCGCGTCATCGCCGAGGGCGGCGGGCGGCTCGCGCCGGGCTGGGTCCTGGTCCGCGGCATCCTGCTCTGCCTCGTCATCCCCGCCCTGATCTGGGACCGCGACGGCCGCGGCCTCCACGACCGCCTCTCCCGCGCCATCCAGATCCGCATCTGATCCAGGATCGTCCTCTACGAGTGGTTCGTCCCCTGAAGGAATCGGGCTGCCACCCGTAGGTCCGACACAAGTCCCGCGTACGCCTCGTCCCTGTCCTTCGCGCGGAGCACCGCCGAAGGGTGCACGGTGGCGAGGAGGCGCCGGCCGTCCTCCTCCGCCTCCTCCCCGGTGGCCGCAAGCGGCAACTCCGACTCCGGCCCCCTGCCCGTCGGAAGGGTGAGCAGTGCTCCCCGCGCCTCTGTCACCTTGAAAGAACTGCCCAGCAAGGACTTGCCCGCCGTCGCGCCGAGCGCCACGACCAGTTCCGGGTCCACCCGCCGTAGCTCAGCCGCCAGCCACGGGCGGCACGCGGTCAGCTCGCCGAGGCTGGGCGCCTTGTGGATACGGCGTTTGCGGCCCTCGGAGACCGGCGCGAACTTGAAGTGCTTGACCGCGTTGGTGAGGTACGCCTGGTCCTCCTCGATCCCCGCCTCGCCCAGCGCCGAACGGAGCAGGCGCCCGGCCGGGCCCACGAACGGCTCGCCGGCCCGGTCCTCCTGGTCGCCCGGCTGCTCTCCGACCAGCATGAGGCGGGCATGGGCGGGGCCGGCGCCGAAGACGGTCTGCGTCGCGTCCGCGTACAACGGGCAGCCGCGGCAGTCGGCGGCCGCTCGGCGGAGCGCGGGGATCCCGCCCCGCGCGGGCACGTAGGCCGAAGCCCCGTCGGACCCCTTCCGTGCCCCGTCCGACCGTGCCCCGTCCGACCGTGCCCTGTCCGACCGGTTCCCGCCCGACCGGTTCCTGCCCGTCTGGCTCCCGCCCGTCTGGTTCCTGTCCGACCGGTTCCCGCCCGTCTGGTTCCTGTTAGGCATGGCGCGCCTCCCTCCCGCCAGCGTCCCAGCGGGCCCGCGCACCGGCCAACGGACGCACGAAGGCCCCGGAACCCATCGGTTCCGGGGCCTTCGTCCAGCGTAAGAAGGTGACGCCAGAAAGGGAGAAGCCGTCCGCTACTTCATCTTCGGGCCGCCGCGAGGCATCCGCATGCCCTTCGGCATCGGCCCCTTCGGCAACGGCATGTTCGACATGAGGTCCCCCATCGCCCGCAGACGGTCATTCGTCGCGGTGACCTGCGGGCCCGTGAGGACGCGCGGCAGCTTCAGGAGCGTCGTGCGCAGCTTCTTCAGCGAGACGGTGCCCTCGGTGGTGCCGACGATGACGTCGTGCACCGGGACGTCCGCCACGATGCGGGCCATCTTCTTCTTCTCGGCGGCCAGCAGGCCCTTCACGCGGTTCGGGTTGCCCTCCGCGACCAGGACGATGCCGGCCTTGCCGACGGTGCGGTGCACCACGTCCTGGCTGCGGTTCATCGCGACCGCGGGGGTCGTCGTCCAGCCGCGGCCGATCTTGTCGAGCACCGCGGCCGCCGCACCGGGCTGGCCCTCCATCTGCCCGAAGGCGGCGCGCTCGGCCCTGCGTCCGAAGACGATCGCCATCGCGAGGAAGGCGAGCAGGAAGCCGAGAATGCCCAGGTAGATCGGGTGACCCACCCAGAAGCCGATCGCGAGGAAGACGCCAAAGACGACGATTCCCACAGCCGCGATGATGAGACCGATCTTGGAGTCGGCCCGCCGGGTCATCTTGTAGGTCAGAGCGATCTGCTTGAGTCGCCCTGGCTCCGCGGCCGCATCCGCCGCGGTGGTTTCCTTCCTCGCCATGCCGAGAAGTCTACGTGGCCCCGGAGGCAACTACGACGTGCGGGTTGTCGTCACGGTCTCTTCGAGTACCCGCAGAGCCTCGACCCGGTCCTTGGCGCGGCGCCGGTCCTCCAGGACGGAAGTCCAGGCGTTGCGCCGTGCGGTGCGCTGGCCGCCGCTCATCAGCAGCGACTCGACGGCGCGCAGGGCGGTGGAGACGGACGGGATGGCGGTGGCGCGAACGGGCGCGGCCTGCATGATGGGGCCCTCCTGGAGAGCGGCTCGGGTGGGGGGAGCGGCTATGGATGAGGCTGGGCTACGGGTAAAGCTGAGCTACGGGGTGACGCTGGGCTATGGGTAAGGCTCTACGTGCGGTAGTACCAGGGTCACTGATTGGTGTTACCAGGACGTGACCGACCGGTCAAACGCCGATGAAACCTTGATACGGGGGCCCAAAACGCTGACGCGGCCCATACGGTCCCGTTCACCTGCGGGGATCGTATGGGCCGCGTCATTACGGCCAGTACCGGGTGGTAGGCGCTTGTGCGCCGATTCACACAGTCGCTCCGTGCGCGACACGTGCCGGTGTCACACCGGCCCGCGCCCGGCACGTGCCGGTGTCACACCGCCTGCGACGCCACGTACGCTCCGCGCTTCTCGATCGCCATCTGGTACAGGCGGCCCGCGCGGTACGAGGAGCGGACCAGCGGGCCCGACATCACGCCGGAGAAGCCGATCTGCTCGGCCTCCTCCTTCAGCTCCACGAACTCTGCGGGCTTCACCCAGCGCTCCACGGGGTGGTGGCGCGGCGTGGGACGCAGGTACTGGGTGATGGTGACGAGCTCGGTGCCCGCCTCGTGCAGCTGGCGCAGCGCCTCGCTGACCTCTTCGCGGGTCTCGCCCATGCCCAGGATCAGGTTGGACTTGGTGACCAGGCCGGCCTCGCGGGCCTTCGTGATGACCTCGAGGGACCGCTCGTAACGGAAGCCGGGGCGGATGCGCTTGAAGATGCGCGGCACCGTCTCGACGTTGTGCCCGAGGACCTCGGGGCGCGACGAGAAGACCTCGGCGAGCTGGTCGGGGTCGGCGTTGAAGTCGGGGATGAGGAGCTCGACCTTGGTGTAGCCCTCGGCGCGCTCCGCCGTCATGGCGTGGATCTGGCGCACCGTCTCGGCGTACAGCCAGGCGCCGCCGTCCTCCAGGTCGTCGCGGGCGACGCCGGTGATCGTGGCGTAGTTCAGGTCCATCGTGACGACGGACTCGCCGACGCGGCGCGGCTCGTCGCGGTCGAGGGCCTGCGGCTTGCCGGTGTCGATCTGGCAGAAGTCACATCGCCGGGTGCACTGGTCGCCGCCGATGAGGAACGTGGCCTCGCGGTCCTCCCAGCACTCGTAGATGTTCGGACAGCCCGCCTCCTGGCAGACCGTGTGCAGACCCTCGCTCTTCACGAGTTTCTGGAGGGCGTTGTACTCGGGGCCCATCTTCGCCCGGGTCTTGATCCACTCGGGCTTGCGCTCAATGGGGGTCTGGGCGTTCCGGACCTCCAGGCGCAGCATCTTGCGTCCGTCGGGTGCGACTGCGGACACATCGGCTCCCTGTAGCTTCGATTCTTCGGCGTCCACCAGGGTACGCCCGTGATGTCATGGGGCTTACTTCCGGCCAACCTCTGGCCAACGGGGTGCATTCCCCGGCGGCCGGAGTGGCCCTGTGCCGGGGTGCGTTCCCCGCGCCCGGGGCCGCCCTGTGCCCGGGGTGCGTTCCCCGCGCCCGGGGCGTCCCTATGCGGAGGCGGGCTCCACGACGCGCGGCTTGAGCTCCGCGTTCTCCAGGACGTCCCGCAGGTGCCGCTCGGCGACCGGCAGCACGTCGGCGATGGTGATCTCGCGGTCCAGCTCGTACGCGAGGGACGTGACGCCCGCGTCGCGGATGCCGCACGGGATGATCCGGTCGAACCACGTGTTGTCCGGGTTCACGTTCAGCGAGAAGCCGTGCATCGTGACGCCCTTGGCGACCCGGATGCCGATGGCCGCGATCTTGCGGTCCTCGCGGCGCTGGCCCGCGTTGGACGGGGCGTACTCCGGGCCGTTGAACCGGGCGTCGAACTCGTCGTCCTGGAGGCGCGGGTCGAAGTCCAAGGAGAGCCCGCCGAGCGCGGGGCGCTGCTCCACCGGGTCGCCGAGGACCCACACGCCGCTGCGGCCCTCCACGCGCGTGGTCTCGAGGCCGAACTCCGCGCACGTCCGGATCAGCGCCTCTTCCAGGCGGCGCACGTGCGCCACGACGTCCACCGGGCGCGGCAGCTTCTGGATCGGATAGCCCACCAGCTGGCCGGGGCCGTGCCAGGTGATCTTGCCGCCGCGGTCCACGTCGATGACGGGAGTGCCGTCCAGCGGGCGCTCGCTGTCCTCGGTGCGGCGGCCCGCGGTGTAGACCGGCGGGTGCTCCAGGAGCAGGCAGGTGTCCGGGACCTCGTCGGCGAAGCGGGCGGCGTGCACACGGCGCTGCTCGTCCCACGCCTCCTGGTACTCCACGAAGTCCGGGCCGAAGCCCAGCCGGACGAACCGAAACTCACTCACGGCAGGTGCCTCCCTGAACATTCATCGTGCACATATCGCGCCCCTGCCACTGTACGGCCCCCCTCCGTCGGCAACCTCGGCCCGGGTTCCTCACACGATCGGATGAATGGCCGGAGAAGGCGCCTCCGCAGGCTGTGACGGCCGTTACATTCACGCCGTTCACGAGGCCATAAGGGCTGCTCAAGGCAGGCCCGAAAGGCAGGAGACCGCACAGCCGATGACGGAACGACCCCCGCAGCGCACTCCCAACCGCCAGCTAGCCGCTCTCATCTCGGAAGCCGGATTCTCCAATGCGGGCCTTGCCCGCCGCGTCGACCAACTGGGTCTCGAGCACGGCCTGGACCTGCGGTACGACAAGACATCCGTGACCCGCTGGCTCCGCGGCCAGCAGCCCAGGGGCACCACACCCGCGCTGATCGCCGAGGTCTTCACGAGACGCCTCGGCCGGCGCCTTTCCGCGCAGGACCTCGGGCTCGACGCGTGCGCTCCGGTGTACGCCGGTCTTGAATTCGCGGCCACCCCCGAGGAGGCCGTCGACATCGTCGGCGGACTGTGGCGCAAGGACTCCGGAAGCCACGCGGAGCTACGGAAGATCGCGTTCACCCCGGCCGGACTCGTGGTGCCGAGCCGGGACTGGCTGATCGGCCGCGCCGACGAACGCGTCGGACGCGGGGACGTCGACCCGTCCCACGCGCGCGTGCCCGCCCAGGGCCGCCCCGGCGTGCCCCGGCAGCGGCAGGGCCCCGAGCGCGGCCCGGGACAGCGGGTCAGCAGCGGCGACATCGCCGCGCTGCGCTCCGTGGGCGAGCTCTTCCGCGCGCTCGACCACGCGTACGGCGGCGGGCACGCCCGGCAGGCCCTCGTCCGCTATCTGGAGCACGAGGCCGAGCCGATGCTGCGCGGCGTCTACGGCGAGCAGGCCGGGCGACGGCTCTTCGCGGCCGCCGCCGACCTGACCCGCCTCGCGGGCTGGACCTCGTACGACATCGCGGCCCACGGCCTCGCCCAGCGGTACTACGTCCAGGCGCTGCGCCTGGCGCAGGCCGCGGGCGACCGGGCGTACGGCTCGTACGTCCTGGTCACGATGAGCCGCCAGGCCGTCTACCTCGGCCACGGGCGCGAGGCCGTGCAGCTCGCGCGGGTCGCCCAGCAGGGCGTCGGCTCCTCGGCGCCGCACGTCGTGCAGGCCCTGCTGTACGCCGCCGAGGCGCGCGGGCACGGGGTGCTGGGCGAGGTGCGGGCCTGCACCGCGGCGCTCGGCCGGGCCGAGCGGTCCCTCGAGGCGGCGCGGCCCGGCGACGAGGTGCCGTACTGGGCACGGTTCTTCGACGAGGCACAGCTGGCGGACGAGCTGGGGCACAGCTACCGCGACCTCCAGCAGTACCGCGCGGCGGCCCAGTACGCCGAGCGCTCCCTCCAGCTGCGCACCCCCGCCTTCGCGCGCAGCCGGCTGTTCTGCCGGGTCGTCCTCGCCACCGCGCGGCTCGGCCTCGGCGAGCTGGAGGCCGCCTGCCAGCTGGGTGCCGAGGCGGCGCAGGCGGCGGGGGAGATGCGGTCCGCGCGGGCGCACGAGTACGTACGCGAATTCGAGCGCCGTCTTGAGCCCTACCGCGACGCGGCCCCGGTGCGGGGATACCGGGACAAGGTCGCCGCGCTGGGGTGAGGCGCACGGGGAGAAGCCCCCGCGTGGGGGGGCGCGGGGGCTTCCGGGGGAGCGGGACCGGGGGTCGGAGGGTCAGGCGGCGGTGGGCAGGGGCTCCTGGGTGTACGAGGAGTCGATGCCGAAGTCGGTGAGGACGGCGTGGGCCGCGCGCCGCCCCGAGTGCAGGGCGCCCTGGACGGTGCTGGTGTCGCGGTGGTCGCCGCAGACGTAGAGCCCGGAGAGCAGCCGCACCGGGCGCCGCACGTCGTGCGGGGGCGGCATCGCGGGCACGGCCTCGCGGGTGTGGTGGACGGCGAGCGTCTCCCAGCGGTCGGTCGGCGTCCCGTACAGCGTGGCGAGGTGCGCGCGGACGGCGGGCTCGTCCGGCGGTGGGCCGAGGACCGTGGAGGAGACGAGGACGCGGTCGGCGGGCGCGCGCGACGGGTCGACCCGGCTGATGACCGCGGTGTGGGCGACCGGGCCCGCACGGTCCGCGTCCAGGAGCAGCGCGGGCCCGTCGAGCGGCGGCTCGGGTGCCGTGTGGTGGACCACCGTGACCTCGTGGAAGGGCGGCACGCGCAGGCCGGGCAGGAGGTCGGCGGCGGCGCGCGCGTCGGTGGCGAGGAGGACGGCGCGGCAGGCGATCTCGCCGTGCTCGGCGGTCCTGACGGAGCTCGTGGAGACCGAGGTGACGCGGACGCCGGTGCGGACCACGCCGGGCGGCAGGGCCGCGGCGAGGAGCTCGGGCAGGACGTCCGCGCCGCCTTCCGGCAGGCAGAGGCGGCCGCGGGCGAAGGCGTGCAGGGCGAGGTCCGCGCACCGGCTCGACGTGGTCAGGCCCGCGTCGCAGAGGAGCGCGGAGAGCAGCGGGCGCAGGAAGCCGTCGATCGTGCGGGCGGGCAGCCCGCGCGCGGAGAGCGCGTCCGCCGCCGGGAGTTCGGGCCGGGCCAGGAGGCGCTCGACGGGGGTCGCGGCGATGCGGGCGAGGGCGGCGCCGAGCCGGGCCTGGTCCAGGGGGGCGCTCGTAAGGGCGCGCGCCGCCGTGAGTGCGCCCCTTGCGCTCCGTCCGGGCAGCCGCTCGACGGCACGGTGCCTGCGGCCCTCGCTGTGCACGAGGAGGCCGGGCGCGAAGGGGCGCAGGACGAGGGAGTCGAGTCCCGGGGTCCTGCGCAGTTCCGGATACGACGTGGTGAGGAGCTGGCCGATTCTGTCGAGCCGGAATCCGTCGATCTTCTCGGTCGACATCCGGCCGCCGACGTAAGGGGCGGCCTCCAGGACCACGGTCATGACACCGGCGCTGGTCAGCCGGTGCGCTGCCGAGAGCCCGGCGACCCCGGCTCCCACGATGACGACATCCGCATGGTGCGCATGCTCTGGCACGTGCCCCTCCCGAGGTCGCGCGGCTGCTGGGTTGCTGATGCCCCCAACAGGGCTCCGGAATACCCGAGTTCGGCACGAGGGTAGGAGGGGTTCCGGTCAGAAGGAGTCGCGCATCGACCGGGCACGGTCGCACGCCGGTCGCACAGTGGTCACGTCCGGAGGCCTTCGGTCCCTTTCCGTCAGGGGCGTACGCCGGAGACATCCGCGTCGGCACCCGCCCCGGAGCGGCCGCGTCCGGTCACCGCGGCCGGCCCGGGCGGCTCACCTCAGCGCCGCCCGGATCGACTCCTCGATGCCGGGGAAGGCGAAGGTGAAGCCGGACTCCAGGAGCCGCGTCGGGAGCACCCGCTGGCTGCCGAGGACGTCCCCCGCCATCTCGCCGAGCACCACACGCAGCGCGGGCGCGGGCGCGGTGAGGAGGGTGGGCCTGCGCAGCACCCGCCCCATCGCCGCCGTCACCTCGCGGTTGGTGCGCGGCTCGGGCGCCGTGAGGTTGAACGGGCCCGACAGCGTCTCCGTGTCGATCAGGTGCCGCAGCGCGGCCACCTCGTCGTGCAGGGAGATGTGGCTCCAGTACTGCCGGCCGTCGCCGAGGCGCCCGCCGAGCCCCGCCTTGAAGAGCGGGAAGAGCCGGCCCCAGGCACCGCCCCCGCGGCCGACCACGAGGCCGTTGCGGGCGAAGACGGTACGGATGCCGGCCTCCTGGGCCGCGGCCGCGGCGGCCTCCCACTCCACGCACAGCGACGGCAGGAAGCCCCTCCCGGCCGGGGCGCCCTCGTCCACCGCCCGCGAGCCGGTGTCTCCGTAGTAGCCGATCGCGCTGGCGTTCACGAACACCCGCGGCGGCTCGTCCAGCGAGGCCACGGCGGCGGCGAGCGTGCCGGTGCCGAGCACCCTGCTGTCCCTGAGCTCCCGCTTGTAGGCGGCCGTCCAGCGGTGGTCCCCGATGCCCGCGCCCGCCAGATTGACGACCGCGGTGCAGCCCGCGAGCCCGGCCTTGTCGACGAACCCCTCCTGGGGGTCCCAGCGCACCTCGTCCTTGCCCCGTGGCGCCCTGCGCACCAACCGCACCACGTCGTGCCCGTCGGCGGTCAGGGAGCGCGTCAGCGCCGTACCGATGAGCCCGGAGGCGCCGGTCACGGCGACGCGCGAGTGTGTGGTTTCCATGCGTTCCATCCTGCCCCGGGAAACCGCGCGGGCGCCCGCTCCACGCGGCCGACGTGGCGGCGATCCGGCCGCCGTACAGTGGCGTCATGCCGGACATGCACATACGTACCGCACGGCCCGAGGACGACGACGCGCTCGCCCGTCTCGACCGTGCCACCTGGTCCACGCTGCACGCGGTCCAGCCCCGCCCCGAGCCGCCCTATGACTCCTTCTTCAACGACCGCTTCGGGCCCCGCGACCACCTGGTCGGCGAGGTGGACGGGCGGATCGTCGGCTATGTGAAGCTCGGCTTCCCCACCCCGCTGCTCGTCAACGCGCACGTGCGCCAGATCCAGGGCTTCGTCGTCGCCGAGGAGGTGCGCGGCCGGGGCGTCGGCAGACGGCTGCTCCGGGCGGCCATGGACGAGGCCCGCCGCCAGGGCGCGGTGCGCATCACCCTGCGGGTCCTCGGCCACAACACCCCTGCCCGCAAGCTCTACGAGGCGGAGGGCTTCGTCATCGAGGGCGTGCTGCCCGGCGAGTTCCTGCTGGACGGCGCGTACGTCGACGACGTCCTCATGGGCCGTCCCCTCTGACCGGCGAATGACCCGACGGACCTGCCCGGCGTGCGGGGGCGCCGCGGCCGTAGGAGCGTGAAGGGATGATCAGGGCTGCGGCCAGACGGCGAGACGCGGAACAGCGCGACTGGCTGCTGCGTGGCACACCGCCCCCGCCCTGGGTGCGCTGGCCCCCGCCGCTGCTCCTCCTCGCGATCGTCCTCGTCCAGCTGGTCACCCCGAAGACGCTCGACCTCAGCTTCCTGGTCGCGGCCGTCCCGCCGCTGGCCGCCCTGTCGTACGGACCCGCGGCGACGGCCCTCGTCGGGGGCGTCGTGGTCCTGCTGCTCTCCCTGCCGCACTTCGGCCTCGGCCACCCGGGCAACAGCGACGCGCTGACGATCACCTTCATCGCGGTGCTCAGCGTGCTCTTCGCCTGGGTGCGCAGCCGCCGCGAGGCCCAGCTCGTGACCGTCCGCACGGTCGCCGAGGCGGCCCAGTTCGCGGTCCTCCCACCGCTGCCGGAACGGGTCGGCAGGGTGCGGTTCGCGGGCCTGTACCAGGCGGCGGAGCACGAGTCGCTGGTCGGCGGCGACTTCTTCGACGTACGCAGAGGGCCGCACGGGGTGCGCGCCCTCATCGGCGACGTGCGGGGCCACGGCCTGGAGGCGGTCGGCACGGTCGCCGCGCTGCTCGGCGCGTTCCGCGAGGCGGTCATCGACAAGGCGGACCTGGAAGGGGTCGCCGCCCAGCTCGACCGCAGGCTCGTCGTGGACTCCGAGGGCGAGGAGCACGCCGAACTGTTCGCGACGGCGGTGCTCCTGGAGTTCCCCGACGACGCCTCCGTCGTACGCGTCGTCTCCTGCGGACACCCGCCGCCCCTGCTGCTGCGCGGCCCCGAGGTCACCGAGCTGGACGTGACCGCCGGCGCGCCGCTCGGCCTGGGCATCGCGGGCGTCGCCCCGCCCGAGGGCCTGACCGTGCCGCTGCTCGCCGGTGACCTGCTGTTCGGCCTGACCGACGGCGTGAGCGAGGCACGGGACGCGTCCGGCGCGTTCTACCCCCTGGACGAGCGCCTCACCGCGCTGCTCAAGGCGGACCCGGCGCTGCTGGACGACCCGGCGGGGCTCGTGGAGCAGGTGTGGGCGGACGTGGTGCGGTACGCGGGGCGCGTACGGGACGACGTGACGATGATGGTGTTCGCGCCGGGCCCGCTCACCTCCGCGCAGCAGGCGTGACGGTCAGCGGTCCCAGCCGCCCAGCAGACCCCGCAGGCACCGCGCCGCGAGCTCCGCGGGGCAGCCCGGGCCCGTGACGTCCGCGTCCGACTCCGCCCACACCTCCAGGGCGATCCGGATCGCGTCGGTCGCCGCGGCGGCCGCGACGCGGACCTCCAGCGGCCGCACCCCCTCGCCCGCGAGCTCCGCGACGACGGGCCGCAGCCGTTCCTCCGACTCCTGGTTCACGCGGTACCAGACCGCGCGCAGCGCCGGGTCGCCGGCGGCCGCGCGGAGCAGCCCGCGGACCTGCCGCAGCCCGGCCGCGGCGGCCTCGTCCCGGGCGGCGAGCGCCTCGGCGATCGCGCCCCGAAGGGCCTCGGGAAGTGCCACGCCCGGTTCGCTCCCCGCCAGTAGCGCACGCCACCGTTCCCCGCCGACGGCGAGCAGCGGGCCCACCGCGTCCTGCTTGGTGCGGAAGTACCGGTAGAAGGTGCGCAGCGCCACCCCGGCCCGGCCCGCGATGGCCTCGGCCGTGGTGCCGTCGGTCCCGTGCGCGGTGAAGAGCTCGGCCGCGGCGTGCGCGATCTCCAGCTGGGTGGCCAGCTTGCGGCGCTCCGTGAGGGAGAGGGGCGGGGTCGGCGACTGATTGCTCACGCGCCGAAGCCTACGCCGACCGCGCCAGAAAGGCATGAACAGGCAATGTGGCACAACGTGCCACCTAGGCGTACCGTGTATTGGGAAAGCACCACAGTCGCGAGAGCGGGAGTACGCCATGCAGAGCGCCACGCAGACCCTGAACCGTTACGAGGGGCGCCGCGCCCTGGTCACCGGCGGTGGCTCCGGCATCGGCCAGGCGACCGTCCTGCGCATGCTGGCCGAGGGCGGCAGCGTCGTCGCCGCCGACGTCAGCGAGGACGGCCTCAAGGACACCGCGACCAAGGCGGGAGCGAACGCGGAGCGCCTCACCACCGTGGTCGTGAACATCGCCGAAGAGGCCTCGGTCCGCGCGGGCGTCGCCTCCGCCACGGCCGCGCTCGGCGGTCTGGACGTCCTCGTCAACGCCGCGGGCATCCTGCGCTCCTCGCACGCCCACGAGACCACCCTCGACGCCTTCAACCAGGTCATAGGCGTCAACCTCACCGGCACCTTCCTGATGATCCGGGAGGCGATCCCCGCCCTGCTCGAGGGCGACAACGCCGCCGTCGTGAACTTCAGCTCCACGTCCGCGATGTTCGCCCACCCGTACATGGCGGCGTACGCGGCGAGCAAGGGCGGCATCCAGTCCATGACGCACGCGCTGGCCGCCGAGTACGGCAAGCAGGGCATCCGCTTCACCGCCGTGCAGCCCGGCTCCATCTCCTCCGGCATGACGGACGGCTCCGGCGCCAGCAGGCAGAGCGTCGGCCCTGGCCTGCCCGAGGACGCCGACATGAGCCTGTTCGTGAAGCTCGCGCCCGCCCTCGGCCAGGGCTTCGCGGGCCCTGAGACCGTCGCCTCCGTCGTCGCCATGCTCGCCTCGGACGACGGCCGCTTCATCACCGGCACGGAGATCCGCATCGACGGCGGCACGCACTTCTGACGGCCGGACCCCGAGCAGGCCTCAGTCGGCCATGAAGCGGTCCCACAGCTTCGGGTACCGCTCCGCGAGCACCGCCTCGTTCTCGAGGTCGAACGGGGTGCCCTCCGGTTCGGCGGGGGCGGGCGGGATGCCGAGGTCCGGGGTGTCGAGGCCGGTGAGCTGCTCGTACGCCTCGTCCGCGGCGTAGCCGAGCTCCTCGCCGTCCCCGTCGAGCTCCTCGTCGAACTCGTCCAGGAGGTCGGCGAGCGCGTCCGGGTCGTGCACCGCGCCCTCGTAGACCGCCCTGCCCTGCCCGATCAGCCAGCACCGGAAGTAGTCGAAGGCGTCGTCGCTCGCGCCGCCGAGCAGCACCGAGGCCGCGCCCCACAGATCCCAGCGGTAGGCGCGGTTGTAGCGGGCCTCGAAGTGACGGGCGAAGTCGAGGACCGAGTCCGGGTCGGACTGCAGCAGTCTCTCGACGAGCAGCTCGGCGTGGTCCTCGGGGTCGCCGTCGGCGGCCTCGCGGGTGCTGTCCACGATCTCCCAGAACTCCGTCTCGTCCATCACGGGTCCAGCATCGGTCCTGGGGAGTGGGGGCGCACGCGGAGTGCGCCGGAATGCGGCTGTGTCGTTATGCGCGCACATGCCCGTGGAAAGACCGACAGGAGATGTCCCCTTTTGGTGGCAGCCTCGCGGGCATGGACACCACCCAGACCCTGACCGGGAAGATCGCCCTCGTCGCGGGCGCCACCCGCGGCGCCGGCCGCGCCATGGCCGTGGAGCTCGGCCGCGCCGGAGCCACCGTGTACGTGACGGGCCGCACCACCCGCGAGCACGCCAGCGAGAGCGGCCGGACCACCGAGACCATCGAGGAGACCGCCGAACTCGTCGACGCGGCCGGCGGCAAGGGCGTCGCCGTGCCCACCGACCACCTGGAGCCGCAGCAGGTGAAGGCCCTCGCCGACCGGATCGACGAGGAACAGGGCCGCCTGGACATCCTCGTCAACGACATCTGGGGCGGCGACATCCACGTCGAGTGGGACAAGAAGATGTGGGAGCACGACCTCGACAAGGGGCTGCGCATCCTCCGCCTCGGCATCGAGACCCACATCGTCACCAGCCGGTACGCGCTGCCGCTCCTCATCAGGAACCCCGGCGGCCTCGTCGTCGAGGTCACCGACGGCACCGCGGAGTACAACGGCCCCCACTACCGCAAGCCCTTCTACTACGACCTCGCCAAGGCCGCCCCGCTGCGCATGGCGCGCGACCTCGCCGAGGAGGTCGAGGAGTACGGCTGCACGGCGCTCTGTCTGACCCCCGGCTGGCTGCGCTCCGAAGCGATGCTCGACACCCATTTCAAGGTGACGGAGGAGAACTGGCTCGCGGGCTGCGAGCAGAACCCGCACTTCGCGATCTCCGAGACGCCGACGTTCGTCGGCCGGGCCCTCGTCGCGCTCGCCGCCGACCCCGAGGTGGCCCGCCACAACGGCGCGTCGCTCTCCAGCGGCGGCCTCGCCAAGGAGTACGGCTTCACGGACGTGGACGGCTCGCGGCCCGACGCCTGGCGGTACATCACGGAGGTCGACCAGGAGAGCCCCACGGCGGACGTCACCGGCTACCGGTAGGGCCTCGGCAGGAGAGCGTCAGCGGTAGAGCGCCGCCGCACGCGCCGCGGCGTCCGCGAAGCGGGCGCGCAGGCTCGGCGGCTCCAGCACCTCCACCTCCGGGCCGAGCGCCATGAGCTGCGTGTACGCCACGTCCTCGTTCTCGACGGGCAGGGTGACCGTCACCCGGCCCGCCGCGTCCGGCTCGCCCGCCGACTCCATCCCCTCGCGGGCGACGACGCGGTCGGTGGCGTACGGCAGCTGCCGCACGCCAGCCTCGGAGAGCCGCACCACGACCTCGGCCCGCAGGATCGCCCGCGCGAACTGCGCCGCCCGCTCCTCCCAGAACCCCGGCAGGTCGAACTCCTCGTCCCGCACGAACCGCTCCTCACCGGCCTCCACCGCGGTGAACCGGTCGATGCGGTACACGCGGTACGTCCCGGAGTCCGGCACCCGCGCGCACAAGTACCAGACGCCCGCCTTGAGCACGAGGCCGTACGGCTCCAACTCCCGCTCCACCTCGGCCTCCTGGCGGCGGTAGCGGGCCGTCACGCACCGGTCGTCCCAGACCGCGTCCGCCACCGCGGGCAGCAGCTCCGGGGCGGGCGTCTCCTTGAACCAGCCCGGCGCGTCCAGGTGGAACCGCTGCGAGGCGTTCTGCGAGGCGTCCCGCAGCGACGGCATGAGCGCCGCCGACACCTTGAGCCGGGCCGCGGACGCCGCGTCCGCGAGCCCCATCTCGCGCAGCGCGCCCGGCACCCCGGAGAGGAAGAGCGCCTCGGCCTCGCTGCGGCCGAGCCCGGTCAGGCGGGTGCGGTAGCCGCCGACCAGCCGGTAGCCGCCGGTGCGCCCCCGGTCCGCGTAGACGGGCACGCCCGCCTCGGACAGCGCCTGCGCGTCGCGCGTGATGGTCCGCTCGGACACCTCGAGCTCCGCGGCCAGCTCGGCGGCCGTCATGGAGGGCCGTGCCTGGAGCAGGAGCACCATCTTGATGAGGCGGGCAGCGCGCATGGGTCCATGATGCCGCCCACGCAAACACCCGCCCGCCCGTTCACCGCGAAGCGGGCGAACGGGCGGGCGGGCGGGGGACATCCGCCGCGAAGCGGCGGGTCAGTACTCCCGAAGACTCACAGACCGTACTTGGCCCGTGCCTCCTTCACCGCGGACGCGGGCACCTCGCCGCGGCGGGCGAGCTGCGCCAGCGCGGCGACGACGATCGACTCGGCGTCGACACCGAAGTGGCGGCGCGCGGCCTCACGCGTGTCGGAGAGGCCGAAGCCGTCCGCGCCGAGCGAGGAGTAGTCCTGCTCGACCCACTGCGCGATCTGGTCGGGGACCTGACGCATGTAGTCGGAGACGGCGAGCACGGGGCCCTGCGCACCCTCAAGTGCCTTGCGCACGTAGGGGACGCGCTCCTCGCCGCGCAGCAGCGCCTCGTCCGCCTCCAGGGCGTCTCGGCGCAGCTCGGTCCAGGACGTCGCGGACCACACGTCGGCGGCCACGCCCCACTCCTCGGCGAGCATCTTCTGGGCCTTGAGGGTCCAGTGGATGGCCGTGCCGGAGCCGAGCAGCTGGATGCGCGCGGCGTTGGCGGCGGGGGAGAGGCCCGCGGACTCCGCCGTGTTGAAGCGGTAGAGGCCGCGCACGATGCCCTCGTCGACACCCGCGGGCTTCGCGGGCTGCGGCATGGGCTCGTTGTAGACGGTGAGGTAGTAGAAGACGTTCTGGTCCTCGCCGGGGGCCGCCTCACCGTACATGCGGCGCAGGCCGTCCTTGACGATCGCCGCGATCTCGTACGCGAACGCCGGGTCGTACGTCAGCGCGGCCGGGTTCGTCGCGGCGATCACCGGCGAGTGACCGTCCGCGTGCTGCAGACCCTCACCCGTCAGCGTCGTACGGCCCGCGGTGGCGCCGACGAGGAAGCCGCGGCCGAGCTGGTCGCCGAGCTGCCACATCTGGTCGGCCGTGCGCTGCCAGCCGAACATCGAGTAGAAGATGTAGAAGGGGATCATCGCTTCGCCGTGCGTCGCGTACGACGTGGACGCGGCGATGAAGTCCGCCATCGAACCGGCCTCGGTGATCCCCTCGTTGAGGATCTGGCCGTCCTTGGCCTCCTTGTAGTACATCAGCTGGTCGCGGTCGACCGGCTCGTACGTCTGGCCCTTCGGCGAGTAGATGCCGAGCGACGGGAAGAGCGACTCCATGCCGAAGGTGCGCGCCTCGTCGGGGACGATCGGCACCCAGCGCTTGCCGGTCTGCTTGTCGCGTACGAGATCCTTGACCAGGCGTACGAACGCCATGGTCGTCGCCACCGACTGCGAGCCGGAGCCCTTGTCGAAGGAGGCGAACGTCTTGTCCGCGGCGGCGGGCAGCGGGGCCAGCGGCTGCGTGCGGCGGGCCGGGGCCGGGCCGCCGAGGGCCGCGCGGCGCTCCTGGAGGTAGCGGACCTCGGGGGAGTCGGCGCCGGGGTGGCCGTAGGGCACCTGGCCGTCGACGAAGGCGCTGTCGGGGATCGGCAGCCCCAGCAGGTCCCGCATGTCCTTGAACTCGTCCACCGTCAGCTTCTTCATCTGGTGGTTGGCGTTCTTGGACTCGAAGCCCTTGCCGAGCGTGAAGCCCTTGACCGTCTGCGCGAGGATCACGGTCGGCGCGCCCTTGTGGGTGAGCGCCGCACGGTAGGCCGCGTACACCTTGCGGGCCTCGTGGCCGCCGCGCGAGAGGTGGAAGCACTCGCTGATCTTGTCGTCCGTGAGCAGCTTGCCCAGCTCGACGAGCGCGGGCTCGGAGCCGAAGAAGTGCTCGCGGATGTAGGCGGCGTCGCGCGTCGCGTACGTCTGGAACTGCGCGTCCGGCACCTCGCGGAGGCGGCGGACCAGGGCACCCGTGGTGTCGAGCTGGAACAGCTCGTCCCAGGCGTTGCCCCACAGGACCTTGATGACGTTCCAGCCGGCGCCGCGGAACTGCGCCTCCAGCTCCTGCACCACGCGGAAGTTGGCGCGGACCGGGCCGTCGAGGCGCTGCAGGTTGCAGTTGATGACGTAGGTGAGGTTGTCGAGACCCTCACGCGCGGCCAGTGCGAGGGCCGCCGTCGACTCGGGCTCGTCCATCTCGCCGTCACCCAGGAACGCCCACACGTGCGAGGCGGAGACGTCCTTGATGCCGCGGTTGGTGAGGTACCGGTTGAAGCGTGCCTGGTAGATGGCGGAGAGCGGGCCCAGACCCATGGAGACGGTCGGGAACTCCCACAGCCAGGGCAGGCGGCGCGGGTGCGGGTACGACGGGAGGCCGTTGCCGCCGGCCTCCTGGCGGAAGTTGTCGAGCTGCGCCTCGTTCAGGCGGCCGTCGAGGAAGGCGCGGGCGTAGATGCCCGGGGAGGCGTGGCCCTGGATGTAGAGCTGGTCACCGGAGCCGGGGGCGTCCTGGGATTCCTTGCCCTTGAAGAAGTGGTTGAAGCCGGTCTCGTACAGCCAGGCGGCGGACGCGAAGGTCGCTATGTGGCCGCCGACGCCGTGCTTCGAACCGCGGGTGACCATCGCGGCCGCGTTCCAGCGGTTCCACGCGGTGATCTTCCGCTCCATCTCCTCGTCACCGTCGATGGACGGCTCCGCGGAGGTGGGGATCGTGTTGACGTAGTCGGTCTCGAGGAGCTTGGGCAGCGCCAGGCCCGCGCCCTCGGCACGCTCCAGCGTGCGGCGCATCAGGTACGCGGCACGGTGCGGCCCGGCCGCCTGAGTAACGGCGTCCAGGGAGGCCTGCCATTCGGCGGTCTCCTCGGGGTCGCGGTCCGGGAGCTGGTCGAGCTCGCTCGGCTGGATTGCGGAGGGGTCGGTCATTGCGCCGCCTTCCTGAGTCGGAGGGGGTCCCCTGTTTCGGTAAGGGGTGGGGGTGCCCGATGTCTTTGGCAGGACAGGGCGTGAGGCTCTGGTGCGGAATCGTTTGTGTGGCTCCGCCACAGGGCCATCGACGACTGTAAGCCCGTGATCGATGATCGATCAAAGCGTTGAGCGAAAAACTTCCCCAGATCGCGAAAGTCGGCATCCGGTGCCAGCAAAGCGGGCACGCGGTGCCTTCGATTTGAAGGGTTTACGCAGGTGGGAGCACGTCTGCGGACCGGCGCCCACGGATGAGCGCGGGCTCAGGCCCGCGGCGCGCAGCCGAGCACGTGCGCCTTCACCAGGTCGGCGATGGCGGGGTCGCGGCGGCGGAAGGCGGAGACCAGTTCCTCGTGCTCCTCCGCGTACGACTGCTGGACCGTGCCCAGCCAGCGGATGGACAGCGCCGTGAAGACCTCGATGCCGAGCCCCTCCCAGGTGTGCAGGAGGACGGAGTTGTCCGCGGCCCGCACCAGCTCCCGGTGGAAGGCGACGGTGTGCCGCACCTGCCCGGTGCCGTCCGACGCGCGGTCCGCCTCGTAGAGGGCCGCGACGTGGGGCTCCAGGGCCGAGCAGTCCGCGGCGAGCCGCTCCGCCGCCAGCTCGGCCGCGATGGCCTCGAGACCGGCCCGGACGGGGTAGCTCTCCTCCAGGTCGGCGGCCGTCAGATTGCGTACGCGTACACCCTTGTTGGGCGCCGATTCGATGAGCCGCAGCGTCTCCAGCTCGCGCAGCGCCTCGCGGACCGGGGTCTGCGAGACCTCCAGCTCCACCGCGATCCGGCGCTCCACGATGCGCTCGCCCGGCTTCCAGCGCCCGCTGACGATCCCCTCCACGATGTGCTCGCGGATCTGTTCGCGCAGCGAGTGAACGACGGGCGCGGTCATGAGAGCTCCTCCGGCAGGGGCTGCGGGCCCCAAGGGCGTGTGACCCCTAGACAATACGGCGACGCCCCCGCCCGGATAACTCCGGACGGGGGCGTACGCGCTGATGAGACGAGTGTTACAGCCTCACGCGGAGGGCGGACTACAGGCCGAGCTCGACCTCGAACTCGCCCGCCTCCAGGATCGCCTTGACCGCGGTCAGATAGCGGGCGGCGTCGGCGCCGTCCACCAGACGGTGGTCGTAGGAGAGCGACAGGTACGTCATGTCACGGACGGCGATGGTCTCGCCGAGGTCCGGGTGGTTGATGACGACCGGACGCTTCACCGTGGCACCGATGCCGAGGATCGCGGCCTGGTTCGGCGGCACGATGACCGTGTCGAACAGGGCGCCGCGCGAACCGGTGTTGGAGATCGTGAAGGTGGCGCCGGACATGTCGTCCGGGGTGAGGCCACCGCCACGGGCCTTGCCGGCCAGCTCGGCGGTCTTCTTGGAGATACCGGCGATGTTCAGGTCGCCCGCACCCTTGATGACCGGCGTCATCAGACCCTTCTCGGCGTCCACGGCGATGCCGATGTTCTCCGAGTCGAAGTACGTGATGGTGCCTTCGTCGTCGTTGATCCGGGCGTTGATGACCGGGTGGGCCTTCAGCGCCTGGGCGGCGGCCTTGACGAAGAACGGCATCGGCGAGAGCTTGACGCCCTCACGGGCCGCGAAGGAGTCCTTCGCCTTGGCGCGCAGCTTCATCAGCTTGGTGATGTCGACCTCGACGACCGAGGTCAGCTGGGCCTGCGAGTGCAGCGCCTTCATCATGTTGTCGCCGATGACCTTGCGCATGCGGGTCATCTTGACGGTCTGGCCGCGGAGCGGGGAGACCTCCAGAGCCGGGGCCTTCGGCGCGGCGGCCGGCGCGGCGGCGGCCGGAGCCGGAGCCGACTTCTTGGCCTCGGCGGCGGCGATGACGTCCTGCTTGCGGATGCGACCGCCGACACCGGAACCGGTGACCTCGGAGAGGTTCACGCCGTTCTCGGAGGCGAGCTTACGGACCAGCGGGGTCACGTAGGCACCGTCGTCGGCCGGGGTGGCCTGCGCCGGGGCGGCCGGCGCGGCCGGGGCCGGCTGGGCGGGCTTGGCCGGGGCCGGAGCCTGAGCCGCGGGCTGGGCCGGAGCGGCCGGGGCCTGGGCGGCGGGCTGCGCGGGAGCCGGGGCGGCCTCCTGCTTCGGGGCCTCCTGCTGCGCGGGGGCGGCCGGGGCCTCCTCCTTGGCCGGGGCCGGAGCGGCACCGGGCGCACCGATGACGGCGAGCTTGGCGCCGACCTCGGCGGTCTCGTCCTCACCGACGACGATCTCGAGCAGCACGCCCGCGACCGGCGAGGGGATCTCGGTGTCGACCTTGTCCGTCGAGACCTCCAGGAGGGGCTCGTCGGCCGCGACCTCCTCGCCGACCTCCTTCAGCCAGCGGGTGACGGTGCCCTCGGTGACGGACTCGCCGAGCGCGGGCAGGGTGACCTCGGTGCCCTCGGCGGCGCCGCCGCCGGACGGGGCGGGGGCCTCCTGCTTCGGGGCCTCCTCCTGCGCGGGGGCGGCCGGGGCCTCCTCCTGGGCAGGGGCGGCCGGGGCCTCGGCCTGCGCCGGGGCGGCCGAACCGCCCGCGTCGCCCGAGCCGTCGTCGATGACGGCGAGCTCGGCGCCGACCTCGACGGTCTCGTCCTCGGCGACCTTGATGGACGCCAGGATGCCGGCGGCCGGGGAGGGGATCTCGGTGTCGACCTTGTCGGTCGAGACCTCGAGCAGCGGCTCGTCGGCCTCGACGCGCTCGCCCTCGGCCTTCAGCCAACGGGTGACAGTGCCCTCGGTGACGCTCTCGCCGAGCGCCGGAAGGGATACGGAAACCGCCATGGTTTCAGTTGCTCCTTACGAAAATTGCGGAAAGTCTGGTCGTCGCGCCGGAGTGACCGAAGGTCAGTCGTGGGAGTGCAGCGGCTTGCCCGCCAGTGCCAGGTGGGCCTCGCCGAGCGCCTCGTTCTGCGTCGGGTGGGCGTGGATGAGCTGGGCGACCTCGGCCGGCAGCGCCTCCCAGTTGTAGATCAGCTGGGCTTCGCCGACCTGCTCACCCATGCGGTCGCCGACCATGTGGACGCCGACCACGGCACCGTCCTTGACCTGGACGAGCTTGATCTCGCCCGCGGTCTTCAGGATCTTGCTCTTGCCGTTGCCCGCGAGGTTGTACTTGAGGGCGACGACCTTGTCCGCGCCGTAGATCTCCTTGGCCTTGGCCTCGGTGATGCCCACGGAGGCGACCTCGGGGTGGCAGTACGTCACCCGGGGCACGCCGTCGTAGTCGACCGGGACGGTCTTGAGGCCGGCCAGGCGCTCCGCCACCAGCATGCCCTCGGCGAAGCCGACGTGCGCGAGCTGGAGGGTCGGCACCAGGTCGCCCACGGCCGAGATGGTCGGGACGTTGGTCTGCATGTACTCGTCGACGAGGACGTAGCCGCGGTCCATCGCGACGCCCTGCTCCTCGTAGCCGAGGCCCTGCGAGACCGGGCCGCGGCCGATGGCGACCAGGAGGACCTCGGCCTCGAAGGTCTTGCCGTCGGCGAGGGTGACGCGCACGCCGTTCTCGGTGTACTCGGCCTTCTCGAAGAACGTGCCGAGGTTGAATTTGATGCCGCGCTTGCGGAAGGCGCGCTCAAGAAGCTTGGAGCTGTTCTCGTCCTCGACGGGCACGAGGTGCTTGAGGCCCTCGATGACCGTGACGTCGGTCCCGAAGGACTTCCACGCCGAGGCGAACTCGACGCCGATGACGCCGCCGCCCAGGATGATCGCGGACTCCGGGACGCGGTCCAGGGTCAGCGCGTGGTCCGAGGAGATGATGCGGTTGCCGTCGATCTCCAGGCCCGGCAGCGACTTCGGCACGGAGCCGGTCGCGAGGAGCACGTGACGGCCCTGGACGCGCTGGCCGTTCACATCCACCGAGGTCGGCGACGAGAGCTTGCCCTCGCCCTCGATGTACGTCACCTTGCGGGAGGCGACGAGGCCCTGCAGGCCCTTGTACAGGCCGGAGATCACGTCGTCCTTGTACTTGTGGACGGCCGCGATGTCGATGCCCTCGAAGGTGGCCTTCACGCCGAACTGGTCGGCCTCGCGCGCCTGGTCGGCGATCTCGCCGGCGTGCAGCAGCGCCTTCGTGGGGATGCAGCCGTTGTGCAGGCAGGTGCCGCCGAGCTTGTTCTTCTCGATCAGGGCGACGTCCAGGCCCAGCTGCGCTCCGCGCAGCGCCGCGGCGTAACCGCCGCTACCACCGCCGAGGATCACTAGGTCGAAAACGGTGCTGGCGTCGTTCGCCACGTCACGTCCTCCATGCATGTGCGCCGGACGCCGGACCCCTTTTCGCTGGGGACGACCGGTCGGTCGGCTGGTATTCGGCCGCTCTTGTTTCGGCCCTTTGGTGGGGGCCCTGTCCTGCCGAGAACCCATCTTCGCACTTGTCGCCGACAGACGGGACGCCGGGCCAGGCTGTGAGACGTCGGATCGACCGTCTCCAGGGCCTTGTGTTGCGTACGAACGTACGGATTTCGTTCAGGGCGAAATCGCCGAGGGCCCCGGACACCAGACGGGTCCGGGGCCCTCGGCACGTACGGATCAGCCCAGGTCGCCCGCGGCGGTGTGCTCGGCGAGCCGGACCAGGGTGCGGACCGCGGAGCCGGTGCCGCCCTTGGGGGTGTAGCCGTAGGGGGCGCCCTCGTGGAAGGCCGGGCCCGCGATGTCCAGGTGGGCCCAGGTGATGCCCTCGCCGACGAACTCCTGGAGGAAGAGGCCGGCGACCAGGCCGCCGCCCATGCGCTCGCCCATGTTGGCGATGTCGGCGGTGGGGGAGTCCATGCCCTTGCGCAGGTCGGCGGGGAGCGGCATCGGCCAGGAGGGCTCGCCGACCTCCTCGGCGATCTCGTGGACCGACGTACGGAAGGCGTCGTCGTTCGACATGATGCCGAAGGTGCGGTTGCCGAGCGCCATCATCATGGCGCCGGTCAGCGTCGCCACGTCGACGATCGCGTCGGGCTCCTCCTCGGAGGCCTTGGCGATCGCGTCGGCGAGGACCAGGCGGCCCTCGGCGTCGGTGTTGAGGACCTCGACGGTCTTGCCGCTGTACATGCGCAGGACGTCGCCGGGGCGGGTCGCGGAGCCGGACGGCATGTTCTCGGCGAGCGCCAGCCAGCCGGTGACGTTCACCTCGAGGCCGAGGCGCGCGGCGGCGACGACGGCGGCGAAGACCGCGGCGGCACCGGCCATGTCGCACTTCATGGTCTCGTTGTGACCGGCGGGCTTCAGCGAGATGCCGCCCGAGTCGTACGTGATGCCCTTGCCGACGTAGGCGAGGTGCTTCTTCGCCTTGGAGTGCGTGTACGACAGCTTCACCAGGCGCGGCGGGGCGTCCGAGCCCGCGCCGACGCCGAGGATGCCGCCGTAGCCGCCCTTGGCGAGGGCCTTCTCGTCGAGCACCTGGACCTTGATGCCGTGCTCCTTGGCCGCGGCCTGGGCGACGGCGGCGAAGGCCTCGGGGCTGAGGTCGTTCGGCGGGGTGTTGACCAGGTCGCGGGCGCGGTTCAGCTCCTGGGCGACGGCGGTGGCGCGCTCGATCGCGGCCTTGTACGCCTTGTCGCGGGGCTTGGCGCCGAGCAGCACGGCCTCGGCCAGCGGGGCCTTGGCGTCCTTGCCGTTCTTCTTCGTGGCCTTGGTGTCGGCCTGGTCCTTGTACGCGTCGAAGGAGTACGAGCCGAGGAGGGCACCCTCCGCGACGGCGCCGGCGTCGTCGGCGTCCTCGAAGGGCAGCGCGAACGCGGCCTTCTTCGCACCGGTCAGCGCGCGGGCGGCGGCACCCGCGGCGCGGCGCAGCGCGTCCGTGCCGTACGTCTCGTCCTTCTCCGGGACCCCGCCGAGACCGACCGCGACGACGACCGGCGCCTTGAAACCGGACGGCGCGGGGAGCTTCGTCACCTCGCCCTCACCGCCCGAGGCGCCGAGGGTCTCCAGGACGGACGCGAGCTTGCCGTCGTACGCCTTGTCCACGGCCTCGGCGCCGGGGGCGACGACCAGGCCCCCCTTGGATCCAGCGCCCTTCGCGACACCGACGACGATCGCGTCGGCGCGCAGGCCGGTCGCGGCGGCGGTGCTGAGAGTCAGAGCAGTCACGGTGGTGAGGTCCTCTTTCAGTGAGTTTCGTCGGGCTGTGGGGTGGTGAGCCCGTCGCGAGCCTACGCCCGTGAGCGCTGCGGTGCGCCTCACTGTGTGTGTTCGGCGCGGTGCCGACTCGGAGCGGGGCGGTGTCAGCCGAGGGCGAGAACGACCAGGGCGCCGGTCGCCGCCGTCTCCGCGAGGCCGCCGAACACGTCTCCCGTGACCCCGCCGAACCGTCGTACGCAGTGCCGGAGCAGCAACTCCGCGGCGCCGAGCGCGAGGACGACGGCCGCCGCGCCCCGCACGGCGTCGGCCGTCCCGAGCGGCAGTCCGGCGGCCGCCGCCCCGCACGCGACGACGGCGGCGACGGCCCACGCGCGGCCGCGCGGAACCACCCCGGCGACGGCGGCGCCGAGCCCCTCGGGGCGGGCCGGCGGCACCCCGTCGCGGGCGGCCAGGGTCATGGCGACGCGCGCGGTGGTCGCCGAGACGACGGCGGCGACGGCGCCGCGGGCCCACGAGGCCTCGTACAGCTGGAAGAACACGGCGACCTGGGCGAGCAGCACGAAGAGCAGGGTGATGACGCCGAAGGGGCCGATGTCGGACTGCTTCATGATGCGCAGCGCGTCGTCGGCGGGCTTGGCGCTGCCGAGGCCGTCGGCGGTGTCGGCGAGGCCGTCCAGGTGCAGGCCGCGGGTGAGGGCGGCGGGGGTCGCGACGGTCGCGGTGGCGGCGAGGAGCGGCCCCGCGCCGAGCGCCGTCAGGACGCCGCCGGCGCCCGCGGTGCAGAGGCCGACCACCAGACCGGCGAGGGGCGCGCACTGCATGCCGCCGCGCGCGGCGCCGCGGTCCCAGCGGGTGACCCTGACGGGGAGCGCGGTGAGGGTGCCGAAGGCGAAGCGGACGCCGTCGGACAGGGGGGTTCTTGGCACCGGCGAAGGTTACCCGGGGGTGCCGCCCCGCCGGTCGGCACCCGGGTGCGGTGCGGTCGGCGGCCGCCGAGGATGGGGGCATGAACGACTGGTGGTACCGGAACGTCGTCGAGCCGGGGAAGCTGCCGCTGCTGCTCGCGCTGCTCTCCTTCGTGGCGTCGTTCCTGGTCACCAGGACCATCACGCGGCTGATCCGGGCGGGCAAGGGGCCGTTCCGGAACATCCGCACGGGCGACGTGCACGTCCACCACGTCGTGCCGGGGATCTTCCTCATGCTGGTCGGCGGGTTCTGGGCGGTGGCGGCGGGACGGCACGGCGCGGGACCGCTGTACGCCGCCGTCATCTTCGGGCTCGGCGCGGGCCTCGTGCTCGACGAGTTCGCGCTGATCCTCCACCTCGACGACGTGTACTGGAGCGAGCAGGGCCGCAAGAGCGTGGAGGTCGTGATGCTCACGGCCGCCCTGGTCGTCCTCGTGCTCACCGGCTTCACACCGCTCGGCGTCAACGACCTGGCGCCCGTCGAGCGGCAGAACCGCGCCCTGTTCGCGCTGAACGTCGGCGTCAACTGCGCCTTCGCCGTGATCGCGCTCCTCAAGGGCAAGCTGCGCACGGCCCTGATCGGCATGGTGGTCCCGTTCGTCGCGCTGGTCGGCGCGGTCCGCCTCGCCCGGCCGGGGTCGGCGTGGGCGCGGCGCTTCTACCGCAACCGGCACCGGGCACGCGCGCGTGCGGGGCTGCGGGCCTTCCACCACGACCGCCGCTGGTCCGGTCCGCGCCGCAGGCTTCAGGACTGGATCGGCGGCTTCACGCCGGGCCCCTCGCCCTCCGAGCCCGACCCGCCGGAGCGGGTGCCGCCGCGCCGGTGACGTACCGCCGAGAGCGCGCACAGCACGACCACCGCGGCGATGGCGGCCAGGTGCTCCTTGCCGGCGAGATTGTTCTTGACCAGCACCTCCACGACCATCAGGGCGGTGACCAGGGCCGCCGTGAAGTACGCCCGGTAGCGCCAGCACACGAAGACGGCGAGGCCGACCACGGCCGCCGACGGGCCGGTGTCGACGACCCGCGCGTCGGACGCGGGGAGCCCGAAGGGGTTTCCGGGACCCCACTCGATGCCCACGCGCGCGTAGAGCGTGCCGGCGAGTGTGGCCGCGTACGCGATGACGAGCGTCCGCCACCGGCCCAGGCAGATCTCCGCGATCCCGAAGACGATCAGGAGCTGCGCGAGCGCGCCCCACACCGGCAGGTCGAGGGCGGGCACGAAGAGGGAGAGCGGGGTGCGGAGCAGGGCCAGCCAGAGCGGGTCCTCGGCACGCACGCAGCCGATGTTCTGGACGAACTGATAGCCCCAGGGCTGGTTCTGCACGTACTGGAAGAGTGCCGTGAGACAGACGGCCGCCAGCGTCATGGGAACGGCCCGCCACCGCCGGGCGGCCAGCGCGTCGCGCACGGTGGAGAAGAGCGGCCCCCACTCGGCGCGTGCGGAGCGGGCCAGGGCACTCATCGTCTCGACTCCAGATGTTTGCGGTGCAGCCACTTCGGGAGCCCCGGCGCTTCGAGGAACCCCTCCGCCCGGGCGGCCGCGATGCCGATGCGCGGCAGATCGGAGCTCGTCTCGAAGAGGAGGAAGCGGGGCTCCCAGATCGGCCGGTACTTCGCGTTGGCCCGGTAGAGGGACTCGATCTGCCACCACCGCGAGAAGAAGCTGAGCAGCGACCGCCACAGGCGAAGGACCGGGCCCGCGCCGAGCCGCGCGCCGCGTTCGAAGACCGACCTGAACATCGCGAAGTTCAGCGACACCTGAGTGATCTTGATCTCGGGGGCGTACTGCAGGAGTTCGATGACCATGAACTCCATCAGGCCGTTCTCGGAGTCGCGGTCACGCCGCATCAGGTCGAGGGAGAGCCCGTGCGGCCCCCACGGGACGAAGGAGAGCACCGCCCGCAACACGCCGTCGCCGTCCCGGCATTCGAGCATCACGCACCGCCCGTCCGCAGGATCGCCCAGCCGCCCGAGAGCCATGGAGAAGCCGCGCTCGGTCGCTCCGTCGCGCCAGTCGTCCGCACGCTCCAGGAGGGTCGCCATCTCGTCCGCGGGGATGTCCTCGTGCCGGCGGATGCGGACCGTGTACCCGGCGCGCTTCACGCGGTTGTACGCCTGCCGGACGGTCCGCATGGCCCGCCCCTCAAGGGTGAAGTCGGCGATTTCCACGATGGCTTCGTCGCCCAGCTCCAGGGCGTCGAGGCCGTGCCGCGCGTAGATCGTGCCCGCCTCCTCGCTCGCGCCCATCACGGCGGGGATCCAGCCGTGCTCGCGGGCCTCGGCGAGCCACGGCCCGATCGCGCCGGGCCAGGCCTCCGGATCGCCGATGGGATCGCCGGAGGCCAGCGAGACACCGCCGACGACGCGGTACGCGACCGCCGCCTTGCCGGTCGGGGACCACACGACGCTCTTCTCGCGGCGCAGCGAGAAGTACCCGAGGGAGTCCCGGTCGCCGTGCCGGTCGAGCAGCGCGCGCAGCCTCTCCTCGTCGTCCTCGGTGAGCGGGTCCACGGCCCTGCGGGAGCGGAACGCCGCGTACAGCACCGCGCAGACCAGCAGCGCGCTGAGGACGTTGATGACGACGTCGACCCAGCCGGGCGTGGCGATGCCCTCGAAGCGCCGGTCGTCGGCGGCCAGCGAGACGAGGCGCATGGTGCCGTAGCGCCAGCGTTCAAGGAAGGTCGAACGGTGGTCGTCGTGGGCGTGGTTGGTGACGGTGACCAGCAGCGCCGCGAGCAGCGAGGTGACCAGGAGCCCGCCGACGGCGACGGCCGACGCCAGCTTCGGGTTGGCGCGGTCGCCCTTGGCGTAGAACTCGCGGCGGCCGGCGACCAGGGCCGCGACGAACGCGGCGGTCAGGGCCAGGGAGATCCAGTTCTGCGCGTGCCGGCGGATCTCCGGGAAGACCATCGCGAAGGCGAAGAGCAGCAGGAAGAGGCCGCCGAGCACGAGGTTGAGGATCCACGCCGCGCGTTTGCGGCGCCGCATGGTGATCGCCAGGAACAGCGTGAACGCCCCGGAGGCGAAGCCCGCGGTCAGCATGTACGGGGTGAAGTAGTCCTCCGTGTTGTGCTGCCGCAGGTCCTGCCCGAGGGACACCCAGACCGCGCTCAGGAAGTTGATGAAGGCGACGGCCCGGAGGTACCAGACCGCGAACCCCGCGGCGCGGCGCTGTATGACGGTGCGTGACTTCTGCCGTCCGGTGACGGCCTGTTCGGCTCCCTGCTCATCTCCCATGAAAAGGGATCATATGGGCAAGATCGGTGCGGTCTCCTCCGCCGCCGGGCGCCTAGGCGGTGGGCGGCACCGAAGGTTCCGCTTCGCTCTCCGCCGCGTTGCCCGTTTCGGCCCCCGTCTCGTCCTCCGTCTTGTCCTCTGCGGCGGCGGGCCGCTCGGGGAGCTCCGCCGAGAGCGCCGCGGCGGCCTGCACCAGCGGCAGGGCCAGGAGCGCTCCGGCGCCCTCGCCGACCTTGACCCCGTGCGTCAGGAGCGGTTCGAGCGCCATCCGGTCGAGCGCCTTGGCCTGGGCCGGCTCCCCGCTGTCGTGCCCCGCAAGCCACCAGTCCGGCGCCCGGAAGGCCACCCGCTGGGCGACCAGCGCCGCGGCCGACGCCACGACGCCGTCGAGGATCACCGGCGTACGCCGTACCGCGCACTGCAACAGGAAGCCCGTCATCGCCGCCACGTCCGCGCCGCCCACCGCGGCGAGCAGCTCCAGCTGGTCGCCGAGCACGGGCCGGGCCCGCCGCAGCGCGTCCCGCACCGCCGCGCACTTGCGCATCCACGCCAGGTCGTCGATGGGCTCGCCGCCCCGCCCCGTCACCACGGACGCGTCGGTCCCGCACAGCGCGGCGACCAGCGTCGCTGCGGGCGTCGTACCGCCCACGCTCACATCGCCGAGCACGACCAGATCGGTGCCGGAGTCCGCCTCCTCGTCGGCGACGGCCATGCCCGCGCGCAGCGCCTGCTCCGCCTCCTCGACGGTCAGCGCGTCCTCGATGTCGATACGCCCCGAGCCGCGCCGCACCCGGTGTCCCGCGACCTCGGCGGGCAGCTCGCCCGGGTCGCAGTCGAGCGCCATGTCGACGACGCGGACGGGCACGTCGAGGCGGCGGGCGAGGATCGCCGCCGGGCTCTCGCCGGCCAGTACGGAACGCACGAGATCGGCGGTGCTCCCGGCGGGCCGCGCGGAGACGCCGAGTTCGGCGACCCCGTGGTCGCCCGCGAACAGCACCACGCGCGGCCGCTCGACCGGCCGAACCGGCACCGACGACTGGGCCGCCGCGAGCCACTCGCCGAGTTCGTCGAGGCGGCCCAGTGAGCCGGGCGGCACGGTCTGCCGCTCCCTGCGTTCCTCGGCGTCGCGGCGGACCCCGCCGTCGGGCCGCTCGATCAGGTCGGTGAAGTCGTCGAGATTCAGCGAGCTCATTCGCCGAACAGTACCGGGAGCGGCGGCGGTGCCGCTCGAACGCCCCTGCGGTCGGCGCGATGCGTAGCGTCACTACTTGTGGGGGAGTGTCCCTTTACGTTCCCGTTTGTATCGGCTTCCTCCAGGAGTACGACCATGACCACGGATGCCGCCCGACAGGTCGCCGCCCGGCGCCCCGTCTACCTCGCCGAACTCGCCCAGGGCACCGAGCGGTTCCACGAGCCCCGCCGCACCGACTGCCCCTGGTGCGGCTCCGGGCGGCTGCGGACGAGGCTGCGCACCACCGACCTCATCCAGCGCAAGCCGGGCAGCTTCCGGGTCGACCGGTGCGGCGACTGCGGCCACTGCTTCCAGAACCCCCGCCTCACCGCCGAGGGCCGGGACTTCTACCGCAGGGACCTGCGCGGCAGGCAGCTGCTCGGCGCGGCCGCGTGGGCGGGCACGAAGCGCCGTCTCGCCGGCGTCCGCGCGGTGCGGGCCTTCGACGAGCCCGAGTGCTGGCTCGACATCGACACCGGCGCCGCACACTTCCCGGCCCTGGCCAAGCAGGTCCTGCCGTACACGTCCTTCGACGGCATCGACCGGGGACGCGGCGTCGCGGAGGGCGTGCGGCGCGGCCGCATCGAGGAGGGCCACCGGGGCACGCTAACGGGGCTCGCGGGCTCCCTCGCCGGCCGCTACGACGCGATGAGCATGTTCCACTGCCTGCAACGCGGCCCGGACCCCCGCGCGGAACTCAGAGCCGCGAGAACCGTGCTGCGCCCCGGCGGCCACCTCCTGATCGAGGCCACCGACCCCGAGTGCCGCTACGCCGGGCTGCTCGGCAGATGGTGGATCTCGTACGGCCAGCCACAGCACCTGCACCTCATGCCGCTCGCCAACCTCCGGCGGGAACTGGAGCGGCTCGGCTTCACGGTCGTCGCCGTCGAGCGGCGCGCGGCGCACGTACCGGTCGACCTGAGCGCGGCGGTCGCGCTCTTCCTCACCGCCCGCCTCCCCGAGCCCGACGTCCCGTGGCGCGCCAGACCCGCCTCCCCGCTCCAGCTGACGCTGCGGCGGGCCGCACGGTGGGCGTCCGTCCCGCCCGTGGCACTCGCCCGAGCCCTCGACGTACTCCTGTCGCCCCTGCTCACCCGCGTCGGCTTCGCCAACACCTACCGGGTCGTCGCGCGCCGGGGCGCGGCGTAGGCGTCAGCCGCGCAAGGTGAGGGCCTGGCCCGCCACGACGAGCAGCACGTGCTCGCACTCGGCGGCGAACGCCGTGTTGAGGCGGCCCAGTTCGTCGCGGTAGCGGCGGCCCGACGCGGTCGCGGGGACGATCCCGGAGCCGACCTCGTTCGAGACGGCGACGACCGTGCGCCGGGTGGCCCGCACCGCCGCCGCGAGCTCGGCGACCCGGTCCCGCAGCGCCCGCTCCCCGCCGCCCGCCCACTCGGCGTCGTCCCACGCCTTCACCTCGTCCATGACGTGGGTCAGCCACAGCGACAGGCAGTCGATGAGCAGCGGCGGCCCGTCCTGCGCGAGCAGCGGCACCAGGTCGCAGGTCTCGGCGGTCCGCCAGGAGCCGGGGCGCCGCTCGCGGTGCAGGCTCACCCGCCGGGCCCACTCGGAGTCACCGCTCCTGGTCCCGCCGGTCGCCACGTACAGCACGTCGGGGAAGGCCTCCAGGCGCCGCTCGGCCTCCACCGACTTGCCCGACCGCGCGCCGCCCAGGACGAGGGTGCGGCGCGGCACGTCAGGGACGTCCTCGTAGGCGCCGACCACCAGCGTCGAGCCGTCCGGCACGGCCCGCGCCCCCACGGCGGCGAGCCGGCGCGCCAGCTCGCCGCCCGGCGGCGCCTCGTGGCCGATGTGCACCGCGATCACGTCGGTGGTGGGACCGACGGCCCCGGCCGCACGCAGCCGGGCGAGCCCGTCGGGACGCCCGAGGACATCGCCGACGACCATCTCGTACGTCACCTGCCAGCCGTTCCCGTTCCCGTTCCCGTCGGCGAGCCCCGCGGGCGCCCCGCCCGGCGGCAGATACAGCAGCCGCTCCCCGTCCGGCCCCGCCACCTCGTACCCGGTGCCGGGCGCGTCCAGCGCCACCGCACGCACCCGGTGCCCGGTGAGCAGCGCCAGCTCCCGCCCGTCCGCGACCCGCCCGGGCTGCGGCAGCCCCGCGGGGACCTCGACGGGGGGCCCGTCGTGCGGGTGGGAGAGCAGCACCTGACGGACTCCGCCGAGCGAGTGCCCGGCCCTGGCCGCCGCGAAGGCCGCTCCGGGGGTGAGGTCGAGGAGCAGTACGCCGTCCACGAGGAGCGCGGTCGCGGCACGCGCCGCGTCGCCGAGCGCGGTCGCGCAGGCCGCGCAGGGGCAGTCGGGGAGGGGCAGTCCACCGGGGGCGCCGGTGCCGAGCAGAGTCAGTTCCACACGAAGATCCTCCCGCGTCGGGTCGAGCGCCGCGCGCCCGGCTAGGCTTCAAGCGGATTCAGGCGGTTCCACACCGCCACGGGACCTCGGGAGGCTGACATGGCGGCATGGACGTGGCTGTTCGAGAAGGCGGACGGGACGGAGGTCCAGCCCGCGGTGCAGCCCGAGGAGTTCACCACGCAGGGCGACGCGGAGTCCTGGGTCGGTGAGTACTGGAAGGAACTCGCCGAGGGCGGCGCCGACCAGGTGACCCTCTTCGAGGACACGAACAAGATCTACGGCCCGATGAGCCTGCACATGGAGGCCGAGGGGGAGGACGCGGAGGCCTCGGCCTAGGCCCCGGCCCCCGGGTACGGGAGGAAGCGGCGCCGCGATTCGGGCGCCGCCTCCGACGGGGGCGCGCTTCCCGGCCCCGGTGGGACTCGGCCGCTACATCTCCCCGAGCGTGACGTCCGCCGTCTTCTCGGCGCCGTCGCGGACGTACGTGACCCGCGTCTTCTGGCCCGGTTCGGCCGAGGCGAGCGTCTCGGAGAGGGAGTTGATCGTGGTGATCTCGTCGTCGCCGAGCCGGGTGATGATGTCCCCGGCCGTCATGCCCGCCTTCGCCGCCGCGCCGTCCTTCTGGGTCTCGACGACGGCGACGCCCGCGGGCCGGTAGTCGTCGCCGAGGACGGTGCGGCCGGTGATGCCGAGCGCGGCCCGGCCCGAGTCGGTGACCCTGCCGCTCTCGACGATCTGGTCGGCGACGGTCTTCACCATCGAGGACGGGATCGCGAAGCCGATGCCGGGTGCGGCGCTGTCGCCCATGTCCGGGTCGCTCGCGGCCAGCGTCGGGATGCCGATGACCTGCCCGTCGAGATCGACGAGCGCGCCGCCGCTGTTGCCGGGGTTGATCGCGGCCGAGGTCTGCACCATGTTGGCGATGGTGGCCCCGGTCCCTCCGCCGGAGCGGCCCTCGCTGACCGTGCGCCCGGTCGCCGACACGATGCCCTGGGTGACGCTGGAGGACAGGCCGAGCGGGGAGCCCATGGCCAGCACGATCTGCCCGACCTCGGCCTTGGTGGAGTCGCCGAACTTCGCGGCCTTCAGCCCCTTCGGCACGTCACCCAGCTTGATGACGGCGAGGTCCTGCTCCGGGTAGGCGGCCACGAGATCGGCGGTCAGGGCCTCCTCGCCGGTCGCCGTCGTCACCTTGAAACGCTTGCCCTTGCCCACGACGTGGGCGTTGGTGACGATGTGGCCCTTGTCGTCGTAGACGACCCCGGAGCCGAGACCGTCGGCGGCGTCGATCTGGACGACGGACGGCAGGACGTCCTTGATCACCTTCTGGTAGTCCTCCTGCAGATCGTTCGCGGCGGCGGGCGCGGCCTGCGTGGTGGATCTGTCGGAGTCACCGGAGCCCGAGCCGGACCCCGCGGAGGAGCAGCCGCCGACGAGCGCGACGGTGATCAGGACGGCAGCGGACGGCACGGCACGCGTACGAGGAAGACTCATGTTCCGAGTCTCGGTTCGGCCGTACGGCGCCGCCCTGACTTAAGGGGCCGATCAGGGACTCAGGGGGCCGATCAGGCGTCACCGCCCCGTCGGCCACCGCCGGCCACCCGGACCCGCCGGGTCCTAGTCCCGCACCCCGCAGAGATGCAGCAACGCGGCGACCCGCCGGTAAGGATCGGTCCGCCCCGCCCGCTCCTCCGCGGCGAGCAGCGCCTCCAGCTCCCACTCCGGAGGAATCGCCGCTCCGTCGGCCACGGTGTCCGTGAAGACCCGCACGCCGTACCAGACCTGGAGTGGCGCCGCGAGCCCCGCCAGCGAGGAGGTCAGCGCGTCGAGCCGGTCCGCGCGGGCGTCGACCCCGATCCGGTTGCGGTACGTGACGGAGTCGAAGGCGGCGAGCGCCCCCGCCCAGTCGCCGGCGATGCCCGGCCGCATGGCCAGCGCCTCCGCGTTGCGCACGAGCAGCGAGAGCAGCCCGCCGGGCGCCAGCATCCGGGCGAGCCCGGCGAGGAGCGCGTCGGGCTCCTGCACGTACATCAGTACGCCGTGGCACAGCACCACGTCGAAGCTGCCGGGCATGAAGTGCACCCCGGTCTGGTGTCCGTCGCCCTCGACGATCCGCACCCGCCCCTGGATGCCCTCGGGCTCCTCGGCGAGCGCCGCGCGCGCGGCGGCGATCATGGCGGGATCCTGCTCGACGCCCGTCACCTTGTGTCCGGCACGGGCGAGCCGCAGCGCCTGCGTGCCCTGCCCCATGCCGACGTCGAGCACGCGGAGCCGCTGCCCCACCGGGAAGCGCCCCGCTATCTGCTCGTCGAGCTGGCGGGCCACCAACTCCTGTCGCACGGCGTTGCGCAGGCCGCCCAGCTTCTCCAGCCAGGCCCCGGCTCCGCCGGTGAATCCGCTCAGGGTCGCTCTCCGCGCTTGACCTGCGGCTTGGGCAGCCGGAGACGGCGCATCTGGAGCGTGCGCATCAGGGCGTACGCGACGGCGCCCTTCGTGTTCTCGTCCGGGAACCGCTCCTTGAGGCGCTTCTTCAGGCGGAACGCGGTGGCGACCGAGTCGACGACGATCAGCACGATCACGCAGAGCCAGAGCAGCAGCGAGATGTTCTGCAGCTGCGGGATCTGCACGATGCTCATGACCAGGATGATCACCGCGATCGGCAGGAAGAACTCGGCGACGCAGAAACGCGAGTCCACGAAGTCGCGCGCGAACTTGCGCACGGGCCCCTTGTCACGGGCGGGCAGGTACCGCTCGTCACCGCTCGCCAGCGCCTCGCGCTGCTTCGCCATCTGGGTGCGGCGCTCGTCGCGCTGCCGCTTGGCGGCCTCCTTGCGCGACGTCGGCGTGTTCGTCACGCTGCGACGCTGCGACTGCGCCATGGCGCGCTTGGGGGTGGGGCGGCCCTTCGGGGCCTGCGGGTCACGGGGCTGGTTGGAGTCGGTCACCGGCGCCTGGGCGGCCGGGGCCTTCTCTTCCTTGGATCGGCTACGGAACACAAAAGCCAAGGGTACGGGGTGCGAGGGCATGGACGTCGGTCAGGCCGGGAACGATCCGGCAACACCAGGCGTCTTGATTTATGTGCCTAAGGGGACGTAGTGGGCGGTATGCGCCGGAGCCGGCCCCAGGGGTGCACCTACTCCTTACGCCGGAGTGGCGCGGGACGCAGTCGTCCTTGGGGATGAGCGCATCCGCCCGCGAACAGTGCGGTAATGGATGCAGGGCCCGTACTGTGGGTTCTGAGCAGTACCTGGAGCTGGAAGTCCGTCAGAAGGGGGCGCGCGAAGCCCATGAGCGGTGTCATGAAGCGTATGGGGATGATCTTCCGCGCGAAGGCGAACAAGGCCCTTGACCGGGCCGAGGACCCGCGCGAAACCCTCGATTATTCGTACCAGAAGCAGTTGGAGCTGCTGCAGAAGGTGCGCCGCGGCGTCGCCGACGTGGCGACCTCCCGCAAGCGCCTCGAGCTGCAGCTCACCCAGCTCCAGAAGCAGTCGTCGACCCTGGAGGACCAGGGGCGCAAGGCGCTGGCGCTCGGCCGCGAGGACCTGGCCCGTGAGGCCCTGTCCCGCCGCGCCGCGCTCCAGCAGCAGGTGACGGACCTGGAGACGCAGCACCAGACCCTCCAGGGCGAGGAGGAGAAGCTCACCCTCGCGGCGCAGCGCCTCCAGGCCAAGGTCGACGCCTTCCGTACGAAGAAGGAGACGATCAAGGCCACGTACACCGCCGCGCAGGCGCAGACCCGCATCGGCGAGGCCTTCTCCGGCATCTCCGAGGAGATGGGCGACGTCGGCATGGCCATCCAGCGCGCCGAGGACAAGACCGCGCAGCTCCAGGCGCGGGCCGGCGCGATCGACGAACTGCTCGCCTCCGGTGCCCTCGACGACTCCTCCGGACTGGCCAAGGACGACATCCAGACCGAGCTGGACCGCCTCTCCGGTGGTACAGATGTAGAGCTGGAACTGCAGCGCATGAAGGCGGAGCTCGCCGGAGGTTCCAGCGGCGGACAGCAGGCGATCGAGGGCGGCCAGGGTCGGCCGCAGTCGCAGCAGCAGCCGCAGGACACCCCGCGCTTCGACAAGCAGTAGCAACAGCCCTACACACGTCCGAGGAGGGCGACATGATCGTACGGATCATGGGGGAGGGGCAGGTGAAGCTGGCCGACAGCCACTTCGCCGAACTCAACAAGCTGGACGACGAACTCCTCGAGGAGATGGAGGGCGGCGACTCCGCCGGCTTCCGCCGCACGCTGCACGCGCTCCTGGACAAGGTCCGGGAGCTCGGCGACCCCCTCCCGGACGACGCCCTGGAACCCTCCGAGCTGATCCTCCCGTCCCCGGACGCCACCCTGGACGACGTCCGCACCATGCTGAACGACGACGGCCTGATCCCCGGCTGACATGCGGGCGCCCCTGACGGGCGCCCGTCAGGGGCGCGGGGCAGTTACATGTGCGGCTCCGCCGCGTGGGCGCGCCCAGCCACAACGGACCCGCAGACAACCCCCGAGCGCTGATGCCGCAGATCTGGTCAAGGCCCATGGCCAGTCCCCGTAACGTTTGGCGAGTGACCACTCTCGTACGAGGCCGCGGCTGGGCCAGAACACACCCGCTGGCGGTGGACGCGGTGCTCGCCTCCGCCGTCCTCGTCTGCATGGTCGTCGGCTCCTTCGCCGAGCCCTATGGAGAGCACGGCCCCACCTGGGGCACCCGCACCCCCGACGTCCCGAGCCTGCTCCTGATGGCTCTCGGCGCGCTCGCCCTGGTCTTCCGCCGCCGCGCCCCCTGGTCCGTGCTGGCCGCGACCTGCGCCGCCTCCCTCGTCGAACTGCTCACCGGCGAGCCCCGCGCGCCCGTCGTGATGTGCGCCGTCATCGCGCTGTTCACCGTCGCCGCCACCACCGACCGCTCCACGACGTGGCGGATCGGCCTCGTCACCATGACGGGCCTCACCGGCGTCGCGATGCTGTCGGGCCCCCTGCCCTGGTACGCGCAGGAAAACCTCGGCATCTTCGCCTGGACCGGCATGGCCGCCGCCGCGGGCGACGCGGTGCGCAGCCGCCGCGCCTTCGTGGACGCCATAAGGGAGCGCGCCGAGCGGGCCGAGCGCACGCGGGAGGAGGAGGCCAGGCGCCGCGTCGCCGAGGAGCGGCTGCGCATCGCCCGGGATCTGCACGACGTGGTCGCCCACCACATCGCCCTGGTCAACGTGCAGGCCGGGGTCGCCGCGCACGTCATGGACAAGCGGCCCGACCAGGCCAAGGAAGCCCTCTCGCACGTACGGGACGCCAGCCGCTCCGCGCTCAACGAACTGCGGGCCACGGTCGGCCTGTTGCGGCAGACCGGCGATCCCGAGGCGCCCACCGAGCCGGCGCCGGGCCTGCACCGTCTCGACGAGCTCGTCGAGACGTTCCGCAACGCCGGTCTGCCCGTGGAGGTGGCGCTCGGCCAGGTCGGCCTCGATCTGGCGGCCGCCGTCGACCTCGCCGCGTTCCGCATCATCCAGGAGGCGCTGACCAACGTGCAGAAGCACGCGGGCAAGGACGCCAAGGCGGAGGTGAGCGTGGTCCGCGTCGGCCCGAACGTGGAGGTGACCGTCATCGACGACGGCCCGGGACCCGGCAAGGGCGACGTCCAGAACACCGACGGCGGCGGCCACGGCCTGCTCGGCATGCGCGAACGCGTCACCGCCCTCGGCGGCAGCTGTTCGGCGGGACCCCGCTACGGCGGCGGCTTCCGCGTCCATGCGATCCTGCCCGTCACCACGGCAAAGGGAGGGACCGCGTGACGATCCGCGTACTGCTCGCCGACGACCAGGCGTTGCTGCGCAGCGCGTTCAAGGTGCTCGTCGACTCCGAACCCGACATGGAGGTGGTCGGCGAGGCGTCCGACGGAGCGGAGGCGGTCGAACTCGCCAGGTCGGAGCGGGCCGACGTGGTCCTGATGGACATCCGGATGCCCGGCACGGACGGACTGGCCGCCACCCGCCTGATCAGCGCCGACCCGGCGCTGGCCCATGTGCGCGTGGTGATGCTGACGACGTTCGAGGTCGACGAGTACGTGGTGCAGTCGCTGCGCGCGGGCGCCTCCGGGTTCCTCGGCAAGGGCGCGGAGCCCGACGAGCTGCTCGGTGCCATCCGTATCGCGGCGGCCGGGGAGGCGCTGCTCTCCCCGGTGGCCACCAAGGGGCTGATCGCGAAGTTCCTCGCGCAGGGCGAGGGCCTGGACGGTGACGTGCCGGTGCGCGGCGAGCGGCTCGACGCGCTCACCGGACGCGAGCGCGAGGTCCTGGTGCAGGTCGCGGGCGGCCACTCGAACGACGAGATCGCCGAGCGCCTGGAGGTCAGCCCGCTCACCGTGAAGACCCATGTGAACCGGGCGATGGCGAAGCTCGGCGCCCGCGACCGGGCCCAACTCGTCGTCATCGCCTACGAGTCGGGCCTGGTGCGGCCGAGAGCGGAGTAGCTCCTGAGTGGTGCCGGGGCCTACGGAAGCGCGAGCATCCGCTCCAGGGCCAGCTTCGCGAACTGCTCGGTCTCCCGGTCCACCTCGATCTGGTTGACCAGGTTGCCCTCGGCGAGTGACTCCAGGGTCCAGACCAGGTGCGGCAGGTCGATGCGGTTCATGGTCGAGCAGAAGCAGACCGTCTTGTCGAGGAAGACGATTTCCTTGTCCTCGGCGGCGAAACGGTTCGCCAGTCGGCGTACGAGATTCAGCTCGGTGCCGATGGCCCACTTGGAGCCGGCCGGCGCCGCCTCCAGGGTCTTGATGATGTGCTCGGTGGAGCCCACGTAGTCGGCGGCGGCGACGACCTCGTGCTTGCACTCCGGGTGCACCAGGACGTTCACACCCGGGATGCGCGCGCGCACGTCTTCCACGCTCTCCAGCGAGAAGCGTCCGTGCACCGAGCAGTGCCCGCGCCACAGGATCATCTTCGCGTCGCGCAGCTGCTCGGCGGTCAGGCCGCCGTTCGGCTTGTGCGGGTTGTAGACGACGCAGTCGTCCAGGGACATCCCCATGTCACGCACGGCGGTGTTACGGCCCAGGTGCTGGTCGGGCAGGAAGAGGATCTTCTCGCCCTGCTCGAAGGCCCACTCCAGGGCGCGCTTCGCGTTCGACGACGTGCAGATCGTGCCGCCGTGCTTGCCGGTGAACGCCTTGATGTCCGCCGAGGAGTTCATGTACGAGACGGGGACGACCTGCTCGGCTATCCCGGCCTCGGTCAGCACGTCCCAGCACTCGGCGACCTGCTCGGCGGTGGCCATGTCGGCCATCGAGCAGCCGGCGGCCAGGTCGGGGAGCACGACCTTCTGGTCGTCCGTCGTCAGGATGTCCGCGGACTCGGCCATGAAGTGCACGCCGCAGAAGACGATGTACTCGGCGTCCGGCCGGGCGGCAGCGTCGCGCGCCAGCTTGAAGGAGTCGCCGGTGACGTCCGCGAACTGGATGACCTCGTCGCGCTGGTAGTGGTGGCCGAGCACGAAGACCCTGTCGCCGAGCTTCTCCTTGGCGGCGCGGGCGCGCTCCACCAGGTCCGGGTCGGAGGGGGAGGGCAGGTCGCCGGGGCACTCCACGCCGCGCTCGCTCTTCGGGTCGGCCTCGCGGCCGAGCAGCAGCAGCGCGAGGGGCGTGGGCTGGACGTCGAGGTCCACGGGGGACTGGGCGGTGGTCACGACGACACCTACCGTTTCTGTTCTGCAGACGAGCCTTTTCGTCTAATTGACGTTATCTATCATATCCGCTTCACGTCAGTTTGACGATGGCCATAGTGTCGATGTGACGCATTCGCCGTTCCCCGCTCCGCCCTGCCGCCCGGCGCCATGTGCGAGCATGAAGGGGTAAGGACGTAAGCGCTCGGCCCGGAATGAATCCGCGGCCCCGCCGGTTGCAACCGTCGGCAAGCAGTCTCCGTACAACCCGGGAGAGAAGCAGATGTCCGTATCGGACGAGACCACCACCGTGAGCGACGGCATCCTCCTGTCGGACGCCGCCGCGGCCAAGGTGAAGGGCCTCCTTGAGCAGGAGGGCCGGGACGACCTGGCGCTGCGCGTCGCCGTGCAGCCCGGCGGCTGCTCGGGCCTGCGCTACCAGCTGTTCTTCGACGAGCGCTCGCTCGACGGCGACGTCGTCAAGGACTTCGACGGCGTGAAGGTCGTCACCGACCGGATGAGCGCTCCTTACCTGGGCGGCGCCTCCATCGACTTCGTGGACACCATCGAGAAGCAGGGCTTCACGATCGACAACCCGAACGCCACCGGTTCCTGCGCCTGCGGCGACTCCTTCAGCTAAGCCTGTAGGCACCCACGCATGAAGGCGGCGGCCCCCTGAGATCTCAGGGGGCCGCCGCCTTCATGCGTACGTGCTACTTCCGCCGCACCGTCTCGCCCGAGGCGTCGACGACCTCGCGGTCGCCCAGCGGCTTGTCGAGGGTGACCGTCTCCTTGAGCTCCTTGGCCACCATGATGCAGACGTCGCCCTTGCGCCCGGTCTCGGTCACCGTGACCGTGACGCGGTCGCCGTCCTCGCGCGCGGACGCGGAGTACTCACTGCACGCGCCGCCCCAGAAGTGCACGGTCAGCGACTTCCCGTCGGCGCTGTAGGACTCGACGCGGGCCTGGTCGGTGCCGCTCCTGTCGCCCTTGCCCGGCTTCTCGGTGGGCGTGGGCGTGCCCGGGGTGCTCGGCGACGTCAGGTACTTGGGCGCGACCGCCGGGTGCGTCACCGTGAAGGTGTCCCGCGCGCCCTGCGGCTTCATGTCGAACAGCCAGGACGGTACGAGGGTCTGCCTGCCGCCCACGTAGTGCGTCGCGAGGCCGAACGTGGCACCCTCGACGGCGACCGGCCGCGGCTTCGGAGGCGTCGACGACGGCTCGCACGGCGCCTGCTTCGATCCGCCGCCGCCCTCCGTCTTCGTGCTGTCGTCCATGTGCGGCACCGGGGTCGCGCAGCCGCCGATGCCGATGCGGCCGTGGCCGTCGCTCGACGCGTTCAGCCGGTCCAGGGCCTCCCGCGCGCTGATCACCGGGTACGTCGCACCCTTGACCGGCGCCTTCAACTGGCCGCTGCCGCCGACCACTTCGCCGCCCGCGCCGACCTGGATGCCGGTCGACCAGCCGTAGGTCGGCAGGCCGTCGACCTTCGGGTCGGCGTTCACGACGCGTACGGCACCCATGAGCTGGCGTGCGTCCAGCTTCGCGTCGTCCTGGCCGAGCGCCTTCAGGACGGGAGCGGCGGCCTCCTTGGCGGCCTTCTCGCCCACCGCGTCGCCCAGCTCTCCGTTCGGCGCGGTGGAGGTGCTGGAACAGGGCTTGCCCTTGGGGCAGTTGTCGGTGCCGCCGATGCCGTGCCTGGCGTACGTCCAGGTGCCGGGCGCCTGCTTGTTCACCTGGAGCGAGGGCCCCGACCCGTCGTTGTCCTGGCCGACCCGCCAGGCGCCGTCCCGCGACGTCGGCGTCCCGGACACTCCGAGCGCCTTGGCCAGCTTGGCCACTTCAGCCCGGGTGACCTCGCCGCGCGCGTGGTAGACGGCGGCCGACTCCGGGCCCTTGGGCAGCTCGCCGGTCGCCCGGTACGTGGCGCCGCTCGGGTCGGGCTCGCCCGGCGCGATGCCGGGCGTGCCACCGGTGCCGCCGGTGCCGGTCCCGCCGTCGTTCTGCCGGTCGCCGGCCGGATAGCCGTCCAGCGCGAGCGGCGGCGGGTCGCCGCCGTCCGCCGCGGGGGCTCCTTCGCCGCTGCCGCCGCCGGACGCGCCCGACGCGAGGTACGCGCCACCGCCGCCGACCAGCAGCACGGTGGCCGCGACCGAGACGACGGCCAGACGGGACCGTCGCCGCCGCGGCTCGGCCGCCTCATGAACGGATCGCTCGGTGCTCACCGCATCGCTCCTTCGCTGTGCCGCTGTCCCAGGAATCCCACAGGTGACTGCCACCGGCGGGCTTGTCGTATCCCAGTTCCCCTATACGGGGGACGGCGATGGGACGCAGCGGGGGAGCGCACGGTTCCCTTACGCGCGCCGGACCTCCGGCGCCGGTATCCCTCAGTCCCCGTACTCGGACATCTCGGAGAGCAGGCGGGCGGAGGCGGGCGGGACGCTGACGCCGTGGATCAGCGAGGGCGGCACGGGGGCGGTCGCGGCGACGGCGGGCACCACCCAGTGCGGAGCCATGCGGGCACAGTCCCCGCGCAGCGTCTCCATGCTCTCCGGGGCCTCCGCCGTGGACGCGGCGCGACGGCTCAGGACGACATCCTTCGGGATAACGGTCATAACGGCACCGTATGCATCCGACCGCCCACGAAAAAAGCCCTACTATCGGGTAGTTTTGCCACTTCAGGGACGGTGCCTCGACAGCACCTCGACCCGGTAGCGTGAACTGTCAATCCCCGCCTCCCTCCACAGGAGCATCCAGCCGTGCGTATTGCAGTCACCGGCTCCATCGCCACCGACCACCTGATGACCTTCCCCGGCCGCTTCGCCGACCAGCTGGTCGCCGATCAGTTGCACACGGTCTCCCTCTCCTTCCTCGTCGACGCCCTCGACGTCCGCAGGGGCGGCGTCGCCGCCAACATCACCTTCGGCATGGGCCAGCTCGGCACCCACCCGATCCTGGTCGGCGCCGCCGGCTCCGACTTCGACGAGTACCGGGCCTGGCTCGACCGGCACGGCGTGGACACCGCATCGGTCCGGATCTCCGAGACCCTGCACACCGCGCGCTTCGTCTGCACCACGGACGCCGACCACAACCAGATCGGCTCCTTCTACACGGGCGCGATGAGCGAGGCCCGCCTCATCGAGCTGAAGACGGTGGCCGACCGCGTCGGCGGCCTCGACCTCGTCCTGATCGGCGCCGACGACCCCGAGGCGATGCTCCGGCACACCGAGGAGTGCCGTACCCGCAAGATCCCCTTCGCCGCGGACTTCTCCCAGCAGATCGCGCGCATGGAGGGCGAGGAGATCCGCACGCTCCTCGACGGCGCGACGTACCTCTTCTCGAACGAGTACGAGAAGGGGCTCATCGAGTCCAAGACGGGCTGGACCGACGCCGAGATCCTCTCCAAGGTCGGCCACCGCGTGACGACCCTCGGCTCGCGCGGCGTCCGCATAGAGTCCGTCGGCCAGGACCCGATCGAGGTCGGCGTCCCGGAGGAGGAGGCGAAGGTCGAGCCGACCGGCGTCGGCGACGCGTTCCGCGCGGGCTTCCTCTCGGGCCTCGCCTGGGGCGTCTCCCATGAGCGCGCGGCGCAGGTCGGCTGCATGCTCGCCACCCTCGTCATCGAGACCGTCGGCACGCAGGAGTACGAGCTGCGCCGCAGCAACTTCATGGACCGCTTCACCAAGGCGTACGGTCACGCCGCCGCCGCGGAGGTCCAGCCGCACCTCGCCTGAGGCTCACGAGCTCCGGCGGACCACATACGCCACGCCGTGGTCCGCCGGCCGCTCACCCACGTACTCCTGGGCCTGCGTCCAGCACCACGCCGGGATGTCGACCGCCGCGACCTCGTCGTCGGCGAGCACGGTGACGGTGCCGCCCACCCGCACCCCGCCGATTGCCCTGGCCAGCTCGATGACCGGCAGCGGACAGCTCATCCCGAGCGCGTCGACCGTCACGGCCTCGGCCTCCCCGCTGCCGCCCCCCACTGGCGCCCCCAGGGTCTCCCGCACCCCGCGCACCACCCCGGGCAGCACGTCGAGGAACCGCTCGACGTCCGCCTCATCGGTCCCGACCGGCAACGAGACCCGTACGTTCCCCTCACTGACCACCCCCATGGCACGCAGCACATGGCTCGGCGTCAGCGTCGAGCTGGTGCACGAGGACCCCGACGACACGGAGAAACCGGCCCTGTCGAGCTCGTGCAGCAGAGTCTCCCCGTCGACATAGAGACAGGAGAAGGTGACGAGGTGCGGAAGGCGCCGCACCGGATCGCCCACCACCTCCACATCCGGCACGAGCCCGGGCACCCGCGCCCGGATCCGCTCCGTCAGCTCCCGCAGCCGCGCCGCCTCGGCGACGGCCTCGGCCCGCACCGCCCGCAGCGAAGCCGCCGCCGCGACGATCGCCGGGATGTTCTCGAACCCCGCGGCGCGCCCGGACTCCCGCTCGTCCACGGGCCCCCGCACGGCGAACCGCACCCCTTTACGTACGACAAGAAGCCCGACACCCGCGGGACCACCCCATTTATGGGCACTCCCGGTCAGCAGCGACCAGTCCCCGTCGACGGCCCCCCAGGCCAGCGACTGCGCGGCGTCCACGAGCAGCGGCACCCCGGCGGCCCGGCACACCTCCGCCACCTCCGCGACCGGCTGCTCGGTGCCGACCTCGTGGTTGGCGGACTGCAGACAGGCGAGCGCTGTGTCCTCGCGCAGCGCGGCGGCGTACGCGTCCGGGCGCACCGCCCCGCCCCGGTCCACCGCCACCTCGGTCACCGTCCCGCCGTCGGACTCGTGGGCCGCCGCCGAATGGAGCACCGACGAGTGTTCGACGGCCGACACGATCAGGTGGCGTCCGACGCGCCGACGACCGGCGAGCGCCCCCGCGATCCCCGCGTGCACGGCACGGGTGCCGGAGGAGGTGAAGACGAGCTCGTCGGGCCGGCAGCCCACCGCGTCGGCGGCCGCCTCCCGCGCCGCGTCGAGCAGCAGCCTCGCCCGCCGCCCCTCCCGGTAGAGCCGCGCCGGATCGGCCCACCCCTCATCGAGCGAGGCCTGCAGCGCCTGCCGGGCAACGGGATGAAGGGGAGCAGCGGAAGCAACATCGAAGTAGGCCACACGCCAACGCTAAGCCGCCTCCCCGGGAGCCGACCGCAAGGGGCACCCCCGAAGGGGCGCCCCTCCAGGGGCGCGGGGAACTGCGCGCCCAGCCACGACGGCCCCGCACCCGCACCCCAAGAAGCCGGACCGAGCCGGTGGGCGCCCAAGCCAAGCGGCCGAACCGCCAGGAGCGCCCTGCAAGGGCCGCTCTCCAGGGGCGCGGGGAACTGCGCGCCCAGCCACGACGGCCCCGCAGCCGCACCCCAAGAAGCCGGACCGAGCCGGTGGGCGCCCGGACCGGGGCATTCCGCCGAGCCCGGAGGCGTCCCGACCCTCCGTCAGAAAGGGCCCGACGGCGCCCCGTCCCACCCTTCGGAGTGACCCGCGGCGCGTTAGGCACCCTCCCCGCGCGACCCCAAATAGCGTCCAGTAGGGTTTGGTCCGCATAAACATCCAAACCCCTGCCCGACGCAGGGCGGCGACCTACCAGCGTGAAGGCCGCAGCCGACCGCGCGGGCGAGACTCTCGGGAAGGCGCTACGTGAGTCCCAACGGCTCCGACCGCTCGTCGCGGCGCCCGATGCGGCGGAAGCTGCCGCAGGTGCTGACTGCGGGCCTGATCCTGGCGACCGCCACCGGTTGCACATACAAGGATTTCCCCCGCCTTGGAATGCCCACCCCGGTAACGGAAGAGGCTCCGCGGATTCTCTCCCTCTGGCAGGGCTCGTGGGCGGCAGCGCTCGCCACGGGCGTCCTGGTCTGGGGCCTGATCCTGTGGAGCGTCATCTTCCACCGGCGCAGCCGCACCAAGGTGGAAGTACCGGCGCAGACGCGTTACAACATGCCCATCGAGGCGCTGTACACCGTGGTGCCTCTCATCATCGTCTCGGTGCTCTTCTACTTCACGGCACGTGACGAGTCGAAGCTCCTCGAGCTCGAAGACAAGCCTGCCCACACGGTCAACGTGGTCGGCTATCAGTGGAGCTGGGGCTTCAACTACATCGAGGACGTCCCGGGTTCCGACAAGGACGACGCCAAGACGTCCAAGGACCTGGAAGCCATTCCGGACCGTTTCCGCAAGGACTTCCCGGCCAACGCCGGCGGTGTCTACGAGGTCGGCACGCCCGGCGAGCGGAACCCCCAGAACGGCAACCCCGGACCGACCCTCTGGCTCCCCAAGGGCGAGAAGGTCCGTTTCGTTCTGACTTCGCGTGACGTCATCCACTCCTTCTGGGTGGTGCCGTTCCTCATGAAGCAGGACGTCATCCCGGGCCACACCAACGCCTTCGAGGTGACTCCGAACAAGGAGGGCACCTTCATGGGCAAGTGCGCCGAGCTCTGCGGCGTCGACCACTCCCGGATGCTCTTCAACGTCAAGGTCGTCTCTCCCGAGCGCTACAAGCAGCACCTCGAGGACCTCGCGAAGAAGAACCAGACCGGTTACATCCCGGCCGGCATTGAGCAGACGGGCCCTGAGAAGAACCGGGAGACGAACAACCTGTGAGCATCCTCAACGAACCCCAGGGTGCCGCGGCAGCACCAACCGACTCGTACGAGAACGAGCTGCCCGTTCGGCGCAAGCAGCCGGGAAACGTCGTGATCAAGTGGCTGACCACCACTGACCACAAGACGATCGGCACGCTCTATCTGGTCACGTCGTTCGCGTTCTTCTGCATCGGCGGTGTGATGGCGCTCTTCATGCGCGCCGAGCTCGCCCGTCCGGGTACGCAGATCATGTCGAACGAGCAGTTCAACCAGGCGTTCACGATGCACGGCACGATCATGCTGCTGATGTTCGCGACGCCGTTGTTCGCCGGTTTCGCGAACTGGATCATGCCGCTGCAGATCGGTGCGCCCGATGTGGCCTTCCCGCGGCTGAACATGTTCGCCTACTGGCTGTACCTGTTCGGCTCGCTGATCGCGGTCGGCGGGTTCCTCACCCCGCAGGGCGCGGCCGACTTCGGCTGGTTCGCCTACAGCCCGCTCTCCGACGCGGTCCGCTCGCCGGGCATCGGCGCGGACATGTGGATCATGGGTCTGGCGTTCTCCGGCTTCGGCACGATCCTGGGCTCGGTCAACTTCATCACCACGATCATCTGCATGCGCGCGCCGGGCATGACGATGTTCCGCATGCCGATCTTCGTGTGGAACGTGCTGCTGACCGCGGTGCTCGTGCTGCTGGCCTTCCCGGTCCTTGCGGCCGCGCTGTTCGCCCTGGAGGCGGACCGCAAGTTCGGTGCGCACATCTTCGACGCGGCCAACGGCGGCGCGTTGCTGTGGCAACACCTCTTCTGGTTCTTCGGCCATCCAGAGGTGTACATCATCGCCTTGCCGTTCTTCGGCATCATCTCCGAGGTCATCCCGGTCTTCTCGCGCAAGCCGATGTTCGGCTACATGGGTCTGATCGGTGCGACGATCGCGATCGCGGGTCTGTCGGTGACGGTGTGGGCCCACCACATGTACGTCACGGGCGGCGTGCTGTTGCCGTTCTTCTCCTTCATGACGTTCCTGATCGCCGTGCCAACGGGCGTGAAGTTCTTCAACTGGATCGGCACGATGTGGAAGGGGTCCTTGTCGTTCGAGACCCCGATGCTGTGGGCGGTCGGCTTCCTGATCACCTTCACCTTCGGCGGTCTGACGGGTGTCATCCTGGCCTCGCCGCCGATGGACTTCCACGTCTCGGACTCGTACTTCGTGGTGGCGCACTTCCACTACGTGGTGTTCGGCACCGTGGTCTTCGCGATGTTCTCCGGCTTCCACTTCTGGTGGCCGAAGTTCACCGGCAAGATGCTCGACGAGCGCCTGGGCAAGATCACCTTCTGGACGCTGTTCGTCGGCTTCCACGGCACCTTCCTCGTCCAGCACTGGCTGGGCGCCGAGGGCATGCCGCGCCGGTACGCGGACTACCTCCACGCCGACGGCTTCACCGCGCTGAACACGATCTCGACGATCTGCTCGTTCCTGCTCGGTCTGTCGATCCTGCCGTTCTTCTACAACATCTGGAAGACGGCCAAGTACGGCAAGAAGATCGAGGTCGACGACCCGTGGGGTTACGGCCGCTCGCTGGAGTGGGCGACGTCCTGCCCGCCCCCGCGGCACAACTTCATCACCCTGCCGCGCATCCGCTCGGAATCGCCGGCGTTCGACCTGCACCACCCTGAGATCGCGGCTCTCGGCCACATCGAGAACGACGGGCAGAAGGACACCGCGCTGTTCGGCGGCGACAAGGAGACCGCGAAGTGAAGATCCAGGGCAAGATGTTCATCTGGCTGAGCGTCTTCGTCCTCGCCATGGCGATCGTCTATGGCGTGTGGTCGAAGGAGCCGGCCGGTACCACGGCGCTCTTCCTGGCCTTCGGCCTGTGCATCATGATCGGCTACTACCTGGCCTTCACGGCCCGGCGGGTCGACGCCTCCGCACAGGACAACAAGGAGGCCGATGTCGCGGACGAGGCCGGCGAGGTGGGCTTCTTCAGCCCGCACAGCTGGCAGCCGCTCTCCCTGGCCGTCGGTGGCGCGCTCGCCTTCATGGGTGTCGTCTTCGGCTGGTGGCTGCTGTACTTCTCGGCCCCGATCATCCTGATCGGCCTGTGGGGCTGGGTCTTCGAGTACTACCGCGGCGAGAACCAGACCCAGTGAGTCTGTAGTTCACGACCCGCACCCGAAGGGCCCGGACACTCCGAAAGGAGCGTCCGGGCCCTTCGGCGTGCGGAGCATCTTCCATCCCTCTTACGGGTCACTCGGCGCGCCGGACTTGATGAATCTTCATACCGTGTGTTTATGAGCCACTCTCCGCGAATCCGCACGGTACTGAGCTGCACGACGCTGGTGGCCGCCCTCGGTGCGGGGGCCACGGCGTGCGGCAGCTCCGACGGCCACCCGCTCTCGGCGAAGCCGTACGACGCGGCCGGCCAGATCGCCTTCAACGGCCCGGTGGGCAGTCAGAAGGCGGACCCGGACAAGCCCTTGGAGGTCACCGCCCAGGGCGAGGACGGGCGCATCACCGATGTGACGGCCACCGACGCCATGGGGCGGTACGTGGCGGGTGAACTCTCGGCGGACGGCGCCCGGTGGCACAGCACCACCCCCCTGGCGGCAGGGGCCCACTACACCGTGCGGGTGAGCACCGAGGACGACGAGGGGTCGCCGGGCCGCAAGGTCCTGACCTTCGACACCGACACGCCCGACAAGAAGAAACGGCTGAAGGTCACCTTCGGCCCCGAGTCCGGCAAGTACGGCGTCGGCCAGCCGATCACGGCCGCCCTCAGCGCCCCGGTGAAGGACAAGGAGGCCAGGGCCATAGTCGAACGCGCCCTGAAGGTCCGCTCGGTGCCCGCCACGGAGGGCGCCTGGCACTGGGTGGACAGCGAGACGCTGCACTACCGCCCGAAGGAGTACTGGCCCACGGGCGCGACCGTCTACGTCTCCAGCAACCTCGAGGGCCTCAAGGTCAAGGACAAGCTCTGGGGCGGCGAGGCCAAGCCGCTCAAGCTGACCATCGGCGACCGGATCGAGGCCGTCACGGACGCCTCCTCGCACTGGATGACGGTCTACCGCAACGGCGAGCAGATCAACTCCATCCCGGTGACCACCGGAAAGCCCGGCTACTCCACCCGCAACGGCGTCAAGGTGGTGCTGGGCAAGGAGTACTCCGTACGCATGACCAGTGCCAGCATCGGCGCGTCGGACTTCTACGACAAGATGGTCTACTACGCGACACGCGTGACCGACTCCGGCGAGTACGTGCACGCGGCGCCCTGGTCGGTGGGTTCGCAGGGGGCCGCGAACACCAGCCACGGCTGCACCGGCATGAGCACGGGGAACGCCGCCTGGTTCTACGAGACCGTCCGGCAGGGCGACCTCGTGACGGTCATCAACAGCAACGGCGAGGACATGCCGACCTTCGGCAACGGCCTCGGCGACTGGAACATGGCCTGGAAGAAGTGGCGCGAGGGCAGCGCGCTGCTCACCGGGGCCAAGAACGGCCCCGCGGCGGTCGACGCGGCCAGGCTGCGGCCGCGGGTCTAGCGGCCCGGCAGAGAGCCCGTCAGAGGCGCACGAGAGGGGCCCGCGCCGTGGCGCGGGCCCCTCTCGCGGAGATCAGTGGCCCTCAGGCCTCGACAGCCGTCCTGGTGCGCAGCAGGGCGGCCAGGGCCTGTGCGAACTCCACCGGGTCGATCGGCAGGGTCACCGCGGCCTCCGCCCGGCTCCAGGTGGCCAGCCAGGCGTCCTGCGGGCGCCCGATGAGCAGCAGCACGGGCGGCGACTGGAACACCTCGTCCTTGATCTGGCGGCAGACCCCCATGCCGCCGGGCGCCGACTCGCCGTCCAGCACGCAGACGTCGATGCCGCCCCGGTCGAGCTCCTTGATGACCGCGTGCGGCGTCGCGCACTCGATGAACTGGACCTGGGGAACGTCGGCGGCCGGCCTGCGGCCGGTGGCCAACCGGACTTGCTCGCGGGTGCTCGCGTTGTCGCTGTAGACCAGCACCGTGGCGGTCGGCTGCATTGTTCCTCCGATACTCGGGAACCGATGGGCGGATGCTACTCCTCCCGACACCCCGTCAACACCGGTTCGCGGAGGCCTCCGATGGGCCATCCGGGCAGGACACAGACCGCAGACACTCCGAACGGCACCCCCCGGGGTGAGGGCGGGATAAGCGACCGACATAATGTCGGTCGTGGCGACAGCAACGACAGTAGATACCGGGCACGCGCACCCGCCGGTCAATCGACCGAACCTCACCAGCGTCGGAACCATCATCTGGTTGAGTTCCGAGCTGATGTTCTTCGCGGCCCTCTTCGCGATGTACTTCACCCTGCGATCGGTGACAGGTCCTGATCACTGGAAGGAAATGGCTTCGGCCCTGAACTTCCCGTTCTCGGCGACGAACACCACCATCCTGGTGCTCTCCTCTCTCACGTGTCAGCTCGGCGTGTTCGCAGCTGAACGCGGTGACGTGAAGAAGCTCCGGATGTGGTTCATCGTCACCTTCATCATGGGTGCGATCTTCATCGGCGGTCAGGTGTACGAATACACCGAGCTGGTCAAGCACGAGGGCCTCTCGCTCTCGTCGGACCCGTACGGCTCGGTCTTCTACCTGACCACCGGCTTCCACGGACTGCACGTGACAGGCGGCCTGATCGCCTTCCTGCTGGTCCTCGGTCGCACCTATGCGGCCAGGAGGTTCACCCACGAGCAGGCGACCGCAGCCATCGTCGTGTCCTACTACTGGCACTTCGTCGATGTGGTCTGGATCGGCCTCTTCGCCACGATCTACATGATCAAGTAAGCGGCAGGTCGCTCACGCGACGCATTCGAAACATTCCAGAAGCATCGACGCAGAAGATCCTGACACCGGGGTAATCCGTGAAAAAGCTCTCCGCACGACGACGCCATCCGCTGGCGGCGGTCGTCGTCCTACTCCTCGCGCTGGCGGCCACCGGGGGGCTGTACGCCGCGTTCGCGCCGGCGGACAAGGCGCAGGCCGATGACACCGCCCAGTCCCTCGCCATCGACGAGGGCAAGAAGCTCTACGCCGTGGGCTGCTCCAGCTGCCACGGAACCGGCGGTCAGGGCTCCTCCGACGGTCCGAGCCTGGTGGGCGTCGGCGCCGCCGCTGTCGACTTCCAGGTCGGCACCGGCCGTATGCCGCTCCAGCAGCCGGGTGCCCAGGCGCCCAAGAAGAAGGTCATCTACAACCAGGCCCAGATCGACCAGCTGGCGGCGTACATCTCGTCGCTGGGTGCCGGTCCCTCGGTTCCGACCGAGAAGCAGTACAGCCCGGACGGAGCCGACATCGCCAAGGGCGGTGAGCTGTTCCGCACGAACTGTGCCCAGTGCCACAACTTCACCGGTGAAGGTGGCGCGCTGACGCACGGCAAGTTCGCGCCGTCGCTCGAAGGTGTCTCCCCGAAGCACATCTACGAGGCCATGCAGACCGGCCCGCAGAACATGCCGTCCTTCCCCGACACCACGATGCCGGAGAAGAGCAAGAAGGACATCATCGCGTACCTCGACGCGGTCAACGGCGAGAAGACCGAGAGCCCTGGCGGTCTCAAGCTGGGCGGTCTGGGTCCGGTCAGTGAAGGCCTCTTCGGCTGGATCTTCGGTCTCGGCTCGCTGATCGCGGTCGCCGTGTGGGTCGCCGCTCGGACCGCAAAGGCCAAGAAGTCATGAGTAGCCAAGAGATTCCAGAAGAGAACCTGCCCAGCAAGCAGGAGACCGAGCACGGCTCGGTGGCGACCGCGGAGGACAACCCGTTCGCCGACCCGGGGCTGCCGCCCCACGAGCACCGCGTCCAGGACATCGACGAGCGGGCCGCCCGGCGTTCCGAGCGCGTCGTGGCGTTCCTGTTCACGCTGTCGATGATCGCGACCGTCGGCTTCATCGCCTCGTACGTGGCGATCCCGGCCGACAAGAGCGTCTTCATCTGGCCGATCGGGCACATCAGCGGCCTCAACTTCGCCCTGGGCACGACCCTCGGCGTGGCGCTGTTCTGCATCGGCGCGGGCGCGGTCCACTGGGCCCGCACCCTGATGTCCGACGTCGAGATGACCGACGAGCGGCACGCGATCGCGGCGGAGCCCGAGGTCCGTGCCAAGGTCATGGCGGACTTCAAGCAGGGCGCCGAGGAGTCGGGTTTCGGTCGGCGCAAGCTGATCCGCAACACGATGTTCGGCGCGCTGGCCCTGGTCCCGCTCTCCGGTGTCGTCCTGCTGCGTGACCTCGGGCCGCTGCCCGAGGACAAGCTCCGGCACACCAAGTGGGCCAAGGGCAAGATGCTCGTGAACATGAACACCCACGAGCCGCTGCGTCCCGCGGACGTGCAGGTCGGGTCGCTGACCTTCGCCATGCCCGAGGGCATGTCGGAGCACGACCACGACTTCCAGACCCAGATCGCCAAGGCCGCCCTGATGATCGTCCGGATTCAGCCGGAGAACATCAAGGACAAGCGCGAGCTGGAGTGGTCGCACGAAGGCATCGTGGCGTACTCCAAGATCTGCACCCACGTGGGCTGCCCGATCTCCCTGTACGAGCAGCAGACGCACCACGTCCTCTGCCCGTGCCACCAGTCCACCTTCGATCTCTCCGACGGTGCCCGAGTCATCTTCGGCCCGGCTGGTCACGCCCTGCCGCAGCTGCGCATCGGCGTGAACGAAAAGGGCTACCTCGAGGCGCTCGGCGACTTCGAAGAGCCCGTCGGTCCTGCCTTCTGGGAGCGCGGATGAGCACCACCACCACTTCCTCCAACGAACAGCGCAAGCAAGCGCCCGCCGGCGAGCGCGTCGCCGACTGGGCCGACGGCCGGCTGGGGATCTACTCCCTCGCCAAGGCCAACATGCGCAAGATCTTTCCGGACCACTGGTCCTTCATGCTCGGCGAGATCTGCCTGTACAGCTTCATCATCATCATCCTCACGGGTGTGTACCTGACGCTGTTCTTCCACCCGTCGATGAACGAGGTGGAGTACCACGGCAGCTACATCCCGATGCAGGGACAGTTGATGTCGGAGGCGTTCAACTCGACCATGCACATCTCCTTCGATGTGCGCGGTGGTCTGCTGATCCGGCAGATCCACCACTGGGCGGCGCTGATCTTCCTCGCCGGCATGTTCGTGCACATGATGCGCGTGTTCTTCACGGGTGCGTTCCGCAAGCCGCGTGAGGTCAACTGGCTCTTCGGCTTCCTGCTGTTCGTCCTCGGCATGTTCACCGGTTTCACCGGTTACTCGCTCCCGGACGACCTGCTCTCCGGCACCGGTGTCCGCTTCATGCAGGGCGCCATCCTGTCGGTGCCGATCGTCGGCACGTACCTGTCGATGTTCCTGTTCGGCGGCGAGTTCCCCGGCGGCGACTTCGTGGCCCGGTTCTACTCGGTCCACATCCTGCTGCTGCCGGGCATCATGCTCGGCCTCGTGGTGGCGCACCTGATCCTGGTCTTCTACCACAAGCACACGCAGTTCGCGGGCCCCGGCAAGAGCAACAAGAACGTCGTCGGCATGCCGCTGCTGCCCGTCTACATGGCCAAGGCCGGAGGCTTCTTCTTCCTGGTCTTCGGTGTCATCGCGGTCATCGCGGCGATCGCCTCGATCAACCCGATCTGGGCCATCGGCCCGTACCGCCCGGACCAGGTGTCCACCGGCGCCCAGCCCGACTGGTACATGGGCTTCGCCGAGGGTCTGATCCGTGTGATGCCGGGCTGGGAGATCAACCTCTGGGGTCACACGCTCGTCCTGGGTGTGTTCATCCCGCTGGTCATCGTCTTCCCGCTGGTCCTCGTGGCCATCGCCGTCTACCCGTTCATCGAGTCCTGGGTCACCGGCGACAAGCGCGAGCACCACATCCTGGACCGCCCGCGCAACGCCCCGACCCGCACGGCCTTCGGTGTCGCGTGGATCACGGCGTACATGGTCATGCTGGTCGGTGGTGGCAACGACCTGTGGGCCACGCACTTCCACCTGTCGCTGAACGCGATCACCTGGTTCGTCCGGATCGCCTTCTTCGTCGGACCGGTCATCGCCTTCATCGTGACCAAGCGGATCTGCCTGGGTCTGCAGCGGCGCGACCGGGACAAGGTGCTGCACGGCCGCGAGTCGGGCATCATCAAGCGGCTGCCGCACGGTGAGTTCATCGAGGTCCACGAGCCGCTCAGCAAGGAGCAGCTGCACACGCTCACCGCGCACGAGCAGTACAAGCCGGTCGAGCTCGGCCCTGCGGTCGACGAGAACGGCGTCAAGCGCAAGCTGTCCGGTTCGCAGAAGCTGCGGGCCAAGCTCTCCAAGGGCTACTTCGGGGAAGAGGGTCAGATCCCCAAGCCCACCGCCGACGAGTACAAGGAGATCACGAGCGGCCACGGCCACCACTGATCATCTGGAGCTCTGAAGCTCTGACCTCCCAAGGTCGCCACGGTAAGAGCCCCGTCCAGGCAATGGACGGGGCTCTTTGCCGTCCCCGGGGCTGGATAGGGTGGGACTCACCCCAAGTACACACACAGACGAAAACCAGGAGCGGCCATGAACGCTGTGACCCCCGCAGGAGGCGACACCGCGGCGGACCGTTCCTGGCCCGACGTACTGAACGGCCTGCTGGCGGGCCGTGACCAGAGCGCCGACGACACGGCCTGGGCCATGGACCGCATCATGCGCGGCGAGGCCACCGACGCGCAGATCGCGGGCTTCGTGGTCGCGCTGCGGGCCAAGGGCGAGACCGTCGAGGAGATCTCCGGTCTGGTACGCGCCATGTACGCGCACGCCAACGTCATCGACGTGCCGGGCCCGAGCGTCGACATCGTGGGCACGGGCGGCGACGGCGCCAAGACCGTCAACATCTCGACCATGTCCGCGATCGTCGTCGCCGGAGCCGGCGCGAAGGTCGTCAAGCACGGCAACCGGGCCGCCTCCAGCGCGTCCGGCGCCTCCGACGTGCTGGAGAAGCTCGGCGTCAACCTCGACCTCACCCCGCAGCGGGTGGTCGAGGTCGCCGAGGAGGCTGGCATCACGTTCTGCTTCGCCGTGAAGTTCCACCCGGCGCTGCGCCACGCCGGTGCCGCCCGCAGCCAGCTGGGCATCCGGACCGTCTTCAACCTCCTCGGCCCGCTCACCAACCCGGCCAAGGTGCGCGCCCAGGCCGTCGGGGTCGCCGACCCCCGGATGGCCCCCATCGTGGCGGGCGTCTTCGCCGAGCGGGGGCACTCGTCCCTCGTCTTCCGCGGTGACGACGGGCTCGACGAGCTGACGACGACGTCCACCTCCCGGGTCTGGGTGGTGCGGGACGGCGCCGTGCGCGAGGAGGCCTTCGATCCCCGGGACGTCGGGCTCGACCTGGTGCCCGTCGAGGCGCTGCGGGGCGCCGACGCCTCGTACAACGCGGAAGTGGCGCTGCGGCTGCTCGACGGGGAGAGCGGACCGGTGCGGGACGCGGTGCTGCTCAACTCGGCGGCGGCGCTGGCCGCCCTGACGCCCACCGACGAGCCGCTGGCCGAGCAGATCCGGGCCGGCATCGCCCGGGCGGCGCAGGCCATCGACTCGGGCGCCGCGAAGAAGGCCCTGGAGCGCTGGGTGGCAGCGAGCAACCGCTGAGAGCCGCCCTCGGGCGGTGGTGATGTGACGCAGGGCGCAGTCCGGATTCTGGACTGCGCCTTGCGCGTCGAAGATCGTGTGGCAGGATGCTGCACAGGTCATGAGTGACAGCGACTACGGCCCCGGCCCGCTGTCCGGCAACCCTCCGTCCGTGGCGGGGTGCCCCGGGTGAAGACCAGGTCGTACGCAGCAAGGCGTATGGCAAGCGCGGACCCCTCGCAACCCTGGGGTCCTGGTCCTCAAGGGAGCAGTCTCGTGAGCCAGCGAATGTGACAGGGCTTCTACGCCCCGCCTCCGCACACCCTTTTTCACCTTTCTCCTGCGCCGTCGACCGACGTCCGGCGCAGTGATCTCGCCTGCTTCTCACGGGAGTTCGCCATGTCTGTTTCCGCCGTTGCCGTCGACGCCGCCGTCTGTGCCCCGCTGCCGGTCCTCGGCCGGGACGTCACCGTTCCGCTGGTCACCGGCGGCGAGGTGAGCTACGCCGCGCTCGACTACGCGGCGAGCGCGCCGGCGCTGCAGCGGGTGTGGGACGACGTGGCCGCGTACGCGCCGTACTACGGCAGCGTGCACCGCGGCGCCGGGTACCTGTCGCAGCTCTCCACCGACCTGTTCGAGAACAGCCGGACCGTCGTCGCCGAGTTCCTCGGCTGCCGCGAGGACGACCAGGTCGTCTTCACCCGCTCCACCACCGACTCGCTGAACCTGCTCGCCGCCGCCCTGCCCGCCGGCTGCCAGGTCTTCGTCTTCGAGACCGAGCACCACGCCTCGCTCCTGCCGTGGCGGGACGCCCGGGTGACCTACCTGAACGCGCCGCGCACCCCCGACGAGGCCGTCCAGACCCTGGAGCGGGCCCTCGCCGACCGCGACCCCTACGGCCCGGCGCTGGTGTGCGTGACCGGCGCCTCCAACGTCACCGGCGAGCTGTGGCCTGTGCGGGAGCTGGCCGCCGCCGCGCACGCGCACGGCGCCCGGATCGTCCTCGACGCGGCGCAGCTCGCGCCCCACCACCCCGTCTCCATCGGCGAGTTGGACGTCGACTGGGTCGCCTTCTCCGGACACAAGCTGTACGCGCCGTTCGGCTCGGGCGTCCTCGCGGGCCGCTCCGACTGGCTGCGGGCGGCAGAGCCGTACCTCGCGGGCGGCGGCGCCTCGCGCAAGGTCGCACGGCGTACGGACGGCGGCGTGGACGTGGAGTGGCACGAGAGCGCGGCCCGCCACGAGGCCGGTTCGCCGAACGTCATCGGCGTCTACTCCATCGCCGCCGCCTGCAAGACGCTCACCGAGGCGCGCTTCGACCAGCTCGTCGCCCGCGAGCAGTACCTGATCGCGAAGGTGCGCGAGGGGCTCGCCGAGGTGCCCGCCGTGCGGGTGCTCTCGCTCTTCGGGGACGACGCGCCGCGCGTGGGCGTCATCTCCTTCGTCGTGGACGGCTGGAACAGCTCGCACTTCGCCGCCGCGCTCTCCGCCGAGTACGGCATCGGCGTACGGGACGGCCTGTTCTGTGCCCACCCGCTGGTGCGCACCCTGCTCGGCAGCGAGCCCGACGAGCCCGGCGCGTGCGGCGCCCCCGAGGCCGCGCCCGGCGAGAAGTCGCTGAACGCCATCCGCGTGAGCTTCGGCGCGGGCACCCCCGACGAGCACATCGAGCGTTTCGTGCGCGCCGTCAAGGAGCTGGTGTCGGACGGCGCGCGGTGGAACTACCGCACCGAGGACGGGCGTTGCGTGCCGGACACCAGCGCCGCCGCCTGACCCGCGGGCAGCCGGCCCCCGGGCAGCCGTGAGCCGAGCTGGATCATCCGCAGGGCCCGCTCCGTCGCGTCGGTGAGGAACTCGCCGCCCCGGCCGAGCGCCTCCGTCAGCGAGACCGGAGCGGGCAGGATCGCGCTGTACGCGTCCACGCCCAGCGCGCGGACGGTGTGCGCGCCGTCCCCGATCGTGCCCGCGAGGACCAGGACCGGGCGCCCGGACCGCTTCGCGCGGCGGGCCACCTCGGCGGGGACCTTGCCGCGCGGGGTCTGGTGGTCGAGGGCGCCCTCCGCGGTGATGACCAGGTCGGCGCGGGCCAGCCGCTCGTCGAGGTCGAGCCGTTCGAGCAGCACGTCGAAGCGGGGGAGCAGCGCGGCGCCGAGTGCGGCGAGCCCGGCGCCGAGGCCGCCCGACGCGCCCGTGCCGGGTCCCTCGAAGAGGTCGGTGCGCACGGGCAGGTCCCGCGTGAGGAGGTGCGCCCAGTGCTCAAGGGCGGCCGCGAGCTGCTCGACCTGCTGGGGTGTCGCGCCCTTCTGGGGGCCGAAGACGCGGGCGACGCCGCGCTCGCCGCACAGGACGTTGAAGGGGTTGCAGGCGACACGGATCTCGGTGGCCGCGAGGCGCGGGTCGAGGCCGCCCGGGTCGATGCGGCTCAGCCGCGTCAACTCCCGCCCGCCGTGCGGCAGTTCCCAGCCGTCGGCGTCGAGGAGCCGGGCGCCGAGGGCTTGCAGGGCGCCCGCGCCGCCGTCCGACGTGCCCGAGTCGCCGCAGCCGACCAGGATGCGGCGGGCACCCGCGTCGAGCGCGGCGCGGATCAGCTCGCCCACGCCGTACGTCGTGGTGGCGCCCGGGTCCCGCAGGTCGCGGGGGACCAGCGAGAGCCCCGCCACGGCCGCCATCTCGACGACCGCCGTGCCGTCGGGCAGCAGGGCGAAGTGCGTGCCGATCCGCTGGCCGACGGGACCGGTCGCGGGCAGGGCGACGAGCCGCCCGCCGCCCGCGGCGGCCAGCGCGCGGGCGGTGCCCTCGCCGCCGTCCACCAGCGGGATCAGATCGGTCTCCGCGTGCGGGACGACACGGCGTACACCGGCGGCGATGGCCTCGGCCGCGGAGCTCGCGGACAGGGACTCCTTGAAGCCGCTGGGGGCGATGGCGAAACGGGTCAGCATGACGGTCTCCAGGGGGATTCAAGGGCGGGTTCAGCGGACGGGGACGCCGAGCAGCGGCCAGAGCGTCACGGCGAAGAGCAGGACGAGCGCGGCGGTCAGCGGGGCGAGGACCGCGGAGAGGCGCAGCAGGTCGCGCGGGGTGTAGGTGGGGGTGTCCGGGAGCTCGGCGAAGAGGGTGACGGGTTTCGCGGAGGCGGGCAGCGTGTGGCAGAAGCCCGCCGCGGCCGTGGAGGCGAGCGCGGCCGCGACCGGGTTGACGCCGGTGCCGACGGCCGCCGCGACGACCAGCGGGACGAGGACCGAGGAGCGCGCCGAGCGGGACTGCAGGACCAGGTGGGCGGCCGTGCTGACCGCGACCACCACGGTGAGGAAGAGCCACGGGGACAGGTCCAGGGGCAGCCCGGCCACCAGCCACCTCGCCGCCCCCGAGTCGGCGAGCGCGACGCCCATCGCCATCGTCGCCGCCATGAAGAGGAGCAGCGACCAGGGCACCGTCTTGAGGGCGTCCTTGAGGCCGACCGTGCCGAGCGCGGGCGAGGAGGCCACGACCGCGCCGATCAGCGCGACGACGGCGGGCGGCACCTGGTGCAGCGGTTCGCTGCACCACAGGACGACGACGGTGGCGAGCAGCAGGGCGCAGCGCGTCTCGGCAGCCTCCCAGGGGCCGGTGACGGGCTGTTCGCTATGGGCCTGGAGCTGGTCGAGGGTGATGTGGACCGGGCCGCGGCGGTCGGCGCGCCGGGTGGTCGTCAACAGGACGGCCTCCGCCGCCAGATGGGATGACGTCATGGCGAGCGGCAGGCCGAGCAGCAGCCACTGCGTGAAGCCGATCCGCTCGCCGGTCGCCTCCCACAGCACCGACACGGTGATCAGATGTGCTCCCGCGCCGATCAGAGTCGCGACCGCGGAGAGAAGGATGACAGTCGGAAAGAGCAGCGCGAGCATCACGACCAGTCGCTTCCGGTCGGCGAGGACCTTGGCGAGCGCGAGGAAGACGGGCAGCGCGAGCGCGGCGCGCCCCGACGTCGCCGGCACCGCGAAGGCGGTCACGACCAGCGCCGCGGTCGTCAGATGCGTCAACTGCCGTACGCTGCGCGCCCCGCTGACCAGAAAGGCCGCGGCCCGCCCGGCGAGCCCGCTGCGGGCCACGGCCGCCGCCAGCACGAAGGCGCAGATCAATAGCCACACCGTCTCGTCGCCGAGGGTGCCGAACAGGGTGTCGCTGCTGATCACGCCGGTCGCGGTGAGCGCGAGACCCGCGCCGAGCGCGATGTACGTGTCGTCGATCGGCGTGCCGATCCAGGCGCACGTCGCGAGGGCGAAGACGGCGAGGGTCAGGCGGGCGTCTGCGCCGAGCCCCGGGAAGTTCCCGGGGACCGCGAGGAGGGCGCAGACGCTGAGCGCCGCGCAGAGGGTCACGGCCTGCCGCAGGTTCAAGGTCACGCGTTCAGCGTGGTGCGGCGCCGTGAGCCCTCAATGAGGCGTAGATGAAAGGAGTTTCACCGAGCCGGCGCGCGGGTCGGTGGGTCGGCGCGCGCGGCTCACTCCGGCAGCCGGTACCCCATCCCGCGCACCGTCTCGACCCGCTCCGAGCCCAGCTTCTTGCGCAGCGCGCGGACGTAGACGTCCACGATGTTCGAGCCCGGGTCGAAGTCGTAACCCCACACGTGGGAGAGGATCTGCTCGCGGGAGAGCACCTGCCCGGGATGGCGCAGGAAGAGCTCCAGAAGGACGAACTCACGTGCCGTCAGATCCACCGTGCGCTCGGCCGAACGCGCCCTGCGGGTCCGCAGATCCAGCGTGAGCTCCCCGCTGCGCAGCACCGTCACCTCGGGCGCCCCGGCCGCCGTGCGCAGCCGCAGCCGCACCCGGGCGAGCAGCTCCTCGAAGCGGAACGGCTTGGTCATCCAGTCGTCGGCGCCGCCCTCCAGACCCGCCACCGTGTCCCGCACCGAGTCCCGCGCGGTCAGCACGATGACGGGTGTGGTCACGCGGGCCTCGCGCAGCCGGCGCAGGACCGTGAAGCCGTCCTGTCCCGGCAGGCCGATGTCCAGGACGATCAGGTCGAAGCCGCCGGTCACGGCGTAGTCGTAGGCACTCTCGCCGTCGCCGACCACGGTGGTCGTGAAGCCGTTGGCGCGCAGGCCCTTCTCGACGAAGGAGGCGATGCGCTCCTCGTCCTCGACGATCAGTATGCGGTTCACTGCCGCTCCGCCCCTTCCGGCTGTCCCTGCGGGAGTACGAGTACGAAGGTGGCGCCGCCGCCGTCCGTGGGGCGCAGCTCGACGCGCCCTCCGTGGCCCTCGGCGATGGCCTTCACGATGGCGAGGCCGAGGCCCGCCCCCGTGGCGCGGGAGCCGCGCCGCGCGGTGCCGCGCCGGAACCGTTCGAAGATCACCTCGGCGTCCTGCGCCTGCACGCCGGGGCCGCTGTCGGCGACGTACAGCTCGATGCGGCCCGCGCACAGCCGCGAGCCGATGCCGATGCGCTGCCCCGTGGCGGTGTGCTGGACGGCGTTCTGTGCCAGCTGCACCATCGCCTGGGTGATGCGCTGGGGGTCGAGACAGGTCTCGGTGTCGGCGACCTCGGCGAGGCGCCAGTCGCGGTCGCCGATCGCCCGTGCCTTGACGAAGACGTCCGCCGTCAGCTCGGCCAGCTGCACCGGCTCCGGGGTGACGAAGTCGGGGCGCTCGGCCTTGGCGAGCAGCAGCAGGTCCTCGACGATGCGGCTCATCCGGTCCAGCTCCTCCGTCACGATGCGGACGGTCTCCTCGCGCTCCCCGGGCCCGTCGCCCATCAGCTCCAGGTGGCCGCGGACGATGGTGATGGGGGTGCGCAGCTCGTGGCCCGCGTCGTCGACGAACTCGCGCTGGGCGGCGAAGGCCCTCTCGAGCCGGTCCAGCATGCCGTTGAACGTCTCGGCGAGGGCCGCGATGTCGTCCCGGCCCTGGACCGGGATGCGCTTGGTCAGATCCTGCTCGGTGAGCTGAGCCGCGGTCGTGCGCACCAGCCGCACCGGTTTGAGGATCCGGCCCGCGACCGCCCAGCCGATGCCCGTCGTCATCAGGAGCGCCACGCCGGAGATGGCGAGCAGCATGGCGAACACGTCGCCCGCCTTGGCCTGTTCGCGCGCCGGGTGGAAGGCCACGACGAACGCCGCGGCCGGGTGGCCGCCGCTCGCCTTGATCTCCACCTTCGCCCAGCGGACCTCGCCCCGGTCGCGGTGGAGCGTGCCGGTGGCGTCGGGCGAGTCGAAGACGGCCCGCAGCGCGGCGGGGTCCTCGGCCAGCGGGTGGTCGATCCGCGGTTCGCGGGCCTGCTCCTTCTTGGCGGGCGTCCGCCCGGTGCGGCCGACCAGACCGAGGAGCTCCTCGTCGGGGTCGGCGTACTGCCGGGACAGGAAGAGCCGCAGGAGCGGGTCGGGGGCGGTGAACCGCTCGCCGGTGTGCGGGTCGACGCCCTCGCGCGCGAGGTTGGTGAACTCGGCGGTCTCCTGGGCGAGGAGCCGGTCGATGCGGTGGTCGACGTCGCGGAGCAGGACCGAGCGGGTGGTGGCCGCCACCGCGGTGAGCGCGACGGTCATCACGACGAGCAGCCACAGCAGGATGCGGACACGAGCCGTTATCCAGTGACGCCGGGGCTCAGCCGTCGTCACCGGCGCCGTCGTCGTCGTGGTCGCCCCGGCCGTCGTCGTCGGAGTCGTCGCTGCTGCCCGTGTCGTCGCTGTTGGCGGTGTCGTCGTTGCCCCTGTGGTCGTTCGAGGGAGTCCCGCCGGGCCTGTCGCCGGTGTGCTCGGTCACCGGGGGCGGGGAGACCTTCTCGTCGCTCGGGGTGGGCCGGGGAGAGGCCGGCGCCGAGGACGGCGAGTCGCTCTGCAGCTCCACCTTGGGCGGGGCCTTGGGCTGCTCGGGGTTGTCCGTCAGGACGTAGCTGGTCGCGGCGATGCCGAGCGGGATCGCGACGACGGCGGCCAGGGCGGCCATGCGGTGGGAGAAGACCATGACTGCGAGGCTGGCCGACGTACCGCAGCGCCCAAATGAGGCGCGGATGAAGAAACCCTCATGGAGCGTCTAGGAGTCGAGGCCGATCGCGAAGGCGGCTTCCAGGTCGTGCTGCGAGTACGTGCGGAACGCCACGTGCGTGTCGGTCGCCTCGACACCGGGGATCTTGCTGATCCGGCCGGGGATGACGTCGGCCAGGTCGTCGTGGCGCGGCACCCGCACCATCGCGATCAGGTCGTACGTACCGGTCACGGAGAAGACCTCGCTCACGGAGTCGAGCGCGGCGATCGACTCGGCGATCTCCGGAATCCGGTCCACGCTGGTCTTGATGAGCACGATCGCGGTGATCACGGCTGGCTGTCTCCCTCGGTGGCCGGTGCGCTGCCTTGTCCCTGCACTCTAGCCCTCCGCACACTCCACCCCCACGCGAAGACGAACCCGAGCGAGAAGCCCACCAGGTGCGCCAGATAGGCGACCCCCGTGCCCTTCCCGCCCTGCCCCGCCGCAAGCCACTGCAGTGCCACCCAGAACGGCAGCACCACCCACGCCGGGAAGCGCAGCGGCAGGAAGAAGAGGAACGGGAAGAGGCTGGTGACACGCGCCCGAGGGAAGAGATACAGGAAAGCGCCGAGGACGGCGGAGATCGCCCCCGAGGCCCCCACGAGCGTCTGGTCGGAGCCCGCGTGCGCGGCCGCGTACGCGAGCAGGGCGAGGTATCCGCAGCAGACGTAGAAGAGCGCGTACAGGAGGTGCCCCATGCGTTCCTCGACCATGGCCCCGAACACGTACAGGAACAGCATGTTCCCGAGCAGATGGAGCCAGGTGCCGTGCACGAACAGGGCGGTGAACGGTCCGAGGGCGGCGCGCGGGGCGCCGCTGAACAGTTCGACGGGGACCACGCCCCACCGCTCGAAGTAGACCTGCTGCGCGCCGAGCAACTGGTCGCCGGTGCCGTAGCCCGGGTTGAACCCGGACACCGGGGAGACGACGAAGACCGCGCAGCAGACGGCGATCAGTCCGTACGTCACCGGGGCGGACCCTCCGGTGAGCAGCCGGCCCGCCTTCGTACCCCATGCCTGGATCATGGACAGAGCATGACGTAATGCCAGGAAACCGTACAGACCGCCTCGCCGCCGCGAGGTGACCCTTACAGGCCTTAGGGTTACGGGCAATACGCACCATGGAAACCGAGGAAAGCAGCCACGATGACGGTTCCCCTGCCGACCGCCACCACCCGGTGGCGCTGCACGCTGTGCGGCAACCTCACGCGTTTCGACGTGACCCGCACCTCCAAGGTCGTCGAGTATGTGCATCTCGACCTGGCCGGAGAGGCGAACGTCGAGGAACGCGAGGTGGTCAGTGAGAGCATCGAGTCGGTGCGCTGCCGCTGGTGCAACGCGGTGGATCAGGTGGAACTCGTGGACAGGCCGGGCACCGGCTCCTGAGGGAGCGGGGCCCGCACAGCTAGTGGGGTGACGGATGGTGGAGAGCGCAGGCGGGGAGCCGGACGACGGCACCGCTGAGGTGCTCGACCGCCCGCTGCCCGACGGGGTGCGCAGGCGGGTCGTCCGGCTCGTCTCGGACGGCTTCGGCGGCCTCACCCTCGCCGAATTGCCCGCCCAGCTGCGGCAGTACGCGCGCTTCACGCCCACCCGGCGCGCGAAGTTCGCGGCCAACGCCATGGCGGCCGCACTGGAGAACGACACGCTCTTCCGGCAGCGCATCGGCGAACGCCTCAGAGAGGTCCAGCCCGAGCTCGCGGGCGCCCTGGACGCGGGCTCGCCGCCCCCCGCCGCCGACCCCCTGGACGTGGCGGCCGCGGCCTACGTGCTGCGCCCCGCGGGATGGGTGAAGCTGGTCACCGCCGCGGGCGAGGAGGCCCAGCGCGCCGACGCCGAGCGCGTCGACGACGAGACGCGCGCCGAGCTGGAGCGGCTGCGCGAGGAGCTCGCCGCCGCCCGCGGCCAGACCAGAGCGGAGACCGAGCGGCTGCGCGCGGAGCTCGAAGCGGCGCGCAAGGAAGCCGAATCGATGCACCGCAAGCTGCGCGGGGCGCTCAGCGACGTCAAGCGCGGCGAGGCCGCGCTGCGCAAGGCCGCCGCCGAGGTCGAGGCCGTGCGCGCGGAGGGCCAGGCGCAGCTGTCCGCCGCCGAGAGCGAGACGCGGCGGCTCAAGGCGCGGCTCACCGAGACGGAGGCCGCCCTGGAGGCCAGCCGCCGGGCGGCGCGCGAGGGGCGCAGCGTCGAGGACATGCGGCTGCGGCTGCTGCTCGACACGGTCCTTGACGCGGCCCAGGGGCTGCGGCGCGAGCTGGCGCTGCCGCCCGTCTCCGTGCGGCCCGCGGAGACCGTGGACGCCGTCGAGCCGGGGCGGATGTCGCCCAAGGACATCGCCGCCCGCGCGCTCTCCGAGAACGACCCGGCCATTCTCGACCAGCTGCTCGCCCTGCCGCAGGCCCACCTGGTCGTCGACGGCTACAACGTCACCAAGACCGGTTATCCGACCATGCCGCTGGACAAGCAGCGGCTGCGCCTGCTCGGTTCGCTCTCGCAGCTGGCGCTGCAGTCGGGCGCCGAGGTCACCTGTGTCTTCGACGGCGCGGAGCTGGCGGCGCCCGTGCTGCTCGCGCCGCCGCGCGGGGTGCGGGTGCTGTTCTCCAAGCCCGGTGTCACCGCGGACGAGTTGATCCGTCAGCTGGTGCGCGCGGAGCCTCCCGGCCGGCCCGTGGTCGTCGTCTCGACCGACCGCGAGGTGGCCGACGGGATCGCCAAGGCGGGCGCGCGGCCGGTGGCTTCGGCGGTGCTCCTGAAGCGGCTTTCGCGGGGCTAAAGGGGCACTCGGCAACTCCTGGGCTCTATGCCCGAATTGGGAGTCGGCTGCACGCGACGTAGCGTCAGAAGATCATTACGGGCTGTGCGTTATCGGTAAAGAATGTTTCCCGCGACCGATTTTTTGATGGTGTGATTTGAACTGATCACAAGAAGGTCACTAGGGTCAGCCCTCGAACCCCCGCTCGGTTGATCACCCATCCGGGGTGGCGGCGGTGGTACCCGCCCGCCGCGTCCCGGTAGGCGGTTGGAGGATGAAGGAGCCGCCCGCGTGGCGTCCCACCGTCGACCCAAGCAGCCGAGCCGCACCCGCGTGACCGTGCTCACCGCAACCGCCGCCGCTGCCGTTGCCCTCACCTCGCAGGGCGCCGCCCAGGCCGCGCCGAAGCCGAGCAAGGACGAGGTCAAGTCCAAGGTCGACAAGCTCTACGAAGACGCGGAGCGGGCCACCGACAAGTACAACGGCGCCAAGGAGAAGCAGGAGAAGCTGGAGAAGCAGATCGGCGACCTCCAGGACAAGGTCGCCCGCGGCCAGGAGGAGCTCAACGACCTGCGTGACGGCCTCGGTTCGATGGCCAGCGCCCAGTACCGCTCCGGTGGCATCGACCCCTCCCTGCAGCTCTTCCTCTCCTCCGACCCGGACAACTACCTCGACAAGGCGTCCACGCTGGACCAGCTGAGCAGCCAGCAGGTCGACTCGCTCAAGAAGATCCAGAAGAAGCAGCGGGACCTCGCGCAGCAGCGCAAGGAGGCCGCGGGCAAGCTCGACGACCTCGCCGCCACCCGCACCGAGCTCGGCAAGAAGAAGAAGGAAGTCCAGGGCAAGCTGGGCGAGGCGCAGAAGCTCCTCAACACCCTGAGCGCCAAGGAGAAGGCGGCCATGGCCGCCAAGGAGGAGCAGCGCGCCAGCCGCGCCGCCGACAAGCGCGCGGACCTCGGCGACGAGGCCCCCGCCTCCGGCCGCGGCGCCGCCGCCCTGAACGCCGCCGCCACCCAGCTCGGCAAGCCGTACGTCTCCGGCGGCACGGGCCCCAACTCCTTCGACTGCTCCGGGCTCACCCAGTGGGCGTACAACCAGGCCGGCGTCTCCATCACGCGGACCACCTACACCCAGCAGAACGACGGCACGCGGCTCGGCCGCGGCGAGCTCAAGCCCGGCGACCTGGTGTTCTTCAACAACCTCGCGCACGTCGGCCTCTACGCCGGCAACGGCCAGGTGCTGCACGCCCCGAAGCCCGGCGCCGTGGTGCGCTACGAGGCGATGGAGTACCTCGGCAACTTCCAGTTCGGCGTCCGCGTCGCCTGACCTCGACACGGCTGCCCACACCGCCCGAACGGGCGAATTCCGGTAACTCACGCTGACCCCACGCCCCGTTGATGACCTGCGTCAGAAGCGGGGCGTCGGGCTGTCCGCGCCCTTTCCCCACCCGTACGGCTCTTTGGCCCGCCGTGGCCGCACGACTACTGTCGGCGCGCATTCCCCCGGGACAGCCGGGGGTTCGTCAGCGGAAGGGAGAGCGGCTTCCCGTGGGGTTCCATCGCCGTCCCGCACAGTCCGGTCTCGACCGGAGCACACGCGTGACCGTCCTTTCAGCGGCAGCGGCCACCGCCGCGGCGGCCCTCGCCGCCGCACCCGCAGGTGCCGCGCCGCAGGACAAGCCGTCCGACACGCGCGCCAAGGTGGACCGGCTGTACGAGCAGGCCGAGCACGCGACCGAGCTGTACAACAAGGCCGACGAGCGCACGGACAAGCTGCGCGCGCAGGTCGAGCAGGTCAAGGACAGCGTCGCGCGCGGCCAGGAGCGCATCAACCGGATGCGCGGCGCCCTCGGTTCGCTCGCCGGCGCGCAGTACCGCTCCGGAGGCATCGACCCCTCGCTGGCCCTGCTGCTCTCCTCCGACCCGGAGGGCTACCTGGAAAGGGCCTCGGTCCTGGACCGCCTCAGCGCCCGGCAGGCAGGCGAACTCGCCGACCTGCAGCGGGCCCAGCGCGGCCTCGCCCAGGAACGCGCGGAGGCGGGCCGCAAACTGGCCGAGCTGGAGAAGAGCCGCACCCTCGTCGCCCGCCACAAGCGCACGGTCGAGCACAAACTGGCCGAGGCCAGGCAGCTCCTCAACTCGCTGACGAGTGACGAGCGCGCCGCCTACGACAGGTCCTCGCGCACCGGCGGGCGCGGCGAGCTGCCGAAGGCCGGGGGCGCCCCGTCCTCCTCGCGGGCCGCCGCCGCCATCGCCGCCGCCCGCTCCGCGCTCGGCCGCCCCTACGTGTGGGGCGCCAACGGACCTTCCGGCTTCGACTGTTCGGGCCTCATGCAGTGGTCGTACGCCCAGGCCGGGGTCGGTCTGCCGCGCACCTCGCAGGCCCAGCGGAACGCGGGCCGCCAGGTCTCCCTGTCCGAGGCGCAACCCGGCGACCTGGTGACCTACCGCTCCGACGCCAGCCACGTCGGGATGTACGTGGGCAACGGCCAGGTGGTGCACGCCCCCTACCCCGGCGCCCCGGTCCGCTACGACCCCGTCGGCATGATGCCGGTGTCCGGAGTGACGCGGATCTGACCGACGGCTTTCCGCCCGCACACCGTACGATCGGGAAGGTGGCTGGTCACAGGCGTGGGTCGTGGGTGGTGGCGCTGTGCGTCGCGCTCTGCCTCGCCCTGCTGGCCGGCTGCGGCCGCGACCCGGTCCCTGACGCCGCCGCCGGCGAGGTCCGCGTGCTCCTGGAGCGGCGGGCGCGGGCCGTCCTCGACGGGGACGAGAAGGCGTACGACAGGACCGAGCGGCCCGCGAAGGGCGCACGGGACCTCTTCGCACACGTCAGCGGCGTCCCGCTGGAGTCCTGGGAGTACCGGCTGACCCGCCTCGACCGCACCGGCGCCGAGGCCACGGCGACCGCCGAACTCCACTACCGCGTCAAGGGCTACGACCGCGCGCCGGTCACCGCCGAACGCACGCTGTCGCTGAAGCGCGACGGCGGCCGGTGGTACGTCACCGCGGAGCGGCCCGCGAAGAAGTCCGGCGAACAGCTCTGGGACCAGGGCCGCGTGACGGCCGAACGCGGCAGGCGCAGCCTCGTCCTCGGCATCGGCCAGAGCCCCGCCGAGCTGCGCGCCCACCGCGAACTCGCCGACCGGGCGGTGCCCGCGGTGCGGGACGCCTGGCCGGGGAAGTGGCCGGAGCGGATCGTCGTCCTCGTGCCCCGCTCCCTGGACGGCATGGCGGGACTGCTCGGGGCGCCCCCCTCCGGGTACCGGGGGATCGCGGCGGTCACCACGGGCGAGACGGGCGGCTCGGGGCGGGCACCGGCCGACCGGATCATCCTCAACCCCGAGGCGTACGGCGTGCTCGGCTCGTTCGGCAAGCAGGTCGTCCTCACCCACGAGGCGACCCACGTCGCGACCCGCACGCAGACCTCCGCCGCCACCCCGCTGTGGCTCTCCGAGGGCTTCGCCGACTGGGTGGGATACCGCGACACGGGGCGCACCCCGGCGCAGGCCGCCCCCGAACTGCGGCGTGCGGTGCAGCGCGGGCAGCTGCCCGGCGCGCTCCCCGAGGACGCCGACTTCGGCTTCGGCGGGGACGCCGCGAAGCTCGCGGGGGCGTACGAAGGCGCCTGGCTGGCCTGCCGGATGATCGCGGAGCAGTGGGGCGAGCGGAAGCTGACGGACTTCTACCGGGCGGTGGGCGACCGCACGAAGCGGGCCGGCGCGGTCGAGGACGCGCTGCGGGACGTCTTGGACACGACGCCCGAGGACTTCACGGCGCGCTGGCGTACGTATCTGCGTGCGGAGCTCGGCTGACCGGTCCGGGCACCGGCCGCGGCTCCCCGCGCGGTTCCCGCACGGTCTCCCGCCACAGGTTCCGGCAGGCCAGCAGGGCGGCGGCGACCAGCAGGCCGTTGCGCACGAGCAGCAGGGACACGCCCAGCGGATCGCTGGCCACCACGTGCGAGAACCACACGGGGAACTCCAGGAACGTCACGAACGTGGCGCCGAGGACCAGGCGGGCGGGCACCTCCATCCGGCTCCCGCGGAACACCAGGCAGACGGCGGCCGTCCCGACCAGCCAGAGCATGTACTGCGGGCTGATCACCCGGCTCGTGGCGGTGAACAGCAGCACCGCCACGAACGCCGCGTCCGCGGGCGTGCTCGCCGACCGGACCCGGGCCCGCAGCCGCCACACCAGGAGCCAGCAGAAGGCCACCACCGACAGGGCCTGCGCCGCCGTGCTCACCAGCGGGACGTACGGGCCGAGGAATTCCACCGAGCCGTAGTTGAGCCGTACCTCGCCCCGCCAGCCGACGTACCGCCCGACGTGGAAGACGAGGGCGCCGAGCGACTCCACCTCGGTGCCGCGGTCGCGCTGGAAGGTGAGGAACGCGAGCGCGCCCGGCATCGCCACCAGGAACGCCAGCGTGAGGACGACGCCCGTGCCCGCGGCCGCGCCCCAGGCCCGCCGGGTCGGCAGGCCGCGCGGCGTGCCCACGAGCAGCAGCACCGGCCACACCTTGAGCAGCGCCCCGAACCCCGCGAGCACCCCCAGGAGGCGCGGATGCCGCGCCCCGGCGAGCAGCGCGGTGACCGCGACGGCGGCCACCAGCACGTCGTAGCGTGCGTACACGGTGGGGCCGAGCAGGGCCACGCCCACGACCCACACCCAGGCGCCCCGCGGCGACTTGCCGGGCCGCCGTCCCGCGTACAGGAGCAGCGCGCACACCGCCGCGTCGCAGAGGAGGGCGAGCACGAAGAACGCCGACGCGTAGTCGAGGAAGGGCAGCAGCGCGGGGGAGAGGACCGGGAGGGCGGCGGCGGGCGGGTACTGCCAGGTGACGTCGTCGAGCGGGAAGGTCCCGGTGCGCAGCACCTCGTACCAGCCCTGATAGATGACGGTGACGTCGCTGGTCACGTCCGGGCCCGGGGCGGTGACCACATGGAAGACGCAGAGCAGCAGGACGGTCCTGGTCAGACCCCAGACGGTCAGGATGCGCCCCATGAACGCCCTCGCCCCTTTTCCGGTACTTCATTGTGATTCGGGGAGTCATGATGCCGGGCGGGACCGGGCAAGGACGAAGAGGCCGGGCCGTTCGGTACGGTCCACTGCTTTCGGTACTGTCGTGCGCGATGCACAAGACCCTGATCGTCACGAACGACTTCCCGCCCAGGCCCGGTGGCATCCAGGCGTTCCTGCACAACATGGCGCTGCGCCTGGACCCCGAGCAGCTCGTCGTCTACGCCTCCACCTGGAAGCGCGGCCGCGAGGGCGCCGAGGCGACGGCCGCCTTCGACGCCGAACAGCCCTTCGAGGTCGTACGCGACCCCACGACGATGCTCCTGCCGACGCCGCGCGTCACCCGCCGCGCGGTCTCGCTCCTGCGCGAACACGGCTGTACGTCGGTGTGGTTCGGGGCGGCGGCCCCGCTGGGCCTCATGGCGCCCGCGCTGCGGAAGGCCGGGGCGGAGCGGCTCGTCGCCACGACGCACGGCCACGAGGCCGGCTGGGCCCAGCTGCCCGCCTCCCGCCAACTCCTGCGCCGGATCGGCGAGTCGACGGACACGATCACCTATCTCGGTGAGTACACGCGCTCGCGGATCGCGGCCGCGCTGACGCCCGCGGCCGCCGGCCGGATGGTCCAACTGCCGCCCGGCGTCGACGAGAAGACGTTCCACCCGGGGTCCGGCGGCGACGTGGTGCGGGCGCGGCTCGGGCTGACGGACCGGCCCGTGGTGGTCTGCGTCTCGCGGCTGGTGCCGCGCAAGGGCCAGGACACGCTGATCCTCGCCATGCCGAGGATTCTCTCCGCGGAGCCGGAGGCGGTGCTGCTGATCGTCGGGGGCGGTCCGTACGAGGCGGACCTGCGCAAGCTCGCGGCCGAGACGGGGGTCGCGGACTCCGTCCGCTTCACGGGTGCCGTTCCCTGGTCGGAACTGCCCGCGCACTACGGCGCGGGGGACGTCTTCGCCATGCCCTGCCGGACGCGGCGCGGGGGTCTCGACGTGGAGGGCCTCGGCATCGTCTACCTGGAGGCGTCCGCGACGGGCTTGCCGGTCGTCGCCGGCGACTCCGGCGGGGCGCCGGACGCGGTCCTCGACGGGGAGACGGGCTGGGTCGTCCGGGGCGGTGCCCCCGAGGAGGCGGCGGATCGGATCACCGCCTTGCTGGCGGACGCGGAGTTGCGGGCCCGCATGGGGGAGCGGGGCCGCGCCTGGGTGGAGGAGAAGTGGCGCTGGGACCTCCTGGCAGAACGCCTGCGACAACTCCTGTAGCACGCCTGCGGGCCCGTCTGGGCTGGCCGCGCAGTTCCCCGCGCCCCTACCGCCCAGGGGTTGCCCCCTGGCGGCCCGCCGGCGTCTGCCGGCCGCCTCGGGCTGGCCGCGCAGTTCCCCGCGCCCCTGAAAGCCGGGGCTGCGCCCCGCTTCCCCCTACTCCCGCGCCGCGCCCCTGAAAGCGGGCGCAGCCCGGCTTTCCAGGGGCGCGGGGAACTGCGCGAGCAACCACAAGAGACCGAAAGCCGCCCAACAAGAACCCCCGCCACGGCGAGTGGGCGCAGCCACCAAGAGAGACCGGGTGTCGCGAGGCAAGAGCCCCCCCCACGGCGAGTGGGCGGCGCTGTTCACGCTACCCGCGGTAAATTGCCTCGATCTCGTCCGCGTAATCCTTGGCCACAACATTCCGCTTCAGCTTCAGCGACGGCGTCAGATGCCCCGACTCCTCCGTGAACTGGGAGGACAGCACGCGGAACTTGCGTACGGACTCCGCCTTGGAGACCGCCGCGTTGCCGTCGTCCACCGCGCTCTGGATCGCGGCGAGGAGATCCGGGTCGCCCCGGAGAGAGGCCGCCGTCGAACCGGCGGGCTTCCCGTGGTCCGCCGCCCAGCGGACCAGGAACTCGTCGTCCACCGTGACCAGCGCCCCCACGAACGGACGGCCGTCGCCGACGACCATGCACTCGGCGACCAGGGCGTGCGCGCGGATGCGGTCCTCGATCACGGCGGGGGCGACGTTCTTGCCGCCCGCGGTGACGATGATCTCCTTCTTGCGCCCGGTGATGCGCAGGTAGCCGTCCTCGTCGAGCGTGCCGATGTCACCGGTGTGGAACCAGCCGTCGGCGAGGGCCTCCTCCGTGGCGCCCTCGTTGTTCCAGTACTCCTTGAACAGGTGTTCCCCGTGCAGAAGCACCTCGCCGTCGTCGGCGATGCGGACGACCGAGCCGGGCAGCGGCTGGCCGACCGTGCCGATCTTCTGGCGGTCCCACGGGTTGAAGGCGGTGGCCGCGCAGGACTCGGTGAGGCCGTAACCCTCCAGGACCGTGAAGCCGATGCCGCGGAAGAAGTGACCGAGGCGCTCACCGAGCGGGGCGCCACCGGAGATCGCGTACTCGCCGCGGCCGCCGAGGACCGCGCGCAGCTTGCTGAAGACCAGCTTGTCGAAGATCTTGTGCTTGATCTTCAGGCCGAGGGACGGACCCGACACGGTGTCGAGCGCACGGCTGTACGCGATGGCCGTGTCCGCGGCCTTGTCGAAGATCTTGCCCTTGCCGTCCGCCTGCGCCTTGGCGCGCGCCGAGTTGTAGACCTTCTCGAAGACGCGCGGCACACCCAGGATCATGGTCGGCCGGAAGGAGGCCAGCTCGTCCGTGAGGTTCTTGACGTCCGGCGCGTGACCGAGCTTGATCGGCGCCATCAGCGCGGCGACCTCGACGAGCCGCCCGAACACGTGCGCGACGGGCAGGAAGAGAAGGACCGAACACTCGCCCGTACGGAAGAGGGGCTTGAGGCGCTCCACCACATTGCCGCACTCCGCGAAGAAGCTGCGGTGCGTCAGGACGCAGCCCTTGGGGCGGCCGGTGGTGCCGGAGGTGTAGACGATGGTGGCCGGGTCGTCGGCGCCGGCCACCGCGCTGCGCTCGTCGACGGTCGCGTCCGGCACCTCGGCGCCGGTGCGGTGCAGCTCCTCGACGCCGCCCTTGTCGATCTGCCAGACCGTGTCGAGAGCGGGCAGCCGCTCCCGCACGGACTCGACGGCGGCGGCGTGCGCGTCCAGTTCGACGACGCAGCCCACGGCGCCGGAGTCGCCCAGTATCCACTGGATCTGCTCGGCGGAGCTCGTCTCGTACACCGGTACGGTGACCGCGCCCGCGCTCCAGATGGCGAAGTCGAAGAGCGTCCACTCGTACCGGGTGCGGGACATCAGGCCGACGCGGTCGCCGGGGCGCACCCCGGCGGCGATCAGACCCTTGGCGGTGGCACGCACATCGGCGAGGAAGGCCTTGGCGGTGACGTCCTGCCAGCGGCCGTCGACCTTGCGGCCGATGACGGCGACATCCGGGTGCTGCGCGGCATTTCTACGGACGATGTCGGTCAGATTGCCGTCCGCAGGGACCTCGTACAGGGCCGGAAGGCTGAACTCGCGCAAGACTGCTGCTCCTACATAGGGCGCCGGCGCCACGACGTTGTGTGCTGCGACGGTGCGGTCCAAGATCGGGCAGGTGCTCAGTCGAGTGGGGGCTGAGCACTACTGGACTGCCCGGACGTTACCCATCGGTATGGCTGGTTCGGTAGGGGGGCAGGGCCAGATGTTCGGTGCGTCACACGTCGTTCTGGTCTGAATCGCACAGTACGCCACGGTCTTCCTGACTCGGAAGTAACCGCAGGTCGCACACTGTCAAGAGCCCCTACCGCCCGCCGGGCGACCGTCCTAGGGTGATCGGCATGCCAGCTTTCCGGGTCAATGTGGTCAGTGACGTGCACGGCAACGCCGAGGGCCTCGCCCGCGCGGGTGACGGCGCGGACGCGCTCGTCTGCCTGGGCGACCTCGTCCTCTTCCTCGACTACGCCGACCACTCGCGCGGCATCTTCCCCGACCTCTTCGGCCCGGCGAACGCCACCCGGCTCGTCGAGCTGCGCACCGCCCGCCGCTTCGACGAGGCCGGCGAGTTCGGCCGGAAACTGTGGGCCGGCATCGACACCGACCGGAAAACGGCGATCGAACGCGCCGTCCGCAAGCAGTACGCCGAAATGTTCGCGGCCTTCCCCACCCCGACCTACGCCACCTACGGCAACGTCGACATCCCGACCCTCTGGCCGGAGTACGCGCGCCCCGGCACCACCGTCCTCGACGGCGAGCGGGCCGAGATCGGCGGCCGCGTCTTCGGCTTCGTCGGCGGCGGCCTGCGCACCCCGATGCGTACGCCCTACGAGATCAGCGACGAGGAGTACGCCGCGAAGATCGAGGCCGTCGGCGAGGTCGACGTCCTGTGCACGCACATCCCGCCGGACGTGCCCGAGCTCCTCTACGACACCGTGGCCCGCCGCTTCGAACGGGGCAGCCGGGCGCTGCTCGAAGCGATCCGCAGGACCCGTCCCCGGTACGCCCTCTTCGGCCACGTCCACCAGCCGCTGGTCCGGCGCATGCGCGTCGGCGCGACGGAGTGCGTGAACGTCGGGCACTTCGCGGGGTCGTCCAGGCCCTGGGCCCTGGAGTGGTGACCACGCGGCGCGCGGTAGCCTTCACGCGGTACACACCCCTCTGTCCCGGACCGCATCTGGAGGAGCCACAGCGATGGCGGAACACACCAGCTCGAGCATCATGATCGAGGCGGCACCGGCCGAGGTCATGGGAGTGATCGCCGACTTCGCTCGCTACCCGGACTGGACCGGGGAGGTGAAGGAGGCCGAGGTGCTCGCCACCGACGAGCGGGGCCGCGCCGAGCAGGTCCGCCTCGTCATGGACGCCGGCGCGATCAAGGACGACCAGACCCTCGGCTACACCTGGACCGGCGACAACGAAGTCAGCTGGACCCTCGTCAAGTCCCAGATGCTCCGCTCGCTGGACGGCTCGTACCTCCTCAAGCCCGTCGGCACCGGCACCGAGGTCACCTACCAGCTCACCGTCGACGTCAAGATCCCCATGCTCGGCATGATCAAGCGCAAGGCCGAGAAGGTCATCATCGACCGCGCACTGGCGGGCCTGAAGAAGCGCGTGGAGTCCGGCACGGCGTAAGGGGGGAGCGGGGCGCAGCCCCGACTCCCAGGGGCGCGGGGAACTGCGCGAGCAACCACACACAACCGGAAGCCGCCAAGGCACCCCGCCCCCCACGGCGAGTGGGCGCCCCGCACCCCCGCACCGCGCTCCCGTACCGTTCCCCCTTATGCGCACCCTCCTCGTCACCGGCCCCGGCGGCTCCGGCCGAACCACCGTCGCCGCCGCCACCGCGCTCGCCGCGGCCCGCGCAGGCCACCGGACCCTCGTGATCTCCGCCGACCGCGCCGACACCCTCGGTACGGCGCTCGGCGCCGCGCTCAGCGCACCGGACGCGCACCCCGGACTCACCGCCCACCGGCCCGACGCCGACGACCGCTTCCGGGACGACCTGCTCGCCCTGCAGGAACGTGCCGCCTCCGCCCTCGACCTGCTCGGCGCCGAACGCCTCGACGGCGAGGAGCTGACCCCGCTGCCGGGAGCCGAGGAGCTGGCCCTGCTGCGCGCCCTGCGCGACGCCGCCCGCGACGACGCGTACGACACCGTCGTCGTCGACCTGCCGCCCACCGCCAAGGCCCTCGCGACCCTCGCGCTCCCCGAGCAGCTCCGCCGCTATCTGCGCCGGCTGCTCCCGCCCGAGCGGCAGGCGGCCCGTGCCCTGCGCCCCATGCTCGGCCGCCTCGCGGGCGTTCCGATGCCCGCCGCCTGGCTGTACGAGACCGCGGCCCGCAGGGAGGACGACCTCGCCGCCGTCCAGCGCGTGATCGAGGCCCCCACCACCACCGTCCGCCTGGTCGCCGAACCCGGCCCCGCGGGCGCCGACGCCGTCCGCACCGCCGCCACCGGCCTCGCCCTGCACGGCCTGCGCACCGACCTCCTGGTCGCCAACCGCGTCCTGCCGGACGCGACCTCCGACACCTGGCTGGCCGGCCTCTGCGCCCAGCAGCACAAGACGCTCACCGAGTGGGAGTCTGCGTACGACCATGTCGCCAGGGTCCGCCACCTCGGCCGGGACCCGCGCGGCGCCGACGACCTCGCCGCCCTCGGCCTCACCGCGCCCGCTCCCGGCACCCCGGACACGGAGCCCTGGCCCGTCACCGACGCCACCGCCGACGACGGCGGCCGCGTCTACGTGTGGCACATCCCGCTGCCCGGCGTCGCACGCGACGAGCTCGGCCTCATCCGGCGCGGCGACGAACTCGTCGTCACCGCGGGCCCCTTCCGCCGCATCGTCCCCCTCCCTTCCGCGCTGCGCCGCTGCACCGTCGCGGGGGCCGGGCTGCACGAGGGCGAGCTGCGGGTCCGGTTCACGCCGGACCCGGACCTGTGGCCGTCCGGACGGTGAACGCCCCACCGCCATTCGGGTAACGTCGAGTGGCATGAGCGATGCCACCGGGCACGAAGCCCCCGAAGCCGACGCCAACGCCTGGGAGCAGGCGTGCGCCGAGGATCTCGCGGCGGAGCAGGCCCGCCGCCGCGCGCAGTACGGTCCGCAGCCCGGCTCGGCGGCCGAGGAGCTGCGCAAGCTCGTCGACGCGGTCTCGGAGAAGCTCTCGGGACTGCAGACGCCGCTGCTCGGCGCGGTCGCGCAGGGCGCCGTCGAGCAGACCCTGAAGCAGGTCGTCAGGGAGGCCAAGGCCGTCGTCGAACCGGTCATCGAGCGCAACCCCGACGTCTTCGACCACCTCGCGGCGGCCGGCTCCGAACTGCTCGCCGCCTACCGCTCCGCGGTCGAGGGCCAGGAGAGCCGCTGGACCCGCGGCGGGGATCGCAAGGACGATGGTCCCGCGGCGGGCGAACACATCGATCTGGACTGACCCCCCTCGGGTACGGTGGGCCGTAGCGGGGCTCGATCGAACTGAGGGATTCATGGGACTCACCATCGGCGTCGACATCGGCGGCACCAAGATCGCGGCCGGAGTGGTCGACGAGGACGGCAACATCCTCTCGACCTTCAAGGTGCCGACCCCTGGTACTTCCGAGGCCATCGTCGACGCGATCGCCTCCGCGGTGGCGGGCGCACGGGCCGGACACGAGATCGTCGGCGTCGGCATCGGCGCCGCCGGATACGTCAACCGCCAGCGCTCCACGGTCTACTTCGCGCCGAACATCGACTGGCGGCAGGAGCCGCTCAAGGACGAGGTCGAAAAGCGCGTCGGCCTGCCCGTGGTCGTCGAGAACGACGCCAACGCCGCGGCGTGGGGCGAGTACAGGTTCGGCGGCGGCAAGGGCCACCGCAACGTCATCTGCATCACGCTCGGCACCGGCCTCGGCGGCGGCATCATCATCGGCAACAAGCTGCGCCGCGGCCACTTCGGCGTGGCCGCCGAGTTCGGCCACATCCGGATGGTGCCGGACGGCCTGCTCTGCGGCTGCGGCAGCCAGGGCTGCTGGGAGCAGTACGCCTCGGGGCGCGCCCTCGTGCGGTACGCGAAGCAGCGCGCCAACGCCACCCCGGAGAACGCCGAGTACCTCCTCTCGCTCGGCGACGGCACCCCCGACGGCATCGAGGGCAAGCACATCTCGATGGCCGCGCGGCAGGGCGACCCCGTCGCCATCGACTCCTACCGCGAGCTGGCCCGCTGGGCGGGCGCCGGCCTCGCCGACCTGGCGTCGCTCTTCGACCCGTCCGCGTTCATCGTCGGCGGCGGCCTCTCGGACGAGGGCGAGCTGGTCCTCGACCCGATCCGCAAGTCCTTCAAGCGCTGGCTCGTCGGCGCCGCCTGGCGCCCCGAGGCCCAGGTCATCGCCGCCCAGCTGGGCAACAAGGCGGGGCTCGTCGGCGCGGCGGACCTCGCGCGGGAGCCCGATCCCGTCATGTGACCCCGTGCCGGGGCGCCGACCGCGCCGCGCACTCGTCCGCAAACGCCGGACGGACCGGATCTCCCCGGCCCGTCCGGCGTTCGCGTATCTTGATCGCCATGCCGACGAGCCCGAGCTCCACGCTCCCCGACTCGCGCACCGAATCCGACGGTTCGGCCGTCATCCGGGTGCTCAGCTACAACATCCGCTCGATGCGCGACGACACCGCCGCGCTCGCCCGGACCATCGCCGCCTGCGCCCCCGACCTCGTCCTGGTCCAGGAGGCGCCGCGGTTCTTCCGCTGGCGCAAGAAGCTGGCCCGCCTCGCGCGCGCCGCCGACCTGGTGATCCTCTCCGGCGGCGGCAGCGCGGCCGGTCCCGCGCTGCTCTGCTCGCTGCGCGCCACGGTCGAGCGCACCGAGGACGTGCTGCTGCCGCTCACCCCCGGGCTGCACCGGCGCGGCTTCGCCACCGCCGTCGTGCGCTTCGGCGGCGCCCGCCTCGGCGTCCTGAGCTGCCACCTGAGTCTCCAGTCCGACGAGCGGTACGCGCAGGGCGGGATGCTGCTCGACCGGCTCGCCGGGATGGGCGTGGACCACGCGGTCGCGGGCGGCGACCTCAACGAGCGGCCGGGCGGCCGCACCTTCCGCAGGCTCGCCGAGGGGCTCCAGGACTGCTGGGCGGCCGAGCCGTGGGGCGGCGAGAACACCTCGACGCCCGACGACCCGCACCAGCGCATCGACGCGATCTTCGCGACCTCCGGGATCGAGGTCCTCGGCTGCGGCGTGCCGTCGGACCTGCCCGGGGTGAGCCAGGAGGACCTGAGAGCGGCCACGGACCACCTGCCGGTCCTGGCCGCCCTCAGGGTTCCCCCCTCCCGGTAAGGCCCACGAGGCGAGCGCTCGGTGAGACCTACGGGCGCTGCCTCACCTTGTCGACGATCGCCCACTCGACCGTGTGCGACAGCTGGACGTACGTCTTCTTGCCGTCGCGCGAGACCCGCTCGTCGCGGAAGCCCAGGAATTCATAGGACTTCGCGTCGAAGATGAGGTACCGGCCCTTGAACTGGCCGGGGTAGGCGATCCCCACACCGGTACGCCCGGCGGAGTCCTTGATCCCTTCGACCGTCTTGACGCCGGGCACGAGCGCCAGCCCTTCGTAGGCTGTGGCGCGCAGGCCTTCGGGCAGCATCGGCGCCTTCAGGAGCTCGCCCAGCAGGAAGTAGGCCTGCCACCGGTCGTCCTCGGTGAGGTCGCTGATCGACCCGCCGGAGCCGCCCGCGGAGACGATGGCAGGGACGAGCTTCTCGGGGTCGGTGGGCAGCTTCTTCAGCTCGTCCCACCTGCGGGGCGGCCACACGCTCTCGTTCTCGCCCAGGGGCTCCTCCCACATGACCTTGCCGAGCTCCATGCTCAAGGAGCGCTGTGAGCCGTCCACCGAGTCCCACATCTCGTCGGTGTACGTCCTGACCTCGCCGGTCTTCTGCTCGGTCTCCTTGATGATCCGCTTGGAGTAGATGAACTGGTCGTCGCGAGGCACCACGGTCCGCTGCTCGTGCCTGCGCTCCCAGGCGGCCGCGCCGTTGAGCACCTTCGACGCGGCGACGTTGGCCACGTTCGGGGAGTCGGTGGCGGGCGGCTTGGCCTGCTGTCCTTCCTGCGCGCCGTCGACGGTGACCAGGACGGTCGCGGCCACCGCGGCCGTCACGAGGCCGGTGAGGGCGATGCGCAGCACGCGCCGGCGTCCGGGCGGCCGTACCGCTGCGGGCGGTTCGTTCATCGCGGCGAACAGACGCACCCGCGCGCGGTGGCGCGTCTCGTCGTCCAGCGGGGGAGCCCCCGCCTCCCAGCCGCGCAGTTCGTCGAGCTCATTCATGGGCGTGTGCCTCCTGGAAAGCTGTCGGATCGGATCCGCCCAGTGCTTCGCGCAGTGTCCTGCGAGCCCGGTGCAGCCGTGACCTGACGGTGCCGACGGGCACCCCAAGCGCCTGGGCCGCCTCCTCGTAGTTGAGGTCGGCCCACGCCACGAGCAGCACCACGTCGCGGTGGCGCGCGGAGAGCCCGGCCAGGGCCTGCGCCAGGTCACCGCGCACCCCCTGGGCGCCCGCGCGGGCGACCGCGCGGTCGGCGACCGGCTCCTCGTGCGGCACCGGGGCGGGCACCTGCGCGAGCGCCTTGAAGCGGCGCGCCTCGGCCCTGCGGTGCCGGCCGATGAGGTTGGTCGCGATGCCGAACAGCCAGGGGCGGGCGTCGGCCCGCGCCGGGTCGTACCGGTGGCGCTGCTTGAAGGCGGTGGTGAAGGTCTCCGCCATCAGGTCTTCCGCCGCCTCGGGGCCGAGCCGGCGGGCCGCGTACCGGTACACGGAGTCGGCGTGCCGGTCGAAGAGGACGGCGAACCGCTCGGGCTCGTCCCGCGACCGCTCGATGGACCAGGCGTCACTCTGCTCGTGCTGCCCCGTTCGAAGGGGGACGCCGGGTTCGACGGTCATCGGGGCTCCTTTCGTTCGTCGATACGCCTCGAAGGCTTGGGCTCGTTCGGTGGTTCACCTCTCCTTCGCCGCCGGGCGGGATCGGGTTCCATCGGCGTCGTGACATGCGTGCGGCGCCGTGACGTGTGTGCCGTGCCGTGACATGCGTGAGGCCCGTCCGGACAGTTCCGGACGGGCCTCACGCGGGCCGGGTGGTTCAGACGACGGCGCCGCGTCCCGGGTCGTCGTCCTCCTCGTCGTCGCCGCTGTTCATCCGCATCACCAGGGTCGCGAAGCCGCCGAGGAAGCCGCCGATGCCGAGCGTGGTCAGCCACCACGTCATCTGCCAGCCGAGCAGCACGGCGAGCAGGATGAGCAGCGGGCCGCCGAGTACGGCGAGCCAGGCGAACTTGGCCGTCACGTCGGCCTCGGGCAGCGGCGGCGGCTCGGGCGGCACGAAGTGCCCCTCGTCGCCGGCGTCGAAGTCGTCGTCGGAGGGCTCGGGCGTGGTGTAGTCGCGCGGCCCGCCGACCGTCGATCCGCCGCCCGTCGGCCCGACTCCGGGTGCGAACGAGACGGAGCTGCCGAGCGGCTTGTCGGTGCCGGACTTGTCGTCCGCGCCGGGCTCGGCGGGGCTCTTCAGCGGGCCGGGACCGCCGGGGCCGTCCGCGGGGCCGTTCGTCTCCGTCTCCAGGAGGGCCAGGTCCTCCACCGACTTGAAGGGCTTGGCGCCCGGCGGGTCCGCGGGCTCCTCGCCGTACCCCGCGACGATCGCCTGCCAGGCGGCGTCCTCGTCCAGCGGCACCCCGTCACCGGGGACTCTGCTCTTCTCCGGGCTCTTCTCCGGCTCGCGACTCTCGTCGCGGTCCGCCGCCTCGTGCTCAGCCACCGGTGGCCGTCCCTTCCTTGCCGACGCTGGGGGCGAGCCGGGTGATGAACGCGTAACTCTCCGCGAAGATCCGGTCCGCGTCGTAGTCCAACGTCGCGACGTGGTAGCTCTGTTCCAGCAGGATCTCCTTGACGTCCGTGGAGGAGACGCGGCCGAGGATGCGGGCCGAGTCGGCGGGCGGCACCACGTGGTCGCGCGGGCTGTGCAGCACCACCAACGGCTGGGTCACCTGCGGCAGTTCCGCGTCGACCACGCGGAAGAAGCGGCGCAGGGAGTGCGCGGCGTGCAGCGGGACCTTGTCGTAGCCGATCTCGACGGAGCCGGGCTTGGCGATGTCGCTCGCGATGCCGTTGGTCGTCGTCACGAAGTGCCGCACGACCGGCAGCGCGTGGGCCGCGACGCCGTGCACCTTGTTCCCCGGGTTGACGAGGACGAGGCCGCTGATCGCGTCCCCGTGCTTGGCCGCCAGGCGCAGGGCGAGCGCGCCGCCCATGGACAGCCCGAAGACGAAGACCCGCTCGCACCGGTCGAACAGGCCCCGCAGCTCGCGCTCCACCTCGGCGTACCAGTCCTGCCAGCCGGTGACCTGCATGTCCTCCCAGCGGGTGCCGTGCCCGGGCAGCAGCGGCAGCGAGACGGTGAGGCCGCGCTCCGCCAGGTACTCCGCCCAGGGGCGCAGCGACTGCGGGGATCCGGTGAAGCCGTGGCAGAGGAGGACGCCGACCTCGCCGCCTTCGTGGCGGTACGGCTCGGCTCCGGGGAGGACCGGCACCTTCGGTCTCCTTCGTGAGATGTGACGAGGGGATCAGGGGGGTAGCGAGGAGTACTTCACCGTACGCGACCGGACTGACACCGACCAGGGTCGTCGGGCCCATTGGCCGTACCCCGGGTTAAGGTCTGATCCACAGAAACAGGAGGCACTCGGTTTGATCTACGGCGCAATGAAGGTTGCCATCGGAGGGCCGCTGAAGCTCGGCTTCAGGCCCTGGGTGGAGGGCCTTGAGAACGTCCCCGCCGAAGGCCCAGCGATCCTGGCGAGCAACCACCTCTCGTTCTCGGACTCCTTCTTCCTTCCCGCGGTCCTCGACCGCAAGGTCACCTTCATCGCCAAGGCGGAGTACTTCACCTCGCCCGGCGTGAAGGGCAAGCTCACCGCGGCCTTCTTCAAGGGCGTGGGCCAGCTCCCGGTGGACCGCTCCGGCGCGCGCGGCGCGGGCGAGGCGGCCATCAAGAGCGGCATCGAGGTCCTGGAGCGCGGTGAGCTCTTCGGCATCTACCCCGAAGGCACCCGCTCGCCCGACGGGCGCCTCTACCGCGGCAAACCGGGCGGTCTCGCCCGCGTGGCCCTCGCCACCGGCGCGCCCGTCCTCCCCGTCGCGATGATCGACACGGAGAAGATCCAGCCGCCCGGCAAGGTGATGCCCAAGCTGATGCGGCCCGGCATCCGCATCGGCAAGCCGCTCGACTTCCGGCGCTACCAGGGCATGGAGCAGGACCGCTTCGTGCTGCGCGCGCTGACCGACGAGGTCATGTACGAGATCATGAAGCTCTCCGGCCAGGAGTACGTCGACATGTACGCGACGGCCGCGAAGCGCCAGATCTCCGACGCGGCCAAGGCGGCCAAGGCGGCGGACGCACACAAGGACGGGCACAAGGGCGGGCGCAGGGAACGGTCCGGCTCCTAGCCGCGTCCGTTCAGGGGTGGGGCACACGGGGGGCGGGGGTCGGGGGACATGGCCGAGCGCGAGAAAGTCATGAGGATGTCGGTCGAGCAGCCGCTGTGGCGTGCGCTCACCGCGTACCGCGTCCTGACGATGCTGTACGCGATCGGCCTCTTCACGACGGCGCACGAGAAGCTGGACCGGCCCTGGCTGGCCATCGCCTACTACGCGGTGCTCGCCCCCTGGACCCTCGCCACCCTGCCCCGCGTCGCGAACGCGGCGAGCTGCACCAAGCGGTTCCTCGTCACGGACCTGACCGTCGCGATCGTGGGCATCCTGCTCACACCGCTCGCCGACTCGCAGCAGCGGATCGTCGACGGCGGCCCGACACTGCCCTCCATATGGACGGCGGGCTCCGTCCTCGCCTTCGCCATCAAGGGCGGCTGGCGCTGGGCGGCCTCGGCGTCCCTGCTCGTGGGCGTCGCCAACGTGGTGCAGCGCGGCGCGTTCAGCCGCGACACCGTCCACAACGTCCTGCTGGTCTGCATCGCCTCCATCGCCATCGGCTACGTCGTGGAGCTGGCCCGCGCCTCCGAGCGCACCCTGGCCCGCGCCCTGGAGATAGAGGCCGCGACCCGCGAGCGCGAACGGCTCGCCCGCGACATCCACGACAGCGTCCTCCAGGTCCTCGCCATGGTGCAGCGGCGCGGCACCGCCATCGGCGGCGAGGCCGCGGAGCTCGGCCGTCTCGCGGGCGAGCAGGAGGTCGCCCTGCGGACCCTGGTCGCCGGCGGCATGGTCCCCGCCTCGTACGCGTCGGAGGACATCGCGCAGGGCGCCGTCGTCCGCGCCGTCGAGGTGCCCGACGAGCAGGACGACGACGAGCCCCGCGACCTGCGCTCGCTCCTCACCCGGCACGCGGGCGCGAAGGTGACGCTCTCCGAGCCGGGGGCGCCGGTGCTCCTCGCGCCGCCCGCCGCGAGGGAGCTGGCCGCCGCCGTCGGCGCCGCCCTGGACAATGTCCGCAGGCACGCCGGGCCGGACGCGCACGCCTGGATCCTGGTCGAGGACGAGCCGGACGGGGTGATCGTGACCGTCAGGGACGACGGCCCCGGCATCCCGGAGGGCCGGCTCGCGGAGGCCGAGGGGGAGGGGCGCATGGGCGTGGCCCTGTCGATCCGGGGGCGGCTGCGGGACATCGGCGGCACGGCCGAGCTGATCTCGGTGCCGGGCCAGGGCACGGAAGTGGAACTGAGAGTGCCGCGCGAAGAGGCGCGGGACACACGGGGGAAGGCAGGAAAGGCGAGATGAACGAGCAGCAGCAACGGCAGGAACCGGCCACCGCGGGGGACGGGGTGGCGGTCGGCACGATCAAGGTCATGGTCGTCGACGACCACCCCATGTGGCGCGACGCCGTCGCCCGTGACCTCGCGGAGGCCGGCCTCGACGTGGTCGCCACCGCGGGCGACGGCGAGCAGGCCGTCCGCCGCGCCCAGGCGGTGGCGCCCGACGTCCTGGTCCTCGACCTGAACCTGCCGCTGAAGCCCGGCGTGCAGGTCTGCAAGGAACTGGTCGGCGCCAATCCGGCGCTGCGTGTCCTCGTCCTCTCGGCGAGCGGCGAGCACGCGGACGTCCTGGAGGCGGTCAAGTCCGGCGCCACCGGCTATCTCCTGAAGTCGGCGTCCACAGAAGAGCTGATCGACGCGGTGCGCCGCACGGCCGTCGGCGACGCGGTCTTCACCCCGGGCCTCGCGGGCCTGGTCCTCGGCGAGTACCGCCGGCTGGCCACCGAGCCCGCGGCCGGCACCCCGGACGACCCGAAGGCCCCGCAGCTCACCGACCGCGAGACGGAGGTCCTGCGCCTTGTCGCCAAGGGCCTGAGCTACAAGCAGATCGCCGAGCGCCTGGTCATCTCGCACCGCACCGTGCAGAACCACGTCCAGAACACCCTGGGCAAGCTCCAGCTGCACAACAGGGTGGAGCTCGTGCGGTACGCGATAGAGCGCGGCATCGACAGGCCCGACGACGCGTGACCCCTCGTACGGGTGAAAGCGCGTGATCAACTCCCCAGTGCGGCACAGGAATTGACCATTCGCACCGTCCCTGAGTGACCTGGATCACCATTAGCGTGACTCGCATCAGGTCACTGAGGCGAAGGGACTGTTCCATGGGGGCCAAGAAAATTGGCGTACTGACCGGAGGCGGCGACTGCCCCGGGCTCAACGCGGTCATCCGGGGCGTCGTCCGCAAGGGCGTGCAGGAGTACGACTACGACTTCGTCGGGTTCCGGGACGGCTGGCGCGGGCCGCTGGAGGGCGACACCGTCCAGCTCGACATCCCGGCGGTCCGCGGCATCCTGCCGCGCGGCGGCACCATCCTCGGCTCCTCGCGCACCAACCCGTTCAAGGTGGAGAACGGCGTGCGCCGCATCAAGGAGAACCTCGCCAAGCACGAGGTCGACTCCCTCATCGCGATCGGCGGCGAGGACACGCTCGGTGTCGCCGCGCGCCTCACCGACGAGTACGGCGTCCCGGTCGTCGGCGTCCCGAAGACCATCGACAACGACCTCTCCGCCACCGACTACACCTTCGGCTTCGACACGGCCGTCGGCATCGCGACCGAGGCGATCGACCGCCTGCACACCACCGCCGAGTCGCACATGCGCGTCCTCGTCGTCGAGGTCATGGGCCGCCACGCGGGCTGGATCGCCCTGCACTCGGGCCTCGCGGGCGGCGCCAACGTCATCCTCATCCCCGAGCAGCGCTTCGACGTCGACCAGGTCTGCGCTTGGGTGACCTCGCGGTTCAAGGCGTCGTACGCCCCCATCGTCGTCGTCGCGGAGGGCGCGATGCCCAAGGACGGCGAGATGGTCCTCAAGGACGGGACGCAGGACTCCTTCGGGCACGTGCGGCTCTCCGGGGTCGGCGAGTGGCTGGCCAAGGAGATCGAGGGGCGCACCGGCAAGGAGGCGCGCACCACGGTCCTCGGCCACGTCCAGCGCGGCGGCACCCCGAGCGCCTTCGACCGCTGGCTCGCCACACGCTTCGGCCTGCACGCGATCGAGGCGGTGCGCGACGGGGACTTCGGCAAGATGGTCGCCCTCAAGGGCACGGACATCGTCCGCGTCCCGATCGCGGAGGCCACGGCCCGCCTCAAGACGGTGGACCCGGCGCTGTACGCGGAGGTCGGCGTCTTCTTCGGCTGAAGTGGAGCGCCCCGTAAGGGGCGCGGGGCTGTGACATATGCGGCTCCGCCGCGTGGGCGCGACCAGCCCACGACGGCCCGCAGACGAAGACGCACGAGGGACGGCCCCGGCCGACGCTCCGGGTGCCGTCCCGGGAGGCGGTACATAGACTCACGCCATGGAGATCCTCGCATTCGGCGTGCAGTCCGACGAAAAGCCGCTGATCGAGAAGGCCTTCGAGGGGCACCACGACGTCCGCTGCCTCGACGTGTTCCTGAACGAGGACACCGCCCCGATCGCCGCCGGCTACGAGGTCATCTCCTCCAGCGTCAACGCCACCCTCGACAACCGGGTGCTCCAGACCCTCGCCGCCGGCGGGACCCGGATGATCGCCCAGCGCTCCACCGGGTTCAACAACATCGACCTGCCCGTCGCCGAACGCCTCGGCCTGACCGTCGCCCGCGTCTCGTCCTACTCTCCCTACTCCGTGGCGGAGTTCGCCTGGACCCTGGCGATGGCCGTCAACCGCCGCATCGTCCGCGCGAGCAACCGCACCCGCGACTTCGACTTCCGCCTCGACGGCCTGATGGGACGCGACCTGCGGGGCCGCACGGTCGGCGTGCTCGGCACCGGCAAGATCGGCGAGGCGTTCACCCGCATCGCACACGGCTTCGGCATGCGGCTGCTCGGCTGGGACGTCGCCGAGAACCCCGCCTGCGCCGAGCTCGGCATGAAGTACGTGACGAAGGACGAACTCCTCGCCGAGGCCGACCTCGTCAGCCTGCACGTGCCGCTGCTCCCGGCCACCCAGCACATCATCGACGCCGAGGCGCTGCGGACGATGAAGGACGACGCGATCCTGGTGAACTCCAGCCGCGGCGGCCTGATCGACACCGACGCCCTGGTCGGGGAGCTGCGCGCGGGACGCTTCACGGGGGTGGGCCTGGACGTGTACGAGGCGGAGGCGGGACTCTTCTTCCTCGACAAGTCCCTGGAGGTCGTCGAGGACGACACGCTGGCCCGCCTCGTCACGTTCCCGAACGTCGTGGTCACCTCCCACCAGGCGTACTACACCGTGGACGCGGTGGGCCAGATCATCGACACCACGGTGCACAACGTCCTCGACTACCTGGCGGGCCGCCGCTCCGAGAACGTCCTGGTCCCCGCGGCGGCCACGAGCTGACCGAGCAGCTCCCGCACGATCGCGGTGCCGCGCAGCGTCAGCACCGACTCCGGGTGGAACTGCACGCCCGCGAAGCCCGCCCCGCGCAGCGCGTGCACCTCGCCGCTCGTCCCGTCCCTGCTGACCTCCACGCCGTGCGCGGCCAGCTCCGCCGCCGACTCGTCGTCGCAGTGCGCCACGAAGCTGTTGTAGAAGCCGACGGTCTCCGGCCGCCCGAACAGGTCGATGCCCGTCTGCGCGCCCTGGTACGGCACTTCCTTCCGTACGATCTCCAGACCCAGCTCGGCCGCGATCAGCTCGTGCCCGAGGCAGACGCCGAGCACGCCGTACTCATGGCCGCGGATCACCTCGGCCGCCAGCGAGCGCAGGAACCGCATCTTCGGGTCGGTGCGGTCGGACGGGTCGCCGGGACCCGGGCCGAGCACGACGGGCCCCTCGTGCGCGAGCACCGTCTCCCGCAGCCCCTCCTCGTCGTACCGCCGCACCGAGACCCGCAGGCCGGAGGAGCGCAGGACGTGCGCGAGCATCGCGGTGAAGGTGTCCTCGCCGTCCACGACGAGCGCGTGGCCGGTGAGTGCGCTCGCCTGCGCCTGCATCCGCAGCCAGAACGGCGCGAGCGAGGCGCGCCGGCCGTCGAGGGCCGCCCGCACCCGCGGGTCGTCGGCGAGGGCGGGCCGCGCGCCCTCCTCGTGCGGCCTGCCGGGGCGTACGCCCAGCGCGGCCAGCACTCCGGCGGCCTTCGCGTGCGTCTCGGCGACCTCGCCCGCGGGGTCGGAGCCGCGCACCAGCGTGGCGCCCACCGGCACCCGCAGCCGCCCGGCCGGGGAGATGTCGGCGGTGCGGATCAGGATGGGGGAGTCCAGGGTCTGCGCGCCGCCCGCGTCCCTGCCGATGAGCGCGAGGGCGCCCGCGTAATAGCCCCGCCCGCCGGCTTCGTGCCGCTCGATGACGCGGCAGGCGTTCTGCACGGGTGACCCGGTGACGGTCGCCGCGAACATCGTCTCCTTCAGGACCTCCCGCACGTCCAGCGACGACTTGCCGCGCAATTCGTACTCGGTGTGCGCGAGGTGGGCCATCTCCTTCAGGCGCGGCCCGATCACGACGCCGCCCATGTCGCCGACGGTGCACATCATCTTGAGCTCCTCGTCGACGACCATCGAGAGCTCCTCGATCTCCTTGCCGTCGGAGAGGAAGGCGAGCAGGTCCTCGGGGGTGGGCCCGTCGGCGGGGTAGCGGTAGGTGCCGCTGATGGGGTTCATGACGACGGTCCCGCCGGACATCCGCACGTGCACCTCGGGGCTGGCCCCGACGAGCGTGCGGTCCCCGGTGTGCACGACGTACGTCCAGTACGCGCCCCGCTCGCCCACGAGCAGCCGCCTGAAGAGCGCGAGGGCGTCCGCGCGCCCGAAGCCCGGGATGTCGCCCTCGTACGTGCGGCGGATGACGAAGTTGGCGCCCTCGCCCCGGCCGATCTCCTCGCGCAGGACGCGCCCCACGATGTCCGCGTAGGCGGCGTCGTCCACGTCGAAGGCGCCGCCCTCGACCCGCACGTCGTGCGCGGGCAGCGCGGAGAGAGCCGCGTCGAGCGGGAGTTCGTGCGTCTCTTCGGGGATGAGGACGGTCAGCGGCGTGCCGTCGTCGCGGACGTCGAAGCCGCGCTCCCTGATCTGCCGGAAGGGCACGAGCGCGAGGCCCTCGGGGATGTCCGCGAGGCGGTCGTACGTGCCCGTCGGGCCGATCAGGACCTCGACCGTGTCGTGGTCGCGGCCCGGGGTGCGGCGGCGCAGCAGGGCGAAGGGGCGGTCGTCGGACAGGAGGTCGGTGAGGTGCGTGGGGTGCATGGGCTGGTTCCTTCTCACTCGGAGAGGAACGGCCCGGCCCCGGGAAGTCCGGAAAACACCGAAGGCCGCCCCTCGGGCGGCCTTCGCGAGTCTGTGGCTACGCGCAGTCAGTGGGCCGCCGGATGAGCGGGCCACCACCAGTTACGAGTCGTCGTCTGCGCGTGCATGCCCCGCACCTTAGCGCATCATCAGGAGACCGAGGCCCTGGTCATCAGGAGATCGAGGCTCTCGTCGAGGTACGCGCCGAGTTCCGCGCCGGACGGCACGGCCGAGGGCACCGCGTGGCCGAGCTGGGTGTGGCCCAGATAGACGCTGTACGCGAGCAGACCGCGCCGGCGCGCCTCCGCCTCGGGAAAGCCGAGACCGGCGAAGAGCTCGGCGACGTACGCCAGACGGCGCTCGGTCACCTTCCGCAGGGCCGCCGCCACCCGGGGGTGCTCGGCCGTCGCCAGCAGGGAGACCTCCAGCGGGCCCGAGGCGGCGGCGGTGATGGCCTCGGCGAAGAGCAGCCGGATCCGCTTGCGGGGGTCCGGTTCGGTCTCGACGTGGCTGATCATCCCCTCCGTGTGGAGCTCGGCCCAGCGGTCGAGGGCGGCGTCGATGAGCGCGTCGCGGTTCGCGAAGTGCCAGTAGAAGCTGCCCTTGGTGGTGCCGAGGCGGACCGCGAGGGGTTCCACGGCGACGGCCGCGAGCCCGCCGTCGCCGATCGCCGTCAGGGCGGCGTCCGCCCAGTCGTCGGCGGTCAGCCGGGGCTTCGCCGTGGCCTTCTTCTGCTGCCGTTGCGCCATGTCCATACGCTACCGTACGGTGACCATACGCCAGCGTATGGAGGTGCGGCATGGGAGTCGTACGCAACGAGCACGAGCGGGTCGTCGAGGCTCCGGCGGAGGTGGTGGGGGCGCTCCTGGACCGTCTGTCGGCCGAAGACGACCCGGTCTTCCCCGTCCCGGCCTGGGCGCCCATGACCTTCGACCGCCCCCTCGGTGTGGGCGCGACCGGCGGCCACGGCCCGATCCGGTACTCCGTCACGGCCCACGAACCGGGCCGCCGCGTCCGCTTCGCCTTCACCCCGCCGGACGACGGCTTCCACGAGCTGACGGTCGAGCCGCGGGGAGAGGGGCGCTGCCTCGTGCGGCACGTCCTGGAGATGCGGCAGTCCGGCGTGGACCGCCTCCTGTGGCCCACGGCGGTCCGGCCCGTGCACGACACGATGCTTGAAGAGCTCTTCGACAACATCGAGCGCGCGGCGGCGGGCGGCTGCGCCCGGCCCGTCCGCTGGTCACCCCGGCTGCGGCTGCTCAACCGGCTCTGGTGGCCCAGGCCGGTGCCGGTGGCGGTTCCAGAGGGTGCCCGCCTGCTCCGGGCCTCCGTGGACCGGCCCGGCTACCGGGACGCGTACCGCATGGACCTGCGCGCCGGACTGCCCCGCGACCCCGCGGCCTGGACCGGCGTCCTGCGCGACGCCTTCCCGGTCCTCGCCCGCGAGGGCGGCGAGCTGCTGATGGACGTGAACACGGCAGGCCTCACCGCCCGCGCCTCGATCCTGGTCGACGAGCACCACGTCACGCTCAGCACGGCCGTCCGGGCGGACACCCTGCGCGCCAGGCTCTACTGGGCCGCCGTGCGGCCGGTGCACCCCTTCATGGCCCGCATGATGCTCCGCCGCGTCCACCGCAGGCTCGCCCTCGCGGCCCCGAGCGCCGGCGAGCGGGCAGCGGGAACCGATCACTCCACCGTGTCTGCTCCGTCTCACTTCGTGAGCGGGTGAATGGACGGCGCGCTGCACCACGTAATGTTGACGAGGTGACCGTGAACGCTAAGACCACCGCTACCGGTGGCAACACCTGGCGAAACCTGCCCGCGGCGCAGCAGCCCGAGTACCCCGATGCCGAGGCTCTGCGCGATGTGATCGCGGACCTCGAGTCGTATCCGCCGCTCGTCTTCGCGGGCGAGTGCGACCAGCTGCGCGCCCGACTGGCCTCCGTCGCCAAGGGAGAGGCGTTCCTGCTCCAGGGCGGCGACTGCGCCGAGGCCTTCGACGCCGTCTCCGCCGACCACATCCGCAACAAGCTGAAGACGCTGCTCCAGATGGGCGCCGTCCTCACGTACGCGGCGTCCGTGCCCGTCGTGAAGGTGGGCCGCATCGCGGGGCAGTACTCCAAGCCGCGCTCCAAGCCGACCGAGACCCGCGACGGCGTGACGCTCCCGACCTACCGGGGCGACTCCGTCAACGGCTTCGACTTCACCGAAGAGGCCCGGATCCCGGACCCCGAGCGCCTCAAGCGGATGTACAACGCCTCCGCCTCCACGCTCAACCTGGTGCGCGCCTTCACCACCGGCGGTTACGCCGACCTGCGCCAGGTGCACGCCTGGAACCAGGACTTCGTGAAGTCGTCCCCGTCCGGCCAGCGGTACGAGCAGCTGGCCCGCGAGATCGACAACGCGCTCAACTTCATGCGCGCCTGCGGCACCGACCCGGAGGAGTTCAAGACCGTCGAGTTCTACGCCTCCCACGAGGCGCTGCTCCTCGACTACGAGTCGGCGCTGACCCGCGTCGACTCCCGCACCGGCCGGCTGTACGACACCTCGGGCCACATGGTCTGGATCGGTGAGCGCACCCGCCAACTGGACCACGCGCACATCGAGTTCGCCTCCCAGGTGCGCAACCCCATCGGCGTCAAGCTCGGCCCGACCACGACGGCCGAGGAGGCGCTGCAGTACATCGAGCGCCTCGACCCCGACCGCGAGCCCGGCCGGCTGACCTTCATCGTCCGCATGGGCGCCGACAAGGTCCGCGACAAGCTGCCCGAGCTGGTCGAGAAGGTCACCGCCTCCGGCGCGACCGTCGCCTGGATCACCGACCCGATGCACGGCAACACGTACGAGGCGGCCTCCGGTCACAAGACCCGCCGCTTCGACGACGTGCTCGACGAGGTCAAGGGCTTCTTCGAGGTCCACAAGGCCCTCGGCACCCACCCGGGCGGCATCCACGTCGAGCTCACCGGTGACGACGTCACCGAGTGCGTGGGCGGCGGCGACGAGATCTTCGTCGACGACCTGCACCAGCGCTACGAGACGGCCTGCGACCCGCGGCTCAACCGCAGCCAGTCGCTCGACCTGGCGTTCCTGGTGGCGGAGATGTACCGCGACCAGTAGTCCTTCGAGGTGTACGTACGTGTGGGGCGCGGATCCGTGTGATCCGCGCCCCACCGGCGTATCCGGGGCTTTTGTGGACCCGACGTCGCGGGTAAGGTTAGGTTAGCCTCACCGATCAATCGGGACGGCGCTACCGATGAGTCCTGTCCGGGAGGTGAACCGCGTGTACGTCTGCAACTGCTTCGGGGTCACCGAGGCGCAGGTGAAGAAGCACGCGGCGGACGGGGCCTGCACCCCCCGCCAGATAGCGTCGGCCTGCAAGGCGGGCACGGACTGTGGTTCGTGCGTGCGGCGCATCCAGGCCCTGCTCGGCCGGGGCGCGTGCCCCCGCCGTGACCTCGTGGACCAGGGGGAGCCGGTGCTCGCCGACCTGGACGAGGCCGCCTAGCCCTAGCTCTCCGGCTGCTCGATGAGCTGCGCGAGATAGAGCGGCTCGCCCAGCTTCTCGACGAGCTCGAGCTGGGTGTCCAGATAGTCGATGTGGTGCTCCTCGTCGGCGAGGATCGACTCGAAGATGTTCGCGGACGTGATGTCGCCCTTGGCGCGCATCACCTCGATGCCGCGCTTGAGGCGGTCGATCGCCTCCACCTCGACCTGCCGGTCCGCCTGGAACATCTCGGTGACCGTCTGGCCCACCCGGACGTGGAAGAGCCGCTGGTAGTTGGGCAGACCGTCGAGGAACAGAATCCGGTCGGTCAGCACCTCCGCGTGCTTCATCTCGTCGAACGACTCGGACCGGGTGTACTTCGCGAGCTTGGTCCAGCCGAAGTTCTCCTGCATCTTGGCGTGGAGAAAGTACTGGTTGATCGCCGTCAGTTCGGCGGTCAGCTGCTCGTTGAGAAATTCAATGACCTCGGGGTCGCCCTGCATCGCAGAGGCTCCTTCCACGCGGTTGACTGGGCAGGTGCGCGCATCTTTGCACCGGTGTTCGGAGGGCGTCCAGTAAGTGCACGCTTAGTAGGAGTTGCCCGAATCCGTATCTGTCAGACTTCGTCTGGTCACGTCCACCGCCCCGGGTCTGTCAGGATGGAGTCATGGGTCAGCCGGCGGAACGCGCATCTCGACAGGCGGCGGAGCCGGAGCTTCCGCCGGGTCAGCGGCTGCAGCGCGGCTGGCCGGTCACGCACTACGGACCAGTGCCGAAGTTCCGGCCGGAGCGCTGGGAGTTCAGGGTTTTCGGAGCCACCGCCGACGGCGCGAAGCACTGCTGGACGCACGAGGAATTCTCCGCCCTGCCGTACGACACCGTGGTAGCCGACCTGCACTGCGTCACGAAGTTCAGCATGCTCGGCGCCGAATGGGGCGGCGTGCCGGCCCGCACGCTCCTGGAGATCGCCCCGCCCGCGCCGAACGCCACCCATGTGATGGTCTGGGCGGAGTACGGCTTCAGCTCGAATCTGCGGATGGCGGACTTCGCCTCCGACCGCACGATTTTCGCCACGCACAAAGGCGGCGAACTGCTCACCGCGGAGCACGGCTTCCCGCTCCGGCTCGTGGTGCCCCACCTGTACGCGTGGAAGGGCCCCAAGTGGGTCCGCGGCATCGAGTACATGACCGCCGACCGCCGCGGCTTCTGGGAGGAGCGCGGCTATCACAACCTCGGCGACCCCTGGCGGGAGCAGCGCTACTCCTACCAGGAGGAGCCCGGGGACGGCCCCGAGTTCTAAGGCCCGCCCCCGCGCCCACGGGTGTTTCTTACAGGCTCCTGAGCCCCTTCAGGCGCGCCACGTCGGCCGCGTGCCCCTCCTTGCCGCCGGGCGTCTCGATGACCAGCGGTACGCCGTCGGTGGCCGGGTGGACCATCAGCTCGCGGAACGGCTCCTCGCCGATGTGGCCGGTGCCGATGTTCTCGTGGCGGTCCTTGTGGGCGCCGACGACGTCCTTGGAGTCGTTGGCGTGCACGAGCTTCAGACGGCCCTCGCCGACCGTGTCCACGAGGAGGTCCAGGGTCTGCTTCATGCCGCCCGGACCCGTCAGGTCGTGGCCCGCCGCGTAGATGTGGCAGGTGTCCAGGCAGATGCCGAGCTTGGGATGGGAGTCCAGCGCCTCGAAGTACGGACCGAAGTCCCACGTGCGGGAGCAGAGCGAGGCGCCCTGGCCCGCGGTCGACTCCAGGAGCAGGAACGGGTCGTCGTCGTGCGTCAGCTCGTCGAGCAGCGGCAGCATCCGGTCGCGCACCTGCTTCAGGGCGACCGCCCGGTCCCGGCCGCCGGTCGCCGAGCCGGTGTGCACGACGACGCCGAGCGCCCCGATCTCGCGGGCCCTGCGCAGCGAGTGGCGCAGGGACTCCACGGACTTCTCGACGGTCGCCTCGGTGTGCGAGCCGAAGTTGATCAGGTAAGGCGCGTGGACGTACGCCGGGATGTTCTCGGCGGCACAGGCCGCGCGGAACGCCTCGTCCTGCTTCGGGTTGCCGGGCGGGGTCGCCCACCCCCGCGGGTTGGCGACGAAGACCTGGACGGCTTCGGCGCCGAGGTCACGGGCGTACGACAGGCCGACGGAGGCGAGTCCGCCGGCCACCGGGACATGGCCGCCGACGGGATTGCGGGACACTGCGTTGGGGGACTTGTTGCTGCTCACGACGTCAAGGGTGGCACGCGCGCGTGGATGCTCCCGAACGGTCCGGGAGCGGGGAGGGGCAGGGCGGGGCCGGACCGGGAGCCCGGCGCCCGGCTCAGCGGATCGTGATGGTGATCGTCGAGTTCTTCGGCGCCTTGTCGCCGCCGTCCACCGACTGCTTCTTCACGGTGTCCCCGAAGATGCCCAGCAGGCCGCGGTCCTCGTCGACCTCGAAGCCCGCGCTCTCCAGCTCGTCCTTGGCCTCGTCGACGCTCATGCCGGTGACGTCCGGCACCTCGACCATCGGCGGGCCCTTGGAGATCGTCAGCGTGACCGTGTCACCCTCCGCGACCGTCTTGTTCTGGGCGGGCGACTGCTTCACGACATCGCCCTTGTCCTCGTCGGAGTGGACCCGCGTCGGGGCGATCTCGACCTTCAGCCCGGCGTCCTCAAGATCCTCGGTGGCGTCGGCCTCGGAATCGCCCCGCACGTCGGGGATCTCGACCGGGCGGCCCTTGCTGACGACCAGGGCGACGGCGGAACCCGCCTTGCGGGTGAAGCCCGCCCGCGGGTCCGTGCCGATCACGGAGCCCTTGTCGACGGTCTCGCTGAAGCTCTTGGTGACCATGCCCGGCGCGAGTCCGGAGTTCTTGAGCTCCTTCTTCGCCGTGGCCAGCGGGAGGCTCTTCACGTTCGGGACCTTCACGGTCTCGGGGCCCAGCGAGATGGTCAGCGTCACCCCGTCGTTCTGCCGGATGCGGTCGCCCACCGCCGGGTCGGTCTCCATGACCGTGCCGCGCTTGTCCGTGTCGCTGTACTTGCGCTCGACGTCCTTCACTTCGAGCCCGGCCGCGTCGAGCCGCTGCTTCGCCTGCGCCTCGGTCTTCGCCAGGAGCGGCGGGACCTCCGTGAACTGGCCGGAATTGATGTACCAGATGCCCGTGCCGAGGCCGAGGACCAGCAGGACACCGGCTATGACCGCGATCGTGCGGCGGCGCGGGTCGAACCGCCGCCGGGAGGCCGGGGCGGCGGCGGGCGGTCCTGGCGGGCCGGGCGGCGGAGTCGTGAGGACGCTGGTGCGGTTCAGCGCGTCCGCGCCTCGCTGCGCCTCCGGATCGCCCTCCGCGGGCAGCGGGAGCTGCACGGAGCGCGCCGCGCGCGGGATCACGCTCGTGCGGTCCCCGGAGATGTCGCGGTGCTCGTCGTCCGTCGGGTGCGCCTGCGGCGGCACGGCGTCGAGCTGCTCCTCGGTCAGGGCGGCCCGCGCCTCCCTGACCTGCGCGAGGAGCGCCACCGCGTCGTACGGACGGATGTCCGGGGTGCGCGCGGTGGCGGAGGCGACCAGCTCGTCGAGGGCGAAGGGGAGCCCGGGGACGGCCGCCGACGGGGGCGGCACGTCTTCGTTGAGGTGCTGGTAGAGGACCTGGGCGGGGGAGTCGCCGGAGTGCGGCTTGGCGCCGGTCAGCATCTCGTAGAGCACGACCCCGCACGCGTACACGTCCACGCGGGTGTCCGCCGTGCCGTGCTCGATCTGCTCGGGGGCGAGGTACGAGACGGTGCCGAGGACGGTGCCCGTGGTGTTCGTGACGGTGTCCACCGCGCGGACGAGCCCGAAGTCGGCGACCTTCACCCGGCCGTCGTCCCCTATGAGGACGTTCTCCGGCTTCATGTCGCGGTGCACGAACCCGGCGCGGTGCGCGGCGCCGAGCGCGGCCAGGACCGGCTCCAGGATGTCGAGGGCGGCCCGCGGCTGCAGGGCGCCGCGCTCGCGCAGGACGTCGCGCAGGGTGCAGCCCGCGATGTACTCCATCGCGAGGTAGACGTACGAACCGTCCGTGCCCTGGTCGAACACACCGACCACGTTCGGATGCGAGAGGCGGGCCACCGACTTGGCCTCGCGGATGAAGCGGTCGACGAAGGAGGCGTCGGCCGCCAGCGTCGGATGCATCACCTTGAGCGCGAGCACGCGGTCGAGGCGGGTGTCCACGGCCCGGTAGACCGTGGCCATCCCGCCGACCGCGATGCGCCCCTCGATCCGGTAACGGCCGTCGAGCAGCTGCCCGACGAGCGGGTCCTGAAGGGTCGTGTCCACAGAGGGAGTCTACGAGCAGGCACCGACACCCCGGCCGGACGGGCGCGTACACGGCACTACTGCAGCCGAGCTGTGACAGGTGACGGGGCGACCGTGCCCCGTAAGGGGCGCGGGGAACTGCGCGACAAGCCCCCACCGGCGGACAGCTGCGAGCGAACAGGCCCTCCCTGGCACGGCAAGGACGTCAGAACGCGGGCCGCTCCGGATCGAGCCGAGCCATGCCCTCCGCAGGAGAGGACGCCTCCGCGAAGTGCCGCCGCGGAATCCGCCCGGCCCGGTGCGCGAGCCGCCCGGCCTCGACGCCGTGCCGCATGGCCTCGGCCATCAGGACCGGCTCCTGCGCCCGCGTCACCGCGGAGGCGAGCATCACGCCCGCACACCCCAGCTCCATCGCGATCGCCGCGTCGGACGCCGTGCCCGCCCCCGCGTCGAGGATCACCGGCACGCGCGCGTGCTCCACGATCAGCTGGAAGTTGTGCGGGTTGCGGATGCCGAGCCCGGAGCCGATGGGCGAGCCGAGCGGCATGATCGCCGCACAGCCCACGTCCTCCAGCTTCCGCGCGAGCACCGGGTCGTCGTTCGTGTAGGGCAGGACGGTGAAACCGTCGTCCACCAGGGTCTCGGCGGCGTCCAGGAGCTCGACCGGATCGGGCAGCAGGGTGCGCTCGTCGGCGATCACCTCCAGCTTCACCAGGTCGGTGCCGAGCGCCTCGCGGGCGAGCCGGGCGGTGAGGACGGCCTCGCCGGCCGTGAAGCAGCCCGCCGTGTTGGGCAGCACGCGGATGCCGAGCCGGTCGAGGACGGAGAGCACGGAGCCCTGGACGCCCGGGTCGAGACGGCGCATCGCGACGGTGGTCAGCTCCGTGCCGGACGCGATGAGGGACCGCTCCAGGACGTCGAGGCTGGGCGCCCCTCCCGTACCCATGATCAGGCGCGAGGAGAGGGTGAGCCCGCCGATGACGAAGGGGTCGTCTGCCATGGTGGTTCAGCCTCCCTGGACGGCGGTGAGGATTTCGACGCGGTCGCCCGCGGCGAGCGTCGTGGTGGACCACTGCGCGCGCGGGACGACGGTTTCGTTGACGGCGGCGGCGACACCGGAGTGCGCCGAGGAGAGAGTGGCCACGACGGCTTCGAGCGTGGTGCCCGAGGCCACGTCGCGTGCTTCCCCATTGACGGAAACGGCGAAGGGCGTGCTCATGCGTGCTGCTCCGTGAAGTGCGGCGTGGCGGGAGGGGGTACGGGGGAGGGCCCGGCGAAGCGGCGCGGGGTGAACGGACGCGCCACGTCCGGCAGTTCACCGGTGGTCAGGGCGTGCGCCATGACGTCACCCGTGAGGGGCGTCAGCAGGACGCCGTTGCGGTGGTGGCCGGTGGCCAGGTGGAGTCCGGCGAGCCGCGTCGGGCCGAGCAGCGGCGCGTTGTCGGGGGAGCCGGGGCGCAGGCCCGCGCGGGTCTCGGTCAGCGGCAGTTCCGTGATGCCGGGGACCAGTTCGTGGGCGTCCCGCAGGAGTTCGTAGACGCCGCCCGCGGTCACCGTGGTGTCCCAGCCGAGCTCCTCGCTGGTCGCGCCGACGACGAGCTCGCCGTTCTCGCGCGGCACGAGGTAGACGTGGCTGCCGCGCACCACGGCCCGCACGGTGCGGCTCAGGAACGGCGCGTACGCCTTCGGCACCGTCAGCCGCAGCACCTGGCCCTTCACGGGCCGCACGGGCGGCAGGACGTCCTGCGGGATGCCCCCGAGGCGCCCGCTGAGGCTGCCCGCCGCGAGCACCGTCAGACCCGCGCCCAGCTCGGTGCCGTCCGCGAGGACGACGCCGCACGCCCGGTCGCGGACGACCGAGAGGCGCTCGGCCCACGCGCGGTGGAAGGCCACACCGGCCCGCTCGCAGGCCACCACGAGCGCCGCCGCGAGCCGGCGCGGGTCGACCTGGTGGTCGCCGTCGACCCGCAGCCCGCCGCGTACGCCCGGAGCGAGCATCGGTTCGAGACGGCGGCACTCGCGGCCGCTCAGCCACTCGGACTCCAGCCCCGAACGGCGCTGCAGGGCGTGCAGTTCCCGCAGGTGGGCGCGGTCGTCGGAGTCGAGCGCGACGGCGAGCGTGCCGCACGCGCGATAGCCGAGGTCCTGCCCGCTCGCCTCGGTCAGCTCGGCGGCGAAGTCGGGATAGCGGCGGGCGGACTCGACGTTGAGGCCGAGCAGCGTCTGCTCGCCGTAGTGGAGTTCGGTGACGGCGGCCAGCATGCCCGCCGCGACCTGCGCGGCGCCGCCGCCCGGCGCGGGGTCGACGAGCGCGACGGAAAGCCCGCGCTGGGCGGCCCGCCAGGCCGTGACCAGGCCGATGACGCCGCCTCCGACGACAAGGACGTCAGAGGTGGCGGATGGTGGTGTCGTACGTGGATGCATGGGCGTCCAGCCCCTCCCTTCGCCGGCATGACCCGGATCAGGTTCGTACGGTCGGAGGCCGTCCCAGCCTCCCTCTCAGCCCGGTGCGCCCGGGCTCCCGCGAGTGCTCTGCACCGGCCACCCTAGCCCGTCGCTTCGCGCGGCAGTAGGGGAGCTGTCCGGGTATGGGCGGTGACGGTGTGTCAGAGATCTCCCCGCAGCCATCTGAGGCCGCCACGGGCCGCCGCCCTACAGTGATCGGGTGAGCGAGCAGCAGAGGCAGAGCGGAAATCAGCGGCACGCGGAGCGGCGCGTCGTCATCGTCGGAGCCGGCATGGCCGGGGTGCAGACCGCGGTGGCCCTGCGGGAACAGGGGTTCGCCGGCCCGGTCACCCTCGTCGGGGCGGAGCCGCACCAGCCGTACGACAGGCCGCCGCTGTCCAAGGCGGTGCTGCTCGGCAAGGTGGAGGGCTCCGCCTTCGACATCGACTTCGAGGCGCTCGGCATCGAGCTGGTCCTGGGACGCGCGGTCACCGGCGTGCGCCCCGCCGACCACGAGCTGGACACCGCCGACGGCCCCCTCGCGTACGACGTGCTGGTCCTCGCGACCGGCGCCGAACCGATCCGGCTGCCCGGCACCGAGGGAGTCCCCGGCGTCCACCTCCTGCGCACCCTGGACGACGCCGAGCGGCTGCGCCCGGTCCTCGCCGAGCAGCAGGACGTCGTGGTCGTCGGGGCGGGCTGGATCGGCGCGGAGTTCGCGACCGCCGCGCGCGAGGCGGGCTGTTCCGTCACCGTGGTCGAGGCCGCCGCTCGGCCGCTCGCCGGAGCGCTGCCCGAGGAGGTCGCGGCCCCCATGACGGGCTGGTACGCCGACTCCGGAGCGGTCCTGCGCACCCACGCGCGCGTGGAGCGTGTCGAACCGGGCACCGTCGTCCTGTCCGACGGGACCCGGCTGCCCGCGGGCGCCGTCGTCGTCGGCATCGGGGCGCGGCCCGCGACGGCCTGGCTGACCGGCTCCGGCATCGAGCTTGGCAGCCACCGGGAGGTCGTGGCCGACGACGGCCTGCGCACCTCGGCGCCCGACGTGTACGCGGTCGGCGACTGCTCCTCCTTCCCTTCGGGAAGGTACGGCGAGCGTCTGCTGGTGCACCACTGGGACAACGCTCTGCAGGGCCCGCGCACGGTGGCGGCGAACATCATCGGCGAGACCCCCGCGGCGTACGACCCCGTGCCGTACTTCTGGTCGGAGCAGTTCGGCCGCTTCGTGCAGTACGCGGGCCACCACGCATCGGCGGACGAGCTGGTGTGGCGCGGCGACCCGACGGGTGTGGCCTGGTCGGTCTGCTGGCTGCGGGAGGGCGCCCTGGTGGCGGTCCTCGCGGTGGGCCGCCCCCGGGACCTGGCCCAGGGCCGCAGACTGATCGAGTCGGGCGCCCGCCTCGACCCGGCCCTGACGGCGGACCCTTCGGTCCCCCTGAAGAAGGCGGCACTGTAGCGGGCCCTCCAGGGGCGCGGGGAACTGCGCGACCAGCCCCCACCGGCCCGCGGTGGAGCACAGGTCCGGCCCCCGCCCCGGCCGGGGCAGCACCACCCGTCGCGGGCCCCCGGCCAGAGATACGCTGGGACGGTGACCGAGATTGACGCAAAGACTGACGCTCTTGTCCCTGCCTGGCTGCACCTCCCCGACATCGCGGAAATGCTCGATGTCGAGGTGACCCGCGTGCGCCAGCTGGTCAAGGAGGGCCAGCTGATCGCCGTACGCCGTGGGGAGAACCGGGCGCTCCAGGTGCCCGCCGCCTTCATCGACGGCGACAAGGTCGTCAAGGGCCTCGCCGGCACCCTGACGCTCCTGAGGGACGACGGCTTCTCCGACGAGGAGATGCTCGAGTGGCTCTTCACCCCCGACCCGACCCTGCCCGGCACCCCCGTGCAGGCGCTGGGCGAGAATCGCGGCACGGAGGTGAAGCGCCGCGCCCAGGCGCTCGCCGTCTGAGCAGGCGCAAGGCCGTCTGACCTGAACACACCGTCCGGCCTACCGGACCGCGTGCGATCACGCGGTCCGGTACGCCACCGACAACGGGGGGACTTCTCCATGGCCGCCGACCACCGCACCCGGCTCGCGGACGCCCGGCTCTATCTCTGCACGGACGCCCGCAAGCGGCAGGGAGACCTCCCGGAGTTCCTCGACGCCGTCCTCGCGGGCGGCGTCGACATCGTGCAGCTGCGCGACAAGGGCATGGAGGCCGGCGAGGAGCTGGCGCACCTCCAGGTCTTCGCCGACGCCGCACGGCGGCACGGCAAGCTCTTCGCGGTGAACGACCGCGCGGACGTCGCGCACGCCGTCGGCGCCGACGTGCTGCACCTCGGCCAGGGCGACCTGCCCGTCCCCGCCGCCCGCGCCATCCTCGGCGAGGACGTCCTCATCGGGCGCTCCACGCACGCCGAGTCGGAGGCCGCCGCGGCCGCCGTCCAGGAGGGCGTGGACTACTTCTGCACGGGGCCGTGCTGGCCCACGCCCACCAAGCCGGGCCGCCACGCCCCGGGCCTCGACCTCGTCCGGTACACCGCCTCGCTCGGCACGGACCGGCCCTGGTTCGCCATCGGCGGCATCGACGCGGGCAACCTGGACGAGGTGCTGGAGGCGGGTGCACGGCGCGTCGTCGTCGTGCGGGCGATCACCGAGGCCGACGACCCCGGAGCCGCCGCCGCGGAGTTCGCGAAGCGGCTCCGCACATCCGTCTGAGCAACAGCCCGGGAGTGTCCGATCCGTGGACAACAAAGCGGCAAATCGGCTAAATCCCCCAGGTCTGGTTGGGTGACCGTCGCGGCCTGGCTAACCTGCCCATATGGCCTCAGGCACAGCTTCGACCAGGACTGACCGTGCGCGCACGGTGCGCGACATGCTCGCGACCGGGAAAACGACATTTTCGTTCGAGTTCTCCGCTCCGAAGACCCCGAAGGGCCAGCGGAACCTCTGGAACGCGCTGCGGCGGGTCGAGGCGGTCGCCCCGGACTTCGTCTCCGTGACCTACGGCGCGGGCGGCTCGACGCGCACCGGCACGGTCAAGGAGACCCAGCAGATCGTCGCCGACACGACGCTGACGCCGGTCGCGCACCTGACGGCGGTCGACCACTCCGTGGCCGAGCTGCGCAACATCATCGGGCAGTACGCGGACGCCGGGATCCGGAACATGCTCGCGGTCCGCGGCGACCCGCCCGGCGACCCGCTCGGCGACTGGATCGCGCACCCCGAGGGCCTCACCTACGCCGCCGAACTGGTCGAACTCATCAAGGAGTCCGGCGACTTCTGCGTGGGTGTCGCCGCCTTTCCCGCGATGCATCCGCGCTCGCCCGACTGGGAGTCCGACACCCGGCACTTCATCGACAAGTGCCGGGCCGGCGCGGACTACGCGATCACGCAGATGTTCTTCGACCCCGAGGAGTACCTGCGGCTGCGCGACCGCGTCGAGGCGGCGGGCTGCCGGACGCCGATCATCCCCGAGATGATGCCGGTCACCAACGTCCGCCAGCTCGACCGGCTGCCGCAGCTCAGCAACGCCGTGTTCCCGGCCGAGCTGAAAGAGCGGATCCTCTCGGTCAAGGACGATCCCGCCGCTGTACGCTCCATTGGCATCGAGTTCGCGACGGAGTTCTGCGCGCGATTGCTGGCCGAAGGCGTGCCCGGTCTGCACTTCATCACGCTGAACAACTCCACGGCGACGCTGGAAATCTACGAGAATCTGGGCCTGCACCACCAGGCCTGAACGGTCGTACCCGCACCCGAGGGGCGGCGACCGTAGGGGAGAGGGGCGTACATGGGCTGGACGGTCCTCTACATCGCGTTCGGATGCGTCGCGCTGTGGCTGCTCGGCGAGGTGCTGCTGCAGTACAAGGCGAGGCTGCGCTGGCGCCTGCTCGCCTTCGTGGGCTTCCTCGGCGTCGTCGTCGGTGTGCTGATCCCGGCGGTGTGGCTCATCGGGATCGGCGCCATCGCGTTCGCCACCGGCCAGACGTACGTGACGATGTCGTTCCGCCAGGGCTTCTCCACCGGCTGGGCGCTCGGCGGGCGGCCGGGCCTGAGCAAGCGCCGCAAGCGGCCGGCGCGGGCCGCGACAGCCGTGCAGGAACCGACGCTCCAGGTCTCCGACCTGGAAGTGTCCGACGGGGGAGCGGCCGGTCCGGACGTCGCCGATCCGGACGTCTCCGGCTTGGCGTACGACCAGGTTCCGCCGCCGCCCGCGCACGGCCCGGACATTCCCGTCGGCGGGATATACGAGCCGGAGCCGCTGCCCGACGACACCGGGCAGTACGGCGTGTACAGCGACGCGGCCTACGCCCCGCCGAGCGCGGGCGACACCCACCAGAGCGACGGCTACGGCTACGACGCCGCGGCCTACGCCGGCTTCGACCCGCTCCACGCTCAGCAGCACGGCCAGCAGAACTACGCGTACGACGAGACCGGCCAGCAGCAGTACGCCGCCTACTCCGACCCGTACATCGGCACGCAGACCTACGGCGCGCGGCAGAGCTACGACACCTACGGCGACCCGCAGCAGTACGCCCCGTACGGCGGCGACACCTACAGCGGCTCCCTCGGCGGTACGTACGAGGACACCCCGCCGGGCGGCGTCTGGGTGCCGCAGCAGCGCACCACCGACGACCAGTACGGCGGCGAACTGCCGCCCGAGCAGCCGCAACCCCCGTACCAGGACGGACCTCCTGGATACGACGGGCAGGGCTACAACGAGCAGCAGTACCGCTACTGAGGCACGGTGCTCACTGGGAGCCGCGGAACTCCGGGCCCTCCACGATCAGGCCCGCGACGAGCGTGCCCGACATGCCCGCGTGCGGCAGGCCGCCGCCGGGGTGCGCCCAGCCGCCGACGGCGAACAGGCCCTGGAGCCGCGTGCTGTTGGACGGGTGCAGCAGCTTCCCGTCGGCCGCCGCGAGCGCCGGGGCCGGGACCGCGCCGCCGTCGGCCCCGGTGGCCTCCGCGATGTCGGCCGGGGTGCGGACCTCGTGCCACAGGAGGCGGCTCCGGAGATCCGGGACCACGGCCTCGGCGCGGGATATCACCCGCTCCACGTCCGCCGGGGTGATCTCCAGGTGCGCGGGCACCGTCACCGTGAGCGTCACCGCCTCGTGCGCGTCGTCCGGCGTCAGGTCCGGGTCGTCGGGGCTCAGCACCGCGACGGTGGGCGAGGCGGGGAGTCCGGGCCGCTCACCGAAGAGGCGGTCGAGTTCGTCCTGCCGGTCGGCCGAGTGCAGCACCGTCCGCAGCGGGGTGCCCTCGGGACGCGCCCCGGACAGCGCCAGAAGCACCGTCAGCCTGCTGGGCATGCCCGAGCGCGCGGGGACGTCACCCTCCGCCCGCAGGGCCCTGCCGGGCAGCATGCCGTCCAAAAGTGTGGGAGCCACACCGGCGACCACGAAGTCCGCGTCCGCGACGGTGCCGTCCGCGAGCTCCACGCCCGCCGCCCGGCCGTCCTTCTCCACGATCCGCGTCACCGCCGAGTCGAACACGAACTCGACGCGCCGGGCGACGCACCGCTCGTACACCGCACGGGCCAGGGAGCGCATGCCGCCCCGCGCCGACCAGGTGCCGAACGTCTGCTCCAGATAGGGCAGGACGGCCGCGCTCGCCGGTGTCGCGCGGGGATCCAGGCCGTGCGCGAGGGCGAACTGCTCCAGGAGCGCGATCAGCCGCGGGTCGCCGCCCAGCTCAAGATCGCCGACCTCGCTGACCGTGACCGCGCGGCGCTCCCGGCGCAGCAGGCGCTTGAGCGGCACCGAGGGATACGGCTCGCGGGCGGCGAGCACCTCCCAGTTCGGCCAGAGGGGCTCTTCCAGGAGGGGGCGGCGGGTGCGGTCCCAGGCCTCCCTGGCGCGGTTCATGAACGCCGACCAGCGCGCGCCCGCGCCCTCGCCGAGAGCCGTGTCCAGGGCCTCGCCCACGCCCGCCCGCGAGGCGTTCGGCAGGTCGGCCGCGGTGCCGTCCGCGAAGACGTGGCGCACGGCGGGCTCCACCTGGGACAGCTCGACGCACTTCTCCAGCGGCTCCTTGCCCGTCTTGACGAACAGGTCGCGGTAGACCGCGGGGAGCTGGAGCAGCCCCGGTCCGGTGTCGAAGGCGAAGCCGTCCCGCTCGACGCGGCCGAGCGCGCCGCCGTACGTCGCGCCGCGCTCGTACACCACCACCCGGTGGCCAGCGACGGCCAGCCGGGCGGCCGCCGTCATCGCGCCGAGACCGGCGCCGATCACCACAATCCGTGCCATGCCAGGGACTTTATCGGCAGCCACCGACAGTCACGGCGGGGGTGGCCCGGTCCGCTCCGCGAGACGCTTCTCCTCGCGCCGCTGCGCCCTGCGCCGCAGGAACCGCCGGATCCGCGAGACGAGGAAGAACAGCAGGAACAGGCCGAGCAGGAGCAGCACGGCCGCGATGATCGCGGCGGCCTCCGGGTAGAACATCGCGAAGCTGATGACGCCGCCGACGCCGAGATCCTCGGCCGTGCTCATCACGACGTTGCTGAACGGCTCCGGTGAGGTGTTGATCGCCATCCGGGTGCCGGCCTTCACCGCATGGCTGGCCAGCGCGGTCGTGCCGCCCACCGCGCCCGCGGCCAGGTCGGGCAGGGACCCGCTCTGCCCCGCGAGGAGCGCACCCACCACGGCGCCGGAGACCGGCCGGATCACGGTGTGCGCCGTGTCCCAGACCGAATCGACGTACGGGATCTTGTCGGCGACGGCCTCGCACACGAAGAGCACACCGGCCGCGATCAGCACATCGGGCCGCTGCAGCGCCTCGGGCACCTCGTCGCTGACTCCGGTCGCGCCGAAGACGCCGAGCAACAGGACAACGGCGTACGCGTTGATCCCGCTCGCCCAGCCGCTGGTGAACACCAGGGGGAGTACGGACACGGACGTGATCGTAACCAGTCGGGGGCGAAGCGGCCTGGGGATGAGTGCGTACGCCTGAGTATCCGTACCTAGTGGGTGAGATGAGTACCCGCGCGGATGGGGCCCCACCTGCGCAGACGGAAGAGTGTGGGGCACGGAGAAGGGCGCGGTACGGGTACCGCCGACACGGGGCGGCGGAACGGTGCCGCGCCCTTGGCCGCTCCTCCCGCCGACACGGCGGGAGCGAGGTACGGGGGTGACTCGGGGGGACGACCAAACGGGGGTCGCACGGGGGTCACGGGGGGACACGAAGAAAGCGCCGGTCCGGTGCCGCCCGGTGACGGGGGACACCGGACCGGCGCCGTTGTACGGAGTTTTCGTGTCCCTACGCGCGCGTGCCGCTGACCCGGCCCTGCAGCAGCCGCGACAGGGCCGCGTGCACGTCGTCCAGCGAGCGCTCCGGCTGGAAGGCCTGCCAGTCCAGCGCGGCCACCAGGACCATGCCGACGAGCGCGGCGGCCGTCAGCGGGATGTCGATCTCCTCGCTCAGCTCACCGTTCTCCACGCCGGCCCGCAGCACGTCCTCGACCACCGCGACGGCCTGCTGCCTGACCACGAGCAGCGTGGACTGCCAGGCCCGGTTGGTGCGCCACAGCTCGGCGACGTACAGCTGGGTGAAGGCCGGATAGCGGTTGATGAAGACCAGACCCGCGCGGATCATCGCGTCGAGGGCGTCGACCCTGCTGCCACCGCTCCTGTCGGCCTCCTCCGCGGCCTCCTTCAGGGAGGCGGTCAGCAGACCGACGCCGTGCCGCAGCAGCTCTTCGAAGAGGACCGATTTGCTGGCGAAGTTGTAGTAGACGGTGCCCTTCGCGACGCCGGCCCGTTCGGCGATCTCGTCGACCGTCGTGGCCGAGAAACCCTGCTCGGCGATGAGGGTGACGGCGGCCTCGTAGAGCTTCTGCCGAGTGGCCTCGCGGCGGGTGCTGACTGCACTGCTGTCCATGGTCCTGATTCTCACACTCACAGGCTCAGCTCCGGGTGCAGCCGGTCCAGGGTCCACACCTGCTTGCGGCGCGCGGAGAGCGCGGTCAGCGCGAGGGCGCCCAGGGTGAAGGCCGACAGAACCGCGCAACCCTGCCAGACGGGGCCGAGGCCGCCGCCCGTGATGAGCCTCCGGAGAGCCTCGACGACGTAACTCATCGGCAGGAAGGGGTGGATCGCGCCGAAGAAGCCGGGGCTCGTCTGCACGGGGTACGTGCCGCCCGCCGACGTCAGCTGCAGCATCAGCGCGGCGAGGACGAGGATCCGCCCGGCCGCTCCGAAGCGGGCGTTGAGCCACTGCACGATCGCCGCGAAGCACGCGGTCACCAGGCAGAGGAAGCCCACCGTCCCGGCCGCCCGGGCCATCTCGAGGCCGAGCCCCCAGTGCAGGACCGAGAGCAGGGCCGCGGTCTGGAGCACCCCCAGGGCCGCCACCGGCAGCCAGCCCGCGATCGCGATGCGCCACGCGGAGGCGCCCGCCGCGAGCGCGCGCCGGTTGAGCGGCTGGATCAGCATGTACGCCACCATCGCGCCGACCCACAGGGAGAGCGGGATGAAGTACGGCGCGAAGCCCGTGCCGTAGTTGGGCGCCTTGTGCAGCGACTGGGAGGCGAGCCGCACGGGGTCGGACATGACTCCGGTGCGCTCGTCACGGTCCTTCTTGTCGTAGTCCGGGATCTTCTTGACGCCGTCGTGCAGCCCGCCGGACAGCTTCGCGGAGCCGTCGGCCAGCTTGAACATGCCGCCCTTGAGGTCGCCCGCACCGGTCTCCAGCTTGCCGATGCCCGTGTCGAGGTCCTCGGCGCCGGTCTTGGCGGTACCCAGGCCGGTGTGGATCTTCTTGGCGCCCTTGGCGACCTTGCCCGCGCCCTTGTTGAGGTCGTTGATCTGCGTGACGGCGGTGTTCAGGTCCTCGTCGAGGTGCGGGGCGCGGTCGGCGAGCGCCTGGGACTTCTTGTGGAGCGTGGCCAGGTGCTTGTCGAGCTTCTTGACGTCGCTGTTCTGGTCCTTGATCACGGTGTTCATGTCGTCCGCGATGGTCGACACGTCCTCCGCGGCCTTCCTGGCCTTCTTGAACTCCGGGCAGCCGGGGTCGGGCACGGGGGCCTTCACGCACTGCTTCGTATAGAAGTCGTCCATGATCCGCGAGGCCTTCTCGGCGCCCTCTGCCGCGCCGGGCGCGATCTTGACCCAGGTGCCCAGGTTGCGGCGCATCGCCTTGGAGGAGTCGGCGACGAGCTGGGCCGTGTGGCCGATGCTCTTGCCGTTGTCCTTCAGGAAGGGCCGCACCTTGTCCGCCGCGCCGTTGACCCTGTCGGCCAGCTTCTGCGTGCCGTCCGCGACCTTCTTCGAGCCGTCCTCGAGCTTGCCCGCGCCCGTGTGGAGCCTCTTGATGCCCCCGGCGAGGTCGCCGCTGCCCTTCTTGGCGTCCTTCAGGCCGTTCGCGAGGTCCTTGGTGCCCTTCTTCGCCTTGCCGATGCCGTCGTCCAGCTTGTCGGCGCCGTCGGCGGCCTTCTGCGTCGCTCCGTGGATGTCGGAGAACGAGATGAAGATCTTGTCGAGGAAGGAACGCGACGCCTTCGTGGACGCGGCGGAGCGCACCTCGGAGAAGACCGTCCGCGAGATCTGCCCGACGATGTAGTTGTTGGCGTCGTTCGTGTGCACCTGCAGGGCACCAGTCTCCGGAGAGTCCCCCGAACTGGACGCGATGCGCTTGCTGAAGTCCGTGGGCATGGTCAGCGACAGGTAGTACGTCCCGTCCTCCACGCCCTTGCGTGCCTCGGCGTCACTCACCTCGTGCCACTCGAAGGTCTTGCTGTCGCGCAGCCCCTCGACGATGTTGTCGCCCGCCGCGAGCTTCTTGCCCTGCGCGGTGGCTCCCTTGTCGTCGTTGACGAGCGCCACGGGAATGCGGTTCAGGTGGCCGTACGGATCCCAGAACGACCACAGGTACAGCGCGCCGTAGAGCAGGGGGAGCAGCAGGAGGGCGACGAGCGCGGCTCGCGGCAGCTTCCCCCTGCCGAAGCGCCTGAGCTCAAGCGCGGCCAGTTTCGGGGAGCGCATCCGCCGTCTCCTTGTCGTCGTCGGTGCGGAGGGTGGCGCCTGTGGGGTGGGAGGTGCCTGTGGGGCGGGAGGTGTCGGTGAGGCGGGTGGTGTCGGTGCGGACCACGACCGCGCCCTCCGGAGCCTCACTGCAGACCGCGAGGACGGTCGTCCCGCGCTCCGTGAGGGACTTCAACATCCCCCACGCCTCGGCCCGTTCGGCGTCCGAGAGCTTCAGGTCGGTGTCGTCGACGCCGAGCACGCGCGGCCGGCCGATCAGGGCCAGGGCCACGGAGAGCCGCAGCGCCTCCAGCCGCTCCAAGTCGCGCACGGAGGTCCGCCGCCCCTTGGGCAGGCTCTCCACGTCGAGCCCGGCGGCGGCCAGCGCGGTCTCGACGCGCAGCCGCGTCTCCGCTGCCCGCTCGGCGCGGGGCCGCAGCAGACCGCGCAGCGGTCCGCCGAACCGCCGCTCCAGGAGCGCCCGTTCGTGCAGATGCTCGGCGACGGTCAGGGCCGGGTCCAGGTCGGTGACGCCGGGCACGGGGCCGAGCCCGCTGATCCGGCGCACCGCGGCCAGCTGCCCGGGCAGGCGGAAGCGGCCCACGGACGCGTGGCCCTCGGTGGCACGCATACGTCCCGTGAGCGCGAGCAGAAGACAGGTGCGGCCGGAACCGGAAGGGCCCTCCAGCGCGACCAGCGACCCGGGCTCCGCTTCGAAACCGATGCCGCGGAACGCCCAGCCGCGCGGCCCCTCGAGCCCGAACTCCTCGGCGGTGACGGCGGCTCCGCGCGCGCCGTCGGTCGGACCGTCCACAGTCCCCCCTGCCCCTGCATCGGGCCGGCCTCAACGGACCGGCTTTTGAACTGACTGGTCAGTACAAAAGTAGGCCCGAACCCACCATCGTGGCAAAGCCCCAGGTCAGAGCCGATTGTCAGTGGCGTACTCCACGATGGGCACATACGGCCACTGCGCCGTCACACGACGACAGGAGGTTCGTCATGGCCAGCACTTCCGCAGCAGCCGCCCGCCGGCACCGCGCCGTCGGCCCTGCTCCCTCACTGACCGGCCCGGCGAGCGATGTCCACCCCGTCCTGCGCCGCGCGACCGCCCCGCCCGCCGCTCTCGAACTGCTCGCCCAGGCCCGCGCCGGAATCGACGAGGCCGCCCGCCTCGACGCCCCCCACGAGCGCTATGCCACCGCCCACCTCGCCGCCCTGCGCACCGCCGCCGCCGTCCTCGCCGCGCGCGGCCGCCCCGAGGCGACCCCGCGCCGCAGGCAGCGCATCCGCAGCGCCTGGGAAGTCCTCCCCGAAATAGCTCCCGAACTGACCGAGTGGAGCGCCCTGTTCGCCTCCGGCGCCGCCCGGCGGGCCCGCGCCGAGGCCGGCATAGCGGCCGCCGCCACCGCCCGCGACGCCGACGACCTGCTCCGCGACGTCGCGATGTTCCTGCGCATCGTCGAGCGGATGCTCGTGCTCCAGCCCGTGCTGCCCCAGCCCCGGCAGGAGCCGCAGGACGCGGGCCGGGAGCCGCCGGACGCGGGCTGACCGGCCCGTCCGTGCCCCGGGAGGCATGGCCGGGGCACGGTTCCGCAGGCAATAGGGTGGAGGCGTTCGCACCCCACGCGCCGAGGAGTCAACTGCCGTGTCGGACCCGATGCGCCCGCCCGCCTCCCACCACCACTCTCAGCCGGCGTCGCTGCGCTCCGACCCCCCTCGTCCGCGCGCTTCTCTCCGTACCGCCGTGGTCTGGGACGTCCTCAAGGACGCCCTCGACCGCCGCGTCCAGGTCACAGGCCGGGAGTCGCGCACCGAACTGGACGTGCTCGACACCGGAGGCGGCAGCGGCAACTTCGCGGTGCCGGTCGCCCGCCTCGGCCACCGCGTCACCGTCGTCGACCCCAGTCCGAACGCCCTGTTCGCGCTGGAGCGCCGGGCCGCCGAGGCCGGCGTCGCCGACCGCGTGCGCGGCGTCCAGGGAGACGTGCTCGGCCTCTTCGACGTCGTCGAGCGCGGCGGCTTCGACGCGGTCCTGTGCCACGGCGTCCTGGAGTACGTGGACGACCCCGCCGAGGGCGTGCGCCTCGCCGTGGACGCGCTGCGCCCCTCCGGCGTCCTCAGCCTGCTCGGCGCGGGCCTCGGCGGCGCCGTGCTCGCGCGGGCCCTCGCCGGGCACTTCAAGGAGGCGCAGACCGCGCTCACCGACCCGGCGGGCCGCTGGGGCGCGGGCGACCCCGTGCCGCGGCGCTTCACCGCCGAGCAGCTCACCGGTCTCGTCGAGGCCGCGGGCGTGCGCGTCGACGCGGTGCACGGCGTCCGGGTCTTCGCCGACCTGGTCCCCGGCGTCCTCGTGGACACCGAGCCGGGCGCCCTGGAGGCCCTCCTCAAGCTGGAGGCAGCCGCCGCGGAGCTGCCCGCCTTCCACTCCGTGGCCACCCAGCTGCACGTGCTCGGCGAGGTGCGGGACGCCACCGGGGCCTGAGGCGCCCGGCGGCCGACCGGCTGATCAGGGCCGCAGCCGCACATGGAGTACGCCACAGGCCCCCCGAACGGGCTACGGGCGCCGTATGATCGAGGGACACCGTTCTGCATGAGGGTTCGGCCGCTGGGGAATGCACGCTTCAGCGAGCCGGATCGGCGTGAAGGTCCGGTTTGGCGAAGTTGGCGTAGAGGGGCGGGTTTCACGGGGGCGATTCCCTGCCTATCCTGAAGGGGACCCCCGGTCGCCCCGGCGACTGCACGATGAGGAGGACTCCGTGCCGCTCTCGGAGCACGAGCAGCGCATGCTCGAGCAGATGGAGCGAGCGCTGTACGCCGAAGATCCCAAGTTCGCGACAGCGCTTGAGGGAAGCGGGCTGCGTACGTACACCCGGAAGCGGGTCTACCAAGCGGTCGCGGGCTTCCTGGTGGGTATCGCCCTTCTCATGGCCGGAATGGTCGCCCAGCAGATCTGGATCAGCGTGGTGGGGTTCCTCGTCATGCTGGGCTGCGCGGTGCTCGCCGTCACCGGTTGGCGCAAAGCGCCGAAGCCGGGCGAACAACCTTCGGGCACGGCCGCCGCGCCGGGCGGGGCCGCGGCCCCACGGCAGGCGAGGCAGCGCCGCTCAGTGATGGACCGCATCGAGCAGCGGTGGCAGCGCCGCCGCGACGAACAGCAGGGCGGTCAGTGAGCGCAGCCGCTCAGGACTGACCGAGCAGACAAGGCAATGTGTGAGGGGTGGCCGCCCGGTGGGGCGGTCACCCCTCACACGTGTGTACGCACCTGCCTGACGATGCTCCGCCGGGCGGGGCGGGGAGGGAGGCGCCCCTCCGGAGGCACCGCCCCTCCCGGAGGCACCCGCCCCCGGGAGGCCCGTCCCGGCCCTCAGCCCTCCTGCCCGGCCCGCCGCGGCAGTTTCCGCGCGACCGTCGCCCACGCCCTCGCAGCCTGTTCCCGCCGGCGCGCGCCGAACGCCGCCCACCGGTCCGAGACCGCCCACACCACCCGCGCGGCCGAACGCGGCGCGAGCGTCACGCGCAGCCGGGTGGCCCGGCCCACCGAGGCGTTCAACCCGTCCCGTACCCGCCGGACGTCCTCGGCCAGTCCGGTTGCGGGCTGCGGGCGCGGGGCGTAGAGCACCTGTTCCACCGCGGCCGCCACCCGATGGACGGCCTCCGCGGGGCCCGCGGTCAGCTGTCCGACACGGACGATGCGCGCCGCGGCCTTCCGGGGGGTCAGCGACTCGTCCGGCGCGATGCCGTGGTCCCAGGCCGTATCGGTCACTTCGAGCCAGGCCGCCAGCGTCCGCGCCGCTGCCTCCGCCTCGGTGCGGCCGCCGGATCCCAGCCGCACCGCCCGGATCCGGGTCCGCCACAGCAGGGGCAGCAGCGGCACGCCGAGGACGAGCAGCGCCGCGAGGCCGATGCCCACGATCATCCCGATGGGCGGTCCTTCACCGCCCGATCCGGCCGCGACCTGCGGGGCGGCGCTCGCGCAGCCGCCCTGCTTCTTCATGTCGGGCGGGCAGCTGTCCGACGCGGAAGGCGCCGTGGACGGCTCGGCGGACTCGGCGGGCTCCGGGGTGTCCGGGTCGCCGACGTCGCCCGAAGGGACGTCCGAACGGGTGTAGTCGGGCACCGTGCCGCGGCTCGGGGTCGGCTCGAAACGGGTCCAGCCCACGCCCTCGAAGTACAGCTCGGGCCAGGCGTGCGCGTCCCGCAGCCCGACCGACATCGAACCGTCCCCCCGCGCGGTGCCCGGCGTGAAGCCCACCGCGACCCGCGCGGGGATCCCCAGGGTCCGCGCCATGGAGGCCATCGCGAAGGAGAAGTGGACGCAGAAGCCTTCCTTCTGCTTCAGGAACCGCTCGATCGCGGAGGGCCCGCTGCCCGCCCGCACCTGCGTGTTGTACGTGAAGCCGCCGTCCGAGGCGAAGTAGTCCTGGAGCTTGACCGCCTGCTCGTAAGGATTCGCGGCGCCCTTGGTGACCTGCCGGGCCCTTTCGCCGACCATCGCAGGGAGCGACTCCGGTACGTCGGTGAACTCGCGCCGCAAGTCGTCCGGCGGCGCGGGCGCGGCGGCCAGCTGCTCGGCCGTGGGCTCCACGACCAGGCTCTTGACCTGGTACCGGGCGTCTCGCGTGGTCTGGCCCCGGTCGCCGACGAGGGCGCGGCCGACCGGCTCGAACCGCCAGCGGCCGCCGATCTCGACCTGGCTGGCGGGGAAGGGCATGGGCAGCCAGTTCTGCGCGTAGCTGTCGGCGGCCGAGAGGTTCGTCTGGATCTCTGTCCTGCGGACGTCGGGGCGCAGGCCGACGGGGTCGGGCAGCGGTGACGGCACGTCCTGGATGCGCCGGACGGTGGTCTTCCACGTCGTGCCGTCGAACTGGTCGAGCGAGACGATGCGCAGGTACAGGTCGTTGGTCGACTCGGCGTTCGTACGGTACGAGAGGACCTCGCGGTCCTCCGGCTGGTTCAGGCTGTCCTGGAGCGCGACCAGGGGGTTCACGGCCGAGATCGTGCCGCCGCCGCCCGAGCCGCCGCCCCCCGGACCGCCGGAGCCGTCCAGCAGGCCACCGTCCAGGGCGGGCAGCGCGAGCGGCACCACCAGGGCGATGCCGAGGGCCACGGCCCCGATGCGCCGTCCCGTGCGGACCGGGGCGAGCGCCCCGCTGTTGCTCTCCAGACCTCCGGAGACCCGGCCCGGCGCGCGCGCCGCGCCGCCGAACACCCGGCCCCACTGCGAGAGCCGGTCCCGCCCCTCCGCCAGGAGCAGCAGCAGATAGCCGGCCGCGGCCAGCAGGAACCACAGCCATCCGGCGCCGCCGTCGGAGAGCCCCGCCGCGACCGAGTACAGGGCGAGCAGCGGAAGCCCGGCGGGGGCCGCGGTGCGGAACGTCACCGCGAGCGCGTCCACCGCGAGGCCGATGACCAGGACACCGCCGACCAGCATCAGCCGTATGCCGTCGCTGAGGGGCGCCGGGATCATGTACTTGCTGACGTCGTTGCCCCCGGCCTCCAGGAGCAGGCCGAACCGCTGGAAGACCTCGGGTCCGGGCACGATCCCCGCGAGGGCCTGTTCACGGGCGAAGACCAGCGTCAGCAGGAAGAGCGACACCAGCGCCTGCACCGCCACGGTCAGCGGCCTGGCCAGCGGCACCCGCCGGGCCAGCGCGCCCACCCCGCTCTGGAGCACCAGCAGGATCACCGCCTGCAGGAACCACGTCGCCGGGTCGACCAGCGGCAGCAGCGAGCCCGACGCCATCAGGGTGGCCGCGGTGGCACACACCGCGAGCCGCGCGCGCCCGCTCATGACCGTCCCCCCACTGTCTTGCGTCCCCCCGCTGCCGTACGTCCCCGGCCGCTCATGCCCATCCCCCGGTCGTCGTGCCCGCCGCGGGCGCGGGGCCCGCGCTCGTGCGGGCGTGGTCCGCCTGCCGCCACAGGTCCGCGAGATCCGCGCCCGGCGGCACGGCGAGGGCCGTCCAGCCCGCCTCCCGGAGCATCCGCACGCGCGCGTCACCGGCCTCGGACGGCGGGGCGCCCTGGCCCTGCGCCCAGGCCGCGCTGTCCAGCACGAAGGCGACCGCGGCGCCGCTGCGCTGGCGCATCTTGGCGACCACCGCCGCCTGCTCCTCCGCCAGGTCGCCGAGGAAGGCGACGAGAAGCCCTTCGTTCCCGCCGCGGAGCACGTCGTAGGCCCGGGAGAGCCCGGCGCCGTCCGAGTGGTCGATCACCGCGAGGGTGTCCATCATCAGTCCGGCCGCGTCCGCCGACTCCTGGCCGGAGCCCGCGAAGCCGTCCGAGCCCTCGCCCGGCACGGAGGTGCCGGCGTCGGTCAACAGGCGCACCGAGAAGCCCCGTTCGAGCATGTGCACCAGGGCGGACGCCGTGCCCGACACCGCCCACTCGAAGGCCGAGTCGGGCCCCGCGCCCCGGAAGCCGACGCCCCGGGTGTCCAGGAGCACCGTGCAGCGGGCCCGCTGGGGCTGCTCCTCGCGGCGCACCATCAGCTCGCCGTAGCGCGCGGTGGAGCGCCAGTGCACCCGGCGCAGGTCGTCGCCGTGCCGGTACCCGCGCGGGATGACGTCGTCCTCGCCGGCCAGCGCCAGCGAGCGGTTCCGCCCGTCGCCGTACCCCTTCGCCTCGCCGGTGAGCCGCACCGGTGGCAGGGCCGTCACGCGCGGGATGACCGTCAGCATGTCGTACGTCGAGAAGGAGCGCGTCAGTTCGCACATCCCGAAGGGGTCCGTCAGGCGCAGTTGCAGGGGGCCCAGCGGGTAACGGCCGCGCAGGTCGGAGCGGACGCGGTAGGACACCTCGCGCCGCCCGCCCGCCTCGACGCGGTCGAGCACGAAGCGGGGCCGCGGCCCAAGCACGTACGGCACCCGGTCCTGGAGCATGAGGAGGCCGGTGGGCAGCCGCGAGACGTTGTCCATCCGCAGGTGGACGCGCGCCTCCGAACCGGCGGGCACGCGCGCGGGGGAGAGCCTGCGGCTGCCCGCGACGCGGTAGCGGGTGCGGAACAGGACCGTCGCGCACACCAGCGGCAGCACGGCGAGCAGCAGTCCGACGCGCAGCAGGTCGCTCTGGCCGAGGACGTAGGCGCAGACGGCGGCGGCGACGCCGGCGGCCAGGAAGGAGCGGCCGCGGGTGGTCAGGCCCGCGAGGGCCGTGCGCACCCCGCCCTTCTCGTCCTCGGCGGGGCCCGCCGGGCTCCCCCCGAGGGCCATCACAGCCTCCGGGCGCCGGGCGGCTGCTGGTCGAAGTAGGCGCCGGTGCCCGGTGGCGTGGCGGCGGGCACCGGGGTGCGCTGGAGGATCTCCAGGACGACGGACTCGGCCGTACGGCGGTTCAGCTGGGCCTGGGCCGTGGGCAGCAGGCGGTGCGCGAGGACGGCGACGGCCAGTGCCTGCACGTCGTCCGGCAGGGCGAACTCGCGGCCGCTGAGCGCGGCGGAGGCCTTGGCGGCGCGCAGCAGGTGCAGCGTCGCGCGCGGGGACGCGCCGAGTCTGAGGTCCGGGTGGTTGCGGGTCGCGCCGACCAGGTCCACCGCGTACCGCCGGACGGGATCGGCCACGTGGACCGTGCGCACGGCGTCGATGAGCTTCACGATGTCGTGCGCGTGCGCCACCGGCTGGAGGTCGTCCAGGGGCGAGACGCCGCCGTGGACGTCGAGCATCTGGAGCTCGGCCTCGGGCCCGGGATAGCCGATCGAGACCCGCGCCATGAAGCGGTCGCGCTGCGCCTCGGGCAGCGGGTAGGTCCCCTCCATCTCGACGGGGTTCTGGGTGGCCACGACCATGAACGGGCTGGGCAGTTCATAGGTCTGCCCGTCGATGGTGACCTGGCGCTCCTCCATGGACTCCAGGAGCGCGGACTGCGTCTTCGGAGACGCGCGGTTGATCTCGTCGCCGATCACGATCTGCGCGAAGATCGCGCCCGGTTTGAACTCGAAGTCCCTGCGCTGCTGGTCGAATATGGACACGCCGGTGATGTCCGACGGCAGCAGATCCGGTGTGAACTGGATCCTCCGCACGGAGCAGTCGATGGACCGCGCCAGCGCCTTGGCGAGCATGGTCTTGCCCACGCCCGGCACATCCTCGATGAGCAGGTGCCCCTCCGCGAGGAGCACGGTCAGCGAAAGCCGTACGACCTCTGGCTTGCCCTCGATCACACCCTCCACCGACCTGCGGACACGCTCCGCTGTCGTGGTCAGATCTGTGAGGCTCGCTCGATCGTCATAGGTCGTCACCCGGCCCTCCTCGGCCCTTCCCCGCACTCCCAAGGAGCAGGGGATACCCCAGTCGGGCCGCCACTCAAGCGTGCGACCCGGTACACCCCGAATTCACGGGCGCCACACATGAATGGTTCTGCGTGATGCCACCCCCGCATTGTTGTTGGGCATACCGGGTCGTGTCACTCGCCTGTGGATAACTGGCGGCGATTTGTCGGGTCCTACGACGCTTTGTCCGTCACGCGGGGTGGATCTCCCGCAGCAGACCCGTCTTCACGTCGAAGACGAAGCCCCGGATGTCGTCGGTGTGCAGCAGGAACGGCGAGGTCCGCACCCGCTCCATCGACTGTCGCACGTCCTGGTCGACGTCGCGGAAGGACTCCACCGCCCACGTCGGCCGCTGGCCGACCTCGTTCTCCAGGTCCTGGCGGAACTCCTCGGTGAGGGTCTCGAGGCCGCAGCCGGTGTGGTGGATGAGGACCACGCTGCGGGTGCCGAGCGCGCGCTGGCTGATGGTCAGGGAGCGGACGACGTCGTCGGTCACCACACCGCCCGCGTTGCGGATGGTGTGGCAGTCGCCCAGTTCGAGGCCGAGTGCCTCGTGCAGGTCGAGACGGGCGTCCATGCACGCGACGACGGCGACGCGCAGGACGGGGCGGGCGTCCATGCCGGGGTCGGTGAACTCGGAGGCGTATTTCGCGTTCGCGTCCACGAGGCGGTCGGTGACCGTCCCCGCGGCTATGTCGCCGAGGGGCTCAGCGGGCGTGTTATCCGGGGAGGCTGCGGAAGTCGACATGGCTTAGACGTTAATGCGCGTTGATCGTCCGGGCCCGCTGTGAGGAGGGACAAAGAACGTCAAAGACTCTTGTTGTGAGCTAACCCACAGGCCGGCCGGAGTACGGCCGAACGGGTGAGCCCACCGGCTCCGCACCCCTGTCGGGGCCGGTCGGCGACGCGCAGGCCGGTTGATTGACCGGGAGACACGGTGGACTAAAGTGACGCGAAGCGGGAGACGTGACCTGCTCCCTGCTGGACCGCACATCCCGGGGATTCCCAGAATCCCCCCACGTGCGCGGCGCGTACGTACGGCTCGGCCTCCTCCCGCTCCCGGTCGGCTGACGCCACTTCCCCGGCGCCAGCAGTCCATTCCCCTTCACGGAGCGGGTGGGGACCCGGCGGTGCGTGCGCACGCCGCGCCGGACCTGAGAGGGCCCCTTGAGCGACAACAGCCGACACGTCCCGGTGATGCTCCAGCGGTGCCTGGACATGTTGGCCCCCGCGCTCGCCGAGCCGGGCGCCGTCGTCGTCGACTGCACCCTTGGACTCGGCGGCCACAGCGAGGCCCTCCTCGCCACCTTCCCGGCCGCCCGCCTCGTCGCCCTGGACCGCGACAAGGAAGCGCTGCGCCTCTCCGGCGAGCGGCTCGCCCCCTACGGCGACCGGGCCACCCTGGTCCACGCGGTCTACGACGAACTCCCCGACGTGCTCGACCGCCTCGGCATCCCCCGCGTCCAGGGCGTCCTCTTCGACCTCGGCGTCTCCTCCATGCAGCTCGACGAGGCCGACCGCGGCTTCGCGTACGCCCAGGACGCCCCCCTCGACATGCGCATGGACCAGACGACCGGCATCAGCGCCGCCGAGGTCCTCAACACGTACGCACCGGGCGAACTGGTGCGGATCCTGCGCCAGTACGGCGAGGAGAAGCAGGCCAAGCGCATCGTGAGCGCCGTCGTCCGCGAACGCGAGAAGGAGCCGTTCAGCAACAGCGCGCGGCTCGTCGAGCTCATCCGCGACTCGCTGCCGCAGGCCGCCAAGCGCACCGGCGGCAACCCCGCCAAGCGCACCTTCCAGGCCCTGCGCATCGAGGTCAACGGTGAGCTGAGCGTCCTGGAACGGGCCATTCCCGCCGCGGTCCAGGCACTCGCCGTCGGCGGCCGGATCGCCGTCCTCTCGTACCACTCGCTGGAGGACCGCCTGGTCAAGCAGGTGTTCGCGGCCGGCGCCGCGAACACCGCACCGCCCGGCCTGCCCGTCGTCCCCGAGCGCTACCAGCCGCGGCTCAAGCTTCTGACGCGCGGCGCCGAACTCCCCACAGAGGAAGAGGTCGCCGAGAACCGCAGGGCGGCCCCGGCCCGGCTGCGGGGCGCGCAGCGCGTACGCGAAGACGTCCGCTGAGCAGCACCCGCTGATCAGAGTCCGCTGATCAGAGTCCGCGAGGAGGCTCCATGAGCAAGAAGCCCGAGCTGCGGGGGAGGGCCGCCCGCCTCGCACGGCTGCTGCCCCAGGGCCCGACCCAGGCCGCGCGCACGCCCTTCGTCCTCCTCGTCGTCGTGCTCCTCGGCGGCGGCCTGATCGTGCTGCTCATCCTGAACTCCTCCCTCAACGAAGGCTCGTTCCAGCTGAGCGAGCTGAAGAAGGAGACCAAGGAGCTCACCGAGGAGGAGCAGGAGCTCCAGCGCGAAGTGGACGGCTATGCGGCCCCCGACGCCCTCCAGCGCCGCGCCCGTGAGCTCGGCATGGTCCCCGGCGGCGACCCGGCCTTCCTCGACCCCGACGGAACCGTGCGCGGCGTGCCGGGCGCCGCGGCCCGCCCCTCGTCACTGGGGTACCCCGCGCCGCGCCCGCAGGAGGTCGCGTCCCCCGCGGCGACCGTCTCGATCCCGGTCGCACCCCCCGTGCCGCCCCCGGCCCCCGACGCCACCGCATCCGCCCCGCCGCCGCCCGCCCCCACCCCCGCCGCCCAGGCGCCCGCGCAGCCCGGCCTCCCCACGACGACCTCCGGCAGGTGACGCAAGTGCCCGACAGGGAACCCCCGCGGCGCCGGGTGCCAGGACCCGCGAAGCCCGTCCGCCCGGCCAAGGCAAGCGCCCCGCGCCGCCCCGCGCCGGGCGGCCGCCCCACAGCCCGCAGGCCCGCAGCCAAGGGCAAGGCCAAGGCCCGCACCATCCGCCTGGGCAGCCCACGGCCGCGCCTGCGCATGGTCAGCCTCGGCCTGACGCTGGTGATGCTCGCCTTCGTCGTACGGCTGCTGCAGGTGCAGGCCGTCGACGCCAGCGCGTACGCCGCCAAGGCCGAGAAGAACCGCTACTTCACCCACACCCTGGCCGCCGAGCGCGGGCGCATCACCGACCGCGCCGGCGTCGAACTGGCCGCCAGTGTGGACGCGTACGACATCACGGCGGACCCCACGCTGTTCACGCCGAAGGAGATGAAGACCGACGACGCGCCCGAGCAGGCGGCCGCGCTGCTGGCCCCGATCCTCGACAAGGACGTCGCCGAGCTCACCGCGAAGCTCAAGACCCCCAAGACGCGCTACGTCCTGCTCGCCCGCCGCCAGAGCCCCCAGGTGTGGAAGCAGATCAAGGACCTGCGCGGCGCCCTCGCCGAGAAAGCGGGCACCGACCCCGCATCGCCGAACGTCCTGGCGGGCGTCCTCGCCGACCCGAGCAGCAAGCGGGTCTATCCGAACGACGACCTCGGCGCCGGGATACTGGGCTGGGTCAACTCCGACGGCAAGGGCGCGGGCGGCCTGGAGGCACAGCTCGACAAGCAGCTGGCCGGCGAGGACGGCAAGGTCCGCTACGCCCAGTCCGGCGGCCGCCAGGTGCCGACGGCGGGCTCCACGGAGACGCCCGCCGTGCCCGGCTCCGACGTCGAGCTCACCATCGACCGCGACATCCAGTGGGCAGCGCAGAACGCCATCAGCGAGCAGGTCAGGAAGTCCCAGGCCGACCGTGGCTACGTGATAGTGCAGGACACGCGGACCGGCGAGGTCCTCGCGATGGCCAACGCCCCCGGCTTCGACCCGAACGACCTCTCGCGGGCCGACGGCGCCGCCCTCGGCAACGCCGCCCTTCAGGACGCCTTCGAGCCGGGCTCCACCGCCAAGGTCATGTCGATGGCCGCCGTCCTGGAAGAGAACGCCGCCACGCCCGGCACGCACGTGACGGTGCCCAACCGGCTGCACCGCGGCGACCGCCTCTTCCAGGACGACATCGACCACCCCACCTGGCACCTGACGCTCAACGGCGTGCTCGCCAAGTCCTCCAACATCGGCACGATCCTCGCCACCGGAGAGCTCGGCAGGACGCAGAAGGAGGCCAACCGGGTCCTCTACTCGTACCTGCGGAAGTTCGGCCTCGGCAAGGAGACCGGGCTCGGCTTCCCCGGCGAGACCTCCGGCATCCTCGCGCCCGCCGACAAGTGGTCCACCTCGCAGCAGTTCACGATCCCCTTCGGCCAAGGTGTCTCGATCAACGCCATGCAGGCCGCGTCGGTCTACTCGACCATCGCCAACGGCGGCGTACGCGTCGAACCCACTTTGGTGCGCGGCACCAAGGGCCCCGACGGCCGCTTCACGCCCGCGCCGAAGCCCAAGAAGACCCGGGTGGTGAGCGAGAAGACGGCGAAGACCGTCTCGCAGATGCTCGAATCCGTCGTCGACGACGAAGAGGGCACCGGCACCAAGGCCCGCATCCCCGGCTACCGCGTCGCGGGCAAGACCGGTACGGCCAACCGGGTCGACCCGGCCACCGGCCGCTACAAGGGCTACACCTCGTCGTTCGCCGGCTTCGCGCCCGCCGACAAGCCGCGCGTCACGGTCTACTGCGCCATCCAGAACGCCACCAAGGGAAGCTACTTCGGCGGCCAGATCTGCGGACCCATCTACAAGGAAGTCATGGAGTTCGCCCTCAAGACGCTCCAAGTACCGCCCACCGGAAGCGGCCCGGCCCGCCTCCCGGTGACCTTCAAGCCCTGAGACCCACCAGGAACAGCTCGTGACAACCATCACGCCAGGCTCGGGGAACCACCCCCCGGCACGCCCCTCACTTCGCTCCGAGAGGGGTACGCCCGGTACGCTCACCGCCGTGCCACACGCTGATCAGTCCCAAACCACCCAGAAGGGCGTTCCCGTGACATATCCGGGACCGCCGCGGCCGGACCGGGTCTCCCCGACCTCGCTGACGGAGCTCGCAGGCCAGCTGGGCGTCGCCGACCCGGGCAGTGCGCAGATCACGGGTATCACGCACGACTCGCGCGCCGTGCGGCCCGGCGACCTCTACGCCGCGCTGCCCGGCGCCCGGATGCACGGCGCCGACTTCGTCGCGCAGGCCGCCGACCTCGGTGCCGCCGCGGTGCTCACCGACCCGACCGGCGCCGAACGCGCGGCCGTGACCGGACTGCCGGTCCTGGTCGTCGACGACCCGCGCGGCAGCATGGGCGAGCTGGCGGCGACGGTCTACGGCCACCCCGGCCGCGACCTGCTGCAGATCGGCATCACCGGCACGTCCGGGAAGACCACCACCGCGTACCTCATCGAGGGCGGCCTCAAGGGCGTCCGCTCGACCGGCCTCATCGGCACGGTCGAGATGCGCATCGGCGACGAGCGCATCAAGTCGGAGCGCACCACCCCCGAAGCCACCGACCTCCAGGCGCTGTTCGCGGTGATGCGCGAGCGCGGCGTCGAGGCGGTCGCGATGGAGGTCTCCAGCCACGCGCTGGTGCTCGGGCGGGTGGACGGCTGCGTCTTCGACGTCGCCGTCTTCAACAACCTCAGCCCGGAGCACATGGAGTTCCACTCCGGCATGGAGGACTACTTCCAGGCCAAGGCGCAGCTGTTCACCAAGCACCGCTCGCGCCTCGGAGTGGTCAACTTCGACGACGAGTACGGGCGCCGGCTCATCACCGAGTCGGAGGTGCCCGTCACCACCTTCTCCGCCGAGGGGCACCCGGACGCCGACTGGCGTGCCGAGGACGTCGAGGTCGGGCCGCTCGACTCGACGTTCGTCGCGGTCGGCCCCGCCGGCGAGCGGATCGCCGCCAAGTCGCCGCTCGCGGGCCCCTTCAACGTCGCCAACACCCTCGCCGCGATCGTCTCGCTGGCCGTCGCGGGGATCGACCCGCAGCAGGCCGCCGACGGCATCGGCGCGGTGCCCGGCGTGCCGGGCCGCCTGGAGCGCGTCGACGCGGGCCAGCCCTACCTGGCCGTCGTCGACTACGCCCACAAGACGGACGCCGTCGAATCGGTCCTGCGCGCGCTGCGCAAGGTCACCGAGGGCAAGCTGCACATCGTGCTCGGCTGCGGCGGCGACCGGGACAAGACCAAGCGGATGCCGATGGGCGCGGCCGCGGCCCGCCTCGCCGACACCGCCGTACTGACCTCCGACAACCCCCGTGGCGAGGACCCCCTCGCGATCCTCGCCACGATGCTCGCCGGCGCCGCCGAGGTCCCGGCCCACGAGCGCGGCGACGTCGCCGTGTTCGAGGACCGCGCCGCCGCCATCCGCGCGGCCGTCGTCCGCGCGCGGCCGGGTGACACCGTCCTCGTCGCGGGCAAGGGCCACGAGCAGGGACAGGACATCGCCGGGGTGGTGCGTCCCTTCGACGACCGCCAGGTACTTCGCGAAGCTATCCAGCAAACCCAGGGATGAAGTTGTGATCGCCCTCTCCCTCGCCGAGATCGCCACCGTCGTCGGCGGGCAGACGTACGACATACCGGATCCGGCCGTCCAGGTCACCGGACCCGTCGTCCGGGACTCCCGTGAGGTGGAGCCCGGAAGCCTCTTCGTCGCCTTCGTCGGCGAGCGCGTCGACGGCCACGACTACGCGGCCGACGTGGTCGCCGCGGGCGCGGTCGCCGTGCTCGCCTCGCGGCCCGTCGGCGTGCCCGCCGTCGTCGTCGTCGACGTGCAGGCGGCCCTCGGAGCCCTTGCGCGCCACGTCGTGGAGCGGCTCGGCGCCACCCTGGTGGCGCTGACGGGCTCGGTCGGCAAGACCAGCTCCAAGGACCTCCTCGCGCAGGTGCTCCGGCGCAAGGCCCCCACGGTCTTCACGCCCGGCTCGTTCAACAACGAGATCGGCCTGCCGCTGACCGCGCTCAGCGCCACCGACGAGACGCGCTTCCTCATCCTCGAGATGGGAGCGCGCGGAATCGGCCACATCCGGTACCTCACCGGACTCACCCCGCCGAAGATCGGGCTCGTCCTGAACGTCGGAACCGCCCACATCGGCGAGTTCGGCGGACGCGAGCAGATCGCACAAGCGAAGGGTGAGCTGGTCGAGTCGCTGCCCGCGGAGGGCGCCGCGGTCCTCAACGCCGACGACCCGCTCGTCCGCGCGATGGCGTCGCGCACGAAGGCGCGCGTGATCCTCTTCGGAGAGGCCGAGGACGCCGACGTACGCGCGGAAAATGTCCGGCTCACAGAGAACGGACAGCCCGCTTTTACGCTGCACACACCCTCCGGGTGCAGCGACGTGACCTTGCGGCTGTACGGTGAGCACCACGTGTCGAACGCGCTTGCCGCGGCCGCCGTCGCCCATGAGCTGGGCATGTCCGTGGACGAGATCGCCCTCGCGCTCTCCGAGGCGGGCACGCTGTCCCGCTGGCGGATGGAGGTCACCGAGCGCCCGGACGGCGTGACGGTCGTCAACGACGCCTACAACGCGAACCCCGAGTCCATGCGAGCCGCTCTGCGCGCGCTCGCGGCCATGGGCAAGGGGCGCCGTACGTGGGCGGTGCTCGGTCACATGGCCGAGCTCGGGGACGAGGGTCTCGCCGAGCACGACGCGGTCGGACGACTTGCCGTCCGGCTCAACGTGAGCAAGCTCGTGGCAGTCGGGGGCAGGGAAGCGTCCTGGCTCCAACTGGGCGCATACAACGAGGGTTCGTGGGGTGAGGAGTCGGTGCACGTGTCCGACGCACAGGCGGCGATCGACCTGCTGCGCAATGAACTGCGCCCAGGTGACGTCGTGCTGGTGAAGGCGTCCAGGTCGGTCGGTCTCGAGAAGGTCGCCACGGCGCTGCTCGACGACGCCGCGGTGTCTTCTGAGGGGCAGGTCTCCGGCCGATGAGGCAGATCCTCTTCGCGGGCGTGATCGGGCTCTTCCTGACCCTGGTCGGTACCCCGCTGCTGATCAAGCTCCTGGCCCGCAAGGGCTACGGCCAGTTCATCCGGGACGACGGCCCGCGCGAGCACCACAGCAAGCGCGGTACGCCGACCATGGGTGGTATCGCCTTCATCCTGGCCACGCTCATCGCGTACTTCCTCACGAAGGTCATCACCGGCACGGAGACCACGCTCTCCGGCCTCCTGGTGCTCTTCCTGATGGCGGGCATGGGCCTCGTCGGCTTCCTCGACGACTACATCAAGATCGTCAAGCAGCGTTCGCTCGGTCTGCGCGCCAAGGCGAAGATGGCCGGCCAGCTGATCGTCGGCATCGGCTTCGCCGTGCTCGCGCTGAACTGGCCGGACAACCGGAACCAGACCCCGGCCTCCACCAAGCTGTCGTTCGTCACGGACTTCGGCTGGTCGATCGGCCCGGTCCTGTTCGTGGTCTGGGCGCTGTTCATGATCCTCGCGATGTCGAACGGCGTGAACCTCACCGACGGTCTGGACGGCCTCGCCACCGGTGCCTCCGTGATGGTCTTCGGCGCCTACACCTTCATCGGTGTCTGGCAGTACCAGGAGTCCTGCGCCAACGCGACGACGCTGACCAACCCGCAGGCGTGCTTCGAGGTCAGAGACCCGCTCGACCTCGCCGTGGTGGCCTCCGCGCTGATGGGCGCCTGCTTCGGCTTCCTGTGGTGGAACACCTCGCCCGCCAAGATCTTCATGGGCGACACCGGCTCGCTCGCCCTCGGCGGCGCGCTCGCCGGCCTCGCGATCTGCTCCCGCACGGAGCTGCTCCTCGCGCTGCTCGGCGGCCTCTTCGTCCTCATCACCATGTCGGTCGTCATCCAGGTCGGTTCGTTCCGGATGACCGGTAAGCGGGTCTTCCGGATGGCGCCACTCCAGCACCACTTCGAACTCAAGGGGTGGTCCGAGGTCCTTGTGGTGGTCCGCTTCTGGATCATCCAGGGCATGTGCGTGATCGTCGGCCTCGGTCTCTTCTACGCGGGATGGGCAGCCGAAAAGTGACCTCTGTGTCCGACTGGCAGGGCAGGAACATCACCGTCGCCGGTCTCGGCGTGAGCGGCATCAGCGCCGCCCGCGCCCTGGCCGGCCTCGGCGCGACGGTGACCGTCGTGGACGGCGGCTCCGGAGAGGCGCACCGGGAACGCGCCGCCTCTCTGGAGAGCGAGGGCATCTCCATACGCCTGGGAGACGCCGAGAGCCTGCCGCCCGGCACGGACCTCGTCGTCACCTCGCCGGGCTGGAAGCCGTCGTCGCCGCTGTTCGCCGCGGCCGCCGAGGCGGGCGTGGACGTCATCGGCGACGTCGAGGTCGCCTGGCGGCTTCGCGGCCCCGACGCGGCCCCCTGGCTCGCCGTCACGGGCACCAACGGCAAGACCACGACGACGCAGATGCTCGCCTCGATCCTTCACGCGGCGGGCCTGCGCACGGCCGCCGTCGGCAACATCGGCACCCCGATCGTGGACGTGGTCCTCGAAGGCGACGACGCGTACGACGTGTTCGCCGTCGAGCTGTCCTCGTACCAGCTGCACTGGGCACCCTCGCTGCGCGCCCACTCCGCGGCCGTCCTCAACCTCGCGCCCGACCACCTGGACTGGCACGGCTCCATGGAGGCGTACGCCGCCGACAAGGGCCGCATCTACGAGGGCAACCGGATCGCCTGCGTCTACAACGTCGCGGACAAGGCGACCGAGGACCTGGTCCGCGAGGCCGACGTCGAAGAGGGCTGCCGCGCCATCGGTTTCACGCTGAACGCGCCCGCACCCTCGCAACTGGGCGTGGTGGACGGCATCCTGGTCGACCGTGCCTTCGTGCCGGACCGCCAGAAGCAGGCCCAGGAGCTCGCCGAGATCTCCGACGTCCAGCCGCCCGCGCCGCACAACATCGCCAACGCGCTGGCCGCGGCGGCCCTCGCGCGCGCCTTCGGCGTGCAGGCGACGGCCGTCCGCGACGGGCTGCGCGCCTTCCGCCCGGACGCCCACCGCATCGAACACGTCGCCGACGTCGAGGGTGTCGCGTACGTCGACGACTCCAAGGCCACCAACACCCACGCCGCCCAGGCGTCGTTGGCGGCGTACGAGTCGATCGTCTGGATCGCGGGCGGGCTCGCCAAGGGCGCCACCTTCGACGAGCTCGTCGCGGGCGCCGCGAAGCGGCTGCGCGGTGCCGTCCTCATCGGCGCCGACCGCGAGCTGATCCGCGAAGCCCTCGCGCGACACGCCCCCGAGGTCCCGGTCGTCGACCTCGACCGGACCGACACTGGGGCGATGTCCGAGGCGGTACGGCGGGCGGCGGAGCTGGCTCAGCCGGGGGACACCGTGCTGATGGCTCCGGCCTGTGCGTCGATGGACATGTTCACCAACTACAACAAGCGTGGTGAAGCGTTCGCGGACGCCGTCCGCGAACTCGGTCCCACGCGCGCCTGACCGGGCTCTCCGTCCGGCGGGCGCCGGGCACACCCTTGGGAGGGGAACGTGGCCAGGTCATCCGTGCGGGTCGCCAGACGACCGGCTCCGGTACGCGCCAGAGGTGCCTCCCACCCTCCGGGCGAGAGCGGGCTCCGGCGGCTCCACAACAGGATCCGCCGGGCCTGGGACCGGCCGCTCACCGCGTACTACCTCATCCTCGGCAGCAGCCTGCTGCTCACCGGGCTCGGCCTGGTGATGGTCTACTCCGCCTCGATGATCCAGGCGCTGCAGCTGGACCTGCCCGCCTCGTACTTCTTCCGGAAGCAGTTCGTGGCGGCCGTGCTCGGCGCGATCCTGCTCCTGGTCGCGATGCGGATGCCCATCAAGCTGCACCGGGCACTCGCCTATCCGATCCTCGCGGTGACCGTCTTCCTGATGGTCCTCGTGCAGATCCCGGGGATAGGGCGCAGCGTCAACGGCAACCAGAACTGGATCTACCTGGGCGGCCCGTTCCAGCTCCAGCCCAGTGAGTTCGGCAAGCTCGCCCTGGTCCTGTGGGGCGCCGACCTGCTGGCGCGTAAACACGACAAGCGGCTCCTTACCCAGTGGAAACACATGCTGGTGCCGCTCGTGCCGGTCGCCTTCATGCTGCTCGGACTCATCATGCTCGGCGGCGACATGGGCACCGCGATCATTCTCACCGCGATCCTCTTCGGCCTGCTGTGGCTCGCGGGAGCACCCACCCGGCTGTTCGCCGGCGTGCTGGGCATCGCGGCGCTGCTCGGTGTGATTCTCATCAAGACCAGCCCGAACCGCATGGCCAGGCTCGCGTGCATCGGCGCCACCGACCCGGGCCCCGGCGACCAGTGCTGGCAGGCCGTACACGGCATCTACGCCCTGGCCTCCGGCGGATTCTTCGGTTCCGGACTCGGCGCGAGTGTGGAAAAATGGGGTCAACTGCCTGAACCGCACACCGACTTCATCTTCGCCATCACCGGCGAGGAACTCGGTCTGGCGGGGACACTGTCGGTGCTCGCCCTGTTCGCGGCTCTAGGCTATGCGGGTATCCGCGTGGCCGGACGCACGGAGGACCCCTTCGTGAGGTATGCCGCGGGAGGCGTGACCACCTGGATCACGGCGCAGGCCGTGATCAACGTCGGTGCGGTGCTCGGTCTGCTGCCGATCGCCGGTGTCCCGCTCCCGCTGTTCTCCTACGGGGGTTCGGCCCTGCTGCCGACCATGTTCGCCATCGGACTCCTCATCGCCTTCGCGCGATCGGACCCGGCGGCGAAGGCGGCCCTGGCCATGCGGCAACCTCGGGTGAGATGGAACACGATGCGACGGCGCGTCAAGGCGCGTTCGTCCGGAGAGCGGTGAATTTCGGTGCATGTCGTACTCGCCGGTGGGGGGACCGCCGGCCACATCGAGCCCGCGCTCGCCCTCGCGGACGCCCTGCGGAGGCAGGACCCGACCGTGGGCATCACGGCCCTGGGCACGGAGCGCGGACTCGAGACCCGGCTCGTACCCGAGCGGGGCTACGAACTCGCGCTGATCCCGGCCGTCCCGCTGCCGCGCAAGCCCACCCCTGAACTGATCACCGTCCCGGGGCGGCTGCGCGGCACCATCAAGGCGGCCGAGCAGATCCTGGAGCGCACCAAGGCGGACTGCGTCGTCGGCTTCGGCGGCTACGTCGCCCTGCCCGGCTACCTCGCGGCCAAGCGGACCGGGACGCCGATCGTCGTGCACGAGGCCAACGCGCGCCCCGGCCTCGCCAACAAGATCGGCTCGCGGTACGCCCACGGGGTGGCCGTCGCCACCCCCGACAGCAAGCTGCGCAACTCCCGCTACATCGGCATCCCGTTGCGGCACACCATCGCGACGCTCGACCGGGCCCGGGTGCGCCCGGAGGCGCGTGCCGCCTTCGGTCTCGACCCGAACCTGCCGACGCTGCTCGTCTCGGGCGGCTCGCAGGGCGCCCGGCGGCTCAACGAGGTCGTCCAGCAGGTCGCCCCTGTGCTCCAGCGCGCGGGCATCCAGATCCTGCACGCGGTCGGCCCGAAGAACGAATTGCCGCAGGTGCACCAGATGCCGGGGATGCCCCCGTACATCCCGGTACCGTACGTGGACCGGATGGACCTCGCGTACGCCGCGGCCGACATGATGCTCTGCCGCGCGGGCGCGATGACCGTGGCCGAACTCTCCGCCGTCGGGCTCCCCGCCGCGTACGTCCCGCTGCCGATCGGCAACGGCGAACAGCGGCTCAACGCCCAGCCGGTGGTCAAGGCCGGCGGCGGACTCCTCGTCGACGACGCGGAACTGACGCCCGAGTGGGTCCAGGGCAACGTGCTGCCCGTGCTGGCCGACCCGCACCGGCTGTACGAGATGTCCCGCGCGGCCTCGGAGTTCGGCCGCAGGGACGCCGACGACCTCCTCGTCGGCATGGTGTACGAGGCGATTGCGTCACGCCGCAACGCGTGAGAAGGCAGGGGACCGTGGCCGGACCGACCACCGCCGAACGGCAGCAGAAGAAGTCCGGCCCGCCCCGCCCGCAGCGCACCCGCCGCCCCCGGCTGCCGCATTCACGCACTCTGATCGTCGTACTGGTGCTCGCCGTGCTCCTCGGCGCCGGCGGGCTCTGGGTGCTCTACGGCTCGCAGTGGCTCCGCCTCGAACGCGTGACGACGTCGGGAACCGGTGTCCTGACGCCCGACGAAGTGCGGGAGGCGGCCGACGCCCCCGTCGGGACACCACTGATTTCGGTCGACACGGACGCCATCGAGGAGCGGCTGCGCTCAAAATTGCCCCGAATTGACTCGGTTGACGTCGTCCGGTCCTGGCCGCACGGAATCGGCCTCGAAGTGACGGAACGCAAGCCGGTCCTCGTTCTCGAAAAGGGCGGAAAGTTCGTCGAAGTGGACGCCGAGGGAGTGCGATTCGCCACGGTCGAGCGCGCGCCCAAGGGGGTGCCGGAGCTCGAATTGGCGCTGGACCGGGAGAGCGGGGCGGCCAGCCTGCGCAGGTTCGGCACCGGCCGGCTGCTGCGCGAGGCGGTGCGGGTCGCCGGTGACCTGCCCGAAGCCGTGGCCCGCGATACCCGGAGCCTCAAGGTCCGCTCGTACGACTCCATCTCGCTGGAGTTGAGCGGCGGGCGCACCGTCGACTGGGGCAGTGGCGAGAAGGGCCGATCCAAGGCCACTACCCTCGTCGCGCTGATGAAAGCGGCTCCCAAGGCGCGGCACTTCGATGTGAGCGTCCCCACCGCCCCTGCGTCAGCGGGGAGTTGACGCATATCGTCGCAGGCCAGCACCCTGGTTCGGCAGCGCTACGGCTGATCACATAGGGTGAAAAGAAAAACGGGAGGTTCGGCGTGTTCGTTGAACGTGCGCCACTTGTCGACTTAGTGTCCTGTTCGGAAGAGTCCAAGGAACAGACACACTGGTAACCCTAAACTTCAGCGTTAGGGTTCGGGTCGGCGTTCGGACCGTCCCATTCGGCATCAGTCGCCGCATCGCATCGATGCGAAACGGCGACACGTAACTCGAGGCGAGAGGCCTTCGACGTGGCAGCACCGCAGAACTACCTCGCAGTCATCAAAGTCATCGGTGTCGGCGGCGGTGGTGTCAATGCCATCAACCGGATGATCGAGGTCGGTCTCAAGGGCGTCGAGTTCATCGCCATCAACACCGACGCGCAAGCCCTGTTGATGAGCGACGCCGACGTCAAGCTCGACGTCGGCCGTGAACTCACCCGCGGCCTCGGCGCCGGCGCCAACCCGGCCGTCGGCCGCAAGGCCGCAGAGGACCACCGCGAGGAGATCGAGGAGGTCCTCAAGGGGGCCGACATGGTCTTCGTCACCGCCGGCGAAGGCGGCGGCACCGGCACCGGCGGCGCACCCGTCGTCGCCAACATCGCGCGCTCGCTCGGCGCCCTCACCATCGGTGTGGTCACCCGGCCGTTCACCTTCGAGGGCCGGCGCCGCGCCAACCAGGCCGAGGACGGCATCGCGGAGCTGCGCGAAGAGGTCGACACCCTCATCGTCATCCCCAACGACCGGCTGCTGTCCATCTCGGACCGCCAGGTCTCCGTCCTCGACGCGTTCAAGTCGGCGGACCAGGTCCTGCTCTCCGGTGTCCAGGGCATCACCGACCTCATCACCACGCCCGGCCTGATCAACCTCGACTTCGCCGACGTCAAGTCGGTCATGTCCGAGGCCGGTTCGGCCCTCATGGGCATCGGCTCGGCCCGCGGCGACGACCGCGCGGTGGCCGCAGCCGAGATGGCGATCTCCTCGCCGCTCCTCGAGGCGTCCATTGACGGCGCCCGCGGCGTGCTGCTCTCCATCTCCGGCGGCTCGGACCTCGGCCTCTTCGAGATCAACGAAGCGGCCCAGCTGGTCAGCGAGGCCGCGCACCCCGAGGCCAACATCATCTTCGGCGCGGTCATCGACGACGCGCTCGGCGACGAGGTCAGGGTCACCGTCATCGCGGCGGGCTTCGACGGCGGCCAGCCACCGTCCAAGCGGGACAACGTCCTCGGCTCGGCGTCGTCGGGAGCCCCCAAGCGCGAGGAGCCGGCCCCGTCCTCCGCACCGTCCCGCCCTGCGGAATCGTCCCGCCCGGCCTTCGGCGGCCTCGGCAGCGTCACCCCGCGCGACGAGCCCTCGACCCCGGAGCCCGCGGAGCCGGCCCCGGTGAGCGAGGCCCCGTCCGCGCCGACGGCGCCGCCGCAGGTCCCGCCGGCCCGTCCCTACCAGGACAGCCAGGCCGAAGAGCTGGACGTGCCGGACTTCCTGAAGTGATGTCGGACTTCTCGAAGTGATAAGCAAGCACAGCACCGTGAGCGGCGCGCACTTCGCCTTCACCGACAGGTGGGGCGGGGTGAGCGCCGTTCCGTACGAAGAGCTCAACCTCGGCGGCGCGGTCGGCGACGACTCCGAGGCCGTGCGCACCAACCGCGCGCTGGCCGCCAAGTCCCTCGGCATCGACCCGGCCCTGGTCGTCTGGATGAACCAGGTACACGGCCGTGACGTCGCCGTGGTCGAAGGACCGTGGGAGTCCGACGCGGAGATCCCGGCCGTCGACGCGGTGGTGACCGCCCGCAGGGGCCTCGCCCTCGCCGTCCTCACCGCGGACTGCACGCCCGTCCTGCTCGCCGATCCGGTGGCCGGGGTCGCGGCCGCGGCGCACGCGGGCCGACCCGGCATGGTGGCGGGAGTCGTGCCCGCCACGGTCGAGGCCATGGTGGCGCTCGGCGCGGACCCCGGGCGCATCGTCGCCCGCACCGGCCCCGCCGTCTGCGGGCGTTGCTACGAAGTGCCGGAGGCGATGCGCGCCGAAGTCGCCGCCGTCGAGCCCGCGGCGCACGCCGGGACGAGTTGGGGTACGCCGGCGGTCGACGTGACCGCCGGGGTGCACGCCCAACTGGAGCGGCTGGGGGTGTGCGACCGGGAGCAGTCGCCGGTGTGCACCCTGGAATCCGGTGACCATTTCTCGTACCGCCGCGACCGGACCACCGGCCGCCTCGCGGGCTATGTCTGGCTGGACTGATAGGGCATGACGGAGCGTAAGTCTCAACTCGCCGCAAATCTGGCGAAGGTCGAGGAGCGCATCGCCGCGGCGTGCGCGGCGGCCGGGCGCAAGCGGGAAGAAGTGACCCTGATCGTGGTCACGAAGACCTATCCGGCGAGCGATGTGCGGATTCTCTCCGAACTCGGTGTGCGGCACGTCGCGGAGAACCGGGACCAGGACGCGGCGCCGAAGGCGGCCGAGAGCGCGGACCTGCCCCTCACGTGGCACTTCGTCGGCCAGCTGCAGACCAACAAAGTCCGTTCCGTGACCGGTTATGCCGATCTGGTGCAGTCCGTGGATCGTCCCAAGCTCGTCACAGCTCTCTCGACGGCCGCGGTGCGCGCGGAGCGCGAGATCGGCTGTCTGATCCAGGTCGCGCTCGACGCCGAGGAGAACGGCCGGGGCGAGCGCGGGGGCGTGGGGCCCGGCGGAATCGAAGAGTTGGCCGACCTCGTCGCGGGGGCGCCGGGGCTGCGGCTCGATGGTCTGATGACCGTGGCGCCGCTGACCGGACCGTACGCGGGACGGCAACAGGCGGCGTTCGAGCGGTTGATGGAATTCTCAACCCTCATGCGCGCGGCTCATCCTGCTGCGAACATGGTGTCGGCAGGGATGAGTGCGGACCTCGAACAGGCTGTGGCGGCCGGGGCGACACATGTGCGCGTCGGTACGGCGGTACTCGGAGTCCGACCCGGGCTCGGGTAACGTCGCCAAGAAGTCGGACCACAGCAGAAAATATGGTCATTCTCGCTGTTGGGCGGGGATACCTCGTGGATCGCGGGCAGTTGACGACGACAGCCGATCCACCACAGAGCGGAGGACTCAGAGCATGGCCGGCGCGATGCGCAAGATGGCGGTCTACCTCGGCCTCGTGGAGGACGATGGGTACGACGGTCCGGGGTTCGACCCCGATGACGAGTTCGAACCCGAGCCGGAGCCCGAGCGCGACCGCAGGAGGCACGAACCATCGCATCAGTCGCACCAGTCCCATCAGTCACAACGGGACGAATCGGTACGAGTGGTGCAGCCGCCCGCCCCGCGCGAGCCGGCGGCCCATTCCGCTTCGCCATCCGCGGAATCCGGACGTCCGGCGCGAATCGCCCCCGTGGCATCCATCACACCTGAACGCCAGAGCCTGGAGAAGAACGCACCGGTGATCATGCCCAAGGTCGTGTCCGAGCGGGAGCCCTACCGCATCACCACATTGCACCCCCGGACCTACAACGAGGCCCGTACCATCGGGGAACACTTCCGTGAGGGCACCCCGGTGATCATGAATCTGACCGAGATGGATGACACGGACGCGAAGCGACTTGTCGACTTTGCGGCCGGTTTGGTCTTCGGCCTGCATGGCAGCATTGAACGAGTGACGCAGAAGGTGTTCCTGTTGTCGCCTGCTAACGTCGATGTAACGGCGGAGGACAAGGCTCGCATCGCAGAGGGCGGGTTCTTCAACCAGAGCTGAGACGCAGTGATGCAGTAGTTGCCGTAGACGCAGTACCGGAACGACGAAGTACGAGTAACAGGGGAGAGGGAACCGCGAACATGAGCGTGGTCGTGCAGGTGCTTTACATCGCGCTGATGTGCTTCCTCATCGTGCTGATCTTCCGGCTCGTCATGGACTACGTCTTCCAGTTCGCCCGCTCATGGCAACCCGGCAAGCCGATGGTGGTCGTTCTGGAGGCCACCTACACTGTCACTGATCCACCGCTCAAGCTCCTGCGGCGGTTCATTCCGCCGCTGCGTCTCGGGGGCGTGGCGCTCGACCTGTCCTTCTTCGTACTGATGATCATCGTCTACATCCTGATCCACATCGTGAGTCAGCTGTGATGAGTGCGATGTCTAATACGGTCTTGCCGAATGCCGACGACTACGTTGAGGTGAAGAGATGCCGTTGACCCCCGAGGACGTGCGGAACAAACAGTTCACGACCGTCCGCCTCCGAGAAGGCTATGACGAGGACGAGGTCGATGCCTTCCTCGATGAGGTCGAAGCCGAACTGACGCGACTCCTCCGCGAGAACGAGGACCTGCGCGCCAAGCTCGCCGCGGCCACCCGTGCCGCCGCGCAGAACCAGCAGCAGGGCGGGATGCGCAAGGGCCCCGACGGGCCGCAGGACCAGCGCGGTCCCGGCGCCCCCGTGCCCGCCGCAATATCAGGTCCGCAGCCGGTGCCGCCGCAGCAGCATCAGCAGCAGCAGATGGGTGGCCCCATGGGCGGCCCGCCGCAGCTGCCCGGTGGCGCGCCGCAGCTGCCCGCAGGCCCCAGCGGCCACGGCCAGGGGCATGGCCCGCAGGGCGGTCCGCAGGGTCCCGGCCCGATGGGTCAGGGTCCGATGGGCGGTCCCATGGGTGGCCCCATGGGCGGTCACGGTCCGCAGATGCCGCAGCCCGGCCAGGGCCCCGGTGGCGACAGCGCCGCCCGTGTGCTCTCCCTGGCGCAGCAGACCGCCGACCAGGCGATCGCGGAGGCCCGTTCCGAGGCCAACAAGATCGTCGGCGAGGCTCGCTCGCGCGCCGAGGGCCTCGAGCGTGACGCCCGTGCCAAGGCCGACGCCCTGGAGCGGGACGCGCAGGAGAAGCACCGCGTCGCGATGGGCTCCCTGGAGTCCGCTCGCGCCACGCTGGAGCGCAAGGTCGAGGACCTGCGCGGCTTCGAGCGCGAGTACCGCACGCGTCTGAAGTCCTACCTGGAGTCGCAGCTGCGCCAGCTGGAGACCCAGGCCGACGACTCGCTGGCCCCGCCGCGCACGCCGGCCACCGCCTCGCTGCCGCCGTCCCCGGCGCCGTCGATGGCTCCGGCCGGTGCGGGTGCCCCGTCCTACGGCGGCAACCAGTCGATGGGCGGTGGCAACCAGCAGAACGGCGGCCCGTCCTACGGCAGCCAGCAGCAGATGTCGCCGGCGATGACCCAGCCGATGGCGCCGGTGCGGCCGCAGGGCCAGCAGCCGATGCAGCAGGCTCCGTCGCCGATGCGTGGCTTCCTCATCGACGAGGACGACAACTGACGGGCGTGACCACGCCTTAGGCGTCGGCAGCGTTCAGGGCCGGGCCCCCGGATATTCCGGGGGCCCGGCCCTTTGTCGTGCTTGTACGGTTGTCCTGGTGTTGGCTCGGCCCGCATGCGAAAGGCCCGGTCCCGCCGATGATCTCGGCGGGACCGGGCCTTCGTACGAGCGCTTACGCCTTGCGGAGGCGGAACGTCAGCTTCAGGGAGTCATCCGTGAACGGCTGTCCGAACGTGTCGTCCGCCTCACCCCGGGCGAAGTCGGTCGCGAGGACCTCGTCCGCGATGAGCTCCGCGTGCTCGGCCAGGGCCGTCTCCACCGCCGGGTCCGCGGAGGTCCACCGCAGGGCGATCCGGTCGGCGACGTCCAGGCCGCTGTTCTTGCGGGCCTCCTGGATCAGGCGGATCGCGTCGCGGGCCAGGCCGGCGCGGCGCAGCTCCTCGGTGATCTCCAGGTCAAGGGCGACCGTGGCGCCGGACTCGGACGCCACCGACCAGCCCTCGCGCGGGGTCTCCGTGATGATGACCTCGTCGGGGGCGAGCGTCACCGTCTCGCCGTCGACCTCGACCGACGCCGTGCCCTCGCGCAGGGCCAGCGACAGCGCGGCCGCGTCCGCGTCGGCGACGGCCTTGGCGACCGCCTGGACGCCCTTGCCGAAGCGCTTGCCGAGCGCCCGGAAGTTGGCCTTGGCCGTGGTGTCGACCAGTGAACCGCCGACTTCGGAGAGCGACGCCAGCGAGGAGACGTTGAGCTCCTCGGTGATCTGGGTGTGCAGCTCGGGGTTGAGCGACTCGAAGCCCGTGGCCGCGATCAGCGCGCGGGAGAGCGGCTGACGGGTCTTGACGCCGGACTCCGCGCGCGTGGCGCGGCCGAGCTCGACGAGCCGGCGCACGAGCACCATCTGCTGCGACAGCTCCGGGTCGATGGCGGAGAGGTCCGCCTCCGGCCAGGAGGAGAGGTGCACCGACTCCGGGGCGTCGGGGGTGACCGGCACGATCAGGTCCTGCCAGACACGCTCCGTGATGAACGGGGTCAGCGGGGCCATCAGGCGCGTGACCGTCTCGACGACCTCGTGCAGGGTGCGCAGGGCCGCCTTGTCGCCCTGCCAGAAGCGGCGGCGGGAGCGGCGCACGTACCAGTTCGAGAGGTTGTCGACGAAGACGGAGAGCAGCTTGCCGGCGCGCTGGGTGTCGTAGCCCTCCAGGGCCTGGGTGACCTGGTCGGTCAGCGCGTGCAGCTCGCTCAGCAGCCAGCGGTCCAGGAGCGGGCGGTCGGCGGGCGCCGGGTCGGCGTCGCTGGGGGCCCACTTCGACGTACGGGCGTAGAGCGCCTGGAAGGCGACCGTGTTCCAGTACGTGAGGAGGGTCTTGCGGACGACTTCCTGGATGGTGCCGTGGCCGACGCGGCGGGCCGCCCAGGGGGAGCCGCCGGCCGCCATGAACCAGCGGACCGCGTCGGCGCCGTGCTGGTCCATGAGCGGGATGGGCTGGAGGATGTTGCCCAGGTGCTTGGACATCTTGCGGCCGTCCTCGGCGAGGATGTGGCCGAGGCAGACCACGTTCTCGTACGAGGACTTGTCGAAGACCAGGGTGCCGACGGCCATCAGCGTGTAGAACCAGCCGCGGGTCTGGTCGATGGCCTCCGAGATGAACTGCGCCGGATACCGGCTCTCGAAGAGCTCCTTGTTCTTGTACGGGTATCCCCACTGGGCGAACGGCATCGAGCCCGAGTCGTACCAGGCGTCGATGACCTCCGGCACGCGCGTGGCCGTGCTGGAGCAGCCCTCCTGGGGGCACGTGAAGGTGATCTCGTCGATGAACGGGCGGTGCGGGTCCAGGGAGGACTGGTCGGTGCCCGTCAGGTCGGAGAGCTCGGCGCGGGAGCCGACGCAGGTGAGGTGGTCCTCCTCGCAGCGCCAGATGGGCAGAGGGGTGCCCCAGTAGCGGTTGCGGGACAGCGCCCAGTCGACGTTGTTGGTCAGCCAGTCGCCGAAGCGGCCGTGCTTGACCGAGTCCGGGAACCAGTTGGTCTTCTCGTTCTCCTGGAGGAGGCGGTCCTTGATGGCGGTGGTGCGGATGTACCAGGACGGCTGCGCGTAGTACAGCAGCGCCGTGTGGCAGCGCCAGCAGTGCGGGTAGCTGTGCTCGTACGCGATGTGCTTGAAGAGCAGGCCCCGGTCGGCCAGGTCCTTCGTGAGACTTTCGTCCGCCTTCTTGAAGAAGACACCGCCTACGAGGGGGACGTCCTCTTCGAAGGTGCCGTCGGGGCGGACCGGGTTGACGACCGGCAGACCGTACGACCGGCAGACCTTGAGGTCGTCCTCACCGAAGGCGGGGGACTGGTGGACGAGGCCGGTGCCGTCCTCCGTCGTCACGTACTCGGCGTTCACGACGTAATGCGCCGGAGCCGGGAACTCGACCAGGTCGAAGGGACGTTGGTAGTTCCAGCGCTCCATCTCGGCGCCGGTGAAGGTCTCGCCGGTCACCGTCCACCCCTCGCCGAGGGCCTTCTCGACGAGCGGCTGGGCGACGACCAGCTTCTCCTCGCCGTTCGTCGCGACGACGTACGTGACGTCCGGGTGCGCGGCGACTGCGGTGTTGGAGACGAGGGTCCAGGGGGTCGTCGTCCAGACCAGGAGGGCGGCCTCGCCCGCGAGGGGACCGGAGGTGAGGGGGAAACGGACGTAGACGGACGGGTCGACGACCGTCTCGTAGCCCTGCGCCAGCTCGTGGTCGGAGAGGCCCGTGCCGCAGCGGGGGCACCAGGGGGCGACGCGGTGGTCCTGGACGAGGAGGTCCTTGTTGAAGATCTCCTTCAGGGACCACCAGACCGAGTCGACGTACTCCGGGTTCATCGTGCGGTACGCGTCGTCGAGGTCGACCCAGTAACCCATGCGGGTCGTGAGCTCGGCGAAGGCGTCGGTGTGCCGGGTCACGGACTCGCGGCACTTGGCGTTGAACTCGGCGATGCCGTACGCCTCGATGTCCTTCTTGCCGTTGAACCCGAGCTCCTTCTCGACGGCGAGCTCCACCGGGAGGCCGTGGCAGTCCCAGCCGGCCTTGCGGGCCACGTGGTAGCCCCGCATGGTGCGGAAGCGGGGGAAGACGTCCTTGAAGACGCGGGCTTCGATGTGGTGGGCGCCCGGCATGCCGTTGGCGGTCGGCGGGCCCTCGTAGAACACCCACTCGGGGCGGCCCTCGGACTGCTCGAGGCTCTTGGCGAAGATCTTCTGCTCTTGCCAGAAGTCGAGCACGGCGTGCTCGAGGGCGGGCAGGTCGACCTGGGCGGGCACCTGACGGTACTGCGGCGGCGTATTCAACGAAGTCCTCCGGCGGATGTGCTGCCTTCCGTCGGAGGGACGAGAGCTATGTGCGCCTGGTGCGGCGCGCTCCCGCGGTACCACCCTCCTTGGCCCTCCGGGACGGGGTCCGTGCCGGTGAGCCCCCTCATTGGGGTCGCGAAACCGGGTCTACTCGCCTCGGCTGGGACGCCTCGGCTTTCTTCCGGCGGCTCCGGGGTGATCTTCACGTCGCGCTCGCCCCCGGGCTCACACCGTCCCCGGGTCGCTCATGGCTGCGTACGCCGCTACTCGTCCCCATCCACGCTTCTCGCTGCCGCCCAGTGTACGGCGCCCGGTGAGCGGTGGCCGACCGGTTTTCCGGGAGCCCTGGGACGGGTGGGGAAGGAGGGGACGACTGACCCGAATGGCGACATGCGGGGCGGGCGGATCCGGGCGGGCGTCCACCGGCGGATTACCCGCCGGGGAGTTGGGCACAACGCATGCAGACTCGCCGTGCGGCACCCGTGGGGCGGGCGAATCGGGCGGCGTGCCCCGTTGCCGCGGGCCTGGAGTCGATTTATCGTCCCAGCACGATTCGCGAGCAAGATCACAATATGTGAAGGGGCCGCGGCCATGGTGGCGAAGAAGACCGCCGTACAGCAGTCGGCGTCCGGCAGATCCACCGACGCGGGGGCGGCGTCCGACGCCGAAGGGACGGTGACGGGGAAGAAGGCCGCGGTGAAGAAGGCGGTGGCGAAGAAGGTCGCCGCGAAGAAGGCGGTGGCGAAGAGGGCGGTGATGGGGGAGCCGGCCAAGAAGGCTCCGGCGAAGAAGGCCACGGCCAAGAAGGCTCCGGGCCCGGTCAAGGAAGGGGAAGCCCAGGAGGCGGGTGCCGAGGCGGACGCTGAGAGCGCTGCCAAGGAGCACGACCCGGCAGAAAGCTCCCCCAAGAAGAGCGCGGCCAAGAAGATCGCAGCAAAGAAGACCACGGCGAAGAAGACCACGGCCAAGAAGACCGCCAAGAAGAGCACGGCTCAGCAGGGCACGGACAACGGAACGGCCGCATCCGCGGCCGAAGGTGCGGCTGAGGCCGCGGAGACGACGGGAGCCACGACGGTGGTTGCGAAGAAGACTCCGGGCACGGCGACAGCGGCGAAGCAGCCCACGGCGGCGCCCCAGGCGGTGCCGAAGGCGCGGGCCGCCGCGGTGGGGCCCGGCGAGCTCGCGGTGCGGCCTGGCGAGGATCCCTGGACTCCGGCGGAGGTCGCGGAGGCCCGCACGGAGCTCCAGAGCGAGTCGCTGCGGCTGCGCAGCGAGATCGCGTCCTCCGAGGACGCCCTGGCGGGGCTGATGCGGGACTCCGGTGACGGGGCGGGCGACGACGAGGCGGACACCGGCACGAAGAACATCACGCGGGAGCACGAGATGTCGCTGGCCGCCAACGCGCGCGAGATGCTGGAGCAGACCGAGCGCGCCCTGGAACGCCTCGACGCGGGGACGTACGGCCTCTGCGAGAACTGCGGCAACGCCATCGGCAAGGCGCGGATGCAGGCCTTCCCCCGCGCGACGCTCTGCGTGGAGTGCAAGCAGAAGCAGGAGCGGCGCTCCTGAGCGCGGCCTGGGCTCCGGGAACCGTACGCGTGTGCCGTACCCTCGTCCCCAGTCAGGTACCTAGGTTGAGGGACTCACGTGGCAGAGGCGGAGCGCATCATCGGTACGCCGGACATCCCTGAGGCGGCCGGGGACGAGTCGGAGCACTCCGGTTCGGACTCCGACGAGACGGCGGCGGGCGGTCGGGACGGGCAGCGGGACGAGGCCGGGACCGGCGGCAGGGGCAAGCGCAAGATCGCCGTGCTGTTCACGGTGGCCGTCGTCGCGTACGCCCTGGACCTGATCAGCAAGATGATCGTGGTGGCGAAGCTGGAGCACCACGACTCGATCGAGCTGATCGGCGACTGGCTGCGCCTCTCCGCCATCCGGAACGCGGGCGCGGCCTTCGGCTTCGGCGAGGCCTTCACCGTGATCTTCACCTGCATCGCCGCGGCGGTCATCGTGGTGATCGCCCGGCTCGCCCGCAAGCTGTACAGCCTGCCGTGGGCGATCGCGCTCGGCCTGCTGCTCGGCGGCGCGCTCGGCAACCTCACCGACCGCCTCTTCCGCTCGCCCGGCGTCTTCGAGGGCGCGGTCGTCGACTTCATCGCCCCGAAGGGCTTCGCGGTCTTCAACCTCGCGGACTCGGCGATCGTCTGCGGCGGCATCCTGATCGTGCTGCTGTCCTTCCGCGGCCTCGACCCGGACGGCACCGTCCACAAGGACTGAGGCCCCGCCGGAGCGCCCCCGGGTGCCCTGTGGTGCGGGAGTGTCGGTGCGCTCCTGCATACTCAATGGGTGAGCACGATTCCCGAGATCCGTACCCTGCCCGTGCCGGACGGCCTGGAGGGCGAGCGCGTCGACGCCGCCATCTCGCGCATGTTCGGGTTCTCCCGTACGAAGGCCGCCGAGCTCGCCGCGGCGGGGAAGGTCTCGGTCGACGGCTCGGTGGTCGGCAAGTCCGAGCGGGTGCACGGCGGCGCCTGGCTGGAAGTGGAGATGCCGCAGGCACCCGCTCCGGTGCAGATCGTCGCCGAGCCCGTCGAGGGCATGGAGATCGTGCATGACGACGACGACATCGTCGTGATCGTCAAGCCGGTCGGCGTGGCCGCGCACCCGAGCCCGGGCTGGACGGGGACGACCGTGATCGGCGGTCTCGCGGCGGCCGGTTACCGCATCTCGACCTCCGGCGCCGCCGAGCGCCAGGGCATCGTGCACCGCCTGGACGTCGGCACGTCGGGCCTGATGGTCGTCGCCAAGTCGGAGCGTGCGTACACCTCGCTGAAGCGCCAGTTCAAGGAGCGCACGGTCGACAAGCGGTACAACGCGCTCGTGCAGGGCCACCCCGACCCGATGAGCGGCACCATCGACGCCCCCATCGGCCGCCACCCGAACCACGACTACAAGTGGGCGGTCACCGCCGAGGGCAAGCCCTCCGTCACGCACTACGACCTCATCGAGGCGTTCCGCGCGGCCTCCCTGCTCGACATCAAGCTGGAGACCGGCCGCACGCACCAGATCCGCGTCCACATGTCGGCCCACCGGCACCCCTGCGTGGGCGACCTGACGTACGGCGCGGACCCCACGCTCGGCAAGCGCCTCGGCCTCACGCGCCAGTGGCTGCACGCGGTCCGGCTCGGCTTCGAGCACCCGGGCGACGGCCAGTGGGTGGAGTACGAGAGCGGCTATCCCGACGACCTCCAGCTGGCGCTGGACCGGGTGCGGGCGGAGAGCGCGTGACCGGTGTGACGGTCCGGGTCGCCCGGGACGCGGACGACCTGGAGGCCTGCTTCGCGGTCCGCAAGGACGTCTTCGTGGCCGAGCAGCAGGTGCCCGAAGAGCTCGAGTACGACGCGTACGACGCCGACGCGGTGCACGTCCTGGCCGTGCGCGAGGACGGCGTGCCGCTCGGCACGGGACGGCTCCTGACCGGGGCCGCCGCCGCGGCGAAGAACGGCGGCGAGGCCGGAGTGGGCGCGCTCGGCCGGCTCGCCGTGACGCGGTCCGCGCGCGGGCTCGGCGTGGGGGCATCGCTGGTCGCGGCCATCGAGGACGCGGCACGCGCGCGTGGCCTGACAGCCGTGGACCTGCACGCACAGACGCACGCCCTGGGTTTCTACGAACGCCTGGGGTACGAGGCGTACGGACCGGAATTCCCGGACGCGGGCATCCCGCACCGGGCGATGCGCAAGTCGCTGACCCGCTAGCCGCGGGGCATTGGTCCGGTTGGCGGGGAATGCGTGGCAGGGTTGAGGTCTTGATCGTCCAAGCCTCGACCGCCGGAGGGCACACCCGTGGATCAACTGGCACTGGTGCTCATCTTGCTGCTCGGTGCTGTGCTCACCGTGCCCCTGGGGGACCGGCTCGGGCTGCCGGCGCCCGTTCTCATGACGCTGGTGGGGATCGGCATGGCCCTGCTGCCGTTCGTGCCCAACGTCGAGATCCCGCCGGACTACATCCTTCCGCTGGTGCTCCCGCCGCTGCTCTACGCCTCCGTGCAGCGCACGTCCTGGCGGCAGTTCACGGCCAACATCCGGCCGATCTTCCTGCTCGCCGTGGCGCTCGTGTTCGTGACGACGGCGGCCGTCGCCGCGATGGCCAACTCCATCGTGCCGGGGCTGCCGATCGCGGCGGCCGTGGCGCTCGGGGCGCTCGTCGCGCCGCCCGACCCCGTGGCCGCGACCGCGGTCGCCGGGTCGCTCGGGCTGCCGCGCAGGCTCGTGTCGATCCTGGAGGGCGAGGGGCTCTTCAACGACGTCACGGCGATCGTGCTCTACCACGTGGCGATCGCGGCGGCGGTGAGCGGCACCTTCTCCTGGCCCTCCGCCGTGGGGCTCCTGGTGCTCTCGGCCGTGGTCGCCATCGCCGTCGGCCTCGTGCTCGGCTGGCTCACCAACAAGCTCATGGGGCTGCTCGGTGACGCCACCCTGCAGACCGGCCTGACGCTCCTCGTGCCGTTCGTCAGCTACGTCCTCGCCGAGGAGCTGCTCGGCTCCGGCGTGCTCGCCGTCCTCACCACCGCGCTCTACCTCGCCGAGAACGCCGTCGACGCCGACGACGTGCTCGGACGCATCACTGGGCAGACCTTCTGGCAGATCGTCGACACCCTGGTCACCGGCATCGCCTTCGGGCTCATCGGCCTCGAACTGCACAACGTCTTCGGCATCGCGAACGACCGCGAGTGGCACATGTTCGGCTGGGGCGCGGCGGTCGTCGCGGTCGTCGTCGGCGTACGACTGCTGTGGCTGCTGCCCGCGACCTGGCTGGCCAAGCGGCTGCACAAGCGGCGCGACGTCGACGAGGAGATCCCGACCACGTGGCGGGAGACCGTCGTCATGTGGTGGTCGGGGATGCGGGGCGTGGCGTCCGTCGCGCTGGCGCTCGCCATTCCGCTCAAGACGGACGACGGGAGCCCGTTCCCCGCCCGCGACGAGATCATCTTCCTCGCGTTCTGCGTCATCATGGCGACCCTCGTCGTGCAGGGGCTCACCCTGCCCTGGCTGGTGCGGAAGCTCGGGGTGCGCGCCGACGCCGACGCGGAGCGCGAGCTGGAGCGCACGCTCGCGCTCCGCGCCGCCAAGGCCGCCAAGCGCCGCCTCAAGGAGATCCAGGAGGTCGAGGAGCTCCCCGACGACGTCAGCGAGCGGCTCCAGCGGGGCGCCCTCGACATCGGCACCAGGATCAGCCCCGACCTGCTCGACGACGAGCGGCGCGAGCGGTACGCCAAGCGCGTCGACCGGCTGAAGGCCGTCCAGCGCATCCAGCGCGAGATGATGTCGGCCGCCCGCCACGAAGTGCTCGCCGCGCGCAGCGAGGCCGGAGCCGACCCGGAGGTCGTCGACCGGGTCCTGCACCACCTCGACGTACGCAGCCTGCGCTGACAGCCTGTGCGCGGCTCTAGCCGCGGCCGGTGCGCGGGGACTTCGGCGCGAGGTGGAGCGGGCGGTGGCCGTTCGGGGTCGGCTCCGCGGGGGCCGTGTTGATCCGCGGCAGCGCGTACGGATGGTGCTCGGTGAGCCACTGGATGAGCTGTTCGCGCACCATGACCCGCACGGTCCAGATGTCGTCCGCGTCCTTCGCGGTGACCAGGGCGCGGACCTGCATGGTGCTCGGCGTCGTGTCCGTGACGGCGAGCCCCCAGTCCCGGCCGTCCCACGCCGCGCAGTCCCGCAGGATGTCCTGGAGCTTCGCGCGCATCTTGTGGACCGGCGCCGAGTGGTCCAGGTGGAAGAAGACCGTGCCGGTCATCTGCGCGCCGCCCCGCGACCAGTTCTCGAAGGGCCGCGAGGTGAAGTACGACACGGGCATGGTGATCCGGCGCTCGTCCCAGGTGCGCACCGCGAGGAACGTCAGGGTGATCTCCTCCACGGTGCCCCACTCGCCCTCCACCACGACGGTGTCCCCGATGCGCACCATGTCGCCGAAGGCGATCTGCAGGCCCGCGAAGAGGTTGCCGAGGGTGGACTGGGCGGCGACACCGGCGACGATGCCGAGGATGCCCGCGGAGGCCAGCAGGGAGGTGCCGGCGGCCTGCATGGCGGGGAAGGTCAGGAGCATCGCGGCGGTCGCCACCACGGCGACGATCGCGGTGACGACCCGCTGGATGAGCGTCACCTGCGTACGGACCCTGCGGACCCGGGCCGGGTCGCGGTGGACCGCGGCGTAGCGCGCGTACGTGGACTCGACTATCGCCGCGGCGATCCGCACGACCAGCCAGGCCGTGGAGCCGATGAGCACGAGGGACAGGATCCGCCCGATGGCCGCCGAGTGGTCCTTGGCGAGCTCGGCATGGCCGTAGGTGCCTCTCAGCAGGGCGGCGCACAGGACGACGTGGAAGGGGACGCGGCAGCGGCGCAGCAGACCCCACAGCGGGGTCTCGTGATGCCGTTCGTCGGCCCGGCGCATAGCGAAGTCGACCAGCCAGCCGACCAGCACTGTGAGCACGACCGAGCCGCCGATCACGATCAACGGACGCAGTACGTTCTCCATGCCTCCGAGAGTAGGGGCATGGAGTGCCTGGGCGGGGAGGGGGCCCTGGCGGATGGCACGATGGCTCCATGAACATCGTGCTTTTCCATTCGACGTACGGCCTGCGGCCGGCGGTGCACGCGGCGGCCGACCGGCTGCGCGGCGCCGGACACGAGGTGTGGACCCCCGACCTCTTCGAGGGCCGCGTCTTCGACGACGTCGAGGAAGGCAGGGCCTTTCAGAACGAGCTCGGCAAGGACGAGATCCTGAAGCGGGCGATCCTCGCCGCCGCGCCCTACTCCGAGCGCGGGCTCGTGTACGCGGGCTTCTCGCTCGGCGCCGCGACCGCGCAGACCCTCGCCCTCGGCGACGAGAAGGCGCGCGGCCTGCTGCTCCTGCACGGCACGTCCGACCTCGCGGAGAACGCGTCCGTCGACGAGCTGCCCGTGCAGCTGCACGTCGCCGAGCCCGACCCCTTCGAGTCCGACGACTGGCTGAGCGCCTGGTACCTCAGGATGGGCCGGGCCGGGGCCGATGTGGAGATCTACCGCTACGCGGGCGCGGGGCACCTCTACACCGACCCGGACCTCGACGACTACGACGCCGAGGCCGCGGAGGCGACGTGGCGCACGGCGCTGGGCTTCCTGGAGACGCTCTAGTCCGTGGCCGCTCGGTTCAGCGGACGGGGGCGTGCACCCGCTCCACCTTCTGCGTGCCGCTGCGCGTGCGGTACGAACGGGTCCAGGACGAGGTCGCCCCGGGATCGGTCCGGTCCGAGACGACGTAGTAGTCCATCTGCGAACGCTCGGCGGTGACGTCGAGGACTCCGTAGCCGTGCGAGTCCATGTCCAGCCACTTCACATGGCGGTTGGCGGCCTTGAGCGCGCCCGCGGCCACGAGGGAGACGGTGTGCGGGGCGACGCCCAGCATGTCGTCGATGTTGTCGGAGCTCACCGAGGTGACCACGAACTCCGTGGCGGCGGACGGTGAGAGCGGGTACGTGGCCGCCTTGACCGGTACGTCGTTCGCCCAGGCCATGTGGATGTCGCCGGTCAGGAAGACGGTGTTCCGGATGTTCCGGTCGCGCAGGTGGGCGATGAGCTCCTTGCGGTCGTCCGTGTAGCCGTCCCACTGGTCGGCGTTGATGGCCAGGCCCTCCTTGGGGAGGCCGAGCAGCTCCGCCAGCGGCTCCAGGAGATGGGCGGGCAGCGAGCCGAAGGCGACCGGCGAGATCATCACCGAGGTCCCGACCAGTTTCCAGGCCGCCTCCGAGGACGCCAGGCCCGACTTGAGCCAGTCGAGCTGGGCGCGACCGGTGAGCGTGCGGTCCGGGTCGTCGACCGCGCCGCTGCCGAAGCCCGCCTGCTCGGAGCGGAAGGACCGCAGGTCGAGCAGGTGCAGATCCGCGAGCTTCCCGAAGCGGACGCGGCGGTAGACGGTGCCTTCGGTGGAGGGGCGCACGGGCATCCACTCGAAGTAGGCCTGCTTGGCCGCGGCCATGCGCCCCGCCCAGCCGCCCTCGGTCTCCGGGGAGTGGTTCACGGCCCCGCCCGACCAGGCGTTGTCGGCGAACTCGTGGTCGTCCCAGATCGCGATGACGGGGTGCGCCGCGTGCATCGCCTGCGCGTCGGGGTCGGTCTTGTGGACGCCGTGCCGGGTGCGGTAGTCGGCGAGCGTCTGGATCTCGTGCCTCGGCTCGTGCGGTCGGACGACGTGCTCGGGGGACGGGTACTCGCCGCTCTTGTACTCGTATATGTAGTCCCCGAGGTGGAGGACCGCGTCGAGGTCGGTGCGGGCCGCGAGGTGGCGGTAGGCGGAGAAGTGGCCCGCCTCCCAGTTGGCGCAGGACACCACACCGAAGCGGACGCCGTGCGCGGAGGCGTCGTGCGCTGGGGTGGTGCGGGTACGCCCCACGGGGGAGCGGACGTCTCCTACGGAGAAGCGGAAGTAATACGTGGTCGCCTGGCGCAGGCCCCTTACATCGGCCTTGACCGTGTGGTCGGCCGCGACCCGCGCGGTGGTGCTGCCGTGCGCCACGACCTGGGTGAACCCCTTGTCCTCCGCGACCTCCCACACCACTTCTGTGTCGGGGCCTTTGCCGGACCCCGGTACGGCGTCCGGCGTGGGGGTCACGCGGGTCCAGAGCAGGACGCCGTCGGGCAACGGGTCCCCGGAGGCCACTCCGTGGTGGAAGGCGGGTCTTTCTGCGGCGTGCGCGGGTATGGAGGCGAGCGGCGCGGCGAGCGCGGCGCCGGCGGCCGCCACCTTGACGACGGTACGGCGGCTCGGGGCGGAGGAGTGGGGCGCAGGGGTGCTGAACGCCGGGGAGTTGAGCGACGACTGAAGATCGTTTCGACTGGTCACGGACGATCACGATACTGATCGGTAATCGCGAGAGGGGGGCGAACTCGTCAAGTTCGCCCCCCTCTTGAGTACTGTTCAGCCGGCTACTTCGTGACGCCCGCCTTCTTCAGGGCGGCCTTCCAGGCGTCGGGGGTCTTCGGCGTCTCGACCACCTTGCCGTTGATCTTGATGGTCGGGGTGGACTGCACGCCCTCGGCCGACTGGAAGGAGTCGCTCATCTTGAGGGCCCAGGGGTCGAAGGTCCCCTTCTCGACGGCGCTCTTGAACTTCTTGTTGTCCTTGAGGGCGTCCACGGTGTTCGCCACCTTGATGAGGTACTCGTCCTTCGCGAACTCGTCGGTGGATTCCGTCGGGTGGTACTTGGTCGAGAACAGGGCGGTCTTGTACTCCAGGAACGCCTCGGGGCTGACGTTCAGCGCGGCGCCGAGCGCGCTGAGGGCGTTCTTCGACCCTTCGCCCGAGAGGTTGTTGTCGAGGAACGTCCCGATGGTGAAGTTCAGCTTGTAGTCGCCGTCCTTCATGCCCTTGTCGATCGCGGAGCCGATGGACTGCTCCATGGCCGCGCAGCCGGGGCAGCGCGGGTCCTCGTACAGGTGGACCGTGTTCTTCGTGTCCGACTTGCCGATCGTGACCGTGGTGCCGTCCTCGCCCGAGGTGTTCGCGGGCTTGACGACCTTCTTGTCCTTGGCCTCTTCCCAGTAACCGGGCTTGTTGGACTGCATGACGGCGTAGCCGACGCCGCCCGCGATCGCGAGGACGCCGACGATCGAGACGCCGACGATGACGGCACGCTTCCGCTTCTCCCGCTTGCGCTCGGCTTCCTGCTGGGCGCGGATCCGCTCGCGGGCGGCGGACTTGGCGGCCTGGCTGTTGCGCTTGCTCATGATCTTTTTCTCCGTGTGGGTGAACTGCGTGGGGGTGCTGTGCTCAGGCGAAGACGGCCGAGCACGGCGGTCCACGCCGCCCCACGAAGTGCACGAGCAGCCGCGTGCGCGCCGCCCGCACCCGGCGCGCGGGGCGCGGGGCGCGGCGGACCGGCGTGCGGAAGGTGGTGACCGCGGCGACCGCGATCAGCAGGGGCCGGAAGGTCGCGGCGGCGACCGCGCGGAGCAGCTGGGCCAGCGCCCGCTCGCCGCGCCGTAGCCAGGCCGCCGCGAGGAGGCCCACGCCGACGTGCGCGCCGAGCAGCAGCCAGGCGGCGGCCGGGTCCACGTCGGCCAGCAGCACGGCGGCGCCGTGCCCGTCCGCCGTCATCCGGGCCAGGGGCGATCCCACGGGCGCCCCGCCGCACAGCACGTCGAAGCCGACGGAGCGCAGCGGACCCGCGACGGGACCGCCCGCCTCGCCGTAACAGACGTGCTGGCCCGCGGTGAACACCGTGTCGGCGGCCAGTTCGAGAGGGATCAGCAGGGTCGCGATCCGTCCGTATCCCCGCTCGCGCCCCGCCATCGCGTACGCGATGAGGAAGACGGGGGCGGCGATCGCCGCGACGGTGGTCAGCGGCAGGGGGACACGGGACAGCAGCACGTGCGACGCGGCGGAGAGCGTCACGACGAATGCCGTGAACAGCGCCGCGCGCACGGCTCTGAGCTGGGTCCCGGATATGTCCATCGCGGAGGAGTGTGCCATGTGTTCCTGTGGGAGGCCCATAAAGGGTGCCTATGAGCCCCTCGGGCCTCCGTGCGCCTACAGGCCCGGAATGCGGCCGTTGCGGAACAGGTCGACGAAGATCTGGTGGTCCGCACGCGCGCGTGCGCCGTAGCTGTGCGCGAAGTCCACGAGCAGGTCGGCGAAGCCGTCCTCGTCGGCCGCGATGGCGGCGTCGATGGCGCGCTCCGTGGAGAACGGCACCAGGTCCGAGTGCCCGCTCTCGTCGTCCGCCGCGGCGTGCATCGTGGCGGTGGCGCGGCCCAGGTCGGCGACGACCGCGGAGATCTCCTCCAGGTCGTCGATGTCCGACCAGTCCAGGTCCACGGCGTACGGCGAGACCTCGGCGACGAGCTGTCCCGCGCCGTCCAGCTCGGTCCAGCCGAGCCACGGGTCGGCGTGCGCCTGGAGGGCGCGCTGCGAGATGACGGTGCGGTGCCCCTCGTGCTGGAAGTAGTCACGGACCGCGGGGTCCGTGATGTGGCGGGAGACGGCGGGGGTCTGGGCCTGCTTGAGGTAGATCACGACGTCGTTCTCCAGGGCGTCGCTGTTGCCCTCCAGGAGGATGTTGTACGAGGGCAGGCCGGCGGAGCCTATGCCGATGCCGCGGCGGCCGACGACGTCCTTCACGCGGTACGAATCGGGGCGGGTGAGGGAGGACTCCGGGAGGGTCTCCAGATAGCCGTCGAACGCGGCGAGGACCTTGTAGCGCGTGGCCGCGTCGAGCTCGATGGAGCCGCCGCCCGGCGCGAAGCGGCGCTCGAAGTCGCGGATCTCCGTCATCGAGTCGAGCAGTCCGAAGCGGGTCAGGGAGCGGGCGTCGCGCAGCGCGTCCAGGAGGGCGCCCTGGGCGGTGTCCAGCGTGAAGGGCGGCACCTCGTCGCTCTTGGCGCCCGTCGCGAGGTCGTGGACGCGCTCGCGGTACGCCGCGGCGTAGGTCCGCACGAGGTCGGTGATCTGCTCGTCGCTGAGCGCCTTCGTGTACCCGATCAGGGCGACGGAGGCGGCGAAGCGCTTCAGGTCCCAGGTGAAGGGGCCGACGTACGCCTCGTCGAAGTCGTTCACGTTGAAGATCAGGCGGCCCTGGGAGTCCATGTACGTGCCGAAGTTCTCCGCGTGCAGGTCGCCGTGGATCCACACCCGGCCCGTGCGGTCGTCCAGATAGGGCCCGCCGTGCTGCTCGCGCTCCAGGTCGGCGTAGAACAGGCAGGCCGTGCCGCGGTAGAACGCGAAGGCGGAGGAGGCCATCTTCCGGAACTTCACCCGGAACGCGGCGGGGTCCGCGGCGAGCAGCTCGCCGAACGCGGTGTCGAAGACGGCGAGGATCTGCTCGCCGCGCTGCTCAGCGCTGGGCTGCGGGACCGACATCGCTGGGTGCCTCCTGGTACAGGGTGATGCGTGACATGGGGGGCGGATGGGCCGCCCCTGGGGCGGACGGGCCCGCCGGTGGGGCGGACGATCCGCCCGTGGGACGGATGGTCCGCCCCTTCCAACGCTCGACCGTACTCCCGAGTGCCCGCCGACTGTCAGCGCCCCGGATTAGACTTCCACGCTGACCCCCCAGACTGTCCGCAGCCTGTTCCCCAGCGTTCTCCGGAGGCCTCCCGTCGTGACAAAGCCGCCCTTCACGCACCTGCACGTGCACACTCAGTACTCGCTGCTCGACGGTGCCGCGCGGCTGAAGGACATGTTCAACGCGTGCAACGAGATGGGCATGACCCATATCGCGATGTCCGACCACGGCAACCTCCACGGGGCGTACGACTTCTTCCACTCGGCGCAGAAGGCGGGCGTGACGCCGATCATCGGCATCGAGGCGTACGTGGCGCCGGAGTCGCGCAGGAACAAGCGGAAGATCCAGTGGGGCCAGCCCCACCAGAAGCGCGACGACGTGTCCGGTTCGGGTGGTTACACGCACAAAACGATCTGGGCGGCGAACAAGACCGGTCTGCACAACCTCTTCCGGCTCTCCTCGGACGCCTACGCGGAAGGCTGGCTCCAGAAGTGGCCGCGCATGGACAAGGAGACGATCTCCCAGTGGTCCGAGGGGCTGATCGCCTCCACCGGATGTCCCTCGGGTGAGCTCCAGACGCGACTGCGGCTCGGCCAGTTCGACGAGGCGCTGAAGTCGGCGGCGGAGTACCAGGAGATCTTCGGCAAGGACCGGTACTTCCTGGAGCTGATGGACCACGGCATCGAGATCGAGCGCCGGGTCCGCGACGGCCTCCTCGAGATCGGCAAGAAGCTCGGCATCCCGCCCCTGGTGACGAACGACTCGCACTACACCTACGCGCACGAGTCGACCGCCCACGACGCCCTGCTCTGCATCCAGACCGGCAAGAACCTCTCGGACCCGGACCGCTTCCGCTTCGACGGCACCGGTTACTACCTGAAGTCGACCGACGAGATGTACGCCATCGACTCGTCCGACGCCTGGCAGGAGGGCTGCCGCAACACGCTCCTGGTCGCCGAGCAGATCGACACCACGGGGATGTTCGAGAAGCGCGACCTGATGCCGAAGTTCGACATCCCGGAGGGCTTCACCGAGGTCACCTGGTTCCAGGAGGAGGTCCGCCGCGGCATGGAGCGCCGCTATCCGGGCGGTGTCCCCGAGGACCGGCAGAAGCAGGCCGAGTACGAGATGGACATCATCATCCAGATGGGGTTCCCCGGGTACTTCCTCGTGGTCGCCGACTTCATCATGTGGGCCAAGAACAACGGCATCGCGGTCGGCCCCGGCCGAGGCTCCGCGGCCGGCTCGATCGTCGCGTACGCCATGGGCATCACCGACCTCGACCCGATCACGCACGGACTGATCTTCGAGCGGTTCCTCAACCCCGAGCGCGTCTCCATGCCCGATGTCGACATCGACTTCGACGAGCGCAGGCGCGTCGAGGTGATCAGGTACGTGACCGAGAAGTACGGCGCCGACAAGGTCGCCATGATCGGCACGTACGGAAAGATCAAGGCGAAGAACGCCATCAAGGACTCCGCGCGCGTGCTCGGATATCCGTACGCGATGGGTGACCGCCTCACCAAGGCGATGCCCGCCGACGTCCTCGGCAAGGGCATCGACCTCGACGGCATCACCAACCCCTCGCACCCGCGCTACAGCGAGGCGGGCGAGATCCGGGGGATGTACGAGAACGAACCGGACGTGAAGAAGGTCATCGACACCGCGAAGGGCGTCGAGGGCCTGGTCCGGCAGATGGGTGTGCACGCGGCCGGCGTGATCATGTCCAGCGAGCCGATCGTCGACCACGCCCCGCTCTGGACCCGGCACACCGACGGCGTGACCATCACGCAGTGGGACTACCCCCAGTGCGAGTCGCTCGGCCTGCTCAAGATGGACTTCCTGGGCCTGCGCAACCTCACCATCATGGACGACGCCGTCAAGATGGTGCGCGCCAACAAGGGCATCGACCTGGAGATGCTCTCCCTCCCGCTCGACGACCCGAAGACCTTCGAACTGCTCTGCCGCGGTGACACGCTCGGCGTCTTCCAGTTCGACGGCGGCCCGATGCGCTCGCTGCTGCGCCAGATGCAGCCCGACAACTTCGAGGACATTTCCGCCGTCTCGGCCCTGTACCGGCCGGGCCCGATGGGCATGAACTCGCACACGAACTACGCCGAGCGCAAGAACGGCCGCCAGGAGATCACGCCGATCCACCCGGAGCTCGAAGAGCCCCTGAAGGAGACGCTCGGCCTCACCTACGGCCTCATCGTGTACCAGGAGCAGGTGCAGAAGGCCGCCCAGATCGTCGCGGGCTACAGCCTCGGCGAAGCCGACATCCTGCGCCGCGTGATGGGCAAGAAGAAGCCCGAGGAGCTGGAGAAGAACTTCGTCCTCTTCCAGGCAGGCGCCCGGAAGAACGGCTATTCGGACGAGGCCATCCAGGCCCTGTGGGACGTCCTGGTCCCCTTCGCCGGCTACGCCTTCAACAAGGCGCACTCCTCCGCGTACGGCCTCGTCACCTACTGGACCGCCTACCTGAAGGCGAACCACCCGGCCGAGTACATGGCCGCGCTCCTCACCTCGGTGAAGGACGACAAGGACAAGTCGGCCGTCTATCTCAACGAGTGCCGCCGCATGGGCATCAAGGTCCTCCCGCCGAACGTGAACGAGTCCGTGCACAACTTCGCCGCCCAGGGCGACGACGTGATCCTCTTCGGCCTCGAGGCCGTCCGCAACGTCGGTACGAACGTGGTGGAGTCGATCATCCGCTCGCGCAAGGCGAAGGGGAAGTTCACCTCCTTCCCGGACTACCTGGACAAGGTCGAGGCCGCCGCCTGCAACAAGCGCACCACGGAATCGCTCATCAAGGCGGGCGCCTTCGACACCATGGGCCACACCCGCAAGGGCCTCACCGCGCAGTACGAGCCGATGATCGACAACGTGGTCGCGGTGAAGCGGAAGGAGGCCGAGGGCCAGTTCGACCTCTTCGGAGGCATGGGCGACGAGTCCGGCGGCGACGAGCCCGGCTTCGGGCTCGACGTGGAGTTCTCCGAGGACGAGTGGGAGAAGACCTACCTCCTCGCCCAGGAGCGGGAGATGCTCGGTCTGTACGTCTCCGACCACCCGCTCTTCGGCCTGGAGCACGTCCTCTCCGACAAGGCGGACGCGGGCATCGGACAGCTCACCGGCGGTGACTTCTCCGACGGGTCCGTCGTCACCATCGGCGGCATCATCTCGGGCCTGCAGCGCAAGATGACCAAGCAGGGCAACGCCTGGGCCATCGCCACCGTCGAGGACCTCGCGGGCTCCATCGAGTGCATGTTCTTCCCCGCGACGTACCAGCTGGTGTCGACGCAACTCGTCGAGGACGCGGTGGTCTTCGTCAAGGGCCGCCTCGACAAGCGCGAGGACGTGCCGCGGCTCGTCGCGATGGAGCTCCAGGTCCCCGACCTGTCGAACGCCGGGACCAACGCGCCCGTGATCATCACCATCCCGACCGTCAAGGTCAGCCCGCCCATGGTCCAGCGCCTCGGCGAGGTCCTCAGCCACCACCGGGGCAACAGCGAGGTGCGGATCAAGCTCCAGGGGGCGCAGAAGACCACCGTGCTCCGGCTCGACCGGCACCGCGTCAAGCCGGACCCGGCGCTCTTCGGCGACCTGAAGGTGCTGCTCGGCCCGTCCTGCCTGGCGGGCTGACCCGGCCTGCGGCCGAGAGGCCGCCGACCCACGACTGAGCCGACGCACGACTGAGCCGACCCACGACTGAGGGGCGCACCCGGGAGACCGGGTGCGCCCCTCATGTGTGCCTGGATGTGTGTCAGTTGTGGCCGAAGCGACGCTGGTGTTTACGGGCAACATCGGCAGGGCTGCCCTGAGCCTGCGACTGCATCGCCGACTGGGCATCGGTGGCGGCCGTCTTGGCCTGCTCCTGCGCCTGCTCGGCCTGCGAGGCGCGGTTCTGGTCGCCGCCCTGCTTGCGATTCTTGTTCTTGGCCATGGTGATCTTCCTCCTGAAGGGGATCTGGGGGCCAGGACGCGATCAGATTCACATACCGCAACCAAGAGCGCATTTCGGAGAATTACCGTGCGTAATAAGGCCTGTGGGAGGGCGATCCGCGGATGCGCCACGCCGAAGATCGAGTTCCGGCCGTTAACCTCCGCCGGGTCGGGCAGACTCGAAGGTGAACCCGACGCGGACCCGCACCCCTGATTCGTTGTCCTTACAGGGTGTCTTCGTGGGACTTCGAGGGAACGTCCAGAGACCTCCGGGCAGGGAAAGAGGGTGGACCGCGTGGATCGCTGCATCGTCCTGGTGGACGCCGGGTATCTGCTGGGTGCCGCCGCGAGTCTCCTCGCGGGCGAGCCCTCCAGGTCCCGGATCACCGTCGATCACACCGCCCTGATCCAGGGGCTTCGCGAGCGCGCGGAGGCGGACACCGAGCGCCCCCTGCTGCGCATCTACTGGTTCGACGGCGCCCCCGACCGGGTCCCGCAGCCCGAGCACCGGCGGCTGCGCGTCATGCCCCGCGTGACGGTCCGGCTCGGCGCCCTGACCCGCAGCGACGGACGGTGGGCCCAGAAGGGCGTCGACGCCGCCATGCACGCCGAGCTGACCGAACTGGCCCGCAACCGCGCCTGCTCCGACGTCGTGCTCGTCACCGGCGACGGCGACCTGCTGCCCGGCATGATGGCCGCCAAGGAGCACGGCGTCGCCGTCCACCTGTGGGCCGTCCAGGCCGCCGACGGCGACTACAACCAGTCCGAGGACCTGGTCGCCGAGGCCGACGAGCGGCGCGTGCTCGACCGGGCCTGGATCACCAAGGCCGTCCGCCCCAAGGAGCTCACCGGCAGCTGCGCGCCGCCGCCCGCGCCGCGTCCCGAGATCGCCGCGATCCTCTCGGCGCCCCTCCCGGAGTCCGCCCTCGCCGCCGCAGCGCAGCGCGCCGAGGAGGAGACCCCCGCCCGGCACGCCGAACCCGCCGCGAACGGCCGGCAGGCCGACGACGCCCGCGTCCCCCCGGGCAAGGGCGTCCCCACCCCCAAGGACCTCGCCGCCCTGCGCGCCCCCGGCATCCAGCAGCCCGCCCAGCACCCCACGAACGCGACGCTGCGCTGGTCCTCCGACAAGGGCTGGATCGAGCGGCCCGGCGGCGCGGCCGAGAGCACCGAGGCCGCCGCCCTGCCGACCCTCGCCCAGCTGACCACGGCCGAGCAGCGCTGGGCCGACCGCGAGGAGGACATCACCACCGTCGGCGGCGACCCCTACGAGGTCGGACAGGTGTTCGCGCGGCGCTGGATGGCGCGCCTCCCGGAACAGCACAACCTGCAGAAACTCTCGACGATGTACCCGCGCATCCCGCACCGCATCGACGGCGAGCTGCTCCGCTACGCGGCGCGGTTCGGCCTCCTCGCCCACAAGGACGACCAGATCGACGAGCACGACCGGTACGCGATCAGGGCGGGTTTCTGGCGCGAGGTCGACGTGCGGACGGCCGCCGAGCACGCGCCCGCGGGGGACCGCGCAGGTGACTGACACGGGCCGTACGGGCCGCCCCGGGCGTCGCCCGCGCCCGTGGACCCCGTAGGCTCGTCCTTCGTGAGTACGCGCCCGGCACCGGCAGTCCGACAGGGACTCCGTCAGGAACACGGCAACGACGCCGTCTGCGCGGTGCGCGACCTGGTGAAGACCTATCCCGCCGCCCGCGCCCGACGCGGCAGGCCCGCGACCCCCGAGGTCCGCGCCACCGACGGCATCGGTCTGACGGTCGGCCGCGGCGAGATCTTCGGCCTGCTCGGCCCCAACGGCGCCGGCAAGTCCACCCTCGTACGCCAGCTGACCGGCCTGATGCGGCCCGACAGCGGGAGCGTCGAGATCCTCGGCCACGACATCGTGCGCCACCCCGAGCGGGCCGCGCGCCTCCTCGCGTACCTGGGCCAGGAGTCCACCGCCCTCGACGAGCTGACCGTGTCGCTCGCCGTCGAGACGACCGGGCGGCTGCGCGGCCTCGACGTGCCGCGGGCCCGGGCCGAGCGGGACGCGGTCCTCACGGAGCTCGGACTGACCGCGCTGGCCTCGCGGCCGCTGAAGAAGCTCTCCGGCGGGCAGCGCAGGCTCGCCTGCTTCGCCACCGCGCTGGTGGGGGAGCGGCCGCTGCTCGTCCTCGACGAGCCGACCACCGGCATGGACCCCGTCGCGCGGCGCGCCGTCTGGGCGGCGATCGACTCGCGGCGCGCCGAGCGCGGGACGACGGTCGTGCTGGTCACGCACAACGTGATCGAGGCCGAGACCGTCCTCGACCGGGTCGCCGTCCTCGACCAGGGCAAGGTCATCGCCTGCGACAGCCCGGCCGGGCTGAAGGAGAAGGTCGCCGACGAGGTCCGGGTGGAGCTGGTGTGGCGGGAGCGGCCGCCGCTCGGCGTCCCCGAAGTGGCCGCGCTGCGCTCCCTCGCCGTCGAGTCGGGGCGGCGCTGGACCCTGCGCCTCGCGCCCGACGCGGCGCGGGCCGCCGTCGCCGCGGTGACCGGCGGCGCCGCGTTCGCCGCGCTCGACGACTTCACGCTGGCCACGCCGAGCCTGGAGGACGTCTATCTCGCGCTGGGCGGGAGCGGACAGGGGTTGGTCAAGGCGTGACTCTTTCCGCGACTCGGTGCGGCTGTCCCCGCACCGCCGCTTGTAGGAACGAAGACGGAGGGGTTGTCCGGTGAGTGCGGTTCCCTTGGAAGCCGCCGTGCGGGCCGACGGCGGCCGTGCGGAGCGGGAGGCCGAAGGCCCCGCGCCCCTCGGGCCGCCGGCGCGGCTGTTCCCCGCGCTCTCGGCGGTCTACCGCGCCCAGCTGTCCCGGGCCAGGGTCGCCCGCATACCGCTGCTGTTCGTGGCGACCTTCCAGTCCGTCGGCATCATGATCCTGATGCGCGGCGTCGTCGACGGGGGCGGTGAGGCGCGGGCCGTCGTCGCCGGCTCCGCCGTGCTCGTCGTGGCGTTCGTCGCGCTCAACCTGCTCGCGCAGTACTTCGGACAGCTCCGCTCCGACGGAGGCCTCGACCACTACGCGACGCTGCCCGTGCCGCCCGCCGCCGTGGTCCTCGGGGCCGCGGCCGCGTACGCCTCCTTCACGGTGCCCGGCACCTTCGTCACGGCGATCGTCGGGTGCGGGCTCTTCGGGCTGCCGTTCACCCACCTGTGGGTGCTCCTCGCGGTGATCCCGCTGGCCGGTGCCGCGCTCGCCGGGCTCGGCGCGGCCCTCGGACTGCTCGCGCCACGGCCCGAACTGGCCACGCTCCTCGGCCAGATGGGCATGTCGGCGGCGCTGCTGCTCGGCGTGCTCCCGGCCGACCGCATGCCGACGCTGCTGCAGTACGCGCGTGACCTGCTGCCCTCGACGTACGGCGTGGAGGCCTTCGCCCGTACGTTCGGGCCGGATCCGGACTGGGCCGTCGTCGCGCTGGACCTCGCGGTCTGCGCGGGCGTCGGCGTGGTCTCCCTGGCCGTGGCCACGTGGGCTTTCCGCCGGGCGGCCGTCCGGTGACGCGCCGCACAGGGAGTGCTGGCACGATGTGGGGGTGACCGCACCGCATACACCCTCCCAACCGCCGCACGACCGCACCCCGCACGAGTCCTGGCAGGCAGCCGCGCAGCCGTCCGGAGCGACGTCTGCGCACGGCGCCGGGGAAGCCGGCGCCGGGATGAAGGACGAAGTGCTGCCGGCCGTGGTGACCATGGTCGTGGTGGCCGCCGGCGGAGTCCTGCTCGCGCTGCTGTGGACGTGGCTCGCGCCGCGGGTGCCGCTCGTCTCGGACGGCAAGGCGGTGTACCTCAAGGACACCGAGGGCGAGCAGGCGATGGGCGTAGACGGAACGTTTACGCTGCTCTCGCTCGGCTTCGGCCTCGTCAGCGGTGCCGTCGTCTTCCTGCTGCGCAGGCGCGGCGGGATCCCGCTGGTCGTGGGGCTCGCGCTCGGCAGCCTGTTCGGGGCGCTGATCGCGTGGAAGGCCGGCGTGTGGCTCGGTCCCGAGAAGGACGTCGTGGCGCACGCGAAGTCCGTCGGCAAGGGCGTCGTCTTCGACGCGCCGCTCGACCTCAAGGCCAAGGGCACGCTCCTCGCCTGGCCGGTGGCCGCGCTCGCCGTGCACCTCGGCCTCACCGGGCTCTTCGGACCGCGCGACCCGGAGCCGTACCCCGCGCCGGTGGCCTACCAGGGCCCCCAGGACGACGACTACCCCGAGGGCCTGCGCTCGGGCTCCTGAGGACGGCCTTCCGGACCGCTCCCAGACGGCCCGCGCCCCTAGGCGGGGCGCTTCCCGTGGTTGGCCTTGCGCTTCTTCGCCCGCCACTTCCGCATGCGCGTCTTCTTCGACATGCCCTCGGTACTAGTCCCGCCCGGGACATGTGTCGAGGGCGCTTTCACGTCGTCCGTCTCACGCCCGGCCGATGGGCGCGAGGACCGCGCCGGTGAGCTCCGCCAGGTCGCCCGGCGCCAGCTCCACCTCCAGGCCGCGGCGGCCCGCCGAGACGCAGACGGTGGCGTGCGCCGACGCCGAGTCGTCCAGGACCGTGCGCAGCCTCTTGCGCTGGCCGAGCGGGGAGATGCCGCCCCGCACATAGCCCGTGGTGCGCTCGGCGGCCGCCGGGTCGGCCATCACGGCCCGCTTGCCGGAGACCGCGGCGGCCAGGGCCTTCAGGTCGAGGGAGCCCGCGACGGGCACGACGGCCACGGTGAGCTCCCCGTCGACCTCGGCGACCAGCGTCTTGAAGACCCGGTCGGGGGAGACGCCCATGGCCTCGGCGGCCTCTTCGCCGTACGAGGGGTGGGACGGGTCGTGGTCGTAGGAGTGGACCGTGAACTCCGCGCCCGCCGCGGTGAGGGCCACCGTCGCCGGGGTCCCCGCCGACTGCTGCTTCTTCTGTTTCTTCGCCAAGGTGTCCGCGCCTTCCGTGGCTCAGTTGAGGCTGGTCGTCCCGCGCGTCAGGTCCGTCGCGGGCAGCGACGGCAGATTACGGATGATCGCGGTCTCGGAGCGAAGCGTTTTCAGCTCGTCCCGCAGCCGCGACGCGGTGTCCGGCGCCTCCAGGAGCCGCTGCTTGGTCGCGGTGTCCAGGACGGCCGCCGCGGCGACGAGGTACGACACGACGGACGGGTCGTCGGGCAGTTCGGCCCCCGTCGACAGGGAGCCCTCCCGCGCCCCGGCCAGCCGCTTCTGGTAGGAGCGGAAGGCCCGCAGGACGCCCTCGGCCAGGGCGCCCGCGCCGTCCCCCGGCTCCTCGGGCAGCTCCTCGACCTCGGCGGTGAGGAAGGCTCCCGAGGCGTCGACGGAGCGGACGCGCACGCGGGTCGTGCCGGTGGCGAGGACCTCGAAGCCGCCGTCGTCGCGCTCCCTGATCGTCGCTGCGCTCGCCACGCAGCCCACGGCGTGGAAGGCCTTGAGCGGGTCGCCGCCGAAGCCCGCCGCGGGGCCGTGCTCGGGCAGTGCCGTCGGGTCGGGGAGGCCGGGCGCGCTCGGCGCGACCTCCAGGCCGTCGCGGATCGCGACGACGGCGAACAGACGCTGCTCCTCCTCGGGGGTCTTGAGCAGTTCGCGCATCATGGCGCGATATCGCTCCTCGAAGACGTTCAGCGGCACGACGAGGCCGGGGAACAGCACCGAGTTGAGCGGAAAGAGCGGAAGCCGGGTGGTCACGACCGGCAAGCCTAATGCTCGCCGGAGGGGTCGCGTTCGCGCGGAGCGCGCAGCGGCGTCATCGAGGCCACTTCGATGCGTACGCCGTCCCGCAGCTCCAGGAACTGGCCGAGCGGATCGTCGGCCATCCGGTCCCAGGGGAACGACGTCGCGTACGGCCCGATCAGGCGCAGCTGCTCCAGGGCGTCGTCCCAGCGCTCCAGGCGGACCAGGACGTACGTGAGGAGGTTGCGGACCTCGGCGGGCCACGGGTCGCCGGCCTCGTACTCGTACGAGAGGGCGATGGCGAGGTCGGCGGCCGCGTCCAGGCGCTCGCGCGGCAGATTCCCCGAGGGGCTGGTCAGGTAGGCGAAGGCGGCCCGCGCCGGGAGGACCTGTATCAGCGAGCCGGGCAGCGCGTCGGCCGCGGCGCGCTCGGCGAAGTCGAAGCACTCGCGGTGCGAGCCGTACCAGGCGGCGGACAGGTACTGCAGGGCCGAGGCGTGGCAGCCGTAGTGGTACGAGGAGCGGCGCACCGCCTCCTCCCACAGTTTCTCGAAGACGGTGTGCGGGGCGTGCGTGCCGCGGGCGTGGTCCAGGGCGATCCGCCAGGGCACCGGGTCCCGCGGGTCGGCCTCGGCGGCGGCGGTGAGCAGCGGGCCCGACTCGCGCAGGAGCTCGGCGCGGGCCGGTGACTCCCAGCCGCGGACGACCGCGAGCTCGGCCTTGACCAGCAGGGCGTCCGGGTCGTGCGGGGACGCGCCGAGCCAGTCGTCGAACCACTCGGGGCGGGAGCGGGCGAAGGCGGCGAGGCGCGTGGTGTAGCGGTCGCGGTTCTCCCACTCGGCGGCCTCGCGGGTGGTGGCGAGGACCTTCGCGGCCGGGCCGTAGTCGCCGCGCCCCGCGGCGACCAGGGCGGGGGCGAGCCGCTCGTCGGGCACGTCGAGCAGCACCTCGTCGTCCGGCGGCAGCCCGGCGGCGAGCCGCGGGGTGTGCCGGAGCATGCGGGCGGTACGGATGAAGGCACGCAGCACCCGTGCCCTCCTTTGCGCCTCAACCGGCGCCGCTCGCGCGGGCTCGCCGGTCACCGTCGTGGTTGCTCTTTTGTTGGTCGCAGGGATGACGGCCGGGGGAGGGTGATGGTTGCCCGGCTGCGCATAACGGTTCGGCCGTCGCCGCCGGATGTCCGCCGCGAGCGGCACCGGATCTCAGTTGCGGCGCAGCAGCCGGGTGGCGCCCGCCGCGACCGTGGTGGCGAGGACCCAGCCGAGCAGGATCAGCGCGGTCGAGAACCACTGCCAGCCGCCGCGCAGCTGCCAGTAGGTGTCCTGGCCGAGGTTGATGACGGGCAGCAGCAGGTCGAGGGCGAAGAGCGCCGGGTTCCACTGCGGGTGCTCGCCGGGCTTGATCGCCGGATGGTCGGCGCGCGAGAACGCCACGGCGCTGACCGCCCACAGGACGGCCATCCAGACCGCGGCCCGGCCCGGCCGGTAGCCGTAGGCGACGGTCCAGTCCTGCGCGTACCCCCAGAGCTTCGCGGCCAGCGGCAGGGTCTCGCGGCGCCGGCGCTGCTTGGCGAGGAGGACCTCGCGGGCGTCGGCGTCCTCGCCGCCGTTGCGCAGGACGGCGGCGAGCTTCTCGTACGGCTCGGGGTTGTACTCGGCCGTCGCGGCAAGCACCCAGTCCAGGCGCCGGGAGAGCGGGAAGCTGCCCTGCGGCACGAGGTTCTCGTACGTGAATCCGCCCATCTGGAGGCCGCCGGGCCCGGGCCAGCTTGTCGCCCTGTCGATGAGGTTGACGACCTTGGCGCCGGACAGCACGACCTTGCCGCGCCGCGGCGCCTCGCCGAGGAAGCGGAGCTCGGGCGTCTGGACGCGGCGCAGCGAGATCTCCTGGTCCTGCCGGAGCGTGAAGCGGGCGTGCGCGAAGTCGATGGCGTCGCCGAAGCGGCCGTCGTCGAGACGGATGCCGCCCACGCACTCGAAGTGCTGCACGCGGGTGCCGCGGGCCGGTGTCGTGCCGCTGGTCTGCGGCGGATTGCCGACGGCCGCCGGGGTCAGGTACAGGGTGCGCTCGACGGTCATCTGGGGGGCGTTGAGGGCCTGCCTGCCGTACTGGTTGATCAGTCTGCTGCCGCGCAGGCTGAGCGAGACGCCGACCTTCGCGCCGCGCAGGCTCAGCTGGCCGTGCGACTCCATCATCTCGGCCTGGAGGTCCTGTCCGACGGTGAGGCCGTCGCCGGTGATGGACTGGCCGCGCCGGTCGCGGTAGACCACCGCCTGGTTGAGCAGCAGGTCGGTGCCGATGTGCGCGTCCGTGAGGCGGATGCCGTTGTGCACCCGGCAGCGCGGCAGGTGCAGATCGCCCTCGGTGTGCAGCCTGGCGGCCTCGATGCGGGGGATGGAGCAGTCGACGAGCCGCAGCGTCGCGAAGCGGGACTCGGGGAGCAGGACCTCCTTCTCGAAGCGGCAGTGCTTCATCTCCGTGTACGGGACGACCGTGCCGCCCGCGAGGTCGAGCGGATCGGTGATCTGCACGCCCGCCAGCTTCAGCGACGACACCCGGCCCGCGAGGGCGGGCGGCCCGTCCAGCAGCAGCCAGCACACGATGCGCGCCCGCACGCTGCGCTCGGGGCCCCAGGGGTGCCCGCCGTGCGGATCGTCGGCGGCGGGATCACCCGATCGGAGGTCGTAGACGCTGCCGTTCCGGAAGGCCTGCCACATGCCGATCTCCGCGGCGGTCAGCCCGTCCGGCGGGTCGCCGGTACCGGCGTCGTCGACCAATGCTTTCGCCCTCCGTCCTGCGGTGCGCGGCTCCCTCGTACACCCGTTTCATGCCCGCTCCGTGACCGGCTGAACGCCAGGGGTGAACACGGTCTTCCGTGGCTCATATCAGTCAGTGATACGGGCGACCGACGTCGAAAGAAGGTCTGAGAGAATTGGCCATGTGATCTCTCGAATCGATCTGCGCGGCGATGCCCTCACGGAGTTTCCGTCGGGGGCCGCCCTGCGCGCCCTGCTGCCCCGTGCCGACTTCGACGTCGCGGCCGCCCTGGAGAAGGTGCGGCCCATCTGCGAGGACGTGCATCATCGTGGCGACGCGGCGCTGATCGAGTACGCGGAGAAGTTCGACGGCGTGCGCCTGGACCAGGTCCGCGTCCCCGCGGCCGCGCTCACCGAGGCCCTGGCCGGCCTCGACCCGGCCGTGCGCGCGGCCCTGGAGGAGTCCATCCGCCGCGCCCGCGCCGTCCACCGCGAGCAGCGCCGCGCCCCGCACACCGTCCAGGTCGTGCCCGGCGGCAAGGTCACCGAGAAGTGGGTGCCCGTCGAGCGCGTCGGGCTCTACGCCCCGGGCGGCCGGTCCGTCTACCCCTCCTCCGTGATCATGAACGCCGTGCCGGCGCAGGAGGCGGGCGTCGAGTCGATGGCGCTCGCGTCCCCGCCGCAGGCCGACTTCGGCGGCCTGCCCCACCCGACGATCCTCGCCGCCTGCGCCCTCCTCGGCATCGACGAGGTGTACGCGGTCGGCGGCGCCCAGGCCGTCGCCATGTTCGCGTACGGCACCGAGACCTGCGCCGCCGCCAACATGGTCACCGGCCCGGGCAACATCTGGGTCGCGGCCGCCAAGCGCTACTTCACCGGCCGCATCGGCATCGACACCGAGGCGGGCCCGACCGAGATCGCGGTCCTCGCCGACGACACCGCCGACCCGGCGCACGTCGCGTCCGACCTGATCAGCCAGGCCGAGCACGACCCGCTCGCGGCCGCCGTCCTCGTCACCGACTCGGTGGCGCTCGCGGACGCGGTCGAGAAGGAGCTGGCGCCGCAGGTCGCCGCCACCAAGCACGTCGAGGACCGGATCGTCCCCGCGCTGAGCGGCCGCCAGTCCGCGATCGTCCTGGTCGACGGCCTGGAGGAGGGCCTGCGCGTCGTCGACGCGTACGGCGCCGAGCACCTGGAGATCCAGACCGCCGACGCCACCGCCGTCGCCGGACGCGTCAAGAACGCGGGTGCGATCTTCGTCGGCCCCTGGGCGCCCGTCTCCCTCGGCGACTACTGCGCGGGCTCCAACCACGTCCTGCCCACCGGCGGCTGCGCCTGCCACTCCTCGGGCCTGTCCGTCCAGTCGTTCCTGCGCGGCATCCACATCGTGGACTACACCCGCGAGGCCCTCGCGGACGTCGCGCACCACGTGGTGACGCTCGCCGAGGCGGAGGACCTGCCCGCGCACGGCGCGGCGATCAAGGCGAGGTTCGGATGGAAGGTGCCGGGCCAGTGAGCGACGTACGCATCGACGACCTGCCCGTCCGTGACGAGCTGCGCGGCAAGTCCCCCTACGGCGCGCCCCAGCTGGACGTGCCCGTACGCCTGAACACCAACGAGAACCCGTACCCGCTCCCCGAGCCGCTCGTCGAGCGCATCGCCGAGCGGGTGCGCGAGGCCGCCCGCGACCTCAACCGCTACCCCGACCGGGACGCCGTGGAGCTCCGCACCGAGCTGGCGCGCTACCTCACCCGCACCGGCGGGCACGAGGTCACCGTGGCCAACGTCTGGGCGGCCAACGGCTCGAACGAAGTCATCCAGCAGCTCCTGCAGACCTTCGGCGGCCCCGGCCGCACGGCCATCGGCTTCGAGCCCTCGTACTCGATGCACGGCCTCATCGCGCGCGGCACCGGCACCGGCTGGATCTCCGGCCCCCGTCACGACGACTTCAGCATCGACGTCGAGGCGGCCACGAAGGCCATCGCCGAGCACCAGCCGGACGTCGTCTTCATCACGACGCCCAACAACCCCACGGGCAACGCCGTCCCGGCCGAGGCGGTCCTCGCCCTGTACGAAGCCGCGCAGGCAGCGAAGCCGTCCATGGTGGTGATCGACGAGGCGTACGTCGAGTTCAGCCACGGCGACTCGCTGCTCCCGCTGCTCGAGGGGCGCCCGCACCTCGTCGTCTCGCGCACCATGTCGAAGGCGTTCGGCGCCGCCGGGCTGCGCCTCGGCTATCTCGCCGCCGCCCCCGCGGTCGTCGACGCGGTGCAGCTCGTACGCCTGCCGTATCACCTGTCGGCCGTCACGCAGGCCACCGCGCTGGCCGCCCTGGAGCACACGGACACCCTCCTGGGATACGTCGAGCAGCTCAAGGCCGAGCGCGACCGCCTGGTCACCGAGCTGCGCGCGATGGGCTACGAGGTGACCGACTCCGACGCCAACTTCGTGCAGTTCGGGCGGTTCCCGGATGCTCATGAGGTGTGGCAGAAGATCCTCGACCGGGGCGTCCTGGTCCGCGACAACGGAGTGCCCGGCCGGCTCCGGGTGTCCACCGGAACCCCCGACGAAAACGACGCGTTCCTCGATGCGGTACGCGAACTCAAGAAGGAGCAGGACGCATGAGCCGCGTAGGACGGGTCCAACGCACCACGAAGGAGACGTCGGTCCTCGTCGAGATCGATCTCGACGGCACCGGCAAGGTCGACGTGTCGACCGGCGTCGGCTTCTACGACCACATGCTCGACCAGCTCGGCCGCCACGGCCTCTTCGACCTCACGGTCAAGACCGAGGGCGACCTGCACATCGACTCGCACCACACCATCGAGGACACCGCGCTCGCGCTGGGCGCCGCCTTCAAGCAGGCGCTCGGCGACAAGGTCGGCATCTACCGCTTCGGCAACTGCACCGTCCCGCTGGACGAGTCGCTCGCCCAGGTGACGGTCGACCTCTCCGGCCGTCCGTACCTGGTGCACACCGAGCCCGAGAAGATGGCGCCGATGATCGGCGAGTACGACACGACGATGACCCGGCACATCCTGGAGTCCTTCGTCGCGCAGGCCCAGATCGCGCTGCACGTCCACGTGCCGTACGGCCGCAACGCCCACCACATCGTGGAGTGCCAGTTCAAGGCCCTGGCCCGCGCGCTGCGCTACGCCTCCGAGCGCGACCCGCGCGCGGCCGGCATCCTTCCGTCCACGAAGGGCGCGCTGTAAACCCATGACCGGTCTCAACACCATCCTCATCGTCGTCGGGCTCTTCCTGATCGGCGGCATCATCTCCTTCGTCAAGCAGGGCATGCCGAAGAGCCTGATCACGCTCCTCTCCATCGGCGCCGCGATGTGCCTGGCCGCGGGCATCCTGCGGCTCGACTACTGGAACTGACGGGAGAAGTACGCGACATGAGCTCTCCCAAGAAGGTCGTCGTCTTCGACTACGGCTTCGGAAACGTCCGCTCCGCCGAGCGCGCCCTCGCGCGCGCGGGCGCCGACGTCGAGATCACCCGTGACTACGACAGGGCCATGAACGCCGACGGCCTGCTCGTGCCCGGCGTCGGCGCGTTCGCCGCCTGCATGCAGGGCCTGAAGGAGGCGCGCGGCGACTGGATCGTCGGACGCCGCCTCGCCGGCGGCCGTCCTGTCATGGGCATCTGCGTCGGCATGCAGATCCTCTTCGCGCGCGGCATCGAGCACGGCGTGGAGACCGAGGGCCTGGACGAGTGGCCGGGCACGGTCGAGCCGCTGAAGGCCGAGATCGTCCCGCACATGGGTTGGAACACGGTCCAGGCCTCCGCCGGATCCCCGCTCTTCAAGGGCCTGGACGACGACGCCCGCTTCTACTTCGTGCACTCCTACGCCGTGCACGCCTGGACCCTGGAAGTCGCGAACCCCGCGATGCGCGCCCCGTACGTGCACTGGTCCACGCACGGCGAGCCCTTCGTGGCGGCCGTCGAGAACGGCGCCCTGAGCGCCACCCAGTTCCACCCCGAGAAGTCCGGCGACGCCGGCGCCCAGCTCCTCACCAACTGGATCGGAACCCTGTGAGCACCCTCGAACTCCTTCCCGCCGTCGACGTCCGCGACGGCCAGGCCGTACGCCTCGTCCACGGCGAGTCCGGCTCGGAGACCTCCTACGGCTCCCCGCTGGAGGCCGCCCTCGCCTGGCAGCGGTCGGGCGCCGAGTGGCTGCACCTGGTCGACCTGGACGCGGCGTTCGGCACCGGCGACAACCGTGAGCTCATCGCGGAGGTCGCGGGAGCCATGGACATCAAGGTGGAACTCTCCGGCGGCATCCGGGACGACGCCTCGCTGGCGGCGGCCCTCGCCACCGGTTGCACCCGCGTCAACCTCGGCACCGCCGCCCTGGAGACCCCCGAGTGGGTCGCCAAGGTCATCGCCGAGCACGGCGACAAGATCGCGGTCGGCCTCGACGTGCGCGGCACGACGCTGCGCGGCCGCGGCTGGACCCGCGACGGCGGCGACCTCTACGAAACCCTGGAGCGCCTGAACGGCGAGGGTTGCGCGCGCTACGTGGTGACCGACATCGCCAAGGACGGCACGCTGCAGGGCCCGAACCTGGAGCTCCTGAAGAACGTGTGCGCGGCGACGGACCGTCCCGTGGTCGCCTCCGGCGGCGTGAGCAGCCTGGACGACCTGCGCGCCATCTCCGAGCTCGTCCCGCTCGGCGTCGAGGGCGCGATCGTCGGCAAGGCGCTGTACGCGAAGGCGTTCACGCTGGAGGAAGCGCTGGAGGCCGTGTCCCGATGAGTGGCGTACGACGAGTGCAGAGCGGCAGCCCCTGGGAGGAGGCCTTCGGCTTCGCCAGGGCCGTCCAGGCGGGCGACCGGGTGGTGGTCGGCGGCACCACGTCCTTCAAGGGCGACATCCTCTACGGCGAGGGCGACCCCTACGAGCAGACGCGGGTCGCCATCGACAACGCGCTGGCGGCGATCGGCGAGTTCGGGCTCGGCCCCGACTCCGTGACCGCCGTGCGTCTCCTCATCACCCACGCGCGGGACGTCGACGCGGTGGGGCGTGCGCACAAGGAGGTCTTCGACTCCGTGCGCCCGGTGATGACCATGGTGGTCGTCTCCGGCTTCGTCGACTCGCGCATCCTGGTCGAAGTGGAACTGGAAGCCTACCGAGGAGCCCCCGCATGACGCTCGCGGTACGCGTGATCCCCTGCCTCGACGTGGACAACGGCCGCGTCGTCAAGGGCGTCAACTTCCAGAACCTGCGCGACGCGGGCGACCCCGTCGAGATGGCCAAGGTGTACGACGCCGAGGGCGCCGACGAGCTGACCTTCCTGGACATCACCGCGTCGTCCGGCAACCGCGAGACCACGTACGACGTGGTCCGCCGCACCGCCGAGCAGGTCTTCATCCCGCTCACGGTGGGCGGCGGCGTGCGCACCGCCGAGGACGTGGACAAGCTGCTGCGCGCGGGCGCGGACAAGGTCGGCGTCAACACGGCGGCGATCGCACGGCCCGACCTGATCCGCGAGATCGCGGAGCGGTTCGGACGCCAGGTGCTCGTCCTGTCGGTCGACGCGCGCAGGACGGCGTCGGGCGGCTTCGAGGTCACCACCCACGGCGGCCGCGAGTCCGCCGGCATCGACGCCGTCGAGTGGGCGCACCGGGCCGCCGAGCTCGGCGCGGGCGAGATCCTGCTCAACTCGATGGACGCCGACGGCACGAAGGACGGCTACGACATCGAGATGATCTCGGCGGTGCGCAAGCACGTCACCGTCCCGGTGATCGCCTCCGGCGGCGCGGGCCGCCTGGAGCACTTCCCGCCGGCCATCGAGGCGGGCGCGGACGCGGTGCTCGCGGCTTCGGTCTTCCACTTCGGGGATCTGCGGATCGGCGAGGTCAAGGAGACGCTGCGGGAGGCGGGGCACCCCGTTCGCTAGGCAGCCGCTTCCTGCCCATGGACAAACCCTCTGCCTGATGGGCAAGCTCTCTGCCGCCACGGCCTCGTGCCGTGGCGGCATTGTCTTGGTGAGATGCGAAAGATTTGTTGCGCAAAAATTATTGTGCAACTTTCCTTTCGTATCTAGGGTGAGCGCATGGAGAACCGTCGCCGGATCACGGACCTCGGCACCCTCAAGGCCTTCGGGCACCCCCTGCGGATGAAGCTGTACGGCACGCTGCGCGTGGGCGGCCCCGCGACCGCCTCACACCTCGCCGCGCAGGTCGACGAGGCCGTCTCCCTCGTCAGCTACCACCTGCGCAAGCTCGCCGAGCACGGCCTCATCGAGGAGGCCGAGACGCAGAGCGAGGACGCGCGGGAGCGCTGGTGGCAGGCCGCGCAGGACACCCTCAGCTTCCGCCACGAGGACTTCAAGGACACGCCGGAAGGAGCGGCCACCCACGCGGCCGTCGTCCGCGGCCTGATCGCCCACCGCAGGGAGCAGTACGAGACCTATCTGGACCAGCAGGCGGCCTGGGGCGCCGAGTGGCGCCGAGCGGCCGACCAGTCGGACTTCCTCGCCCGGCTGAACCCCGCCGAACTGAAGGCCCTGAACGAAGAGATCCACGCACTGGTCAGGACGTACGAGGAGCGCGGGAAGGCAGCCGAGGCGGCCGGCGACACCGAGAACCGCGAGAACGTCACCGTGCACCTGGCCAGCTTCCCCTTCCGGCTCTGAGAGGGCGTCCCGTGACCACCGCCGCGATAACCGCGCCCCCCGTCACCGAGCGCCCCGCCCACCGCGACGGCAACGTCCTGCGCTGGCTGAGCGCCTACACCGCCTCGATGGTCGGCGACAGCATCTACTTCCTCGCGCTGTCCTGGGCCGCCACCCGCAGCGGAAGCCCCGCACAGGCGGGCCTCGTGCTCGCCGTCGGGGCCGTCCCGCGCGCCGCGCTCATGCTGGGCGGGGGAGTCGTCGCCGACCGCTTCGGACCGCGCCGCGTCGTCATCGGCAGCGACGCGGTGCGCTGTGCGGTGATCCTCGCGGTGACCGTGCTGCTCCTGGTGGCCACGCCCGGGATCTGGCCGCTCGCGGCCCTCGCCCTCGTCTTCGGCGCGGTCGACGCCCTCTTCCTGCCGAGCGTCGGCGCGCTGCCCCCGCGCATCACCGCGCCGGGCCAGCTGGGCCGCGTGCAGGGCATGCGGGGGCTCGCACAGCGCGTCGCCACCGTGGCCGGGGCGCCGCTGGGCGGGCTCGCGGTGGCGGCGGGCGGGCCGGTGGCGGGGTTCGGCGCGGCGGGGGCGCTGTTCGCCGTGTCGCTCGTGCTGCTCCTCGCCGTACGCGTCCGGGACCTCGCACCGGACGAGGCGGCGGGGCGCGCGGAACCGGCCCGGCGTCAGCTCGTGGACGGTCTGCGCTACATCCGCGGGCACCGCGTCCTCGCCCCGCTGGTCGTCACGGCCGCGGTCGTGGAACTGGGCTTCACCGGGCCCGCCAACATCGGGCTCGTCCTGCTCGCCGAGGAGCGCGGCTGGGGCGCCACCGGCCAGGGCTGGATGCTCGCCGGGTTCGGCGTCGGCGCCGGGTGCGCCGCCCTCCTCATCGCCGTGCGCGGCCGCGTCCCGCGCGCGGGGCTCGTCCTGTCCTGGGCGGTGATCGGCGGCTCGGTCGCCCTGGGCGCGATCGCCTTCGTCCCCTCCGTCGTGACCGCGACGGCGGCCGGGCTCTGCGTCGGCCTGCTCACCGGCCTCGGCGGCGCTGTCATCGGCACCCTGGTCCAGACGGTGACGGACCCCGCCTACCTGGGCCGCGTCACGTCCGTGTTCACGTTCTTCACCGTGGGCGTCGCCCCGCTGAGCTACCCCGTCGCGGGCGCGGCGATCGGCGCCTGGGGCGCCGGACCCGTGTTCGCCGCGAGCGCGGCGCTGAGTGCGGCCGGAGGCGTCATCGGCCTCTGCGCCCGCTCCCTGCGCCGCGCCGAACTCCCGCGCTGAGCAGTGCTGTTCAGCCGAACAGCACCATTCAGCCGAACAGCACCGCTCAAAGGCCCAGCTGCTTCGATTCGTGCAGCGTGGCGATCGCCTCCTTGTCGCCGTCGAGACCGACGTCGGCGACCTCCTGCCTGCCGTACGCGAACAGCAGCAGCTCGGACGGCTCACCGGTCACCGTCACCACCGGCACGCCCCGGTGCGCCACCGCCGTCCGGCCGTCCGGGCGGCGCAGGACCAGGCCCACCGGTGACTTGCGGCCCACCAGGCGGGCCGTGCGTTCAAGACGGGACCACAGGGCGTCCTGGAAGACCGGGTCGAGCTCGCGCGGCGTCCAGTCGGGCTGCGCGCGGCGCACGTCCTCGGTGTGGATGTAGAACTCGACGGCGTTCGACGCCTCGTCCACCTGCTTCAGGGCGAAGGGCGAGAAACGCGGCGGACCCGTCCGGATGAGCTGGATCAGCTCCTCGTACGGCTTCGCGGCGAACTCGGCCTGCACCCGCTCCAGGCGCCCGGCCAGCTGCTTGATCAGCAGCCCGCCCGCCGCGTCCGCGCGGCGCTCGCGCACCACCACGTGGGCCGCGAGGTCACGGGTCTTCCAGCCCTCGCACAGAGTGGCCGCCTCGGGCCCCTCCGCCTCCAACAGGTCGGCGAGAAGAAGTCGTTCACGCTTCGCATGGGTCGACATACCAGCCAGCCTACGACCGCGCCACCGGTCCGCACAGTGGACGCCCGGCCGAAGGGGCCGGGAAGGGCGGCACAATGGGCCCATGACCAGCGTGCCCCCGCCCAGCAGCAGCCTCGACCCGGAGATCGCCGCGCGCCTCAGGCGCAGCGCCGACGGCCTCGTCCCCGCCATCGCCCAGCAGTACGACACCGGTGAGGTGCTGATGCTCGGCTGGATGGACGACGAGGCGCTGCACCGCACCCTCACCACCGGGCGCTGCACCTACTGGTCGCGCAGCCGCCAGGAGTACTGGGTCAAGGGCGACACGTCCGGCCACTTCCAGTACGTCAAGGAGGTGGCGCTCGACTGCGACGCGGACACCGTCCTCGTCCAGGTCGACCAGGTCGGCGCGGCCTGCCACACCGGCACCCGCACCTGCTTCGACACCGACGTGCTGCCCGTGCTTCCCGTGCCCGGCGCGCCCGCGCCCGGTCAGTAGGGTCCTGCCATGGACCTCGAGACCTTCCGCAAGCTCGCGACCGACCGCCGCGTCATCCCCGTCAGCCGCAAGCTCCTCGCGGACGGCGACACCCCTGTCGGGCTCTACCGCAAGCTCGCCGCCGAACGCCCCGGCACGTTCCTCCTCGAATCCGCGGAGAACGGCCGGTCGTGGTCCCGCTACTCCTTCGTCGGCGTCCGCAGCGCCGCCGCCCTCACCGTCCGCGACGGCGAGGCCCACTGGCTCGGCACCCCGCCCGTCGGCGTGCCCACCTCCGGCGACCCGCTCGCCGCGCTGCGCGCCACCATCGGGATACTGCACACCCCGCGCGACGTCGTCAGCGCCCACGGCCTGCCGCCCTTCACCGGCGGCATGGTCGGCTACCTCGGCTACGACATCGTGCGCCGCCTGGAGAAGATCGGCCCCGGCGACCGCGACGACCTGAACCTGCCCGAGCTGACCATGCTCCTCACCAGCGACCTCGCCGTCCTCGACCACTGGGACGGCTCGGTCCTGCTGATCGCCAACGCGATCAACCACAACGACCTGGAGACCGGGGTCGACGAGGCGTACGCCGACGCGGTCGCCCGCCTCGACGCCATGGAGGCCGACCTCTCCCGGCCGGTCTCCCAGCCCCCGGCCGCCCTGCCGCCCTCCGAGCTCCCCGAGTACACCGCCCTGTGGGGCGGCGAGCAGTACCAGGAAGCCGTCGAGGACATCAAGGAACGCATCCGGGCCGGCGAGGCCTTCCAGGTCGTGCCCTCGCAGCGCTTCGAGACCCCCTGCACCGCGACGGCGCTGGACGTCTACCGCGTGCTGCGCGCCACCAACCCGTCGCCGTACATGTACCTCTTCCGGTTCCCCCACGGGGACGGGGAGGCGTTCGACGTGGTCGGCTCCTCGCCCGAGGCTCTCGTCAAGGTCGAGGACGGGCGCGCCATGGTCCACCCCATCGCCGGGACCCGGCACCGCGGCGCCACCCCGCAGGAGGACCAGGCCCTCGCCGACGAACTGCTCGCCGACCCCAAGGAGCGCGCCGAGCACCTGATGCTCGTCGACCTGGGCCGCAACGACCTGGGCCGGGTCTGCGAACCGGGCTCCGTCGAGGTCGTCGACTTCATGTCCATCGAGAAGTACTCCCACGTCATGCACATCGTGTCGACGGTCACCGGACAGGTCGCCGGGGGCCGCACCGCCTTCGACGTCCTCACCGCCTGCTTCCCGGCGGGCACCCTCTCCGGCGCCCCCAAGCCCCGCGCGATGCAGATCATCGACGAGCTCGAACCGTCCCGGCGCGGCCTGTACGGCGGCTGCGTCGGCTACCTCGACTTCGCGGGCGACTCCGACACCGCCATCGCCATCCGCACCGCCCTCCTCCGCGACGGCACGGCATACGTGCAGGCCGGAGCCGGGGTCGTCGCCGACTCCGACCCCGTCGCCGAGGACACCGAGTGCCGGAACAAGGCCGCCGCCGTGCTGCGCGCCATCCACACGGCGAACCGGCTGCACGACCGTTCGAGCCGTGAGGGATAGTGGACGGGTGACTTCTGCCGTACCTCCGCCCCGTACCGAGGCCGCGTCCGAGAGCCGCGCCCAGCGCAGCAGCCGGCGCAGCATCGCCGCCGCGCTGCTGCTCGGCGCCGTCGGCGCGGCCCTCGCCCTGCTCGCCTCCCGCCAGGACTGGGCCCACGGCACCGCGTCGGTGGCCGGCGGCGAGCTGCCGCTGACCGCCAAGGGCAGCGACGTCACCGGCGTGCCCGCGGCCCTCGCCATAGTGGGCCTCGCCGCGCTCGTCGCGGTCTTCGCGGTCCGCCGCGCCGGACGCTTCCTCGTCTCCCTGCTGCTCACGCTCAGCGGCGGCGGCATCGTCGCCGCCGCCCTGCTCGGCGCCGACGACAAGGACGCGCTCGACGAGAAGGCCGCCACGGCCTCCGGTGACGCCGCCGCCACCATCGGCGACCTGAGCCACACCGGCTGGCCGTACGCCGCGGCCGCCGCGGGCGTCTTCATCCTGCTCGCCGGGCTCCTCGCCCTCACGTACGGCCGTTCCTGGCCCGCGATGTCCGGACGCTACGAACGCGACGGCTCGCCGAGCCCCCGCAAGACGCGCCGCGTCGCGGACCCCGAGCGCCCCGAGGAGCTGTGGAAGGCCCTCGACCGCGGCGAGGACCCCACCCGCGGAACGTGAGCCACCGCTCCCACCGAACATGACCCCCCGCGCTCGGGGCATACGCGCGGGTACGGGACAATGTCAGCGAGCGTCCGCCGCGCGGTGGGCGCCGCAGCCACCACCGCGCACACAGCAACAAGGAGCATTTTCATGGCGACAGGCCACGGACACACCCCGGCCGCCTGGACCGGTTCCATCATCGCCTTCGTCGGTTTCTGCGTCGCGGGCGCCTTCATGGTGATGGCCAACGTGCCCGGCTTCTGGGCCGGCATGGCCATCATCGCGATCGGCGGCCTCGTGGGCGGCGTCATGCACCTCATGGGCCTGGGCTCGCAGAAGCGTCCGCACCGCCAGGCCGCGGGCGCCAAGAGCTGACCTCGCCGTACGGGGCATACGAGCTGTACGAGCTGTACGAGAAGAGGCGGTCCGGCAGGTGCCGGAACCGCCTCTTTCGCATGTCCGGGCCCGGACACCCCGGCCGGGCGACCGGGCGCCGCACCCGGGCACGCGGCAGAATGCACGGGTGACCGCCGAACCCGGAAGCGCCGCGCCCGCCGTCCTGACCCGCCTGCTCGTGCCGGCCGGCGTGCTCGCCTCCGTCGCCGCCGCCTTCGCGTACGTCGGCGCCGTCGACCCGAACGAACCCGGCCACTACCCCGCCTGCCCGCTGCTGCGCCTCACCGGCATCTACTGCCCCGGCTGCGGCGGCCTGCGCAGCGCCCACGCCTTCGTCCACGGTGACCTCGCTGCGGCCCTCGGCGCCAACGCGCTGGCCGTCGCCGGATACGTCCTCTTCGCCGTGGTGTGGACCGTGTGGGTGGTCAGGACGGTGCGCGGGCGGCCCGTGCGGATCGAGCCGGGGCCGCTGCAGCTGTGGGGCGTCGGCGTCCTGGTGGCGCTCTTCACCGTCGTACGGAATCTGCCGTTCGGGTCCTGGCTGCATCCCTGAAAGTGCAGGCCGGACGGGTGGTGCGTGTCCAGGTCGTGGGACGCCTGTCAACCGGATGCGAGGCCTTCGCCCTCCTGCGGATACCATCGCAGTGACCAGCTTGAACGTCAGCTCAACCGTCAGGGAAGGGGGCCGCTCGCGTGAGTGTGCTCGACGAGATCATCGACGGAGTCCGTGCCGACCTCGCGGAGCGGCAGGCACGCGTCAGCCTCGACGAGCTCAAGGAGCGTGCGGCCAAGGCTCCCGCGGCCAAGGACGGCGCGGCGGCCCTGCGCGGCGACGGCGTCAAGGTCATCTGCGAGGTGAAGCGCTCCAGCCCCTCCAAGGGCGCGCTCGCCGCGATCGCCGACCCGGCGGGTCTCGCCGCCGACTACGAGGCGGGCGGCGCGGCCGTCATCTCCGTGCTCACCGAGGAGCGCCGCTTCGGCGGCTCGCTTGCCGACCTGGAGGCCGTCCGCGCCAAGGTCGACATCCCGGTGCTCCGCAAGGACTTCATCGTCACCTCGTACCAGCTGTGGGAGGCCCGGGCGTACGGCGCCGACCTCGCGCTCCTGATCGTGGCCGCCCTGGAGCAGCCCGCCCTGGAGTCCCTGATCGAGCGTGCCGAATCGATCGGCCTCACGCCGATCGTCGAGGTGCACGACGAGGACGAGGCGGAGCGTGCCGTGGACGCGGGCGCGCGGGTCATCGGCGTCAACAACCGCGACCTCAAGACCCTCAAGGTCGACCGCTCCACCTTCGAGCGGGTCGCCCCCGAGCTGCCGGACAGCGTCGTCAAGATCGCCGAGTCCGGTGTGCGCGGACCGCACGACCTGATCGCCTTCGCCAACGCGGGCGCCGACGCGGTGCTCGTGGGCGAGTCCCTGGTGACCGGCCGCGACCCGAAGGGCGCGGTCTCCGACCTGGTCGCCGCGGGCACGCACCCGGCGCTCCGGCACGGGCGGAGCTGACTCCTCCCCATGCCGATCTCCGCCCGCCTCGCACCCGGCTGCCGCCCCCGCGGCTGCCGGGCTCCCGCACGCCGCGTGCGGGGCAGGCGCGTGCGGTATCACATCGGCTCGGAGCCGGGGCAGATTCCTGGGATGCGATGGCAGGGCGGCGCCTGAGCTGAAGAGCCCTCGCGCCGTTGCCGGCCAGGGTTTCGTCGCGACCGCGGCCCGTCGTGGGCTTGTCGCGCAGTTCCCCGCGCCCCTGACGGGGCGCGCCAGCACCCGTTGTCATCGCCGTTCTTGACAAGGATCCAGCCATGCCCAGCGAGTACTTCATCCCCGACCCGGAGGGTCACATCCCCAGCGCCGAAGGGTACTTCGGCGCCTTCGGCGGGAAATTCATCCCGGAGGCCCTCGTCGCCGCCGTGGACGAGGTCGCCGTCGAGTACGACAAGGCGAAGAGCGACCCGGAGTTCGCCCGCGAGCTCGACGACCTGCTCGTCAACTACACAGGGCGGCCCAGCAGCCTCACCGAGGTGCCCCGCTTCGCCGAACACGCCGGCGGCGCCCGCGTCTTCCTCAAGCGCGAGGACCTGAACCACACCGGCTCGCACAAGATCAACAACGTGCTCGGGCAGGCCCTGCTCACCAAGCGCATGGGCAAGACCCGCGTCATCGCCGAGACCGGCGCGGGACAGCACGGCGTCGCCACGGCCACCGCCTGCGCGCTCTTCGGCCTCGAATGCACGATCTACATGGGTGAGATCGACACCGAGCGCCAGGCCCTGAACGTGGCCCGCATGCGGATGCTCGGCGCCGAGGTCGTCGCCGTGAAGTCCGGCAGCCGCACCCTGAAGGACGCCATCAACGAAGCGTTCCGCGACTGGGTGGCCAACGTGGACAGGACCCACTACCTCTTCGGGACCGTCGCGGGACCGCACCCCTTCCCCGCCATGGTCCGCGACTTCCACCGCGTCATCGGCGTCGAGGCCCGCCGCCAGATCCTGGAGCGCGCCGGGCGCCTGCCCGACGCGGCCGTCGCCTGCGTCGGCGGCGGCTCCAACGCCATCGGCCTCTTCCACGCCTTCATCCCGGACGCGGACGTGCGCCTCATCGGCTGCGAGCCCGCGGGACACGGCATCGAGACCGGCGAGCACGCGGCCACCCTGACCGCGGGCGAGCCGGGCATCCTGCACGGCTCCCGCTCCTACGTCCTCCAGGACGAGGAGGGCCAGATCACCGAGCCCTACTCGATCTCGGCGGGCCTGGACTACCCCGGCATCGGCCCCGAGCACGCCTATCTCAAGGACAGCGGCCGCGGCGAGTACCGCGCGGTCACCGACGACGCGGCCATGCAGGCCCTGCGGCTGCTCTCCAGGACCGAGGGCATCATCCCCGCCATCGAGAGCGCCCACGCGCTCGCCGGGGCCCTGGAGGTCGGCAAGGAGCTCGGCAGGGACGGGCTGATCGTCGTCAACCTCTCCGGGCGCGGCGACAAGGACATGGACACGGCCGCACGCTACTTCGGCCTGTACGACACGGACGCCGCCGTCGAGGCCGACGAGGCCGGCACCGGCGCGGAGATCGAGGGGGACGCCAAGTGAGCGGCAACGTCAAACTGCTGGACGAGACCCTCGCGGCCGCGAAGGCCGAGGGCCGGTCCGCCCTCATCGCCTACCTGCCCGCGGGCTTCCCCACCGTCGACGGCGGCATCGCGGCCGTCAAGGCGGTCTTCGAGGGCGGCGCGGACGTCGTCGAGGTCGGCCTGCCGCACTCCGACCCGGTGCTCGACGGCCCGGTCATCCAGACCGCCGACGACATCGCGCTGCGCGGCGGCCTCAAGATCCGCGACGTCATGCGCACCGTCCGCGAGGCCCACGAGGCGACCGGCAGGCCGGTCCTCGTCATGACGTACTGGAACCCGATCGACCGCTACGGCGTGGAGCGCTTCACGGCCGAGCTCGCCGAGGCGGGCGGCGCGGGCTGCATCCTGCCCGACCTGCCCGTCCAGGAGTCGGCGCTGTGGCGGGAGCACGCCGCGAAGCACGACCTGGCGACGGTCTTCGTCGTCGCGCCGAGCAGCAAGGACGAGCGGCTCGCCACGATCACCGCGGCGGGCTCCGGCTTCGTCTACGCGGCCTCGCTGATGGGTGTCACCGGCACCCGCGAGTCCGTCGGCGAGCAGGCGCAGGACCTGGTGCGGCGCACCAAGGCCACCACGGACCTGCCGGTCTGCGTCGGCCTCGGCGTCTCCAACGCCCGCCAGGCCGCCGAGGTCGCGGGCTTCGCCGACGGAGTGATCGTCGGCTCCGCCTTCGTGCAGCGGATGCTCGACGCGCCGGACGAGGCCGCGGGCCTGGCCGCCGTGCGTGCCCTCGCCGGTGAGCTCGCCGACGGGGTCCGCGGCAAGGCGTAACTCGTACGGGTGGACCTGGACCGGGGAGGCGCGCTCGCGCCTCCCCGGTTCGTTTGGCGGGGTGTGAGCGAGAAGAACCGTGAGGAAAAGCGATCGGCCCGCGCGCGGATGGCGGCAGAGCGAGAGCGGCAGAAGGCCCGCGACAAGCGGCGCAGGGCGCTGATCGTGAGCGCCGCGGTGGTCGGTGTCCTCGGCCTCGCCGCCGTGGTGGGGCTGCTCGCCGCCAATGCCGGCGACGACAAGAGCGACGCGGCGGGGCCGGTGGTCGCGCCCAAGGGCGCGGGCGACAAGGACGGGCCGACGATCCCCGTCGGCAAGGACAGCGCCAAGTCGACCCTCACCATCTGGGAGGACTTCCGCTGCCCGGCCTGCAAGCAGTTCGAGGACGGCTTCCGCTCGACGATCCACGAGCTCGCCGACAAGGGGCAGCTCAAGGTGGAGTACCACCTGGCCACCCTCATCGACGGGAACATGGGAGGCAGCGGCTCCCGCCGCTCGGCCAACGCCGCGGCCTGCGCCCAGGACGCCGGCAAGTTCACCCCGTACCACGACGTGCTCTTCAAGAACCAGCCCCCGGAGCCCGACGACGCGTTCGGCAAGAACAGCAGGCTGATCGAGCTCGCCGGTGAGGTCGACGGACTGGTGACCGACTCCTTCAAGAAGTGCGTCGAGGACGGCACGCACGACAGCTGGGTCGACAAGTCCAACAAGGCCTTCCAGGACGCGAAGCTGCGCGGCACCCCCACCGTGAAGCTCGACGGCAAGGACATCTTCGGGGACCCGCAGAAGCCGCTGACGCCCCAGAAGCTGAAGCAACTGGTGGAAGCGGCGAACCGCTCGTGACGCCCGGGGGCGGCGGCCCTCCTGTTATGCACCCGTAGCCGGACCGGTTGCCGCCCCCGACGCCCGGCACGATAGCGTCGGTCGTGTCATGGACCTTGCCTTCATTCCCAGTCCGTCGCGCGGTGTGGTCGAACTAGGACCCATCCCGTTGCGCGGCTACGCGTTCTGCATCATCATCGGCGTCTTCGTAGCCGTCTGGCTCGGCAACAAGCGGTGGATCGCTCGCGGGGGCCGGTCAGGCACCGTGGCCGACATCGCCGTGTGGGCCGTGCCGTTCGGCCTCGTCGGCGGGCGTCTCTACCACGTGATCACGGACTACCAGCTGTACTTCAGCGACGGCCGTGACTGGGTGGACGCCTTCAAGATCTGGGAGGGCGGCCTCGGCATCTGGGGCGCGATCGCGCTCGGTGCCGTCGGCGCCTGGATCGGCTGCCGCCGCCGCGGCATCCCGCTGCCGGCCTGGGCCGACGCGCTGGCCCCCGGCATCGCCCTCGCGCAGGCCATCGGCCGCTGGGGCAACTGGTTCAACCAGGAGCTGTACGGCAAGCCCACGGACGTGCCCTGGGCGCTGAAGATCACCTCCGCCGAGGACGGCCGGGTCCCCGGCACGTACCACCCCACCTTCCTGTACGAGTCGCTGTGGTGCATCGGCGTCGCCGTCCTGGTCATCTGGGCCGACCGCCGCTTCAAGCTCGGACACGGCCGGGCGTTCGCGCTGTACGTCGCCTCGTACTGCGCCGGGCGCGGCTGGATCGAGTACATGCGGGTCGACGACGCGCACCACGTGCTCGGCCTCCGGCTGAACGTGTGGACCGCCATCGTGGTCTTCCTCCTGGCGGTCGTCTACTTCGTGGTGTCGGCGAAGACCCGCCCCGGACGCGAGGAGATCGTCGAGCCGGGCGCCGAGCCCGCGGTCGACGGCGGTGACTCCGTGAAGCTCACCAAGGGCGAGACGGACGCCGAGGCCGAGAAGGAGTCCGAGAGCAAGCCCGAGGGCGAGAAGGACTCCGCCGACGGGGCGAAGTCCTCGGCCGAGCCGAAGAGCTGAGGCTCGCTCCTCGGACGCGCACGCATGGTGAAGGGCCGTCGGATCGGGTGATCCGGCGGCCCTTCGCGTGGGCGGTCACACCCTGTGGGCCAGCGCCAGGACGCGCCGCGCGCCCTCCACCACCGCCTTGTCCACGAAGCGGCCGTCCGGCAGCGCCAGGGCGCCCTCGTCCGTCGCGGCCGCCTTGGTGATCTCCTCCGCCCGCTCGATCTCCTCCGGGGTGGGGAGATAGGCCCGCTCGATGACCGGGAGCTGACGGGGGTGGATCGCCGCGCGGCCGAGGAAGCCGAGGGCGCGGCCCCGGGCGCAGGAGGCGGCGAGCCCGTCCAGGTCACGGATGTCCGGGTGGACCGACTGGGCGGGCGGCGCCAGGCCCGCCGCCCGCGCGGCCACCACCACCCGGGAGCGCGCCCAGTCGAGGCCCGTCTCCTCGCGCATCCCCAGGTCCGCGCGGAGGTCGGCCTCGCCGAGGGAGATGCCGCGCAGGGCCGGGTGCGCGGTGGCGATGGCGTAGGCGTGCTCCAGGCCGAGCGCCGACTCGACGAGCGCGTGGAGGGCGAGGGCGCCGCCGTCGGCGGGCACCGCGCGCTCGGCGACGCGGATGACCTCGGCGCGCGAGGTGACCTTGGGCAGGCGCAGTCCTGCCAGGCCGGGGAGCGGGGCGAGGGCGCGGAGGTCGACCTCGGCGAGCGGGCCGTCCAGGGCGTTCACGCGGACGTGGACGGGGACAGGGGACGGCCGGGGCTCGGAGAGCAGTTCGGCCGTCGCCGCTCTCGCATACTCCTTGCGGTCGGGGGCGACCGCGTCCTCCAGGTCGACGATCACCGCGTCGGCGCCCGCGGTCAGGGCCTTGGCGACCACCTCGGGCCGGTCCCCGGGCACGTACAGCCAGGTCAGGGGGGAGTGGACGGTCACAGCGCGCCCTCCTTGCGCAGGGTGGTGATCTCCCGTTCGGTCAGGCCGAGTTCGGTCAGGACGGCGTCCGTGTCGGCGCCGTGCGGGCGGCCCGCCCAGTGGATCGCGCCGGGGGTCGCGGAGAGGCGGAAGAGGATGTTCTGCATGCGCAGCGGGCCGAGTTCCGGGTCGTCGACCGTGGTGAGCGTGGAGAGGGCCGCGTACTGGGGATCGGTCATGACGTCGCGTACGTCCTGGATGGGAGCGACCGCGGCCTCCGCCTTCTCGAACGCCTCGATCACCTCGGCGCGGGTGTGCCGGGCGATCCAGCCGCCGACCGCCTCGTCGAGGACGTCGGCGTGGCGCGCCCGGTCCGCGCCGGTGGCGAACCACGGCTCCGCGATCAGGTCGGGGCGGCCGACCAGGCGCATCAGGCGTTCCGCGATCGACTGGGCGGAGGTGGAGACGGCGACCCAACTCCCGTCCGCCGTGCGGTAGGTGTTGCGTGGCGCGTTGTTCGTGGAGCGGTTGCCGGTGCGGGGCTGTACGTGGCCCAGCTGGTCGTACCAGAGCGGCTGGGGGCCGAGGACCGTGAGGATCGGCTCGATGATCGCCATGTCGACGACCTGGCCCTCGCCCGTGCGGTCGCGGGCCGCGAGGGCCGTCATCACCGCGTACGCCGTCGCCAGGCCCGCGATCGAGTCGGCGAGGCCGAACGGCGGCAGGGTCGGCGGCCCCTCCGGCTCCCCGGTGATCGCGGCGAAGCCGCTCATCGCCTCGGCGAGCGTGCCGAAGCCGGGGCGCCGGGAGTACGGCCCGAACTGGCCGAAGCCGGTGACGCGGGTCAGGACCAGGCACGGATTGGCGGCGTGCAGCTCGGGCCAGCCCAGGTCCCACTTCTCCAGGGTGCCGGGGCGGAAGTTCTCGACGATCACGTCGGCGGTGGCGGCCAGGCGCAGCAGGGTCTCGCGGCCGCCGGGCGTCGACAGGTCGAGGGTCATCGTGCGCTTGTTGCGGCCGAGCAGCTTCCACCACAGACCGACGCCGTCCTTCGACGGGCCGTGGCCGCGGGACGGGTCGGGGCGCGAGGGGTGCTCGACCTTGATGACCTCGGCGCCGAAGTCGCCGAGCATCGTGGCGGCGAGGGGGCCCGCGAAGAGGGTGGCGAGGTCGAGGACGCGGAGGCCGGTGAGGGGGGCGGTCATGACGCGGCACCCGGCTGCCCGGCGGCCCTGTCGATCTCCTTGCGGTACGGCATGGACGACGAGGCCCCCGGGCGCTGCACGGCGAGCGCCGCCGCCGATGTCGCCCAACGGAGCGCGTCGGGAGGTGAGTTGCCCTCGGCGAGCGCCACGGCGAGGGTGCCCGCGAAGGTGTCGCCCGCGCCGGTGGTGTCGACCGCGGTGACCTGCTGGGCGGGAACGATGATCGGTTCGGTGCCGCGCGCCGCGTACAGGCTGCCGCGAGAGCCGAGGGTGATGACGACCTCGGGCACCTGGGAGAGCAGGGCCCCGGCGGCGGCCCGCGGGTCGTCGGCGATGCCGGTGAGGGCGGCGGCCTCGTGTTCGTTGGGCAGCAACAGGTCGATGGCGGCGAGGAGTTCGGGAGGCAGGGGCTGGGCCGGGGCGGGGGTGAGGACGGTGCGGACGCCGTGGCGCCGGGCGGCCCGTGCGGCGGCGATGACCCCTTCCAGTGGCACCTCCAACTGGAGCAGCAGGGCGTCGGCGGAGGCGATCAGGCTCTCGTCGCCGGGGCCGAGGGCGGTGACGGTGCCGTTGGCGCCGGGGATCACGACGATCGCGTTGCCGCCCTCGTCGTCGACGACGATGTGCGCGGTGCCGGTGGGCGTCTCGACGGTGCGCAGGAGGTCCGTGTCGACGCCGGAGTGCTCCAGGCTGGAGCGGATCGTGCTGCCGTGGGCGTCGGTGCCGACCGCGCCGATCAGGGTGACGGTGGCGCCCGCGCGGGCCGCCGCGACGGCCTGGTTGGCGCCCTTGCCGCCGGGCGCGGTGCGGAACTCGCGGCCGGTCACGGTCTCGCCGCGGCGCGGCGCCTCGGCGACGTACGCGACGAGATCCATGTTGGCGCTGCCGAGAACGGCGATGTGGGGCGTGGGGCTCATGGGCGGGGTGCCTCCCGGGCGGTGAGTGCGGTGGTGAGGTCTGCGAGGGTGTCGAAGCCGATGCCGTCGAAGTCGCCCACGGACGTGGCGAGCCGGTTCTTCAGGGGCGCCGTCCAGCGGTCGGGGAGCGCGTCGGGGTGGCCGGCGAGCAGGCCCGCGACCGATCCGGCGGTGGCGCCGTTGGAGTCGGTGTCCCAGCCGCCGGAGACGGCACGGGTGATGGAGCCGGTGAAGTCGCCGTCGGCGTGGGTGAGGGCGGCGGCGAGGAGCGCGGCGTTGGGGATGACGTGGACCCAGTGGTGGGTGGCGTAGCGCGCGTGGAGGTGGTCGACGACGCCATCGAATTCCCGTGTGTCGTACGCCAGTTGAACGGCATGGCGGACGGCTTCGGCCAGGCGCGAATCGGCCGGTACGACGGACAGGCCGGCCCGCAGACAGGTGTGGACGTCGGCGGTGCCGCCCGCCGCCGCGGCGATCGTGGCCGCCGCGAACTCGGCGCCGTGCACGCCGTTCGCCGTGTGGGTCAGGGCCGCGTCCCTGCGGGCCTGTGCGGCGGCCGCGCCGGGGGCCCCGGGGTTGGTCCAGCCGTGCATGTCGGCCCGGATCAGGGCGCCGATCCACTCGCGGAACGGGTTGTGGTGGGTGGCGGTGTGCGGGGGTTCGATGCCCTGGAGGAGGTTGCGGTAGGCGACGCGCTCGGCGGTGAAGGTGCGGCCGGCGGGGAGCTCGTCGAGCCAGAGCCGTGCCACGTCCTCGGTGGTGAAGTCCTTTCCGTGGCGCTGGATGAGGAGCAGGTTCAGGAGGGGGTAGTTGAGGTCGTCGTCCTCGGGCATGCCGTCGATGTTCTCGGCGAGGGAGGTCGGCGCGGAACGCCTGTTCCAGGGGTACGCCGCCCTGAGCCCGGGCGGCACGCCCCGTTCGGTGAACCAGGTGTGCAGGGGCCAGTTGCCCGCTGCCCGGGCGAGGCTCCGGATGCCTTCCAGGGGGAGTTTCTCCACCGGTTTGCCGAGGAGGCAGCCCGCGGCTCTGCCGAGCCAGGCGGCGTGGAGGCGGGACCGCAGGTCGGCCGGGGCGGGAGCGTCACTGACAGGTGCTCGGCGTGGCACGTCTGCCTCCGCCGGGGCCAACCGGTCCAGCTCGTCGAGGAGTTGGTACGCGAGTGCGCGGAGGTGAGGCGGGGCGGGGGAGGGGGACGCGCCCGCGCGGGGTGGGGGCAGGTGGCCGCCTGCGGCGAGCCAGCGGGCGCGGACCGCCGTGATGTCGCGGCCGTCCTGTTCCGCCTGGCGGAGTTCGTGGCCGATCAGGTCCTCCGGCTGGACCCACGTCAGGCGGATCACCGGTCGGCCGTCAGGGCCGCGAACGCGGACTCGTGGGCGCGGCGCCGGCGTACGTCACGGGCGAAGACCTCCTCGGCCACCGCCGTGAGCACGGTCGCCGGGGCGTGCAGGTCGAGGCGGCTGGCCTCGGCGACGCGCTTGGCCCAGTCGGCGGGGACCGCCTCCGCGCCGCGCAGCGCGCCGACGATCGCGCCGCTCATCGTCGCGATGGAGTCGCAGTCGCGGCCGTAGTTGACCGACCCGAGCACGGTGCGGCGGTAGTCGGCCTCGCCGACCAGGAGCATGCCGAGGGCCACGGGGAGCTCTTCGACGGAGTGCAGGCGGGAGGGGCGGCGGGCGCTCAGGGACGGGGCGCGGTAGTCCGGGCCGACCGTGTCGAAGGGGGCGACGGCGGCCCGGACCGGAGCCAGGGCCGTCTCGAAGTCCCGGTGCTGCGCGGCGACTTCGGCCACCGCCTCGATCGCCGCGCGCGTCCCGTCCTTCGCCAGGGACAGGCAGGTTGCGACCACGGAGTCCGCGGTGGCGCCGGGCGCGCAGGCCGCCGCCACGGCCGCCGCGAAGACACCCGCGGCCTCCCTGCCGTACGAGGACTGGTGGGCGCCCGCGATGTCGATGGCCTCGGCGTACGCGGCCTGCGGGTTCGCGGCGTTGACCAGGCCGACCGGCGCCATGTACATCGCCGCGCCGCAGTTGACGATGTTCCCCGCACCGGCCTCGCGCGGGTCGACGTGGCCGTAGTGGAGACGGGCGACGAGCCACTTCTCGGCGAGGAAGATCCGGTGCAGGGGGAGCGCGTCGGCCTCCAGCTCGGGGATCCAGCGCGGGGTCGTCATCAGGTCGGGGACGAGGTGGTCGGCCACGGCGTACGCGTCGAGGTGGTCGCGGACCGCCGCGTACACGCGGACGAGCGCGTGCGTCATGAGGGTGTCGTCGGTGACGTGTCCGTCGCCCTTGTGGTACGGCGCGATGGGGCGGGCCGTACGCCAGTCGTCGCCGTTCCAGGGGCCGACGATGCCGTGCACGCGGCCCCCGTGCCGCTCGGTGATCTGTTCGGGCGCGTACCCCTCGACGGGCCCGCCGAGCGCGTCGCCGACCGCGGCTCCGACGAGGCTGCCCGCGATGCGGTCGGACAGGGACAGCTCGGTTCGTGGCGTCTCAGGACGTGGCGTCATGGTCGTCATGCCGGAATTGTCCACCTGGAGTGGCCAGTTCCGTGTCTGCCAGGTGACCGGCGAGTTCCACCAGGTCGGTGCCCGCGAGACGGGGCAGCGCACAGCCCGAGAGGGTGCGGCAGGCGTCCCGCCAGGCCCCGGGGATCGCGGCCGCCGTGCCGAGGACGCCGGTGAGCGCCCCCGCGAGCGCGGGCGCCGAGTCCGCGACGCGCGACAGGCACGCGGCGGCGGGTACCGCCTCCCGGATGCGGCCGCGCGCGGCGGTGGCCAGGGCGAGGGCGACCGGCACGGTCTCGGCCGCGGCGATGCCGTAGCTGTAGACGTGGTCGACGATCTGGTGCTCCAGGAGCGGTACGAGGGCGAAGGCGCCGTCGTCCGCCTGGGCGCGGGCCGTCTTCACGGCGTGCCGGGCGTTCCTGCCGATCTCCGTGTGCTCCGGGAGCTGGTCGAGCGCGCACTCCACCGCGGCGTCGACGTCGGCCCCCGCGAGCGCGGCGGAGAGCGCGGCGGCCATCGCGCGGGCGCCGTGCGTGCCGTCGCCGTCCTGGGTGTAGCGGGCGTCGAACTCCGCGAGCGCGGCGGCCCGTTCGGGGTCGCCGGGGTGGACAAGGGCCAGCACGCAGGCGCGTACGCAGGCCGCGTCGTCGAAGTAGTGCGGGTTGTCGTGGCCGGTGGCGGGCGGGCGCAGGCCCGCGGCGAGGTTGCCGAGGCCCGCGCGGACGGAGATGCGGGCGCGCAGCGGGAGGACCGCGGACTCGACCTCGGGGGCGCGGGCCGCGGCGGCGGCGATCTCGGCCGCGAGGGTGTTCCAGGAGAGGTCGAGCGCTGCGCGGACGCGGCGGTCCGGGCTCAGGGCGGCGCTGAGGGTGCCGTCCGCGGCGCGGAGCAGGGACTCGGCGGTGAAGGCCGCCCATTCGGCGTCGTCCGAGGGGCCGAGGCGGAGGGGTTCGGGGGACTGGTTCAGGGCGATGGGGACGGGGAGGGTGGTCGTGGCGTTCTGCTCGGCGAAGGTGTCGAGTTCGCGGGTGAGTCTTCGTGTCCACTCCGGCATGCGCGCGGCGCGGTGTCTGGCGGCGGGCCACCCTGCGGCGTCGCCTGCCGCGAGGCCCAGCAGGAGCGCTTCGGCGGGGGGCGCCTCGCTTCGGTTGGGGCCTCCGTCATCGGCGCTCGGCACCGGGGGCTGTGCCCACCCTCCCCCAAGCTCTCGGCTGCGCTCGACCAGGGGGGACCCCCATCGCCGTGCGGAACGCCTGCCCACAGCGGGAGCGGCGGGCTTGCCCGCAGCGGGGACGGTACTCATCACGTTTCCCCGTTCGGTGTCAGCAGGTCTGCCACGTCCAGTACGTGGTGGCCCCGTATGGAAGGGAGGCAGGTGCCGCGGGCCGGGACGATCGCGGCGGACCAGGGCTGGGGGATCGCCGCTGCGCCGCACGTCGCGCCCGCGAGCGCGCCCGCGACCGCCGCCGTCGTGTCGGCGTCGCGGCCCATGTTCACCGCCGTGAGCACCGCGCAGCGGAAGTCGCCGCGCGCCGCCGCGTACGCCCCGAACGCGAGGCCGACCGCTTCCGGCGCGAGGTCCGTCCAGGGGTAGCCGCCGATGACCACCGCCGAACGGACCGCCCGCTCGCCGCGGTGCGCGACCGCCACCGCGCGGCGCAGCGAGCGGGCCGTCCAGCTGTCGTCCGGGATGACGGAGAGAGCCGCCGTCACCACGGCGTCCACGCGCGCTCCCGCCATGGCCGCCGCGACGCCCGCCGCCACCGCCCGGCCGCCGTGGATGCCCTCGCCGTCATGGCTGACGGAGCCGTCGATCGCGACGAGGCGGGCCGCCTCGTCCGGGCGGCCCGCCGCGAAGACGCCGAAGGGCGCGGCCCGCATCGCGAGGCCGTCGCTCCACGCGTGCCTGTGCTGGGCGGAGATGGGGGCGGCGAGGCCCCTGCGCAGGTTCTCCAGGGTGCCGCGCTCGCTGAAGCCCGCGCCCCGGAACGGGCCTTCGTCGAGGTCGGCGATCCACTGGTGCCAGGCCGTCTCGACGTGGGCGACCGTCAGTGCCGAGCCGTGCCGGGCGAGCAGGAGCCCGGAGAAGATCGCGTACTCGGTGTCGTCGGTGCCGGCCGGGTGTTCGGCGACGTAACCCGTGATGCGGCCCCAGCGGCGGCGGATCTCGGACGGCTTCATGTTCTCGGCGGGGGCGCCGAGCGCGTCGCCGACCGCGAGGCCGAGCAGGGCGCCGCGCGCCCGCTCGCGGAGGTCGTCGGCGTCGCCGGGCGCCGGGACCGAGGGAACGCATGCGGTGGACGCCATGCCGAGCCTCCCTTGTGCGGGCCGCCGGCTGCGCGCGGACCGCGGACGGAGCGTGAACCGCTGGATGCGGTTGCTTGGTGCATCTCTGCCACGCGGGGTGCTCACACGAGCATGTGCGGGCTCAGATCACTCCTTCGCCGACTTCCCGCAGGAGCCTTCGAAGGGTGCGTTTTCGCAGGTAAGTACGGCCTTCCTTGCTGGCGAGAGATTTTTTTCGCGCGTACTTTCGAGATCGTCCACGCACGAAAGAGGGGGTCCACCATGGCGATCATCGAGACCGAGGCGACGCTGCACGAGGCGCACCGCGACAACCACACCCACCGCGACGTGAACGGTGGCTGGCTGCGTCCGGCGGTCTTCGGGGCGATGGACGGACTCGTCTCCAACCTCGCGCTGATGACCGGTGTCGCGGGCGGCGCGGTCTCGCGGGAGACCATCGTCATCACCGGCCTGGCGGGGCTCGCCGCCGGTGCCTTCTCCATGGCGGCCGGTGAGTACACCTCCGTGGCCTCCCAGCGCGAGCTCGTCGAGGCCGAGCTGGACGTGGAGCGGCGCGAGCTGCGCAAGCACCCCGCGGACGAGGAGAAGGAGCTCGCCGAGCTGTACGCGTCGCGCGGCGTCGAGCCCGAGCTGGCCCGCGAGGTCGCCCGGCAGCTCTCCAAGGACCCCGAGCAGGCCCTGGAGATCCACGCCCGCGAGGAGCTCGGCATCGACCCCGGCGACCTGCCCTCGCCGGCCGTCGCCGCGGTGTCGTCCTTCGGCTCCTTCGCGCTGGGCGCCCTGCTCCCCGTACTGCCGTATCTGCTCGGCGCCACCGTGCTGTGGCCCGCCCTGCTGCTCGCGCTCATCGGGCTCTTCGCCTGTGGCGCGGTGGTGGCCAAGGTGACCGCGAGGTCCTGGTGGTTCAGCGGTCTGCGGCAGCTCGCGCTCGGTGGAGCGGCGGCCGGTGTGACGTACGCCCTGGGCAGCTTGTTCGGTACCGCCGTAGGATGAGCCGCTGCAGGTCTATACGGGACCTTGCATAAGTAGCCGTTACTCGGCGGTTTCGACACCGTGACCACTGGGCATGAGCCGTAAGCGCTGCGGGCAATGAGGCCTGTGTCGCTACGGACCTTCGGTCATGGATCTGTCCGCAATGGTCCCGAGGGTCCCCCTCCGGAACGAGCGGGTACCCCTCCGAACCGCTCCACACCTCCGCGAGCGGTGTCCACATGATGGAATGAACTATCCGCTTTTCGAGAAGCGTTCCATCATGTAATCTGCACGAAATTTTGCCAGGGCCAACGTCGTCCCTTGCCACATGTAGTTGCCTCGACGACGACGGGAGTGCCGATGCGTACCCACGCCTGGTCGCCCATGGACGGTCGCCCCGCCCCCCAGGGGCTGTACGACCCCCGCAACGAACACGACGCCTGCGGCGTCGGTTTCGTGGCCACCCTCACCGGTGTGGCCAGCCATGAACTGGTCGAACAGGCGCTGACCGTACTGCGCAATCTCGAGCACCGCGGCGCCACCGGCTCCGAGCCGGACTCGGGTGACGGTGCGGGCATCCTGCTCCAGGTCCCGGACGCCTTCCTCCGCGAAGTGGCCGGATTCCAGCTCCCCGAGGCCGGTGCCTACGCCGTCGGCATCGCCTTCCTGCCCGTGGACACCGCCGGCACCACCGACGGAGCCGTCTCACAGATCGAGACGATCGCCTCCGAAGAGGGCCTCACCGTCCTCGGCTGGCGCGACGTCCCCGTCGCCCCCGAGCTGCTCGGCGCCACCGCCCGCTCGACGATGCCCGTCTTCCGGCAGATCTTCGTCGCCGACGGCGAGACCACCGGTCTCGAGCTGGACCGCAAGGCGTTCCTGCTCCGCAAGCGCGCCGAGCGCGAGGCCGGGACGTACTTCCCCTCGCTCTCGTCCCGCACCATCGTCTACAAGGGCATGCTGACCACCGGCCAGCTGGAGCCCTTCTTCCCGGACCTGTCCGACCGCCGCTTCGCCACGGCCGTCGCGCTCGTCCACTCCCGCTTCTCGACGAACACGTTCCCGAGCTGGCCGCTCGCGCACCCGTACCGCTTCGTCGCGCACAACGGCGAGATCAACACGGTCAAGGGCAACCGCAACTGGATGCGCGCCCGCGAGTCGCAGCTCGCCTCCGACCTCTTCGGGAGCCAGGAGAAGCTGGACCGGATCTTCCCCGTCTGTACGCCGGACGCCTCCGACTCCGCGTCCTTCGACGAGGTCCTCGAACTCCTGCACCTCGGCGGCCGCTCCCTGCCGCACTCCGTGCTGATGATGATCCCGGAGGCCTGGGAGAACCACGCCTCCATGGACCCGGCACGCCGCGCCTTCTACCAGTACCACTCCACGATGATGGAGCCCTGGGACGGCCCGGCCTGCGTCACCTTCACCGACGGCACCCAGGTCGGCGCGGTCCTCGACCGCAACGGCCTGCGCCCCGGCCGCTACTGGGTCACCGACGACGGCCTCGTCGTCCTCGGCTCCGAGGTCGGCGTCCTCGACATCGACCCCGCGAAGGTCGTCCGCAAGGGCCGCCTCCAGCCCGGCCGGATGTTCCTCGTCGACACCGCCGAGCACCGCATCGTCGAGGACGACGAGATCAAGGCCGCCCTCGCCGCCGAGAAGCCGTACCAGGAGTGGCTGGAGGCCGGCGAGATCGAGTTGTCCGACCTGCCCGAGCGCGAGCACATCGTGCACACGCACGCCTCCGTCACGCGCCGCCAGCAGACCTTCGGCTACACCGAGGAAGAGCTGCGCATCATCCTCGCGCCGATGGCCAAGACCGGCGGCGAACCGCTCGGCTCCATGGGCACGGACACGCCCATCGCGGCCCTCTCCGAGCGCCCGCGCCTCATCTTCGACTACTTCACGCAGCTGTTCGCGCAGGTCACCAACCCGCCGCTGGACGCCATCCGTGAAGAGCTCGTCACCTCGCTGCACAGCTCGTTGGGCCCGCAGGGCAACCTGCTCGACCCGACCGCCGCGTCGTGCCGCAGCGTCACCCTGCCCTTCCCGGTGATCGACAACGACGAGCTGGCCAAGCTCATCCACATCAACGCCGACGGCGACATGCCCGGCATGAAGGCCGCCACGCTCTCCGGCCTCTACCGCGTCGGCGGTGGCGGCACCGCGCTCGCCGCCCGCATCGACGAGATCTGCGCCGAGGCCGACGCCGCCATCGAGGCCGGCGCCCGCCTGATCGTGCTCTCCGACCGGCACTCCGACGCCGAGCACGCGCCGATCCCCTCGCTGCTGCTCACCTCGGCCGTCCACCACCACCTCATCCGCACCAAGCAGCGCACCCAGGTGGGCCTGCTGGTCGAGGCGGGCGACGTCCGCGAGGTCCACCACGTGGCCCTCCTCATCGGCTACGGCGCCGCGGCAGTCAACCCGTACCTCGCGATGGAGTCCGTCGAGGACCTCGTCCGCGCCGGAACGTTCCTGCCCGGCATCGAGCCCGAGCAGGCCATCCGCAACCTGATCTACGCCCTCGGCAAGGGCGTCCTGAAGGTCATGTCCAAGATGGGCATCTCCACCGTCGCCTCCTACCGCGGCGCCCAGGTCTTCGAGGCCATCGGTCTCGACCAGGCCTTCGTGGAGCGGTACTTCAGCGGGACGACCACGAAGATCGGCGGCGCCGGCCTCGACGTCATCGCCCAGGAGGTCGCCGCCCGGCACGCCAAGGCCTACCCGGCCTCCGGCATCCCCTCGGCGCACCGCGCCCTCGACATCGGCGGCGAGTACCAGTGGCGCCGCGAGGGCGAGCCGCACCTGTTCGACCCGGAGACGGTGTTCCGCCTCCAGCACTCGACGCGCAACCGCCGCTACGACATCTTCAAGCAGTACACGGGCCGCGTGAACGAGCAGTCCGAGCGCCTGATGACGCTGCGCGGCCTCTTCGGCTTCAAGAGCGGCCGGCAGCCGATCTCCATCGACGAGGTCGAGCCCGCCTCCGAGATCGTCAAGCGGTTCTCCACCGGCGCCATGTCGTACGGCTCCATCTCCAAGGAGGCGCACGAGACCCTCGCCATCGCCATGAACCAGCTGGGCGGCAAGTCCAACACCGGTGAGGGCGGCGAGGACGCCGAGCGCCTGTACGACCCCGCGCGCCGCTCCTCCATCAAGCAGGTGGCGTCCGGCCGCTTCGGCGTGACCAGCGAGTACCTCGTCAACGCCGACGACATCCAGATCAAGATGGCGCAGGGCGCCAAGCCCGGCGAGGGCGGCCAGCTGCCCGGCCACAAGGTGTACCCGTGGGTCGCCAAGACGCGGCACTCGACGCCCGGCGTCGGCCTCATCTCGCCGCCGCCGCACCACGACATCTACTCCATCGAGGACCTCGCCCAGCTGATCCACGACCTCAAGAACGCCAACCCGCAGGCCCGCATCCACGTGAAGCTGGTCTCCGAGGTCGGCGTCGGGACCGTGGCCGCCGGTGTGTCGAAGGCCCACGCGGACGTCGTCCTCATCTCCGGCCACGACGGCGGCACCGGCGCCTCCCCGCTGACCTCCCTCAAGCACGCGGGCGGCCCCTGGGAGCTCGGCCTCGCCGAGACCCAGCAGACCCTGCTGCTCAACGGTCTGCGCGACCGCATCGTCGTCCAGACCGACGGCCAGCTGAAGACCGGCCGCGACGTCGTCATCGCCGCGCTGCTCGGCGCCGAGGAGTTCGGTTTCGCGACCGCGCCGCTCGTCGTCTCCGGCTGCGTCATGATGCGCGTCTGCCACCTGGACACCTGCCCGGTCGGCATCGCCACGCAGAACCCGGAGCTGCGCGACCGCTTCTCCGGCAAGGCCGAGTACATCGTCAACTTCTTCGAGTTCATCGCCGAAGAGGTCCGCGAGCTCCTCGCCGAGCTCGGCTTCCGCTCCATCGAGGAGGCCGTCGGCCACGCCGAGCTGCTCGACACCGACAAGGCCGTCAGCCACTGGAAGGCGCAGGGCCTCGACCTGGAGCCGCTGTTCCACGTGCCGTCGCTGCCCGCGGGCGCCGTCCGGCACCAGATCACGGTCCAGGACCACGGCCTGGAGAAGGCGCTCGACAACGAGCTGATCAAGCTCGCCGCCGACGCGCTCGCCGCGAACAGCGCCACGGACGCCCACCCGGTCCGCGCGCAGGTCGCCATCCGCAACATCAACCGCACGGTCGGCACCATGCTCGGCCACGAGGTGACGAAGAAGTTCGGCGGCGCGGGTCTGCCCGACGACACCATCGACATCACCTTCACCGGCTCGGCGGGCCAGTCCTTCGGCGCGTTCGTGCCGCGCGGTGTGACGCTGCGCCTGGAGGGCGACGCCAACGACTACGTCGGCAAGGGCCTCTCCGGCGGCCGGATCATCGTCCGCCCGGACCGCGGCGCCGACCACCTCGCCGAGTACTCGACCATCGCGGGCAACACCATCGCGTACGGCGCGACCGGCGGCGAGCTGTTCCTGCGCGGCCGCACCGGCGAGCGCTTCTGCGTCCGCAACTCCGGCGCGACGGTGGTCTCCGAGGGCGTGGGCGACCACGGCTGCGAGTACATGACCGGCGGCCACGCGGTCGTCCTCGGCGAGACGGGCCGCAACTTCGCGGCCGGCATGTCCGGCGGCATCGCGTACGTCATCGACCTCGACCGCGACAACGTCAACGCCGGGAACCTCGCGGCCGTCGAACCCCTCGACGACACCGACAAGAAGTGGCTGCACGACGTCGTGCGCCGCCACCAGGAGGAGACGGGCTCGACCGTCGCCGAGAAGCTGCTCGCCGAGTGGGACACCGCCGTGGAGCGCTTCAGCAGGATCATCCCCAGGACGTACAAGGCAGTGCTCGCCGCCAAGGACGCCGCCGAGCGAGCGGGTCTCTCCGAGACCGAGATCACCGAGAAGATGATGGAGGCGGCGACCAATGGCTGATCCCAAGGGCTTTCTGAACCACGGCCGCGAGGTCGCGAAGACCCGCCCGGTCGAGGAGCGCGTCCGCGACTGGAACGAGGTCTACGTTCCCGGCTCCCTCCTCCCGATCATCTCCAAGCAGGCGTCGCGCTGCATGGACTGCGGCATCCCGTTCTGCCACAACGGCTGTCCGCTCGGAAACCTGATCCCGGAGTGGAACGACTACGCCTACCGCGAGGACTGGTCGGCCGCGCAGGAGCGGCTGCACGCCACCAACAACTTCCCGGAGTTCACGGGCCGCCTGTGCCCGGCCCCGTGCGAGTCGGCGTGCGTGCTCGGCATCAACCAGCCCGCCGTCACCATCAAGAACGTCGAGGTCTCGATCATCGACCAGGCCTGGGACCGCGGCGACGTCGCGCCCCAGGCCCCGGAGCGCCTCTCCGGCAAGACCGTCGCGGTCATCGGCTCGGGCCCGGCGGGCCTGGCCGCCGCCCAGCAGCTGACCCGGGCAGGCCACACGGTCGCCGTGTACGAGCGCGCCGACCGCATCGGCGGACTGCTGCGCTACGGCATCCCCGAGTTCAAGATGGAGAAGCGGCACATCAACCGCCGCATCGAGCAGATGCGCGCGGAGGGCACCAAGTTCCGCACCGGCGTGGAGATCGGCCGCGACATCGACGCGGCGAAGCTGCGCAGGCGCTACGACGCCGTCGTCATCGCCGCCGGTGCCACCACCGCCCGCGACCTGCCCGTCCCCGGCCGCGAGCTCAAGGGGATCTACCAGGCGATGGAGTACCTGCCCCTGGCCAACAAGGTCCAGGAGGGCGACTACGTCACCACGCCCGTCTCCGCCGAGGGCAAGCACGTCGTCGTCATCGGCGGCGGCGACACCGGCGCGGACTGCGTGGGCACCGCCCACCGCCAGGGCGCGGCCTCCGTGACCCAGCTGGAGATCATGCCGAGGCCGGGCGAGGACCGCGCCCCGCACCAGCCGTGGCCGACCTTCCCGATGCTGTACAAGGTCACCTCCGCGCACGAGGAGGGCGGCGAGCGGGTCTACTCCGTCTCGACCACGCACTTCGAGGGCGACGAGGACGGCAACGTCCAGTTCCTGCACCTCGTCGAGGTGGAGTTCGTCGACGGCAAGCTGACGCAGAAGCCGGGCACCGAGCGGAAGATCCCCGCCCAGCTCGTCACCCTCGCGATGGGCTTCACCGGCACGGACCGCGAGAACGGCCTCGTGGACCAGTTCGCCCTGGAGCTCGACGAGCGCGGGAACGTCGCGCGCGACGCCGACTTCCAGACGAACGTCCCCGGTGTCTTCGTCGCCGGTGACGCGGGCCGCGGCCAGTCGCTCATCGTGTGGGCGATCGCCGAGGGCCGCTCGGCCGCCCGCGGTGTGGACCGCTTCCTCACCGGTGCGAGTGATCTTCCCGCCCCGATCCGCCCGACGGACCGCTCCCTGACGGTCTGACCCGTACGGTTTCGGCCGTACGACCCCTCATACGTCCCGTACAACGGCGTACGGAACTGAGCGACGCCCGCCTCGTCCCCGACCGGACCTGGGCGGGCGTCGTTGCGTCCGCGCCCGGTTCTGGGGCCAGAGCGTTGCATGGGGCGCAATGCTATGAGCGTATGTTGCGTCACCCGCAACCCTCATCACGGTTCGGCCGCTTATCCCAATGGGTCTAGACCGCCTCCACCCGGTGTGACCACAATCGCTCCCACCAATCGGAATCTGGAGGGGCCGGCATGAATCGACGTGTCATCGCCGCTGGTTGTATCGCCATGAGTCTCGGACTGACCGCCACGGCATGCGGCGGCGATGACGGCGACGAGGGCGGCAAGGCCACCGACGGCAAGGGCAAGACCCTCACCGTATGGATCATGGAGGGGACCAACCCCGACGCGCGGCCGTTCTTCAAGGAGGCCGGGGACGCCTTCGAGAAGAAGACCGGCGCCAAGATCAAGGTCGAGTACCAGCAGTGGGCCACCGCGCAGAAGAAGTTCACGACCGCCATCGAGGGCGGCGAGGACCAGGTGCCCGACGTCGCCGAGGTCGGCACCACCTGGGTGCCGCAGTTCGCGAAGACGGGCGCGCTCATCGACGTCACCGACGAGGTGAAGAAGTCGGGTCTCGGTGACGACCTCGTCGAGGGCCTCAAGGACGCGGGCACGCTCGACGGCAAGCAGTACGGCATGCCCTGGTACGCGGGCGTCCGCTCGATCGTGTACCGCAAGGACATCTTCGAGAAGCACGGCCTGAAGGCACCGACCACGTGGCAGGAGCTCCGGGCGACCGCCAGGAAGCTCAAGGAGAAGGAGCCGAAGCTCGTCTCCTTCCCGGTGGCGGGCGGCGCGGAGATGTTCGCTGCCCCCTTCGTCTGGGGCGCGGGCGGTGAACTGGCCACCGAGTCCGGCGGCAAGTGGAAGTCCGGCATCAACTCGCCCGAGGCCGTCAAGGGCATCGAGTTCTACACCGGCCTCGCCACCAAGGACAAGGTCTCCCCGGCCAAGGTCAACACCTGGACCGAGAAGGAGGTCGGCGACGCCTGGAACAAGGGCGAGGTCGCCATGGCCATCGGCGGCAACTGGACCCCGAAGGCCATCGTCGACGAGAACCCCGACCTCAAGGGCAAGCTCGCCGCCGTCCCGATCCCCGGCCAGAACGGCGGCATGAGCAAGTCCTTCCTCGGCGGCTCCTACCTCTCCACGTTCAAGACCGACAAGCAGGCCCTCGCCTGGGAGTTCGTGAAGCTGGTGACCACCGGCGAGTTCGCCGCCAAGTGGGCCGAGCAGACGAACTACTTCCCCGGCCAGAACTCCGAGCTGAAGAAGATCGAGGCGAAGAAGGACCCGCTGGTCGAGCCGTTCGCCAAGCAGATGCTGGAGGCCGGCGCGACCGTCCCCAAGACCGAGGCGTACGGCGAGATCCAGGCCTCCAAGGTCATCCCCGGCATGATCCAGTCGATCCTCACCGGCAAGGCGTCCGTCAAGGAAGCCGCGGACAAGGCCGCCAAGGACATGGACGCCATCTTCGCCAAGGACGAGTAGGCAAGGACGGGTAGGCAAGTGCGCCTAGGCAAGGGCGAGTTCGGCACTGTGAAGGACTTACCGTGAAAGACACGCTCGTCAGCGGCGGACCGGAGACCCCGGTCCGCCGCGCCCCCCGGCAGCCGGACGGCGCGGCCGAGGCGGCTCTCCGTCGCAAGAAACTGATCACCCTCACCCGTCCCTGGCTCCTCCTCGCACCCTCCCTCGTGGTCCTCGCGGGCCTGCTGCTCTGGCCGCTGATCCAGGTCGGCAAGCTCTCCCTGCAGGACTACGAGGTCAAGTTCGGCGGCGGCACAGGGACGTTCACCGGCTTCGACCACTACACCGACCTGCTCTCCAGCAGCCTCCTGTGGAAGACGGTCCTGCCCAACACCGTCTTCTTCGCCTTCGCCTGCGTCGGCCTCACCGTCGCGCTCGGCACCCTCGTGGCGCTGCTGCTCAACCGGCTCGGCGCCACCTGGCGGATGATCTGCTCCATCGCGATCCTCGCGGCCTGGGCGATGCCCGCGGTGACGGGCACGTACGTCTGGATCTGGCTCTTCCAGCCGCAGGACGGCATGGTCAGCCAGATCGCGGGCTCGGTCGGCCTCATCGACCCCGAGACCACCAACTGGTTCACCGAGCGCGGCCCGTTCTACGCGATCGCCACGCTCAACGTCATCCACCACGGCTTCCCGTTCGTCGCCATCACCGTCCTCGCGGGACTCATGACGATCCCCAAGGAGCTCTACGAAGCGGGAGAGCTGGACGGCGCCAACGCCTGGCAGCGGTTCTGGAACATCACCGTGCCGACCATCAAGCCCGTCTTCCTCGTGGTGACCATCCTCTCCACCATCTGGGACTTCAAGGTCTTCACCCAGGTCTATCTGCAACCCGGCGGCGACGGCTCCAACGAGGACGTCTACAACCTCGGCGTCTTCTCCTACATCCAGGCCTTCGCCAAGAACGACTACGGCACGGGCGCCGCGGCCGCGGTCCTGCTCACCGTGCTGCTCCTCGTCATCACCGTCGTCTACATCCGCACACTGTTCCGGCAGGGGGACGAGGAACTGTGACCAACCGCCGCACCACGCTCGCCGCACGCATCGGCCTGCCGGCCGCGGTCGTCGGGCTCCTCCTCTTCACGCTCTTCCCCGTCTACTGGATGATCTCCACGGCGCTCGACCCGAAGGCCACCCTGCGCGGCTCGGACGTCCTGCCGAGCGGCATCAGCCTCGAACACTTCGAGTTCGTCTTCGACAAGGGCAACTTCGGTACGTACCTGCTGAACTCGGCGCTCGTCGGCCTCGCCACGATCGTCGCGGCCGGGCTGCTCTCGCTCTTCGCGGCCATCGCGGTGGCACGGTTCAAGTTCCGCTTCCGCACCTCCGTGCTGATCATGATCCTGATCGTGCAGATGGTGCCGCTGGAGGCCCTCGTCATCCCGCTCTTCATCCAGATGCGGGACTACGAGATGCTCAACTCCCTGCTCGGCCTGAGCATCGTCTACATCGCCCTCTCGCTGCCCTTCGCCATCTGGACGCTGCGCGGCTTCGTCGCCACCGTCCCCAAGGAGGTCGAGGAGGCCGCCTACATCGACGGGGCGTCCTGGCCGCGGATGTTCTGGTCGGTGCTGCTCCCGCTGGTCGCGCCGGGTCTCGTCGCCACCTCGATCTTCGCCTTCATCACGGCGTGGAACGAGTTCGTCTTCGCGTACACGTTCATGAAGGGCAGCGACAAGTACACGGCGGCCGTGGGCATCTACCAGTTCTTCGGGGAGAACTCCACGGCATGGGGCCCGGTCATGGCCAGCTCCACGCTGGTCACCGTGCCGGTGATGATCTTCTTCGTGATCGTGCACAGGAAGCTGGGCTCGGGCCTGGCGGCGGGTGCCGTCAAGGGCTGACGACTGACGGCTGCCGCCGGACCACGGCGCGGAAGGTGTACGGGGACCCCCCCGTACACCTTCTTCTTTTTCGCCGTAGGGCACAAAATCAATCAGGCCGCAAATTCCGCAGAGATTATGCAGAGGGCATAAAGACCCTTCGGACGCAACGCTTTTGGCGGGAAACTCCAAGCTTGACGGCGTCGTGGAGTTTGCTTATGGTCCAGTCGTTCGAGATCCCGTCAATCGATATCCGAAGGTGTGCATGACCCCGCCTCCCGCGTTGCCGAAATCCAGGCAACGGTTGATTCTTGCCGCTCTCATGGTGTGTTCCCTGCTTATCTGGCTGGAAAATACTGTCCTCAGCACCACGCTGGAAACCCTTGCGGACCCGGACCGCGGGCTCGGGGCGGATCCCGGTGAGCTGCAATGGGCGACCGGTGCGTACACCCTGGCCTTCGCCACCTTGATGTTCACCGCGGGCGCGTTGGGCGACCGCTTCGGTCACCGGACCGTGTTCCTCGGCGGACTTGTGATCTTCGCCGGGTCCTCGCTGTGGGCGGCGTACGCAAGCGGTGTGGGCCAGCTGATCGCGGCCAGGGCCGTGATGGGAACGGGCAGCGCACTGATCACGCCCGCCATGATGGCCATCCTCATGTGGACCTTCACCGGCCCGGCGCGGGCTGCCGCGATCGGTATCTTCTCCACGTCGGCCGGTGTCGGAATGGCCGCAGGACCGGTCCTCGCGGGATTCCTGCTCGACCATTTCTGGTGGGGCTCCGTCTTTCTGATCAATGTCCCGGTCGCGGCATTGGCATTGGTCGGGCTCGCCGTGCTGGTGCCGAATTTCCGCAGCCCCACTCCGCGGCCACTTGACCCCGCCGGAATGCTGCTGTCGATCAGCGGACTCGTGGCATTGGCCTACGGGCTGATCCGGGCGGGTCAGGTGGCGGCGTGGAGTCGTACCGACGTCTGGGGCCCGATTGTCGTCGGTGTCGTTCTGCTGGCCGTTTTCGTACTCGTCGAATTGCGCGTCAAGGTGCCCAGCTTCGACCCGCGACTGCTCGCGCACCGCACATTCGGTGGCGGCAATGTGGCCCTCGGACTGCTGCTCTTCGGTGTGGCCGCCATTACGTTCTACAACGCCTTCTATCTCCAGGGCGCGCTCGGCTTTTCGCCGATGAAGGCGGGTCTGGCCAATGTCCCGACCGCAGTCGGCGCCCTCGTGGCGGCGCCCCTCGCCTCGCGCCTGGTCCGCCGTCTGTCACTGCGCCCGGTCGCCGTGCCGGCGCTGGCCGTGGCCGCGCTGACCATGGGCGGGTACGGGGTCCTCGGACTGCACACCCCGCTCGTATGGATCGAGATCCTGCTGTTGATACAGGGCCTCTCGATCGGCATGGTGATCGGCCCGGTCACCGCCGCGCTGCTCAGCAACCTGCCGTTGGAACAGGCCGGCGCGGGATCGGCCGTCACCAACACCGTGCGCCAGACCGGCAGCGTGATCGGCATCGCGGTGGGCGGCACGATCATGTCGATCGTGTACCGCAATGCGATCGAACCCTCGCTGGCGGGTGCGCCCGGCCCGGTGCGGGATCAGGCGCGGGTCTCCGCCGAGCAGGCCCGCCACGTCGCCACCGCTGTCGACCGGCCCGCTCTGGCCCGGGCCGCCGACGACGCGTTCATCCATGCCATGCACGTCGGCGCGGGTTGGATCGCGGGCATCGCACTCCTCGGAGCGGCCGTGCTGCTGATCGCCCTGCCCGCCGTCGGCAAGAAGAAGGACCCGGCACCGGATCCGGACCGCGAAGAGGCCCGCGACTCCGTCTGTATTGACTAAAAGTCAATTCGGCGCCACTCTCGGGACCCGGATCCAGCCGAGAGCCGTCCCCCGGGAGGCGACGTGGGCACCGAAGCACGGCAGCAGCGCGAACGGCTCGCCACCGAGCTGCGCGACGAACCACCTCAGTCCTTCGACCGTCTGACGCCGGAACAGCTGGCGGATCTCGCCGACGCGCTGGAGCGGCAGCGCGAGAGCCGGGCCGCGGGACTGACCGAGGCCGCCGAGGAGGCACTGAAACTCGTGCCCGCCCTGGCCCGCGGCCCCGTCCGCCGGATTCTCTTCCGCTAGCCGACAGGAGCGAGGAGTCAGCATGGACAAGCTGCGCGGCAGAGCAGAGACCCGCAAGATCGCCCACCTGCTCGACGTCGAACCCGACACGCTCGCCTTCCTTCAGGACCTGCCCGTCGAGGACGTACGCCGCTTCCGCACCCAGACCGTCACGGCCCTCTTCGACCGGTCACCCGACATGCTCGACCGGATCGCCGCCGCGACCAGACTGGTGCCCACCGGAGTCGCCGCCGCCATCTCCCAGAAGGCACTCGGCCCGCGCCTGGCCGCCGCCGTCGCCGGACGGCTCGAACCCGCGCGGGCCGCCGACATCATCGAGAAACTGCCGGTCTCCTTCACCGCCCTGTCCTGCGCGCACCTCGACCCGCGCCGGATCAAGGGCATCGTCGACCGGCTCGACGAAGACCTCGTCGTACGCATCGCCGTCGCACTCGCCGAGCGCGGCGACCACCTCACCATGGGCCGCTTCGTCGGCCACCTGTCGGACTCCGCGCTGCGCCGCATCCTGCCGCAGGTCGACGACGCCGCCGTCCTCAGGACGGGCTTCGCGATCGACGTGCCCGAACGGCTCGGCCACATCATCGACCTGATGGGCGCGGACCGGCTCGCGTCGGTCATCGGCTCGGCGTCCGCCGAGGGCCTGTGGCCCGAGGCGCTGGCCGTCGCCGGCATGGTGACCGGCGAACAGCGGGGCCGCATCGCCTCACTCGCCGCCGGACAGCCGCAGGACCGGCTCGACCCGCTCGTCGCGACGGTGGCGGAGCAGGACCTGTGGGAGTCCCTGCTGCCCCTGGTCGCGCTGCTGAGCGAGGCGGAGCGCCGCAGGGTGGCCGAACTGCCGTCCCTGCGCGGCGCGGACGTGCTCGCCGCGGTGGTGCGCGCGGTCGTCGCCACCGGCCTGTGGGCCGAGTTCCTGCCGCTCGTGGACGCGCTCCCCGCCGCGTCCCGCAAGACCGTCGCCGACGCCGCGGGAGCCCTGCCCGAACCCGACCTCGACGCGCTCGCCAGGGAGGTCGACAAGCAGGACCTGTGGGAACTGGTCATGCCGCTCGTCGAGCTGATGGACGACGAGGCGAAGACGCGGATCTTCGCGCTGCCGGCGTTCCAGGAGCAGACCGGACGCCAGGCCTGAGGGGTACGCCCACACGGCGGACGCGGGACCGGTGTGGCGGCCCCGCGCGGGTGACACCCCGCATAAACGGGCCGCGGACCGGGGAAGGCGCAGCCGGACCCGTCAACTCCCGTACGGGTCCGGCCACCCCTCCCAGCCGCCGGGCCCCCGCCCGGCGCCCGTACGGAAAAAGGTCACATGCGCCCTCGCCACACCGTCGCCGCCGTCCTCGGCGCGCTCGCCCTCACCGTCACCCTGCCGACCTCCGCGAGCGCCACCGGCGGCGCCTTCCACTACAAGTTCGTCGAGGACGGCTCGGTCCGGTACGCCACCCTCCACCACCCGGCGAGCCCCGCCTGCATCACCCTCCCCGAGGTCGCGGACGAGGACATGTCCAAGCCCGCGTTCGCCCCCTACAACGACACCGACGCCACGGCGATCGTGTTCGAGGACGCCGACTGCGGCGGCGACCACTGGACCCTGAGGCCGCACGGCAAGCCCGCCAAGGACCGCCTCAAGCTCCGCTCGGTCTACTTCTACGACCGCGTCTGACCCACAGGACCCACAGGACCCACAGGACCCACAGGACCGGGAAGGCGCTCATCCCGTCGTCGAACCGCCGTCCACGGTGAACTCCGCTCCCGTGACGTACGACGACGCGTCCGACGCCAGGAACAGCACCAGTTCGCCGACCTCCTCCGGGCGGCCCATCCTGCCCAGCGGCAGATGCGACCAGTCCCGCCCGGCGGAGGCCGCGGAGATCATCGGGGTGTCGACCGCCCCGGGGTGCACGGAGTTCACCCGCACCCGGTACTTCGCCAGATCCAGCGCCGCCGACCGGGTCAGCCCCCGCAGGCCGAACTTCGTCGAGCCGTACGCCGCGTGGCCCGGGATGCCGACCAGGCCCGCCGTCGACGACACGTTCACCACCGAGCCGCCGCCCGCCTCCTTCAGCGCGGGCAGCACCGCCTGGATGCCCAGGAAGGGCCCCAGGAGATTCACCCGGACCAGGGCCTCGAAGTTCTCGTACGTCTCGTCCTCCACGGACGCCGTCCGCCACAGCGCGGCGTTGTTCACCAGGACGTCGAGCCGCCCGAAGGCGCCGAGCCCGCCGGCCACGGCCGCCGCCCAGCTCTCCGCCCCGGTGACGTCGTGGCGTACGAACAGCCCCTGGTCGCCCAGCGAACGGGCCACCTCGCGGCCCTCCTCCTCCCGCACGTCCGTGACCACGACCCGCGCCCCGGCCGCCGCGAAGAGCCGTGCCTCCGCCGCGCCCTGACCGCGGCCCGCCCCGGTGACGATGACGACCTTGCCGTCCAGGCCGTGGTTCATGCCATCCTCCGTACGTCCGTACGTGGCGAATCGGCATGTGTCTAGCAGTCATATGCGCAAGGTGGAAGGGCGGGGCGGGACATGGGATCCGCGATCAGTCTGCGCAAGGTGGAGGACTCGGCGCCGGCGCTGGTCAGCCTGTACAAGAGCGCCGGGGTCTCCCTGCGCAAATACGGCCTGGACGGGGCGCGGGCCGCCGTCTACCTGGTCGTGGACTACTCCGGTTCCATGCGGCCCTACTACAAGGACGGCAGCGTGCAGGCGCTCGCCGACCGCGTCCTCGGCCTCTCCGCGCACCTGGACGACGACGGAGTCGTGCCCACCGTCTTCTTCTCGACCGACGTCGACGCGGTGACGGACATCGCGCTGGACAACCACCGCGGGCGGGTCGACGAGATCGTCGCCGGGCTCGGGCACATGGGCAAGACCAGCTACCACCTGGCGATGGATGCCGTCATCGACCACTACGTCGACAGCTGCGCCGCCGGTGCCACGGCGCCCGCCCTCGTCGTCTTCCAGACCGACGGCGGCCCCATCAACAAGCTCGCCGCCGAGCGCTATCTGTGCAAGGCGGCGAAGCTGCCGCTGTTCTGGCAGTTCATCGGCTTCGGCGACCCGGCGAGCAAGCAGTTCGACTACCTCAGAAAGCTCGACGAGCTCGCCGTGCCCGCCCGGCGTCCGGTCGACAACGCGGGCTTCTTCCACGCGGGGGAGGACCCGCTGGCCGTGCCGGACGACGTGCTCTATGACCGGCTCGTGGGGGAATTCCCCGCGTGGCTCGCGGCGGCGCGGGCGCACGGGATCGTCGCGTGATCCGCCGGTACGGCCCCTAGTCGACCAGACGCTCGCGCAGCTTCAGGATCGTGCCCGCGTCGAGCCCGAGCCCCTTGGTCAGATAGCCCTGCAGGCCGCCGTACCGCTGTGCCGCCTCGTCGAGTGCCGTGTCGAGGTACTCGGTGCGGACCTCCTGGAGGGGGATGATCAGGTCCGGGTTCTGCATCAGGCCGCCCTGCTTGAGCTGCTCGCGGAGCCTCGCGTCGTGCGCGGCCCGGTAGGTGTTGGAGGCCAGGTAGTCACCGACGGCGGTCTGCCCGGGCACGCCGACCAGGCGCAGCAGGAGGTAGGTCGTCCAGCCGGTGCGGTCCTTGCCCGCCGTGCAGTGGTAGAGCAGCGGCGAGCGGCTGCCGGCGATGTCGCGCAGGGTGGCCGCGAACTGGGCGCGGTTGGCGGAGTCGCTGACGAACGTGCGGTAGACGCCGCGCATGAACGCGGCCGCCTTTCCGTTGCCCAGCATCTCCTCCTGCCGGACCGGGTCCCGGGAGCCGATCGCGGTGATGAGCTGGGTGAACAGGCCGTTGTCGGTGATCGGCCTGGAGGTGGGGGAGAGCCCGGCGGGCAGCCGGTCGGGGCCGTCGTACTGCACCTCGGCGGGCACCCGGAAGTCGATGACCGTCTTCAGGCCGAGCTCGGCGACCTTCACGAGGTCGGCGTCGGTGAGGTCGCTGAGGGCGTCGGCACGGAAGACCCGGCCGTGGCGGACCCGCTCGCCGTCGTAGGTCCGGTGGCCGCCCACGTCACGTACGTTGACCGCGCCCTGGAGCGGGATGTGACGGACGGTGTCGGAGGCGTACCGGGGTGCGGCGGGGGCCGCGAGCGCCCTGGGCGCGACGGGTTCGGCGGGGGCCGCCCAGGCGGGCAGCGTGCCCAGGGCGAGCGCGGAGATCGCCAGTCCGGTCGCGGTACGGGTACGGGAGATGCGCATCGGTCCGCCTTCCCACCGGCAGGGGTGCCGGTCGCTCTTCGGCTCAACCAAGCGATTGTTTGGTAGAAGGTAGCGAGGGCCTCCCGAAGGGGGAAGGGGCATGCGGGGGCGTACGCCGCCCGGACGCGACGTACGTCTCACGGGGCCGGGAACAACCGGTCCCGGGGGCGTGTTAAAGTTATGTGTTGCAGTTTTGGTACCCATGAACTTTATGTGCGCCTGACGGGAATGCTCCGAGGGCGCATTATTGTTTTTTCCGGTTCTCTCCGGATGGGGTTCATTGCAGCGCTGGAGAATCGCAATACCGTGGTTCCCCATTCACTGCCCCTGTTGAGGAGATTGACATGGCAACCGGCACCGTTAAGTGGTTCAATTCGGAAAAGGGCTTCGGCTTCATCGAGCAGGACGGCGGCGGCCCCGACGTCTTCGCCCACTACTCGAACATCGCGTCCTCCGGCTTCCGCGAGCTCCTCGAGGGCCAGAAGGTCTCCTTCGAGGTGACGCAGGGCCAGAAGGGCCTGCAGGCCGAGAACATCGTTCCTGCCTGATCGTCGCAGCGCGCGAACCTCACAGCCGAGGCCCGCACCGGAAGGTGCGGGCCTCGGCTTGCGCTGTCATCGGGCCCGACCGGGCCCAGAGCCGCACCGGCTCAGAGGTCCGGAAGTCCAGCGACCAGGAAGGCACTACTGCATGAACCGCCCCGAACGCCCGGCACGCCCCGCGCGCAAGCGTCCCGCCAACGCAGCAGGAAAGGGCAGGCCGAACGGCCAGGCAAAGGGCTCCGCGAATTCCGGGAGGAATTCCGGAAGCCGTAAGCCGAGGCCCGTCCAGGGCGGCGAGTTCGCGCTGCCCGAGAGCATCACGCCCGCGCTGCCGGCCGTCGAGACCTTCGGCGACCTGGACATGCCCGAGGCCCTCCTGAAGACGCTGGCCGCCCAGGGCGTCACGGACCCCTTCCCGATCCAGGCGGCCACTCTCCCCAACTCCCTCGCCGGGCGCGACATCCTCGGCCGCGGCCGCACGGGCTCCGGCAAGACCCTCGCCTTCGGCCTCGCCCTGCTGGCCCGCACGGCAGGACAGCGCGCCGAGTCGAAGTCCCCGCTCGCCATGGTCCTCGTCCCCACGCGCGAGCTGGCCCAGCAGGTGACGGATGCCCTCACGCCGTACGCGACGTCGGTGAACCTCCGCATGGCCACGGTCGTCGGCGGCATGTCGATCAGCCGGCAGTCCGGGACGCTGCGCCGCGGCGCCGAGGTCCTGGTGGCCACCCCCGGCCGCCTCAAGGACCTGATCGAGCGCGGCGACTGCGATCTGTCGCAGGTGCGCACGACGGTCCTCGACGAGGCCGACCAGATGGCCGACATGGGCTTCATGCCGCAGGTCACGGCGCTGCTCAAGCAGGTCGACCAGCGCGGCCAGACGATGCTCTTCTCGGCGACGCTCGACAAGAACATCGACCGGCTCGTACGGATGTTCCTGACCGACCCCGTCGTGCACTCCGTCGACCCGTCGGCGGGCGCGGTGACGACGATGGAGCACCACGTGCTGTACGTCGCCGACGAGACGGACAAGAAGGCCGTGGCCATGCGGATCGCCGCCCGTGAGGGCCGCGTGATCATGTTCCTGGACACCAAGAGGGCCGTGGACCGCTTCACCAAGCGGCTGCTCGCCAACGGCGTGCGCGCCTCCGGACTGCACGGCGGACGCTCGCAGCCGCAGCGCAACCGGACGCTCGACCAGTTCAAGAACGGGCAGGTCACCGCGTTGATCGCGACGAACGTCGCGGCGCGCGGCATCCACGTCGACGACCTCGACCTGGTCGTCAACATCGACCCGCCGGCCGACCACAAGGACTACCTCCACCGCGGCGGGCGCACCGCACGCGCGGGGGAGTCGGGCAGCGTCGTCACCCTCGTGCTCCCCGAGGAGAAGCGCGACATGACGCGCCTCATGACCGACGCGGAGATCCGGCCGAACACGGCGCGCGTCTCCTCCTCCGACGAGGAGCTGGCGCGGATCACCGGCGCGCGGGAGCCGTCGGGCGTGCCGGTCGTCATCGAGACGCCGCAGCCGCAGCAGCCGCAGGCCAAGACGCCCGCGCAGCGACGCCGTCGTCCGCGTGGTGGCGCGGGCGCGGGTGCGCAGGCGCAGGGTGGCGGCCAGGGTCAGCGGCGTGCCCCCCGCCAGGGTCAGGGCCAGGGCGGCCAGGGCAGGGGCGGATCCGGCGGAGCCGCAGGCGGCCCCACCGGCGCCCGCACCCGCCGCAGCCGCCCCAGCGGCGGGGAACAGGGGGGCCGCCGCTCGGCGGCGTGACGCCGAGGCGTGGGCCTGGCGCGGGGCGCGGCGGCGGACCGCCGCCGCGTGATGCCTGCCGCGTGATGCCTGCCGCGTGATGCGTGATGCGGGGCGGTTCCGCTGGAGTAGCGAGCGGCACCTCCGGGCGGCCGCGCCCGCCGCAGCCGCCCGGAGGCATCGCCCCGGCGCGTGTGGCGCGGTGGGGCGCGGCGGACTGGGCCGCTGCTCCACGGCGTGACGCGGGGGCGGCTCCGGCGTGCGGCGGTGGGGCGCGGCAGAATGGACCGCCGCGTCCGCGGACTGCGCGTTCATGGACTGCGCGTTCACGGACTGCCGCATCAGTGGCCCGGCACCTGCTCGGGCCACCACCCGCCCCCCCTCGCACCACCCGCATCACCAGCACCATCAACTCCCCGCACCACCAGCACCACCAGCACCACCCGGCCCAAAGGAGCCCGCCCGATGGCATCGGAGCGCGACCGTGTCGCCCTGCCCCTGCTCGAAGACGACCGTGCCGCGCTGCGTGCCGACTGCGGCAGTTGTTTCGGGTTGTGCTGTGTGGCGCTCACCTTCTCCGCGTCCTCGGACTTTCCCGTGAACAAGGACGCGGGCAAGCCGTGCACCAACCTCCAGGCGGACTTCCGTTGCGGCATCCACCGCGACCTCCGGGACAAGGGCTACCGGGGCTGCACGGTGTACGACTGCCTCGGGGCGGGGCAGCGCGTCTCGCAGGGCACCTTCGAGGGCCGCGACTGGCGTCGGGATCCGGCCACCGCGCGTCAGATGTTCGAGGTCTTCCCGGTGATGCGGCAGCTCCACGAACTGCTCTGGTACCTGACGGAGGCGCTGTCCTTCCCGCAGACCCGGCCGATCGCCGACGACCTGGAGCGCGCGCTCGCCGAGACGGAGCGGCTGGCCACGGGCACCCCTGACGCCGTCGCCGGGACGGACGTGGCCGGCCACCGCCAGAACGTCAACCTCCTCCTCCTGCGCACCAGCGAACTCGTCCGCGCCGAGCACCTCGGCCAGGAGAGGAGCAAGGGCAAGGGCGGCAAGCGGGGCAAGGGCGGCGCGAAGAAGGACCGCCGTGGCGCCGACCTCATCGGCGCGCGGCTCCGGGGCGCCGACCTCAAGGGCGCCGATCTGCGCGGGTCGTATCTCATCGGCGCCGACCTGAGCGACGCGGACCTGCGGGCCGCCGACCTGATCGGCGCGGACCTCCGCGACACGGATCTGCGCGGCGCCGACCTGACCGGCGCGCTCTTCCTCACCCAGTCGCAGGTCAACGCGGCCAAGGGCGACGACCGCACGAAGCTGTCCGACTCCCTCAACCGCCCCGGGCACTGGTCGCAGGGCTGACGGGACGGCGGCCCCGGCCCGGGTCCGCTACGTATCGCACTCCGCCACCGTCCGGCACAGCGTGCACCGCACCCGTACGCGCCCCCGCACCGGCACCCGGATGCGCTGGTGGCAGGTCGGGCAGGGGAACGTCACGCGCAGCGTCCCGGCGTCCAGGGAGAACGCGTAGGACCCACCCGCCTCGACCGCGCCGCGGTGCTCCCGCGCGTACCGCCGGTCCTTCGCGTACCGCCGCCGCCCCGCCCACCCCGCGGCCGTCAGCGGCGGCTGCTGCTCGTCACGGCGGGCCTGGGCGAGCCCCTTCGTGTACGCCGTGTACGCCTGCGCGCTGGTGAACCACGTCTCCGGGGCCTCGCCGAACGCCAGCGCCCGCTTGGCCAAGACGTAGCCGAACTCCTCCGGTGTGAGGTAGCCGAGCTTCTGCGACGAGGCACCGTCCTCGCGGTAGGCGTCGAGCAGCAGCCAGCCCGCGCCCAGGTAGGCGGTGGCGGTGTCGGTCAGGATCTCGTTGTCGCGCGTGCCGGGGAACGACAGGTCGAGCCGGTGCAGGTACACGTGCATGACCTCGTGGGCGAGGGCCGCGCCGATGTCCCTGCGGTGGGTGCGGAAGCGGTCGTTCAGCTCGATGAAGTACTCGGGGCCCGCGGCGAGTTCGACGTACGCGGCGTGCTCCATCTCGCGGAAGCTGACGATCATCCGCGCGTCGGGGAGGCGCAGGTGCCGCACCATCTCGCGCGCCACCCGCTGCACGCCGAGGTACAGGTCGTCCTCGTCGCCGAAGGCCACGTCGGCGGGGGTGACGCTGGTCTCGAAGGTGTGCACGGTGTCGTACGAGAGGCGTCTGTAGAGAGCGGTGATGGCGGCGCGCACGGTCTCCAAGTGGGGGTAGCCGTGCACGACTGGACCGCCGCCGACCGTCACGTCCGCACCTCCTGACGTCACCCACCGGGCCGCACAACTCCCTTCCACTGTACGGGCGCCGGCACCCCCCGGGGTGCTCCGGAAGAGGGCCGGACGCGCGCCGACGCGTCACGCCGTGGCCGGAAACCGCCCCTTGTCCTGAGCGGACACCGATCTCCATAATCCGGGGCAACGCTTTGGCGGGCTCATGCCAGCCATGCGTGAATCCCCCCACGAACCCCCCACGAAGGGAAGTCAGTTGAAGACCAAGCTGCGTGGAGTGAAGAGAGCCGCCACCCTCGGCGCCATCGCTCTGGCCACCGTCAGCCTTCAGCCCGTGGCCGCTCAGGCGGCTCCCCACCCGGGCCCGAAGCCGGGAGAGCGCGTTGTCGGCGGCACCCCCGCCGAGCAGGGCGAGTTCCCGTTCATGGTCCGTCTCTCGATGGGCTGCGGCGGTGCGCTGTACGCCAAGGACATCGTGCTGACCGCCGCCCACTGCGTGGACGGCTCCGGTGACAACACCGGCATCACCGCCACCGCGGGCGTCGTGGACCTGGAGAGCCCCGACGCGATCGAGGTGAAGTCCGCCAAGGTCCTCCAGGCCCCCGGCTACAACGGCAAGGGCAAGGACTGGGCGCTCATCAAGCTCCAGAAGCCGATCGACCAGCCCACGCTGAAGATCGCCAAGGACACCAAGTACAACGAGGGCGAGTTCGACATCGCCGGCTGGGGCGCCGACAAGGAAGGCGGCGACCAGCAGCGCCACCTCCTCAAGGCGAAGGTCCCGTTCGTCAGCGACGCCGACTGCGAGGCTGCGTACGGCGCCGACCTCACGCCCGGCGAGGAGCTCTGCGCAGGCAAGCTGAACGTGGGCGGCACGGACACCTGCCAGGGTGACTCCGGCGGCCCCATGTTCCGCAAGGACGAGGCCGGCGAGTTTGTCCAGGTCGGCATCGTCAGCTGGGGCAACGGCTGCGCGCAGCCGAAGTACCCCGGTGTCTACACCGAGGTGTCGACCTTCGCGGGCGACATAGAGAAGGCGGCGTCGGAGCTCTGATCCGGAGCTGATGCCGTGACGTTCCGGCGGGGGGCCCGCGGTCGCGGGCGCCCCGCTGCGGCATGCGGTGGCACCGGCGGCGCCGTCCGGCGGTTAGTCCAACACCTGTCCCTCCTTTGTCCATGGGCGCGTTCGCACCGCGGGGCGCATGGTGAGCGGCACGAATTCCGTCCGCCGTCCGTCCCATGGAGGGGTGCCCCATGCTGCCGTCAGAGACATCCGGGCCGAGCCGCAGAGCAGTGGTCGCGACGGGCGCGATCGCCGGGTTGGGGGTCGCGGTGGGGGCGGGCGGCAGCGCCTTCGCCACGAGCGCCCCGGCCGGGCCCCGCGCCGGCGAGGTGGTCCTGCGCTCGGCCGACCTGGACGTGCGCGTCGCCACCGCCTTCCCGCGCGTCGTCTCGTACACCGACCGCGCGAGCGGCGCCGTGCTGCACGGCCGCGCGGACGCCGTCACCACCGTCCTGATCGACGAGACCGAGCACACGCCGAAGGTCACCGCCACGGCGGGCAGGAGGCGCGTCGCGTACGTCCTCGCCTTCGACGGCGGCACCCGGATCGACGTCGAGATCTCCGTCGAGGGCCGGCAGGTCCACTGGCGCGTCACGAAGATCGCGGACACCGCCGCGCTGCGGGTCGGCACCCTGCGCGTCCCCGGGCTCGCCCTTCTCTCCGTACGCAGCGACCAGCCCGGCGCCGCTCTCCTCGCCGCGAAGGTGCAGCTGGACAAGGCCAAGAGCGGCGACACCCTCGTCCGGCCGGCCGCCGACACCCCGGCCGAGCGGCCCACCGGCTGCGCGTACGCCGTCGTCGCACACGACGGGCTCGGCGGCGCCGTCGAGACGAACACCGTCTACGACAAGCCCACCTCGGAGTCGGGCACCACCTGGGAGAACGGCCGCCTGTGGCGCGAGACGGTGCGAACGGGCGACTACGTAGAGGCCCGGTTGTCGCCCGGACAGTGGACCCACCGCGCCGCGACCTCACCCGTCGACGCCACCGAACCCCTCCCGTACGCCACCGTCGTCATCACCGGCGACCGCAACGGCGACGGCAAGGTCGACTGGCAGGACGCGGCGATCGCCTTCCGCGACATCATGGTGACCCCGCTCGGCGCCGACGAGCAGCATCTGCGGGTCGTCCCGCACATCCCCTTCAACTTCGCCTCACAGGCCACCAACCCCTTCCTCGCCACGCTCGACAACGTCAAGCGGATCCACCTGGCGACCGACGGCCTGCGCCAGTACACCCTCCTCAAGGGCTACCAGTCCGAGGGCCACGACTCCGCCCACCCCGACTACGCGGACAACTACAACACGCGCGCGGGCGGCCTCGACGACCTCAACACCCTGGTCCGCGAGGGCAAGAAGTGGAACAGCGACTTCGGCGTGCATGTCAACGCCACCGAGTCCTACCCCGTCGCGAACGCCTTCTCCGAGAAGCTCGTCGACAAGAGCAACGAACAGTGGGACTGGCTCGACCAGAGCTACCGCATCGACCAGCGCCGCGACCTGGTCTCCGGAGACATCGTCCAACGCTTCGCGGACCTGCGCGCCCAGACCGACGACGGCCTGAACGCCCTCTACATCGACGTGTTCCGCGAGTCCGGCTGGACCTCCGACAGGCTCCAGCGCGCCCTGCGGGAACAGGGCTGGACGGTCACCACGGAGTGGGGCCACGGCTTCGAGCGGTCGGCGGTCTGGTCGCACTGGGCCACCGAGCCCGACTACGGCGGCGACACCTCGCGCGGCATCAACTCCCGCCTCATCCGCTTCGTCCGCAACCACCAGAAGGACGTCTTCGCCGACAAGTGGCCCACCCTCCTCGGCATCGCCCGGATGGGCAACTTCGAGGGCTGGGTCGGCAAGACCGACTGGCACGCCTTCTACGACCTCATCTGGACCCACTCCCTGCCCGCCAAGTACCTCCAGGCGCACCCCATCAAGAGCTGGGGCGAGCACGAGATCACGTTCTTCGGACGGACGCCGACGACGGTGTCCGACGCCTCAGGCACGCGGCGCATCACCACCGACGGAAACGTCGTCTACGAAGACGGCCGTTACCTCCTCCCGTGGGAGCCCCGCAAGGCACACGATCCCGCCAAGCTGTACCACTACAACCCGGCGGGCGGCACCAGCAGTTGGCGGCTGCCGCGCGCGTGGGCACGCCGCTCCCGGGTGGCGCTCCACCGGCTCACCGACCAGGGCAGGGTCTTCGAGTCGTACGTCTCCGTAGTGGGCGGAAAAGTCATCCTCAAGGCGGAGCCGAAGCAGCCCTACGTCCTCTACCGCGAGCGCGCCGCGTCCCTGCCGGACCCGAAGTGGGGCCAGGGCACCCCGCTGCACGACCCGGGCTTCCACTCCGGCTCCCTCAAGGGCTGGCAGGTCAGCGGTCCCGCCGCAGTGAAGCTCAGCGCACTCGGCGACCACGAGCTGGTCATCGGCGCGGGCGGCGCCGCGTCCGTCGGGCAGCGCCTCGCCCGCCTGAAGGCCGGCACGTATGTCGCGTCCGTACAGGTGGAGGTCGGCGAGAAACCGGGGGAGCGGCGCAGGGCCTCCCTGGAGGTGCGCACCGCCGACGGCATCACCGCCGCCAACTTCACCGAGACGTCCACCGCGGGCAATCACGTGGCCGCCGACCGCAAGCACGGCACCCGCTTCCAGCGCATGTTCACGTACTTCACCGTCCCCGACGGCGGCGGCACGGCCGAACTGACCCTGCGCGCCGGGCCGGGGGACGCGCGCGTGCGCTTCGACAACGTACGCGTCGTCGCGGCCCGCCGCCCCGCCAGGCGCCCCCGCGCCACCCTCGTCCACGAGGACTTCGAGCACGTCCCCCAGGGCTGGGGCCCCTTCGTGAAGGGCGACGCAGGCGGCGTCACCGACCCGCGCACCCACATCGCCCAGCGCCACGCCCCGTACACCCAGCGCGGCTGGAACGGCAAGGCGATCGACGACGTCATCGACGGCACGAACTCTCTCAAGTCCCGCGGCGAGAACAAGGGCCTCGTCCACCGCACGGTCCCGCACACCGTCCGCTTCACCCCCGGCAAGCGGTACCGCGTCTCCTTCCGCTACGAGAACGAGAAGGCGGACCAGTACGCCTGGATCACCGCGGTCGACGAACCCGCACCCCGCGAACTCGACCGCAAGAACCTCCCGGTCGCCACCGAACCCACCACCCTCACCTACGAGTTCACCGCCCCCGCCGAGGGCGAGGCCTGGGTCGGCCTGCGCAAGACCGGCGACGACGGAAAGGCGGAGTTCGTCCTCGACGCCTTCGAAGTCAGCGAGGTGTGAGGGACCTCCTGGGATCTCATGGGAACTCCTGGAACTCCTGGAACTCCTGGGATCCCCTCACGCCAGCCCCACCCGCTCCCCGCCCTCCTCCAACTCCAGCACCCACACCTCGTTCGCCCCCTCCCGGAGCACCGGCCCGGGTACGTACAGCGACGTCTGCGGGCCCGCCGACCAGTAGCGGCCCAGGTTGAAGCCGTTCACCCAGACGAAGCCACGCGTCCAGCCGGGCAGGTCCAGGAAGGCGTCACCGGGGGGCCCGACCTCGATGACGCCCCGGTACAGGCCGGGGCGTCCCGAGCCCGCTTCCCCCGCGGCCGGGACGCCCCGTACCGCCGACGGCACGTCGAACGCGTCGAGGCGCAGCGTGCGGGCCCGCACCCCGTGCAGGTACTGCCGCTCGTGCAGGATGCCCCCGGTGATGCCCTTCGGCTCGCCCGTGCGCGGGCCGTAGTTGACCCGGCCGAGCGACTCCACCCACAGCTCCACGCGCGCGTGCCCGGCGACCGGGACGGGCAGCGTCGGGGTGCCCTCCGTGAGGACGCCCGCCCGGTCGCCGTCGACGTACACCACCGCCCGGTCCCGAAGGCCCCGCACACTCAGCGGGTACGGCTCGCGCGGGCCCGGCACCGTCACCGTGTAGCGGACCAGGCCGCGGTCCACGTCCAGCTCCTCGAACGTGGGCGGGACCGCGTGCTCCGACTCCGGGGAGCCCAGGAAGTCCAGGACCGCGTCCAGGGAGGACCAGGTCGCGAGAGTCGCCGACGCGGGCGCGCCCAGCGACGGCGGTGGCGGGGGCGGCTCCGGCAGGGGAGTGGCCGCGTACCGGGCGAGGACCTTCCTGAACGCCCAGAACTTCGGCGTGGCACGGCCGGACTCGTCGACGGGCGCGTCGTAGTCGTACGACGTGACGTCCGGCTGCAGCTCCCCGTCGTGCAGCGGGCCGCCGCCCCGGTTGGCACCCGCCCAGCCCGCGAAGTTCGTGCCGCCGTGCGCCATGTACAGGTTCACCGACGCCCCGCACTCCAGGATCTCGCGCAGCGCCGCCGCCGCGTCGTCGGCATCCCGTACGACGTGCTCCGCGCCCCAGTGGTCGAACCAGCCGCACCAGAACTCCATGCACATCAGCGGCCCCCGGGGGCGGTGCGCGCGCAGCTTGTCGAAGGCCGCGCGCGCCCCGGACCCGAAGTTGGCGGTCGCCAGGACACCCGGGATCGAGCCGCCGGTCAGCATGTGGTCCTCGGGACCGTCCGAGGTGAACAGCGGGACGCTCACGCCCTCGGAGCGCAGCAGGTCGGCCAGGTGGCGCAGGTAAACCCGGTCCGAGCCGTAGCTGCCGTACTCGTTCTCGACCTGCACCATGATCACGGGGCCGCCGCGGCTCTCCTGGCGCGCCACGACCTGCGGCAGCAACCGGTGGAACCAGCGGTTCACGTGCCCGAGGTACTCCTCGTCCCGGGTCCGCGCGCGGGCCCCCACCGCACCCGTCAGCCAGTGCGGCAGACCGCCGTTCTCCCACTCCGCGCAGACGTAGGGGCCGGGCCGGACGATCGCCCACAGGCCCGCCTCGCGCACCGCGTCCAGGAACCGGCCCACCGCCTCCACGTCGCGGTACGTGCCCGGACGCGGCTCGTGCAGGTTCCACGGGACGTACGTCTCCACGCAGTTGAGCCCCATCGCCCGCAGCATCGCGAGACGGTGACCCCACTGCGCCTCGTGCACCCGGAAGTAGTGCAGCGCGCCGGAGAGCAGCCGCACCGGCCGCCCGTCCAGCTCGAAATCGTCCTCGCCGACCCTGAACCCGTTCATCGCGTCCCCTCGCTCACGTCCCGCCCACGATCACCTCTGGCGGGGGACGGGGTCCATGGACAAAGATCGAGCCCGGTTGGACGCAAGGAGCGGGCCGGCGCCCGTACGAAAGACCCAAGGAGCGGGCCGGCGCCCGGACGAAAGGGGCGGAAGCGGATGTACCACACGTGGATGCGGTATTTCACCCCGAGCCCGGCCCACCACAGACTCGGCCTCGCCTGCCTCGGCGTCGGCCTCCAGCACGGGCTCCTGCCCACCGTCGGCCCCCGCACCCTCGACCACCACGTCGCCGTCGTCATCAGCGCCGGCGGCGGCTGGTTCCGCGGCCCCGACGGACACCGCACCACCGTGACCGCGCCCGCCCTGATCTGGCTCACCCCGGGCGTACGCCACCACTACGGACCCGACCCCGACACCGGCTGGGACGAGTGCTTCGTCGACTTCACAGGACCCGCCACCGCCACGTACACCGAACTCGGCTACATCGAACCCACCCGCCCCGTCGTCCCGCTCTCCGACGCCGCGGGCGCCCGCGGCGTCGTCGCCCGCATCGCCCGCGCGGCCCGCCGCGGCAACCCCCTCCTCGAAGTGGAGACCGGCGCCGCCGTCCACGAACTCCTCGTCGCGCTGCGCCGCGCCCGCGCCGACATCGCCCCCGACGGCGACCCCGTCCTCCAGTCCCTCGCCCGCGACGCCTTCCAGCCCCTGTCCGTCGCCGAGCACGCCGCCCGGCACGGCATGACCCCCGCCGAACTGCGCACCGCCGTGCGGCGCGGCGCCGGGTGCAGCCCCAAGGACTACCTCCTCGGCATCCGCCTGGGCCGCGCCAAGGAACTCCTCGCCGCCACCGAGCTGCCCGTCGCCGCCGTCGCCCGCCGCGTCGGCTACGACGACCCGGCGTACTTTTCACGCCTTTTCACCCGCCGTGTCGGCATGGCCCCCGTCCGCTTCCGCGACCAGCAGGGAAGGGCCGTCCCCGGCGGCTGGTCGCACCGGATACCCGACCCCGACCACCCACCCGTTTTGCGCTCTTCCGCCGGTGGCGGCCCCGGAGCGGCAACGTAGGCTCGTGGACCATGACCACCAGCCACACCAGTGACGACAACAGCACGAACGGCACGCACCCCGCCGCGGCCCCGGACCCCGCCACCGCCCCGGACGACGCCGTGCGCGCCGAGCTGTCCCGGCTGCGCGACAGCATCGACAACATCGACGCCGCCGTCGTCCACATGCTCGCCGAACGCTTCAAGTGCACCCAGCAGGTCGGCCACCTCAAGGCCCAGCACCACCTGCCGCCCGCCGACCCCGGCCGCGAGTCCCGCCAGATCGCCCGCCTGCGAGAACTCGCCGAGAGCGCCAAGCTCGACCCCGCCTTCGCCGAGAAGCTGCTCAACTTCATCATCGCCGAGGTCATCCGCCACCACGAGACGATCGCCAAGTCCGCCTAGGGCCCGTCCCGCGGCCCGGCGGGTCCGGCCGGCGGTGCGTGCCTGAGATGTGAGTCCTACGCCGATCCTCACGGCATCGGGCAGCATGGGCCCATGCCCGTACTGACGCGCGACGAAGCGCAGACCCGTGCCCAGCTCATCGACGTCCACCGGTACACGGTCGAGCTCGATCTGTCCCGGGCGGCCGACCCCGCCCACGACACCTTCGACTCCCGGACCGTCATCCGGTTCAGCGCCCGCACCGAAGGCGCCACCTTCGTCGAGCTCAAGCCCGCCGAGCTGCGCTCCGTCACCCTCGACGGGCACCCGCTCGACCCGGCGGGCCTGACCGGCAACCGCCTCGCGCTCGACGGCCTCACCGCCGGCGAACACGAACTCCGCGTCGACGCCGCGATGCGCTACTCCCGCACCGGCGAGGGCATGCACCGCTTCACCGACCCCACCGACGGCGAGACGTACACGTACACCCAGCTCTTCATGGAAGACGTGCAGCGCGTCTTCGCCGCCTTCGACCAGCCCGACCTGAAGGCCGTCTTCGAGCTGACCGTCACCGCCCCCGAGAGCTGGACCGTCCTCGCCAACGGCATCACCGAACACACCGGCGGCGGCACCTGGCGGGCCGCGGCGACCCCGCTCATCTCCACCTACCTCGTCGCCGTCGCCGCGGGCCCCTGGCACTCGGTCCGCACCGAACACCGCGGGCTGCCCTTCGGCATCCACTGCCGCCGCTCCCTCGGCCCCGCCATGGACGCCGACGCCGACGAGATCCTCGACATCACCCGCGCCTGCTACGACCGCTACCACGAGAAGTTCGAGGAGCCCTACCCCTTCGACTCCTACGACCAGGCGTTCGTCCCCGAATTCAACGCGGGCGCGATGGAGAACCCCGGACTCGTCACCTTCCGCGACGAGTTCGTCTACCGCTCCGCGGTCACCGACACCGAGCGGCAGACCCGCGCCATGGTCATCGCCCACGAGATGGCCCACATGTGGTTCGGCGACCTCGTCACGCTGCGCTGGTGGGACGACATCTGGCTCAACGAGTCCTTCGCCGAGTACATGGGCTTCCAGACCACCGCCGAAGCCACCCGCTTCAAGGACCCCTGGACCGACTTCGGCGTCGCCCGCAAGTCCTGGGGATACGACGCCGACCAGCGCCCCTCCACCCACCCCGTCGCCCCCGACCCCGACGCCGTGCCCGACACCGCGTCCGCGATGCTCAACTTCGACGGCATCTCGTACGCCAAGGGGGCCAGCGCCCTGCGCCAGCTCGTCGCCTGGCTCGGCGAGAAGGACTTCCTCGCCGGCATCAACACCCACTTCGCCCGCCACAAGTTCGGCAACGCCACCCTCGCCGACTTCATCGACTCCCTCGCCCACGCCACCGACCGCGACGTCCACGCCTGGGCCGCGGCCTGGCTGCGCACCACCGGCGTCGACACCCTCACCTCCAAGGTCGCCCACGCCGGACGCGAATGGACCCTCACCGTCGACGGGGACGGCGGCCGGGGCCGGGAGAGCGGGCGCCCCCACCGCATCGCCGTCGGCGTCTACGACCGCGACCTGTCCGGCGCCCCCGGCCTCGTCCTGCGCGAACGCTTCGAGACGGACGTCCCCGCCACCGGACCCGACACCCCGCGCGACGGCGGCCGCCCCGCCCTGATCGTCCCCAACGACCAGGACCTCACCTACGCCAAGATCCGCCTCGACGACCACTCCAGGGAAACCGCCCTGCGCGGCCTCTCCGGCGTCCCCGACGCCCTCACCCGCGCCGTCCTGTGGAACAGCCTCCGCGACATGGTCCGCGACGGCGAGCTCGACGGCACCACCTACCTCGGGGCCGCCCGCACCCACCTCCCCGAGGAGAGCGACCTCGCCCTCGTCCAGGGCGTCCTCGGCTTCGCCACCCTCCACATCGCCGACCGCTACACCACCCCCGACCAGCGGCCCGCCGCCCTCGCCCTCCTCGGCGAACTCTGCCGCGACCTGATCCGCCGCACCGAGGACGGCTCCAACCCCGGCCTGCGCCTCACCGCCGTCCGCGGCTTCATCGACGTCGCCACCCAGGAGGCACCCCTCCAGGCCTGGCTCGCCGAGGGCACCGTGCCCGGCGGCCCCGAACTCGACCCCGAGCTGCGCTGGCGCATCCTCGCCAGGCTCGCCGTCCTCGACGCCACCGACGAGGACGCCATCGCCGCCGAACTGGCGCGGGACCCGAGCGCCACCGGCCAGGAAGGCGCCGCACGCTGCCGCGCCGCGCTGCCCGACGCCGCCGCCAAACGGGCCGCCTGGGACGCCATGTTCGGCTCCGACGACCTGTCCAACTACCTCTTCACCGCCACCGCCCAGGGCTTCTGGCAGCCCGAACAGGCCGACCTCGTCAGGGAGTACGTCCCCCGCTACTACGAAGACGCCGTGGCCCTCGCCGCACGCCGCGGACCCGCCATGGCCGAAGCCGCGGGCCGCTACGCCTTCCCCGCGCCCTTCGTGGACGCCGAGACGCTCCGCCTCGGTGAACGCTGCCTGCGCGACGCCGAACCCACCCCGGCCCTGCGCCGCAAGCTCATCGACCAACTCGACGACCTGGCACGGGCCCTGCGCGTCCGCCAGGGCACACACCAGGACTGACGGGGCAGCCAGAGGGGCCCCTCCCGTTGCGGGGCCCCTCTAGCACCCGAGGCCACCCCCACACGTTTTCTCCGCACGGCAGTACCACTTTCGGGTTCGGTTCGCCGAGGTATTCGGACGCGCCGTCCGCGCGCCATACAGGCTGGTGCCCCTGTACGCGCGCACCCGAAGGACCCCCTCGCCAATGAGCAACCCGAGCACGCCGAGCACCCCGCCGCCCCTCTCCGGAGGCGCCCAAGGCCCCGACGCCCTGCGGCCGTTGCTCGCCGCCGCGCTCGACGCCCTCCGCGAAGGAACCGCCGCCCGCGGCGGCCCCCTCCCCGCCGGCGGCCCCGGCGCGGTCACCGACCGCGTCCGCGCCGCCGCCGACCCGGTCCTCCCCGAACACGGCACCGACCCCGAAACGGCCCTGCGCGCCGTCGTCCGCGCCCTCACCGAAGGCGCCGCCGACCCCGCGGACCCCCTGTGCGCCGCCCACCTGCACTGCCCGCCCCTCGCCGTCGCCGTCGCCGCCGACCTGGCCGCGTCCGCCCTCAACCCCTCCATGGACTCCTGGGACCAGGCACCCGCCGCGACCGCACTCGAAGCCCTCGTCACCCGCGCACTCGCCGCCGAGATCCACGACGGCGGCGACGCCCTCGTCACCACCGGCGGCACCGAGGCCAACCAGCTCGCCGTCCTCCTTGCCCGGGAAGCCACCCCTCGCGGCCCCGTACGCCTCATCACCGGCGAGAACGCCCACCACTCCCTGACCCGCGCCGCCTGGCTCCTCGGCCTGCCCGAACCGGTCACCGTGCCCGCCCCCGCAGGCACCCTCGACCCCACGGCACTCGACGCCGCCCTCACCGCACTCGGCGGCCCACCGGGCACCCACCTCGTCGCCGCCACCGCGGGCACCACCGACGCCGGCCTCATCGACCCCCTCGACGAGATCGCCGACATCTGCGCCACCCACGGCGCCCGCCTCCACGTCGACGCCGCGTACGGCGGAGGCCTCCTCTTCAGCGACACCCGCAGAGAACAGCTCCACGGCCTCCACCGCGCCGACACCGTCACCCTCGACCTGCACAAACTGGGCTGGCAACCCGCCGCCGCAGGGCTCATCGCCGTCCGCGACCCGGACGGCCTCCGCGCCCTCGACCACCGCGCCGACTACCTCAACGCCGACGACGACACCGAAGCCGGCCTCCCCGACCTCCTCGGCCGCTCCCTGCGCACCACCCGACGCCCCGACGTACTCAAGATCGCCGTCACCCTCAGAACCCTCGGCCGCACCGGGCTCGGCGCCCTCGTCGACCAAGTCTGCGACCTGGCGCGCGAGTTCGCCGACCGGATCCGGGCGCACCCCACCTTCGAGCTCTACGACACCCCCACCATCAGCACCGTCCTGTTCCGCCCCGCGGACGCCACCGACGACCACATCGCCCACGTACGAAGGCGGCTGCTCACCGAAGGCACCGCCGTACTCGGCCGCGCCGACCTCGACGGCCGCCGCTGGCTCAAGGCCACCCTCCTCAACCCGCACACCCGGCCCGAAGACCTGACCGCGCTCCTCAAGCTCGTGGAAGGAACCACCCCCCGATGACCGGCACCCCCGACCACCCCGGCCCCCGGCCGCTCACCACCCCCGAAGACCCCCGCGACCTCGTCGGCATCGGCATCGGCCCCTTCAACCTCTCCCTCGCCGCCCTCGCCCACCCCCTGGGCGACCTCGACACCGCCTTCTACGAACAACAGCCCGCCTTCCACTGGCACCCCGGACTCCTCATCGACGGCGCCACCCTCCAAGTCCCCTTCCTCGCCGACCTCGTCACCCTCGCCGACCCCGCCAACCCCTGGTCCTTCCTCAACTACCTCAAGACCCGCGAGCGGCTCTTCCCCTTCTACTTCGCCGAGCGCTTCCACATCCAGCGCGCCGAATACGACGCCTACTGCCGCTGGGTCAGCGAGAACCTCCCCACCCTCCACTTCGGACACCAGATCGACGCCGTCCGCTGGAACCCCGAACGCGACCTCTTCGAAGTCGACTACACCCAACTCGACTCCGACGGCGAAGCCGAAGCCCTCGGCCGCACCTACACCAAGAACATCGTCCTCGGCATCGGCACCGCCCCCCACATCCCCGAACCCCTCAAACCCCTCGCCGAAGCCCCCACCGTCCCCGTCATCCACTCCGCCGACTACCTCGACCACCGCGAGACCCTGCTCACCGCCGACCACATCACCGTCATCGGCTCGGGCCAGTCCGGCGCCGAGATCTTCCTCGACCTGCTCCGCGCCCGCCCCGTCGGACACGAGAAGATCCACTGGCTCGCCCGCACCGAGGCCTTCGCCCCCATGGAGTACTCCAAGCTCGGCCTGGAGCACTTCACCCCCGACTACACCCGCTACTTCCACGCCCTGCCCGAAGCCGTACGCGACGGCCTCGTCCCCCACCAATGGCAGCTCCACAAAGGCATCGACGCCGACACCATCGCCGCCATCCACGACGAGCTGTACCGCCGCACCCTGCACGGCGGCTGGCCCGACGCCGTCCTCACCCCCGGCGTCTCCGTCCGCACCGCGGGACGCGTCGCCACCACCCGCGTCGAGCTCCACCTCGAACACCTGCAACAAGGCACCCGCTCCCGCCTCACCACCGACGCCGTCGTCCTTGCCACCGGCTACCGCGAGCGCCCCCTCGACCAGCTCATCGCCGCCCTCGACCCCTACATCCGCAAGGACTCCTCCGCCCGCCCCCGCATCGACGAGCAGTACCGCCTCGTCCTCGACCCCTCCATCACCGGCGCCGGCAGCAACATCTACGTACAGAACACCGAACGCCACACCCACGGCGTCGGCGCCCCCGACCTCGGCCTCGCCGCCTGGCGCAGCGCCACCATCCTCAACACCCTCACCGGTAGGACCCGCTACCCCCTGCCGCACCGCACCGCGTTCACCACCTTCGGACTCCACGGCCCCGAGCAGCACACCGGCACGGCCGGCCGCATCGGCGAACAGCGCGGAAACCTCGTACGCCTCAAGAACTGATACGCCTCAAGTACTGCTGCTGCTCCGCCTCAAGAACTGACGGGCCCGCCCAGCTCCCCGACCGCGGCGATCACCCGCCGCGACCGCGGACACGACCACACAGCCACCCCCCTCACCACCCCGGCCTCCAACGGATGCGAGTCGGGGTGCTCGGGACACTCCGGCCACACCGCGGGCAGCAATTCCGCACACAGCGCCTCCACCGCCCAGTCCTGCGCCTGGTCCGCGAAGTCCGCCGTCCGCTCCGCCCCACTCGCACCGAAGCGATGCACCAGCCCCGCGCCCGAGCCGTCCGGCGCGTACAGCATCACGTACTCACCGATCCCGTCGTCCTGCTCCTCACGGACCACCGGACGCACCGCACACGTCGCGTCGAGATCACGGAGCACCGGGGCGAGAGCAGCGGCAAGTTCCTCATTCATGAGTGGAATTGTCCGCCCCCAAGCGCCCCGGCACCTCCGAATATTCCTTCGTATTAGTTCGCGAAAAGACGTCGTCCGCCGAAATAACCGCCCCCGTAGCTCGGTTCGTTAGGACCATGACCACAGACTCCACGGCCTCCTGGACCGCAGCCTTCCGCTCCGCCGTCGTCAGCCCGCACGAGACCATCGACCTCTTCGAACTCCGCGGCTTCGCCGGACACACCGTCCGCCAGATCATCCGCCTCGACGGCGGCGGCAGCGCCCTCCGCATCCGCCTCACCAACCGCTACGGCAAGGAACCCCTCCACATCGGCGGCGCCCACCTCGCCAGACGCACCGAAGGCAGCGGCATCGACACCGGCACCGGCACACCGGTCCTGCTCGGCGGCGCCGCGGAGTTCACCATCCCCGTGGGCGAAGAGGCCGTCAGCGACCCGATCGATCGAGCCGTCACCGCCGGCGAAGAGCTCGCCCTCACCCTCTGGCTCCCCGACGACACCGGCCTCTCCACCTACTCCGCCGTCCCCCTGCGCACCGGCTACGCCGTCCCCGGCAACGCCCTCACCGCACCCACCCTGGACGGCGCCGAAGGCCTCGAAGAGCTCGTCACCCGCCACTTCATCAGCGGCGCCGACGTCCTCGCCCCCGCGGGCACCCGCATCGCCGTCGCATTCGGCGACTCCTGGTTCGAAGGCACCGGCACCACCACCGACACCGACCACCGCTTCCCCGACCTGCTCAACGACCGCCTCCGCGCCGCGGGACACCACGGCTGGGTCGTCAACCAGGGCCTCTCGGCCAACCGCCTGCTCACCGACGAGATCGGTGAACGCGCCCTCGCCCGCCTCGACCGCGACGCCCTCGACACCCCAGGCGCCACCCACATACTGATCCACTTCGGCCTCAACGACCTCGGCATCCCCGGCCAGGAGGCCTACCCCGACCCGGCGCCCATCCCCACCGCAGCCGACCTCATCGCGGGCCTCACCGCACTCGCCGACCGCATCCACGCCGCGGGCCTCACCGCGACCGTCACCACCGTCGGCCCCTACAAGGACACGATCTTCGAGGGCTACTCCACCCCCGAAGGCATCGCCGTCGCCCGCGAGGTCAACGACTGGATCCGCGGCACCGACAGCCCCTTCGACTCCTACGCGGACTTCGCCGCCGCCGTCGCGGACCCCGCCGACCCCGACCGGATCGACGACGCCTACGACAGCGGCGACGGCCTCCACGTCAACGACGCCGGCGCCCAGGCCCTCGCCGACAGCGTGGACCTCACGAGCCTGGGGCTCTAGAACACCGGCGTGCCGTCCCGGGTCAGCTTCCAGTCCACCGACGCGAACCGGCCCGGGTCGACCGTCCCCTTCGCCTTCACCCAGCCGATGATCGTGTTCCGGATCTCCTCCGAATTCGCCCACAGCTGCTTGGCACCCGCGATGTGCGGGAAGTTCCCGCCGCCGCTCGCCCGGTAGTTGTTCACCGCGAGGACGAACTCGGCCTTCGGGTCGAGTTCCTTGCCCTCGAAGGACAGCTTCGTGATGCGCGATCCGGCCGGCTTCGCGATGTCGATCTCGTACGTCAGACCGAGCACCGCGTCGTAGTTGTAGTCCGGGATGTTCCCGGCGTTCGTCAGCTTCGCCGGGTCGACCGGGCCACCCGCGGGGGTCTGCACGTAGTAGCGCGCGGAGAACTCCAGGTACTCCTTGAGCTGCGCACCCGTGAGCAGCCGCGCCTCCAGGGTGTTCTCGAAGGGGTAGAGGCCCGCCGCGTCCCTGATCGTCACGTCGCCCGCCGGGATCTGCGCCGTGCGGGAGAAGCAGGAGGCCTGCGAGAGCACCGGCAGCGCCGCGTACGCGCCGCCCTTCAGCGCCTCCGCCACCGTCTCCTTCTGCACCTGGTTGATCAGATCGATGATCGCGACATCCTTGTACGGGCCCTCGGCCGTGCTCATCGCCTGCGTCGACGTACCGATCACCTGGTTGACGTACGCGACGACCTTCCTGTGCTCGTCCGCGAGGAGCCGCGTCACCTTCTTGTCCTCGGCCACCGTGTTGGAGTTCAGGACCTTCGCCCCGACCTTCTCGACCGTCCAGCGGCCCTTCGCCCACACCAGGTCGAAGTCGAACAGGGTGAGCCGCTGACCCCACTTCAACGGCTCCGACAGCACGACCTTCTTGCCGGTCTTCTTGTTCTCCACGAAGTACTCGGGAATCTCCGTGTGCGCGTGCCCCACCAGAATCGCGTCGATCCCCGGCACCTGCTCCGCCACAAGACCCGCCGCGTTCTCGACATACGGCAACTGGTCACCGTAAGAAGACGTGCCGCTGGAGCCGGAGTGCGCCGACACGATCACGACATCCGCACCCATCGACCGCAGCTTCGGCACCCACTTCGCCGCCTGCTCCTCAAGACCCGGGAACGTCATCTTCCCCTGGACATTCGCCTTGTCCCAGATCGCGATCCCCGGATTGGTGAGACCCAGCACCGCCACCTTCACATCCCGGCCGTGCGGCGTGCGCAGCCGCTTCATGAAGTACGGCGGGAAAGCCGGCTTCTGCGTCTTCGCGTCCAGCGCGTTCGCCCCGAGGAGCGGAAAGTCGCACTGCTCCTCGAACTTCCGCAGCACCGGTATGCCGTAATTGAACTCGTGGTTGCCCAGCGCCGCCGCGTCATATCCGATCGCGTTCATCGCCTGCGCCATCGGATGCACAGGACCGTGCTTCGCCGTGATCGGATCCACCTTGGCGTAGTAGTACGAAAGCTGCGTGCCCTGGATCGTGTCACCCGCGTCGATGAGCAGGGTGTTCCCACGGCCCTTCTCCTTGCGGACCTGGTTCACCAGCGTGGAGATCTTCGCCAGGCCCACGTCGTTGTGGTCCTTGTCGTCGAACTCCTTGTCCGTGAAGTAGTCCCAGTTGAAGACGTTCCCGTGCAGATCCGTCGTGCCGAGCACCGTGAACGAGTACCGCTTCGCGCGCCGCCCGCCCCTCCCGGACTCGCTCGCCCGCGCCGCCGGGGCCACGGCCGCGCCCGTCAGCGCCGCCCCCACACCCGTGACAGCAGACGTACCCAGGAACTTCCGACGGTTCAGCGGCATATCCGTACTCCTCGATCGACCGAAGCGACGCGTGCGACGCGCATGACGCGTGCGACGCGGGTGATGCATGTAACGCGCGTAGATTCTGACCCCGGCCACCACCCCCGCAACAGACCCCCCAGGTTTCGATCCGATGACTGTCCGGTGCCGCGCCTCGGTGCGAAAGTGACGCCATGGACTCCACCGCCCCCACACCGCCGCCCGCGCCCTACGGCACCCCCGACGCACCCCGCCTCGCCGTCCGCGGCGAAGCGCACCTCGAAGTCGACCCCGAAATCGCCCGCATCTCCGTCACCGTCACCGCCCGGGGCACCGACCGCCGCGACACCCTGAACGACCTCACCCGCCGCAACACCACCGTCCTCGACCTCATCAAGACCTACGGCGAAGCCGTCACCACACTCGAAACCGGCACCTTCACCATCAACCCCGAACTCACCAGACACGGCCGCGGCGAACGCGTCCGCGCCTACCACGGCCGCGTCCACACCACCGCCGAACTCACCGACTTCACCGCCCTCGGCGAACTCACCACCCGCCTCGCCGACCTCGACCTCACCCGCGTCGAAGGTCCCTGGTGGGCCCTGCGCCCCGACTCACCCACCCACCGCGACGCCCGCCGGCAAGCGGTCCGCGAAGCCGTCCAACGCGCCCGCGAATACGCCGAAGCACTCGGCACCGACCTCGCCGCCCTCGTCGAACTCGCCGACATCGGCGCCGAGCAACCGGCCCCCGTCCACGGCTACGGCGGCCCCATGGGTGGCATGCGCTCCGCCGCCGCCTACGGAGGCGCACCCGACTTCGCCGAGGAAGCAGCCCCCCTCGACCTCGAACCCCAACGCCAGCACGTCTACGCACAGGTCAACGCCCGCTTCACCCTCGTGCCGCCGCGACTGGCATGAACGGGCCTCAGGCCAGCATGCCCCCGTCGACCCGCAGGACCGCGCCGGTGACATAGGAGGCGCGGTCGCTCAGCAGCCACGCGGCGGCCTCGGCGATCTCCCGCGGCTCGGCGGCACGCCCCAGCGGCGTCCGCGCGTTGAGCGCGTCGACCGTGCCCGGAGACCGCTCCTCCCACTCGAACAGCAACTCGGTGAGCGTCGTGCCGGGCGCGACGGCGTTCACCCGGATCCCCTCCGGGCCGTACGTGGCCGCCGCCGACTCCGTCAGACTGTTCAACGCCCGCTTCAACGCCCCGTACGCGGGCAGCTGCGGATTGGCCATCAGAGCGCCGACGCTGGACGTGTTGACGATGGCCCCGCGTCCCGCCGTCGCACGCATGGCCGCGATCTCCGCGGACATCGCCACCCACGGGCCCTTCAGATTGACGGCGTACACATGGTCGAAATCGGCCTCCGACAACTCGTCCAGCGGGCCGGGCGGCTGACCCGTCGCACCGTTGTTGAAGGCGACGTCGAGCCGGCCGTACAACTCCACGGCGCGGTCGACCGCGCCCCGCACACTCGCCGGGTCGGCCAGGTCGCACACCGCGTGGTCCGCGACGCCGCCCGACGCCCGGATCTCCTCGGCCACCGCCTTCAGCTGGTCCTCCGAGCGCGCCGCGAGGAGCACCCGGGCACCCTCCGCGGCGAACAGCCGCGCCGCGGCGGCACCGATGCCACGGCCGGCCCCGGTGATGAAGGCGACCTTCCCGGCGAGCAGCCCCGAGGCCGCGGCGGACGGGTCCGACGAGTCGTTCTTGATGGTGTCGTTCGTGGTGTGGCCCACGGCGTTGGCGTTGTTCCTGGCGTTGTTCATGCCGACGAGCCTGCGCCCGGCCGCCCCGCCCAGCCAGGCACCAGCAGTGCCTGGCTGGGCGGGGCGGCGCCGGTACACACTTGACCCGTGGACCGACGAGTACGAGAAGAGCTTGGCGACTTCCTGCGCAGCAGGCGCGCCCGGATCACCCCCGCCGACGTGGGACTGCCCGCAGGGACGCGCCGCCGCACCCCCGGCCTGCGCCGCGAGGAGGTGGCACAGCTCGCCTTCATCTCGCCCGAGTACTACGCACGCCTGGAACAGGCCCGCGCCCCGCACCCCTCCCGCGAGGTCCTGGCCCAGATCGGCCGCGCCCTGCGCCTGTCGGACGTCGAGCGCGACCACCTCAACCACTTGGCCGGACTTTCCCCCGCCCCGCCGCCCGGACCCTCCAGGGAGGTGCGGCAGAGCATCGTCGACCTGCTGCACCGGCTGCCGGAGGCCGCGGCGGTCGTCCTGTCGGCGACGTACGAGGTCATCGCCTGGAACCCGCTGGCGGCCGCCCTCATGGAGGACTTCTCCGCCCTGCCCGCCCGCGAGCGGAACCTCATCCGGCGCACCTTCCTCACCCCCTACCGGCAGGGCCGGCGGCTGTACGGCGTCTCGGACGCCGAGGAATTCGCCCGGACCTCCGCACAGCACCTGCGCGCGGCCGCGGCCCGCTACCCCGACGACCCGGAGGTGAACGGCCTGGTCGAGGAACTCCTCGCAGGCAGCGAGGAGTTCGCCCGGCTGTGGGCCGCCCACGACGTGACCGACCGGCCCACCCTGTGCAAGACCTTCGAACACCCCCTGGTCGGCACCGTCGCCGTCAGATGCGACGTCCTCGACATCACCGACCGGGACCAGCGCGTCGTCATCTACACCGCAGTCCCCGGCTCACCGTCCGAGGAGGCACTGCGCCTGCTCTCGGTCGTCGGCACGCAGCGCATGGACGTACCCGGGTGACGCCCGGAGCCGCTCATCGGAGCGGCTCCCCGCACAATTCAACACTTGTCAATAACCCTTCATATAAAGGTTGTTGAGTAGTCACCCCCGACCAATTCTCTACCCGCCGGTAAGCCCTAGGCTCGAACCATGCGCCGAGCAAAAATCGTCTGCACCCTGGGACCCGCCACCGACTCGTACGACCAGATCAAGGCACTGGTCGAAGCCGGAATGGACATCGCCCGCTTCAACCTCAGCCACGGCACCCACGCCGAACACGAGGAGCGCTACCAGCGCGTGCGAAAGGCCTCCGAGGAGACCGGCCGCAGCGTCGGCATTCTCGCCGACCTTCAAGGCCCGAAGATTCGCCTCGGCCGCTTCCGCGAAGGCCCCGTACTACTCGAACGCGGCGACGAGTTCACCATCACCGTCGAAGACGGCGTCGAAGGCGACCGCCACCTCTGCGGCACCACCTACGACGGCCTCGCGGCCGACGTCACCACCGGCGAGCGCATCCTTGTCGACGACGGCAAAGTGACCCTCGAAGTCACAGCGGTCGACGGGCCCCGCGTCACCACCACCGTCATCGAAGGCGGCATGGTCTCCGACCACAAGGGCCTCAACCTCCCCGGCGTCGCCGTCTCCGTCCCCGCCCTCTCCGACAAGGACGAGGAAGACCTCCGCTGGGCCCTGCGTTCAGGATGCGACGTCATCGCCCTCTCCTTCGTCCGCAGCGGACGCGACATCGAAGACGTCCACCGCATCATGGACGAAGAGAGCCGCCGCCTCCCCGTCATCGCCAAGGTCGAAAAGCCTCAGGCCGTCGACAACATCGAGGACATCGTCGCCGCCTTCGACGGCATCATGGTCGCCCGCGGCGACCTCGGCGTCGAAATGCCCCTTGAGCAAGTCCCGATCGTCCAGAAGCGCGCCATCAAACTCGCCAAGCGCAACGCCAAACCCGTCATCGTCGCCACGCAGATGCTCGACTCGATGATCGACAACTCCCGCCCCACCAGGGCCGAGGCGAGCGACGTCGCCAACGCCGTCATCGACGGCACCGACGCCGTGATGCTCTCCGGCGAGACCAGCGTCGGCAAGTACCCCATCGAGACGGTCAAGACGATGGGCCGCATCGTCGAAGCGGCGGAAGAGGACATCCTCGCGAAGGGCCTGCCCCCACTGACGGAACGCAGCAAGCCCCGCACCCAGGGCGGCGCCGTCGCCCGCGCCGCCGCCGAGATGGGCGACTTCCTCGGCGCGAAGTTCCTGGTCGCCTTCACCCAGTCCGGCGACACGGTCCGCCGCCTCTCCCGCTACCGCTCACCCATCCCGCTCCTCGCCTTCACCCCCGACAAGGCCACCCGCTCCCAGCTCAACCTCACCTGGGGAGTGGAAACCTTCCTCGGCCCGCATGTCGACTCCACCGACGCGATGGTCGACCAGGTCGACGAACTGCTCCTGAAGATCGGCCGCTGCGAAAAGGGCGACGTGGTCGTCATCACGGCCGGCTCCCCACCGGGAGTCTCGGGCTCGACGAACCTGGTACGCGTCCACCACATCGGCGAGGACGACAGCGAATAACGGATGTCAGCGGCAAGCGGATCTTCACGAGAAGGAAGGGATCCGGGTCCGGAGCGTGACCTTCGAATCGTAGGAAAAGTGCCCCGGGTGGGATTCGAACCCACGCTGGATGGTGTTTGAGACCACTGCCTCTACCGCTGGGCTACCGGGGCATCCTTCAGAACGAAGGCTAACGGGGAGCCGCCGTGCCCTAAACATACAGGAGCTAGGTAGGCTCAGGGCAAGCAGTAGCCTGCCCCGCAACGAGGAGCCCCCCGTGACCGCCCCCGAGTCGCCCCAGCCCACCGACGCGTCGGACGACGACGACCAGTCGCACGTGCCTCCGGTGACGACCCGTGTCGTCATCGCCGAGGACGAGGCCCTGATCCGGCTCGACCTCAAAGAGATGCTGGAAGAAGAGGGCTACAGCGTCGTCGGCGAGGCCGGTGACGGTGAGAAGGCCGTCGAGCTGGCCCGCGAGCACCGGCCGGACCTGGTGATTCTGGATGTGAAGATGCCTGTCCTCGACGGCATCTCCGCGGCGGAGAAGATCGCCGAGGAGTCCATCGCCCCCGTCCTGATGCTCACCGCGTTCTCGCAGCGCGACCTCGTCGAGCGGGCCCGCGACGCCGGTGCGATGGCGTACCTCGTGAAGCCGTTCAGCAAGAGCGACGTCGTCCCGGCCATTGAGATGGCCGTCTCGCGGTTCACGGAGCTGAAGGCGCTGGAGAAGGAGGTCGCGGACCTCTCGCAGCGCCTTGAGACGCGGAAGCTGGTCGACCGGGCGAAGTCGATCCTGCAGACGGAGTACGGCCTGACGGAACCCGCCGCGTTCCGGTGGATCCAGAAGACGTCGATGGACCGCCGTCTTTCGATGCAGCAGGTCGCGGAGGCGGTCATCGAGGACGCCGAGGAGAAGAAGGCGTCTAAGGGCTGACCGCCCGCGACGGTGGTACGAGTACGAGGAGGCCCGCACCCTGCGATCGGGGTGCGGGCCTCCTCGTATGCCCAGGAAGGCGTGGTCAGTCCTCGCCCAGGTACGCCTTCCGCACGGACTCGTCGTGCAGCAGGTCGCTGCCCGTGCCGGAGAGGACGATCCTGCCGACCTCCATGACGTGGCCGTGGTCGGCCAGCGAGAGTGCGGCCTGGGCGTTCTGCTCGACGAGGAGGATCGTCGTGCCGTTGGCCTTGAGCTCGGAGATCGTGGCCATGATCTTCTGCATCATGATCGGTGAGAGGCCCATGGAGGGCTCGTCGAGCATGAGCAGCTTGGGCTGGGACATCAGGGCGCGGCCCATCGCCAGCATTTGCTGCTCGCCGCCCGACAGCGTGCCTGCCGCCTGTTTCTTCCGTTCTCCGAGGATGGGGAAGAGTTCGTAGGCCCGCTGGATGTCCTTCTCGATGCCTGCTTTGTCGGAGCGGAGGTAGGCGCCGAGGCGGAGGTTGTTCTCGATGGTCATGCGGGGAAAGATGTGGCGGCCTTCGGGGGAGTGGGCGAGGCCTTGGGCCACGATCTGGTCGGCCCGGTATTTGCGCAGCGGCTTTCCGTTGAACTTGATCGAGCCGCCCACCGGCTTGAGCAGTCCGGACAGGGTCCGGAGCGTGGTCGTCTTGCCCGCGCCGTTCGTGCCGATGAGGGTGACGACTTCGCCGGCCTCGACCTTGAAGCTGATGCCTTTGACGGCTTCGATCTTGCCGTAGGCGACGCGGAGGTCCTCGACCTCAAGGAGTGCGGTCATTTGTTGTTCTCCTCGAAGGGCTCGCCGAGGTAGGCGGCGATGACGCGGTCGTCCTGTTGGACCGTCTCACTGGATCCTTCGACGAGTTTTTCGCCCTGGACGAGGACGGCGACGCGGTCGCAGAGGTTGAAGATGAAGCGCATGTCGTGCTCGATGACGAGGACGGCGATGCCCATGTCGCGGATGGCGAGGACGAGTTCTTCGGTGGCGCGGGTTTCCTGGGGGTTCATGCCGGCGGTGGGTTCGTCGAGCAGGAGAAGTCCTGGCTCGCTCGCCAGTGCGCGGGCGATTTCGAGCTTGCGCTGTTCTCCGTAGGGGAGGTTGCGCGAGAGGTGCTCGGCTTTCTCGGCGAGGCCGACGAATTCGAGCAGTTCCATGGCGCGGGCCTTGGACGCGGCTTCCGCGCGGTGGAATCCGGGCCCGCGGAGGAGCGCCGACCAGAGGCCTTCCTTCGTCCGCGTGTGGCGGCCGACGAGCACATTCTCCAGGACCGTCATGTTGGCGAAGAGGCGGATGTTCTGGAAGGTGCGGGCGATGCCCGCTGCGGTGACCTTGAAGGATTTCGCGGGCAGGACGGTGCCTTTGTAGCGGACTTCGCCCTCGGTGGGGATGTAGAGGCCGGTGAGGCAGTTGAAGAAGGTGGTCTTGCCGGCTCCGTTGGGTCCGATGAGGCCGACGATTTCGCCGGTGTTGACGGTGAGGTCGACGGAGCGTACGGCGGTGAGGCCGCCGAAGCGCATGGTGACGCCGCGGGCGTCGAGGACGGTTTCGCCGGCCGGGGCGGCCGGTGTGGGGTCCTTCTTCGTCGTGTCCGTGGTCATGGGTCAGACCCCCGTCTTGCTGAGGACTGCGGGTGGCGGCGTCTCGCCGGGCGGGAGCTCGGATTCGTGGAATTCGAGCTGGCGGCGGCGGTTGGGGATGAGGCCTTCGGGGCGGAAGCGCATGAGGAGTGCGAGGGCGAGTCCGAAGGCGAAAAGCTGGTAGTCGCCGAGGAACTGAAGCTTGTTGGGGATGAGGTAGAGCAGTGCGGCGCCGACGAGGGGTCCGCTGATGGTGCCCATGCCGCCGAGGACGACGGCCGCCAGGAGGAAGGCGGAGTTGGGTGGTACGGAGTTGGCGAACTGGTACTGCTCGGGCGTGACGGTGTAGGTCACGTGGGCCTGGACGGTGCCGGCGAGTCCGGCGAGGGAGGCGCCGAGGGCGAAGGCGATGAGTTTGACGCGGAAGCCGTTGATGCCCATGGCGAGTGCGGCGGTCTCGTCCTCGCGGATGGCGACCCAGGCGCGGCCGATGCGGGAGTCCCCGCTGCGGCGGAAGACGAGGACCACCACGAGGGTGATGAGGAGCATCAGGAAGAAGTAGTTGGCGAACCGGCCGATGGTGAAGCCCGCGATGCTGTGTTCGAGTCCGAAGTCGAAGCCGAAGATCTTCAGGTTCGGGACGGAGGAGATGCCGTTGGAGCCGTTGGTGATGTCGGGTCCGGAGGAGCCGTCGGAGTTGTTGGCGGCGATGCGGAAGATCTCGCCGAAGCCGAGGGTGACGATGGCGAGGTAGTCGCCGCGCAGCCGGAGGGTGGGGGCGCCGATGAGGACGCCGAAGACGAGGGACGCGCCGGCGCCGACGAGGATGGCGGCCCAGAACGGCAGGTGGACGTCGAAGGGTGAGGCGGGGGATCCGGAGACCATGGACGCGGCGTAGGCGCCGACGCCGAGGAAGGCGACGTATCCGAGGTCGAGGAGGCCCGCGAGGCCGACGACGATGTTCAGGCCGAGGGCGACGGTGGCGAAGATGAGGATGTAGACGCCGATGGTGGCGTACTGGTCGTCGCTCTGGGTGAAGGGGAACGCGGCGGCGGCGAGGAACGCGCCGATGAGGGTGATGTTGCGGTGCCGTGCGGTGTACGTGGAGACCTGTGCGACGAGCCCCGCCTTGGCGAGTGCGGCGAAGCCGAGGCCGACGGTGATGAGGAACCCGATGAAGAGTTCGTCGTACTCGGTGCCGATGCCGTAGGTGAAGACGAGCAGGCCGGTGGCGAGGGCCGCGATGATGATCAGGATCTCGAGGTACGAGTTGAGCTTGCGGGGCGGGGCTGGGGTGTCCGCGGCGAAGGCGCCCTTGATGATCGTCTTGGTGTTGCGCGCGCGGTGCTTGAACTGTTCCCAGGAGCTGTCCTCCTCGTCGACCGGGTAGGTGTGCGGTCGCTGGAAGGGCAGTGCGAGGGCGCCGGTGAGGGCGATGAGGGTGGCGATGCCCGCGATCCAGCCGCCGGGTTCGAGGTTGGCGAGTCCGCCGAGCTTCTTGGCGATGGCGAAGATCGTGTACCAGGTGGTGGCGAAGGCGGCGAGTGCGGCGTATTTGAGGGCGGCGTCGGCTCCGGCGGGGGCGAGGGCGCGCAGGCCCTTGGTGCCGTAGGAGGCGAGGCCGTAGAGGGTGGTGAGGGCGCCGGCGATGAGGACGAGCCACTGGAGGCCGCCGGGGTAGCCGTAGACGGTGAGGTCGCCGGGGAACCGGGCGGTCCAGGTCCAGGCGAGGAAGGCGGAGACGATGGTGAGGACGCCGCCGCCGGTGGCGAGGGCGCGGGCGGGGCCGACGGGGAGGGGGATGAGCCCGGTGGCCGGCTTGTCCTTGTGCGGACGGGGGCTGTCGGCTGCGGTGGTCTGTGTGGTCATGGTTGTCACGCCCTGTCCGCGACGCGCTCGCCGAGGAGGCCTTGGGGCCTGACGAGGAGGACGACGATGAGGAGTACGAACGCCCAGACGTCGGCCCAGGACTGGCCGCCGAGCTTGTCCATGCCGGGTACGTCGTTGATGTAGGCGGTGGCCATGGATTCGGCGAGTCCGAGGACGACGCCGCCGATCATGGCGCCGTAGATGTTGCCGATGCCGCCGAGGACGGCCGCGGTGAAGGCCTTGAGGCCGAGGATGAATCCCATGCGGAAGTCGATCTGGCCGTATTTCAGTCCGCGGGCGACGGCGGCGATGCCGGCGAAGGCGGCGCCGATGGCGAAGGCGACGACGATGACACGGTCGGTGTTGATCCCCATGAGCTTGGCGGTGTCGGGGTCCTGTGCGGTGGCCTGCATGCCGCGGCCGATGCGGGTCTTCATGACGAAGTAGCCGAGGGCGACCATGCAGATGGGTGCGGCGATGAGCAGGAAGACGTCGCCGGGCTGCATGGTGACGGAGCCGATGTGGATGGAACCGCCGGGCAGTTCGGGGAAGGAGCGGGCGGACTTCGCCTCGGGGTACCAGGCCCAGACGGCTTGCTGGAGGGCGAGGGAGAGTCCGATGGCGGTGATGAGCGGGGCGAGGCGGGGGGCTTCGCGCAGGGGTCGGTAGGCGAAGCGTTCGGCGCCGACCGCGATGGTGGTGGAGACGAAGATGGCGCCTATGAGCATGAGGGGGACGGCGGCCCACATGCTGGTGTCGGCGGGGAGCCAGATCCAGACGGTGAGGGCGCCGAATCCGCCGGTCATGAAGATCTCGCCGTGGGCGAAGTTGATGAGCTGGACGATGCCGTAGACCATTGTGTAGCCGATGGCGATGAGGCCGTACATGGATCCCAGTAGCAGGCCGTTGACCAGCTGTTGCGGCAGTTCGTGCACCGCAGGTCCTCCGAGTCTTTCGAGCGACGGATGCGACGCCGCGCGGGGCGCTTGTCTGCGGCGCCCCGCGCGGGTTGTCGTGTGGGCTACGGGCCGGGAGGGTCAGTTGCTCCCGGTGTATGTGCCGGATTCGACGGGCTTCCAGCCGGTCTTCGGGTCGGTGGACTTGACCTGGTAGACGGTGAGCTGCTTGTTGGTCGCGTCGCCGTATTCGTCGAAGGAGACCTTGCCGGTGACGCCGTCGAAGGAGACGCCCTTCATGGCGTCGATGACCTTGGCGCGGGCGTCGTCGGGAAGTTTGCCGTCGTTGTCGTCGACGACCTTCTTGACGGCTTCGATGATGGCCCAGGCGCTGTCGTAGGAGTAGCCGCCGTAGGCCTCGTAGGCTTCCTTGAAGCCGGCTTTCTTGTAGTTGGCGATGAACTCCTTGGCCGAGGGGAGTTCTTCGACGGGCTGGCCGACGGAGGTGGCGTAGTCGCCGACGCCCTGTTTGCCGGAGAGTTTGATGAAGTCGGCGCTGTAGATGCCGTCGCCGCCGACGAGCGGGGCTTTCGAGCCGGCCTGCTTCATCTGCTTGCTGAGGGGTCCGGCCTGCGGGTATTCGCCGCCGTAGTAGACGAGGTCGGCGTCCGAGTTCCGGATCTTGGTGGCGACGGCGCCGAAGTCTTTGGTGTCCGGATTGATGTGTTCGGTGCCGACGACCTTGCCGCCGAGTTTGGTGAACTCGTCCTTGAAGGTGGCGGCGAGTCCGGCGCCGTAGGTCTTCTTGTCGTCGACGACGAAGACCTTCTTCTTCTTGGCCTTGTTGTACAGGTACTGGGCGGCGAAGGGCCCTTGGATCGCGTCGGTGGTGGCCGTACGGAAGTAGGACTTGTACGGGCGTTCCTTCTTGCCGCCGTTCCAGTCCGGGCCCTGGGTGAGGGCGGGGTTGGTGTTGGCGGGCGAGACCTGGACGAGCTTCGCGTCGTCGAAGACCTTCTGCATCGATTCGGCGACGGAGGAGTTCAGGGGGCCGACGGCGCCGAGGACGTCCTTGTCGGCGACGAGCTTGGTGGCGTTCGTCTGGCCGGACGAGGGCTGGCCCTGGTCGTCGAGGGCTTCGATCTTGAACTTGACGCCGTCGACGTAGTTCTTCTCGTTGGCCTGCTTGGTGGCGAGGTCGACGGAGTTGCGGATGCCGAGGCCCAGCGCGGAGAGCTCGCCGGTCAGTGGCGCGTCGACGCCGATGACCACGGTGGTGCCGCCGCCACCCTCGTCCCCGTCGTCCTTGTCGTCGCGCGAGCCACAGGCGGTGAGGGTGAGAGCCCCCGCGGTGAGTGCAGCGGTGATGGCTATGAGCGAACGTTGACGCACGATCAGTCCTTTCCCCTGGCACGGCTGTCCCTTGTTGGGATGCCGAGTCGAGCGCGGAACCGAACTGAGAGGAATCCGGTGGGCGCGGTGACTGGCCGTGACTCTAAGGGCGGCTTTGTTCTTGGTGGAGTGGTCGGACCAAGGCTGTGACGCTCTTGTTATGCCACGGAGTATTCCGGGCTGGAACGCGGGGGGCGGTTGGGGCTGAATATGGCCTTGTTCGGTGGATCTCGACGTATCCGCATGCTGAGAATCCCCAGCGCAAGCTGCAGGACTGTAATGCTGTTTCACTCATGACAGCGGTGTTCGAGGGCATGCGGCCGCGAGGGCGCCGGAAAGATCATTCGCGTATTCCGGACCCAGGATGTAACTCTGCTTCTCGTTTGCGCGCGTATTACGCAGCGTTACTTCCAGGAAAGGGAGTCCGGCATTCCGTGGCACTTCTCCACATTCGCGAATGTGCATCCTGATGATCAACTTCCGGGGTGATCCCGTTTTGACCGCGAAAGGGGCGGGCGGCGAGGTGCTGACCGAGAGGGCCGCGGACGGCTGGCCGACCCCGCGGACGGTCACCGGCGGCCCGGACTCCTGGGTGAAGGTCACGGCGAAAGTGAAGTTCCGGTCCCCGGCCGCGGGGCGCGACATCTCGCCCGTGTACGTCACCGACACGCTCTGCGACGGCCAGGGCGGGGGCGGCGGGGACGGTGCGGGCGGGGGCTCCGGGCGGGTGAGGTAGAGGCTCAGTCCGGCGGCGCCGACGACCGCGGCCGCGGCGGCGGTGAGTGCGGTGCGGCGGTGGCGGAGCCTGCGCGGGTCCGGCCGGGCCGGGTGCGGCGGGGCGGACGCGCGGTCGTAGGTGTCCTCGCCCGGCTCGACGGGGCCGATGGCGTTCACGTCCACGGCCCGCCGCTCGGCCCGCCGTGGCGGTAGCGCTCCGCGCACCGCTCGCGGGCCTGATGCGCGATCAATTCCCGTCCGGCGGCGGCTGATTCGCGCCTGCGCTCGGCGCGTGCGGCGTCCAGGATGTCGCGCAGGATCATGTACTGCCCGTTCGACAGGCCCATCGACTGGTAATCGCCGTAGGTCGTGTCGCCCGAGTCGTAGATCTGCCGGGCCCACTTGGTGATGATCGTGGTGCACAGGTCGGCGGGGGAGGTGGTGCGGGGGGAGGGGCTGGGGGCCGCGTCGGAACGGCCGTGGCCGTCGTGGCCGTCACGGCCGTCGTGGCCGGAGCTTCCGCACCCGGTGGCGACGGCGGTGGCGAGGGCGAGCGCACAGAGCGATATCCGGTGCCTCATGCGCCGACGCTAGACCGGAGCCGCACGCTCCGACAGTGCCCGCGTCCACCCTGTCCGCGCGGCCCTCGTCCGTGCCCTCGCCGTCGGGGTGTCCGGCTTGGCCGGGCGTCCGCCTCGGCCGTGTGGCCGTCGTCGGCGCACCTGCCCGTCGTTCGTACGCCCCTCGTCCGTGCGCCTGCCCTGCCCGCGCGCTCTTGTCCGCACGCCCGCCGTCCGCGCCGGCGCCCCGTTCGCCGGGTCCTCCCGGGTCAGCCCGCCGCGCCCGCGGAGCCGGTCGCGGCCGCCGGGCCGGCGTCGCGCAGCATGCACGTCAGGCGCGCGCTGCATACCCGCTTGCCCTGCTCGTCGCTGATGACGATCTCGTACGTCGCCGTGGAGCGGCCCCGGTGCACGGGCGTGGCCACGCCGGTGACCAGGCCGGAGCGGGCGCCGCGGTGGTGCGTGCAGTTCAGGTCGACGCCGACGGCGAGCTTGTGCACGCCGCCGTGCAGCATCGCGCCGACCGAGCCGAGGGTCTCCGCGAGGACCGCGGAGGCGCCGCCGTGCAGCAGGCCGTACGGCTGGGTGTTGCCCTCGACCGGCATGGTGCCGACGACGCGCTCCGCCGAGGCCTCAAGGACCTGCACGCCCATGCGGGTGCCGAGGTGTCCCGCCGAGAACAGGGAGGGCAGATCGACCCCGAGCGAGGCGTACTCGTCGATGACCTCCTGCGGGAACTTCACGCTGTGCTGCTCACCCATGGGGCCCGGCTCCGTTCGTTCGTCGTCACACGCGTCACCTGTCGCTGAGCAAACGCTCAGTCGAGCGATGATTGTTCCAGGCGTACGACGACGGACTTGCTGGCAGGGGTGTTGCTGGTGTCCGCGGTGGCGTCCAGCGGCACCAGGACGTTGGTCTCCGGGTAGTACGCGGCGGCGCAGCCGCGGGCTGTGGGGTAGTGCACGACGCGGAAGCCCGGGGCGCGGCGCTCCACGCCGTCCTGCCACTCGCTGACGAGGTCGGCGTACGTCCCGTCGGCGAGGCCGAGCTCCGCGGCGTCGTCCGGGTGGACGAGGACGACGCGGCGGCCGTTCTTGATGCCGCGGTAGCGGTCGTCGAGGCCGTAGATCGTGGTGTTGTACTGGTCGTGGGAGCGCAGGGTCTGCAGCAGCAGCCGTCCCTTCGGGACGGCGGGGTGTTCGACGGGGGCCGCGGTGAAGTTGGCCTTGCCGGTGGCGGTGGGGAAGCGGCGCTCGTCGCGCGGGGCGTGCGGGAGGGTGAAGCCGCCGGGGCGGGCGATCTTCGCGTTGAAGTCCTCGAAGCCGGGGACCACGCGCGCGATGCGGTCGCGCACGGCGGAGTAGTCCTTCTCGAACTCCTCCCAGGGCGTGCGCGAGGCGCTGCCGAGGACGCGGCGGGCCAGGCGGCAGACGATGGCGGGCTCGGAGAGCAGGTGCTTGCTCGCGGGCTCCAGGCGGCCGCGTGAGGCGTGGACCATGCCCATGGAGTCCTCGACGGTGACGACCTGCTCGCCGCTGTCCTGGAGGTCGCGCTCGGTGCGGCCGAGTGTGGGCAGGATCAGGGCGCGGGCGCCGGTGACGGCGTGCGAGCGGTTGAGCTTCGTCGAGACGTGCACGGTGAGGCGCGCGCGGCGCATGGCGGCTTCGGTGACGTCCGTGTCGGGGGAGGCGGCGACGAAGTTGCCGCCCATGGCGAAGAACACCTTCGCTTCGCCGTCGCGCAGGGCCTTGATGGCGCGGACGACGTCCAGGCCGTGGTGGCGGGGCGGTGCGAAGCCGAATTCCTTCTCCAGGGCGTCGAGGAAGGCGGGCGCGGGGCGCTCGAAGATGCCCATCGTGCGGTCGCCCTGCACGTTCGAGTGGCCGCGCACGGGGCAGACGCCGGCGCCGGGGCGGCCGATGTTGCCGCGCAGCAGGAGGAAGTTGACGACTTCGCGGATGGTGGGGACTGCGTGCTTGTGCTGGGTGAGGCCCATCGCCCAGCACACGACGGTGCGCTTCGAGGCGAGGACCATGGCGAGGGCTTCCTCGATGCGGTCGCGCTCCAGGCCGGTGGCCTTCAGCGTGTCGTCCCAGTCGGCGTCCCGCGCGGCCCGGACGAACTCTTCGTAGCCGTGGGTGTGTTCGCGGACGAACTCCTCGTCGACGGCGCCCTCGGTCTCCAGGATGAGTTTGTTGAGGAGGCGGAAGAGGGCCTGGTCGCCGCCGAGGCGGATCTGCAGGAAGAGGTCGGTGAGGGCGGTGCCCTTGAGCATGCCCTGTGCGGTCTGCGGGTTCTTGAAGCGCTCCAGGCCGGCCTCGGGCAGCGGGTTGACCGTGATGATCTTCGCGCCGTTGTTCTTGGCCTTCTCCAGGGCGGAGAGCATGCGCGGGTGGTTCGTGCCCGGATTCTGCCCGGCGACGATGATCAGGTCCGACTTGTAGAGGTCCTCCAGGAGGACGCTGCCCTTGCCGACACCGATCGTCTCGGTGAGCGCCGAGCCGGACGACTCGTGGCACATGTTCGAACAGTCGGGGAGGTTGTTCGTGCCGAGCTCGCGGGCGAAGAGCTGGTACAGGAACGCCGCTTCGTTGCTGGTGCGGCCCGAGGTGTAGAAGACGGACTCGTCGGGGGAGTCGAGCGCCGCGATCTCCTCGGCGATGATGTCGAAGGCGCGCTCCCAGGAGACCGGCTCGTACCGCTCGGCGTCCTCCGCGAGGTACATGGGGTGGGTGATGCGGCCCTGCTGTCCCAGCCAGTACCCACTGCGGGTGGCGAGGTCGGCGACGGGGTGCGCGGCGAAGAAGTCGGGGGTGACGCGGCGCAGCGTGGCTTCCTCGGCGACGGCCTTCGCGCCGTTCTCGCAGAACTCCGCCTTGTGGCGGTGGTCCGGCTCGGGCCAGGCGCAGCCGGGGCAGTCGAAGCCGTCCTTCTGATTGACGCGGAGCAGGGTGAGGGCGGTGCGGCGCACGCCCATCTGCTGCTGTGCCGCGCGCAGGGTGTGACCGATGGCGGGCAGTCCCGCGGCCGCGTGCTGGACCTCGGCGACCTGCGGCGCGTCCTGGACCGGATCGCCCTTGGGCGGCTTGCTTGCCATGGTCGGCTCCCCTTCGAGCACGTACGTGAGCTACGTCTCCGATCCTCCCACGCGACGGTGACAACGCCGGGGGGTGGGGCCGCGTGGGACCGGACTGTCAGTGGGGCGTGGCAGGATCGGGGACGTGGCAGAAACAGCATCGAAGAAGAAGTCCGAGACCGCGGCGACGAAGGGCAGGACGGCGGGCGGTGAGCAGCGCCCGCGCCTGATGCTCATGGACGGGCACTCCTTGGCGTACCGGGCGTTCTTCGCGCTGCCCGCGGAGAATTTCACGACGGCGACGGGCCAGCCGACGAACGCGATCTACGGCTTCGCGTCGATGCTGGCGAACACGCTGCGCGACGAGGCGCCCACGCACTTCGCGGTGGCGTTCGACGTGTCGCGCAAGACGTGGCGCTCCGAGGAGTTCCCGGAGTACAAGGCGAATCGCTCCAAGACCCCGGACGAGTTCAAGGGGCAGGTCGAGCTGATCGGCGAGATGCTCGACGCGATGCACGCGGTGCGCTTCGCGGTGGACGGCTTCGAGGCGGACGACGTCATCGCGACGCTGGCCACGCAGGCGGAGGCGGCCGGCTTCGACGTGCTGATCGTCACGGGCGACCGTGACTCCTTCCAGCTGATCACCGACCACGTGACGGTGCTGTATCCGACGAAGGGCGTCTCGGAGCTGACGCGCTTCACCCCGGAGAAGGTCTTCGAGAAGTACGGCCTCACCCCCAGCCAGTACCCCGACTTCGCGGCGCTTCGCGGCGACCCGTCGGACAACCTCCCGGGCATCCCCGGCGTCGGTGAGAAGACGGCCGCGAAGTGGATCAACCAGTTCGGTTCGTTCGCCGACCTCGTCGAGCGCGCCGAGGAGGTCAAGGGCAAGGCCGGGCAGAACTTCCGCGACCACCTGGAGGCGGTCAAGCTCAACCGCCGCCTGACCGAGATGGTGCGCGACGTCGAACTCCCCAAGACGGTCACCGACTTGGAGCGCGCGGCGTACGACCGTACGGCGCTCGCGATGGTCCTGGACACCCTGGAGATCCGTAACCCCTCGCTGCGGGAGCGGCTGCTCGCCGTCGACCCGGGCGCGGAGGAGGCCGAGCAGACCCCGGCCGAGCCCGGTGTGGAGCTGGACGGCGCGGTGCTGGGCGCGGGCGAGCTCGCGCCGTGGCTGGCCGAGCACGGCAAGGCGGTCCTCGGTCTCGCCACGGTCGACACCTGGCAGCTCGGGACGGGCACGGTCACCGAGGTCGCGCTGGCCGCCGCCGGCGGGGCGGCCGCCTGGTTCGACCCGGCGACACTGGACGAGGCCGACGAGAACGCCTTCGCGGCCTGGATCTCCGACCCCACCAAGCCGAAGGTCATGCACAACGCCAAGGGCGCGATGCGGGTCTTCCCGGAGCACGGCTGGACGGTGGACGGCGTCACCATGGACACGGCCCTCGCCGCGTACCTCGTGAAGCCGGGCCGGCGCTCCTTCGCCCTCGACGCGCTCTCCCTGGAGTACCTGGGCCGTGAGCTGGCACCTGCCTCCGCCGCCGACGGACAGCTCGCCTTCGGCACGGAGGAGGACGACCGGGCCGAGGCCGACTCCCTGATGTCGCAGGCCCGCACCATCCTCGACCTGGGCACGGCCTTCGGCGAGAAGCTGACGGAGGTCGGCGCGAGCGACCTGCTCACCGACATCGAGCTGCCCACCTCCGCGCTCCTGGCCCGCTTGGAGCGGCACGGCATCGCTGCGGACCGCGCGCACCTGGAGGCGATGGAGCAGCAGTTCGCGGGCGCGGTGCAGCAGGCCGTGAAGGAGGCGCACGCGGCCGCGGGCCACGAGTTCAACCTGGGCTCGCCCAAGCAGCTCCAGGAAGTCCTCTTCGGCGAGCTGAACCTCCCCAAGACGAAGAAGACGAAGACCGGGTACACCACGGACGCGGACGCGTTGGCCTGGCTCGCCGCCCAGACGGAGAACGAGCTGCCGGTCATCATGCTCCGCCACCGCGAGCAGGCGAAGCTGCGCGTCACCGTCGAGGGCCTGATCAAGGCGATCGCCGCGGACGGCCGCATCCACACCACCTTCAACCAGACGGTGGCGGCGACGGGCCGGCTCTCCTCCACCGACCCGAACCTGCAGAACATCCCCGTCCGCACGGACGAGGGCCGCGCGATCCGCCGAGGCTTCGTCGTCGGCGAGGGCTTCGAGTCCCTCATGACCGCGGACTACAGCCAGATCGAGCTGCGCGTGATGGCGCACCTCTCCGAGGACGAGGGCCTCCTGGAGGCCTTCACCTCCGGCGAGGACCTGCACACGACGGTCGCCTCCCAGGTGTTCAACGTCGACGGTTCCGCCGTCGACGCGGAGATGCGCCGCAAGATCAAGGCCATGTCGTACGGGCTGGCGTACGGCTTGTCCGCGTTCGGCCTCTCCCAGCAGCTGAACATCGAGGCGGGCGAGGCGCGCGCGCTGATGGACACGTACTTCGAGCGGTTCGGCGGAGTCCGGGACTACCTCCGCCGCGCGGTCGACGAGGCCCGCGCCACGGGTTACACCGAGACGATGCTCGGTCGCCGCCGCTATCTCCCCGACCTCAACAGCGACAACCGGCAGCGCCGCGAGATGGCCGAGCGCATGGCTCTGAACGCGCCGATCCAGGGCACGGCGGCGGACATCGTCAAGATCGCCATGCTGAACGTGCACGGGGCGCTCACCGCGGCGAAGCTCGACTCCCGCATGCTGCTGCAGGTCCACGACGAAATCGTCCTGGAGATCGCTCCGGGGGAGCGGGACCGGGTGGAGGAGCTGGTCCGCAGGGAAATGGCGGGGGCGGTGGCCCTGCGGGCGCCGCTGGATGTGTCGGTGGGCGTGGGACGCGACTGGGAGTCCGCGGCCCACTAGCCCTGACGGGCGGCGAAACGGGGCTCACCCGGCGGGTGCCGGGTGCCACCCTCTTGTTCCCTGCGCCCTCGAGAGTGCCGGGCCTTGTGGGTGTGCGCCTGCGGGTGCGCGGTGGCTGGTCGCGCAGTTCCCCGCGCCCCTGGGGGAGTGCGTGGGGCTGCCGGTGTGTGTCTGCGGGTTGCCGGTGGCTGGTCGTGCAGTTCCCCGCGCCCCTGGGGGAGCCGGGGGCCGGGTCTCGTGGTTGAGCCGGGGTGCGGGGGGTGTTTTTAGGGGCGCGGGGAACTGCGCGAGCAACCACCGACGCGCCGCAGCCGCAACACAACCGTCCAACCCCCGTGGCCTCGCGCCGCGGCCTGCCCCCACGCAGTGGAGTCCGTTCAAGCCCAGCGCAGCGGCCCCTCACTCGCGTGGCCCCCGGCAAAGCGACCCCCGGCCGAGCGTGGGGTCAGGATGAGCGCATGGTCTCTCACCTGCGAAAGTGCCGGACGGCTGTCGCCGCGGCGATCACCACGGCCCTCCTGGTGCCCATACCGGCGACCGCCGCCACAGCCGGCGACCTGCAGGGCGCGGACCTCTGCACGACAGACAACGCAGGCACCGCAGGTCTCGCAGGCACCGCAGGAACCGCAGATCGTGACCCCACCCTCGCCGCCCGGATGTCCAAGGACATCCGGGCGGCTTTGTGGTCCAGGGCCGGCACCGTTTCGGTGTCCGTCCACGACTCCCGCACCGGCCTCGTCTGCGAACTCGCGAGCCGGCGCCGCTACGACGCGGCGAGCGTCGCGAAGCTCCTCGTGATGGAGGCGGCGCTGCGCCGCGCGCAGGAGTGGCGCCGCGGCCTCACCGGCTGGGAGCGCCGACGGATCCGCCCCATGATCACCGTCTCGGACAACCACGCGGCGCAGCGCCTGTGGAACGACCTCGGCTACCGCTACCTCTCCCGCTTCCTGCGCCGCGTCGGCACCACGGCCACCACCCTCGGCACGTACGGCCGTTGGGGGCTGACCGGCACCACCGCGGCCGACCAGTCGCGGCTGCTCGACGTGTTGACCGGGGTGCGGGGGATTCTCGGCCCGCGTGCGCGGGCGTACGGGCTGCGGCAGATGGCCGAAGTGCGGCGCGACCAGCGCTGGGGGGTGCCCGCGGGAATGCCCCGCGGCGTCCGGGCCCACCTCAAGAACGGCTGGCTGCCGCGGGCCACGCACGGCTGGCGCGTCCACAGCGTCGGCGTCTTCACCGGCGGCGGCCGCACCTACCGCATCGTCGTCCTCTCGCACGACAACCCGACGATGGCGTACGGCGTACGGACCATCGAGCGCATCGCGCAGGCCGTGCACCGTGGCCTCCACAAGGGCCGGGCGATCGGCCAGGAGCTGACCCCGGAGAGCGAGATCAGCGAGGTTCCGGACGGCTCGGCGCCCGCTGAGGACGACGACCCGGACCCCGCCGCGTAACAGAGCTGTCGCGGCGTCTTGGCCAACTGGTAAAAACCGGGCACGAACGGGTGCCTGGTCGTGCCAAGTTGTCGTAGTGTCGCCTGAGCCGACCCACTGGGTGTACGTGCGTGCGAAGGTAGGCGTGTCCGTGCGGGAAAGCCCGCACGAGGGTGGGGGCGGCGCGCAACAGTCGTCAAAAGGGGAGGGGTGGCTCGGTCATGGCGCCGGTAATCGGCAGGCGGCTGCGCAGAGGAACGGTGACCGCCGCGGTGGCCGCGGCGGCGGTGGCGGCCCTCGCCGCGTCGCAGGCCCCGGGCGTGACGGACGTACCGCGTGACGGGCAGGCGGCGGGCGCTTCCGACACCCCGCCGCCGTCCGGTGACTCCGCGACCGGCGACTCCCCGTACTACACCGACCTGCCTCCCCTGCAGAGCCCCGTCCCGCCGAACGGCGGTGACAAGAAGGCCGAGGCGGGCGTCCCGGCCACGGTCCTCGACGCGTACAAGAAGGCCGAGACCGCGCTCAACACCGACAAGCCCGGCTGCAACCTGCCCTGGCAGCTGCTCGCCGCGATCGGCAAGGTCGAGTCGGGCCACGCCCGCGGCGGCCGCGTCGACGCGAGCGGCACCACGCTCAAGCCGATCCTCGGCCCGGTCCTGAACGGCAACGGCTTCGCGAAGATCACCGACACCGACAAGGGCGCGTACGACGGTGACGTGACGCACGACCGCGCGGTCGGGCCGATGCAGTTCATCCCGTCGACGTGGGCCACCTCGGGCCGGGACGGCAACAACGACGGCAAGAAGGACCCCAACAACATCTACGACGCGGCGCTCGCCGCCGCCCACTACCTGTGCGCGAACGACCGTGACCTCTCCGTCGAGGCCGACCTGCACAAGGCGATCCTCAGCTACAACCGCTCCACGGAGTACCTGAACACGGTCCTGTCGTGGCTGCAGTTCTACCGCAAGGGCACCCACGAGGTTCCCGACGGCAAGGGTGTGCTGCCCGACGAGCGCAGCGACAGCCGCTTCCCGAGCATCAGCCCGAGCCCGACGACGCCGAGCACTCCGTCGTACACGCCGCCGTCCAAGCCGGAGAAGGAGAAGCCCGGGAACAACGGCGGCGGCAACAACGGCGGCAACAACAGCGGCAGCAACAAGCCCAACCCGCCGAACGGCGGTGGCGATCCCGACCGCCCCGACCCCGGCCCCTCGCCGGCCGACCGCGTCGCGGACCTGGCGAACGCCGGGACCGGCACGCTCACCGCGACCGCGGGCGACGCCTTCGCCGAGCGCGTCGAGGTGCGCGCGCTGTCCAAGTCGGGTTCGTTCGTGTCCGGGGTCAAGGTGAAGTTCACGATCGCCGGCGCCACGGACACCCGCTTCGACGGCGGCGCGAGGAGCGTCACCGTCACCACGGGCTCCACCGGCAAGGCCACCGCCCCGGTGCTCGAAGCGGGCGAGAGGACCGGCAAGTTCACCGTGCGGGCCACGGTCGTGGGCCGCTCGGTGCCCGGCGTCGACTTCACCGCGGAGGTCACCGCGCGCCAGGCCGACGCGCTCGCCAGGACCAGCGACAAGCCGCTGGTCTGCGAGGCGGGCAAGGAGTTCGCCGACCGGGTCGAGGTCAAGGCGACGTACAAGGGCAGGGCCGCCGCCGGAGTCGCGGCCTCCGCCATGATGGTCACATCGGCGTCGGACGCGACGGCCAACGACAAGGGCCCCTACTTCAAGGGCGCGGACGGCAAGCCGATCCGCATGCTCAAGGGCCTGAAGACCGACGCGAACGGCCTGCTGAAGCTGCCGAGGATGTACGCGGACGACGCGGCGGGCACGTATCTGCTGCGCATCGCCACGGCCGGCGGCGGCATACTCACCGTCGAGCTGAAGGTGAACGCGGCAGAGCCCGACACGACACCCACGCCGTCGGACTCGGCGAGCGCCTCGCCGAGCACCACCCCGAGCGCGTCTCCCAGCGCCTAGGGCCCGGTATCGCACATCCCGACCGCCCCTCCGCCACCACGGCGGAGGGGCGGTCGGTGTTTGTGCAACGTGTTCTCATCTCGCCCGTCCGTTGCTACGGTGCCCGCCCTGACGCCCTATCAGTTCTGGCCGCAAGCCGAACCGGGAGGCCCCGCATGCGTGCCCTCATCGCCGCCGCCACCGGCCTCGTCGTCGCGCTCGCCCTGGTCCTGACGATCACGGCGATCGGCGCCCCGTCCGGCGAGACGTCCCCCGAGCCGCTCCTCACCACCGTCCCCGAACACCCCTAGACGTACGGTCCCCAAGCACCCACAGACGTAGGGAGGGCCGCAGCGATGCGCCGCAAGGCCAGCCTCGTCCTGCTCGCCTTCGCCGTGTTCTTCACGGCCCTGTCCCCGCTCATGCGCTGGTACGCCTTCCCGCGGCTCGCGAAGATCCCGCCGAGCCAGTACCAGGAGACGGTCCTGGAGGCGGACGACCCGACCCTCATCGACTACGGCTCCATGAAGGCCAAGAGGATCGACAAGGTCACCATCGTGCAGACCCTCAAGGGCAACGTGGAGGCCTCCGAGAAGATCGAGAGGAACGACGGGGACTCGTCCCGCGACGTCGTCGTCTGGGACGCCCTCTCCTACGTCCAGGACGACAAGGGCAAGATGGTCTCCAAGATCCCCGAGCGCTACATCTTCGACGCGCACAGCCAGGAACCCGTGCACGCCACGGGAGAGGCGGTCGACGGAGACCGGGTCAAACGCGAGGGCATCGAGTTCAAGTGGCCCTTCCTGACCGAGAAGCGGGACTACGAGTACTTCGACGCGCAGGCCCGCATCACCCGGCCCATCCACTACAAGGGCACCCAGGACTTCCGCGGCCTGAAGGTCTACTACTTCGAGCAGACCATCCCCTGGACCAAAGTGCCCTTCCCGAAGACGATGCCCGTCAAAGGCATCACTCCGGAGTCCCTCGCCAAGACGGGCACCACCCGCTGGTACACCACGGTCCGCAAGTTCTGGGTCGAGCCGACCACCGGGGCGCCCGTCTACGGCGAGGAGATCCAGAACAACGAACTGCGCGGCGGCACGCTCCTGGGCGACCGCGACAAGGTCACCGTCTTCTCCGGACACGTGAAGATGCGCGAGGACTACATCAAGGACACCGTCGACCTGGTCAAGTCCCAGCGCGTCCTCGTCCTCCTGCTGACCTCGTACCTCCCCTGGGGCTTCCTCACCCTCGGCATCCTCCTGCTGGCCCTCTCCCTCTGGCTGGAGGCCCGCGGCCGCAGGCCCGGCGACCCGACGCCGACCCCGGAGAACGACCCGGAACCGGAGCCGGTCAACGCCTAGGAGACCGGTCAACGCCCCTAGGAGGCCCGTCCCGCCTGGCGGGCCTTGGTGTACCGGGTCGGCTCGGCCGTCGCCGGGTCCTCCGGCCACGGGTGCTTCGGGTAGCGGCCGCGCAGGTCCGCGCGGACCGCGCGGTAGCCCGACGCCCAGAACGAGGCGAGGTCGGCGGTGACGGCGGCGGGGCGACCCGCGGGGGACAGCAGGTGCACGAGCACCGGTACGCGGCCGCCCGCGATCCTCGGCGTCTCGGCGAGCCCGAACATCTCCTGCAACTTGACGGCGAGCACCGGCTGTTCGGGATCGGAGTAGTCGAGCCGGATCCTGGACCCGCTCGGCACCTCCAGGCGCTCGGGGGCGAGCTCGTCCAGGCGCCCTGCCTCACCCGTCGCCCACGGCAGAAGCCGCCCCAGCGCCTGCCCGGCGTCGATCCCCGCCAGGTCGGCCCGGCGCCGGGCCCGGGAGAGCTCGGGCTCCAGCCACTCGTCCACGCGCGCGTGGAGGGCGTTTTCCGATACGTCCGGCCAGGGCGCCCCGAGATGGCGGTGCAGGAACGCGAGCCGCTCCCGCAGCTCCCGCGCGCCCCGCGACCACTTCAACAGTGCGGTGCCCTCCTCCCGCAACCCGGTCAGAAGCGCCTCCCGCACCAGGCGCGGATCGGGCTTCTTCAGAGGACGCACCGTCAACTCCACGGCGCCAAGACGCTCCACGTGCCGCGCCACGAGCTCGCCGTCGCCCCAGGCCACCTCGTCGCCCTCGGAGTACAGCGGTGCGGCGGCGCTACGGGCCACGTCCTCGTCGATGTGCCCGGCCAGAAGCACGCGCGCGTGCCCCGCGCCCACCGGCCGGTCGGCCACGGCCACGGCGAGCCACCGCGCACCGGACAGCGCGGACCCCTGCCGCGCCTCCGCCCGCGTCCCGCCCGCCATGAGATACGTCCCGCCGCCCACGCTCCGGGCCACCCGCTCCGGAAACGCGAGGGCCGCCACCAGCCCGGCGACGTACTCGTCGCTCCCGTCGCCGCCGACCTCGGCCGGTCCACCGGGCGCCGCCGAGGCGAGCCGCCGGGCCTCGGTCCGCCACCGCGCCCCATAGGCGTCCTGGCCGCGCCGCGCCGCACGCCACGCACCCGCGAGGTCGTCGCCGTACTCACGGGGCGGCTCCTCGCTCAGCAGCGCCACCGCCTCCGCCGCCCGGCGGGCACCGACGCGCGGCGCCGCGTCCAGCAGGGCACGCGCGAGGCGCGGGTGCAGACCCACCCGGGACATCCGCGCCCCGCGCTCCGTCGCCCGGCCCGTCTCCGCGTCCACCGCGCCCACCGCCACGAGGACCTCCCGCGCCGCCGCCATCGCGCCGCCCGGCGGGGGATCGAGGAGAGCGAGCCCGGAGGCGTCAGGATCGCCCCAGCACGCCGCCTGCAGCGCGAACGCCGCGAGGTCGGCCACCTTGATCTCGGGTGCGGGAAAGCGCGGCAGACGCCCGTCCTCCGCCTCCGCCCAGCACCGGTACACCGCCCCCGGAGCCTCCCGCCCGGCGCGGCCCGCCCGCTGCCGGCCGGCCGCCTGCGAGGCCCGCACGGTCGCCAGCGCGCTCAGCCCGCGCGCGTGATCGACCCGCGGCTCCCGCGCGAGGCCCGAGTCCACGACGACCCGCACCCCCGGCACCGTCAGAGAGGACTCCGCCACGGAGGTGGCGAGCACCACCCGCCGCCCGTCCGACCCGGCGAGCACCGCGTCCTGCACCGCTGCCGGGGCCCGCCCGTGCACCTGCAGCACCTCCACGCCGCCGAGGCCCGTCAGCTGCCCCGCCACCCGCGCGATCTCACCGACCCCGGGCAGGAAACACAGGACGTCCCCGGCCCGCTCGGCCAGCGCCCTGCGCACCACCGACGCCACATGGGTCAGCAGCGCCGGATCGACCCGCATCCCGTGCGGCGGCCGCACCGCGCGCGGGGGCGGCGCCCACACGACCTCCACGGGGTGCGCGACGCCCTGCGCCTCCACCACGGGCGCACCCCCGAGGATCCGCGCCCAGCCCTCCGCGTCGGTCGTCGCCGACGCCGCCACCAGACGCAGCTCGGGCCGCAGCGCGGCCCGCACGTCCACCAGGAACGCGGCCACCGTGTCCGCGTCCAGATGCCGCTCGTGGCACTCGTCGAGGACGACGACATCCACGCCGGCCAGCTCCTGATCCCGCTGCAGCCGCTGCAGCAGCACACCCGTCGTCACGACCTCCACGCGCGTGCGCGGGCCCACGACGCGCTCACCGCGCACCGTGTAGCCGACGCTGTCGCCCACCTTCTCGCCGAGCAGCCACGCCATGCGCCGCGCGGCGGCCCGGGCGGCGATGCGGCGCGGCTCGGCGACGACGACGCGACGTACGCCGTCATGGGCGCCCGGCACGTCGACCAGGCCCGCGAGCGCCAGCGGCACCAGCGTCGTCTTGCCCGTGCCGGGCGGCGCGCAGAGCACCGCGCTGCCCGGCCCCTCCAGAGCGGCGGAGAGACCGGGCAGCGCGTCACGTACGGGAAGGTCCAGGGCTGCGTGGTTACGGATCACCCGCTCAGTCTCGTACGCATACGTAGATGGCCGTCCCCGGGATCAGGTTTCCGCGCAGCGGGGACCAGCCGCCCCACTCCTGCGTGTTCCAGGCGGGCCACTCCGGCTCCACGATGTCGACGAGCCGGAACCCGCCGGCCACGATGTCCCGCACCCGGTCGCCGATCGTCCTGTGGTGCTCCACGTACACGGCGTTGCCCTCGTCGTCCTGCTCCACATAGGGAGTGCGGTCGAAGTAGGAGGCCGCTACGGAGAGACCCTCCGGACCCGGCTCGTCCGGGAACGCCCAGCGGATGGGGTGGGTCGCCGAGAAGACGAACCGGCCGCCGGGCCGCAGCACCCGGCGCACCTCCTTGAGGACCTGCACGGGGTCGGCGACGAACGGCATCACGCCATAGGCGGAGCAGACGAGGTCGAAGGAGCCGTCCTTGAAGGGCAGCACTCCCGCGTCGGCCTGGACCAGCGGTACGTTCCCGCCGATCCGCAGCGCGTGCTGGAGCTGGCGGTGCGAGAGGTCGAGGGCGACCGGGCGGGCGCCCTGCGCGACCAGCCAGCGCGAGCACTGCGCGGCACCGGAGCCGATCTCCAGGACGTCCTTGCCCTTGAGCTCCTCGGGCGGACCGAGCAGCTCGGCCTCCACCTCGTCGAGCCCCTCGGGACCCCACACGAAGCGGTCGTCCCCGAGGAACGTGCCGTGCTCGATCTGGTACTCGTCGGCGTTCCGGTCCCACCAGCCGCGGTTGGCGCGACTGCTCTCCGTGACATCGGCGTCACGCCGGGTGGCCTCGGGCTCGGGCGGCGGTGCGGACTCTTGGATGATGGGCTCCATCGTCGTAATCTTCCGTATCTTCCGCGGCCCTGGCCGACATCTCGGCGCGAAGGGGCGCGGTGCGGCCCGTGTGGCCTCAGGCGACAGGTTTTGTGCCGGGTATGCGGCGTTACGCCCCGGGTGTGCGCCTTCGCGCATTGACCCTGTCCGGCTGCCCCCGTATGCTACAAGTTGCGCTGCGAGCCTGCGCTCCTCAGACATAGCAGGCTGCGCTCGCGTCTGTTGTATGTCCCCTCGGTTGTCGAGGCGCCTTCCGTTTCGCGGAAGTCGCGCTTCCTAGGCTGTCCGGCTTCTGCAGAGCGAAATCGGCTCCCGGCGTTGCAGTACCTACGACTTCAATGTCCGTACCGGAGCCCTAACCCACATGACGAGCAGCACCGAGACCACCGCCACCACCCCGCAGGTAGCGGTCAACGACATCGGTAACGAGGAAGCCTTCCTCGCCGCGATCGACGAGACGATCAAGTATTTCAACGACGGCGACATCGTCGACGGCGTCATCGTGAAGGTCGACCGGGACGAGGTCCTGCTCGACATCGGTTACAAGACCGAAGGCGTCATCCCGAGCCGCGAGCTCTCGATCAAGCACGACGTCGACCCGAACGAGGTCGTCAAGGTCGGCGACGAGATCGAGGCCCTGGTTCTCCAGAAGGAGGACAAGGAAGGCCGTCTCATCCTGTCCAAGAAGCGCGCTCAGTACGAGCGTGCCTGGGGCACGATCGAGAAGATCAAGGAAGAAGACGGCATCGTCACCGGTACCGTCATCGAGGTCGTCAAGGGTGGTCTCATCCTCGACATCGGCCTCCGTGGCTTCCTGCCGGCCTCCCTCGTCGAGATGCGCCGCGTCCGCGACCTCCAGCCCTACGTGGGCAAGGAGCTCGAGGCCAAGATCATCGAGCTGGACAAGAACCGCAACAACGTGGTCCTGTCCCGCCGTGCCTGGCTCGAGCAGACCCAGAGCGAGGTCCGCCAGACCTTCCTCACGACCCTGCAGAAGGGCCAGGTCCGCTCCGGCGTCGTTTCCTCGATCGTCAACTTCGGTGCGTTCGTGGACCTCGGTGGCGTCGACGGTCTCGTCCACGTCTCCGAGCTCTCCTGGAAGCACATCGACCACCCCTCCGAGGTTGTCGAGGTCGGCCAGGAAGTCACCGTCGAGGTTCTCGACGTGGACATGGACCGCGAGCGTGTCTCCCTGTCGCTCAAGGCGACGCAGGAAGACCCGTGGCAGCAGTTCGCCCGCACGCACCAGATCGGGCAGGTTGTTCCCGGTAAGGTCACCAAGCTCGTTCCGTTCGGTGCGTTCGTGCGCGTCGACGAGGGCATCGAGGGCCTGGTCCACATCTCCGAGCTGGCCGAGCGCCACGTGGAGATCCCGGAGCAGGTCGTCCAGGTCAACGACGAGATCTTCGTCAAGGTCATCGACATCGACCTCGAGCGTCGCCGGATCTCGCTGTCGCTGAAGCAGGCCAACGAGTCCTTCGGCGCCGACCCGTCGGCCGTCGAGTTCGACCCGACCCTGTACGGCATGGCCGCGTCCTACGACGACCAGGGCAACTACATCTACCCCGAGGGCTTCGACCCCGAGACCAACGACTGGCTCGAGGGCTACGAGACCCAGCGCGAGGCCTGGGAGACCCAGTACGCCGAGGCGCAGCAGCGCTTCGAGCAGCACCAGGCTCAGGTCATCAAGTCCCGCGAGGCCGACGCCCAGGCCGAGGCCGAGGGTGCGGCGGCTCCGGCCGGCGCCGCTCCGGCCGCGTCCAGCGGTGGCGGCGGCGGTTCGTACTCCTCGGAGTCGGACGACAACTCCGGTGCGCTGGCTTCGGACGAGGCGCTCGCCGCGCTTCGTGAGAAGCTCGCCGGCGGCCAGAGCTGAGGCTCGCCTCTAGGCGGTTGTAGCTGAACACAGCGGGCCCGCATCCCTTCGGGGGTGCGGGCCCGCTGTGCTGCCCCGTCGCGGCGGCGGGCCCCGTCAGGGGCGCGGGGAACTGCGCGAGCAACCACGGAAGTGCCGCAGACGCGTCTGCCCGGTCGCTGTCCCGTCGCGTCTGCGGCATGTCTTGGGCTGATCGCGCAGTTCCCCGCGCCCCTGACAGGGCGCCGCCGCCTATGGCGTGACCGGGATGTTGGTCAGGCCCCTGCCGCCCGTCACCGTGTTGCTCGCGTACACCGTCGTCCTGCAGTTGGTGCTCTGGTTCGTGACGTTGATGGCCAGTTGTTTGTCGCCCGTCGCGCCCGTCAGGGTCGACTTGTTGCCGCGGAAGACCGTGCCGCAGCCCCAGCCGGACTGCTGGGTGTGGGTCTCGTAGCCGTTGTTGAGGGTGTTCTTGCCGGTGTTGTTCTCGATGACGTAGTTGTTGCCCTTCACGTCGACCCACGAGTCGTCGTAGTGGTTGCCGGTGAGGCCCCTGCCGTCGAAGGTGTTGCCGGAGACCTTGCCGCCCGTCGTGCCCTCCTTGAGGTCGATCGCCTCGCCGCCGACGTCCGGGCCGATGGTGTTGCCGATGATCTGGACGTTGTCGCTCTTGTCGGAGAGCGTGTTGGCGGTGCCCACGTAGACGCCCTCTCCCATGCCGCGACCGTCGTTCCCCGTGTCGTGGATGCGTGAGTTCCTGATCACGCCGTCGCTGCTCGACTTCCGGAAGTGGACGCCCTCCATGTCGAGGCCGTGGACCGTGACGGTGTCCACGACGACGCCCCTTGCGGAGTCGATCATGATGCCCTTCTGGCCGCCGGTGACGGTGATGCCCTTCACCGTCCAGTACGCGGCGCCGTTCAGATGCAGGCCGTAGCCGCCGCCCGCCTTGAGCACCGCCTTCGGCGAGCCGGTCAGCGTGATGCGGGAGCCGGCGCTCGCGGCCACGGTGGTCTTGAAGTTCCCGGAGTACGTGCCGTCGGCGAGGTGGATCGTGTCGCCGGGGGAGGCGTCGGTGAGCGCCGCCTTCAGCTGGGCGGCCGTGGAGACCTCGATGGTCCGCGCGGGCGTCGCGGCGGAGGCGGAGACGGCCAGGGTCGCGGAGGCGGTCGCCGCCGTGAGCAGGGTCGCGGTCGCCAGCAGGGTTCGTCGGGTGCGCATGGGGGTGACCTTCCCGTCGGGAGCGTGGCGTTCATGAGGGTTCTTGTACGTGAACTCAAGGTGTGCATATGAACGTTGAGAAGGTAGAGGCGGGGCATGTGCGCGTCAAGGTATGGACCAGGGGTGGCCGGCCCGTCGGCGAGAGGGAGGTGCGGGGCGCGTGGCGGGAATGCGCGTGTCTCCGCGTGCGTTCTCCGTTACGAACACGAGGAGGAGCGGTCACAGTGCTTGATCCGCAGGGTTTGTACGCATGGGAGCCGAAGGGCCTCGCCGTCGTAGACATGGCGCTCGCCCAGGAGTCGGCCGGACTGGTCATGCTCTACCACTTCGACGGATACATCGACGCGGGCGAAACCGGCGACCAGATCGTCGAGCGGCTCACGGACAGCCTCCCCGGGCAGGTGGTGGCGAGATTCGACCACGACCGGCTCGTGGACTACCGCGCCCGCCGCCCGCTGCTCACCTTCCGGCGCGACCGCTGGAGCGAGTACGAGGAGCCGACGCTCGACGTCCGCCTCGTCCAGGACGCCACCGGCGCGCCCTTCCTGCTGCTCTCCGGGCCCGAGCCCGACGTCGAGTGGGAGCGTTTCGCCAAGGCCGTCCAGCAGATCGTGGAGCGGCTCGGGGTGCGCCTCTCCGTGAACTTCCACGGCATCCCCATGGGCGTCCCGCACACCCGCCCCGTGGGCCTCACTCCGCACGGCAACCGCACCGACCTGGTGCCGGGCCACCGCAGCCCCTTCGACGAGGCCCAGGTGCCGGGCAGCGCGGCCTCCCTGGTGGAGTACCGCCTCTTGGAGGCCGGTCACGACGTGCTGGGCGTCGCGGCCCACGTCCCGCACTACATCGCGCGCTCCACGTACCCGGACGCGGCCCTCACGGTCCTGGAGGCGATCACCGCCGCCACCGGCCTGGTGCTGCCCACCGTCGCGCACGGACTGCGCACCGAGGCGCACCGCACCCAGACCGAGATCGACCGGCAGATCCAGGAGGGCGACGAGGAGCTGGTGGCGCTCGTCCAGGGCCTTGAGCACCAGTACGACGCGGCGGCGGGCGCGCAGGACCGGGGCAACATGCTCGCCGAGCCGGCGGACATCCCGTCCGCCGACGAGATCGGCCGCGAATTCGAGCGCTTCCTCGCGGAGCGGGAGGGCGACGCGTGACGGCAGGCCCGCCCGGGGCCTGTCCGCTCGGCAGGCCCTAAGCTGCCGGTCATGCTGAAAGTAGGCCTGACCGGCGGAATCGGTGCCGGCAAGAGCGAGGTGTCGCGGCTGCTCGTCGCGTCCGGTGCCGTGCTGATCGACGCGGACAAGATCGCGCGTGAGGTGGTGGCGCCGGGAACTGCCGGACTGGCTGCCGTCGTCGAGGCCTTCGGGCGGGAGGTGCTCGCTCCGGACGGCTCCCTGGACCGGCCGAAGATCGGCGCGATCGTCTTCGCCGACGCCGAGAAGCTGGCCGTCCTGAACTCCATCGTGCATCCGCTCGTGGGCGCCCGCTCCGCCGAGCTCGAACGGTCCGCGTCCGATGACTCGGTGGTCGTCCACGACGTGCCCCTGCTCACGGAGAACGGCCTCGCATCGCTGTACGACGTCGTGGTCGTCGTCGACGCGAGCCCCGAGACGCAGCTGGACCGCCTGGTGCGGCTGCGCGGCATGAGCGAGGCGGACGCCCGCGCGCGGATGGCCGCGCAGGCGACCCGCGAGAAGCGCCTCGAGGTCGCGGACATCGTGATCGACAACGACGGCCCGCTGGACGGCCTCGCGGAGCGGGTCGCCGAGGTCTGGACGGACCTCGCTCGAAGAGCCCACGACTGAGAGAGCGCCCCGTAAGGGGCGCGGGGAACTGCGCGAGCAACCACAACCAAACCCGCACCCGCCGCCGAACCGCTGCGGGCAGACGCGTCCGCGGCGTCACGGCGCGCCAAGAACGGCCCCGCGCGCGTGGGACAGCCGCGCGCGTGGGACACCTGCGCGCATGGGACACCTGTGCGGAATAGGCGAGGGTGCGGCGGGCGTTGACACGGGGAAGCGAGGGAAGGAGCCCGGCGTGCCCGAAATCACCCCGGAGACTCATGTCATCGATTTCCGTGCGGCGGAGCAGCTCCTCGCCGCCCGGGACCCGCGTGGCGCGGTGAAGCTGCTCGACACCGTCATCGCCGCCCACCCCGAGAACACGGCGGCCCGCCTGCTGCGGGCGCGCGCCTTCTTCGCCGCCGCGCAACTGCGCGCCGCGGAGCTGGAGTTCAGCATCGTCCTGGAGCGCGAGCCGGACAACGCCTTCGCGCACTTCGCGCTCGCCCGCACCTACGAGCGCGCCTCACGCCCCGAGCAGGCCCGCCGCCACTTCCGGCTCGCGGCCGCCCTGGACCCGCAGCCGGAGTACCTGGCGGCGGCCCGCTTCGACGACTGAGACCGGAGGGGCGCCGCCCGGCGCGAGGGGCTGAAAGGCCGGGCTAGGGGGCGTCCGGCGGATCGTAGGGCGGGATGTCCCTGCCCGGCTGATAGTGCGCACCCTGACGCATCCGGTGCACGACCCACGCCAGATCGGCGGCGACCACCACCAGCAGCACCCCGCACGCCACCGCCCACCCGGCCCTCCCGGCGAGGGCGAAGGCGACGGTGCCGAAGCCTGCCCAGACAAGGCCCCATACGCTGAACCACAGGCGCATCCGCAGCGGACTGCGTGCGGTCACCGGTTCACTGCCTGTGCGCATCATGAGCGGTCATCTCCTCCTTTACAGGATAAAGAGGGTGGGAACGTGCTGGAAGCGCTCAGGTCCGACGAACGGCTCGCCGCCTGGCTCCGCGAGCTGGAGAGCGCGGGGGAGCCGTGCGCCGAGGCGGTGCTGCCGGAGGCCGACGAGCTGCCGGACGTGCTCCTCGACCTCGCCGTGCCGCACGAGGACATCAACCCCCTCGTGGCGCTGCGCGGCCGGCTGTGGGCCGACCCGGAGGCGCGGTGGCTGCTCGACCGCTGTGTGGACGCCGTCGTGCGCGACATGGGGGAGGTCGGCCGCAGCGGCCGTATCCTGGCGCTGCCCGAGGCGTGCGGTGAGCTCGGGCGCTGCTTCTACGTGTACGTGTTCGTGGCGGCGCTGGAGCACGTGCGTGCGTACCATCGCGAACGCGGCATCCCCGCCGACGTCTCCCGCCGCACCCTCGCCGACCTCGGACGCCACATGGCGGTGCACCGCAGGGCGCGCGGCGGCCGCGGCCTTCTCGCGACGGGGTGGCACAGCCTGCACTTCCGGGGCGAGCTGTATCAGTTGGGGCGCCTGCAGTTCGAGCGTGCCGTGCTGGACGAGCGCATGGGGGCCGCGGCCGCCGCCGCAGGGCATCCGGCGGGCCCGGGCGACCCCTGTCTGAGCCTGCACATCACCGACTTCCGGGGGCCGTTGACGCCTGAGGCCTGCGACCGGTCGATATCCCTGGCGCGGGAGTTCTTCGCCCGGCACTTCCCGGAGGAACGATATGAGACAGCCGTCTGTCACTCCTGGCTGCTCGACCCGCAGCTGAGGGACCACCTGCCCGAGGATTCGAACATCGTCCGCTTCCAGCGGCGATTCCGTCTGACCGACGGTGGCGCGGCGGAGCCGGCGGACGGCGATCCCGTCGCCTTTGTCTTCGGGGACCGCGACCTTCCCGTGGCCGAACTCCCCAGGCGGACCAGGGTGGAGAGGGCCGTGGGCGACCATCTGCGGGCGGGCGGCCACTGGTACGGCGGACATGGCTGGTTCCCGCTGGAGGCGCCGGGGCCGTGAGGGGTTCGGGAACGGGGGCGGGGCGGCCTTCGTTGGCCGGGCATGAGCGTGGAGATGCGTGAGGGGTACGAGGGGACGGGACCCGGCGCGATCACGCCGGACGGCTGCGCGGTCGAGCTGTACACGCGCCTGTCCGTCGGGGACGAGCCGGAGGTCATCGCGGGCGCGGTGCCGGCCGGGGCGCACATTCTGGAGCTGGGCTGCGGCGCGGGCCGGGTGACCCGCCCGCTCCTGGAGCGCGGCTTCCGGGTGACCGCCGTCGACGAGTCCCCCGAGATGCTGGAGAAGGTCGCCGCACTCGACGGCGGAGTGCGGACGGTGCTGAGCCCGATCGAGCGGCTCGACCTGGACGAGAAGTTCCCGGTCGTGATGCTCGCCTCGTTCCTCGTGCACACCGGGGACACGGCGGTGCGGCGCCGCATGCTGCGGGCCTGCCGCGCGCACGTCACGGACCAGGGCTGCGTCCTGATCCAGCGGGAGGGCGCGGACTACCACACGAACCTCCCGAGAGAGCGCGTCGACCCTGGCGGCTACACGGTCCGGATCCTCTCGGCGGAGCCCGTCGGAGACGGCGTGAACGAGGTGCGCGCGGAGTACGTCTTCCCGGATGCCGTATGGACCCAGACTTTCCGCGCCCGCCCGCTCACTCCGGAACAGTTCGAGGAGGCGCTCGCGGAGGCGGACCTGAAGGTCGACAAGTACCTCACGGAGGACGGCACTTGGGTGCGGGCGGTCCCGGCGGGCTGAGGAGGAGCCGCCTGATGGAGCGGTGAGGTGCCTGGTGGAGCGATGAGTTTCGCGTGGGTGGCCGGTCTGTATCGGTGACAGCGCAACGGCCTGAGGCCCCGCCCACCGAGGAGACCACGATGTCCGCCACCACCGCCCCACTGCACACCTCGAACACTCCGAGCACCGCAAGCACCCCGGCCACCTCCTCCACGCGCAGCCGTGGCGCCCGCATCACCCTGCGTACCCTCCAGGTGCTGCTCGGCGTGTTCTTCGGTGCCGGGAGCGGTGCGCCCAAGCTGATCGCGCACCCGACCGCCGTCGAGGCCTTCGACAAGCTCGGCTGGGGCGCACCGGGGATGTACACCATCGGGGCGCTGGAACTGCTCGGCGGGATCGCGCTGTTGCTCCCGCTGCTCTCCTCGGTCGCCGCCACGGCGTTCATCGGGCTGATGATCGGTGCGTTCATCGTCTCCGTCTCCGCGCTCGGCGGTGAGAACGCGGCCACGCCGCTGGTCCTCATCCTGCCGCTGGCGTGGATCGCCTGGGCGAGGCGCGAGGAGACGGCGAAGCTCATCGCCCGCCTGTGGCGGTGACGTGCCCGGCCGGCGCGGTACGGGTCGACTGCATCAGCTGCGGAGAGGCCTCAGCAACACGCCGTCGTGCGCGGCGTGTTGCTGAGGCCTCTCCGTGTTCCGCGCCCGTTCCCCGAGCGGTCAGGCCTTCGGTGTCCGGAGGCGTTCCATCTCGCGGCGGTCCCGCTTCGTGGGGCGGCCCGTGCCGCGGTCACGGATGCCCGCGGGGGCGACCGCCTCGCGGGGCGGCGGGGGCGGGGAGTTGTCGACGTAACACTCGACGGCGACCGGCGCGCCGACGCGCTTGCGGATGAGGCGCTTGACGATCACGACGCGCTCCCGGCCGCCCGCCTGCCGCAGCCGCACCTCGTCGCCCACGTGCACGCCGTACGAGGGCTTGACGCGCTCGCCGTTGACCCGGACGTGGCCGCCCTTGCACGCGGCGCCGCCGGCCGAGCGGGTCTTGACGAGACGGACCGACCAGATCCAGCTGTCGACGCGCACCGAACCCTCGCCCGCCGAAACGCCGCCCGAACCGCCGCCCGAACCGCCGCCCGAACCGCCGCCCGGACCGCCTCCCGGGCCGCCGCCCGTCCCGCCGCCCCCTGTAGCTGAAGTCTCCGAAGCCATGTGTCGACCTTAGTCCGGCTCCGGCGCGGCCTGCCGGGCTCCCGGCGAGCCGTCCGGAAACCGCTGAACCCCGCCACCCATAATCCGGACGAATCACGGTAATCGGTCCGAACGTGACGTACGACTCCCAGGGGTGCTGTTCATGACGTCTTTCGAAGCCACCGCCGACGCTCTGATGGACGGGCTGCGGGCCGACCTCGTACGGCTCGCCTCGATCCCCTCGATCGCCTTCCCCGGATATCCGCCCGAGCCGGTCGAGCAGGCCCACGACCTGGTGGCCGGGCTGTTGCGCGACGCCGGTGTCCCGCGTGTGGAGCGGCTCGACCTGCCGGACACCGCCCCGGTGATCCTCGGCGAGATCCCGCCCCCGGAGCCGGGCGCGCCGACCGTCCTGCTCTACGGCCACTACGACGTGCAGCCGCCGGGCGACCTGTCGCTGTGGAAGTCGCCGCCCTTCGAGCCGACCCCCGTCGAGGGCGGCCTGCGCGGCTGCGGCGTCGCGGACGACAAGGCCAACGTCATCGCCCACCTGGGCATGGTGCGGGCCTACGGAGGCCGCCCGCCGGTCGGCGTCAAGCTGGTCATCGAGGGGCAGGAGGAGTACGGCAGCGCCTTCGAGAACCACCCGCCCACCGACCCCGAGCGGTTCGCCTGCGACGCCATGGTGATCGCCGACCACGGCAACATCCGCCCCGGCACCCCCACCCTCGCCACCGGACTGCGCGGCGCCTGCGAAGTGGTCGTCGAGGTCCGCACCCTCGACGAGCCGCGCCACAGCGGCGAGTTCGGGGGCGCCGCGCCCGACGCGCTGCTCGTCCTGCTCAAGGCGCTCGGCACCCTCCACGACGTACACGGGGATGTCGCGGTCGAGGGGCTGCGACGCGAGGACTGGACCGGCACGACGTACACGGAAGAGGAGTTCCGCTCCCTGGCGGGCGTGCGCGAGGGGGTGCCGCTGATCGGCAGCGGCAGTCTCGGCGAGCGGCTGTGGAGCGGACCCGCCATCACCGTGATCGGCCTGGACGCGCCGAGCGTCGACCACGGCGTGTCCGCGGTCGTGCCGTACGCCAGGGCCAGGCTGAACCTGCGCTTCCACCCGCAACAGGACCCGAAGGAGGCCCAGGGCCGGCTCGTCGCCCACCTGCGCTCGCTCAAGCCCTTCGGCATCCCGCTCACCGTCAGGCCCGGCGCCGCAGGCCCCGGCTACCAGGCGGCCACCGGTGGCCCCGCCTACCGTGCCGCACGCGCCGCCCTGAAGGAGGCCTGGGGCACCGAGGCCTCGTACGTCTCGACCGGCGGTTCCATCCCGCTGGTCAACGGCCTCGCCAAGGCGGCGCCCGGCGCGGAGGTCCTGCTCTTCGGCGCCCAGGACACCATGTGCAACCTGCACGCGCCGAACGAACGCGTCCTCTTCTCGGAGCTGCGCAACACCGTCGTCGCGCTGTGCGCCTTCGTACGGGAGTACGCGGCGGACTTCCGGACGGCGGGCGGCGCCGCGTGAGCACCAGCCACGCGCCGGTCGGCGGGGACCCGGCCGAAGGCCCCTCGGGCGAGCGCGGGAAGCGCACGTTCACCTTCCCCAGCGCCCTGACCGTCCTCGCCGTCGTCACCCTCGCCGTCTGGCTGCTCGCCTTCCTCGTCCCGTCCGGGCAGTACGACCGTGACAGTTCCGGCGCGCCCGTCGAGGGCACCTACCACCGCGTCGACTCCGGGCAGTCCTTCGTCGACCGGCTCAACGACCTGTTCCTCGCGCCGGTCAACGGACTCTACGGAGTCCAGGACGAGAAGACCTCGCTGGTCGCGCCCGACAACGTCGGCGCGCTGTACGGCAGCGCGGGCGTCTTCCTGTTCGTGCTGGCCATCGGCGCTTTCATCACCGTCGTGTTCGCGACCGGCGCCCTCGACCGCGGCATCGGGCGGCTCGCGCACCGGCTGCGCGAGCGCGGGGCGCTGCTCATCGCCGGTGTCATGGCCGTCTTCTCCGTGCTCGGCACGGTCGAGGGCTTCGCCGAGGAGACGCTCGGCTTCTACGGCCTGATCGTGCCGCTCATGCTCGCCCTCGGCTACGACCGCATGACCGCAGTCGGCGTGATCATCCTCGGTGCGGGGGTCGGCGTGCTGTGCTCGACCGTCAACCCCTTCGCGACGGGCGTCGCCTCGTCCGCCGCGGGCATCTCGCTGGGCGACGGCATCGTGCTCCGCTTCGCCATGTGGGCCGTCCTGACCGGCGTCACGGTCGCGTACGTCATCCGCTACGCCCAGCGGGTCCGGCGGGATCCGGAGCGGTCCCTGTCCGGGTTCCTGCCGGGCGACCGGGACCGCGATCGGACGGCGGAGGGGACGAGCCGGGCGGCGGACGAGGTGCCGGAGCTGACCCGGCTGCACAAGGCGGTCCTCGTCGCCACCGCGCTGGTCTTCGCCTTCATGATCTTCTCGGTGGTGCCCTGGTCGAGCGCGCTCACGGGCAAGGCCGACGCGCGGCCGTACGGCTTCGAACTCGGCTGGTCCTTCCCGCAGTTGGCGGCCCTCTTCCTGTGCGCCGCCGTCGCCGTCGGGCTCGTCGCGCGGATGGGGGAGCAGCGGCTCAGCTCCACGATCGTCCAGGGCGCGGCCGACTTCGTCTCGCCCGCCCTGGTCATCCTGCTCGCCCGCGGCGTCACGACGATCATGAACAACTCGAAGATCACGGACACCGTGCTGCACTCCATCGAAGGGGTGGTGAAGGGCACGTCGTCGGGGCTCTTCGCGGTCATCGTCTTCCTCGTGAACCTGCCGCTCGCCTTCCTGATCCCCTCCACCTCGGGCCACGCCACGCTCGCCATGCCGATCCTCGCCCCGCTCGCCGACTTCGCCGGCGTCTCGCGCGCGGTCGTCGTCACCGCCTGGCAGGCGGCCAGCGGCTGGATGAACCTGTGGGTGCCGACGACGGCGGTGACCATCGGCGGGGTGGCGCTCGCGAAGGTCGGCTACGACAGGTACCTGCGGTTCGTGTGGCCGCTCCTCGCCGTGCTCGCCGTCCTCGTCTGCGCGTTCCTGGCGCTGGGCGCCGCGCTGACCTGAGAGGGCCCCGGAGCGTGTGGACAGCGGACGCCAGGGCATGCGGACGGCGAGAGCCGCACACGGCGCCGACCAGGACATACGTACGGTGGAGGGCATGGAAGGCCTGAGCGAACTGGACCAGCGGATCACCGGGTGCCGCGCCTGCCCCCGACTCGTCGAGTGGCGCGAGGAGGTCGCGCGCACCAAGCGCGCCGCCTTCGCCGACTGGACGTACTGGGGGCGCCCGGTGCCGGGCTTCGGCCCGTCCGACGCCGCGCTCCTGCTCGTCGGCCTCGCGCCCGCCGCGCACGGCGCCAACCGCACGGGCCGCATGTTCACCGGCGACCGCTCGGGCGAATTCCTCTACCCGGCGCTGTACGACGTCGGGCTCGCCTCCCGCCCCACCGCCGAGAGCGCCGACGACGGCCTGACGCTGTACGGCACCCGCATCACCTCGCCCGTGCACTGCGCCCCGCCCGCCAACAAGCCCACCACGGAAGAGCGCGACACCTGCCGCTCCTGGCTGGTGAGCGAGTTGAAACTGCTCGCGCCGACGCTCAGGTCGGTGGTCGTGCTCGGCGGCTTCGGCTGGCAGGCCGCGCTGCCCGCCTTCGCGGCCGCGGGCTGGCAGGTGCCGAAGCCGCGCCCGGCCTTCGGGCACGGCGCGCACGTGCGGCTGGCGGGCGGCCCCGGGCTGGAGCCGCTCGACGTCTTCGGCTGTTTCCACGTCAGCCAGCGCAACACGTTCACCGGGCGCCTCACGCCCGCGATGCTGCGGGAGGTGCTGCGCTCGGCGGCCTTCGAGGCGGGCCTGCACCCGAACGGCCCAGCAGAGTGAGCCGCGCCCGGCACTGATTCCTAGCGTGAGGACGTGGACGAGACTCGCGCGGCCAACCCTGCCGGTACCTCCGGGGCCGGCCCCTCAGGCACCTCCGCCGCCCAGCCCTCCGACGCCCTCGGGGTCAGGCCCTCCGGCGCCGCCTATCGCAATCTGGCCGTGGCGACCATCGGCTTCACGCTCACCTTCTGGGCCTGGGACCTGGTGGCGCCGCTCGGCAGCGACTTCAAGGACCGCCTTGGCCTGAGCTCCTTCGAGCAGTCCCTCCTGGTCGCCGTGCCGGTGATCGTCGGCTCGCTGGGCCGGGTGCCGGTCGGCGCCCTGACCGACCGGTACGGCGCCCGGCTGATGTTCCCGCTCGTCTCGGCGCTCACCATCGTCCCGGTGCTGCTGATCATTCCGGCGAGGAACAGCTTCGGCGCGATGCTCGCGGTCGGTTTCCTGCTCGGCCTCGGCGGGACGACGTTCGCCATCGGCATCCCGCTGGTCAACTCCTGGTTCCCGCCCGCCCGCAGGGGCTTCGCGCTCGGCGTCTTCGGCATGGGCATGGGCGGTGTGGCGCTCTCCGGGTACTTCACGCCGCGCATCGCCGAGCACGGCGACAACCTGCCGTACCTCATCGTGGCGATCGCGCTCGCCACCTTTGCGGTGCTCGCCGCGTTCCTCATCAGCGACCGCCCCGACCGGCCCGTGCCCACCAGCTCCCTCGGCACCCGCCTCGGGCAGGCCGGGCGGCTCCGCGTGACCTGGGAGCTGTCCGCGCTCTACGCGATCGGCTTCGGCGGGATCGTCGCCTTCGGCGTGTACCTGCCGACGTATCTGAAGACCTGGTACGACCTGTCGCCCACCGACGCCGGGACCAAGGCGGCCGGATTCGCGCTCGTCACCGTCGTCTTCCGGCCGGTCGGCGGCTGGCTCTCGGACCGGCTCCACCCGGCCACGGTCACCACCGTCGCCCTCGCGGTGGTCGCCCTCTTCGCCGTCGTGCAGGCATTCGATCCGGCCCTGTATCCGGTGGGCACGATCTGCTTCCTGGTCATGGCGGCGGGCCTCGGCACCGCGAGCGGCAGCGTCTTCGCCCTCGTCTCCCAGGTGACCCCGCAGCCCCAGGTCGGCTCCGTCACCGGCATCGTGGGCGCGGTGGGCGGCCTCGGCGGGTTCGTGCCGCCGCTGGTCATGGGCGCCATCTACAGCGCCAAGGACTCGTACTCGATCGGCTTCATGCTCCTCTCCGACCTGGCGCTCGCGGGCTGCGTGTACGCGTACGGGCGGATGCGAAACGCCCGTGCGGAGTGAGGCGGGCAGCATCTAGGCTGCCCCGATGGGCCTCTACCCGGACATCGAACCCCACGACAGCGGCATGCTCGACGTCGGTGACGGCAACCGCGTGTACTGGGAGGTCTGCGGCAATCCGCACGGCAAGCCGGCCGTGGTCCTGCACGGCGGCCCCGGCTCCGGCTGCACGCCCTTCTTCCGCCGGTACTTCGACCCCGACGCGTACCGGATCGTGCTGCTCGACCAGCGCGGCGCGGGCCGGTCCACGCCGCCCGCGAGCGACCCGGCCACCGACATGGGCGTCAACACGATCAAGCACCTGATCGGCGACCTGGAGCTGCTGCGGCGCCACCTGGGCGTCGAGCGGTGGCTCGTGTGGGGCGTGTCATTCGGATGTGTGCTCGGCCTGCGGTACGCGCAGACGCACCCGGACCGGGTCTCGGAACTGGTCCTCACCGGCATCGCCACGGGCAGCCGCGCCGAGGTGGAGCTCCTGACACGGGGGCTCGGCCGGATCTTCCCCGAGGCGTGGCGGGCGTTCCGCGACGCGGTGCCGGAGAAGGACCGGGACGGCGACCTGGCCGCCGCCTACAACCGGCTCCTGGAATCACCCGACCCGGCCGTGCGGGCCGCCGCCGCGCGGGCCTGGACGGACTGGGAGACGGCGTTCGTGCCCGCGCCCCCGAGGTCCGTCCCCCGCTACGAGGACGCGGACTTCCGGGCCCGCTTCGCCCGCACCGTCACGCACTACTTCGCCCACGACCACTGGCTGGGCGGCGACGAGGTCGTCCTGCGCGACGCGCCCTCCCTGGCGGGCATCCCGGGCGTACTGGTCCAGGGCAGCCTCGACTTCGGCAACCTCCTGGGCGTCCCGTGGCGGCTCCATCAGGCGTGGCCCGGCAGCGAACTCGTCCTCGTGGACGACGCGGGACACAACGCGGGGGCGCGGGGCATCGCGGAGGCGCTGACGGCGGCGACGGACCGGTTCCGGCGGCCCTGACCCGGTGGCCCCCGTCGGACCGCTCTTCCGGGTGAACTGCCGGGGACGGGCCCCGGCCGCGGCACATCGATCGCCCACACTCCGGGGAAAGCGCCGACCACCGCCGGCGCCGGATCAGTTCGAACGACTGGAGCCGCCCGGTGTCCCAGCAGCCCTTCCGCCGTTCCCGCCCGCGACCCCGACGCACCCTGACCCGAGCGGCCCTCGCCGCTGCCCTGCTCCTCGGCGCGGCGGTGACCGGCGGCGCGGCGGCACACGGAGTGGGGTCCGCGGAGCCGGCCGACCCCGTCCCGGCCGAGCCCGCCTCGGTCGACCCCGTCCCGGCCGAGCCCGTCTTCTGGGTCGACCCGCACAGCGCCGCGGTCCGCCAGGTCGCGGAGTGGCAGGCGGCGGGCCGCACGGAGGACGCCCGCCTCATCGAACGCATCGCGGGCCGCCCCCAGGCCGTCTGGCTCAGCGACGAAGATCCCGGCGCGGTCGTCCGCACCCATGTCGAGGCGGCGGCGATGGCGGGGCGCACCGCGGTCCTCGTCGCCTACTTCGTCCCGCACCGCGACTGCGGCGCGCACTCCGCGGGCGGCGCCCGCGACGCCGCGCACTACCGCCGGTGGATCGACGACTTCGCCTCCGGACTCGGCACCCGGGGCGCGTACGTGATCCTGGAACCGGACGCCGTCGCCCAGCTGGTGGCGGGCTGCCCGCAGGCCGACGCCGACGAGCGGTACGAGCTGCTCGCCCACGCGGTCCAGCGCCTCAAGCGGCAGCCGAACACCAAGGTGTACGTCGACGCGGGGAACGCCGCCTGGATCCCCGACGAGCAGCGCCTGGTCGCCCCGCTGCGCCGCGCCGGGATCGCCGAGGCCGACGGCTTCGCGCTGAACGTGTCCAATCACCAGACGGACCAGGTGAGTTCGGACTACGGCCACCGGCTCGCCGCGGCACTCGGCGGTGACAAACACTTCGTCATCGACAGCAGCCGCAACGGCAACGGCCCCTACGCGGGCAGCCAGCCGTGGTGCAACCCACCGGGCCGCGCCCTCGGCACACCGCCCACCGCCCGCACCGGCACGCCGCTGCTCGACGCCTACCTGTGGGTCAAGCGCCCCGGCGAGTCCGACGGCACGTGCCGGGGCGGGCCGCGGGCGGGCCAGTGGTGGCCGGAGTACGCACTCGACCTGGCACGCAGGTCCCGTGGCTAGTCCCGGCCACCGGGGCCACCGGGACCACCGGGGCCGTCGGGGACGACCGCGGTGGCGGTGATCTCGACGAGCTGGCCGCGGTAGCCGAGGCAGGACGTGCCGAGCAGCGTCGAGGTGTGCGGGCCCGCGTGCAGGTCGGTGCCGCGGACGACGTCCCACGCCGTACTGAGCGCCGCGGGTTCGTCGCCGACCACGTACACGGTGCTGGCCACCACCTGCGACAGGTCGCTGCCCACCGCGCGCAGGGCCTCGTCGAGGTTGGCGATGACCTGCTCGGTCTGGCGGGCGATGTCGCCCTCCCCGACGAGGTTCCCCTCGGGGTCCAGCGGGACGGAGCCCGCCATGAAGGCGAGCCGGGTGCCTGCTTCGACGACGGCGGCGTGGGCGTATCCGGGCGGCGGGAAGAGGGTGGGGACGACGGTGCGGGTGGGTGTGGTGGTCCGGGCGGGTGTGGTGGTGCGGTCCGGGGAGGTCATGCCGCGATCGTGCGGGAATTGGGTCGCGTACGCATCCGAATTTCCCCGCCCTCCGCTCACCTCGCCTCAGCGCACCGCCGCTGGTGAACTTCCGCCCCGTACGCGGAGGGTGGGCCTGCCCGAGCCGTCCGCGGGGGTCGACCAGATGTCCTGTTTGCGGCCGTCCTCGCCCGGCAGGGCGTACGCGAGGGTGTCGTCGTCCAGCCAGGCGGCCTGGTCGTCGACGTTGCGCCGCTCGGCGAGAGGGCGCTCCCGCATCGTCCGGAGGTCGAGGACGTACAGCCGCCAGGGGTCCCGGGTCCCCTTCCGCACCCGCTTCTTGAAGGCGACGCGGGTGTTGTCGGGGGAGAGCGAGGGGCATTCGACGTTCGAACGCAGGGCGGTCGCCGCCCACTTCTTCATGTCGCCGCGCACGAGGTACGTCCTGCCCTTGGTCGAGACGGTCGCGTAGAAGACGTTGTCATCCCTGGTGAAGGTCACGCCCCAGTAGTTGACGTCGGGGGAGTGGTAGCGGCGGCCGTCGAGGGTGAGGGGGATCTCCTCCATGTTCTTGATCAGGTAGCCGGTGCGGGTGTCCAGGATCGAGGTGCGGGTGGAGAAGGACGAGCCCGCGTAGGAGTCGCCGGTGGCGAACATCGTCCAGGACAGCATCCGGCCCGATGCCGAGACCCGGGCCCGATTGGGTATCCCGGTGAGCGCGATGCGGCGCTTCTCGCGGAGCTCGGCGTCGAGGACGACGGCGTACGACTTGGGCGGGATCCCGGCGCGGCGCTGGAGGCACAGGCCGGTGTCCGCGGCGGCGTAGAAGCGCTCGCAGGAGGGGCCGCCGGTGGTGCGGGCCGCGTCCGGGACGGCCTTGTCGGACACGGGGAGGCGGGCGACGCGGCCCGCGCCCGCCTCCGTGCTGCGGAAGTAGAGGTTCCCCCGGTCGAGGCCGAACTCCGACGTGGCGTCGGCGGACTGGGCGTCCTGCGCCGCGTGCACGGTGTAGGCGACGGCGACGCCCGCGAGCACGGCGGCGGCCGCGGCGACGGCCACGATCCGGGAGCGGAGGGAACGGAACGTACCGACGGTGTCGGCGGTATCGGCGGTACCGGTCGCACCGGTGTCAGGAGGCGAGGTCATGTCGGCCTTTCGGAGGACGGAGCAGGGCGGCCGCCCCGGCGAGCGCCCCGGTCAGTGCGAGCGCCGCGCAGGTCAGCGCGGTCCCGACGCCCCACAGCGTCCACGCCGCACCGAACCCGGCCGCGGCGAGGAGCCGGGCCAGCGCCTGTCCGGTCTGCAGGACGGCCATGCCGCTGGCCCGCCGCTCCTGGGCGACGACGGGGGCGACGAGGGCCATCAGGACGCCGTCGGTGGCGGCGTAGAAGACACCGAGCAGCAGCAGTACGCCGATGAGCAGGGGCCAGCCGTCGGTGGGGGAGAGCAGCAGGAGGTAGCCGCCGAGCAGCGCCACGTGCCCCGCGAGGAACGGCACGCGGCGTCCGGTGCGGTCGGCGAGCCGCCCGGCCGGCACGGCGAGCAGCAGGTACACGGCGGCGGAGCCCAGCGGAAGCAGCGGGAACCACGAGACCGCGAAGTCGAGCCGCCGCTGGAGGAGGAGGTAGAGGAACGCGTCACCGATGGTGGCCGCGCCGAGCAGCGCGGCGGCGACGAGGACGCGCCGGAAGGCGGGAACGCGGAGCAGGTCCAGCGCTTTGGCGCGCCGCGCGCCGGAACCGGCCGCCGGCTTCCCCGGCACCGGCTCCATCGCGGCCTGTGCCCGGTGCCCCGGCACGAACGCGATCAGCATCAGCACCCCGAGCAGCCCGAAGCAGAAGCTGACCACGAACACGGCGTCGTACGCGTCGGCGGTCGCCCACAGCAGCGCGAACGCGGCGAGCGGCCCGAGCAGCGCGCCCGTCGTGTCCATCGCCCGGTGCACGCCGAAGGCGCGGCCCAGCGCGTCGGGCGGGCTGCTCAGCGAGATGAGCGCGTCGCGCGGCGCGGTGCGCACGCCCTTGCCGATGCGGTCGGCGGCGAGCGCCGCGCCGATCCCGGCGGTGGCGCCGCCCGCGAGCAGCAGCCCGAGCCGGGACAGCGCGGAGAGGGCGTAGCCGCCGCCCGCCACCAGCTTGTGCCGCCCGCCGCGGTCGGCGGCGTAGCCGCCGGCCAGCCGCACCAGGGCCGTGACTCCGTTGTAGAGCCCGTCGAGGAAACCGAACTGGAGGGGTGAGAGGCCGAGTTGGAGGACGAAGTAGAGCGGCAGGACGGCGGTGACCATCTCCGAGGAGATGTCCGTGACCAGGCTGACCGCGCCGAGCGCGAGGACGGGGCCCGCGACGCGGCCGCGCCGGGCCTCGGACTTCTCCGAGGCCTTGGCGACCGCGTCGGTGGAGGCGAGGTACATGGCGCTCGTCTCAGCGGCAGGTGTACGACGGGCTGGTGTCCTTCGTCGAGCCGTCCGTGGCGACGAGGTTCCAGGAGAACCCGGTGTCGGTGAAGTTCAGCTTGATGACGCCGAAGGTCTTGGTGATCCGCTTCTGGCTGTTGGGCTGTACCTCCTCGATGTCGTACGGGTTGGCGCCGCCCATGCCGGCGAGCAGCTCGACGATGCCCTCGGAGTCCGCCTTGCCGTCGGCGTTCTGCGGGGCGAACCGTTCGTAGTGGTGGTCGTGGCCGTTCATGACGAGCTCGGCCTTGTTCGCCTGGAGCAGCTTCCAGACCGGGCGGCTCACCGGGTCGTTGCCGTGCCCTCCGGAGGAGAAGAGGGGGTGGTGCCAGTACGCGGCCACACACTTCTTGGAGTTGGCGGCGAGGTCGTCCTTGAGCCAGTCGATCTGCTCGTCGTCGTCGAAGCTGTTGGAGTCGAGGGCGATGAAGTGCCAGTTGCCCTGGTCGAAGCTGTAGTAGCTCTTGCCGTCGGGGTAGGCGACGGAGCCGAAGTAGGACTTGTAGCCGGCGAGCGCGCCCGCCGGGTCGTAGGTCTCGTGGTTGCCGGGGACGGGGCGGGTCTTGCTCTTGAAGGCGCCCCAGGTCTTGTCGTAGTAGTTCTTGAAGTCCTTCAGGCGCGCGTCGTCGTACTGGTTGTCGCCCATGGTCATGACGAAGGACGGGTTGATCTGCTTGACCAGGGCCGCGGTCTTGGGGTGCTTGCAGCTGCTGCTGCTCGCGGTGCACTGTTCGGCGATGTCACCCGCGGCGACCGCCGTGAAGGCTCCCGCCCTCGGCGCCGCGGCGGGGAAGGCGCCGGCCTCTTCGGCGGGCGACCAGAGCAGCACGCCGCCGACGAGGGCGAGCGAGGCGCCGGTGGCGATGGGGATGCCCCAACGGGCCCTGTGCGTACGGGAGTTGCTCGTGCGGGGGTTCATGGCGCGGGGGGTGGGAGGCATGTCCGTCTCCTCGGTTGGCGTGGGGGTGCCGGGCCGTCTCGGGGAATCCTGGCGATGCGGCATGTGCGCGTCAATGACTCGGGACGATAATTGTTAGGAAAGTTTCCTTCCAGCTGCTCGACCCGCGTTGTCAGTGGCCTCGCCTAGGGTGGCGAGCACGGGTGACAGGTGGCGTGAGCAGGGGCTGAGTGAGGCGGCGATGTCGGTGGCGATGACGGCGGAGGAGGGGCACGCCCTTCGGCGCACCCTTCTCGTGCGTTCCTGCGCCGCCGTCTTCCTTCCGGCCGAGGTGCCCCGGGAGGGACGGCTCGCCTTCTGGCGGCCGGACGGCGGAGAGCTTCCGGACGTGGCGGTGGCGGAGGGGGAGCTGGCGGGCGAGGCGGTGCCCGAGGCGGAGCCGGCGAGCGTGACCGCCGGGCGCGGGGGAGGACTGTCGGGCGAGGCTGCCGGGCGCGGGGGAGGGCTGTCGGGCGAGGCTGCCGGGCCCGAGGGCGAGCTGTCGGGTGAGGCCGCTGGACCCGAGGGTGAGCTGTCGGGTGAGGCCGCCGGGCCCGAGGGTGAGCTGTCGGGCGAGGCCGCCGGGCCCGAGGGCGTACGGGAAGGGCTGCGCGGCGCCACGCGGGGCGACCTCGTCGTCGCACGCAAGCACGGCAAGGGTGCCCGCGCCCGCACCGTCCCCGCCCTGTTCCTGCCCGTCGCCGACGCCGTGTCGCTGCTGCTCCGCACCGCGGACCTGCACCCCGCCGCGGCCTGCTGGGCCGCAGCCGCACGGCACGCGCTGCACCTGGCCGCGCGGGGCAGGCTGCTGCCCGGCCTGACCGCCGGGGACATGGACGCGTGGCGGGCGGGGCCGCTGGACGAGGCCGACGTCGCGCACCTGCGGGCCATCGCCGCGGCGCTGCCCGCCGAGGCGCACGCGGTGCCGCTCGCGGGACCCGGGCCGCTGCGGCTGCCGCAGCCGTTCGCCCTGGTCAGAGCCTTCGTCGACGCGGTGGTCGACGCCCTGCCGCGCACCCCCGCGGCCGCGCACGCGGTCGGTGCGCCTTTCGCCGCGCGTGCGCCGCAGCACCTGCCGGGCGCGCGGGAGTGGGCCGCCGAGGTCGCCGCGGGAATGGACGCCGGCGTGCGGGTCTCGCTCCGCCTCGACCTGCGGGCGCACGAAGTGTTCGACGGGGGCGAGTACTGCCGGGACGGCACGGACGACACCGGCGACGGCGCGGGCGGCTCCCCGGCCGCCGCCGTCGTCCAGGTGCACAGCCTCGCCGACCCGGCACTCGTGACGGACGTGCCGGGACTCTGGGCGGGCACCGACCACTTCGGCCCGCGCGCCCGCGTCGACACCCTGCTCGCGCTGCGCCGCGCGGCCCGCGTGTGGCCGCCGCTCGGCAGACTCCTGGAGCGGCCGCGCCCCGACGTGCTGCCGCTCAGCGAGGAGGAGTTGTACGACCTCCTGGGCGCGGCGGCAGGACGGCTCGCCGCGGCCGGCGTGGCCGTCCACTGGCCGAGGGAGCTCACCCGTGGCCTCACCGCCACCGCCGTGGTCCGCCCGGCCCCCGGCACCGCCGCCGACAACTTCGACTTCTTCAAGACCGAGAAGCTTCTCGAATTCCGCTGGCAGGTGGCGTTCGGCGACCAAGCCGAGCCGCTGACCGACGCCGAGCTCGACGTGCTGGCGGAGGCGCACCGCCCGGTCGTCCGCCTCCGCGACCAGTGGGTCGTCGTCGACCCCGAAATGGTCCGCAAGGCGCGCAAGCGGGACCTCGGCCTGCTCGACCCGGTCGACGCCCTGTCCGTCGCGCTCACCGGCACGGCCGAAGTGGACGGCGAGCGCGTGCCCGCCGTCCCCCTCGGCGCGCTGGCCCGGCTGCGCGAGCGCGTGACGGGCGACCTCGACGTGCTCGCCCAGCCACCGGGCCTGCACGCCACCCTCCGGGACTACCAGCTCCGCGGTCTTGCCTGGCTCGACCGCATGACCTCCCTGGGCCTCGGCGGCTGCCTCGCCGACGACATGGGCCTCGGCAAGACCATCACGGTCATCGCCCTCCACCTGCACCGCAGGCACCCCGCCCCGACACTCGTCGTCTGCCCCGCGTCGCTCCTCGGCAACTGGCAGCGGGAGATCGAGCGGTTCGCGCCGGGCGTGCCGGTGCGCCGCTTCCACGGGACGGGCCGCACCCTCGCGGGCCTGGACGCCACCGGCGGCTTCGTCCTCACCACGTACGGGACGATGCGCACGAGCGCGCCCGAGCTGGCCGGGCAGGCCTGGGGCCTGGTCGTCGCGGACGAGGCGCAGCACGTCAAGAACCCGCACGCGGCGACGGCGAAGGCGCTGCGCACGATCCCCGCGCAGGCCAGGGTCGCGCTCACCGGCACCCCCGTGGAGAACAACCTCTCCGAGCTGTGGGCGCTCCTCGACTGGACGACGCCGGGGCTGCTCGGCCCCCTGAAGGCGTTCCGCGCCCGCCACGCGCGCCTCGTGGAGGGCGGTGAGACGGCTGAGAACGACGAGGCGCTGGAGCGCCTGGCCCGGCTGGTCCGCCCCTTCCTCCTGCGCCGCAAGAAGTCCGACCCGGGCATCGCCCCGGAGCTGCCTCCGAAGACCGAGACCGACCACCCGGTCACCCTCACCCGTGAGCAGACCTCGCTGTACGAGGCGGTGGTGCGCGAGACGATGGCCCGCATCGAGGCGTCGGACGGCATGGCGCGCCGCGGCCTGGTCATGAAGCTGCTGATGGCGCTCAAGCAGATCTGCAACCACCCCGCGCAGTACCTGAAGGACGGCATGCTCACGACGCGCACCGGCCGCCCCCGCTCGGGCAAGCTGGAGTTGCTGGACGAGCTCCTCGACACGATCCTCGCCGAGTCGGAGAGCGCGGGCGCGGTCCTGATCTTCACGCAGTACGTCCAGATGGCCCGCCTCCTGGAAGCACACCTGACCGCCCGCGGCATCCCCAGTCAGCTCCTGCACGGCGGCACCCCGGTCGCGCGCCGCGAGGAGATGGTGGACCGCTTCCAGTCCGGCGAGGTCCCGGTCTTCCTGCTCTCCCTGAAGGCGGCGGGCACGGGCCTCAACCTCACCCGGGCAGGCCACGTGATCCACTACGACCGCTGGTGGAACCCGGCGGTGGAGGAGCAGGCCACCGACCGCGCGTACCGCATCGGCCAGACCCAGCCGGTCCAGGTCCACCGCCTGGTCACCGAGGGCACGGTCGAGGACCGCATCGCCGAACTCCTCGCGGCGAAGCAGGCATTGGCGGACGCGGTGCTCGGCGACGGCGGCGAGGCGGCCCTCACGGAGCTGTCCGACGCGGAGCTCGCGGACCTCGTGGCGCTGAGGAGGACGGCATGAAGCCGCGGAGCGGACCGGCAGGACACGGCGGTGGCCTGGGCCGGGCCAGCGCAATGAGCGAGACGAGCCGCATGGGCAGCGGCCGCGTCTTCCCCGCCCTGCCCGCGAACCCCGACCCCGGCGCCCCCTTCGCCACCTCCTGGTGGGGCAACGCGTGGCTCGACGCGCTGGAGGGCAGCGCCCTGGACCAGGCCCGCCTCGCCCGCGGCCGGGCGTACGCGCGCGAGGGCGCGGTCGACACCATCACCGTCGCCCCGGGCCGCATCGTCGCGTACGTCCACGGCAGCCGCCCCCGTCCGTACCGCGCGGAGATCCGCCTGCGGACGATGCTGCCCGAGCACTGGGACCGCTTCCTCGACGCCGTGGCCACCGACCCCGCGCGCATCGCGGCACTGCTCGACAAGGAGATGCCGCACGCCCTGGCCGACGCGGCGACCCGGGCCGACGTCCCGCTCCTGCCCGGAGCCCGCGAGCTGGCCCCCGCCTGCACCTGCCCGGACCGGGGCCACCCCTGCAAACACGCGGCCGCCCTCGCCTACCAGACGGCCCGCCTCCTGGACGCGGACCCCTTCGTGCTCCTGCTGCTGCGCGGCGGCGAGGAACAGGACCTCCTGGACGAACTGTCGCGCAGGAACACGCGGTTGTCGGCGGCGGAGCAACACGAGTCGACGGCACGCCGGCAGCCCGACCCACACGCACCCGCGACCACCCGGCCCCAGACCACCCCCGACCCCGACCTCCCCACCCTCCCCGCGCTCCCGAGCGTCCTGGCACGAGAGGCCCTGGCCACGGAGTACCGCTCCCCGCTCCCGGCCCCTCTCCCCCCACCGGCGCACGCGGGCGAACCCCCGGTCCTCCCATCCATGCCCGGCGCGCCGGACCCGACAGCGCTGGAGTTCCTGGTGACGGACGCGGCGGCCCGCGCCCACGCGTTCCTCACGACGGGCACGGACCCCTTCACGGCCGTGTCCCCCTGGCACGACGCGGTCCGCCTGGCCGCCTCGCACCCCGGCCTCACCGGCCGCCGCACATTCAGCCGCCAATTCGCCGAACTGGCCAGGTCCGTGGGGCGCACCCCCGCCGACCTCTCCCGGGCGGCGGCGGCCTGGCGCCAGGGCGGCGAAGAGGGCCTGACGGTCCTCGAATCCCCCTGGGACCCCCCGGCGGGCCACTTCGACCGCGCCCGCGGCGCCCTGACCGCGGCGGACCTCCCCCGCATGACGATCCACCACAACCACCTCACGAACCCCGAAGGCACCCTCCAACTCCGCTACGGCCACGACAACCGCTGGTACCCGTACCGAAGCGAGCCGGGCGCGGACGACTGGTGGCCCGAGGGGGAGGCGGACGTGGATCCGGTGGGGGCGCTGGCTGGGGTGACGGAGGCGTAGGGCGGCCCGGGTCCGTCGTCACGCCCGAAGGTGCGCCAAGAGGTCATCGCCCGCGGGGTAGGGCCGTTCCGAGGGCAGCAGACGGGCCGCCGCCTCCAGGTCGTTCCCCTCCCGTACGAGAGCGTGGATCTCCCGCGCGCGGTCGGTGACGTCCGTGATCGAGACCGTCCACTCGTCCGCGTAGCGGCGGGAGGCCTCGCCGGACAGGCCCAGTTGGAGGGAGCGATGGGGGAGCGGGTTGAGGTGGAGGTCGCGTTCCGGGTCCCACTGGACTCGGGCGGGGGATCGGCGCAGGGAGTGTTTCCAGGTGGCCTGGTCGGGGTGGAGACCGGGGGCGTAGTGGGAGAGGCACGCGTTGCGCAAGGCCCAGTCGAAGCCCTCGCGGGTGATCTCGACCGCCAGAACGGTCTCCTGGCCTTCCTTCGTGGCCCAGCCGCAGCGGTACATCATCCAGAGGAAGGACGGCTTGATCCACGTCATGCGGTCCCGCTTCCAGGCGGCGGGAAAGCGCCCGGTGCGGGCCGCGGGTACGCCGAGCGCCGGGGCGTACGCCTGGTAGACGGTGATGGTCGAGTCGGTGTGCAGGGCGCGGATCTGATGGTTCATGATCGCCCAGCGTGCACGTGGCGACGGCGGACCGCCAGCGAATTGTCGGTGCCGCGCGCTACCGTAAAAGCCTCGTGTACGGAGAAGGGGGTCCGGTGGACGCTGAGTTGACGGCGCTTGCGGCGGCGGGGGCGACGGCGCTCGTGCAGCAGATGGTGACCGAGAGCTGGGCCCAGGCGCGGGACCGGGTCGCCCGGTTCTTCGCGCGGGGCAGCGGTGACGAGGAGGCTCTCGCGGGGGAGCTGGAAGAGGCGCGGATCGAAGTCGTCGCCGCGCGGGGCGCGGAGGACGAGGCGACCGCGGCCGACGTGCAGGCGGAGTGGCGTTCCCGCCTCCGCCGCAGGCTCGCCGCCGACCCCGAGGCCGCCGCCGAACTGCGTGCTCTGCTCGAAGAGTTGTCCCCCGAGCCCGACGCGCGGGCGCCGCGCGTCACCATCACGAACAACACCTTCAGCGGCGGCACGCTCTACGGCACATCGATCCAGGCAGGCACCATCGGCACCCAGAACATCAACGGCAACACCCCGTGACGCGGCGGCGGTAGCGGGCTCCCGCACGGCGACCCACCCACACACTCACCACACACTCACCCGCCACCGCCGCACGACCCGTCTAGAAGTCGACCCGCGTCCGCTCGTCCAGCCGCGCCACCGAGTCCTGCGCGAACGCCTTTTCGTAGTCGCTGCGGATCTCCTCGATCTGGGTGTCCCGCTTGCGCGCCTCGGTCGTCGGGTACAGCAGGATCAGTTCGTACGAACGCTCCCGCTCGATCCTGCCGTTGGAGTCGCGCCACTGCCCGCGCCCGTCCTGGATGGTCAGCCCGTCAGGGAAGCCCGGCGTGACCTCCTTGTCGATGAAGGCCATGAACTGCTTGTCGGTCACCGCGGGCCCGCCGTCGGGCCGTTCGGTACCGAAGAAGAGCCGCGTCTCGGTGAACGGCTTGCCGCGGGCGACGGTCGACGTGACGGCCGGGCCGGCGGCGCCGGTCGGGCCGTCGTCGTCCAGCGAGGCGTACGCGGCGGGAGCACCGACGGCCAGCACGGTGGTGGCAGCGGCGGCCACGGCGAGCCGGGTGCCGGAGACGCGGGGAAAGGTGAGGGCCACAGGGCGTTCCTTTTCCGAGGAGGGACGGTCCACAACGGCGGCAAACCGTAGCGGACCCCCGTGCGTCCGGCGCCCTCGATGCCGGGGACATCCGGCGATATGGCCTGATTGGCCCCCGCCGATTTCATGCTCGTGTGGCACGCCCGTCACAGGGCCCCGGATGCGCCCCCGCCCAGCCGGTACGTCGTGAGATCCCGCCAGCCCTTGCCCGCCCCGTCCGTCACGATCAGGTGGACGGTGTCCACGTGGCTGACGATCGGGAGCGCCGGGGCGAGGGCCGTCTCCAGAGTGTCGTAGGCCGCCTCGTAAGTGGCCGGGCCCTCGTGGTTCGCGAGGGTGAGGTGGGGGGCCGGGGGCGGAGTGAAGATGCCGCGGTAGGGGACGGCCTCGGGCCAGCGGGCCGTGAGGGAGCGGGTGAGGGCGCGGACCGGGGTGTCGGGGGTCGGCGGGAGGTGGAGGACGCCGGGGTAGCGGCCGAATTCGCGGAACGTGAGGGTGAAGGGGGCGTGGGCGGCGAAGATCTCCGCGAGGTCCCTGTGGGTGGACGCGGTGAAGCGGGACTCGTTGAGAAACGGGTAGAGCACCGTCACGTGCGCCGGGAAACCGGCCCTCACCAGGGGGTTCGCCTCGGGGATGCGGATGGACAGGGCCGTGTCGCCGGGAAGGTCCGCCCAGCCGTCCGGCTCCGCCGCCCCCTCCGCTGCCCCGTCTGCAGTCCCCGCCCCTGTCCCCGTCGCCGCGAGTGCCTCCATCCCCGCCCCCGTCGCCCCCGCCCGTTCCCGTGTCCCGGTGCTCATCGCGCGCGGTGCAGGCGTGCCGAGAGGTGGTGCTGCAACGGCTGGCCCACGGCCGCGAGGTCGTGGGTGAACGTGAGGGTGTCGTCGTCGGTCAGCGTGTAGCGGCGGCGGGTGGCCGTGACCTCCTTGGCGGTGGGGGTGAGGGCCACGTCGTGGGTGGAGAGGTCGACCGCGCCCTCGGCCGCCTGGCCCACCGCGATCTCCGCGATGCCGGTGGGCTGGGTGACCAGTGCCTCCACCCGGCCGTCGGGCTGCAGCCGCCACCAGCCGCTCTCCCGGGCCGCGGGGCGCAGCGGGGCGTCGTCGGCATCGAGCAGCCACGCCCGGGCCTCGTAACGGAGGAAGGGCCGGCCGTCGTGGCTGAAGGTCACCTCCTGCGCGTACGCGAAGTCCGCGGGGAGCGTCGGATACTCGCCGCGCCCCCGCCCGTGCCACGTGCCCAGGAGCCCGAGCACGGGGCCGAGCAGCGCGTGCGGCGCGGGCGCCTCGTCCGGGCGGTGGCTGTCGGGGTACGGGTGCTCCGGTGCGGGCTCGAACACGGTGGGGCTCCTCGGGATGGTCGGGCGGGTGCCGGGGGAACGGGCGGGTGCCGGGGGGAAGCTTAGGGGGCGTGCCCTTCGGGGGCGGCACGTGCTCCGCCGCCGTAACGTGCCGTCTTCCCACGCGTCACCCGATTCCCTTACGTTGCCCCGGACTTGCCGAGGCGCAGCGGGAGAGGCCCGGACGTGCCGAGGCGTGGCGGGAGAGGGCGGTGGGCGTGATGGTGCGCAAGAGTGCGGGCGGGCTGCTGGTGGCGGCCCTCGTGTGGTGGTGTGCCCTCGGCGGAGCCGGAGCCGGGACCGGAGCCGCCGCGGACCCCCGCGGCGCCGACGACCCCGCGCCGGGAACCTCCTACTCCGCCACCACAGGCGTCGGCGTCCACAACGCCTACGAGAAGGCGAAGTACCCGTACTTCGCCGACGCCCTCGACTCCGGTGCCGCGATGCTCGAACTCGACGTGTGGACCAACGCGTTCGGCGGCGGATGGCGAGTGTCGCACAACAACCCCGTCGGCAACGACAACAACTGCGAGAACGCCCAGAGCCCGGCCGAGCTGCGCACCAAGGCGCGCAACCAGAGCCTCGCGGGGTGCCTGAGGGACATGCGCAGCTGGCACGACGCGCACCCCGGCCACCGGCCAATCCTCGTGAAGGTCGAGCTGAAGGACGGGTTCCAGGGCAGAAGGGGGCGCGGCCCCGCCGACCTGGACGCGCTCCTCACCGGCGTGCTCGGTGACGCCCTCTACCGCCCGGGACAGCTCGCCGCCGGGCACGCCACCCTCGACGACGCCGTACGGGACAAGGGCTGGCCCGCACGCGCCGACCTCGCCGGCAAGTTCGTGGTCGAACTGATCCCCGGCACCGTCGAACGCGGCAACCCGGCCGACACCCTCTGGACCGACCGCGAGTACGCCACCCACCTGCGCGACCTCGTCGCCGCGGGACGCCTCGGCGACGCCGCCGCCTTCCCCGCCGTGCTCGGCGCGGAAGCGGGCGATCCGCGCGGGCGGTACCAGGACGCGTCGCTCCGGCCGTGGTTCGTGCTGTTCGACGGGGACGCCTCCGCGTACGCGGGCGGCGCCATCGACACCCGCTGGTACGCCGACCGGCGCTACCTCGTCGTCATGACCGACGCCCACAACGTCGCCCCCGCCATCGACGGGACGCGGCCGACCGAGGCCCAGGCCAGGGAGCGGGTCGCGCTGCTCGCGGGGAAGCACGCCAGCGTCGTGTCCGCCGACTGGTACCCGCTGCCCGGCGTCCTCTCGACCGTGCTCCCGCGCGGCTGACCCCACCGAGGGCCCGGGACGCCGGGTCCCGGCACGGCGCACGCTCAGGGCTGGATCCGGATCCACACCGGCGCGTGGTCCGACCCGGTCGCGCCCCTCCGTACCGCCGGATCGCCGTCCGCCACCGACGGCAGCGCGCCGGCCGCGGCGCCCGGCGCGCCCGTGTCCGCCGTCCGCACCTGGTCCAGGAGGCTCCGGCTCACCAGGACGTGGTCGATGAGCTCGCGGCGGCCGGCGTGGATGCGGGAGAAGCGCCGGTCGGGCGGGATCAGCGGGGCCACGTTCCACAGCCGTGTCGCGTCGCCCTTGTCCGGCCGGTCGAAGCCCGGCGTGCCGATCTCGGAGCCGGGCGGCCCGAGCAGGAGCTGCGTCGTCGCGGCGCCGACCTCGTCGTTGAGGTCCCCGAGCACGGCGGCCCCGTGCTCGCGGCCGTCGCCGCGCAGCAGCCGGTCGGCGAGCGCGCGCACCGCGGTGGCCTCGGCGGCGCGGCGGTGCAGGGCGTACGCCGCGTACCGCGCGCGCTCGCCCTCGTCCAGCGGCTGGAAGCGGCGCCCGGGATAGGACAGCAGCTTCGACTTGAGGTGGCACACCACCACGTCGAAGAAGAACGCACGCGTCGACACCGTCACCGCGAGAGCCCCGCGCCCGGCGCGCGATGTCGTCCGGCCCGTGTCGTCGGTCTGCACCGGCCGCACCGGTTCCGGAAAGGCGTCCTCGTCGGCGACGACGCAGACCGGGAGGCTGGTGAGGAAGCCGACCCGGATGCCCCGGTCGTCCGCGCGCCGGGAGAGCGTGACGTGCCAGGTGCCCTCCAGCAGGCCCGCCAGATCCTCCAGGGCGGCCCGGTCGCCGACCTCCTGCACACCGAGGACGCTCGGCCCCAGCGCGGTGACCGTCGCCGCGAGCGACGCCAGCTTCGCCTCGTACGCGGCCTTGTCCTTGGGGCCGAACTCCCCGCCGGGGCGGTAGAGGTTCTCCAGGTTCCACGTGCCGACGATCATGTCCGCCTCCCGTGCGGTCGGACCCGGTCCCCTCGGCCGGTCGGCGGGTGGGGCCAGCGTGCCCGCGAAACCGTCCCCGCGACAGGGCCGCCGGATGCGCACTCGCACTACCGTGAAGAGATGACGCCGCCTCCCGCGCCGGGCCCCGCCGGTCTCACCCCCCACGGCCCGGCCGGATCCACCCCTCACGCCCCCGCCGACCTCGTCGTCACGGGCTGCACGGCACTGACCCACGACCCGCGCGGTGAGATCGTCTTCGTCGACGACGCCACGATCGTCGTACGTGACGGACTCATCGCCTCCGTCACGGCGGGCGTCCCCGATGCCGGTGTTCCCGCGGCGGCCGAGCACCTCGACGGCCGCGGCACCGTCGCCCTCCCCGGCCTCGTCAACTGCCACACGCACACACCGATGGTGGCCCTGCGCGGCCTCGCCGAGGACCTGCCGGCCCACGCGTGGTTCAACGACTGGATCTGGCCCGTCGAGTCCAACCTGAGCGAACGCGTCGTCGGGCTCGGCGCACGGCTCGCCGGCGCCGAGCTGATCCGCGGTGGCGTCACCACCTTCGCCGACCACTACTTCGCCATGGACGAGGTGGCCGCCGCCACCGAGGAGAGCGGCCTGCGCGCCGTCCTCGGCCAGGCCTACTTCAGCTCGCAGGGGCCCGCGGGCCGCGCCGCCTCCCTCGACTTCGCGCTGCGGCAGCGCGGCGCCGCCGAAGGACGCATCACCACCTGCCTCGCCCCGCACGCCCCCTACACCGTCGACGGGCCCGACCTCGCCGCGACCGCCGAACTCGCCGGGGAACACGGCCTCCTCGTCCACATCCACGCCGCCGAGAACCGCGAGCAGACCGACAACAGCCTGGCCCGCCACGGCCGCACCCCCGTCGAGATCCTGGAGCGCGCCGGACTCCTCGACGTCGACCTCCTCCTCGCCCACGCCACCGGCCTCGACCCCGCCCGCGACCTGCCCGTCCTGCGCCGCGCCGCGGCACGCTCCGGCGGCCGCGTCGCCGTCGCCTCCGCGCCGCGCGGCTATCTCAAGTTCGGCTGGGACACCACGCCCGTACGGGCGCTGCGCGAGGCGGGCGTCCCGGTCGGCCTGGCCACGGACGGCGCCGCGTCCAACAACACCCTCGACGTGTGGGAGTCCATGACGCTGACCGCGCTCGTCCAGAAGTACGTGGAACGGGACCCCACCTGGCTCACCGCCCGCCAGGCCCTGGACCACGCCACCCTGCAGAGCGCGCGGGCCGTCGGACTCGGGGACGAGATCGGCAGCCTCGCCGCAGGGCGGCGCGCCGACCTCGTCCTCGTCGACATGACCGGACCGCACACCCAGCCCGTGCACGACCTCGCGGCCACGCTCGTGCACAGCGCGCGCTCCGGCGACGTGCGCACCACGGTCGTGGCCGGCCGGATCCTGATGCGCGACCGTGAGCTGCTGACCCTCGATGTGCCGCACCTGGTGGGGGAGTTGAGCGGCCTGCTGCCGGAACTCGTCGACCGGAGCCACGGGAAGCGGATCCAGGAGTACGAGGGATGATCCTTCGGAAATTCTTCGCCCGCGAGCGATGAGTTCCGCGAACCCCGCGGGTCCACCCTTCGCAGACGTACGCCCGAAGGGTGGAGGAGACACGCCATGGGACTTCCGGACATCGTCACGCGCGAGGAGTGGCTCGCCGCGCGTGAGGAGCTGCTGGCCAAGGAGAAGGCGGCCACCCGCGCGCGTGACGCGCTCAACGCCGAGCGGCGCCGGCTGCCGATGGTCGAGGTCGACAAGGAGTACTACTTCGACGGCTCCGACGGAAAGGCGACGCTGCTCGACCTCTTCGACGGCAAGGACCAACTGATCGTCTACCACTTCATGTTCGCCCCCGAGTGGGACGCGGGCTGCCGCAGCTGCTCCGGGTTCCTCGACCAGATCGGGCACCTCGCGCACCTGCGGGCCCGCTCCACGAACTTCGTCGCGGTGTCGCGCGCGCCGTTCACCAAACTGCTCGCCTTCAAGGCCCGGATGGGCTGGACAGTCCCCTGGTACTCGACGAACGGCGGCGACTTCAACCACGACTTCCAGGCGTCGTCCCCGGAAGAGCCCCACGACGTGCCCGCCATCAACTGCTTCCTGCGGTACGGCGACCGCGTCTTCCACACGTACGCGACGTTCGCCCGCGGCCTGGACGGCATCGGCTCCACCACCAGCCTCCTCGACCTCACCGCGCTCGGCCGGCAGGAGGAGTGGGAGGAGCCCGCGGGGCGGGCGACGGCGTTCGGGGCCCCCGCGGGCAGCGCCCGGGTGCGCTACCACGACGAGTACGAGGACTGAGCCGGGCCCCGGGAGAACCCTGGGAATCGCCCCCGTTCCGTCTCAGTTGCGTCACGCCGCGCATCCGCGGGGCAGCCCCGCGCGTTCTCCTCAGTACAGAAGTCCGGAGTCCGTGGAGCGCGGACCGCGGACGTGACAGAACGGCACGGGGGACAAGGATCATGATGAACGGACCAGTGGTGTTGGAGCGGTTCCCCGCGGGCGGACCGCGCGGATCGTGGCCCGCGGAGGAGTTCGCGCGGGCCCGTCGGCAGGAAGGGCAGCCCGCGGAGGTCGTGATGGACCTCGCGTCGGACGCCTTCCTGGTGATCGTGCGCGTCCCCGAGAAGGCCGGAGAACTCGCCGCCGTGTGAGCGCGGCCTCAGACCCGTGAGCGCGGCCTCAGGCCACCGTGCGGCGGAAACCGGCGCTCACGCGCTCAGGGCCCGCGACCAGCCCGGTGTGGTCCCCGTGACCCGGCACAGCGCCAGATACAGCGGGATCGGCGGGGTGTAAGGGACGTCGCCCGCAGGACGGTTGATCAGGACCGGCCGGCAGTCGGCGTCCCGCACCACCGCGCCCGCCGAGTAGGCGACCGGTGAGGGCCACTCCATCGCGACGTCGGAGTCCGCGGGCACGATCCACCACCAGCGCGCCCCCTCCTCGTACACACATCCCACGCGGGGCAGCCTGGACATCAGCCGGGGGCCGAACACCGCGGGCACCGCCACCGCGTCGCAGCCGAGCGGCTCGGTCATCCCCTCGGGCAGATCGAGCCGCAGGGGTGGTGGTGTCGGTCTCCCGGTGCGCTGCCGCCGTCGCGACAGACCGACCAAGGTGTTCAGATCCAACGGCCGCACCGTACCCGCGCTCACATGCCCCCCGCCCGTGTCACTGCCACGCTCGTTCGTTCCGTTCTCCGCGTGCGCCGGTCCGCGCACCCGCCGTTCTCCGTGCACGCCGGTCCGCGCACACGCCGTTCTCAGCACGCGCCGTCACCGGCGCACGCGGTCCTCAGTCACACATCGGCGCCGGCGAGGACGCCGACCGCCGCAACTCCGCCCACACCGTGAGCCCGAAACCGGGCCCCGCGTCGTGGACGCCCCACGCGCTGCTCACCGCGTCGACAAGGAGCAGTCCCCTCCCGTGCTCCTCGTCGGCCCCCCTGTGCGCGGGGCGCGGCATCCCTGAACCGCACCCCTCGTCACGTACGGCTATTCGCAGCTTCTCCGGATCCGCGCAGAGCTCGCAGATGATCCGCCGGCTCGCGGTGTGCACCACGGCATTGGTGACCAGTTCGGAGAGAACGAGTGCCGCCGCGTCGCAGGCGTCGTCGTCCCGCACCGCCCACCGGTCCAGCTGCGTGCGCATCAGGCGTCTCGCCTGTGCGACGGAGCCCGGACGCGGTGCGAGGGCGAAACTGACGCAGACCTCGGCGGCCTCGGGCCACGCCTCGGCGAGATCGCCAAGTCGGCCTTCAGCGGCGTCGGTTCGTAACGGCGCGGGCGGAGTCACGCTCTCCACTATCGCCCCGCCCGGAACACCTTGGCAAGACCCACTCTGAAAAGTGCACAGTGGCGTGTTCCTCCGTGACGGCGCATGGCACACTGCTCGCTACAGCTCGCGGTGCGGTGTGAGTTGAAGCAACGCGGAGTCAGGTGGAGGTAGGAGACGTGAGCGAACCGCGGTCAGCCCCGACCGTCGGCCAGGTCGTTCTCGGTCGTCGCCTGCAGGATCTGCGTGAGAGCGCGGGCCTGAAACGCGAGGAGGCCGCGAAGATCCTCCGCGTCGCCCCCGCCACCGTCCGGCGCATGGAGACGGCCGAGGTCGCGCTGAAGATCCCGTATCTCCAGCTGCTCCTGAAGTCCTACGGCGTCGCGGAGGACGAGGCCGACGCCTTCGTCCAGCTCGCCGAAGAGGCCAACAAACCCGGCTGGTGGCAGCGGTTCCACGACATCCTGCCGGGCTGGTTCAGCATGTACGTCAGCCTGGAGGGGGCCGCCAGCCTCATCAGGTCGTACGAACCCCACTTCGTGCCGGGCCTCCTGCAGACCGAGGAGTACGCGCGCGGCGTGATGCGGTCCGGCGCCATCGGCCAGACCCGGCCCGCGGACATCGAGCGGTACGTGGCGCTGCGCATGGAACGCCAGTCGCTGCTCGCCCGTGAGGACGCGCCCCGGCTGTGGGTGGTCATGGACGAGACCGCGCTGCGCAGGCCCGTGGGCGGAGCCGACGTGATGCGGGAGCAGATCGACCGCCTCCTCGAAGCCGCCGAGCTGCCCCATGTGACCCTGCAGGTCGCCACCTTCGCGGCGGGCCCGCACCCCGGAACGTACGGACCGTTCGTGCTCTTCCGCTTCGCCATGGCGGAGCTGCCCGACATGGTCTACAGCGAGTACCTGACCGGCGCCGTCTACCTGGACGCGCGCAAAGAGGTGGCCACCCACCTGGAGGTCATGGACCGCATGGCGGCGCAGGCCGCCACCGCACAACGCACGAAGGAGATCCTCCGGGACCTCCGCAAGGAGCTGTGACATGGACCGACATCGAGCCGGAACGCGCCCTGCCGGTCCGCGTTCACCCGGAGCCCGCGACGACTCGCGCAGCGAGGTCAGGGAGTCCCGGATCTACAACGGCATGCCCGCCCGCGACCTCGGCACCGAGGGCTGGCACAAGCCCTGGAGCGGCGGCAACGGCGGCAACTGCCTGGAAGCCATGAAGCTGGCCGACGGGCGCGTCGCCGTGCGCCAGTCCGCCGACCCCGACGGGCCTGCGCTGATCTACACGCACGGGGAGATCACCGCGTTCATCGAGGGTGCGAAGGCGGGCGAAGCGGACTTCCTGCTGTCGTGACCGCCGCCCGCCGCCCGTTACCCGTCGCTCACCGCCCGTCACTCTCCGCCCGCCGCCCAGCCGTTCGCCGTCGACGCTTGGAGTCCGCATGACCGACCCGTCGTACATCGACACCAGCAAGCCGCACCCCGCACGGATGTACGACTGGTTCCTCGGCGGCAAGGACAACTACCCGGTGGACGAGGAGATGGGCCGCCAGCTCGTCGCCATGGACGGACGGGTCCTGACGACGGCACGGGCCAACCGGGCGTTCATGCAGCGCGCCACCCGCTGGCTCGCGACCCAGGGCGTACGGCAGTACCTGGACATCGGCACCGGCATACCGACCGAACCGAACCTCCATCAGATCGCGCAGGCGATCGCCCCGGACGCCCGCGTCGTCTACTGCGACAACGACCCCATCGTCCTGGCCCACGCCGAGGCGCTGCTGCGCTCGACGCCGCAGGGCGTCACCGAGTACATCCAGGCGGACTTCCGCGAGCCGGCGAAGATCCTCGAAGAGGCCGGGCGCGTCCTGGATTTCGACCGGCCCGTCGCCCTGTCGCTCGTCGCGCTGCTGCACTTCATCGCGGACGAGGACGGCGCGTACGACCTGGTGGACCGGATGATGAGCGCCCTGCCGGCCGGCAGCCACCTGGTCCTCTCGCACGGCACGGCCGACTTCACCCCGGCCACCGCCAAGCAGGCCACGGAGCTCTACAAGGCGCGCGGCATGACCCTGGCGCTGCGCACGCGCGCCGAGGTGGAGCGCTTCTTCGAAGGGTACGAACTGGTGGACCCCGGCGTGGAGATCCTCGACCGCTGGAAGCCGGAGCCGGGCGAGCCGGGGCCCGATCCCGAGGAGGGGCCGACGCCGGGGTACGGCGGGGTGGCGCGCAAGCGCTGAGCGTCCCTGGTCGTACCACTGGACCTCAGGTCACGCCGAGGATGAAGCACGCCGTCGCGGCGAGCGACGCGACACCACGCACGTGATTCCATACGGTCCACTCCCTGACGTACGTACGCCAGTACGCGGCGCCCTCCGCGCTGTCCGGGTCGACCTCGGCGAGGGCGTCGTTGCGCGGGACGTTCGCCACGACGGTCACGCCGAACGAGCCGACCAGATACAGCGCGCTGCCGAGCAGCAGCTCGACCGTGCCGTCGTCCGGCCAGAGCACGAACGTCACGACGGCGAGCACCGCGCAGAGCCCCGTCGCGCCCAGGAACACGGCCATGAAGGCCGGGGTGACCGCGGTGACGTTGATCCGGTTCATCGCGGCGATCCCCTGGGCCGGGGGCAGTGCCGCGAGACCCTTCATCACGAAGGTGGAGAACGCGGCGAAGACCCCGGCGACGAGGCCGCAGGCGAGAGCCCCGAGCACGGTGAGCACGAAGTACGGTCCGTCGATCATGACAACTCCCGTGGGACTGGGGCGGTTACGTCGGAGGAGGCTACGTCGGACGGCGGGCGCGAGTGATCCTGCAGTGCGGCCTCGATCCACCACAAGTCAATTCCCGTCGGCCCGCGACCGCCATACGCGACGCCCGCGGCCGCATACGCCGCCGTCTCGGGGGCGTCACACGCCTGCCCGGCGCAGGCCGTCCTCGTCCGGTGGCTCGCGCCACTCCCGCAGCGTCGCCTGCACCGCGGCGCCGATCCGCCGCCGTGCCTCCCCGCGCGGCACCCCGCTCATCAGCAACCGGTCGTACGGCGTGGCCGTGTGCCGCACCGCCGCCACGACCGCCGCCGTCACCGCCCCCTCCGAGAGCGCCCGCCCCGCCGCGCTCCGCCCCACCCGGCCGCTGCCGCGCACCGACGCGTGGGCGGCGACGGCGCGGGCCCGGTCCTGCGGGCAGCCGGGAAAGATCCGCCGTATCTCCGCGGCGAACGCCTCCGTGAACCGCACGTCCTCCGCGGCCCGCCGTGCCGCGTCGCGCGCCCGGCGCCGCGCCCGTGCCTCCGCGTCGGCCAGGCACCGCTCCTCGGCGCTCGCGAGCGCTGCCTCCTCGACGAGCACCCCCTGCCGTTCGTAGCGGGCGCGGCGGCGGTGGAAGCGGACGACCACGGCCGAGAGGCCGCTGCCCTCGCGGGCCCGCCGCGTGAGCGCCGTGTCGCCGCGCGGCAGGTACATGAGGTGCCCGAGGTCGGCGCAGTCCAGGCAGCGCGGCTCGCCGCCCTCCAGGACGAGCAGCGGGAGCGGCCCGGAACGGCACTCCGCGCAGTGCCTTCGCCGCAGCGGCTGGAAGACCAGGAGCCCGGCGCGGGCGGACGGAATGACCGGAGAGCTCGTCATGCCCCTTTCATCCCCGCGACCGCTCTCCGCGAAGCGGCGCCTCCGTACCTCCGTCTCCGTACCTCTGTCCCTGCGGCGCCTGTGCGAGTACCGGGCATCATGGGCCCGTGCGACTCGAACCGATCACCTGGGAACGCCTGGCCGACACCCTCGCCGACCGCCTGCTCGACCTGAAGACGGCCGACGGCGGTCCGTGGACGCGGGTGGCCGTCGACGGGGCGCCGGGCTCCGGCACCGGTGAACTGGCGCGCCTGGTGGGCGACGCGCTGCGCCCGCGGGGGCGGAGCGCGCTGGTCATCGGCACGGCGGGCTTCCTGCGGCCCGCGTCGCTCCGCTTCGAGTACGGCCACGAGGACGTGGAGGCGTACTACAGCGGGTGGTTCGACACCGGCGCGCTGTGGCGTGAGGTCTTCGGGCCGCTCGACCCCGGCGGCACCGGGCGGGTCCTGCCCGATCTGTGGGACCCGGCGACCGACCGCGCGACCCGCAGCCCGTACGTCGAACTCCCGCCCGGCGGAATGCTGTTGCTGCACGGTCCCCTGCTCCTCGGCCACTGGTTCCCGTTCGACCTGACCGTGCACGTGCGCCTCTCGCCGGGCGCCCTGAGGCGACGCACACCGGAGGGCGAGCGGTGGACGCTGCCGGCCTTCGAGCGGTACGAGACGGAGGTGGACCCCGTGACCGCGGCCGACGTGGTGGTGCGGGCGGACGATCCCCGGCATCCGGCGTGGAGCGGCTGATCCGCTCGGCGTGATCGTCCCGAACCCTGTATATGCACGTGCATGTAGTCTAGGGTGCGGGCATGACGACGAACTCGCACGTGCGACCGATTTCCATCGGCGACTCCGTCCGCGCCCTGCTCGACGGAAAGAACTTCGCCAGTGTCGCGACCCTGGGCCCCGGCGGCGCGCCCCACAACTCGGTGGTGTGGGTCAAGCGGGACGGCGACGCTGTGCTCTTCTCCGCCACCGCGGGCCGGCAGAAGGTCCGCAACCTCGAACGCGACCCGCGCATCAGCCTCTCGATCTACGACCTCGCGAACCCGTACTCCTCGGCCGAGATCCGGGGTGTCGCCGAGATCCTCCCGGACGAGGGCAAGCGGCTGCCGCACGAGCTCTCCCACAAGTACCTCGGCATCGACCCGCCCGCGGAGAAGGACGACGAGGTCCGGGTGATCGTCCGGGTGACCCCGCACAAGATCGTCACGTTCGCGCCCTGACCGGTGCGGCCCGGCGGGCTCCGGATGCGGGCCGTCGTGGGCGCCGCGAGAATGAGGAGCGCCGGGACCAGCCGCGCCTCCGCGCCGCTCCGGACACTGCCCGGCAACGGGAGGTAGTGATGACCACCGCCGGAGACATCATGCACCGGGGCGCCCAGTGGATCCCCAGTCACGAGACCCTGGACCGCGCGGCCCAGCTGATGCGTCAACTGGACGTGGGCGCGCTGCCCATCAGCGACGAGAACGAACGGCTCTGCGGCATCCTCACCGACCGCGACATCGTCGTCGGCTGCGTGGCCATGGGGCACGACCCCGCCGAGGTCACGGCGGGTGAGATGGCCAAGGGCACGCCGCGCTGGATCGACGCGGGCGCCGACGTCGACGAGGTCCTGCGGGAGATGCAGGGCCACCAGATCCGCCGGCTGCCGGTGATCGAGAACAAGCGGCTCGTCGGCATGATCAGCGAGGCCGACCTCGCCACCCACCTCACCGACGACCAGCTCGCGGGCTGGGTCGAGAGCGTGTACGCCAAGGGGTGACCGGGGCGGCGTGCCGGTTCACAGCCAGCCGTTCCGCCGGAACCCCCGGTACAGCAGCACACAGGCCGTCACGATCACGGACATGACGAGCGGATAGCCGAACCGCCAGCGCAGCTCCGGCATGTGATCGAAGTTCATGCCGTACATGCCGCAGACCATCGTCGGCACCGCGATGACCGCCGCCCATGCGGTGATCTTCCGCATGTCCTCGTTCTGCGCGACCGTCACCTGCGCCAGGTGGGCCTGAAGAATCGAGTTCAGCAACTCGTCGAACGCGGCGATCTGTTCCGTGGCCCGCTTCAGGTGGTCGTCGACATCCCTGAAGTACGCCTGTATCTCCGGGGCGATGATCCGCATCGGCTCGGTGGCGAGCACCTGGAGCGGACGGCCGAGCGGCACCACCGCCCGCTTCAGCTCGAGCAGTTCGCGCTTGAGCTGGTAGATCCGGCCCGGGTCGGCCCGCGCGCCGTCCGGGGCGAACACGTCCGTCTCGACCTGGTCGATGTCCGACTGCACCGCGTCGGTCGACGCGAGATAGTCGTCCACGACCTGGTCGGCGATGGCGTGCAGCACGGCGGCCGGGCCCTGCGCGAGCTGCTCGGGCGAGGCCTCCAGCTCCTCGCGCAGCGGCCCGAGCGAACCGTGCCGGCCGTGCCGGACCGTGATGACGAAGTCCCTGCCCACGAAGACCATGATCTCGCCGGTGTCCACCACCTCGCTGGTCGCGGTCAGCTCGCCGTGTTCCACGTAGCAGACGGTCTTGAACACGGCGAACAGCGTCTGGTCGTACCGCTCCACCTTGGGCCGCTGGTGCGCGTGCACCGCGTCCTCCACCGCGAGCGGGTGCAGCCCGAAGAGGTCGGCGATGTCGGCGAACTCGTCCTCCGTCGGCTCGTGCAGCCCCAGCCAGACGAAGCCGTCCCCGGACTTGCGGATCCGCTCCACCGACTCGACCAGATCACGGCCCTGCGGCTCGCGCACCCCTTCCCGGTACGTCACGCAGTTCACCACCGAGGAGCCCAGCGGGGAGCGGGCCGGGTGGCTCAGGTCGACGCGGGTCCCGCGGCGGGCCAGGCGCGCGACCTTCCGCAGGCCACCGACTCTGCGCAGGCCACCGACCTTGCGCAGGTTCCCGACCTTTCGCAGATTGCCTGCCATCGACATAGGGGCTCCTCGCAGTGACGACTTGGCGTGCCAGTCTGACAGCACGGTCCGACCGCCCGCCAAGCCCTGTGGGAACGGAGTGCTCCGTTCCGGATTGCCCGGTTCTGCCTCCCGGGACCAAGCGGGACAACTGGGATGATCGCGGCATGACGCACATCGACGGTCATCTTCTCGACCCCCGGCGGTACCCCGGCCCCCAGCAGCTCGCCGAGCACCGGCAGCTCTCCGCCTCCCGCCAGTCCGAGGCGCGGTCGCGCTCCGACGCCTTCGCCGCCCTCTTCGACCCCACGACCTTCGCGCACATCGAACGCCTCGGCATCGGCCCGGGGTGGCGCTGCTGGGAGGTCGGGGCGGGCGGCACCTCCGTGATCTCCTGGCTCGCCAGGCGGGTCGGTCCCACCGGCCGGGTCCTCGCGACCGACATCGACACGTCGTGGCAGACGCGGGCGGCGCGCGCGCCCCTCGACGTGCGGATCCACGACGTCGCCGCCGATCCGCCGCCCGCGGGGGGCTTCGACCTCGTGCATGCCCGGCTCGTCCTGGCCGACGTCGCCGACCGGGAGCGGGCCCTTGCGTCGATGCACAGGGCGCTGCGGCCCGGCGGCAGACTCCTCATCGAGGAGCCCGACCCGGCGCTCCAGCCGCTGGCCTGCCCCGACGAGTACGGACCCGCCCAGGAGTCGGCGAACCGGTTGCGCCGCGCGGTGTGCGCACTGCTCGCGGAGCGCGGCGCCGACGTGGCGTACGGGCGCGGGCTGCCCCGGCTGCTGCGCGAGGCGGGCCTGCGCCGGGTGGAGGCCGACGCGTACTTCCCGCTCGCCTCACCGGCCTCGGCGGCCCTGGAGACCGCCACGCTCCAGCAACTCCGCCCCGAACTGACCGCCGCGGGCCTGGCCACGCCCGAGGACATCGACCAGCACCTCACCGACATCGCGACAGGCGCCCTGGATCTGGCGGCCCCGCCCCTGATCTCGGCGTGGGGGAGGAAGGCGTAACCGGCGCACGGGCGGAACAAGGCCTGCGGAGGGCGCGGCGGTTGCCCGAGCCTGTGTCATGAACCCGGCCGGGATGGCGGTGTGTCAGGTGGCGGCTACTCGGCCGGGGCGGCGGTGTGCCGGGCGGCGGCCATCCGGCCGGGACGGCGGTGTGTCAGGCGGCGGCCACTCGGCCGGGACGGCGGTGTGTCAGGCGGCGGCCACTCGGCCGGGACAGCGGTGTGTCAGGCGGCGGCCACCCGCCCGGGACAGCGGCGTGCCAGGCGGCGGCCGCCCGGCTGGGACGGCGGTGTGTCAGGTGGCGGCCACTCGGCCGGGACGGCGGTGTGCCAGGCGGCGGCCGCCCGGTCCGAGGGACGGCACAGGCCCTCAGGTTGTCGACGACGTCGGGTCCGGAGGCCTGCCGCCGACCAGTGCCACCGCCCGCGCCCCGGCCCCGCACCCCTCCGCCGCCGCCTCGCCCAGCTCCGCCCCGGCGAGCCGCGCGGCGAGGAACGCGCCGGTGAACGCGTCGCCGGCCCCCGTCGAGTCGCACACGCGCGCGGGCACCGCGGGAACGCGGACCAGCACCCGTCCGTCCCGCGCCACCAGCGCCCCGTCGGCGCCCAGCTTGACCACCACGGCCGGAAACCGGTGGCTCAGCTTCGATGCCGCTTCCGCCGGGTCGGGGAGCCCGGTGAGCAGCTCGGCCTCGTCCCGGCTCGGCAGCAGCACGGCCACCCCGTCCACCGCCGAGAGGAACCGCTCCACGCCCGACTCCGCGAGGAACCCCGCCGACGCGGGGTCCACGGTCACCGGCACCCCGCGCGCGTGGGCGGCGGCGAGGGCCGCGCGGGCCGCCGCCCGGCCGGGTTCGGCGAAGAACAGGTAGCCGGACAGGTGCAGCAGGGCCACGCCGTCGAGGAGGCCGGGGGACCAGTCGGCGGGGGAGAGTCGCAGCGCGGCGCCGCTGTCCGTGAGGAACGTCCGCTCACCCCCGGCGCCGCCGTCCACCAGGCAGATCACCGTCCCCGTGGGCGCCCCCGGATCGACGACGAGCCGAGGCCGCACCCCCGCGCGCGTGAGCGCGGCCTCGTGCCACGCCGCCGCGTCGGCGCCGACCCGCCCGAGGAGCCGTACGTCGGGGCAGCCCCGATACGCCGCCCAGCAGGCGACGTTGGCGCCCGCGCCGCCGGGCACGGTGCGGATGTCCGCGGCCGTGTCGGTGCCGGGCGCCAACGCCGTACGGTGCCGGGCCACGATGTCCGTGACGACGTCCCCGACGACCAGCAGGCCACCGGAGCCCGAGGGCACGGTCGCCCGCTCCCTCACCGGCTCCGCCCGCTTCCTCACCGGGCCCGCCCGGCCCACGCAGTCGCGATCCGCCCCGCGAGCCGGACGTTGCCGCGGACGGCCGCGAGGTTGGCCTCCAGGGACGCGCCCCCGGTGCGCCGCACCAACTCGCCCAGCAGGAACGGCGTGACCGCCTGCCCCGTGATGCCCCGCTCCTCGCACGCCTCCAGTGCCTCGGTGAGCACGCGCGCGTGGAGCGACGGATCGAGCTGCTCGTCGCGAGGCACCGGGTTGGCGACGATCAGCGCCGACTCCGGCCCGCCCAGCGCGTCCTGAGCCCGCATCACCTCGGCGACCTCCCGGGGTGTGTGCAGCGTCCAGTCCACCGGGTGCCCGGAGTCGGCGAGATAGAAGCCCGGAAAGCGGTCGGTCCCGAACCCCGCCACCGCGACGCCCAGCGTCTCCAGGCGCTCCAGCGTCGCGGCCACGTCCAATATCGACTTCACGCCCGCGCACACCACCGTGAGCCGCGTGCGGGCGAGCAGGCCCAGATCGGCCGACTCGTCCTGCGACTGCGTCCACTGCCGGTGCACGCCGCCGAGCCCGCCCGTGGCGAACACCCGCACGCCCGCGCGCGCGGCGAGCAGCGCCGTCGCCGACACCGTCGTCGCCCCGCTCGCGCCCGTCGCGACGGCGAGCGGCAGATCCCGGTGGCCCAGCTTGCGGATGCCGTCCTCGTTCGCGACCCGGTCCAACTGCCCCTTGTCCAGGCCGACCCGGGGCTTCCCGTCCAGCACGGCGATCGTCGCGGGGACGGCGCCCTCCTCCCGTACGACCGCTTCGAGTTCCCCTGCCACCTGGAGATTGCGCGGGCGTGGCAGGCCGTGCGCGATGATCGTGGACTCCAGGGCCACCACGGGGCGTCGCTCCGCGACAGCCGTCTGCACCTCGTCGGACACCACCAGCACGGGCCTGCCTCCTGCCTGTCGGGTCTCCCCTCATCCCTGGCGGGCGGCGCCTGCCGTCAAACCCCCGCCCGCGAGCGGCCTCCCGGCCCCCGGCTAGGGTGACCGGCCATGACCACGAATGATCAGACTGTTGCGTCTTTTGCCGTGCACATTCCGGATGTCGAACTGGAGGCCGAGCCGCTCGACCCGGCGCAGATCGTCTCCGGCGACCCGGTGGTGACCGGCAAGGTGCTGTGGGAGTCCGCCGACGGCAAGCAGCTGCGCGGCATCTGGCAGATCACGCCGGGCGTGGTCACCGACACCGAGGCCAACGAGCTGTTCGTGGTCGTCAGCGGCCGCGCCACCGTCGAGGTGGAGGGCGGCGACACCCTGGAGGTCGGCCCGGGCGACGCCGCCGTGCTGCGCGAGGGCGACCGCACCACCTGGACCGTGCACGAGACGCTGCGGAAGGCGTACCACATCACGCTCCCGTGACCACCGGCACCGCGGTGCGCGGTCAGGCCTTCTTGACCGCCCTGCGGACGGCGAGCGCGGCCATCGGCAGCAGTACGCAGACGCCGAGGAGGTTGAGCCAGCCGTAGCTCGCCCGTGCCACGACGAGACCGGCGGCGGCGCCACCGATGCCCGCCGCCGCGTTCATCGTCAGGTCCGACAGGCCCTGCACCGCGGCCCGGGCGGGCTGCGGCACCGAGTCGGTGAGCAGCGCGGAGCCGGAGACCAGCCCCGCGGACCAGCCGAGGCCCAGCAGGAAGAGCCCGGCGGCGGTCTGGCCGTGGCTCGGCCCCGCCGTGCCGGCGAGCAGCGCGGCACAGCACAGCAGCCCCACCGCGAGCCCGATCACGGAGAGCCTGCCGAACCGGTCCGCGAGCCAGCCCATCACCGGCGAGAACGCGTACATGCCCGCGATGTGGCCGCTGATGACCAGGCCGACCAGCTGCAGGCTCGCGCCGTGGTGCCCCAGGTCGACCGGCGTCATCACCATGATCGAGACCATCACCGTGTGCGACACGGCCACCGTCACCAGGGCGAGCCGGGCCATCGGCGACGCGGCCACCGCGGCGAGGCCTGCCTTCAGCGAGCGGCTCTGCGCGGTCCCGCTGTCCTGCGGGGCCAGCGCGCGGGCGGTGAGCAGCGGGTCGGGACGCAGCAGCACCGCCACCACCAGTGCGGCGGCCGCGAAGATCCCGGCGGCGACGAGGAAGGGTCCCGCCGCCTCGGGAATGGAGGTGCCGGTGAAGAACCGGCTCGCGGGCGCGGAGATGTTCGGGCCGAGCACCGAGCCGATGGTGGTGGCCCAGATGACGTGGGAGATCGCCCGGCCGCGCCGGTCGGGCTCGGCGAGGTCGGCCGCGGCGAACCGCGCCTGCAGGGTGGCCAGCGAACCCGACCCGAAGGCCGCCATGCCGAGCAGCAGCAGGGTGAAGTTCTCGACGACCGAGGCGAGCACGACGATCCCGGCGCCCAGCGCGCCGATCACGTACGCGAGGACGAGTCCGGCCCGCCGCCCGCGCGCGTTCATCACCGCGGCGAGCGGCAGCGAGAGCAGGGCCGAGCCCGCCACGGAAGCGGTCGACGCGAGACCGGACAGCGCCTCCGTGCCGCTCACGTCGGTGGCCAGCATCGGAGCCAGGGCGATGCCGATCGGCACCCCGAGCCCGCCCAGTATCTGACTGGCGATCAGTACCGCGTTCGTACGGCGGCGGAGGGCGGGCAGCGCCTCCGGCCCGGGTATGTCAGGGGCGTCGAGGGTCGAGGTCACTGACGCAGTGTGCCAGGACGTTCCCTTACAGGAAACGGGGAGTTGTCAGAACAGCGGCTGCGGCAGCACGCCCTCCAGGGCCAGCAGCTGCCGCTTGGTCTCCAGGCCGCCGCCGAAACCGCCGATGCCGCCGTCGCTCTCCACCACGCGGTGGCACGGCACCACGACCGGCAGCGGGTTGGCGCCCATCGCGAGGCCCACGGCCTGGGCCGCGCGGGGGCTGCCGACCCGGCGGGCGAGGTCGCCGTACCCCACCACCGTGCCGTACGGCACGGTGGTGGCGAGCTCGCGCAGCACCTGGCGGTTGAAGCCGGATATCAGCGACCAGTCGAGCGGCAGCTCGAAGTCGCGCCGCTCGCCGGCGAAGTAGGCCGCGAGCCGGCGTATCGGCTCGGCGAGCAGGGGGGAGTCCGGCGCGTGGACCGGCTCGGCGCCGAGGCGGGAGCCGAGCCGGTCCAGGGTCGTGTCGCGCACCGCCTCAGTGGCGTGGAAGGCCACGGTGACGAGCCCTTCGCCGGTCGCGGCGAGCAGCAGCGGACCGATGTCGCTGTCGACGACGGCCCACACGGCCGCACGCCGGTCCTGCGCAGTGGCGTTCATGTCCACCACCGTACGACCGGCCACTGACAACGCGGCCGGACGACGGCGGTCGGGCGCCTGTCGGCGGCAGGGGCGCCCGTCAGTCGTCGCGCAGTGCCTTGCGCACGACGTCGGGCTTGTTGGTGATGATGCCGTCCACACCGAAGCCCGCCACGCGCACCGCGCTCGGCGCGTCGTTGACGGTCCACGTGAAGATCTCCAGCGGCTTGCCGTGCGGGCCCTTGAGATCGTGGATCGCGGAGACGTAGTCGGCCGAGATGGACGTGTGTGTCGAGTTGATCTGGTCGGCGAACCGCGCGTAGGCGGGCAGGTCGGCGACCGCGGGGGTGCCGAGGAAGCCGGTCTTCACATCGGGCCGCAGCTTGTGCACCGTCTTCACGCTGTCCGCGCTGAAGCTCTGGATGACCAGCCTGCTCTTGACGTGGCGCCGGTCGAGCCAGCCCTCGTTGCGCAGTACCTGAAGGCCCTGCTTCTCGATCCCCGGGTACAGCTCGGGCTTCTTGAACTCGAAGACCAGCTTCTGGTGGTTGTGCGACACCCGCCGCATGTACTGCTTCAGGGTCGGCACGCGCTCACCGGCGAACTCCGGGCCGAACCAGCTGCCCGCGTCGAGTGTCGCTATCTCCGCCGCCGTGAAGTCCGCGACCTTCCACGGAGCGCGGTCGGGGAAGAGCTCCTCGACGTTCGTCGTCCGCTTCAGGGTGTCGTCGTGCATGATCACCAGCTCGCCGTCCTTGGTCCGCTGGACGTCGTTCTCGACCCAGCGGAACCCCATGGCGCGGGCCTTGTCGATGGCCGCGAGGGTGTTCTCCGGAGCGTACGCGGAGGCACCCCGGTGGGCGACGATCAGCGGCCTGTCGTGCCGGGCGGAGCTCGATGCCGTGGGGGCCGTGTGGGGCTGCGCGGTGGCGGTGGCGGTGGGGAGGACGAGTGCACCGGCTCCAAGGAGGGCGACGGTGGTGGCGGCAGCACGTGCGTACACGGGTACTCCTCGCGTCGTGTGATCGCGGACCGGTCGAGAGTGACAGTCCTCTGCCAACGGGAAACAGGTGCAGGATGGCCACAGGTTGAACGGAGTCATCAAAGACGAGGACCCCGCGCGTGGGGAAAGCGATTCTTTGCCGGAAAATCGTTCGAACGTCCCGGCGTGAGCTTTACTCTCTGCCTCAGCCGACGGTCTTTCATATGACCGACGGTAGGGGGTATATGGCACGTTTCATGGCATTTGGGCACGAAAAGCGGAAGGGCTACCGCGCATGCAGGGCACGGTCGACGGGTTCAGCTACGGAGTCGTCACACCGGTGGTGGCCTATCTCATGGCCTGCCTCGGGGGCGCGCTCGGCCTGCGCTGCACGACCAGATCGCTGCTCGTCGCGCACTCCTGGCGGCCCGGCTGGCTCGCGCTCGGCTCGGCCGCGATCGGGTCCGGCATCTGGACCATGCACTTCGTGGCGATGATGGGCTTCACCGTGGAGGAGGCCCCGATCCACTACGACAAGGCGCTGACCTTCGCGAGTCTCGCCGTCGCCATCGTCATGGTCGGTATCGGCATCTTCATCGTCGGCTACCGCGGCGCCACGGGCACCGCCCTCTTCACCGGCGGAACGATCACGGGCCTCGGCATCGCCTCGATGCACTACCTGGGAATGGCCGGTATGCGTCTTCGCGGGACGCTGGAGTACGACACCCTGACCGTCGCCGCCTCCGTGGTGATCGCCATGGCCGCCGCGACCGCCGCGCTCTGGGCGGCGGGACAGGTCAGGGGAATCCTGTGGAGCCTCGGCGCCAGCCTCGTCATGGGCCTGGCCGTGAGCGGCATGCACTACATGGGAATGGCGGGGCTCAGCGTCCACCTGCACGAGTCGGGCGCCACGCCGCCGGGCGACTCGCCCGCCGAGATCCTCGCGCCCATGATGATCGGGCCGCTCGCCTTCCTGCTCCTCGCGGGCGTGATCGTGATGTTCGACCCGCTCATGGTGATGGGCGGCCAGGCGGACGTCAGGAAACCCGCGAACGGCGGCCGCGCCCGGCAGTCCTACCCCGTCCCGCGCTCCGGCGACCGGCACGTGCCCGCCCGCCGCCGGACCCGGCCGAGGCCCCGCACCCGCCCCGGCTCCCGCTCCCCGCAGAACTGGTGAGCAGGCCGCGCCACCGGTGACCCGGCCGGCGCCGGGCGGCCGATCCGGCCCGGTTGTCAGTGCGGGGTCGTACGGTTGATTCCATGCGGCCCGTATCCAAGATCGAACGCACGGTGGCACCTTTCGAGGTCGTCAGTCCGTACCAGCCCAGCGGTGACCAGCCGGCGGCCATCGCCGAGCTGGAGCGACGCATCCGCGCAGGTGAGAAGGATGTCGTCCTCCTCGGCGCGACCGGCACCGGCAAGTCGGCCACCACCGCGTGGATGATCGAGAAGCTCCAGCGCCCCACCCTCGTCATGGCGCCGAACAAAACACTGGCCGCCCAGCTCGCGAACGAATTCCGCGAGCTCCTCCCGAACAACGCGGTGGAGTACTTCGTCTCGTACTACGACTACTACCAGCCCGAGGCGTACGTCCCGCAGTCCGACACCTACATCGAAAAGGACTCCTCGATCAACGAGGAGGTCGAGCGCCTGCGCCACTCCGCGACGAACTCGCTGCTGACCCGCCGTGACGTGGTCGTGGTCGCCTCGGTCTCCTGCATCTACGGCCTCGGCACCCCGCAGGAGTACGTGGACCGGATGGTCCCCCTCAAGGTCGGCGACGAGATCGACCGCGACCAGCTCCTGCGCCGCTTCGTCGACATCCAGTACACGCGCAACGACCTCGCGTTCACCCGCGGCACCTTCCGCGTGCGCGGCGACACCATCGAGATCTTCCCGGTCTACGAGGAGCTCGCCGTCCGCATCGAGATGTTCGGCGACGAGATCGAGGCGCTCTCCACCCTCCACCCGCTCACCGGCGAGGTCATCAGCGACGACGACCACCTGTACGTCTTCCCGGCCTCGCACTACGTAGCGGGACCCGAGCGCCTGGAGAAGGCGGTCAACGGCATCGAGAAGGAGCTCACCGAGCGCCTCGCCGAGCTGGAGAAGCAGGGCAAGATGCTGGAGGCCCAGCGCCTGCGCATGCGCACGACGTACGACCTGGAGATGCTCCGCCAGATCGGCTCCTGCTCCGGCGTCGAGAACTACTCGATGCACTTCGACGACCGCGCCCCCGGCACCGCCCCCAACACCCTCCTGGACTACTTCCCCGAGGACTTCCTCCTCGTCCTGGACGAGTCGCACGTCACGGTCCCGCAGATCGGCGCGATGTACGAGGGCGACGCCTCCCGCAAGCGCACCCTCGTCGACCACGGCTTCCGGCTGCCCTCCGCGCTGGACAACCGCCCGCTGAAGTGGGAGGAGTTCCTCGGCCGCATCGGCCAGACGGTCTACCTCTCCGCCACCCCGGGGAAGTACGAGCTCTCGCGCGGCGACGGCTTCGTCGAGCAGATCATCCGCCCCACCGGCCTCGTCGACCCCGAGGTCGTCGTCAAGCCCACCGAGGGCCAGATCGACGACCTGGTGCACGAGATCCGTCTTCGCACCGAGAAGGACGAGCGCGTCCTCGTCACCACGCTCACCAAGAAGATGGCCGAGGACCTCACCGACTACTTCCTCGAGCTGGGCATCCAGGTCCGCTATCTCCACAGCGACGTCGACACGCTGCGCCGCGTCGAGCTCCTGCGCGAGCTCCGCGCCGGTGAGTACGACGTCCTGGTCGGCATCAACCTCCTGCGCGAAGGCCTCGACCTGCCCGAGGTCTCCTTGGTGGCGATCCTCGACGCCGACAAGGAGGGCTTCCTGCGCTCCGGGACCTCCCTGATCCAGACCATCGGCCGCGCCGCGCGCAACGTCTCGGGCCAGGTCCACATGTACGCCGACAAGATCACCCCGGCCATGGAGAAGGCCATCGACGAGACCAACCGTCGCCGGGAGAAGCAGATCGCGTACAACACCGAGAGGGGCATCGACCCGCAGCCGCTCCGCAAGAAGATCAACGACATCGTGTCGGCGATCGCGCGCGAAGAGGTCGACACCGAGCAGCTCCTCGGCTCCGACTACCGCAAGCCGAAGGCGGGCAAGGGCGCCAAGGCCCCGGTGCCCTCGCTCGGCGGCGAGGCGGCCACGGCCGCAAAGGCGAAGGCCAAGGGCAAGAAGGGCGCGGACACCGTCCCGACCGACCGCCCCGCGGCCGAGCTGGCCCAGCAGATCGAGGAGATGACCGAGCGCATGCGCGCGGCCGCCGCCGACCTCCAGTTCGAGATCGCCGCCCGGCTGCGCGACGAGGTGTCCGAGATGAAGAAGGAACTGCGCCAGATGAGGGAGGCGGGACAGGCCTAGAGAGCCGCCCGGGGGAGGGGATTCGGCGTACTGCCCGGTCTGTTGCAAGACCGCCACAAAGTGCGTCCCGCGGTGCTGCTCCGCAGGTCGCACTGCATAGGGTGCTGGGCAACCGCAAGAGGCGGTTGCCCAGGCAGTTCGAGAGGGGACAGCGCGTGACGGTCAACATGACCAAGGGTCAGGCCATCAGCCTGCAGAAGGACGACGGGGGCGCCCTGTCCGCGGTGCGCATGGGACTCGGGTGGCAGGCGGCCCCGCGCCGCGGCCTGTTCGGCTCGCGCACCCGCGAGGTCGACCTGGACGCCTCGGCGGTGCTGTTCGCGGACAAGCAGCCGGTCGACGTCGTGTTCTTCCGCCATCTGGTCAGCGACGACGGCTCCGTGCGGCACACCGGGGACAACCTCGTGGGCGGCGTCGGCCAGGGCGGCGACGACGAGGCGATCCTCGTCGACCTCCAGCGGGTCCCCGTCCACATCGACCAGATCGTCTTCACGGTGAACTCCTTCACCGGCCAGACCTTCCAAGAGGTGCAGAACGCTTTCTGCCGCCTCGTCGACGAGACCAACGGCCAGGAGCTCGCCCGCTACACCCTCGACGGCGGCGGTCAGTACACCGCGCAGATCATGGCGAAGGTGCACCGCGCGGGCGCGGGCTGGCAGATGACGGCCATCGGCAACCCGGCCAACGGCCGCACCTTCCAGGACCTGATGCCGTCAATCCTGCCGCACCTGTAGGCACCATCCGCATGTAGGCACGACCGCATGTAGGCACGACCGCATGTGAGCACCATCCGTACGTACAAGGGGGAACGAACGCGATGACGGCCGAGCTGGTGCGGGGGCAGAACCACCCGCTTCCCGCGACCCGCCTGGAGATCCGCGTATCGGCCGGCCGGCCGATCGTGGCGGGCGCCACGCTCGGCGACGACCGGGGCAGGGTCCGCGGCGTGGAGTGGGTGGCCCACCCGGGCTCGCCCACCCTGCCGGGCCTCGAGGTGTCGAAGCAGGCGGCGGCCGACCACCGCCTCGCCGTGGACCTCGACGCCCTGCCGGACACCGTCCACCGGGTCAGCGTCCTGCTGGCGCTGCCCGTCGGCGCCGACGCCCCGAGCAGCTTCCGCGCCCTCGCCGCTCCCTTCGTGGCGGTCACCGGGCTCGACGGCACCGAGATCGCCAGCTACACCATCACCGACCTGGACGCCGAGTCCGCCGTCGTCGCCCTGGAGCTGTACCGCCGCCAAGCCGCCTGGAAGGTCCGCGCCGTCGGCCAGGGGTACGCGGCGGGCCTCGCGGAGATGCTCACCGACCAGGGCCTGCCCCAGGCCCACGAGCTGGCGGGCGCCATCAACGACGCCGTGGCACAGGGTTCGGCCCGCTCCGTGGCGGTGCCGCCGCCCCGCCCCACCGACGACACCCGGGTGCGCACCGGACCCCAGGGCCGGACCGCCACCGACCCGGCCCCGGCTCCCCAGGGCCAGGCCACCACCGACCGGGCTGCCGCGCCGCAAGGCCCGGCGACCCCTGCCGCCACACCGGCCGACCCGCCGAGCGCCGGCGGCCCCGTCGACTACACCCACCCGGGACGACGGCCGACCACCGCGCCCCCGCCGCCACCGCCCAGCGCCCCGCAGGCCCAGCCCGGGCAGGCCGCCCGGCCCGTTGCCGGTGACGCCACCGGCTGGTCACCGGAGGAGCGGCTCTACAACCAGGTGTGGGGCATGTTCGAAGATCTGGCCCGCACCACGGCGGCGTACCGCAGTGCCGTCGACTTCGCCGACTCCCGCATGGAGCAGGAGCTCGACAAGGTCCTCTCCGACCCGCGCAGCCGCATCGGCGGCGCGGCCGACCCCGCCCGGGAGGCCGCCCGCGCCAAGCACGCCGACCTCGTCGACCGGGCCAGGGCCGCCCTCGACCGCGACCTCGCCCAGCTCGCCGCCGAGGCCGAGGTCGTCGAGCCCGCCCTCCCCCCGGCGTACGCGGCGTGGCACAGCCCCGTCTGGCAGGCCTACCGCGCGCCCATGGAGATCCCGATGGCGCTGCGCCTCGGCGATCTGCACCTCCCCGAGCGCGTCAGCCTGCGCATCCCGCTCCTCGTCCGGCTGCCGCTGGAGCGGGGCCTGTGGATCGACAGCGGCAAGGCCCTGACCAACCACGCCACCGACTCGACCGAGCTGCGGCGGCTGGCCGTCGACACCGCGGTCGCGCACGCGGCCCGGCTGCTCGCGGCCTATCCGGCGAACGAATTCCAGGTGCACGTGATCGACGCCGCCGGAGCCGCCGCGCCCGCTCTCGCGCCGCTCGTGACGGCCGGGGTGCTCGCCGCGCCCCCGGCCTCCGGCGCGGTCGGCGTCTCCGAGGTGCTCGCCAAGCTCACCCAGCGCGTCGACCTGGTGCAGATGGCGGTCCGCGGCGGTGCCGCCGACGCGCTGCCCCCGGACCTGGACACCGCCGAGCAGCTCCTGATCGTCAACGACTTCCCGCACGGCTTCGACGACCGTGCCGTGACTCAGTTGCGCTATCTCGCGGACGAGGGCCCGGCCGTCGGCGTGCACCTCATGATGGTCGCCGACCGTGAGGACGCCGCGGAGTACGGCCCGCTGCTCGATCCCCTGTGGCGCGCGCTCCTGCGCCTGACGCCGGTGCCCGACGACCACCTCGCCGACCCGTGGGTCGGTCACGCGTGGACGTACGAACCACCGGTCGTCCCGCACGGCAGCCAGATCCTGCGGCGGCTCCTCGAGCAGGTCGCCACGGCCCGGCGCAACGGCGGGCGTTGACGGCAAAGCGACTTTTGTACCGCGCTGACCAGGCGTTTTGGTTTCTGTTTGCCATCTCCTTTACCAATGCTTGGTGTTTCGCGTACTCTTCTATCAGCGGAGGGGAGTACTCCCGGCTGCGACGTACCCGTCAATACGGACCGCCATCGGTCCCGGGGCGTCGGCCCGATTCATGGCGGTGACCGCCTCGGGTGGAAGAGACCTCCGGCAGCGACGACGCTGATCAGTAGCCGTACGAAGCCGGAGGCGCAGTGGACGTTTCAATGACCATGTGGGTGACGACCGTTCTCGGTCTGTGTGCCCTCATCGCGGTCGACTTCTTCATCGGGCGCAAGCCCCATGACGTGTCGATCAAGGAAGCCGGAATCTGGACGATCGTCTGGATCGTCCTCGCGGCACTCTTCGGTGTCGGCCTGCTGGTCGCGGGCGAGAGCCAGGCGTCCGGCGAGTTCTTCGCGGGCTTCATCACCGAGAAGTCGCTCTCCGTCGACAACCTCTTCGTCTTCATCCTGATCATGGCGAAGTTCTCGGTGCCGAGCCACCTCCAGCAGCGCGTGCTGCTGTTCGGTGTGCTGATAGCGCTGGTCCTGCGAGCGATCTTCATCGCCGCCGGCGCCGCGGTCATCGCCAACTTCTCCTGGGTCTTCTACATCTTCGGCGCGTTCCTGATCTACACCGCCTGGAAGCTCATCCAGGAAGCGCGTGCCGACGAGGAGGAAGAGGACTGGGAGGAGAACCGCCTCCTGAAGTCCATCGAGAAGAAGTTCGGCGTCTCCGACCGGTACGAGGGCACCAAGCTGTTCATCCGGAAGAACGGCAAGAAGATCATGACGCCCCTCATGGTCGTCATGCTCGCCATCGGCACCACCGACGTGCTCTTCGCGATGGACTCCATCCCCGCGATCTTCGGCCTCACCCAGGACCCGTACATCGTCTTCACGGCCAACGCCTTCGCCCTCATGGGACTGCGGCAGCTGTACTTCCTCATCGGCGGCCTCCTCAGGAAGCTGGTCCACCTCAGCTACGGCCTGTCGGTGATCCTCGGCTTCATCGGTGTGAAGCTCGTGCTGCACGCCCTCCACGAGAACGGGGTGCATGTCCCCGAGATCTCCATCCCCGTCTCGCTCGGCGTCATCTGCGGCGTCCTGGTGATCACGACGATCACCAGCCTCATCGCCTCCAAGAAGCAGGAGCAGCAGGCCGCGGCCGAGGCCGCGGACGACGCCCGGAAGGACAGCATCGAGGCCTGATCACGGCCTGACGGTCACCTCTCCCGCCCGGCACCGGGCGGGAGACACCGAGTAGCGACACCCAGGCGCCCGGGGCAGCATCGAGTCATGGTCACTCGGCTCCGGGCGCTCGGCATGCAGTGGACGGCCGTGGTGCCGGTCCTCGCGATCGTTCTTCTCGCCCTCACCTGGGGGAGGGACCTGCCAGGACCGGTCGTCGCCGTGGTCACCCTGGTCCTCGCCGGGGCGGTGCTCGCCGCCGTCCACCACGCCGAAGTGATCGCGCACCGCGTCGGCGAGCCCTTCGGTTCCCTCGTCCTCGCGGTCGCGGTGACGATCATCGAGGTGGCGCTCATCGTCACCCTCATGGCCGACGGCGGCGACAAGAGCTCCACACTCGCCCGCGACACCGTCTTCGCCGCCGTGATGATCACCTGCAACGGCATCGTCGGACTCTGTCTCCTGGTCGGCGCGCTGCGCCACCGCACCGCCGTCTTCAACCCCGAGGGCACCGGCGCCGCCCTCGCGACCGTCGCCACCCTGGCCACGCTCTGCCTGGTCCTGCCGACCTTCACCACCACCAAGCAGGGCCCCGAGTTCTCCACGGCCCAGCTGACCTTCGCCGCGATCGCCTCGCTCGTCCTCTACGGCATCTTCGTCACCACCCAGACCGTGCGGCACCGCGAATACTTCCTGCCCCTCACCAAGCAGGGCGAGGTCATCGACACCGACGGCCACACCGGCGGCCCCTCCTCCCGGGCGGCGCTGATCAGCCTCGGGCTGCTCGCACTGGCGCTGATCGGGGTGGTCGGTCTGGCCAAGGGCGTCTCCCCGACGATCGAGTCCGGCGTGGAGAGCGCCGGCATGCCGCACGCCGTCGTCGGCGTGATCATCGCGCTGCTCGTGCTGCTCCCGGAGACCATCGCGGCCGTGCGCGCCACCCGTCGCGACCGCGTGCAGACCAGCCTGAACCTCGCCCTCGGGTCGGCAATGGCCAGCATCGGGCTGACCATCCCGGCCGTCGCCGTCGCCTCCGTGTGGCTGTCGGGCCCGCTCGTGCTGGGGCTGAGCTCGACCCATATGGTGCTGCTCGCGCTCACCGTGATCGTCGGAACGCTCACGGTCGTGCCGGGGCGCGCCACGCCGCTGCAGGGCGGTGTCCACCTGGTGCTGTTCGCGGCGTTCCTGGAGCTCGCGGTCACCCCGTAGCGGCCGCCGGCTCGGGGCGCACGACCGGCCGTGTCTCCGGAAGCAGCGCGAAACAGCCGAGGCTCAGCAGCGCGATGCCCGACAGATACGCGGCCACGCCCCACGGCTTCCCGTCCCCCTGCGCCGCGGCCGTCGCCACGATCGGGGTGAGCGCGCCCCCGAGCACCCCGCCGAGGTTGTAGCCGACCGCGGCGCCCGTGCAGCGCACCCTGGGCTCGTACAGCTCCGGCAGGTACGCGCCGATCACCGCGAACATCGTGATGAACGCGAGCATCGCCACGAGGAATCCGGTGAACATCAGCAGCGGCTCCCCGGTCGAGAGCAGCGCGACCATCGGGAACATCCACAGGGCCGACGCGGCGCATCCGAGCAGGCACAGCGGCCGCCGCCCGTACCGGTCGCCGAGCACGGCCACCACCGGCGTCAGGGCGCCCTTCACGAGGACCGCCGCCATGACACAGGCCAGCATGACCGTGCGGCTGACGCCGAGCCGCTCCACGCCGTACGAGAGGGACCAGGTCGTCACGGCGTAGAACACCGCGTACCCGACGGCGAGCGCACCCGCCGTCAGGAGCACGAGCCGCCAGTGTCCGCGCACCACTTCGGCGAGCGGCACGCGCGCGTGCTCGCGCAGCCGCAGGAAGTCAGGGCTCTCCGCGAGCGAGGAGCGCAGCGCGAGGCCCGCCACCACGAGCAGCCCCGCCGCCCAGAACGGCACGCGCCACCCCCAGGCCGCGAACTGCGCGTCGGTGAGCGTCGCCGACAGGGCGAGCATGACGCCGTTGGCCAGCAGGAACCCGATCGAGGGGCCGACCTGCGGGAAGCTCGCCCACAGGCCGCGCCGCTCGGGCGGCGCGTGCTCCGCGGTCAGCAGCACGGCACCGCCCCACTCGCCCCCGAGGCCGAGCCCCTGAAGGAACCGCAGCACGAGGAGCAGCAGGGGAGCGGCGGCGCCGATCGACCCGTACGTCGGTACGCAGCCGACCGCGACCGTGGCGACTCCGGTGAGCAGCAGCGACACGATGAGCACGGGCCGCCGCCCGTGCCGGTCGCCGATGTGCCCGAAGAGGACGGAGCCCAGGGGCCGCGCGACGAAGCCCACTCCGAAGGTCGCGAAGGCGGCGAGCGTGCCCGCGAGCGGCGAGAAGGTGGGGAAGAACAGCGGGCCGAGGACCAGGGCGGCGGCCGTTCCGTAGATGAAGAAGTCGTAGAACTCGATGGCGGTCCCGGCGAGCGAGGCGGCCGCGAGCCGCGGCAGTGACGGTGGTGCGGTCCGGCGTGGGGGCTTCGTTTTGCGCATGCCGGATCAACTACCCACAGTCACCACCAGTAACGCATGGCGACCGCCTCGCGGTGGCCGGCCGATGTGGCCGGCTAATAGGTCACGGTGATGCGGCGTGCCGGGCCGTCGACCCGCACTGTTCCCCCGTAGGGGATGACGACTTGCGGATCGGTGTGGCCGAGGTCCACGTCGAAGACCGCCATGGTCTCGGGCGCGTAGGTGGCGAGCGCCTTCAGGACGGCCTCGCGCTGCTCGCGGGCGTACGCCGCCTTCTCGTCGGCGTCCGAGGGGCGCTGGAAGGACCAGGCCTTGGCGCGGCCCATCAGGAGGGCGGGGAAGCGGTGCAGCAGGCCGCGCTCGCCCATGTTGCGCAGGATGCGGAACACCTCGTCGGCGCCCGGCAGTTCCTCCGAGGTCTCCAGGAACAGGACGCAGCCGTCGTACGCGGACAGGTCCCGCTGGATCTCGCGGTCCGCCATCAGGAGCCAGGAGAGTATCTCCAGGTTGCCGCCCCAGGAGCGGCCCTCCACGACCCGCGCGGGCCCGTGCCAGAGCCAGCCGCCGCCCGGCTCCGTGGGCGGTTCCTCCAGGAGGAGCGCGGGGTCCTCCCAGGGCAGGTCGACGTCGCGGTAGCGCTCGGCGGGGCGCAGTTCGTAGGGCCCCGGGGTGAAGAGCGCGGCGCGCAGCGAGTCGGCGGTCTGCGGTGCCATGGCGCCGGGGCGGCCGAGTTCGCACATGACGGACGCGCCGTGATAGCCGACGATGCCGCACTGCCACAGGTAGATGAGCAGATTGGTGTTGTCGCTCCAGCCGAAGAACGGCTTCGGGTGCGCGCGGATCAACTCCCGGTCCAGGTACGGCAGGACGGTGATCTGGTCGTCGCCGCCGATGCTCGCGATGACGGCCTTGACGGTCGGATCGGCGAACGCCGCGTGGAGGTCGTCGGCCCGCTCCCGCGGCGTCGAGCCCATCTTCCGGGTCGTCGGGTACTCGACGGGCTCCAGGCCGAACTCCTCGCGGAGGCGCTTCAGGCCCAGTTCGTAGGGGAGCGGGAAGAGTTCGGGCAGTCCACTGGAGGGGGAGAGCACGGCGACGCGGTCGCCCGGCGAGGGCTTCGGCGGGTACACGGGTTCGACGATCATGACGGGAGCGTAGGCGGGCACTACGGAGAGCGCATCCGACTTAGGGCCCCTCCCGCGCGCGGGAGGCGTGATAGACCTCCCTTATGACGCGCAGCCTCGCCACCGCCCCGATCATGGTCCTGAACGGCCCGAACCTGAACCTCCTCGGCCTCCGCCAGCCCGAGATCTACGGCACGGACACCCTCGCCGACGTCGAGGTGCTGTGCGCCAAGGCGGCGGCCGCGCACGGCGGGACCGTGGACCTGCGGCAGAGCAACCACGAGGGCGAGTTGGTCGACTGGATCCACGAGGCGCGCGAGCACCACGTGGGCATCGTCATCAACCCCGCGGCCTACTCCCACACGTCCGTCGCGATCCTGGACGCGCTCAACACCTGTGACGGGATGCCGGTGTTGGAGGTGCACATCTCCAACATCCATCAGCGGGAGGCGTTCCGGCACCACAGTTACGTCTCGCAGCGCGCCGACGGTGTCATCGCGGGCTGCGGTGTGCAGGGGTACGCGTTCGCGGTGGAGCGGGTGGCGGCGCTGGTCGCCGCCCGCTCCTGACGCGCGGCACCCTCGGGGTCACCAGCCCCGCGCGCGCCACTCGGCGAGATGCGGCCGCTCGGCGCCGAGCGTCGTGTCGCCGCCGTGGCCGGGATAGACCCACGTCTCGTCCGAGAGCGTCCCGAAGATCTTCGTCTCGACGTCGTCGATGAGGCTCGCGAAGGCCTTCGGGTCCTTCCACGTGTTGCCGACGCCGCCCGGGAAGAGGCAGTCGCCGGTGAACACGTGCGCGTGGCCGTGCGGGTCGTCGTACACGAGGGCGATCGAGCCCGGGGTGTGGCCCACCAGGTGGCGCGCGGTCAGCGTGACCCGGCCGACCGTGATGGTGTCGCCGTCGTCGACCAGGACGTCCGTCGGGACGGGAATGCCCGCGGCGTCCTCGCGGCCCGCGTACGTCCGCGCGCGGGTCGCCGAGACGACGGCGGCGAGGGCCTGCCAGTGGTCGCCGTGCTGATGCGTGGTGACGACGGACGCGATGCCGTCGTCACCGATCAGCGTCAGCAGTGTCTCGGCGTCGTTCGCCGCGTCGATCAGCAGCTGCTCGCCGGTGGCCCGGCAGCGCAGCAGGTAGGCGTTGTTGTCCATCGGCCCGACCGCGACCTTCGAAATCATCAGGTCCGGCAGCTCGTGCACATCCGCGGGCCCGCCGACCTTCACCGCTCCGCTGTACGTCATGTTCGTCAGCCTATAGCGGGGGCAGGGCGGGCAGGAGGCCGCCTTCGGCCGTGAGTGCGGAGCCGTCGCGACGGCCGGCGAGCCAGCCGACCAGGTCGGGAGCGGACCCGGAGACGGTGACCTCGGCGTCGCCGGGGCGGCCGGTGCTCCAGGTGTGCGTGCCGTTGGTGATCCAGGTGGGGGGCACGTCGGGGTTCCCCGAGAAGCGGGCCGTCAGGAACGTGATCTCCCGCTGCACGAACTCCTCCGGCAGGTCCTCCAGCTCGTAGCCGATGCCGAGGTCGACGTGGTGCAGCTCGACCTCCACCCACCGCCGGAACGGCACCCGCGACGCGGAGTCGGTCACTCCATTGCGCATGGTGATCGTCCGGGACCAGTCGGCGGGGAGCGCGGCCTGCGCCTCGAAGCGGCCCGCGCTCTCCCGCACGTCGTCGAGCTGCGCGCCCAGCGGCCGCGGGGCGTCGCGTGCGATGTCCGTGTCCCGGGCCTCCGCGCTGACGTACATCGGCCGTCCTGCCAGGACGTTCACCAGGGCGTCCGCGTTCCGCGCGAGGTGCGCGAGGACGTGACCGCGGGTCCAGCCCGGGAGCCGCGACGGCTCGGCGGTCGCGCCGCTGTCCAATTTCGCCGCTGCGCTGAGCAGCCGTTCCGTCGCGTCACGTACAGACGCCAGGTCGCGCACATGATCAATCATGCGGACGACGATAGCCGCGTCACACGGACGGGTGAAGGGCTCGGCATCCGACCGTAAATCGAATACACGTGCTATATGGTCGGGAGTGGCATCGGGCATTCTTGAAGGTCCGGGTTTGTTGTGTACGTGGAACCAGGGAAGCAGCCCGGCGTTGTCAGTGGCTCGCCCTAGTCTGTGAACGACCGGGGTTCTGCCCCTGTCACCACTCTCAAGAAAGGTGCGGACCGGCGTGGCCGACCGTCTCATCGTCCGTGGCGCGCGCGAGCACAATCTCAAGAACGTCTCGCTCGACCTCCCGCGTGACTCCCTCATCGTCTTCACCGGACTCTCCGGGTCGGGCAAGTCCTCGCTCGCGTTCGACACGATCTTCGCCGAGGGCCAGCGGCGGTACGTCGAGTCCCTCTCCTCGTACGCCCGGCAGTTCCTCGGTCAGATGGACAAGCCCGACGTCGACTTCATCGAGGGTCTCTCCCCGGCGGTCTCCATCGACCAGAAGTCGACCTCGCGCAACCCGCGCTCGACGGTCGGCACGATCACCGAGGTCTATGACTATCTGCGCCTGCTCTTCGCGCGCATCGGCAAGCCGCACTGTCCCGAGTGCGGCCGCCCCATCTCCCGCCAGTCGCCGCAGGCCATCGTCGACAAGGTCCTGGAGCTGCCCGAGGGCAGCCGTTTCCAGGTCCTGTCCCCGCTGGTCCGCGAGCGCAAGGGCGAGTTCGTCGACCTCTTCGCCGACCTCCAGACGAAGGGGTACTCCCGCGCGCGGGTCGACGGGCAGACCATCCAGCTCTCCGAGCCGCCCACGCTCAAGAAGCAGGAGAAGCACACCATCGAGGTGGTCGTCGACCGCCTCACGGTGAAGGACTCCGCCAAGCGCCGCCTGACCGACTCCGTGGAGACCGCCCTCGGCCTCTCCGGCGGCATGGTCGTGCTCGACTTCGTCGACCTCCCCGAGGACGACCCCGAGCGCGAGCGCATGTACTCGGAGCACCTCTACTGCCCGTACGACGACCTGTCCTTCGAAGAGCTTGAGCCCCGCTCCTTCTCCTTCAACTCGCCCTTCGGCGCCTGCCCCGACTGCACCGGCATCGGCACGCGCATGGAGGTCGACCCCGAGCTGATCGTCCCGGACGAGGACAAGTCGCTCGACGAGGGCGCCATCCACCCCTGGTCGCACGGCCACACCAAGGAATACTTCGGCCGGCTCGTCGGAGCCCTCTCCGACGCCCTCGGCTTCGCCACGGACATGCCCTGGGCCGGACTCCCGCAGCGCGCCAAGAAGGCCCTTCTGTACGGCCACAAGACCCAGATCGAGGTCCGCTACCGGAACCGGTACGGCCGCGAGCGGGTCTACACCACCGCCTTCGAAGGCGCCGTCCCCTTCGTCAAGCGCCGCCACAGCGAGGCCGAGAGCGACGCCAGCCGCGAGCGCTTCGAGGGCTACATGCGCGAGGTGCCCTGCCCCACCTGTGAGGGCACCCGCCTCAAGCCGATCGTCCTGGCCGTCACGGTCATGGGGAAGTCGATCGCCGAGGTCTCCGCGATGTCCATCAGCGACTGCGCGGACTTCCTCGCCGAGCTGCGCCTCGGCGCCCGTGACAAGAAGATCGCCGAGCGGGTCCTCAAGGAGGTCAACGAGCGGCTGCGCTTCCTGGTCGACGTCGGCCTGGACTACCTCTCGCTGAACCGCGCCGCGGGCACCCTCTCCGGAGGCGAGGCCCAGCGCATCCGCCTGGCCACCCAGATCGGCTCCGGCCTGGTCGGTGTGCTCTACGTCCTGGACGAGCCGTCCATCGGCCTCCACCAGCGCGACAACCACCGCCTGATCGAGACCCTCGTCCGCCTGCGCGACATGGGCAACACCCTCATCGTCGTCGAGCACGACGAGGACACGATCAAGGTCGCCGACTGGGTCGTCGACATCGGTCCCGGCGCGGGCGAGCACGGCGGAAAGGTCGTGCACAGCGGCTCGATGAAGGACCTCCTCGCCAACGACAAGTCGATCACCGGTCAGTACCTGTCGGGCAAGAAGGCCATCCCGGTGCCGGACATGCGCCGCCCGGCCGACCCGTCCCGGCAGCTGACGGTGCACGGCGCCCGGGAGAACAACCTCCAGGACATCGACGTCTCCTTCCCGCTCGGCGTCCTCACGGCGGTCACCGGCGTCTCCGGTTCCGGCAAGTCGACGCTGGTCAACGACATCCTCTACACCCACCTCGCCCGCGAGCTGAACGGCGCCAGGTCCGTCCCCGGCCGCCACACGCGCGTGGAGGGCGACGACCTCGTCGACAAGGTCGTCCACGTCGACCAGTCGCCCATCGGCCGCACCCCGCGGTCGAACCCGGCGACGTACACCGGAGTCTTCGACCACGTCCGCAAGCTCTTCGCGGAGACCATGGAGGCGAAGGTGCGGGGATACCTCCCCGGGCGCTTCTCCTTCAACGTCAAGGGCGGTCGCTGCGAGAACTGCTCCGGTGACGGCACCATCAAGATCGAGATGAACTTCCTCCCGGATGTGTACGTCCCGTGCGAGGTCTGCCACGGCGCGCGGTACAACCGCGAGACGCTGGACGTGCACTACAAGGGCAAGTCCATCGCCGAGGTCCTCGACATGCCGATCGAGGAGGCGCTCGACTTCTTCGAGGCCGTGCCCGCCATCGCCCGCCACCTGAGGACGCTCAACGACGTCGGCCTCGGTTACGTGCGCCTCGGCCAGTCGGCGCCCACGCTCTCCGGAGGCGAGGCCCAGCGCGTGAAGCTGGCCTCCGAGCTCCAGAAGCGCTCCACGGGCCGGACCGTGTACGTGTTGGACGAGCCGACCACCGGTCTGCACTTCGAGGACATCAGCAAGCTGATCACGGTCCTCTCCGGGCTGGTCGACAAGGGCAACACGGTCATCGTCATCGAGCACAACCTCGACGTGATCAAGACCGCGGACTGGGTCGTCGACATGGGCCCCGAGGGGGGCAACGGCGGCGGTCTGGTCGTCGCCGAGGGCACCCCCGAGGAGGTCGCGGGCGTGCCGGCCAGCCACACCGGCAAGTTCCTGCGCGAGATCCTCTCGGCGGATCGCATCAGCGACGCGGTGCCCTCGCGGGGACGCGGGGCCGGCAAGGCCGCGGCGAAGAAGTCCTCCGCGAAGAAGGCCGTCAAGAAGACGGCGGCCAAGAAGACGGTGGCCGCGAGCGCCACGGCTTCGAAGAGGACGGCCACGGCCAGGACGGCCGCCTCCGCGAAGAAGACGGCCGCTCCGAAGAAGGCGGCCGCCACCCCCAAGAAGGCCGCGGCGAAGAAGACGACGCGGGCCCGCAAGGCCTGACCGGGCCCCGCGGGTCGGGCTGCCTCCGCAAGGCTGGGGGCTGAACCCGCGAGGGTTGGTCCGGTCCGCTGGACCGGTTGAAGCGCTCCGTCCCCCCATCGGGGGCGGGGCGCTTCGCGCTGTCCTAGCGGGGCACGGGGTGCCCGAGTGTCTTGTCGGGCGCCGCGCTCCCGTGGTCGGCTTGAGCCCATGTCCGTACGCAGCGAACGCGCAGGTCCCGTCACCACCGTCGTGCTGTCCCGCCCCGCCGCGCGGAACGCCGTCGACGGGCCCACCGCCCGTGCCCTCGCCGACGCCTTCCGTGCCTTCGAAGCCGACCCGGACGCCTCCGTCGCCGTGCTGTGGGGCGAGGGCGGCACCTTCTGCGCCGGCGCGGACCTCAAGGCCATCGGAACCCCCGACGGCAACGAGGTGTCCGAGGACGGTGACGGCCCCATGGGGCCCACCCGCATGCACCTGTCCAAACCGGTGATCGCGGCGATCTCCGGCCACGCCGTCGCGGGAGGCCTCGAACTCGCCCTCTGGTGCGACCTGCGCGTCGCCGAGGAGGACGCCGTCCTCGGGGTGTTCTGCCGCCGCTGGGGTGTCCCGCTCATCGACGGCGGGACGGTCCGGCTGCCCCGCCTCATCGGGGAGGGCCGCGCCCTGGATCTCGTCCTGACCGGCCGCCCCGTCGGCGCCGCGGAGGCGCTCGGCATGGGGCTGGTGAACCGGACCGTCCCCGTCGGTACCGCGCGCGCCGCGGCCGAGCGCCTCGCCGCCGAGATCGCCGCGTTCCCGCAGACCTGCCTGCGGCACGACCGGCTCTCCCTGCTCGAACAGAGCGGCCTGCCCGAACGGGAGGCGATGGCCGGCGAGCTGCGCCACGGCCTGCACTCCCTGGCCGAGGCGGCCGAGGGAGCGGCGCGCTTCGCCGCGGGAGCGGGCCGGCACGGGGCGTTCACGGACCACGCGCCCAAGGGCCACGTACCCACGGACCCCGCGCCCACGGATCGCTGAGGGCACCCCCGCACGACCGCACGACCGCACGACCGCACGACGCACGGCAGCGCCGGTCAGGCCAGTTCCGCCGCGTACGGCGGCTCCGCCCCCGCTCGCGAGCAGGTCAGGGCCGCCGCGCGGGCCGCGAACCGCAGTACGTCGGTCCAGCCCTCGGCGCCGAGACGGCCCAGCGCCCGCGCCGACAGCGCGTCCCGTGCCGAAAGGCCGTGCAGCAGCGCGGCGTTGACGGTGTCGCCCGCGCCGATCGTGTCGACCACGTCGACCGGCTCGCCGGGCACGTGCAGCTCCGTGCCGTCCCGCGTGTACAGCGACAGGCCGTCCCCGCCGCGGGTGACGACCACGGCGGCGGGCCCCGCGGCCAGCCACTCGTGCGGGGTGCCGCCGAGCCAGTCGGCGTCCTCCTGCGACAGCTTGAGGAGCGAGAGCGACGGCAGCCAGCTCTTGAACCGTGCCCGATAGGCGTCCGCGTCCGGGATCAGACCGGCCCGTACGTTGGGGTCGAGGGCGGTGAAGACGCCGCGCGCCGCCGCCCGGCGCATCAGCTTCTCGTAGGCGCTCGCGCCCGGCTCCAGGACGAGCGAGCAGGTGCCGAACGACATCGCCCGTACGCCGTCGGGGAGCCGGTCGGGGGCCTCGAAGAGCCGGTCGGCCGTGCCCTCGACGTAGAAGGAGTACCCGGCCGAGCCGTCCGCGCCGATCGAGGCGACGGCGAGCGTCGTCGGTTCCGGGCCGCGCTGCACCGGCAGCCCGTCGGCGGCGACCTCCACCCCTGCCGCCCGCAACCCGCCGAGCAGCGCCTCGCCGAACGCGTCCCGCGAGACGCGCGAGCAGAAGGCGACGGGGGAGCCGAGCCGGCCGAGCGCCACGGCGGTGTTGTACGGGCCGCCGCCGAGCCGCGGCGCGAGCACGGGCAGTCCCGCGTCGCCGCCCGCCCCTTGCGGCACGAGGTCGATCAGGGCCTCTCCTGCGACGACAATCACGGGTGGTTCCTCTCGGGCGCTGTCTGGGCCGTATCGCCCGCTCAGGCTAGGCCGTGCGCGGGCCCGCGCAGGGAAGCGGGCAGCACTCGGGCACGCCCGTGCCCGACACGGTCGGAGCGCTGTGCACCGGTATGGTCTGATCCGTCACTGATCACGTCCCTGACCTGTGGAGACACCATGTCCGGCTCGCCCCCCGCCCGCCGCACCGTGCTGCGGGCCGCCGCTCTCGCCCCGGCCGTCGGACTCGGGCTCACCGCCTGTTCGTCCGGCGACGGGTCGAACCGGTCGGCCCCGACCGCGCCGGTGGATCTCGGGAAGGCCGACGCCGTGAAGGTGGGTGCGTCGAAGCTGTACACGGACCAGAAGGTCGTGGTCAGCCGGATCTCCGACGACGAGTACAAGGCGTACAGCACGATCTGCACCCACGCGCGCTGCCCCATCCAGAACCTGGAGGGGCACAAGCTGGTCTGCCAGTGCCACGGCAGCCAGTTCGACGCCACGAACGGCAAGGTGCTGAAGGAACCGGCCGTCGAGCCGCTCGTCGAGCTGCCGGTGAAGGTGGCGAACGGCAAGATCGTCGCGGGCCCGGCGAAGAAGGCCTAGGACACGCTGTAGCCCTCTCCGGAGGGCACACGGGCCCTCACTCCCAGTCCCACGCGATCCCCAGGATCCCGGCCCGCACCTGCGGTTCGACCACGTGCACCGAGCGGTGGCTGCCGTTCAGCGTCAGCTCCTGGCGGCCGCCGCGCGGGGCGGCGGCGGAGTGCTGGGTGAAGCGGTGGCAGCGTACGGGCAGAGCGGCGTCGTCGTAGCGGATCTGCAGCGCGTACTGGCCGCCCGCGTAGGTGAAGCCGCGCTGGTACTCGGTGGCCTCTCCGGCCGTGCCGTCCTCGAATCCGTAGCCGAACAGATGGGTGTCGCCCGCGCGCAGGCGGGCGTCGAAGAGCAGCTCGGCGACCAGCACCCCCGTCCCCTGGTGCCATCGCACGCGGCCCGTGCGGCAGTTCTCCAGGGCGCGCACGCGGACGCGGTCGGGAGCGCACCCGGGATCGCCGTGGTGGATGGCCACATAGCGGTCCACGCCGTCCCGGTGGGCCCGCACGATGTGCTGCGACTCGCGGCCGACCAGCTCACGGCCGGCGCCGATCCGCACCCGCTCGTGGTGGCCGATGGTGTGCAGCCCGCCGTCGACCGGGGAGCCGAGCTCGGCCAGGAGCGAGCGCAGCACGTCGGAGGCCTCCACCAGGGAGCGGTACGAGCGGGCGGCGGGCCGGGTCCGGTCGGCGCGCTCGGCCGGCCGGACGAGCAGCCGGATCAGGGACTCCTCCGGGAGCTGGAGGATCTCCTCCAGGGCCCGCACGGCGCGCAGGGACTCGGCGCGCTGCGGGCGCCGGGCGCCCTGCTGCCAGTAACTCAGGCTCGTCACGCCGACGTTGACGCCGTGCCGGATCAGGTGGTGGCGTAGGCGCTGCAGGGGCAGCCGCCGGGTGGCGATGGCGGTGCGCAGTGCGAGGTGGAACGGGCCGGTGCGCAGGGCGGCCGCCAGCTCCGCGGGCTCGTCGTCCGCCGTCCCTGCCGCGTCCGCGGGCGCGTCCTGCGCGAACCGGGTGCCGTGCCGCATGGGGGCCCCTATCTGTGAACGTTCACTCCAGCCGCCCGGCGTTCGCGCCGGTCGGAGCGGGCCACCAGGTCGGCGTACGAGGTCCGTTCACATCCGTACGCCGCCGTTCACGGCCCATTTGATTCCGCATTGAAGCGTGTTGACCTGCACCCGACAACACTCGATGCTCAATCGCAGCGTCCGGACGCGCTCCTCCACACCCCACATCCCGCTCGGGAGGAACGCGATGCGCTCACCGATCAGCAGGAACAGCACAGGCAGACGCAGACGTCTCTGCGTGCTCGCCGCCGTCGCAGCGGCGCTCCTGACCGCCGCACCCACGGCCACGGCTGCCCCGGCCCCGGCCCCCGCCACGTCGGCCACGTCCGCCGCAGACCCCTCCGTGCTCGCCGCCAAGCGGCTGAACATCACCATGCAGGCACAGCAGAAGACCAACTGGTGCTGGGCCGCGGGCGGCAACACCATCGCGGCCTTCATGGGCCGCAACTACAGCCAGAACCAGTTCTGCAACGCCGCGTTCGGGCGCAGCCAGAACACCGAGTGCCCCAACAACCAGGCCACGCTCGGCAACGTGCAGAACGGCCTGCGCTGGGCGGGCATCAACCCCGGCTCGTACGTCACCGGCTGGCTGCGCTACTCGACCGTGCAGACCGAGATCAACGCGAACCGCCCGGTCGAGACCCGCATCCAGTGGTCCAACGGCGGCGGCCACATGCACGTCATCTACGGCTACGACGACGCCAGCAGCTGGGTCTACTGGGGCGACCCGTGGCCCTCCAGCGACCGCTACAACTGGGCCTCGCACGCCTGGTACGTCGACAACAACACCTTCTCCTGGACCCACTCGCTGTACCGGATCGGGGCGTGAGAGCGATGACCCGTCACCTTTCCAGCCGCCTGGCCCGTCACCTCCCCGGCCGCCTGGCAGGGACCGCGCTCGCGGGCACGGCCGCCACCACCCTGCTCCTCGGCCTCGCGGCCCCGGCCGCCTCCGCCGACTCCGGCCCGCCTGCGCCCTCAGCCGCGTCCCGCGACGCGGCACACCGCGCGGCCGAGGCGCCGAAGACCCTCGACACGCTCTCCCGCTTCTTCTCCCGGGAGGGAGCGGTCACCAGGTCCGCCGCCGACCCGCGGGTGGAGGGCAGGACCGTGCCCGTGTACTACCTCTCGGCGGACTTCGTCGCGGGCAAGAAGGACGCGCCGATCGCCCGCCTGGAGTTCCTCGCCAGCAAGGCCGTCTCCTCCGACGGCCAGGAAGCCTCCCTCTGGACAGTGAAGCGAGGCGGCTCGTGGCAGGTCGTGAACATCGCCACCGGGGACGACGAGACCCACTACGCGCGCGTGGGCGCGAAGAAGGCACCCGGAGGCACCGTCTTCCACGAGCCGCAGATCAACGCCTGGTACGTCCGGGACGACCGGGACGGTGACCACGCGCGCGTGCTGCCCCTCGACAAGGACGCGGTGCGCGCTGTCGGCGCCGAGGGGACCACGGTCGCCGCCTACCGAGAGCGTGTCCGGAAGGCGTACGCCGACAAGCTGCCCGGCTCCGCGTACGAGAAGTCCGGCAAGGCGGGCGGCTACGACACCGACAAGCCCGCGCGGACCTCCGCCGAGGCCCCGGCGCAGGCCTCCGGCCAGGACGACGGCCCGGTCACGGTGGCCTCCTCGATAGCGGGCGCGGGCGCCCTGCTCGCCCTCGGCCTCTCCGGAGCGGCGCTCGTCCGGCGCCGCGCCGCCCGGCAGGAGGGCTGACCCCCGCGAGCGGCGGCCGGACCACCGGCCGCCGCTCCCACCGGCGGAGCCGTACGCCGCCCCGGACTGTCGGTGCCCGCCAGTAGGCTGTCCGACATGGCCGACCCTTCCAGCTACCGCCCCAAGCCGGGACAGATCCCCGACGCCCCGGGGGTCTACAAATTCCGCGACGAGCACCGCCGGGTGATCTACGTCGGGAAGGCCAAGAGCCTGCGCCAGCGCCTGGCCAACTACTTCCAGGACCTGGCCGGGCTCCACCCGCGCACCCGCTCCATGGTGACGACGGCCGCCTCCGTCGAGTGGACCGTGGTGACCAACGAGGTCGAGGCGCTCCAGCTGGAGTACACCTGGATCAAGGAGTTCGACCCCCGGTTCAACGTCAAGTACCGCGACGACAAGAGCTATCCGTACCTCGCCGTGACGATGAACGAACAGTTCCCGCGCGTGCAGGTGATGCGCGGCGCCAAGAAGAAGGGCGTGCGCTACTTCGGGCCGTACGGCCACGCGTGGGCGATCCGCGACACCGTCGACCTCCTCCTGCGCGCCTTCCCCGTCCGCACCTGCTCCGCCGGCGTGTTCAAGAACGCCACCCGCACCGGCCGCCCCTGCCTCCTCGGCTACATCGGCAAGTGCTCGGCGCCCTGTGTGGAGCGCGTCACACCCGATGCCCACCGTGAACTCGCCGAGGACTTCTGCGACTTCATGGCCGGCCGCACGGGCACGTACATCCGCCGGCTCGAGCGGCAGATGGCGGACGCCGCCGAGGAGATGGAGTACGAGCGCGCGGCCCGCTTGCGCGACGACATCGAAGCCCTGAAGAAGGCGATGGAGAAGAGCGCCGTCGTCCTCGCGGACGCCACGGACGCCGACCTCATCGCCCTCGCCGAGGACGAGCTCGAAGCCGCCGTGCAGATCTTCCACGTCCGCGGCGGCCGGGTCCGCGGACAGCGCGGCTGGGTCACCGACAAGGTCGAGGCCGTCACCAGCGGCGACCTCGTCGAGCACGCCCTCCAGCAGCTGTACGGGGAGGAGAGCGGCGACGCCGTCCCCAAGGAGGTGCTCGTCCCCGCGCTGCCCGACCCGATAGAACCGGTCCAGGAGTGGCTGACCGAGCGCCGCGGCGCGAGCGTCTCGCTGCGCATTCCGCAGCGCGGCGACAAGAAGGCCCTCATGGAGACCGTCGCGCGCAACGCGCAGCAGTCCCTCGTCCTGCACAAGACCAAGCGCGCCTCCGACCTCACCACGCGCTCGCGCGCCCTGGAGGAGATCGCCGCCGCCCTGGAGCTGGACAGCGTCCCCCTGCGCGTCGAGTGCTACGACATCTCGCACCTCCAGGGCGACGACGTCGTGGCGTCCATGGTCGTCTTCGAGGACGGCCTCGCCAGGAAGAGCGAGTACCGCCGCTTCCAGATCAAGGGCTTCGAGGGCCAGGACGACGTCCGCTCCATGCACGAGGTGATCACGCGCCGCTTCAAGCGCTATCTCGCCGAGAAGGAGCGGAGCGGGGAGTGGGTCGACGAGGAGACGGGGGAGGTCGCCGACCTCGGGCCCACCGAGGAGGACGGCCGCCCCAAGCGGTTCGCGTATCCGCCGCAGCTCGTCGTCGTGGACGGCGGGCAGCCGCAGGTCGCGGCCGCCAAGAGGGCCCTGGACGAGCTCGGCATCGACGACATCGCGGTCTGCGGCCTCGCCAAGCGCCTGGAGGAGGTCTGGGTCCCCGACGAGGACGACCCGGTGATCCTGCCGCGCACCAGCGAGGGCCTCTACCTCCTCCAGCGGGTACGTGACGAAGCCCACCGCTTCGCCATCACCTACCAGCGCAACAAGCGGTCCAAGCGCTTCCGCGCCGGGCCGCTGGACGCCGTGCCGGGCCTCGGCGAGGCCCGCAAGCAGACGCTGATCAAGCACTTCGGTTCGGTGAAGAGGCTCCGATCCGCGACAATCGACCAGATCTGCGAGGTCCCGGGAGTGGGCCGCAAGACGGCCGAGGCCGTCCTCGCGGCCCTCGCCGGGGCGGTTCCCGCCGGCCCCGCCGTCAACACGGCGACCGGAGAGATCATGGAAGAGGAGGAGCCCGTGACCGCGGGCGCCTCGGAAGAACGACGGGGGCAGGAGACATGAGCGAGCACGACGAAGGTGAAGAGCAAGTGAGTGCGGGCACGCCCATCATCGAGACACCGGGAGTCCCCGACGCCGCGATCCCCGAGCTGGTGATCATCTCCGGGATGTCCGGCGCCGGACGCAGCACGGCGGCCAAGTGTCTGGAGGACCTCGGCTGGTTCGTGGTCGACAACCTCCCGCCCGCCCTGATCCCCACCATGGTGGAGCTCGGCGCCCGCTCGCAGGGCAACGTCGCCCGCATCGCGGTCGTCGTCGACGTGCGCGGCAGGCGCTTCTTCGACAACCTCCGCGAGTCCCTCGCCGAGCTGGAGGCGAAGAACGTCACGCGGCGCATCGTCTTCCTGGAGTCCTCGGACGAGGCCCTGGTCCGCCGTTTCGAGTCGGTCCGCCGCCCGCACCCGCTGCAGGGCGACGGCCGCATCGTCGACGGCATCGCGGCCGAGCGCGACCTCCTGCGCGAGCTGCGCGGCGACGCCGACCTGGTCATCGACACCTCCAGCCTGAACGTGCACGAGCTGCGCGCCAAGATGGACGCCTCGTTCGCGGGCGAGGAGGAGCCCGAGCTGCGGGCCACCGTCATGTCCTTCGGCTTCAAGTACGGCCTGCCGGTCGACGCCGACCTCGTCGTGGACATGCGCTTCCTGCCCAACCCGCACTGGGTCCCCGAGCTGCGCCAGTACACCGGCCAGAACGAGGAGGTCGCCGCGTACGTCTTCAACCAGCCCGGCGCCAAGGAGTTCCTCGACCGGTACGCCGAACTGCTCCAGCTCATCGCCGCGGGCTACCGCCGCGAGGGCAAGCGGTACGTGACGATCGCCGTCGGCTGCACGGGCGGCAAGCACCGCTCCGTCGCCATGTCCGAGAAGCTCGCGGCGCGCCTGGCGTCCGAGGGCGTGGAGACCGTCTTGGTCCACCGGGACATGGGGCGCGAGTGAAGCCGACCCGCCGGACCGTCCGCCTGAGCCGACTGGGCCGCAAGCGGGGCACCCAGCCGAAGGTGGTCGCGCTCGGCGGGGGCATGGGACTGTCCGCCTCGCTCGCCGCGCTGCGCCGCATCACCGGAGCCGGAGACCTCACCGCCGTCGTCACGGTCGCCGACGACGGCGGCTCCAGCGGCCGCCTGCGCGACGAGCTCGGCGTGCTGCCGCCCGGCGATCTGCGCAAGGCCCTCGCCGCGCTGTGCGGCGACGACGACTGGGGCCAGACGTGGTCCCGCGTCATCCAGCACCGCTTCCAGTCCAAGGGCGACCTGCACGAGCACGCGGTCGGCAATCTGCTGATCGTCGCCCTGTGGGAGCAGCTCGGCGACCATGTGCAGGCCCTGGACCTGGTCGGCCGGCTGCTCGGTGCGCAGGGCCGCGTCCTGCCCATGTCGGCCGTGCCGCTGGAGCTCCAGGCCCTCGTCAAGGGCCACGACCCGGACCGGCCCGACGACGTGGACACCGTGCGGGGGCAGGCCACCGTCGCGCTCACGCCCGGCGAGGTCCAGTCCGTGCACGTCGTCCCGCACGACCCGCCGGCCGTCCCCGAAGCGGTCGCCGCCGTCCTCGACGCGGACTGGGTGGTGCTCGGTCCGGGCTCCTGGTTCTCCTCTGTGATCCCGCATCTCCTCGTGCCCGAACTGCTCGACGCGCTCACCGCGACGAAGGCCCGCAAGGTCCTCTCCCTCAACCTGGCGCCGCAACCGGGAGAAACCGATGGCTTCTCTCCGCAGCGTCATTTGGAGGTTTTGGCCCGACACGCCCCTAAACTCGCCCTGGACGTGGTGCTGGCCGACGAGGCCGCCGTGCCCGACCGTGAGTCGCTCACCGATGCCGCCAAGCGGCTCGGCGCCACGGTCGAGCTGGCGCCGGTGGCCCGGCCCGACGGGACTCCGAGGCACGACCCGGAGCTCCTGGCAGCCGCGTACGACCGTATTTTTCGGATGCATGGAAGGATCGGCCCATGGCGATGACGGCAGCGGTGAAGGACGAGATCTCCCGGCTCCCCGTCACCCGGACCTGCTGCAGAAAAGCAGAGGTCTCGGCGATCCTGCGGTTCGCGGGCGGCCTGCACCTGGTGAGCGGCCGCATCGTGATCGAGGCGGAGCTGGACACCGCGATGGCCGCCCGGCGGCTCAAGCGGGACATCCTGGAGATCTTCGGACACAGCTCGGAGCTGATCGTGATGGCCCCCGGCGGCCTGCGACGCGGCTCGCGTTACGTCGTCCGGGTGGTCGCGGGCGGCGATCAGCTGGCCCGCCAGACGGGCCTCGTGGACGGCCGCGGCCGCCCCATCCGGGGCCTGCCGCCGCAGGTGGTCTCGGGGGCCACCTGCGACGCGGAGGCGGCCTGGCGCGGGGCGTTCCTCGCGCACGGCTCGCTCACCGAGCCCGGCCGCTCCTCCTCCCTGGAGGTGACGTGCCCCGGCCCGGAGGCCGCGCTCGCCCTGGTCGGCGCCGCCCGCAGGCTCCAGATCGCGAGCAAGGCCCGCGAGGTGCGCGGCGTGGACCGCGTGGTCGTCCGCGACGGCGACGCGATCGGCGCGCTCCTGACCCGCCTCGGGGCGCACGAGTCGGTCCTCGCCTGGGAGGAGCGGCGGATGCGGCGCGAGGTGCGCGCCACCGCCAACCGCCTGGCCAACTTCGACGACGCGAACCTGCGCCGCTCGGCCCGCGCGGCCGTCGCCGCGGGCGCCCGGGTGCAGCGCGCCCTGGAGATCCTCGCCGACGAGGTCCCTGAGCACCTCGCGGCCGCCGGACGCCTGCGCATGGAGCACAAGCAGGCGTCGCTGGAGGAGCTGGGCGCGCTCGCCGACCCGCCGCTGACCAAGGACGCCGTCGCGGGCCGCATCCGACGGCTGCTCGCCATGGCCGACAAGCGGGCCCAGGACCTCGGCATCCCGGGCACGGAGTCCAACCTCACCGAGGAGATCGCGGACAACATGCTCGCGGAGAACATGGCGGTCTGACGCGCGCCCCGCACGCGTCTCCTCTCGCGCGTCTCCTCCCGCACGTCTCCTGAGCCGCTGGCGCCCCACCGGGCGCCAGCGGCTTTCGTGTGCCCGCGCCGCACGCCTTCACCCACCGTATTGACATGATCATGCACTGTCACGAGCCTGGCATCCCGCACACCCGTGCCGGACAACCGCAAGGGGGGGCTCATGAGACGAAGAGCGAGCGCGAGATCGGTTCTCGCCGCGAGCGCACTGATCGTCGGCGGACTTGTCACCGCCCCGCACGCCCAGGCCGACGGGCCCGCGAAGGCCCCGGCCGCCGACGACCCGGCAGCCATCGGCGTCTACCAGGCCGAGGTCACCAAGAAGCAGATCCCGATCCTCGTCGCGGCGGGCCAGGACGCCCACGAACTCGCCGGACAGGCGCCCGAGCGCGGCACCGGCCGCGTCGAGCTGTATCTGACCGAGCGCCAGGCGAAGGCCATCGAGCGCAAGGGCATCGAGCTCAGCGAGCACAAGGTGTCGGCGGCGACGCAGCAGTGGCTCAAGGCCGCGGGGGACGGCGTCTACCGGCCGTACAGCGGAAAGGGCGGTCTCCAGGAGGAGATCGTCAGGACCGGGCAGGCCCACCCCGGCCTCACCAAGGTCGTCTCCATCGGCAAGAGCCTCCAGGGCAAGGACATCCTCGCCCTGAAGCTCTCCAAGAACGCCAAGAAGTCCAAGGACGGCTCCAAGCCGTCCACGCTCTACCTGTCCAACCAGCACGCGCGCGAGTGGATCACCCCCGAGATGACCCGCCGCCTGATGCACCACTACCTGGACAACTACGGCAAGGACAAGCGCATCACCAAGCTCGTGAACTCCACCGAGCTGTGGTTCGTGCTCTCCGCCAACCCCGACGGCTACGACTACACGCACGCCGCCGACGGCAACCGCCAGTGGCGCAAGAACCTCCGCGACATCGACGGTAACGGGAAGATCGCCCCGGGCGACGGCGTCGACCTCAACCGCAACTTCGCCTACAAGTGGGGCTACGACAATGAGGGCTCGTCGCCGAACCCGTCCTCCGAGACCTACCGCGGCACGGGCCCGATGTCCGAGCCGGAGACGAAGGCGCTCGACCGCTTCCAGAAGCGCATCGGCTTCACGTACGGCATCAACTACCACTCCGCGGCCGAACTGATCCTCTACGGAGTGGGCTGGCAGGTCGCCACGCCGACCCCGGACGACGTGCTCTACCGGGCGCTGGCCGGCACGCCCGAGAAGCCCGCGATCGCCGGCTACCACCCGCAGGTCGCCTCCGAGCTCTACACCACCAACGGCGAGGCCGACGGACACGCGGGCAACATCAACGGCATCCCGATGTTCACCCCGGAGATGTCCACCTGCCAGACCGCCTCGAACGTCGACCCGAACGACGCCTGGAAGCCGGAGGACTGCGCGTCCATCTTCACCTTCCCCGACGACGAGAAGCTGATCCAGCAGGAGTTCGCCAAGAACGTCCCGTTCGCGCTCGCCGTCGCCGAGACGGCGCTCCACCCGGACCAGCCGGTCTCCGTCACCGACATCGAGGCCCCCGACTTCAGCCCTGACACCTTCACCACGTCGTACGCGCGCGGCGGTGACCAGGAAGTCGCCGTCACCGCCCGCAAGTCCGTACGCGACAAGGAACTCAAGTACCGCGTCAACGGCGGCCGTACGCACGAGGAGGATCTGCGGGCCTGGAAGGGCGGCGAGACCTACGGCGGCGAGGACAACCTCTACTTCGACGAGTACCGCGCCGAGGTCGAGGACGCGCGCGTGGGCGACAAGGTCGAGGTGTGGTTCACCGGCCGCACCAAGAAGGGCCGCACCGAGAGCAAGCACTTCACCTACACCGTCGCCGAACGCCCCAGGGCCGGCACGCTCGTCGTCGCCGAAGAGGGCGCGACGGCCACCCAGACCCAGAAGTACGTCGACGCGGTCAAGGCCAACGGCCGCTCGGCCGCCGTCTGGGACGTCGCGAAACAAGGCGTCCCGCACCCGCTCGGCGTCCTGTCGCACTTCTCCGCCGTCGTCCACTACACCGGCGACCCCGTCCCCGGCGCACCCACCCAACTCGCCCTGCGCGACTACCTCAACGAGGGCGGCAAGCTCATCGAGTCCGGCGAGCGCGCCGGCGGCGCCGTCGACCTCGGCGACGCCCTCACCGACGACTTCGCGCAGTACTACCTCGGCGCCTACGAACGCCTCTCCGCGCCCGGCGCCACGAGCTTCAAGGGCAGCGGCGCGCTCGACGGAGTGAGCACCCCGCTCGCCGCCGCCGGCGCCAACCCGCTCGACAAGGCGGGCCGCTTCACCGTCACCTCCGACAGCCTGCCGCCCGAGAAGTTCCCGCAGTTCAGGAGCGCGGCAGCGGGCTCCTACCCCGGCCTCAGCAACCCCTACGCGCCCTTCGCGGGCCAGGGCATGGCCTCGGCCACCCACGCCGACCAGGACTGGAAGCGGCTGACCCGCACCATCGACCTGACCGGCGTCACGGCCGCCGACCGCCCCGAACTGCGGTTCGCGCTCAACTGGAACCTGGAGCCCGGCTACGACCACGGGCTGCTCGAAGCCCACACCGCGGGCGCCGACGACTGGACCACGCTGCCCGACAAGAACGGCAATACGTCCACCACCGTGCCCGCCGAGTGCGCGGCCGGCTTCTTCGTCAACGGCCACCCCTTCCTGCGCCACTACCTGACGGTGGGCGCCGACGCCTGCACGGCCTCCGGCACCAGCGGCGCCTGGAACAGCTTCACCGGCTCCTCCGGCGGCTGGAAGCCCGTCGCCTTCGACCTCAGCGCCTACGCGGGCAAGAAGGTCGAGGTCTCGCTCAGCGCCGTCACCGACCCCTCCAGCGGAGGCCGCGGCCTCTTCGCGGACAACGCGCAACTGGTCGTCGGCGGCACCGCCACGGAGACCGAGGGATTCGAGACGTCGCTCGGCTCCTGGAGCGCCGCGCCGCCCCCGGCCGGCAGCCCCAATATCACAGGAGACTGGACGCGGACCGGGGAGCTCTACCGATCCTTCGCGGCGGTCACAGCGCGTGACAGCGTGCTGCTCGGCTTCGGGTTCGAGCATGTGCCCGGAAGTGCCGAGAGGGCCGCTCTTATGGGCGCCTCCCTGGCACATCTGCGCAGCTGACAGTGCGTAATCGGGACCAAGGTCCCGGTGGCCCGTACCCCTACTGCGGGGTACGGGCCTTTGTGCCGCTTACGGCCCCTCTCGATGTCACCTCAGAGGCTTCAGAGAGGTAGGGTCGGAGGCGGTCGGGGACATCCCATACAACTCGCCGGCGTCTAAAACCGGCGTACCAACGAGGAGATCGGTTTCGTGACGATCCGCGTAGGCATCAACGGCTTTGGCCGCATCGGTCGCAACTACTTCCGCGCGCTGCTCGAGCAGGGTGCGGACATCGAAGTCGTGGCTGTCAACGACCTGGGTGACACCGCGACCACGGCCCACCTGCTGAAGTACGACACCATCCTGGGCCGCCTCAAGGCCGAGGTGTCGCACACCGAGGACACCATCACGGTCGACGGCCACACCATCAAGGTGCTGTCCGAGCGCAACCCCGCCGACATCCCGTGGGGCCAGCTGGGCGTCGACATCGTGATCGAGTCCACGGGCATCTTCACCAAGAAGGCCGACGCCGAGAAGCACATCGCCGGTGGCGCCAAGAAGGTCCTCATCTCGGCTCCGGCCAAGGACGAGGACATCACCATCGTGATGGGCGTCAACCAGGACAAGTACGACGCGGCCAACCACCACGTCATCTCCAACGCCTCCTGCACCACCAACTGCGTGGCGCCGATGGCCAAGGTTCTCGACGAGAACTTCGGCATCGTCAAGGGCCTGATGACCACGGTGCACGCGTACACCAACGACCAGCGCATCCTGGACTTCCCGCACAAGGACCTGCGCCGCGCCCGCGCCGCCGCCGAGAACATCATCCCGACCACCACCGGTGCCGCCAAGGCCACCGCGCTGGTCCTGCCGCAGCTCAAGGGCAAGCTCGACGGCATCGCGATGCGCGTCCCGGTCCCGACCGGCTCCGCCACCGACCTGGTCGTCGAGGTCTCCCGCGAGGTCACGAAGGACGAGGTCAACGCCGCGTTCAAGAAGGCCGCCGACGACGGCGACCTGAAGGGCTACCTCTTCTACACCGAGGACCCGATCGTGTCGTCCGACATCGTCAGCGACCCGGCCTCCTGCACCTTCGACTCGTCGATGACGATGGTCCAGGACGGCAAGTCGGTGAAGATCCTCGGCTGGTACGACAACGAGTGGGGTTACTCCAACCGTCTCGTCGACCTCACGGTCTTCGTCGGCGGTCAGCTCTAACCATCAGAGCAGGCACCTCGATGTGAGCACAGGGTTCGTCCCGCGCGATGATGCGCAGGACGGGCCCTGTTGCACGTCAGCGTCAGCCCTCCCAAGGAGTCCAGTAGTGAAGACGATCGACGAACTTCTCGCCGAAGGGGTCGAAGGCAAGCGGGTCTTCGTCCGCGCCGACCTCAATGTGCCGCTCGCCGACGGCACCATCACCGACGACGGCCGCATCCGCGCCGTCCTGCCGACCGTCAAGGCCCTCGCCGACGCGGGCGCCAAGGTCGTCGTGGCCTCGCACCTGGGCCGCCCCAAGGGCGCCCCGGACCCGGCCTTCTCGCTGCTGCCGGCCGCCGAGCGGCTCGGTGAACTCCTGGGCGGGTCCGTCGCGTTCGCGCAGGACACCGTCGGCCCGGCCGCGCACGACGCGGTGAACGGCCTGCAGCCCGGCCAGGTCGCCGTCATCGAGAACCTCCGCTTCAACGCGGGCGAGACCAGCAAGGACGACACCGAGCGCGGCGAGTTCGCCGACCAGCTCGCCGCCCTCGCGGACGTCTACGTGGGCGACGGCTTCGGCGCCGTGCACCGCAAGCACGCCTCCGTCTTCGACCTGCCGGCCCGCCTGCCGCACTACGCCGGCTACCTCATCGCCACCGAGGTCGGCGTCCTCAAGAAGCTCACCGACGACGTCAAGCGGCCCTACGCCGTGGTCCTCGGCGGCGCCAAGGTCTCCGACAAGCTCGGCGTGATCGACCACCTCCTGGAGAAGGCCGACCGCATCCTCATCGGCGGCGGCATGGCCTACACCTTCCTCAAGGCGCAGGGCCACGAGGTCGGCATCTCCCTCCTCCAGGAGGACCAGATCCCGGCGGTGAAGGAGTACATGAAGCGCGCCGAGGAGAAGGGCGTCGAATTCGTCTTCCCCGTCGACGTGCTGGTCTCCGCCGAGTTCCCCGACCTGAAGACCAAGGCCCCGGCCAACCCCACGACGGTCGCCGCCGACGCCATCCCGGCCGACCAGGAGGGTCTCGACATCGGCCCCGAGACCCGTAAGCTCTACGCCTCGAAGCTCTCCGACGCGGCCACCGTCTTCTGGAACGGCCCGATGGGCGTCTTCGAGCACCCCGACTACGCCGAGGGCACCAAGGCGGTCGCCCAGGCGCTCCTCGACTCCCCGGCCTTCACGGTCGTCGGCGGCGGCGACAGCGCCGCGGCCGTGCGGACGCTGGGCTTCGACGAGAACGCATTCGGCCACATTTCCACCGGTGGTGGCGCCTCCCTCGAATACCTCGAGGGCAAGACGCTCCCCGGCCTCGCGGCACTGGAGAACTGACACCTGATGACTAAGCGCACCCCGCTGATGGCGGGCAACTGGAAGATGAACCTCAACCACCTCGAGGCCATCGCCCACGTGCAGAAGCTCGCCTTCGCCCTGGCGGACAAGGACTACGAGGCCTGCGAGGTCGCCGTCCTGCCGCCCTTCACCGACCTGCGCTCCGTGCAGACCCTCGTCGACGGCGACAAGCTCAAGATCAAGTACGGCGCCCAGGACATCTCGGCGCACGACTCCGGCGCCTACACCGGCGAGATCTCGGGCCCGATGCTGGCCAAGCTGAAGTGCACCTACGTCGCCGTGGGCCACTCCGAGCGCCGCCAGTACCACAACGAGACCGACCAGATCTGCAACGCCAAGGTGAAGGCCGCCTTCAAGCACGGCCTGACCCCGATCCTCTGCGTCGGCGAGGGCCTGGACATCCGCAAGGCGGGTCAGCAGGTCCAGTACACGCTGAACCAGCTCGACGGCGGCCTGAAGGACATCCCGGCCGAGCAGGCCGAGACCATCGTGATCGCCTACGAGCCGGTCTGGGCGATCGGCACCGGCGAGGTCGCGACCCCCGAGGACGCGCAGGAGGTCTGCGGCGCGATCCGCGCCCGCCTCGCCGAGCTGTACTCCCAGGAGCTCGCCGACAAGGTGCGCATCCAGTACGGCGGCTCCGTCAAGGCGAAGAACGTCGCCGACATCATGGCGCAGCCCGACGTGGACGGCGCGCTGGTCGGCGGCGCCGCGCTGGACTCCGACGAGTTCGTCAAGATCGTTCGCTTCGGCGACCAGTGAGTATGCGCTAGCGGCGTTACGTCGTACCCTGACGGGGGCTGAAGCCTGCCTTCGGCCCCCGTCGTCGTTTCAGATCCGAGGAAGTTGGTCCAGCCGTGGTTATGGGGTTCTCGATCGCCCTGATCGTCTTCAGCCTGCTGATGATGCTGCTGGTGCTGATGCACAAGGGCAAGGGCGGCGGTCTCTCCGACATGTTCGGTGGCGGCATGCAGTCGTCCGTCGGCGGCTCCTCCGTCGCGGAGCGCAACCTCGACCGCATCACGGTCGTGGTCGGTCTGCTCTGGTTCGCCTGCATTGTCGCGCTCGGCCTGCTGATGAAGGCGAACAACTAGCGCCGCCCGCTGCCCGCTTGTCCGGTGCAGCCCAGCGTGCGCGGCTTATCATGGGGCTTGCGTCCGGGGGAGGGGTGTAACTCCCAACACTGGACGCGCGTTGGGCCTTACGTAAACTGAGGCGCCCGCAGCAGCACCATCACGCAGGGAGTTACGACCGTGGCAAGTGGCAACGCGATCCGAGGAAGTCGGGTCGGGGCGGGGCCGATGGGCGAGGCCGAGCGCGGTGAGTCCGCGCCGCGTGCGCGCATCTCCTTCTGGTGCTCCAACGGGCACGAGACGCAGCCGAGCTTCGCCAGCGACGCGCAGATCCCCGACACGTGGGACTGTCCCCGCTGCGGCTTCCCGGCAGGTCAGGACCGGGACAACCCGCCGGACCCGCCGCGCACCGAGCCGTACAAGACGCACCTGGCGTACGTGCGGGAGCGGCGCAGCGACGCCGACGGCGAGGCCATCCTCGCGGAAGCGCTCGCCAAACTGCGGGGCGAGATCTAGCACTTGAGAGCCGGCCGGGCACCGAGAGGTGTCCGGCCGGTTTCTTTCTCCCGGCACGTGTGCGGACAGACAGTTTCGGACATCTCATCCCGCTCTCTGATCGATTAGGTTGGAGGATGCAGCGGGGCACATGGACGTACGCGCGTACGAGAGAAGGCTGAAGTCCGAGATGAACGCAGAAAGCCGCGCCAGGCTCGATCAGACTCCCGAATGGACGGCGCTCGCCGAGCACCGTGAGCGGCTGGGGGAGGTGCAGCTGCGCGAGCTGTTCGCCGCTGACCCGGCCCGTGGCACGGCGTACACCCTCCAGGTCGGCGACCTGCACATCGACTATTCCAAGCACCTCGTCACCGCCGAGACGCTGACGCTGCTGCGCGAGCTCGCCGCCGCGACCGACGTCTTCGGCCTGCGGGACGCCATGTTCCGCGGCGAGAAGATCAACACCACCGAGGACCGCGCGGTCCTGCACACCGCGCTGCGCGCCCCGCGGGACGCCGTCATCGAGGTCGACGGCGAGAACGTCGTCCCCGCGGTGCACGCCGTCCTCGACAAGATGAGCGCCTTCTCGGAGAAGGTCCGCTCCGGCGAGTGGACCGGTCACACCGGCAAGCGCATCAAGAACGTCGTCAACATCGGCATCGGCGGCTCCGACCTCGGCCCCGCGATGGCGTACGAGGCGCTGCGCTCCTTCACCGACCGCGGCCTCACGGTCCGCTTCGTGTCGAACGTGGACGGCGCCGACCTGCACGAGGCCGTGCGGGACCTGGACGCCGCCGAGACGCTGTTCATCATCGCCTCGAAGACGTTCACCACCATCGAGACGATCACGAACGCCACATCGGCGCGTGACTGGCTGCTGACCGAGCTGAAGGCCGGCCAGGACGCCGTCGCCAAGCACTTCGTGGCCCTGTCGACGAACGCCGAGAAGGTGTCGGAGTTCGGCATCGACACGGCCAACATGTTCGAGTTCTGGGACTGGGTCGGCGGCCGCTACTCGTACGACTCCGCGATCGGTCTCTCCCTGATGATCGCCATCGGGCCCGACCGCTTCCGCGAGATGCTCGACGGCTTCCACCTCGTCGACGAGCACTTCCGCACCGCGCCCGCCGAGTCCAACGTGCCGTTGCTGATGGGCCTGTTGGGCATCTGGTACGGCAACTTCCACGACGCGCAGTCGCACGCCGTCCTGCCGTACTCGCACTACCTCTCCAAGTTCACCGCGTACCTCCAGCAGCTGGACATGGAGTCCAACGGAAAGTACGTCGACCGGGACGGCAAGGAGGTCGACTGGCAGACGGGCCCGGTCGTCTGGGGCACGCCCGGCACCAACGGCCAGCACGCCTACTACCAACTCATCCACCAGGGCACGAAGTTGATCCCGGCGGACTTCATCGGCTTCGCCGAGCCGGTCGCCGACCTGCTGCCGGGCCTGGTCGCCCAGCACGACCTGCTGATGGCCAACTTCTTCGCGCAGACCCAGGCGCTGGCGTTCGGCAAGACGCCCGACGAGGTGCGTGCCGAGGGCGTCGCGGAGGAGCTGGTCCCGCACAAGACGTTCAAGGGCAACCACCCGACGACGACGATCCTCGCCAAGGAGCTGACCCCCTCGGTCCTCGGCCAGCTCATCGCGCTCTACGAACACAAGGTCTTCGTCCAGGGCGCCGTCTGGAACATCGACTCCTTCGACCAGTGGGGCGTCGAGCTCGGCAAGGTCCTCGCCAAGCGCGTCGAGCCCGCCCTGACCGAGGGCGCCGAGGTGCCGGACCTGGACGGGTCGACGACGGCGCTGGTCGCCAAGTACCGCGATCTGCGCGGCCGTTGAGTCTCATCATGAGTTAATCGGATGCGGGTGCCCCGCCCGGCGGGTGACACTGCTTCGGCTCTGTCACCCGCCGGGAGGGAACCCCGTCATGGACCAGCTGCTCGCCGCGCTCGCCGACCCCGAGAGACTCCGGCTGTACGCGCGCATCGTCCTCGACGACCTGCCGCCGCGCGAGGCCGACTCCGCCGTCGCCCGCAGGCACCTGGGACGCCTGCTCGCCAGTGGGCTCGTGGAGCGGCTGCCCGACGGGTCGCTGCGGGCCGATCCGGCCGTCTTCCGGCGCTCGCCGCTCCCCGTGGACATCCATCCCGCCGTCCCGCGCCGGCTCACCGGCTTCTTCGCGCACGGCCGCCTCACGGCCATTCCCGTGCGCCCCGTCGTGCGCCACGAACTCCTCGTCCATCTCACGGACACCCTGTTCGACACCGGCCGCGTCTACAGCGAACGCGAGGTCAACGACGCGTTCCGCACCGTCCACGACGACACCGCGGCGCTGCGGAGGTACTGCGTCACCGACGGCCTCCTCGTCCGCGACCAGGACGGGAGCAGCTACCGCCGCGTCCCTGCCCACGCCTGAGGGCCCCGCACCGGGTGGTGCGGGGCCCTCTTGCACGTACGACCGGAGGCCGCTACGCCACGGCCGGCGGATACAGCTCCGGCGGGAGCTGCGAGGCCGCCGCGGCGTCGAGCAGCCATAGCGTGCGCGAGCGGCCGTAGGCACCGGCCGCCGGGGCCTGCACCTCGCCGGCGCCCGACAGGGCGATCGCCGCGGCGTTCGCCTTGTCCTCGCCCGCCGCGAGCAGCCACACCTCGCGGGCCGCCCGGATCGCCGGGAGCGTGAGCGAGATGCGGGTCGGCGGGGGCTTCGGCGCGCCGTGCACGCCGACCACCGAGCGCTCCGTCTCGCGCACCGCGGGGAGCTCCGGGAAGAGCGACGCGACATGCGTGTCCGGGCCGACGCCGAGCATCAGGACGTCGAAGGACGGCACGGGGCCGTGGTCCTCGGGGCCCGCGGCCGCGGCCAGCTCGGCGGCGTAGTGCTCCGCCGCCGCGTCGACCTCGTACGGACCGTCAGACGCGGGCATCGGGTGCACCTGGGCCGGATTGACCGGCACCGAGTCGAGCAGCGCCTCCTTGGCCTGGGTGTAGTTGCGCTCCGGGTCGCCGTCCGGCAGGAACCGCTCATCGCCCCACCACAGGTCGAGCCGCGACCAGTCGATCGCGTCCTTCGCCGGGGACGCACCCAGCGCCGCGAGCAGGCCGTTGCCGTTGCGGCCGCCGGTGAGGACCACCGACGCGTGGCCGCGGGCGGCCTGCGCGTCGACGATCTTCGTGATGAGGCGGGCCGCCGCGGCCTGCGCCATCAGCTCCTTGTCGCGGTGGACGACGAGCTGCGGGGCCGCGCTCACTTGGCGGCCGCCTTCTTGGCGGCGGCCTTCTTCGCCGGCGCCTTCTTCGGCTCGGGAGCGGCCTCGGAGCCACCGGACTCCCGGGCCTCCTCGGCCGTCTCGGTCACCCGCTCGGTGGGCGTCTGCGCCAGCCGGTCCACGCCGTACTTCAGTGCGGAGGCGTAGGTGTCGTCCGGGTCCAGGCGCCGCAGCTCCTCGGCGATCAGCTCGGCCGTCTCGCGGCGCTTGAGCGCCACCGCGCGGTTGGGCTGGCCCTCGATGTGCAGCGTGGCGAGCGAGCCGTCGGCCCGGTCGAGCACGATGGGGCCGCAGTCGGTCTCCATGCGCACACCGGTCAGACCGGGGCCGGGCGAGAGCGCCCGCTTCACCGGCACGTCGAGCCGGTCCGCGAGCCACATGGCGAGCAGCTCGCAGCTCGGGTTGAACTCCTCGCCGTCGACCTGCACCGACTTCACCTTGCAGGCGATCTGGTCCAGGGCGGCCGCGAGCATCGAGCGCCAGGGGGTGATGCGCGTCCAGGACAGGTCCGTGTCGCCGGGGTGGTAGGCCGCGGCGCGGGCGGTCAGCTCCTCGATGGGGTGCTCGGCCGCGTACGTGTCCGTGACGCGCCGCTGGGCCAGGGCGCCGAGCGGGTCGTTGGCCGGGTCCAGCGGGGCGTTCACCGGCCACCAGACGACCACGGGGGCGTCGGGCAGCAGCAGTGGCAGCACGACCGACTGGGCGTGGTCGATGACCTCGCCGTACAGCCGCAGGACCACCGTCTCGCCGGTGCCCGCCTCCACGCCGACCCGCACCTCGGCGTCGAGGCGCGAGGAGGTGCGGTCACGGGGCGAGCGCGCGGCCCGCTTGATGACCACGAGGGTGCGCGAGGGGTGCTCGCGCGACGCGTCGTTGGCGGCCTTCAGGGAGTCGTAGGCGTTCTCCTCGTCGGTGACGATGACGAGGGTCAGGACCATGCCGACGGCCGGGGTGCCGATCGCCCTGCGGCCCTGCACGAGCGCCTTGTTGATCTTGCTGGACGTGGTGTCCGTAAGGTCGATCTTCATGGCCGACGCCAGCTCCGTCCGTCTCGTGCGAGCATTTCGTCCGCCTCGGTCGGGCCCCAGGTGCCTGCCGGGTACTGCGCGGGCTTGCCGTGCTTGTCCCAGTACTCCTCGATCGGGTCGAGGATGTTCCAGGACAGCTCGACCTCCTCCGTGCGCGGGAAGAGGTTGGCGTCGCCGAGCAGGACGTCGAGGATCAGGCGCTCGTACGCCTCGGGGCTGGACTCGGTGAAGGACTCGCCGTACGCGAAGTCCATCGAGACGTCCCGGATCTCCATGGAGGTGCCGGGCACCTTCGAGCCGAACCGGACCGTGATGCCCTCGTCCGGCTGGACGCGGATGACGATCGCGTTCTGCCCGAGCTCCTCGGTGGCGGTGTGGTCGAAGGGGGAGTGGGGAGCGCGCTGGAAGACCACCGCGATCTCCGTGACCCGACGGCCGAGCCGCTTGCCGGTGCGCAGGTAGAAGGGGACGCCCGCCCAGCGGCGGTTGTCCACCTCCAGCTTGATCGCCGCGTAGGTGTCGGTCTTCGACTTGGGGTCGATGCCGTCTTCCTGGAGGTAGCCGACGGCCTTCTCGCCGCCCTGCCACCCCGCGGCGTACTGCCCGCGGACCGTGTTCCTGCCGAGGTCCTTCGGCAGCCGGACGGCGCCGAGCACCTTCGCCTTCTCGGCGACCAGCGCGTCCGCCTCGAAGGAGGCGGGCTCCTCCATCGCGGTCAGTGCCATCAGCTGGAGCAGGTGGTTCTGGATGACGTCACGGGCGGCGCCGATGCCGTCGTAGTAGCCGGCGCGGCCGCCGATGCCGATGTCCTCGGCCATCGTGATCTGGATGTGGTCCACATACGACCGGTTCCAGATCGGCTCGAACATCTGGTTGGCGAAGCGCAGCGCCAGGATGTTCTGGACGGTCTCCTTGCCGAGGTAGTGGTCGATCCGGAACACCTGGTCCGGGGCGAACACCTCGTGCACGATCGCGTTCAGCTCCTGGGCCGACGCGAGGTCGTGGCCGAACGGCTTCTCGATGACCGCGCGGCGCCAGCACCCCTTCGGGGCGTCCGCGAGCTCGTGCTTCTTGAGCTGCTGGACGACCTGCGGGAAGAACTTCGGGGGCACGGAGAGGTAGAAGGCGAAGTTGCCGCCCGTCCCCTGTGCCTTGTCGAGCTCCTGGATGGTGGCCTTGAGCTGCTCGAAGGCGTCGTCGTCGTCGAAGTTGCCCTGGACGAAGCGCATGCCCTGGATGAGCTGCTGCCAGACTTCCTCGCGGAACGGCGTGCGGGAGTGCTCCTTGACCGCGTCGTGGACGACCTGGGCGAAGTCCTCGTCCTCCCAGTCGCGGCGGGCGAAACCAATGAGGGAAAAGCCCGGCGGCAACAGGCCTCGGTTGGCGAGGTCGTAGACGGCAGGCATCAGCTTTTTACGGGACAAATCGCCCGTGACGCCAAAGATGACCAGGCCCGACGGCCCCGCGATACGCGGGAGCCGTCGGTCTGCGGCGTCACGCAGCGGATTGCTGCTTGACAAAATGGGTCAGCCCTTCGCGGGAGCGAGGCGCTTGAGCTCGGCCTCAGTCGACTTGAGCAGGTCGGTCCAGGACGCCTCGAACTTCTCGACGCCCTCGTCCTCGAGCAGCTGCACGACCTCGTCGTACGAGATGCCGAGCTTCTCCACGGCGGCGATCTCGGCGCGAGCCTGGTCGTAGGTGCCCGCGATGGTGTTGCCGGTGATCTGGCCGTGGTCGCCGGTGGCTTCCAGGGTCGCCTCGGGCATGGTGTTCACCGTGTTGGGCGCGACGAGCTCGTCGACGTACAGGGTGTCCTTGTACGCGGGGTCCTTGACGCCGGTCGAGGCCCACAGCGGACGCTGCTTGTTGGCCTGCGCCTTGTCGAGCGCGGCCCAGCGGTCGGAGGAGAAGACCTCCTCGTACGCTTCGTAGGCGAGCCGGGCGTTGGCGAGCGCGGCCTTGCCCTTGAGGGACTTGGCCTCGTCCGTGCCGATGCCGTCCAGGCGCTTGTCGATCTCGGTGTCCACGCGGGACACGAAGAAGGACGCCACGGAGTGGATCTTCGAGAGGTCCAGGCCGCGCTCCTTGGCCTTCTCCAGGCCCGCGAGGTACGCGTCCATGACCATGCGGTAGCGCTCCAGCGAGAAGATCAGCGTGACGTTGACGCTGATGCCGAGGCCGATGACCTCGGTGATCGCCGGGATGCCCGCCTGGGTGGCCGGGATCTTGATGAGCGCGTTCGGACGGTCCACAAGCCAGGCGAGCTGCTTGGCCTCGGCCGTCGTGGCCTTGGTGTTGTGCGCCAGGCGCGGGTCGACCTCGATGGACACGCGGCCGTCCTGGCCGCCCGTCGCGTCGAAGACCGGCCGCAGGATGTCGGCGGCGTCACGGACGTCCGCCGTCGTGATCATCCGGATGGCTTCCTCGACGGTGACCTCGCGGGCGGCGAGGTCCGAGAGCTGCTGGTCGTAACCGTCGCCCTGCGAGATGGCCTTCTGGAAGATCGAGGGGTTGGTGGTGACGCCCACGACGTGCTGCTGGTCGATCAGTTCGGCGAGGTTGCCGGACGTGATCCGCTTGCGCGACAGGTCGTCCAGCCAGATCGCGACGCCTTCTTCTGAAAGGCGCTTGAGTGCGTCTGTCATGGAATTACATCTCCTACTTGGTCGTATATGGGCGTCAGCGCTGAGCGGCGGCGATCGATTCCCGGGCCGCCTGCGCCACCGCGTCGGCGGTGAAACCGAACTCGCGGAACAGCACCTTGGCGTCCGCCGAGGCACCGAAGTGCTCCAGCGAGACGATGCGTCCGGCGTCGCCCACGAAGCGGTGCCAGGTCAGACCGACGCCCGCCTCGACCGCCACGCGCGCCTTCACCGACGGCGGCAGCACGCTGTCGCGGTACCCCTGGTCCTGCTCCTCGAACCACTCGACCGACGGCATCGAGACGACGCGCGTCGGGACACCCGCGGCCTGCAGCTGCTCGCGCGCCTCGACGGCGAGCTGGACCTCGGAGCCGGTGCCGATGAGGATGACCTCCGGCGCGCCGCCCTCGGCCTCGAAGAGGACGTAGCCGCCCTTGGCGGCGTCCTCGTTGCGCTCGTACGTCGGCACGCCCTGGCGGGTCAGCGCGAGGCCGTGCGGGGCGCCCTTGCCGAACTCCTTGGTGTAGCGCTTGAGGATCTCGCGCCACGCGATGGCGGTCTCGTTGGCGTCGGCCGGGCGCACGACGTTCAGGCCCGGGATGGCGCGCAGCGAGGCCAGGTGCTCGACCGGCTGGTGGGTCGGGCCGTCCTCGCCGAGACCGATGGAGTCGTGCGTCCACACGTACGTCACCGGCAGGTGCATCAGCGCGGACAGGCGGACGGCGTTGCGCATGTAGTCGGAGAACACCAGGAAGGTGCCGCCGTAGATGCGGGTGTTGCCGTGCAGCGCGATGCCGTTCATCTCCGCGGCCATGGAGTGCTCGCGGATGCCGTAGTGGATCGTGCGGCCGTACGGGTCGGCGCCGGGCAGGGGGTTGCCCGTGGGCAGGAACGACGACGTCTTGTCGATCGTCGTGTTGTTCGAGCCCGCGAGGTCGGCGGAGCCGCCCCACAGCTCGGGAATGACCGCGCCGAGCGCCTGGAGGACCTTGCCGGAGGCGGCGCGCGTGGCGACGGCCTTGCCGGTCTCGAACTCCGGGAGCTTCTCCTCCCAGCCCTCGGGCAGCTCGCCCTTGGCGACGCGGTCGAACTCGGCGGCGCGCTCGGAGTTGGCGGTGCGCCAGGCGGCGAAGCCCTTCTCCCACTCGGCCTTGGCCTCGCGGCCGCGGTCGAGCGCCTTGCGGGTGTGCGCGAGGACCTCGTCGGAGACCTCGAAGGTCTGCTCGGGGTCGAAGCCGAGGACGCGCTTGGTGGCGGCCACTTCCTCGTCGCCGAGCGCCGAGCCGTGCGCGGCCTCGGTGTTCTGCGCGTTCGGGGCGGGCCAGGCGATGATCGAGCGCATCGCGATGAAGGAGGGGCGCTCGGTCTCGGCCTTGGCGGCCTGGATCGCGGCGTAGAGGGCGGCGGGGTCGAGGTCGCCGTTCTCCTTGGGCGCCACGCGCTGGACGTGCCAGCCGTACGCCTCGTACCGCTTGAGGGTGTCCTCGGAGACCGCGGTCTCGGTGTCGCCCTCGATCGAGATGTGGTTGTCGTCCCACAGCAGGATCAGGTTGCCGAGCTTCTGGTGCCCGGCCAGCGACGAGGCCTCGCCGGAGATGCCCTCCTGGAGGCAGCCGTCGCCGGCGATGGCGTAGATGAAGTGGTCGAACGGGGACGAGCCGTCGGTCGTCTCCGGGTCGAACAGACCGCGCTCGTAGCGGGCGGCCATCGCCATGCCCACGGCATTGGCGACGCCCTGCCCCAGCGGGCCCGTGGTCGTCTCCACGCCGACCGTGTGGCCGTACTCCGGGTGGCCCGGGGTCTTCGAGCCCCAGGTGCGGAAGGCCTTCAGGTCGTCCAGCTCCAGGCCGAAGCCGGCCAGGTAGAGCTGGATGTAGAGGGTCAGGGACGAGTGGCCCGCAGAGAGGACGAACCGGTCGCGGCCGGTCCAGTCGGCGTCCGCCGGATCGTGGCGCATCACCTTCTGGAAGAGGGTGTACGCGGCGGGCGCGAGGCTCATGGCCGTACCGGGATGGCCGTTGCCGACCTTCTGTACGGAATCCATGGCCAGGACGCGGGCGGTGTCAACGGCCCGCTGGTCCAGTTCGGTCCACTCGAGGTCTGTGGTGGTCGGCTTGGTGCTCACCCTGAGTCAGGGCTCCTCTCCACATGTCGAATGCCGGCGGCGTAGATCCCACCGGCCGATGTCGAGCCTACCGCTGCTAGAACGCTCATTTTTTCGAGTCATTCCAGACTGCAGTGACATGCGAGGATCCGCCTGTCGAAAGGAAAGCGGAGGCATTCCGCAAGTGAATATGGGCTCGCTCATATGTCCGCTCAAAAGGCCACCGGTATCGCCCATTTGTCCGCTCAATGAACGCCCGGTTCCGCTCATGTGACGACGCGGTCCGCCGCGGACGCCGTTCGGCCGGTCGCCCAACACGACCCGACCCCCGCGAAGAGCGGGGTATGGGCAACGTCTACAGTGGCGTGGTACGCGCGGGCCTTTACCGGATCTTCATGTCTGAAGGTGCTGGTCGGCCTGCTGGGATGTCTCTGTCAGGGGTGTGCGTGACGGCCGTTGAATCCCGTCCAGCGGGGGTTTCCGGGACGGACCTTAGCCCGAGCCATCGGCCGTTCGGGGCTCGTGTCAAGGCGTTCGTGGCGCTGACCAAGCCGCGGATCATCGAGCTGCTGCTCATCACCACCGTTCCGGTGATGTTCCTCGCCGAACAAGGAGTGCCCGACCTCTGGCTGGTCTTCGTGACCTGCCTCGGCGGCTACCTCTCCGCGGGGGGCGCCAACGCCCTCAACATGTACATCGACCGCGACATCGACGCCCTCATGGACCGCACGTCGCAGCGGCCCCTGGTGACCGGCATGGTCAGCCCGCGCGAGTGCCTCGTCTTCGGCATCACCCTCGCGATCGTCTCCACCCTGTTGTTCGGCTTCGCCGTCAACTGGCTCTCCGCCTGGCTCTCGCTCGGCGCGCTGCTCTTCTACGTGGTCGTCTACACGATGATCCTGAAGCGCCGCACCTCGCAGAACATCGTCTGGGGCGGCATCGCGGGCTGCCTGCCGGTCCTCATCGGCTGGTCCTCGGTCACCAACTCCATGTCGTGGGCGCCGGTCGTCCTCTTCCTCGTCATGTTCTTCTGGACGCCGCCGCACTACTGGCCGCTGTCCATGAAGGTCAAGGACGACTACGCGCGCGTGGGCGTGCCGATGCTGCCGGTCATCGCCTCCAACAAGGTGGTCGCCCGCCAGATCGTCCTCTACTCCTGGGTGATGGTCGCCGTCTCGCTGCTGCTCCAGCCGCTCGGCTACACCGGCTGGTTCTACACCGCGGTCGCGCTGGTCACCGGCGGCTTCTGGCTGTGGGAGGCGCACGGGCTGCAGAGCCGCGCCAAGGCCGAGGTCACGGGCGGCAAGCTCAAGGAGATGCGGCTCTTCCACTGGTCGATCACGTACGTCTCGCTGCTCTTCGTCGCCGTGGCGGTGGACCCCTTCCTGCGGTAGGGGCGCCGCCCGCGGCGTGGCCGATGCCACGCCGCCCGCCTGTCGCCAGGTGATCTACCCGTCGGTAGCATCCTGCTCATGGCAGACACGCAGCAGGTGGACGACAGCAAGCAGGCCGCTCGCGCCGAGCGCAGGGCCGCCAAACTGGCCAAGGAGATCGGCACCTTCGCGCAGGCGCACGGCGGGGCCGAGGGGCAGATCGCGTACATCGGTCACGAAGGCACCCGGATCGTCCTCGTCGGCGGCGACGGCAACTGGGGCGACCTGGTGGCGCCCACCTACGCCATCGCGCAGAGCGCCGTGGCGAAGGCCGGAATCACCGTCCACGAGGAGTTCGACGGTGAATTCGCCGCCAAGGTGAAGACCGGTCCCTACGAATGGACGCGAATGGCGGGCATCCAGCTCGGCGGCCCGAAGAACGACTGACTGGTTGTTTCGCCCCGTGAGTGCGAGACCGGCCGAAAGCAACACCTGACACCCGGGTCACCCGTTAGGACCGTAGGAGCACGGTCCACCCTCGGGAGCCCGGATGATCGAAACGCCGTCCCTGGTGGACCAGTACTGCCATGGCGTCCTCCGTACGGAGCTGGGTCTCGGCACCTTCGAGGCCCACCTCGGCCGGGGCGAGGGACCGCCCGCCCCCGGCACCACCTTCTTCGACACCCAGACCGGCTTCGCGGTGCGCCGCTGGTGCCCGCCGCTGCTCGGCCTGGAGCCGCACTGCCCGCCGGCCCGCTATCTCGCCCGCCGCCGCGAACTGGGCGTACTGGCAACGGGCCGGCGTCTGCTCCGGGGCAGCGGCATCACCACCTACCTCGTCGACACGGGACTGCCCGGGGATCTGACGGGCCCCGGCGAGATGGCCTCCACCGGCGACGCGGCGGCCCACGAGATCGTCCGCCTGGAGTTACTGGCCGAGCAGGTCGCCGACACCTCGGGCACCGCCGACTCGTTCCTCGCCAATCTCGCCGAGTCCGTGCACGCCGCCGCCGCGGGAGCCGTCGCCTTCACCTCGGTCGCGGGCGTACGGCAGCCGCTCGCGCTCGCCGCGGAACCGCCCGGGCCGGGCGAGGTGCGGGGCGCGGTGGGGCGCTGGCTGGCGGGGCGGCAGGTGGGCGGGGCGCTCACCGATCCCGTGCTGCTGCGGCACCTGCTGTGGATCGCGGTGGCCTCGGGCCGGCCGCTGCAACTGCACGCGGGCGCCGGGGACCCGCAGACGTACTTCGGGGACTTCGCGCGCGCCACCGCGGGCCTCGGCACCGACCTGGTGCTGCTGCACGGCTATCCGTACCACCGCAGTGCCGCGCATCTCGCGGCCGTCTTCCCGCACGTGTACGCCGACCTCGGCCCCGCGCTCGTCCGCACCGGGGCGCGCGCGGCGGCCGTGCTCGCCGAGATCCTGGAGCTCGCGCCCTTCGGGAAACTGCTGTTCTCCAGCGGCGCGCACGGGCTGCCCGAGCTGCACGTCGTCGGGGCACACCTGTTCAGGGAGGCCCTCGGACGGGTGCTCGGCACCTGGGTCGCCGAGGGCGCCTGGTCGCTCACCGACGCGCAGCGCGTGGCCGGGCTGATCGCCGCCGGCAACGCCCGGCGGGTGTACGGGCTCTCAGACGGCCGAGAGGCGTGAGTCGTCCGCCTGGGCGGGCACGTCGGCCGTCGTGAGCGGCCGCTCCCGCAGCGAGAGCAGCACGCGCATCACGGCGATCCACACCAGGCAGGAGCCGAACATATGCAGGCCGACCAGGAGCTCGGGCAGGTCCGTGAAGTACTGGACGTAACCGATCGCGCCCTGCGCGAGGAGGATCAGGAAGAGGTCACGGGTGCGGCCGAGCGGGCCGCGCGGGGCGTCGACCGCCTTCAGGACGAACCAGAGGGCGAACGTCAGCGTCACCACGATCCAGGCGAGGACCGCGTGCAGCTTGCTGACCGCCTCCCAGTCGAAGCCCATCCGCGGCACTTCGCTGGAGTCGCCGGCGTGCGGCCCGGAGCCCGTCACGATCGTGCCCACGGCGATCAGCACCGCGGAGGCCGCGACCAGGGACCACACGAGCTGCACCACGGCCTTGCCGACCAGTGGACGCGGCTCGCCGTCGCCCTCGCGGGTCCGCTGCCACATCGTGATGGCGACGGCGATCAGGGCGGAGGAGAGCAGGAAGTGCGCCGCGACCGTGTACGGGTTCAGGCCCACGAGGACCACGATGCCGCCGAGGACGGCATTGCCCATCACCAGCCAGAACTGCGCCCAGCCGAGCAGGGTGAGGCTGCGCCGCATCGGCTTCTGGGAGCGGGCCGTGATGATCGCCCAGCCGACGGCCGCGCACAGCACGTACGTCAGCAGGCGGTTGCCGAACTCGATGTAGCCGTGGAATCCCATCTCGTGGGTCGCGGTCAGCGAGTCGTCCGTGCACTTGGGCCAGGTGGGGCAGCCGAGCCCCGAGCCGGTCAGCCGGACGGCGCCGCCCGTCACCACGATGACCACCGTCATGACGAGGGAGATCAGGGCCGCCTGCTGGACGGTCCGCTGGGTGGGGGTCCAGCGCTCGGCGATGAAGGCGAGCGGGTTCCGCACGGCTTGAGCGATGTCGGCTCGGGTCACGTTTGGCACGCGCCCCATCGTAGGGGGCCGCTTGTGCATGTCTTCACGAGGGGGACGTATGCGGGAAATCTGTGACGCCGGTTACGCCCCTGGCCGCCCTTGACGCTCCCGCCGCTCTCTACTCCCAGCGGAAGAACTTCGCCGCCGCGCCGAGTCCGAGCACCGCCCACACCGCGAGGATCCCGAGGTCCCCCCACGGCATGCCCGCGCCGTGCTGCAGGACGTCGCGCAGCCCGTCCGAGAGCGCCGAGATGGGCAGCAGGCCGAGCACCGTCTGGGCCGCGTCGGGGAACTTGTCGAGCGGGACGATCACGCCGCCGCCCATGAGGAGGAGCAGGAAGACGAGGTTCGCGGCGGCGAGCGTCGCCTCGGCCTTGAGCGTGCCCGCCATCAGCAGGCCGAGACCGGAGAAGGCGGCCGTGCCGAGCACCAGGAGGAGCAGTATGGAGACGGGGTTGCCGTGCGGCGACCAGCCGAGCGCGAACGCGATGACCGTGAGCAGCACGATCTGGAGCACCTCCGTGACCAGCACGGAGAGGGTCTTGGCCGCCATCAGGCCCCAGCGGGGGAGCGGCGAGGCGCCGAGCCGCTTGAGCACGCCGTAGCGCCGCTCGAAGCCGGTCGCGATGGCCTGGCCGGTGAAGGCCGTCGACATCACGGCGAGCGCGAGGATGCCGGGCGCGAGGAAGTCCACGGCCTCGCCGTCGCCGGTGTCGACGATGTCGACCGCGCTGAAGAGGACGAGCAGGAGGGTCGGGATGACGACGGTGAGGAGCAGCTGCTCGCCGTTGCGCAGCAGCATCTTCGTCTCCAGGGCCGCCTGCGCCGCGATCATGCGGGACAGCGGGGCGGCGCCCGGCTTCGGCGTGTACGTTCCGGCGGCGCTCATCCGCGCAGCTCCTTACCGGTCAGCTCCAGGAAGACGTCTTCCAGAGTGTGGCGTTCGACGGAGATCCTGTCCGGCATGACCCCGTGCTGGGCGCACCAGGAAGTGACGGTGGCGAGCAGCTGCGGGTCGACCGTGCCGCTGACGCGGTAGGAGCCGGGGGTGAGCTCGGCGGCGGCCGAGTCCGGCGGGAGCGCCTTGAGCAGCGAGGCGACGTCGAGGCCGGGGCGGCCGGTGAAGCGCAGGGTGTTCTCGGCGCCGCCGCGGCACAGCTCGTCGGGGCTGCCCTGGGCGATGACCTTGCCCGCGTCGACGATCGCGACGTCGTCGGAGAGCTCCTCGGCCTCGTCCATGTGGTGCGTGGTGAGGATGACGGAGACGCCGTCGCGGCGCAGGTCGCGGACGAGCTCCCAGGTCGCCCGGCGCGCCTGCGGGTCGAGCCCCGCGGTCGGCTCGTCGAGGAAGACCAGTTCCGGCCTGCCGACCACGGCCATGGCGAGCGCGAGGCGCTGCTGCTGGCCGCCGGAGAGGCGCCGGTAGGTGGTGCGGCCGCAGCTGCCGAGGCCGAGGCGTTCGATGAGCGCGTTCACGTCGAGCGGGTGCGCGTGCAGCTTGGCGACGTGGTGGAGCATCTCGTCGGCGCGGGCGCCGGAGTAGACGCCGCCGGACTGGAGCATGACGCCTATCCGGGGCCGCAGGGCGTCGGCCTGGCGGACCGGGTCGAGGCCGAGGACGCGGACGGTGCCGGAGTCCGGCTTCCGGTAGCCCTCGCAGGTCTCGATCGTGGTGGTCTTGCCCGCGCCGTTGGGGCCGAGGACGGCGGTGATGCCCGCCCCGGCCGTCAGGTCGAGACCGTCGACCGCGGTCTTGGTTCCGTACCGCTTGACCAGACGCTCGATCTGGAGGACGGGCTCGTTTCGCATGGTGAGCCAGTCTAGGGACGGGCCGGAGGGGCCGGGCGGCCGGGGCGCGGTCGTCCGGGGTGCGGATGATCGTTTCCGCAGGTCAGCTTAGGTTTACCTAAGTGATGCAGCGCACCGCGCGGTGATCACGGCGTGGGTTGTCAGGCTCTGAGGAATTACGCAACAATGGCGTTGTGAAAAACGTTGGCGAGGCTCCGCAGGAGGAACTCGCGACCGGAGAGCGGTCCACCCGCAACCGGGTCGCGCGCTCCATCCTGGACCACGGCCCGTCCACCGTCGCCGATCTCGCGAAGCGCCTCGGCCTCACCCAGGCGGCGGTCCGCCGGCACCTGGACGCCCTCGCGCACGAGAACGTCGTGGAGCCCCGCGAACAGCGGGTCTACGGCGCACGGACCCGCGGCCGGCCCGCCAAGGTGTTCGCCCTGACCGACTGCGGACGCGACGCCTTCGACCAGTCGTACGACAAGCTGGCCGCGGACGCGCTCCGGTGGATCACCGAGCGCCACGGCGAAGGAGCGGTCGTCGATTTCGCCCGGGCGCGGATCGCCGCCCAGGCCGAGACGTACAAGAAGGCGATGGACGCCGCGCCGCCCGATCGGCGCACCGAGGCTCTCGCGAAGGCGTTGACCGCCGACGGGTACGCTGCTACGGCGCGCAGCGCACCGGTCGGCGAGCAGCTCTGCCAGCACCACTGCCCGGTCGCCCACGTCGCCGAACAGTTTCCGCAGCTGTGCGAGGCGGAGACGGAAATGTTCTCCACGCTGCTCGGCACGCATGTGCAGCGCCTCGCCACCATCGCCCACGGAGACGGCGTCTGCACGACGTTCATCCCGCGCAGTGGCGGCGGCAGCGACAGCGGTAGCAGCACCACACGGATCACCCCATCAGCATCAGCAAGCACGGCCGGGAGGAACCCCGCATGACGCTCCCCACGGAGACTGCCCACCCCGAACTCGAGGGCCTGGGCAACTACGAATACGGCTGGGCCGACTCCGACGTCGCCGGTGCCTCTGCCAAGCGCGGCATCAACGAGGACGTCGTCCGCGACATCTCGGCGAAGAAGAACGAGCCGGAGTGGATGACCAAGCTCCGCCTCAAGGGCCTGCGCCTCTTCGACAAGAAGCCCATGCCGAACTGGGGCTCGGACCTCTCCGGCATCGACTTCGACAACATCAAGTACTTCGTGCGCTCCACGGAGAAGCAGGCGGAGTCCTGGGAGGACCTGCCCGAGGACATCAAGAACACGTACGACAAGCTCGGCATCCCCGAGGCGGAGAAGCAGCGCCTCGTCGCCGGTGTCGCGGCCCAGTACGAGTCCGAGGTCGTCTACCACCAGATCCGTGAGGACCTGGAGGAGCAGGGCGTCATCTTCCTGGACACCGACACGGCGCTGAAGGAGCACCCGGAGCTCTTCAAGAAGTACTTCGGAACCGTCATCCCCGTCGGTGACAACAAGTTCGCCTCGCTGAACAGCGCCGTCTGGTCCGGCGGCTCGTTCATCTACGTCCCCAAGGGCGTGCACGTCGAGATCCCGCTCCAGGCCTACTTCCGCATCAACACGGAGAACATGGGCCAGTTCGAGCGGACCCTGATCATCGTGGACGAGGACGCCTACGTCCACTACGTCGAGGGCTGCACCGCGCCGATCTACAAGTCGGACTCGCTGCACTCCGCCGTCGTCGAGATCATCGTCAAGAAGGGCGGCCGCTGCCGCTACACGACGATCCAGAACTGGTCGAACAACGTCTACAACCTGGTCACCAAGCGCGCCGTGGCGTACGAGGGCGCGACCATGGAGTGGATCGACGGCAACATCGGTTCCAAGGTCACGATGAAGTACCCCGCCGTCTACCTCATGGGCGAGCACGCCAAGGGCGAGACGCTGTCCATCGCCTTCGCGGGCGAGGGCCAGCACCAGGACGCCGGCTCCAAGATGGTCCACATGGCGCCGAACACCTCGTCGAACATCGTCTCCAAGTCGGTGGCCCGCGGCGGCGGTCGTACGTCGTACCGCGGCCTCGTCGAGATCGGTGAGGGCGCCGCAGGCTCGAAGTCGAACGTGCTGTGCGACGCGCTGCTCGTCGACACGATCTCCCGCTCCGACACGTACCCGTACGTCGACGTCCGCGAGGACGACGTGTCGATGGGCCACGAGGCGACGGTCTCCAAGGTCTCCGACGATCAGCTCTTCTACCTGATGAGCCGCGGCATGACGGAGTTCGAGGCCATGGCGATGATCGTGCGCGGCTTCGTCGAGCCGATCGCCAAGGAGCTGCCCATGGAGTACGCCCTGGAGCTGAACCGGCTGATCGAGCTGCAGATGGAGGGTTCGGTCGGTTAAGACCGGACACCGTCCCGCAGCGAGCAGATTTCTTACGCAGAGAGAGAGCACGACGACAGCCATGGCTGAGGCTCAGAACATCCCGGTGGGAAGCACCACCGCCGGATCGATCGCGGTGGCCGCCGAGTCCACCGTCGCCACCCGTATGAGCGCGCCCCCGTCCTTCGACGTGGCGGACTTCCCGGTCCCCCACGGCCGCGAGGAGGAGTGGCGGTTCACGCCGCTGGAGCGCCTTCGCGGGCTGCACGACGGCACCGCTGTCGCCGACGGCGGCATCCGCGTCGAGGTGAGCGCCCCCGAGGGCGTCACCCAGGAGACGGTGGGCCGGGACGACGCGCGCGTCGGCAAGGCGGGCAAGCCCGTCGACCGCATCGCCGCCCAGGCGTACTCGTCCTTCGAGAAGGCCTCGGTCGTGACCGTCCCCAAGGAGACGGTGCTCACCGAGCCGATCCGGATCGCCGTGCACGGCGAGGGCGGCACCGCCTTCGCGCACCAGGTGATCGAGCTGGGCGCGTTCGCCGAGGCCCTCGTCGTCATCGACCACACCGGTGACGCCGTGCTCGCCGCCAACGTCGACTTCGTCGTCGGCGACGGCGCGAAGCTCACCGTGGTCTCCGTCCAGGACTGGGACGACAAGGCGGTGCACGTCGCCCAGCACAACGCGCTGGTCGGCCGCGACGCCTCCTTCAAGTCCGTCGTCGTCACCTTCGGCGGCGACCTGGTCCGCCTGCACCCGCGTGTCACCTACGCGGGCCCCGGCGGCGAGGCCGAGCTCTTCGGCCTGTACGTCACGGACGCGGGCCAGCACCAGGAGCACCGCCTCCTGGTCGACCACAACACCCCGCACTGCAAGTCGAACGTCGTCTACAAGGGCGCGCTCCAGGGCGACGACGCGCACGCCGTGTGGATCGGCGACGTCCTCATCGAGGCCGCCGCCGAGGGCACCGACACGTACGAGATGAACCGCAACCTCGTGCTGACCGACGGCGCCCGGGTCGACTCCGTGCCGAACCTCGAGATCGAGACCGGCGAGATCGTCGGCGCGGGCCACGCCTCGGCGACCGGCCGCTTCGACGACGAGCAGCTCTTCTACCTCCAGTCGCGCGGCATCCCGGAGGACGAGGCGCGCCGCCTGGTCGTCCGCGGCTTCTTCGCCGAGCTCGTCCAGCAGATCGGTCTGCCGGACGTGGAGGAGCGCCTCATCGCGAAGATCGAAGAGGAGCTGGAGGCGACGGTCGCATGACGTTCGTACGCGCCTGCGGACTGAGCGAGCTGGAGAAGGACACCCCGAAGCGGGTGGAGCTCGACGGCACGCCGGTCTCGGTCGTCCACACCGAGGGCGAGGTGTTCGCGATCCACGACATCTGCTCGCACGCGAACGTCTCCCTCTCCGAGGGCGAGGTGGAGGACTGCCAGATCGAGTGCTGGCTGCACGGCTCCAGCTTCGACCTCCGCACCGGCAAGCCGTCCGGCCTTCCCGCGACGCGCCCCGTCCCCGTATACCCCGTAAAGATCGAAGGGGATGACGTGCTCGTCTCCCTTTCCCAGGAGTCCTGAGGCACCCATGGCAACGCTTGAAATCAAGGACCTGCACGTCACCGTCGAGGCCGACAACTCCACCAAGGAGATCCTCAAGGGCGTCGATCTGACCGTGAAGCAGGGCGAGACCCACGCCATCATGGGCCCGAACGGCTCCGGCAAGTCGACGCTCGCCTACTCGGTCGCGGGTCACCCCAAGTACACGATCACCCAGGGCAGCGTGACCCTCGACGGCGAGGACGTCCTCGAGATGTCCGTCGACGAGCGCGCCCGCGCCGGCATGTTCCTCGCCATGCAGTACCCGGTCGAGGTCCCCGGCGTCTCGGTCTCCAACTTCCTGCGCACGTCGGCGACGGCGATCCGCGGCGAGGCCCCCAAGCTGCGCACCTGGGTGAAGGAGGTCAAGTCCGCGATGGAGCAGCTCCAGATGGACCCGGCCTTCGCCGAGCGCAACGTCAACGAGGGCTTCTCCGGCGGTGAGAAGAAGCGCCACGAGATCCTCCAGATGGAGCTTCTGAAGCCGAAGATCGCGATCCTCGACGAGACGGACTCCGGTCTGGACGTCGACGCGCTGCGCCAGGTCTCCGACGGCGTGAACCGCGTCCGCGAGACCGGTGAGGTCGGCACGCTCCTCATCACGCACTACACGCGCATCCTGCGCTACATCAAGCCCGACTTCGTGCACGTCTTCGCGAACGGCCGGATCGCCGAGTCCGGCGGCGCCGAGCTCGCCGACAAGCTCGAGGCCGAGGGCTACGAGGCCTACACGAAGGGTGGCGCATCCGCGTGACAGTGGCCCACCAGGGGCTTTCCGGCCTCCTCGACACCGAGGCGATCCGCAAGGACTTCCCGATCCTGGATCGCACGATCCACGACGGCAAGAAGCTCGTGTACCTGGACAACGCGGCGACGTCGCAGACGCCGCGCCAGGTCCTCGACGTACTGAACGAGTACTACGAGCAGCACAACGCCAACGTTCACCGCGGCGTGCACGTCCTCGCCGAGGAGGCCACGGCGCTCTACGAGGGTGCTCGTGACAAGGTCGCGGAGTTCATCAACGCGCCCAGCCGTGACGAGGTCATCTTCACGAAGAACGCCTCCGAATCGCTCAACCTCGTGGCCAACATGCTCGGTTGGGCCGACGAGCCCTACCGCGTGGACCACGAGACCGAGATCGTCATCACGGAGATGGAGCACCACTCCAACATCGTGCCGTGGCAGCTGCTCTCGCAGCGCACCGGCGCGAAGCTGAAGTGGTTCGGCCTCACGGACGACGGCCGCCTCGACCTGTCCAACATGGACGAGATCATCACGGAGAAGACGAAGATCGTCTCCTTCGTGCTTGTGTCGAACATCCTGGGCACGCACAACCCGGTCGAGGCCATCGTGCGCCGCGCCCAGGAGGTCGGCGCGCTCGTCCTGATCGACGCCTCGCAGGCCGCCCCGCACATGCCGCTGGACGTGCAGGCGCTGCAGGCCGACTTCGTGGCCTTCACCGGCCACAAGATGTGCGGTCCGACCGGCATCGGCGTCCTGTGGGGACGGCAGGAGCTCCTCGAGGACCTCCCGCCCTTCCTCGGCGGCGGCGAGATGATCGAGACCGTGTCGATGAACTCGTCGACGTACGCTCCCGCGCCGCACAAGTTCGAGGCGGGTACGCCCCCGGTCTCCCAGGCCGTCGGCCTGGGCGCGGCCGTGGACTACCTCTCGGCCATCGGCATGGACAAGATCGCCGCCCACGAGCACGCGATCACGGAGTACGCGGTCAAGCGCCTCCTGGAAGTCCCGGACCTGCGCATCATCGGTCCGACGACGGCCGAGGAGCGCGGTGCCGCGATCTCCTTCACCCTCGGTGACATCCACCCGCACGACGTGGGCCAGGTGCTCGACGAGCAGGGCATCGCAGTCCGCGTGGGTCACCACTGCGCGCGCCCCGTCTGCCTCCGCTACGGAATTCCTGCGACCACGCGAGCGTCGTTCTATCTGTACTCCACGCCCGGCGAGATCGACGCCCTCGTCGACGGCCTGGAGCACGTACGGAACTTCTTCGGCTGAGGGGCTGACCGGGACGTGAAGCTGGATTCGATGTACCAGGAAGTCATCCTGGACCACTACAAGCACCCGCACGGGCGTGGTCTGCGCGATGGCGACGCCGAGGTGCACCACGTCAACCCGACGTGCGGCGACGAGATCACGCTGCGCGTGAAGTACGACGGGTCGACGATCGCCGACGTGTCGTACGAGGGCCAGGGCTGCTCCATCAGCCAGGCCAGCGCGTCCGTCCTGAACGACCTGCTGGTCGGCAAGGAGCTCGCCGAGGCGCAGAAGATCCAGGCGGTGTTCCTGGAGCTGATGCAGTCCAAGGGCAAGCTGGAGCCCGACGACGCGATGGAGGAGGTCCTGGAGGACGCGGTCGCGTTCGCCGGTGTCTCCAAGTACCCCGCGCGCGTCAAGTGTGCTCTGCTGAGCTGGATGGCGTGGAAGGACGCGACGGCCCAGGCACTGGGCGAGAACGACGGGGCCGCTGAAAGGAAGACGGCATGAGCGAGAACGAGACACTCACGACGAAGCCCGCTTCGGAGGAAGAGGTCCGCGAGGCGCTGTACGACGTCGTCGACCCCGAGCTGGGCATCGACGTCGTCAATCTGGGCCTGATCTACGGCGTCCACATCGACGACGCCAACATCGCCACGATCGACATGACGCTGACGTCGGCGGCCTGCCCGCTGACGGACGTCATCGAGGACCAGGCGAAGTCCGCCACGGAGGGCATCGTCAACGAGCTCCGGATCAACTGGGTCTGGATGCCGCCGTGGGGCCCGGACAAGATCACGGACGACGGGCGCGAGCAGCTGCGGGCGCTCGGGTTCAACGTCTGATTCTGCTTGATCCATATGAGGGCCCCGGGCACTGTGCCGGGGCCCTCGTCTCGTTACCGGCGCCGCTTCACCGCATCCGCGAAGACACGGAAAGCGGCGATGCGCTGATCGCCGCGCAGACCCCGGAGCGTGGCGAGGTGGCCCACGAACAGGGTGAGGACCACCGTCAGCGGCAGTCCTGCCAGCAGCAGGAGTTCGTGAGTGAGTGACATGGGTCCTGGCCTTTCGACGGAGAGTGGGCGTGGCGATCGCTTGGCCTCACGAAACCCGCACGCACGCAGCCGAGTCCATCGCCCGCTCGACCTTCGAATGAAGGGCCGCAGGTCACGGCGGGTATCCGGGATTTCCCGGCGGGATGGGGCTCACCGCGGGAAACCCCTCTCGGGATCGCGGGCATCGTCGGCGCGGAAGGGCTTGAACCAGTCCTCCGCCTCCAGGTTGGCTATGCCGAGTCGTTGGTTGACGAGGTTGCCGGAATCCTCGATGCCCTGGGACCAGGGCTCGTACAGGAACAAGACGTCGGTGTCCTCGAACAGCACGTCCACGCAGAGGTCCCAGTCCCAGTCGTCGTGGTGCGGGGGAATCTCCGCCACCCACGGCGATAAGAGTTCCGGCTCGTCCACCACCATGTTCGAGGCGTGCTCGATGGCGATGTGCAAGGCCATCTCCTCGCCCGTGCACGTGGGGCGCGGCCAGTTTCCCGCTTTGATGTCCGACGCCAAGTCGTGGAAGCAGCGTGCCATTTGCCGGCGCCACCGAGCGTCCATGGACCACGTCAGCACCGGCAGATCGCTGAAGATGTAGGCGTACTTGTTCCGGAGGTCGATCCGCTTGTCGCCGATCTCCTCCAGCACGTCGTAGGCCATGTCCGAGGCGATCTCCAGTGCCGCTTCCAGGACTCGCAGCGTGCGGGCGGTCGGGCCGTAGCAGTCCTCCTCGTCCTCCCAGGCCTCCTCGCCGTCCTCCGTGACGTTTTCCTCGCCGGGCGGGGGCGGTGGCACCAGGCATTCCGGGACCGGTCCCGGGTTGGCTCTCGGCTCGTTGTAGTAGGACTCCGATACCTCGTCCCCCGCTTCCGCCGCCCTCCAGTACCAGTCGCTCGCGGCGCGCCCGTCCTGGTTGCGGAAGTGCAGGTTTCCCATGAGCCGCAGTGCCAGGACATCGCCCGCGTCGATGGCGAGTCGGAGCCACCGCACCGCCTCTTCTGTGTCACTTCGTTCGTAGAGGAGTCCCAGGGTGCGCATGGCATCCACGTCGTTCGACTCCGTCAGCGGCAGGAGGGCTCGTCGGCCCACGTCCATGCGGTCGTTGGCGTGGGCGGCCAGGGCGATGCTGAAGCGCTGGTGGCGGTGGGAGCCCCGGGCCAGAACGACTTCCCAGATCCTCTCCGGGATCAGCTCGGGGGAGGGGCCCCGGTTTCGCAGGTGGGCGTCGAGCAGATAGTCGAAGGGCCGGACACCCTCACCGTCGGGGACCAGCAGGCGCGTGACACCTCCGTCGTGCGGGCTGCCGGCCCAGGAGAGAGCTTCGTCCAGCGGTTCAGGACCGATCAACTGCTTGTTGCGGCCCGGAAGATATGCCTCGTGCAGCTCGGTGAGAAGCTCCACGGGCACCGGCTCGACCAGCCCTGCCAGGGCCACATCGATGGCGGCCCATACGAGTGCGGCGCCTCTGGGGTGGCCCTCCACGACGGAGGCGCCGATCAGCTCGCGCCAGAGCTGAGGGCCCGCGGCAAGGGTTTCGGCGACTCCGAAGTCCTCTGCTTGCTCGAGGGCGAGGCGCAACCGCTCGTCGTGGCGGGATCGCAGGTGCTCCCTGGCCCGTTCGAGCTCCGGGGCCGACCACAGGCGTGGCACCTCGAACTGCTCGGCGAGCCGCACCAGTTCGTTGGACGGCAGGTCCGCGAGGATTCGGGAGCGCATCGTGCCCAGCAGTACGGTTCCGGCTCTGCGCAGCGCCCGGATGTCCTGCAAGCTCAGGCCGCCGAGCCCCAGGAACTGCTCCATGTCGTTCAGCCAGAGGACACATCGCGTGTGGGCCTTGGCGGCCCGGACCGCCTCGGTGACCGCGTCCGGCAACTCCGTGACATGACGCGGGACGATGAGCAGGTGGTCGGGCAGGACCGCGCGCATCGCCTCGTAGGCGCATCTCGTCTTGCCCGCTGTGGAGGCTCCGACGAGCAGGATCACACCTCCGTCATCGCCCACGCGGGCCAGCGCGTCGCGGACGGAGGTGTCGACGTCCCGCGGGATGTAGTCCGGTACGGCGTTACCGTCCGCGGTGGTGCGCGCCCGATGGACTTTCAGTTCCAACGGGTTCGCGTCCCGTACGAGGAGTGTCGCGACGCGTGAGCCCGAAGCTGACACGGGCGCTCCCTGCGCCCGTTTGAAGAGGCGGCGCCACTCCTGACGGTCGAACTTTCCCTGGCCCAGTGAAGCCGTGGTCTCCAGGGCGGCGAGGAACGACTCCACCACGGACCATGAGGCGGGGATCCGCTCCCCCTTCTTCCAGGCACTGATCGCCGTAGTGCTGCACCTGGGCCGCCCCTCCCGCTGGGACGCTCTGGCGATGCGGGCCAAGGTGGGCTTCGTCGCACCCGCGCGTGCCGCTTCTTCCATCACTGATCCGATGGCCCGGGCGAACTCGTCGCGAGCCCCATCCCCGAATGTCGCGTGTTCCATGGCGGGGATGGTGCCAAACGCCACTGACAGTTCAGTGCGGGGCCGGGTGTGCGACAGGCGGCCGGGATGCCGGCGACACGATCACCACCATCGCCCCGGCGAGCAGTGAGATGCCGAACGTGCGCCACCAGGCGCCGCCTACGAGGCGCACCGAGCGGCTCAGTGCCGTCACGGCCATTACTGACGGCGTGCGTCCCTGATCGGGCCGTCCCGGCGGGTTCCGGGTGTGTGCGGGGGGCTCCCACGACTGCATTGCGTACGCCCGTACGCATCGATATGTACACTCGTACGCATGGGATACGCACTGCTGGCCGCGGCCATCGCGGCGGAAGTGGCCGGGACGACGGCCATGAAGTACAGCGAGGGCTTCAGCAGGCTGGTGCCCTCCCTCATCACCGTCGCGGGCTATCTGCTCGCCTTCACGCTGCTCGCGCAGACCCTCAAGACGCTGTCCGTGGGCACCGCCTATGCCATCTGGGCCGGCATCGGCACCGCCGCCGTCGCCGCGATCGGCATGATCTTTCTGGGGGAGTCGGCCAACCTCGTCAAGATCGCGGGTATCGGCCTGGTGATCGCGGGCGTCGTCGTGCTCAATCTCGGCGGGGCGCACTGATGCCCCGTCGCTACGACCCCGAGCGCCGTCAGCGGATCATCGACGCCGCGATCCGCGTGGTGGGGCAGAAGGGTATCGGCGGGCTCAGCCACCGTTCGGTCGCCGCCGAGGCCGACGTGCCGCTCGGCTCGACCACGTACCACTTCAAGACGCTCGACGAGCTGCTGGTCGCCGCGCTGCGGCAGAGCAACGAGGGGTTCGCGAAGGTGATGGCCGCCAGTGGCGCCTTCGAGGACCCGGACGCCGATGTCGCGGCGGAGCTGGCGCGGCTGCTCGGCGACTGGTTCGCGGGGGAGCGGTCCGGGGTCGAGCTGGAGTACGAGCTCTATCTCGCCGCGCTGCGCAGGCCCGCGCTGCGTCCCGTGGCTGCCGAGTGGTGCCAGGGGCTCACCGAGGTGCTGGAACCGCGCACCGGTCCGGTGACCGCGCGTGCCCTCGTCGCCCTGATGGACGGGATCAGCCTGCAGGTGCTGCTCACGGGAGGCGAGTACGACGAGGAGTACGCGCGGGGCATGCTCCGTCGGCTTGTGGTCTCCGGCGACTGACCGCGCGTTTTCCTTCTGTGGGTTTTGCGGAGGGATTCCGTTAAGGAATCCCGCTGTGCGATCAAGGTCATTGCGTGCGCCGAGTACGCGCTGGTAGCGTCCTGGGTGCATTGACCAAGCAGTTGCGGAAAGTTGGGGGAACAACTCCGTGAGCATGCGTAATAAAGGGATTTCCGTCGTCATTGCCTGCGCCTTGACCGGGGTGGCGGGCAGTGCCGCGTATGCGGATTCGGCGCATCGCGAGGAAAATGCGGTGCCCGCGTCGTCCGCGGCGGGCCGACAGGCTCTCGGCGCGGATGAGATCTGTGCCGTCCTGGGGATCGGCAGTGGGGCGGCGGGCCTTGCCAAGGCTCTGGCCAAGGGGGCATCGTGGGTGGGGATCGGCGCGAGCGTCGGGTGCTACGCGTACACGAAGGCCAAGCAGGCGACGCCCGCGCAGAAGCGGGCAGCCATGATCGAGTCGTACAAGAAGTACCAGGCCATGAGTGACATCAAGAAGCTCGACGCCCTCGGCTATTACTGCCGGAAGGAAGGCGGCGGCGGTGGTGGTGGAACCGATGTCGCCCCCATGAATACGACGGTAGGGGTGATGGCAGGATGGCGGACCATCAAAATGAAGGGCGTCAAGTACTCGTGCACCGCCAGCAGGGACTGATGGGAAACCGGCGGCCGGGATATGGGGAGCGTTTTCTGCTCTCTCTGGCATTGCTCGCGGTGAGCTTGCTGTGGATGACACGGGAAATGGCTCAGTGGGCAATTGTCCTGTGCGCTGTCGGTGCGGTGGGCGGAGCGGCGGGAATGCTTTACTTCGGCCGACGCCACCTGCGGGCGCGCGGAAATGCGCAGTGAGTTCAGCCTCATAGTCGACGTATTCGGCTGATGCGTCATGGGCGTACGCTCAGGCGGTGCGCGGCGTCAGGCTCCTCGCCGTCCGCAGCGCCGCCGAGACGCTCGCCGTGATGTCCGTGACCGGGTACTGCACGTCCCGCACCACCCGGTCACGGTCCACCACCAGCGTCAGCCGCTTCAGCCGGGTCACACCCGCCGCGCGGAACGTCGGCAGGCGCAGGGCCGCCGTCAGGGCCAGTTCGCCGTCGGACAGGAGCGGGAAGCGCAGGTTCTCCTTCTCGGCGAACGCCCGCTGCTCGTCGGGGCGCTGGGTCGATACGCCGTGCACCGTCGCGCCCGCCGCCGTGAACTCGGCGAGCTGGTCGCGGTAGGAGCAGGACTCCAGGGTGCAGCCGCGCGCACCGGGAATGCCGGCCCAGCCGGGCGGATAGGCGTCCTTGCGGGCGTACGCGCCGGGGAAGCAGTACAGGACCGTGCAGGGGGTGCCCTCGGCCACCGGGTCGCGCGGCTCCCCGTCGTGGCCGACGAGCCGGAGCTCCGGCACCCGGGTGCCGAGCAACTCGTGGACCCGCTGGGCCTCCAGTGACGCCTCCGTCGCGGTCGCCATCGTCTCTCCCTCTCCCAGCACCCAGGTGTCGCCCCAGTCCTGGAGTGCGACCAGGACGGGGAGCAGCGCGCGGCCACGCGGCGTCAAGCGGTACTCGTGGCGCACCGGGCGGTCCTGGTAGGGGACGCGCGTGAGCACGTCCGCCTCCACCAGGAGCCGCAGTCGCTCGGTCAACACCTTCCGGGACACGCCCAGTTCGCGCTGCAGCTCGTCGAAGCGGTGCACCCCGCGCGCGGCGTCCCGCACGATCAGCAGGGTCCACCAGTCGCCGACGACGTCCAGCGCCTGCGCGATGGCGCAGTGATCGTCGTCGAGCCGGGTCCGTTGCACCATGGTCCTCATGCTGACATAGTCCGTTCCCAAAAGGAACTGACTGCTGGGGGGCGATGTGTCGGTGTCGGGGAGCGGCAAGCCAGGTGGCCTGCGGGACGTACCGAGGACCGTGTGGCTGCTCGCCGCCGGCCAGTTCTTCAACATGGTCGTCGCCTTCACCTTCATCTACTTCTTCGTCTACCTGACGGACGAGCGGGGCCTCTCCGTGGTCCGGGCGGGGCTGATCAGCGGCATCGGCGGCGCCGGCATGGTCGCGGGCAACTTCAGCGGCGGCTGGTTCGGGGACAGGTACGGCCACCGCCGCGTCCTGCTCGCCGGATCCCTGCTCAGCGGCGTGGGCGTGCTCGCGCTGCCCGCCCTGCCGGACGCCCTGCTGTACGTCGTACCGGCGCTGAGCCAGTACGCCGGAGGCTGTGCACGCGCCGCCAACGGTGCCCTCGTCGCCGTCACCGTGCCCGAGGGCGCGCGCCGCCAAGGCTTCGCCGTGACACGGTTCGCGGCCAACGCGGGCTTCACCGTCGGGCCGCCGCTCGGCGCGCTGCTCATCGCCCACGTCTCGTACGGCTGGCTCTTCGTCGTCGATGGGCTCGGCACCCTCGTCTTCGCCGCCTACGCCTGGCGGGTCCTGCCCGCACACGGCGCGGTGCGCGCCAAGGCGGCCGGCCCCGGCCCCGGAGTCCTCGCCGCGCTGCGGCAGCGCCCCACCGTCCTCGTCCTCCTCGGCGCGATCCTCGTCACCGACCTCGTCTACCGCCAGCAGTACTCGACGCTCCCCGTCGACCTCGACCGGCACGGCCTGGACACCGGCGTCTACGGCTGGCTCCTCGCGATCAACGGCGGCGTCATCCTGCTCCTGGAACTCCCCGCCACCCTCGCCCTGCGCCACCGCGCCCCGCTGCGGATCATCGGCGCCGGACTGCTGCTCGTCGGCGCGGGCTACGCCGTGCTCGCCCTCGGCACCGGGCTCGCCACCGCCGTGGCCATGATGCTGCTGCTCACCGCGGGCGAGATCCTCTACAAGACACCGGCCACCGCGTACGTCGCCGACCACGCGCCCGCGCACGTGCAGGGCCGCTTCCAGAGCCTGTACTCGGGCGTCTCCGTCAGCGGCGTCGTGCTGTCGGCGCCGCTCGGCGGGGCGCTGTACACCGCCGCGCCGGGGCTGTTGTGGCCGGTCTGCGCGGTGCTCGCCGGGGCCGCGGGGGGCCTCGTCCTCGCGGCGGGCCGGGGCCGGGGCCGCGGGCGGTCCGCCGCGGTCACCGCGGGCGGGGCCGCCGCGAGCCCGGACCCTGAGACCGGTTCGCCCGCGCGAGGCACCTCCGGTTAGGTTTCACCCATGACCGACACGAATGCTTCCCGCACCACCGGCGCCGTCGCCGCAGGCCTCGCCACCGTCGCCGCCGACGGCACCGTTCTCGACACCTGGTTCCCCGCCCCCGAGCTCGCCGACGAGCCCGGACCCGCCGGCAGCGAGCGGCTGAGCGCCGAGCGCGCCGTGGAGCTGCTCGGTGAGGGTGCCGCGAAGGCCATCGGGCCGGACGCCCGCCGTGGCGTGGAGGTCATCGCGGTCCGTACGGTCATCGCGTCCCTCGACGACAAGCCGCTGGACGCCCACGACGTCTACCTGCGCCTGCACCTGCTCTCGCACCGCCTGGTCAAGCCGCACGGCGTGAACCTCGACGGCCAGTTCGCCTTCCTCGCCAACGTTGCCTGGACCTCGCTCGGCCCGGTCGCCGTGGACGACGTCGAGAAGGTCCGGCTCAACGCCCGCGCCGAGGGCCTGCACCTCGCGGTGACCTCCGTCGACAAGTTCCCGCGCATGACGGACTACGTCACGCCGAAGGGCGTCCGCATCGCCGACGCCGACCGGGTCCGCCTCGGCGCGCACCTCGCCGAGGGCACCACGGTCATGCACGAGGGCTTCGTGAACTTCAACTCGGGGACCCTCGGCACCTCGATGGTCGAGGGGCGGATCTCCGCGGGCGTCGTCGTCGGCGACGGCTCGGACATCGGCGGCGGCGCCTCCACCATGGGCACGCTGTCCGGCGGCGGCAACGTACGGATCGTCATCGGCGAGCGGTGCCTGATCGGCGCCGAGGCCGGGGTCGGTATCGCGCTGGGCGACGAGTGCGTCGTCGAGGCCGGCCTGTACGTCACCGCGGGCACGCGCGTCACCATGCCCGACGGACAGATCGTCAAGGCCCGCGAGCTCTCCGGCGCCTCGAACATCCTCTTCCGCCGCAACTCGGTCACCGGCGCCGTCGAGGCCCGCCCGAACAACGCGGTGTGGGGCGGCCTGAACGACGTGCTGCACAGCCACAACTGATCACCGCCAGAAGCGCCCTCCGGCCGTCCTCGGACGCCGGAGGGCGCTTTGGTGTTTTTTCCGTGCACAGGCATAGCGGCGGGCCCCCGGACCCGTCCTCATCCATGCGGGAGGGCAACAGGCCCACCAGGGAGTGAAGGTGACGATGGATGCCCAGGAGCAGGAGAGGTTCCGGGAGTTCGTGGAGAGCAGATCGTCGGCGTTGCTGAAGACCGCCGTACTGCTCAGCGGGGGCGACCGGCACGCGGGGGAGGACCTGCTGCAGAACGCGCTCGTCAAGGCGGCGGGGCGGTGGCAGCGGATCGACGAGCCGGAGGCGTACGTCCGGCGGATCCTGTACCGCCAGCAGGTCAGCCGCTGGCGGCTGAAGTGGCCGCGGCGCGAACAGGCCGTCGCCGAGCCGCCGGAGCGCGCCGCGTCCGGCGACGGCACCTCCGCGGCGGAGCTGCGCGTCGTGATGCGCGGGGCGCTCGCCCGGCTCACCACGCGGCAGCGGACCGTGCTCGTCCTGCGCTACTTCGAGGACCTGCCGGAGGCGGAGGTGGCCGCCATCCTGGGCTGCTCCGTCGGCACCGTGCGCAGCACGACACACCGCTCCCTGGCCCGGCTGCGGGGCCTCGCGCCCGAGCTGGCGCGGCTCGAAGGACCGGACGACCGGACCACGACCGCGTCCCCCGACTTCTCGCCGATGGAGGTACGACCGTGAAGGTGACAGATCTGGTCCGTGAGTCGCTGCGGGAGCAGGCGGACCGAGGGGCGCCCGTGCCGGGGGACTTCGCCGACCGGGTGCTTGCCGTGCGCAGGCGGCGCAGGACCCGCACGATGGTGGGCGCCTCCCTCGCGGTGGTGACGGCGACCGTCGTGGCGGTGGCCGTACCGGGGATCGGCGAGAACTCCGCGGACGGGGGCCCGCGCCCGGCCAGTGAGCTGCGGAACGGCGACGTCCTCGCGCACCCCGGCCAGACACCGCCCCGCGAACTGATCGCCGCGGGCGGCACCGCGCTCGCCGCCTACAGCACGATCGAACGCGTCAAGCAGCCCGACGGCGACGCCGTCATCACCCGCACCTACCGGATCCTCGACCAGAAGACCGGCACCTACCGCAAGGCGCCCCGCTGGTCCTGGCTCGACATCGCGCCCGGCATGCGGACCGCCGCCGTCCTGGAGCGCGGCCTGCCGGCCCACCGGATCGGCCTGCTGAACCTGATGACCGGTGAGGTCGAGCGCTGGATCCCCGTGCGGCGCGGCGTCGGGGGCGTGGAGTTCTCGCCCGACGGCAGGAAGCTCGTCGCGACCACGTACGCGAAGGACCCGGACCGGCTCGACAAGGACCGGCCGATGAGCGACGGCAAGCACACGGAGCCGGGGCCCGCCGATCCGAGCAGGACCGGCTTCTACGTCCTCGACGTGGCCTCCGGGAACGGCGGTTGGAGCGAGGTGAAGACCAAGGCCGGCAAGGGGTTCGGCATGTCGGACATCAACGCGCGCCAGGACTTCGACTTCAGCCACGACGGCTCCCTGGTCTACACCGGCCGCATCCGCCATCCCGACCAGCAGTACTACGACTTCGAGGGGCACAAGAAGCGCACACCCGCGAAGGAGAGGCACCTGGCCTGGATCGTCGACGCCAGGCTCTCCCCGAACGGAAAGCTCGCCGCCGGTGACTACGTGGGCGGCGAGAAGACCACCGCCACCGAGGTCAACGACGCCCTCACAGGCAAGCGGGTCGCCAAGCTCCCCGGCCAGCAGCTCCTCGCCTGGGCCGACGACAAGCGGCTCATCGCCTGGGACATCGCGCCCGGCACGAGCGAATACCGCAGCCGTCTCGTCCTCGTCACCATCGGCAGCAAGAAGACCGTCCCGCTCAGCGGCTTCCAGTCGTCGAAGGCCGACGCCGCCGGACGCTGGCTGCCGGTCTTCGCCCGGCGCTGAACAAAAGGCGCTGATCACCCCGCGGTATGGATAGCGTGGCCCGGTCCGGGTACTCGGCCCTCCCAGCCAGAAGGGAGGCGAACCCCGTGACCGGGACCATGGGCGAGCAGCCGACGCGCGATCACCCGCAGCACTCGGTGGGAGAGCTCGTCGAGCAGGCCACCGCACAGCTTTCGGAACTCGTACGTCAGGAAATGCGGCTCGCCGGCCAGGAGATGGCCGAGAAGGGCAAACGCGCGGGCCGCGGTGGAGGGCTCCTCGGAGCGGCCGGCGCGATCTCCTACATCGGGCTCATGGCGCTGGCGGCCACAGCGGCCGCGGCACTCTCACTGACCATGCCCGTGTGGGCCGCCACCCTCATCGTCACCGGCGTGCTGTTCGCCGTGGCCGGGGTGCTCGCCGCGCTGGGGCGCAAGCAACTGGCCCGCGCGGTACCCCCCGTGCCGCAGGAGGCGATGGACAGCGTCCGGGCGGATGTCGACGAGATCAAGGAAAGGGCCCACCGATGACGGACACCCCGAAGGACTCCACGAGCACGGGTGCGAAGGGGCCGGACGAACTGCGCCGGCAGATCGACGAGACCCGCAGCAACCTGGGCGAGACCGTCGAGGAGCTGGCGGCGAAGGCGGACGTGAAGACCCGCGCCCGGGAACGGGCCGCGGTGGTCAAGGATCAGGTACAAGGAACGGCGGCACAGGTGAAGGACAAGGTGACGGAACAGGCGGCGCGCGCCAAGGGCAAGGCCGCCGACGAGGCGGGACACGCGAAGACCGTGACGGCCGAGAGCGCGGCCCGCGCCAAGGACAAAGCGGTCGAGGGCGCGGCCCGCGCCAAGGAAGCCGTGCTCGACGGCAAGGCGCGCGCGGAACAGCACCCCGCCGTGGTCCAGGCCGAGGAGAAGGTGGCCGAGGCCGCGCGCCGGGTGCAGGACGGCACGCCCGAGCCCGTACGGGCCGTCGCGAACGGCCTCGTGAGCAGCGGGCGCCGCCGCCCCGGTGCGTTCGCCGCGGCGGGCGCCGGCGTCCTGCTCGCCTACATGCTGCTGCGCCGCCGCAAGGGGGCGGGCCGGTCATGAGCGGGATCCAGGTCCTCTACAAGCCGCTCGGCATGGCCTTCGGCATGGCCGGCGGCGCGGTCGCGGGCGCGCTGTTCCAGCGCGCCTGGAAGGCGGTGGCGGGCGAGGACGACGCGCCGGACGCGCACGACGAGGAACGCGACTGGGGCGAGATCCTCGCCGCGGCCGCGCTGCAGGGCGCGATCTTCGCCGTGGTCAGGGCCGCGGTGGACCGCGGCGGCGCCATCGGTGTGCGGCGCGTGACGGGCCGCTGGCCGGGCTGACGCCGACGGTCGTCTGGCATGATCGGCGCGGGCGCCGACAGGCCGGACGACACAGAGGCTTGAGGCACGATGAACGACAGCACCACCGGAGGCACCACCAGCACCACCGAAGACGACACCACCGGCGCCGGTGACGGCGCGGGGCGGGGCGAGCGGCGTGTCGCCCTGGTGACGGGCTCCTCGTCCGGCATCGGGGCCGCCGTCGCCCGCCGCCTCGCCGCCACCGGCGTCCGCGTGGTCGTCAACTCCGCCCGCTCCTCGGAGGCGGGCGAGAAGCTGGCGGCCGAACTGCCCGACGCCGTCTACGTGCGGGCGAACGTCGCCGACGAGGGCGACGCGGCACGGCTGGTCCAGGCGGCCGTCGACACGTACGGCCGCCTGGACATCCTGGTCAACTGCGCGGGGACCACCCGCTTCATCGACCACGACGACCTCGCGGCCGCGAGCCCTGACGTGTGGCGCGAGCTGTACGACGTCAACGTGATCGGCGTGTGGCAGACCATCACCGCGGCCGTCCCGCACCTGCGGGCGAGCGGCGCGGGCAGCATCGTCAACATCTCCTCGCAGGCGGGCGTCCGCCCGAACGGCAGCTCCATCCCGTACGCGGTCAGCAAGGCAGCCGTGAACCACATGACCAAGCTGCTCGCCAAGACGCTCGGCCCCGCCGTGCGCGTCAACGCGGTGGCGCCCGGCATGATCGACACCCCGTGGTTCGACGGTGTCGAGGGCATCGAGGCCTCCATGGAGGCGGTGGCGGCACGGCTGCCGCTGGGCCGCGTCGGCCGGCCCGAGGACATCGCGGGCGCGGTGGTCGACCTGACCAACTCCGCGTACATCACCGGCGAGGTACTCCTCGTCGACGGCGGCGGCCACCTTCTCTAGCCGCCTTCCCCAGTCGGCGCCGCGGAGCCCGCGTTGACGGGGCCCGGCGCCCGGAGGAAGCTCGGCGCATGGCCACGACGCAGCACCAGCCGTACGCGCGCTACGTCGCGATCGGCGACAGCCAGACGGAGGGGCTCGGGGACGGCGACGAGGAGCACGGCTACCGCGGCTGGGCCGACCGGCTCGCCGAGCTCCTCGCCGCCCGGAACCCCGGCCTCATGTACGCCAACCTCGCCGTGCGCGGCCGCCGGACCGCGCGGATCAAGGCGGAGCAGCTGGCGCCCGCCCTCGCGCTGAAGCCGGACCTCGTGACCGTCATGGCGGGCATGAACGACCTGGTGCGGCCGGACTTCGACGCCGCGCACGTCGCCGCCGACATCGAGGAGATGTTCACCGAACTCACCGCGGCGGGCGCGCGGGTGGCCACGGTGACCTTCCCGGACATCGGGCGGGTCTCGCCGCTCGCACGGCGCGCGCTGCCCCGCGTCCTGGAGTTGAACGCCCGGATCCGCGCGGCCGCCGACCGCCACGGCGTGCTCGTGTTCGACACGTTCCCGTACCGCATCACCACCGATCCGCGGCTGTGGAGCAGGGACCGCATGCACGCCAGCCCGCTCGGGCACGCCCGGATCGCCGCGGGGATGGCGGACGTCCTCGGGGTCACCGGGCACGAGAGCTGGCTGAGCCCGCTGCCGCCGCTGGCCCCGGTGTCCGTGCTCGGGGCGGTGACGGCGGAGGCGCGCTGGTTCGCGGGGTTCATGGGGCCCTGGCTGTGGCGGCGGGCGCGGGGGCGCTCGTCGGGCGACGGGCGGCAGGCGAAGCGCCCGGCGCTCGCGGAGGTGTCGGCGAGCGGCCACCGCGGGGCTTGACTTCAAGTTCGGTTGAGGTTGGAGCGTTGTCCTTGTTCCTGCCGGGCCCGGCCGGGCGGGGATCGAACAGCAGCATCCACCTCGACCGAGACGGACGGCCCGCCATGCCCGCGACCTCCACCCTCAGCACCGGAACCCTCCCCGACCCCACCCGCCGCGACGGCGGACTCACCTTCATCAGTACGTGGAGCACCGGCTCGCCCGAGCGGCAGCGGGCCACCCTCGACGCCATCGCCAAGGCCTGGGAGACCCGCCCGTGGCCGCACGAAGGCCTCCTCTCGTACACGGTGTACGCAGGCTCCGACGGCTCGACGGTCCTGCACCACTCGCAGTGGCGCGACGAGGAGGCCTACCAGGACTTCTTCGCGAGCGCGGGGAACGGCAGGGACGCCAGGAACGCCGACATCGACGCGGCCGTCCCGGGCATCGAGCGGCTCGGCCTGAACAAGACGCGGCTGTACCGGAGCTGGACCGACGGGCGCGGGCGCGAGGGGCGCGAGCCGGGCGCGATCGTGATCGTGCAGGTCGACTTCGAGGGCCCCGACGCCGACCGGCAGCGCGCCTGGGTGGACGGGGTGGTCGAGGCCCTGGACAGCGGGCCCGCCGGTACCGACGGTTTCGGGCTGTACGCCGCGCACTTCCACCTCAGCACGGACGGCAGGCGGGTCGTCAACTACGCGGAGTGGGAGAGCGAGCAGGCCCACATCGACGCGCTCGCCTCGGCGGGCGACGGGGTCGGCTCGCCCACGCCCGAGTGGCGGCGGGTGCGGGAGTTCCCCGGCGTACGGGACGATTCGGCAGTGGCCCGGTACCGGTTCGCGTACGGCTTCGTACCGAGCAAGGCGTAGTTTCCCGGTGCCGTCCCGCCGACGGCTCCGCCTGCCTGGACAGCGTGAGGTGTCGGCGGGACGGTGGGAGCATGAGTGGCGGCGGAAGGCCGGACCGGAACAGGCTGGGCCGGCGCAGGCCCGGCAGGGCACGGGCCGACCGCGCGCAGTCCGCCGGCGGGCCCACCGACGCCGCCGAAGCAGCCGGAGCCACCCGTGCCGCCGAGGCCGCCGATGCTGTCGAGGCCGACGAGGCGGCCCGCACCGGCATGGCGTTCGAGATCGTCCGGGAGCTGGAGGTCGAGGGTTCCCCGGCCCGGCTCTGGGCCGCCCTCACCACCGGCACCGGCGGCTGGCTGTGGCCGGTGGAGTACGAGCCGCGCGAGGGCGGCGCCGCCCCCTCCGGCGGCACCGTCACCCGCTGGGACCCGCCCCACCGCCTCACCGCCCGCGTCGAGGACCCGGACCGCGTGCCGGGCCAGAGCCTCGACGAGCTCGACCACCTCATCGAGCCGCGCGACGGCGGGCGCCGCTCCTGGCTGCGCCACGTCCACAGCGGCGTCTTCACCGGCGACCGGGACGCGCGGTACGACGGCATGGTCCAGCGGACCGACTTCCACCTGCACACCCTCGGCCAGTACATGGCGTACTTCGAGGGCCGCCCCGTCACCTTCTCCGCCGTCAGCGGCCCGCCCGCCTCCGGCGCCCCGGACGCCTTCGGCAGACTCGCCCGCGCCCTCGGCCTGCCCGACGACGCGATGGACGGGGCCCGCGTCCGCGTCCAGGCCCCCGGCGGGGAACTGGACGCGGTGATCGACTTCCGCAGCCCGCACTTCATCGGCCTGCGCGCGGACGAGACGCTGCACCGCTTCTTCGGCCGCGGCCGCTTCGGTGACCGGGTCGGCGTCAGCGTCCACGACTTCGGCGCGCACGCGGACGCCAAGCGCACCGAACTGGCGTGGCAGGACTGGCTGGACCACCTCTACGGCTGAACCGGCGGTCACCGGCCGTCCGTCACCGGTCAGGGGCGGAAGCGCAGCACCTGCGGGTCGTGGTCGCTGTTCTGCTCCGCGAACTCCGCGTTGATGTGCACGCTGTCGTAGCTGAAGTCGTCCGCGTCCCCCACTCCCGGGCTGGTCAGGATCTGGTCGAGGACCTGGGAGTTGCCCTGGTAGACGTACGAGTAGCGCTCGCTCCTCGGCAGCGACTTGATGGCCGCCCGCAGCGCGCCGCCGTCCTCCAGGGCCTTGGTGGTCGCCGAGAACTCGAAGTCGTTGATGTCCCCGAGCACGACGACGTCGGCGTTCCGCTGGACCTTGCGGATGTCCTTCACGAAACCGTTCACGGCCTGCGCCTGCTTGAGCCGCTTGGCCTCGGAGGAGCGGACCGGCGGCTGGTGGTGCGAGGTCAGCCCCTCGTCGCCGCCCTTGGAACCGAAGTGGTTGGCGATCACGAAGACCGTGCGGCCGCGGAAGACGAACTCACCGGCCAGCGGCTTGCGGCTGTCCGCCCACGCGCCGTTCAGCGGGTCGACGCGCCCGGGGGAGTGGCTGAGCGCGGGCCGGCCCTTGTCCCGTACGACCTCCGTGGGCGTCGTCGCGTCGCCGGGGGCGCGCTCGGTGAAGGAGACGCGCTCGGGGTTGTGGAGGAAGACCTGCCGGATGTTGCCGCCGGGCTCGCCGCCGTCCTTGTTGTTCTGCGGGTCGACGGAGTGCCACGCGTAGCGTGGCCCGCCCGCGGCGACGATCGCGTCGGTGAACTTCTTCAGGGTGGCGTCCGCGGAGACCGTCCCGTCGTTCTTCGCGCCGTTGTCGTCCTGGATCTCCTCCAGGGCGAGGATGTCGGGCGAGGCGAGGTTCGAGACGACGGCCGCGGCCAGCGCGTCGAACTTCTCCTGCGGGTCGCCCGGGTCGAGGTTCTCGACGTTGTACGTGGCCACGGCGAGCTCGCCCTTGGCCTGCCGCCGCGTCTTCTCGCGCGCGAGGCTCTTGTCGGCGACGCCGCCGAGCTCGCGGGCCACCAGCGTGTAGCCGCCGAACTGGTTGAAGTCCAGGGGCCCTTCGGCGCCGCCGCGCAGCACGTCACCGACGTTCGCCTTGGGGAAAGGCTTCTCGGAGACGGGCGCGAGCTGCTGGATCTGCAGCCGCCCGCCGTTCTGCGCGTCGTACGAGCCGTAGACGGTGCCGCCGCGCCGGTTCCGGTTCTCGTGCTTCTTCACCGTCACCCACAGCTCGTTGTACGCGTCGGTCGCGCCGACGACCCGCGAGCTGCCGACCCGTACGTTCATGCCCTCCAGGGACTCGTACAGGTCCAGGGCGTACGAACGGGGCTTCAGCGGCAGCGCGTTGATGCTGCCGCCCTGCGCGGGGTCGCCCGCCGGAGCGTACGCGGCGGGCACGGACTTCGCGTCGATCGTGACGGGCGCGGGCAGCGGGTTGCCGGACGACTCGACGGTCACCGTCGGCTTCGTGATCTGGGTGAGGGACTGGTTGCCGGATCCGGCGCCCCCGGGAACGTACTCCGAGACCGTGCCGGAGACCCGGACCGCGTCGCCCGCCCGCACGGTGAGCGCCGCCGAGCCGGTGAAGACGAAGACCGCCTCACTGGTGGCCGGGTCGGTGTCGGCCGTGCCGGCGGCGGACTGGATCCAGAAGCCCTTGGAGCCGTACCCGCGGACGCCGGTCACGATGCCCGCGACGTCCGTGACCTGCTGTCCCGCGAGGGGCGAGACGCGGGTGGTGCCCTGGATGTCGTGGACGCGGACCTCGTCGGCGGAGGCGGCGGAGGACGAGACCGCGAGCAGTCCCGCCGCGAGGGCGATGGCGGTGACGGCACTGACGGCGGCGGATCTCGGTATCTGGGGCATCAGGGAACTCCGGATGAGGGAAGACGGTGAGGGAGGAAGAGCAGCGGGCAGCGGGCGCCCGGACGGACGCTCTACGCGCGTCAATCTCTTGCCTGACCAGGGGAGTTGTCAAGGTTCTCCGGGTGCCCGTTCGCTGTACGTCTTCTGACAGGGACATGAACCGGGCGGCATGGGGCCAAATCCGTCTAGGCTTGCGCCTTGCCGATCCGTACTCCCGGCGCCCCGCACCCCCGGAGGAGAACCAGCCGATGTCCGTAAGCCCCGCCACCCTGCCGCCGGTGCTGCTGCACTCCGAAGCGGAACTCGCGCGGGCCGCGCTCGCCACACCGCTGCTGTCCCGCGCCGTCCGGCTCGCCCGCTGGGCGGGGCCGGACACCCGGGTCGGCGCGGGCGGCGAGCTCGTCGACGCACAGCTCCCGGCGGCCGCGGCCGAGCTGGGCCTCGAAGCGGAGGGCATCGACGAGACGGACGCCGCCGCGTACACGAGCGAGGCCTGGCGGGTCGCGGTGGACACCGGCCTCGTCGAGGTCACGGACGCCGAGGAGGAGGGCGGGGAAGGCACCGTCACCCAGGGCGAGGACCTCGCGCTGCTCTCCGCGGGCAGCCCGCAGGACGTCCTCGGCGTCTGGCTCGGCGCCCTCGACACCGTGTACGCGGACGCCACCGTGCCCGACATGGAGAACCTCCTCGACGTCCTGGAGGAGAAGGGCGAGGTCGACTTCGCCGAGCTCGGCTGGGACCCGCAGGCCGAGGCCGACTTCCTGGACGGCGTCCTCGGCAACCTCTACCTGCTGACGGTGGGCGACGCCGCGGCCGGCGAGGGTCCGGTGCCGCTGCCCGCGCTCGCCGCCTCGATGATCGTCCCCGACGACATGGGCGAGCCCACCGACGACGTCCTGGAACAGGTGTCGGACGCGATGATGAAGCTCGACGACCAGTTCCGGCTCTTCGAGCCGCTCGGACTCGTCGAGTACCAGCCGGTCGACGAGGCGCTCATGGCCGACGCCGACGAGGACACCACCGAGGGTCCGGGCCCCGTCGACGAGGAGGACGTCAGCCGCTACGGCATGGTCCGGCTCACCCCCCTCGGCCTGTACGGCGTCCGCGCCCGCATGCTGGACGCCGGGGTCGACGCGCCCGCCGTCGGCGACCTCGCGGACAAGGGCGCCGACGCGCTGCTCGACGGCACCTCCGGCTTCCCGCAGCACGCCGCGCAGGCCGAGATCGAGCAGTGGCTCGCCCGGCACGAGCCGCTCGCCGCCGCACGGGAGCTGCTGGCCGCCGCGCGCGGCGGCGACGAGGGCGCCCCGCTGCGCAGGCTCCGCTGCCAGCAGGCACTCTCCCTGGTCGGGAACGAGGCGGAGCCCGCGCTCCGCGACGTCCTCGACGACCCGGAGCTCGGCGGCCTGGCCCGGGTGTGGCTCGCCGAGCACGGCGCCACGGACGTGCCCGCGCCGTCGGAGGCGCTCATCTTCTGGCTGACCATCGACACGATCGCCGCGCAGCTCGCCGCCGAGGGCAACTCGGACGAACTGCAGGGCCTGGTCGAGGGACTCGCGGAGCAGCACAGCGGCTTCTTCGCCACGGCGTGGCGGGTCGAGCACCCCGCCACGGCCGACGTCCTGGACGCGATGGGCCGCCTGCACCCCGACAAGAAGGTGGCGAAGGAGGCCCGCAAGGCGGCGTTCAAGGCGCGGAACATCTAGCCCGTCCGGCGATCGAGGACGAGCCCGAAGGGCGATGGACAGCACCCCGGGTGGGCCCGGCATCACGGGCCCACCCGGAATGCGTTCATCCCGCCGGAGGCATCAGCACTCGTACCGCGTCGTGTGCTTGAACGACGACGTCGCCCCGTCGAACCCGTACGTCCCCCGGTACGCCGGAGGATTCTGGTACTCGCCGACGATCGTGATCGTCGTCGCGCACGAGCCCTGCCCGGCGCGCTTCGCGTCGAGCCGCATCGTCTCGCCGAGCGTGCCGCCCGTGATGTCCCACGGCGCGCCACAGATCCCGGACCTGATCTGCCCGCCCGTCACCACGTGCGGATAGGTGGTCGGGTTGTACGTCACCTCGATGGCGAACGTGACGGCGCCGCTGTGCAGCGTCAGCTTGCACCCCGTCGACAGGGCCTCGGCCGACACGTCGGCGGCCGGCGCGGCGAACGCCTCGTCGCGCGTCTTGACCTCGGCGCCCTGCGGATTGTGGAAGCGGTGCTCCGACGTCCGCGAGCGGCCGCCCTTCTGCTTGCGTGCCTGAGAGGTCATGGAAAACCCTCCTTCCGTCCTGACCGTCAGGCCAGCAGCTCGGCGATCTCCACGCGGAGCAGCGCGCGGACGTTCTCGATGTGGTTGACGATGGTCGCGACCGACGAACCGGCGAAGAGCAGCCCCACCGCGACGTCGTCCTGCGAGGTCACCAGCGAACCGGAGTCGCCGCCCGCCGAGATGTTCGTCGTGACGATCTGGTCCTTGAACCGGGCCGTGCCCGCGGTGCCGTAGTTCACGTCGACCGTCGCGTCGACCGCGATGATCCGGCCGAAGCTGATGTTCGTCGTCCTGCCGGACTTCTTCACCAGGTCGCCGACGGCCACGTTGGCCTTGCGCCGCCAGGCGCGCGGGGCGCCGCTGAAGTACTGCTCACGCGTCGCGTCCTGGAAGTCGACCGCGCCGAGCGCCGCGTCCACCACGTTGTTGTGCCGCTCCAGCGGGATCTGCGGGGCGAACTGGATCGTGATGAACCGCTCCAGCGTCGCGATGCGGTCCGCCGGGTCCTGCCCGCCGTCGAAGACGCCCGGCTGCACGATCGCGCTGCCCAGCTGCGCCCGGTTGGAGTCGGCGAGCACGTGGTTGTTGGAGAGGATGTAGAACTTCGACGGTATGCCGAGACCGGCGCCGGGCGGGTCGACGGAGGCACCGGGCAGGAAGTCGTAGACCACGCTGCCGAGCGTGCCCGCGGTCACCCGCACGTTGCCGACCGAGAAGCCGGAGGGGCACGGCCGCATCCGCCGCTTGAGGAGCTGCGGCTCGAACGCGCCGCGCCCTGCGAGCTCCTCCAGCTGCGGCTGTCCGAGGCTCGCGAGCTGTTCGCTGACGCTGCCCTCCGGACCGTACGCCACCGGCGCGCGGTCCTCGGCGCGCCGGCCGCCGGGCCTGCTCTGCTGGCGCTGCGCCGCGATGTGACCGACCGCGACGACGTCGGTCGGGGTGCCGTCGTCCATCTGGCGCGGGACGACGTCCCGCTCCGGGAGCATGGACTCCGGGACCTTCTGGGTGACGAACACGACGACGGCGGGCTCGCCGGTGGGCTCCCCGTCGCTCCACTTCACGCCGTGGCCGAAGCCGACGACGTTGGACAGCGGCTGCTGGGGCCGCAGGAAGTCGGACATCGCCTGCTGACGGGAGCTGTCGCTCAGCTGACCGCCGGTGGGACCTCGCATCAGTTCGGGTCGGCTCACCACGCCAGACCACCTCTTCCCCTTTGAAGGGTGGGGTTCCGGGCTGCGCCGGGGGCATCGCTCCCGCTACGTCCCGCCGTCCTGCGCGTCGACCTCGCCGATGGCGAGTACGCGTACGGGGACACCGTCGAGCGTGTCCGGAACCACGTCTTCGTCACGGAGGCGGTCGCGGGGCACCCGGTGGGTGACGAAGACGACGATCACGTCCTGACCCGAGTGCTCGTCCCTGCCGATGCCGACTCCGGTGACATTGGCCAGCCTCATCAGCCGGCCCTCATGGAGGCCGCGTGCCTGATGTGCGTCCACTCGGCTCGCCTCCCCCTGCGGGTGGTGCAGCTCTGCACGTGGTGATGTCTATTGCGGTGTGCATCGCGGGTCAAGGTGTTTCGCGGTGATTCTTCGCTTTGCGGGCGATCCGCCCCTGTTGACCTTGTCATGAGAGGAGGCAGGAAGGAGGCCCCTCGGCGTCGAGCGGTGTTCAACCGCCGTTTATGCGGGAGCGGGACGGTGGCGCGGACAGCAGCCCGGTCGTACGTACCGCCTTCGCGTCCTCAGGAGAAACGATGTCGCTCACCCGCAGGGATTTCGCCAGACGCTCCGCGCTCACCGGTGCGGGAGTCGCCCTGGCCGGCAGCGTCGGCGCGCTCGCCACCGCGCCCGGCGCCCTCGCCGCGACGGAGGTCGAGGAGGCGGCGGACACCGCGGGCCACGGCCACGGAGGCCACCACGGCCCCGGCTACGGCCCCCTCCTGCCCGACCCCGACGGCCTCCTCGCGCTGCCCGCCGGATTCTCCTACCGCGTCCTCACGCACAGCGGCAGGACCAAGCTGGAGAGCGGCGAGTTCACGCCGTCGAACCACGACGGCACCGCCACGTTCCGGGGCCCGCGCGGCACGACACTCCTCGTCAACAACCACGAGCTCGGCGGCCCCCGCAGCAAGTGGAAGCACCCCGTACCGCTCACCGACGGCCTCGTCTACGACCCCGCGGCGGCCGGCGGCTGCACCGTCGTCGAGGTCCGCCCCGACGGGCGGGTCGCCGAGTGGGTCGGCATCGCGGGCACCGCCACCAACTGCGCGGGCGGCAGCACCCCTTGGGGCACCTGGCTCACCTGTGAGGAGACCGAGGACAGGGCCGGCCAGAACGGCATGACCAAGGACCACGGCTACGTCTTCGAGGTCGATCCCCTGGACCGGCGCGCCAACCGCGCCCCCAAGCCCATCAAGGCGCTGGGCCGCTACGCCCACGAGGCCGTCGTCGTCGACCCCAAGCGGGGCCACCTCTACCTCACCGAGGACGCCTCCAGGCCGAACGGCCTCCTCTACCGCTGGACCCCGCCCCGCGGCTTCGCCCACGGCCGCGGCAAGCTCCGCACCCTCGCCGACGACGCGGGCGTCCTGAAGGCCCCCAAGTGCTACGACTCCGGCGGCCGCTTCGTCGACGACCTGTCCCGCGCCACGAAGATCGGCACGGTCTACGGCGTCGACTGGGTCGAGGTCCCCGACCGCGACGCGCGGACCGTGCCCGTGCGCGAGCAGTTCGACGACGGCGACATCACCCGCGCCCGCAAGCTCGAAGGCATGTGGTGGGGCGACGGCGGCGTCTACATCGTCGCCTCCTTCGCCCGCGACGAGAGCCCCGTCCCGCACGACGGACAGGTGTGGTTCTACCACCCCGGCCGCCGCACCCTGACCCTGAAGGTGCTGCTCGGAGTCAACAGGGACCCCGACAAGGACGGCGCCTTCGACGGCCCCGACAACATCACCGTCTCGCCCTACGGCGGCCTCGTCATCGCGGAGGACGGCGACGGCATCCAGCATCTCTTCGGGGCGACGGAGAGCGGCCGCACGTACCCCATCGCCCGCAACGAACTCAACGCGGGCACCGAGGAGGAGCCGGAGTACAGCGAGTTCACCGGCGTCACGTTCTCACCCGACGGCAGGACCCTGTTCGCGAGCATCCAGACGCCGGGCATCCTGCTCGCCATCACGGGCCCGTGGAAGCGGCAGCGGCGCTGAGGGCCCGGGCCATGACCGGCGTCACGCGTTCCGTGGCGCGTTGACCGCCCGCAGGGACGAGGCGCCGACCCTGGCGTACCAGCCGTCGGCGTCGGCGGCGAGCCAGGTGACGGGCTCGTCGACCGGCCACTCCTCCAGCGTCCTGCCCGTACGCAGACTCAGCGCCCGGCACACCTGCCCGGCGGTCACGTAGGCCGTGCCGCCGCCGATGGCGGGCGGGCAGCGCGCGATGGCGTCGAACGACGTCCGCCACAGCTGCCGCCCGCCGCGGCCGTCACCACCGCTACCGCCGTCGCCGTCGGTGAGGTCGATGGCCTGCAAGGTCCTGGCGTCCAGCCAGTTCAGCAAGACGCCGTCCCGGGCGACCGGGCCGCGCCGGCCGCCGCCCGGCAGCGTCGGCCAGCCGGTGTCGAGCCCTGCGGTGGGGTGGCTCCACAGCCGCTTGCCGCTCTCGGGACTGAACCCGATCAGGTCCTCCCCGGCGGCGAGCAGCAGCCCCGTGCCGGAGGCGTGCCCGAGGGCCGTGGCGCCGCTCCCCGCGGTCAGCCCGAGCGGTTCCCTGCGCAGCTGCTCGCCGGTCCGTACGTCGATGAGGTGCAGCTCGTCGGTCTCGCTCAGCAGAGCGAAACGAGCGCCGCTGTGGCCGCCGGGGCCGCCGCGGCCGCTCGGCGCGGGCAGCGTGACCGGTGCCGTGCGCGCCTGCTCGTCCTTCCCGAACGCGGTGTACGTCCACGGTTCGCGGCCCGTCGCCGCGTCGAGGCAGAACACGCGGGGGTCCAGGGCGCCGGTGTCCGGTACGAGGAACACCCTGCTGCCCGAGACCGCGGGCGCCCGCCAGTCGCGCGTGTCCTCCTTGCCGCGCGTGCGGGGGGAGCCGCCCGAGGGCAGCGTACGAATGCGCAGCACCCGGTCCCGCGACGACCCGCCGCCACCGTCGTCGTCCAGTGTGACGAGCCGCCCGTCCGCGACGGCGAACCACTTCACGGCACCGTGCCACGGGCGCTCCGGCCCCCACGGATCGCCCGTCCCCAACTCGTACGCCCGCCCCATGAGTTCGGGGGCGATCAGCAAACCGCTCACGACGCCCCAGAGCGGTTCGCGGGCGGCGGCCGCGGGAGCCTTGTCGTACTGCCAGCGACTCGTCCCGTCCGCGGCGTCGACGGCGCGCACCAGCCCCTGCGTGGTGAGGCCGCTCCTCGACCCGTGCACCAGGACGGTGTCCCCGACGAGCAGGGCGGACTCGACGCCGTCCGTACCGCCCTCCGCCCCGCTCAGCACCCAGCGCTCCCGCCCGGCCCGCGCCGACCCCTTCCGCAACACGGGCCCACCCTCCTCCGCGCCCTCACCCGGAGCCTTCGGCGCCCGGACAACGGCCCAGCCGGCGACCCCCACGAGCCCGGCGCCACCGGCGGTGAGGAGGGTCCGGCGGGCGAGGGTGCGGTGGCGTTCGGTGAAGGGGGAGGTGGGTGGCGGTGGGGTCTTCTGCGGGGTGGTGGGCGGCGGGGTGGGGTGCCGGATGGGTTCGGTACGGCTGCCGCCGGCGGTCGCGTCGCTGCTGCCGGTTCCGTCACCCTTCTCGGCGCCGTTGCTCGTCTCGCCCGCGATCAGGGAACGCAGTGGTTCCTCCCGCCACCACAGGGGCCCGTCCGCGGCGGCGGTGAGGTTCAGGATCTGTGCCACCGACGGGCGTCGGTGGGGGGCCTTGTGCAGGCAGGCGGCGACGAGTGCGCGCAGGCCCGACGACTCCGGGACGCCGGCGAGGCGTGGCTCCTCGTGCGTGGCGCGGTAGAGCAGCACCGCGACGGGGCCCGAGCCGAAGGGCTGCTCGCCCGTCGCGGCGAAGGCGAGCACCGCGCCCAGCGCGAACACGTCGGCGGCGGGCCCGACATCGCCCCCGGCGACCTGCTCCGGCGCCATGAACCCGGGCGTCCCGAGCATCGATCCGGCCTGGGTGAGACCGAGGTCCCCGGCGGCGCGGGCGATGCCGAAGTCGATGACGCGCGGGCCGTCGGCGGTCACCAGCACGTTGGACGGCTTGAGGTCGCGGTGCACGATGCCCGCCGCGTGAATGCTCGCCAGGGCCTCGGCGAGACACGCTCCGAGCGACCGCACGGCCGCCGCGCCCAACGGCTCGCCCGCGGCGACCGCGCGGCGCAGGGTGACCCCCGGCAGGAACGCCGTGGCGAGCCAGGGCACGGGGGAGTCCGGGTCGGCGTCGAGCACGGCGGCGGTGTGCGCGCCCGTGACGGCGCGCGCCGCGGTCGCCTCGCGCCGGAACCGCTCGCGGTAGACCGGGTCGGCGGCGAGGTGCTCGTGCACGGTCTTCACCGCGACGAGCCGCCCGCCAGGGCTGCGGCCCAGATAGACCTGCCCCATCCCCCCGGCCCCGAGCCGCCGCACGATCCGGTGCCCTCCGAGCCGGCGGGGATCACCGTCGAGCAGCGGGGTGCCCGGCATGGGGGCCGCCCCGCTCATACGGCACCGCCGCCGCGGGGCGGGCGGATTGTGGGGGCGTAGGACAGGGCGACGCCGGGCGGGGTCATGTCCGGGTGGCCTTCGGGCCGCGGAGTGTGTGCAGGGTGCGGCCCGCGCAGACGTGGAACAGGCCGTCGTGCGCGGCCGCCAGCTTCATGTCGGACGCGGGGGCGATCGGCGCCGCCCAGGAGGCGTCACCCGTCCGTACGTCCAGTGCGTACACCCCCCACATTCCCTCGCCCGAGCCGCCCGGCTCCGGCCCCGAGACCAGCAGCAGGCCGCCCGACACGACCGGCACACCGTCCTCCACGTCCCGGAACCCGGGCCGGGACCACCGCCTCCTGCCCGTACGGGCGTCCAGCGCCTCGACGCCGTCCGGCGAGGAGGCGAGCACCACGCCGCCCGTGGCCCGCGCCGCGACGGCCGTGACCGCGCCCGCGGGCCGGTCCCACACGGTGCGGCGGGTCGCCAGGTCGACCGCCTCGATCCGCGCCTCCGACGCGAAGTAGCCGACTCCCTCGGCGCCGGGGTGGGCCTGCGGGCGGCGGGCGCCGTTCGCGACCTCCCGCTCCACCGTGCCGTCGGACGCCTTGAGGACGACCAGCGGATCGTGCCGCGCGTACCGGTCCGTGCCGGGGGACCCGGAGCTCCGGGACGCCGTGGCCACCGCTATCCGGCCGCCCGCGTCGTCCACGCCGATCACCCCCGCGGCGCGCCCTTCGTGGAACCACAGCTCGTCCCCCGTGCGCGCGTCGAACCCGTACGCCCGCCAGGGCCGCTCCAGCGTGCCGCGCCGCTCCTGCAGCGTGTCGTACGAGGCGTAGGTGAGGAGGCAGGCGACGCCGTCCGCGAGGGCGAACAGGCCGTTGCCGCCCTCCAGTTCGCTCGGGGGCGGGTCGAGGGGGCGGGGTGGCCGGTGCGGGTTGCGCGTCAGGACGCCCGAGGCCCACGCCTCCCGGCCGCCGGCCACGCGCAGCGCGATCAACTCGGGTTCGAAGAGGCTGTCCCGGAGTACGTAGACCAGGTCACCGCGCGCGTCGACGCTCCGCAGGTTCTCCTCCGGGTAGGTCCAGCGGAGCGTGTTGGTCTCGGCCTCCAGCCGGACGAGCCCCTTGTCGTCGAGTACGTAGAGATCCTTGCCGCTGCGCAACAGGGCGCCGCCGTACTCCACTTCACCGATCTCACGGCTCCAGATCACCTCACCGGCGGGCGGGCGGGGCTCGCCACGACGCCCGGCACCGGACGTGCCGCCCGCACTGTCCCCCTCACCGTTCAGCAGGACGGCCGCCGTCGTACCGCCCACGGCCGCGAGCACCCCACCACCCCAGACGAGAAACCGCCGCCGGGAGCTACGGCGCGGCGGCGGCGACGAGTCGGTGGGGCCGGGCCCGTCGCCGGGGTCGGGGGGCAGCGGCTCGTCGCCGCCGGAAGGAGGCGAACCGTCACCCGCGGGGCCCATCAGCTCCGCGACCTCGTCCTCCTGGCGGCGGATCAGGCCGGCCACCGGTTCCTGTTCCCACCAGGGCTCGGCCGGGGCGCGGTCGGCGCACCAGGTGAGTATCTCCGCGACCGACGGGCGGTCCGCCGGCGTGCGGGTCAGGCACCGGGCGAGGAAGTCCTCCCACTCCTCGTCCGGCACGCCCAGCAGGTCCGGGGCCTCGTGCAGCGTGCGGTGGAGGACCTCGGGGGCGCCGCCCGAACCGAAGGGGCCGCGCCCGGTCGCCGCCACCGCGAGGACCGCGCCGAGTGCGAACACGTCGGCGGCGGGCCCCGGCGGCCGGGCGTCCGGCGCCAGCTGCTCGGGGGCGATGAAGCCGGGGGAGCCGATGGCCTCGCCACTGGCGGTGAGGCTCTCGTCGGCCGCGCTCTTGGCGATCCCGAAGTCGATGACCTTGGGGCCGTCGCGGGTGACGACGACGTTGGACGGCTTCACGTCGCGGTGCACGAGCCCCGCCGCGTGCACCGCCGCCAGCGCCTCGGCGAGCGCGGCCCCCAGCGCGGCGAGCTCGGCGGGCCCGAGCGGGCCGTGCGCGGCCACCGCCTTCGGCAGGGTGGGGCCCGCGCAGAACTCGATGGCCAGCCAGGGCTGTTCGGCGTCCGGGTCGGCGTCGAGCACCGCGGCGGTGTACGGCCCCGTGACCGCACGCACGGCGGCCGTCTCACGGCGGAAGCGCTCACGGAACTCCGGCTCCGCGGCGAGGTGCGCGTGGACCGTCTTGACGGCGACAGGCCGCCCGGACGCGGACCGGGCGAGGTGGACGCGGCCCATGCCGCCCTCACCGAGCAGCGCGACGATCCTGTACCCGCCGACCTCCACGAACGCTCCTTCCGGCGGCCCCGCGCGGGCCCTTGGGACGACAGGACGAGCTGACGGACTGTGCGACGCCTGTGGGGCATCGTACGGTTGCGGCCGCCGGGAGATCAGAGGGCGTGAAAAACCTTTGGCGCCCCGCAGGTTCACTCTCCTAAAGTGATGCACGTCCAGGTGCGAAGGCAGGACCTACTTCCACTCCTAATGGGGAGGCCGCGGGTTCGATTCCCGCCGCCGGCACCGACAGGCCGGTGTAGCTCAGTGGCAGAGCACCATCGTCGGTTCCGCCGAAATGAACTCTGGACACCACAACTTCATACGTTTTCCTGCACCTCCCGGTGCGCAGGCAATGGCTACTTCCTTTCAAGAAATCACGCCACCGCCACTCTGATCTCGGGAGGCAGCAGCTGGTGTGTGCCCGGTGCGCAGGCAACGGTTACTTCATGGATCAGACGGTTGCGGGTTCGAGTCCCGTCATCGACTTCGGGTCGGTGTAGCTCAATCGGGTAGAGCATCCGACACAAGTCCGTCGCCGCTTCTGAACTCGGGCACACTCCTGCCGTCTGTCTCCCCCTCATCTCTTTGTGCGCACGTGCGCGCATTCGTACGCAATGAATTCGGGGGAATTCTCATGGCGCGTTTCAACACCAAGTCCGTCAAGGCGGCGGTGACTTCTCCGGTGAAGTCGACCGGCCGCACCACCCGCACGCACCAGGGCGGCCGCGGACACCTCCGCGACGCACGCTCCGAGCTTTTCCTGCTCGCGGTCGCGAACTTCGTCTCCCAGCAGACCTTCTACGAGACCGGCGACCGCCGCGACGACCGCTTCGCCGCGCTCGTCCGCCGCCTCGCCGTCGAGGACCCGCAGTGGACCGCGGGCCTGCTCGGCTGGCTGCGCGGCGACGGCAACATGCGGACGGCCTCGATCGTCGGCGCCGCCGAGTACGTGAAGGCGCGCCTCGACGCGCACGCCACCGACGGCCCCACGGGCCGCCAGGTCGTCGCGTCCGTCCTGCGCCGGCCCGACGAGCCCGGCGAGCTCCTCGGCTACTGGACGTCGACGTACGGCCGCGCGATCCCCAAGCCCGTCAAGCGCGGCATCGCCGACGCCGTGCGCCGCCTCTACAACGAGAAGGCCCTGCTGAAGTACGACACGGCGGCCAAGGGCTACCGCTTCGGCGACATCCTCAACCTCGTGCACGCGGCGCCCGACCCGGCCAAGCCCTGGCAGGGCCCCCTGTTCCGGTATGCGCTCGACCGCCGTCACCACCCGGAGACCGCGGTGCCGCCCGAGGGCGCGCGTGTCCTCGCCGCGCACCGCGAGCTGATGGCGCTGCCCGTCGCGGAGCGGCGCGCCGTGGTCACCGGCGAGGGCGGCGCCGAGCGGCTCGCCGCCGCGGGCATCACCTGGGAGGCGCTCGCGGGATGGCTGCAGGGGCCCATGGACAAGGCGGCCTGGGAGGCCGTGATCCCGTCGATGGGCACCATGGCGCTCGTCCGCAACCTGCGGAACTTCGACGAGGCGGGCGTCTCGGACGAGGTCGCGGCGACCGTCGCGGCCAGGCTCGCCGACCCCGAAGCCGTCGCGAAGTCGCGGCAGTTTCCCTTCCGCTACCTCGCGGCGTACCAGCACGCGCCGTCGCTGCGCTGGTCGTACCCGCTGGAGCAGGCCCTCGGCCACTCCCTCGGGAACGTGCCGTCGCTGCCGGGCCGGACGCTGATCCTGGTCGACCGGTCCGGTTCGATGTGGTCGCCGCTGTCCGACCGCTCGCAGCTCAACCGTGCCGACGCGGCCGCGATCTTCGGCACGGCGCTCGCGCTGCGGGCCGCCGACGCGGACCTGGTCCAGTTCGGCAGCAGCAGCGCGCGGGTGAAGTACCGCGCGGGCGAGTCCGTCCTGAAGATCCTCGGCCGCTTCGGCGACCTCGGCGGCACGAACACCACCGAGGCGGTGCGCCGCTTCTACAAGAAGCACGACCGGGTGCTGATCGTCACAGACGAGCAGGCGGCGTACAGCTACCACGGCGACCCGACCGAGCAGGTGCCTGCGGACGTCCCCGTCTACACCTGGAACCTGGCGGGCTACCGCGCGGGCCACGGCGCCTCCGGAGAGGGCAACCGGCACGTCTTCGGCGGCCTCTCCGACGCGGCGTTCCGCACGGTGGGGCTGCTGGAGGCGGGGGCGGACGCCGACTGGCCGTGGGCAGCCGCCTGAGATGCGTCACCGTACGTTTCCGTAGGGGTGCGGGCCGTCACGGCCGTACCCCGTTCGGGTCGTCCGCAGCGGGGGTTTGTGTGTCTGTTCCATACCGATGTGAAAGCGGTGTGAGCTCAGAGCATGGTGCGTCGGGTGTCCGGGGGCGCATACTTCAGATATGACGAGGCCCGCCGGCTCGCGCCGCCACCTGCCGAACAGTCCCTTCAATGTGCCCGCTCCGCCCGCCCCACCCGTAGAGCAGTTCGCCGTGGGTGACCGTGTCTCCCACGACCAGTACGGCCTCGGGAGGATCGTCGGCGTCGAGGGAGAGGACGCGGTCGTCATCGACTTCGCGGGCCGTCAGGGACGGTTCCTGAGTCCCTACCCGAAGCTGGCCAAGCTCTGACACCCGGCATCCTGACCTGACACGGCTGAGGGGCGGCGGACCGCACACGCGGTCCGCCGCCCCTCACTCATCCCTGCTCACTCCTGCTCAGCCCCGCATCCGCCGCGCCTACAGCGCCTGCGCCGCGGGCTTCACCATGCCACGCACCGTCCGGGACTTTACGAACTGTCCCATTCCGGTCATTTCCCACTCGCCGGTGAACTGCTTGATCAGCTTGGCCATCATCACGCCGGTCTGCGCCTCGGCGTTGGTCAGGTCGAAGCGGACCAGCTCCTCGCCCGTCGCCGCGTCGATCAGGCGGCAGTAGGCCTTCGCGACCTCCGTGAACTTCTGGCCGGAGAACGAGTTCACCGTGAAGACCAGGCCCGTGACGTCCTGCGGGAGGCGGCCGAGGTCCACGACGATCACCTCGTCGTCACCGCCGCCCTCGCCCGTGAGGTTGTCGCCGGAGTGCTTGATCGCGCCGTTCACGATCGAGAGCTTGCCGAAGTAGCAGCTGTCGACGTGGTTGCGCTGCGGGCCGTAGGCGATGACGGAGGCATCCAGGTCGATGTCCTTGCCGCGGAACGCCGGCTCCCAGCCGAGACCCATCTTGACCTGCGAGAGCAGCGGCTTGCCGCCCTTGACCAGGGACACCGTCTGGTTCTTCTGGAGGCTGACGCGGCCCTTGTCGAGGTTGATCTTCCCGGCGCCGGGCGCGGGGGCGGCGGGCGCCGCAGCGGCGGCGGCCGGCGGGGGCGGGCCCTGCACCGGCTGCCCCACCGGGGGCGCCATCGGAGCGGCCGGAGCCGCGGGGGCGGCAGGGGCGGCGGCGGGCGCGGCCGGGGCCGGCGCGGGCTCCTCCACCGAGACGCCGAAGTCCGTCGCGATGCCCGCGAGGCCGTTGGAGTACCCCTGGCCGACCGCGCGGGCCTTCCAGGCGCCGTTGCGCAGGTAGATCTCGACGATCACCAGGGCCGTCTCGGAGCCGAGCTGCGGGGGCGTGAAGGTGGCGAGGACCGAGCCGTCGTCGGCGTTGCGGATCGTGGCGGTGGGCTCGATGCCCTGGAAGGTCTGGCCCGCCGCGTCCGGGCTCGCGGTCACGACGATCTTCTCGATGCCGGGCGGCACGGCGGCCGTGTCGACGGTGACCTTGTCGGGGGTCGTACCGCCACCCGACTGGTAGGTCACGCCGGGGCCGGAGGGCTGGTTGAAGAAGATGAAGTCGTCGTCGGAGCGCACCTTGCCGTCGGCGGTGAGCAGCAGGCCCGATACGTCGAGCCGCACCGGAGCGGCGACGTCCACCGCCACGCGGGCGGCGGTCAGCGGGATGTTCGAGCCGGGGGTCATAGCTGTCATGCCAGGGGTAACGAACGATCCCGCTTTGCCGTTCCCTTACCCGGGCGGGGATTTTCCAGGGCCGGTGCGCGAGGGTGTCAGCCGCGGTTGCGCGGGTGGGCGCGGGCGGCGCGTTCGTTGCCGTGCTTGTAGTTGCCGGTCCAGCGGGCCATCACCAGCTGCGGGTCGCCGCTCGCCACCTCGGCGAGGAACTGTTCGGCGCGGGCGGCGCGGAGCGTCCCCGCGGCACGTCCGCCGTGGGTGATCACGAGAGTGCCGTCCGCGCGCTGTTCGTAGGTGAATCCATGAGGTCTCGGCATGGCCGGAGCGTACGTCCGGCCATGCCGCGCCGGTACCGAATTACGGCCCCGCCGTCACGGCACCACGACGATCTTGCGGCCCTTCCCGGCGGCGAACCGGTCGAGCGCCTGCGGGTACTCCGCCAGCGGCAGCCGGTCGCTGATGAACACGTCCGGGTCGAGCACGCCGTTCGCGAACAGTTCCGCGGCCCGTTCGTAGCTGTGCAGGACCGCCATCGAACCGGTGATCGTGATCTCCTGGTTGTAGATCCGGTACGGGTCGATGTTCACCCGCGTGGCGTAGTCGGCGACGCCGAACTGGAGGAACGTGCCCGCTTTGGCGACCCGTTCGAGGCCGTCCTGGATCGCGGCGGCGTTGCCCGTCGCGTCGATGACGACGTCCCAGCCCCGCGGCCGGTCAAGGTCGTCCGCGTTCGCCGCCGAGCCGGAGACGCCGAGGAGCCGCGCGGTGGCGAGCCGGTCCGCGTTCAGGTCCACGACGTCGACGCTCGCCGCGCCGGTGCGCTTGGCGAGCTCCAGCATCATCAGGCCCATCGTCCCCGAGCCGTAGATCAGCACGTGCGCGCCGAGCCGCGCCCGCAGCACGTCGTAGCCGCGGACGGCGCAGGACAGCGGTTCGATGAGGGCGGCGTCCTCGGTGCGGACGTGGTCGGGGAGGCGTACGCAGTTGGCGGCGGGCGCCACCGCGTACTGGGCGGCGCCGCCCGCGGTGGTCACGCCGATCGCCGCCCACCGTTCGCAGAGGTTGCCCCGGCCGTCGCGGCAGTAGCGGCACTCGTGGCAGTGCAGCGAGGGGTCCACGGCGACCCGGTCGCCGACGGCGAGCGTGCGGACGTCGGCGCCGAGCGCGACGACCTCGCCGGCGAACTCGTGGCCCGGCACGACCGGCAGGGTCGGCGCGAACTCGCCCTGGAGGATGTGCAGGTCGGTTCCGCACAGGCCGCACGCCGCGACCTCGACGACGACGTCGCGGGGGCCCGGGGCCGGGTCGGGCAGCTCCCCGACGACGGCCTTGCCGACGGACTCGATGATGGCGGCCTTCACTTGGCGGCTCCCTGGTTCATTTGACGGCTCCCAACGACAGGCCCTGGACCAGCTTGTCCTGGGCGGCGAACCCCGCGGCGAGCACCGGCAGGGAGATCACGAGCGACGCGGCGCACACCTTCGCCAGGAACAGGCCCTGGCTGGTGATGAAGCCGGTCAGGAAGACGGGCGCGGTCTGGGCGACGACGCCCGTGAGCACCCGCGCGAAGAGGAGTTCGTTCCAGCTGAAGATGAAGCAGATCAGGGAGGTCGCGGCGATCCCGGGGAGCGCGATGGGCGCCACCACGCGCGTGAGGATCGTCGGCAGCCGTGCCCCGTCGATCTGCGCGGCCTCGATGACCGGTTTCGGCACCTCGGCGAGGAACGACTGCATCATCCACACCGCGATCGGCAGGTTCATCGAGGTGTAGAGGAGGACGAGCAGCCAGATGTTGTCCAGGAGGCCGGTGTTCTTGGCGAAGAGGTAGATCGGGAGGAGACCCGCCACGACCGGCAGCATCTTCGTGGACAGGAAGAAGAAGAGCACGTCCGTCCACTTCTTCACGGGCCTGATCGACAGGGCGTACGCGGCCGGCAGCGCGAGGACCAGCACGCACAGGGTCGAGACGACCGACGCCACCGTCGAGTTGACGAGCGAGGGCCAGGGGCTCGCGCCGCCGCCGGAGCCGAAGAACTCCCGGTAGCCGTCGAGGGTGAGCGAGGCGGCGAGCGACGGCGGGTTGGTCGCGGCGTCCTCCTCCGAGTGGAAGGAGGTCAGCGCCATCCAGGCGATGGGCAGGAAGAACAGGATGCCGGCGAGCCAGGCGACGAGCCCCAGACCGGCTCCCCTGGCTCCCCTGGTTTCCTTGGTGCGACCGGTGCGTACGGTGCTCATCAGCGGGACGCCTCCTCACGGAACAGGGACGAGACGACTCGCAGGGCGAAGGTCGCGATGACGAGCGAGCCGATGACGACGAGCACGCCCGCCGCGGAGGCCAGGCCGTTCTCGTGGGCCTGGTAGAAGCTCTGGTAGACGGTGTAGGGCAGGTTCGCCGTGCCGAGGCCGCCCGAGGTGATGGTGAAGACGGCGTCGAAGTTCTGCACGATGTAGATCGAGCCGAGCAGCGCGCCCAGTTCGAGGTAGCGGCGCAGGTGCGGCAGCGTCAGATGGCGGAAGACCTGCCAGTTGCTCGCGCCGTCCATGCGGGCCGCCTCGATCAGTTCGGGGTCGCGGCTCTGCAGCCCCGCGAGCAGGATCAGCATCATGAAGGGCGTCCACTGCCACACCAGGGAGGCCTCGATGGCGAGGAGCGGGGTGTTGGAGATCCAGTCCGGCTGCGCCGCGGAGTCCCCGCCGACCCAGTGCAGCAGACCGTTGAAGAGGCCGTACTCGGGGTTGTAGAGCACGTGCTTCCACAGCAGCGCGGCGGCCACGGGGACGAGCAGGAACGGCGCGATGAGGAGGGTCCGGACGAGTCCGCGTCCCCGGAACTTCCGGTTCAGGAGCAGCGCGAGAACAAGGCCCGCGACCAGGCTCGCCAGGACGACGGAGGCCGTCAGGAGGATCGTGGTCAGGACGGACTTGCGCAGGTCGGGGTCGGTGAGGACCTCGGTGTAGTTGGCGAGTCCGGTGAAGCTGCGGGCGTCCGGGTAGAGGGCGTTCCAGTCGAAGAAGGAGATCACCAGGGTCGCCACGAACGGCAGTTGGGTCACGGCGATCATGAAGATGAGGGCGGGCAGCAGGGGCGCTCTGGTCGCCCAGGCGCGCAGCCGCCCCGTTCCCGGTGGCTTCGCGGCGGGCACGCGCGTGTGCCCCACGGGGGTGGTGGTGCTCGCGGTGGCGGTCATCGTCCCTCGTACTCCTCGGAGATCTTCTCGGCGAGGTCCTGCGACGTGGCCAGGGCCGCGTCGACGGACTGGCGTCCGGCGATGGCCGCGCTGATCTCCTGGGAGACCTTGGTGCCGAGGTCGGTGAACTCGGGGATGCCGACGAACTGGATGCCCGGCGCGGGGCGGGGCTGCACGCCGGGGTCGCGGGGCCGCGCGCCCTCGATGGCGGCGCGGGTGACGTCCTGGAAGGCGGCGGCTTCCTTGCGGTAGGCGGGGTTCGCATAGGTGGAGGCGCGCTTGCCCGCGGGCACGTTCGACCAGCCGATCTTCTCGCCGACGAGCTTCTCGTACTCCTTGCCCGACGCCCACGAGATGAACTTCCAGGCCCGGTCCGGGTTGCGCGAGGCCTTCTGGAGGCCCCAGGCCCACGTGTACAGCCACCCGGAGCTCTTCGTCCGCGCCACCGGGGCGGGTACGTAGCCGATCTTTCCCTTGACCGGGGACTTGGCGGACTCCAGCGAACCCGCGGCGGCCGTCGCGTCGTACCACATGGCGGTCTTGCCCTGGGTGAGGTTGTTGAGGCACTCGGCATAGCCGGACTGCGCGGCCCCGGACTGGCCGTGCTCGCGCACGAGGTCTACGTAGAAGCGGGTTGCCTTTTCGAACTCGGGGGAGTCCAGGCGGGCCTTCCAGTCCTTGTCGAACCAGGTGCCCCCGAAGGTGTTCACCACGGTCGTCAGCGGCGCCATCACCTCGCCCCAGCCCGGCAGTCCGCGCAGACAGATGCCCTTCATCCCGGGTTCCGCGCCGTCCACGCGGGCGGCGAGGTCCGCCACCTGCTGCCAGGTGGGGTGGTCGGGCATGGTCAGGCCGGCCTTCTCGAAGACGTCCTTGCGGTACATCAGGAAGGACGACTCTCCGTAGAAGGGCTGTCCGTAGAGCTTGCCGTCGTCGCCGGTGAGGGACTGGCGCATGGACGGCAGGATGTCCTTCTCGTCGTACGCCGTGTCCTTGCGCGCGTACGAACCGACCTCGTGCAGCCAGCCGTTCCTGGCGTAGATCGGTATCTCGTAGTTGCTGAGCGTCGCGACGTCGTACTGGCCCGCCTGGTTGGCGAAGTCCTGGCTGATCTTGTCGCGGACGTCGTTCTCCGGCAGGACGGTGAAGTTCACCTCGATGCCGGTCTCCTTGGTGAAGTGGTCGGCGGTGAGCTTGCGCAACTCCACCATCTGCGGGTTGTTCACCATGAGGACGTTGATGGAGTCGCCGCCTGAACCGGCCCCGCCGGCACCGGCCCAGCAGCCGGCGAGCAGCGGGGCGAGCAGCGCCCCTGCGGCGGCCGCGGCGAGCGCGCGCGGCCTCGGCCGCCGTCGGCTCGGGGTTCGCATGAGTGCTCCTGGACGTAGAGGGTCATATCGGGGTAATTGGCGCACTGCGGGGTGTGCGGAAGCCCGCGTCGGCCGTGCGGGGGGTGTGTTGAGGCGGGGAGGCGGCGGCTGTCAGACGCGGAGGACCTGCGGACCGAGGAGGGAGTAGCGGTGCGCTTCGGACGCGGGCAGGCGGCTGCTCGTGACGATCGTGTCGAGGTCGCCGATCCCCGCGAACCGGCAGAAGCTCGTCGCCCCGAACTTGGTGTGCACGCCCGGGAACACCGTGCGCCGCGACGCCCTGATGGCCTGCGCCTTCACCTCGCTGACCGCGGGATCGGGCGTCGTGAGGCCGTGTTCGCGGGAGATGCCGTTGGCGCCGATGTACGCCAGGTCGATGACGAACCCGGCCAGCATGCGGGTCGTCCAGTGGTCGACGGTGGCGAGGGTGCCCGGGCGCACCCGGCCGCCGAGCAGCAGGACGGTGACGTTCTCGGCCTCGGCGAGGGTGCCCGCGGTGGCCAGTGAGGCGGTCACGACGGTCAGCGGGCGGCCCGCCGCGGCCTCCGGCAGCGCCTCGGCGATCAGCTGGGGCGTGAAGCCCTCGTCGACGAAGACGGTCTCGGCGTCGCCGAGCAGTTCGGCGGCGGCGGCCGCGATGCGCCGCTTCTCGGGGACGTGCATGGTCGTGCGGAAGGCGAGGGTGGTCTCGAAGCCCGCGCTCTCCACGGGGTAGGCGCCGCCGTGGGTGCGGCGGACCAGGCCGTGGTCCTCCAGGGCGCGCAGGTCGCGGCGGACGGTCTCCTTGGCGACGCCGAGCTCGTCGGCGAGCGCCGTCACGTCGACGGAGCCGGCGTTGCGGGCCGCGTGGACGATCCGCCGCTGTCGTTCCTCCGCGGTCATCGGCGCCACCTGCTTCCCCTGGGTCTCGCGGTGCCCGTTCGGGCCCTGTGGGGAAGTTCTACAGCGCGGGCAAGGGGGTGACCAGGGTGGCAGCGGGCGCGATGCTGCCCGTTTGTGCCCGCTTGGTGGGGCGACGGCCTGTGCGGCGGGCCGCGGGCATGCCCGTTTCGGGGGCCGGGGCCGCCCGTTCGGTGCCCGGTCGGGGCGAGCGGGAGGTCAGTACGGCCACACGGGCGGGTTCGTGCAGAAGTGGCCGCCCAGGTGTGCGTGGTCCGGGTTCTCCGGGTCCAGTTCGCCCTGTTCGGCGATGAGCTTCTCCGCGTACGCCTCGGAGTCGTCCCGCGGGTCGTAGCCGAGCGCCCGCGCCGAGGAAAGGTCCCACCAGAGGCGGGTGTTGGCGGACGAGCCGTAGACCACGGTGTGCCGCACGTCCTCGGCGGTGAGGGCCGCGTGGAAGAGCCGAGCGCCGTCGTCGGGGCTCATCCAGACCGACAGCATCCGCACGCTCGACGGTTCGGGGAAGCACGACCCGATGCGGACCGACACGGTCTCGACGCCGTGCTTGTCCCAGTAGAACTGGGCGAGGTCCTCTCCGAAGGACTTCGAGAGCCCGTAGAAGGTGTCGGGGCGGCGCGGGGTGTCGACGGGGATCAGCGGGTCGTCGCCCCGGGGGCGCGGGGTGAAGCCCACCACGTGGTTGGAGGAGGCGGAGACGATCCGCCGGACGCCCTCCTCGCGGGCCGCCTCGTAGAGGTTGTACGTCCCTTCGATGTTGGCCTTGAGGATCTTGTCGAAGGTGGACTCCAGGGAGATGCCCGCGAGATGGAGGACCGCGTCCACCCCGCGCACGGCCTCGCGCAGCGCGTCCCTGTCGGCGAGGTCGGCGATGACGGCGTCCGGCTCGTCCGGGATCGGGCGCACGTCGAGCAGGCGCAGGTCGTAGCCGTACGCGGGCAGGAGCCCGCGCATCAGCGTGCCGAGTCCGCCGGCGGCGCCGGTCAGCAGGACGGTGCGGGGAGCGGGCATGCGGGGTCTCCTCGGGCGGGCGTATGCATCCACGTACAGGATTCACATCCGTGGAAACGCTAGAGATCGCCGTCACGTCGCGTCAAGGGGTCCTGACGGGGCCCGGACGCGGTAAATCCGCTCTTGGGCGGTGAGTTCGCGAGCTTGACCGGGCCGGAGAGGGCACCTTAGCGTGGATGCGTTCAGGGATATGGACATGGATCAGAAACGTGCACGCCTAGGGAGAGCCCGTGACGTCAGCCCCCCTCGCTTCCCGACTCCGCGTCCCCAGCGGGCCGCTGTTCTTCCCCGTCACGGCGTACGGGCCGGACGGCGCCCTCGACCTGGACACCTTCCGCGCCCATGTGCGCGGCGGCATCGAGGCGGGCGCGGCCGCGGTGTTCGCCTGCTGCGGCACGGGCGAGTTCCACGCCCTGACGCCCGAGGAGTTCCAGGAGTGCGTCGCCGCCGCGGTCGAGGAGGCGGCGGGCCGGGTGCCGGTGGTCGCGGGCGCCGGATACGGCACCGCGCTCGCCGTGCGGTACGCGCGCCTCGCCGAGGAGGCGGGCGCCGACGGGCTGCTCGCCATGCCCCCTTACCTCGTCGTCGCCGAGCAGGAGGGACTGATCAGGCACTACACCGAACTCGCCGCCGCCACCTCCCTGGACGTCATCGTCTACCAGCGCGACAACGCCGTCCTCACCCCCGAGACCGTCGTCGAACTCGCCCGCACGGACGGCGTCATCGGCTTCAAGGACGGCCTCGGCGACATGGACCTGATGCAACGCACCGTCAGCGCCGTGCGCGGCGAGGTGCCGGGCGACTTCCTGTACTTCAACGGCCTGCCGACCGCCGAGCTGACCGCCCTCGCCTACCGCGGCGTCGGCGTGACCCTCTACTCCTCGGCGGTCTTCTGCTTCGCGCCCGACATCGCGCTCGCCTTCCACCGCGCGTTCAACGCCGGTACGCCGGAGGGGGACGCCACCGTCGACCGCCTCGTCGACGGCTTCTACCGGCCCTTCGTGGAGCTCCGCGCCCTCGGCCGCGGCTACGCCGTCTCCCTCGTCAAGGCGGGCGTCCGGCTCGGCGGCCTGGACGTGGGTCCCGTACGGCCGCCACTCCACGAACCAGCCGGCGAACACGTCAAGCGGCTCGCCGAACTCGTCGAACGCGGGCGGGAGCTGGTCGGCGGCGCACACCCCGGAGCGGGCGCGTGAAGGCCGCCGCGTTCCTCTACCCCTGGGACGTCGTCGGCGACCCCGACGCGCCCGCCCGCCTCGCCGCCCTCGGTATCCGCCAGGTCACCCTGGCCGCCGCCTATCACTCCACGCGCGCGCTCACCCCGCGCCACCCGCGCCACCGCGTCGTCACGGCCGCGCACGCCGCCGTGCTCTACCCGCCGGGAGACCGCTGGCAGGGCCGCACGCTGCGCCCGTACGCCGCCGGGGAGTGGGCGCCGGGTGATGCCTACGGAGAGGCGGCACAGGCACTGACCGACGCCGGGCTCGACGTGCACAGCTGGGTCGTCCTCGCCCACAACTCCCGCCTGGGCGACGACCACCCGGCGACCTCGGTGGTCAACGCCTACGGAGACCGCTATCCCTGGGCGCCCTGCATCGCGCAGCCCGCCACGCGCGCGTACCTGACCGACCTCGCCGCGGAAGCCGCCGTGCGCCCAGGAACCGGGACGCGCGGCACCGAACTGGAGTCCTGCGGCTGGTACGGCCTCGCGCACCTGCACGCCCACGACAAGATCGCGGGCGTCACCCCCGGCGAGGCCGGGCAGTACCTGATGTCGCTGTGCTTCTGCGTCTTCTGCCGGGAGGGGTACGCCGGACAGGGCCTCGACCCGGACGAGCTGGCGGCCGTCGTCCGCCGCGCCTTGGAGCCCGTGTGGCGCGGCGGAGACCAAGGCGAGGACGGGGACGCGGGCTGGGCGGGCGTCGAAAAGCTCATCGGCGCCGGCCGGGCGGCGGCCACGCGCGCGTGGCGCGAGAAAACCGCCCGCACCCTCCAGGAGGCCGCCGTCGGCGCCGTCCGCGCGGCGGCGCCCGCCGGTTTCCAGGTGCTGCTCCACGCCGACCCGGTGACGTACCACTGCGGCGCGAACGCGGGCGTCAACCCGGCGCACGTCCTCTCCGTGGCCGACGGCGTGGTCGTGCCCTGCACGGGCGGCGCCCACCTCCTGGAGCCGTTCGCCGCGCAGGGGAGGGACGGGGCGGTCCTCGCCGCCAACCTCACCGTGGTGAGCGGCATGGGCGGCAGCCCCGCCACCCTCGCCGCCGACGCGGCACGCGCCGCCGGCCTGGGCGCCACGGAACTGCGGCTCTACCACGCCGGATTGGCCTCGGACGCCGACCTCGCACACGTCGCGGAAGCCCTGTCGCATCCGGAGTGATCGCCGGTACGATCCGCGCACCACAACCGTCGCGCCCCTACCAGGGACATCCCCTGCCAGGGACACCCCCGGATCAGGGGCGACAGATCCCCGAACCGGGGGACAGAGGGGGAACAAGGTGCGCCACAAGGGGATATCCGCGCTGGTCTGTGCCGGACTGATGGCGGGTGCCGCGGCGCTCGGCGGCGCGACGCCCGCCGCCGCGGCACCCGCGGGCCCGGCGTCGGCCGGCGACAGCGGGACGCCGTCCGACCTCCGCGAACGCCTGGAGCGAATACCGGGCATGACGGTGGTCTCCGTCGCGGAAAGGGAGGGCCACCCCCTCTACACGCTCACGTACAAGCAGCCCGTCGACCACCGCAGGCCCCACGGCGCCACCTTCACGCAGCGCGCCACGCTCTGGCACAAGGCCACGGACAAGCCGACCGTCCTCTACACCGGCGGCTACACCCTCCCCGGCGGCACCGCCTCCCTCACCCGGCTGATCGACGCCAACCAGGTCGCCGTCGAGCACCGCTACTTCGCCGAGTCACGGCCCAAGGGCGCCGCGGGCGACGACTGGTCCAAGATGACCGTCCAGCAGGAGGCCGCCGACGAGCACCGCCTCACCCGCGTCCTGCGCACCGTCGAGAAGGGCAAGTGGCTGGGCACCGGCGCCAGCAAGGGCGGCATGACCGCGACGTACCACGAGCGCTTCTACCCCGAGGACCTCGACGCCGTCGTCGCGTTCGTCGCGCCCAACGACGCGAACAACCGCGACGACAGCGGCTACGAACGCTTCTTCAAGACGGTGGGCACCAAGGAGTGCCGGGACGCGCTGAACGCCGTGCAGCGCGAGATGCTCGTACGCCGCGACGCGCTGCTCCCCAAGTTCGAGGCGGACGCGAAGGCCAACGGCGACACCTTCGAGGAGACCCTCGGCACCACCGACCGCGCCTACGAGTTCGCGGTCCTCGACCAGGTGTGGAACTTCTGGCAGTCGGGCACCGCCGCCGACTGCCCGACGGTGCCCGACGCGAAGAAGGTCACCGACGACGAGCTCTACGACTGGTCGAAGAAGCACGGCTTCAGCGTCTACCAGGACGAGTCCCTCGGCACCAACGGCTCGGGCCCCTACTACCGCCAGGCCGCCACCCAACTCGGCTGGGCCGACCTGAAGTTCAAGCACCTCAAGGGCGTCCGCAACCACCCCGACATCTACCAGCCGAACTCGGTCCTGCCCGCCGCCATGCGCGGCACGTACGACAACAGCACCATGGCCGACGTCGACCGCTGGGTGAAGACCCGCGGCCGCCACATGATGTTCATCTACGGCGAGAACGACCCGTGGAGCGCCGAGAAGTTCACCCCCAGCCGCCACGACTCCCACCGCTACGTGGTCCCCGGCGCCAACCACGGCGCCTCGATCACCAAGCTGCCGGCAGCCGAACAGGCACAGGCCATCAAGACCATCAAGCGCTGGGCCGACGTGAAGTAACCCGCCCCCCGGACACCGGACCCCGGGACCTCAGCAGGGGCGCGGCGATCAAGAGTCGTGCCCCCGCGAGGACCGGGAGCAGCACATGAAAGTCGACGCTCTCCACGAGCGCCGCGCCCGCCGCGATGCCCAGTGCTGTCGGCGTGAACATCAGGGTGTTGGCGGTTGCCGCCGCCCTGCCGAGGAGTGCGTCGGGTGTCTCGCGCTGTACCGCCGTCAGGCCCGCGATCAGCGCGCAGGGCAGTCCGATGCCGTTCGCGAGGCTTCCGGCGAGGACCGCGGCGTCGTGCGGCAGTGCGGTCAGTGCGGCGGCGGCGCCGGTCAGGGCGATGCCCGCGCCGCCGAACCGCCGCGCCCCGAACCGCCGCATCAGCGTTCCCGACGCCACGCCCACCGCGACGGAACCGACGCCCTGTGCGACGTACAGCACCCCGGTGTACGCGGGGGAGCGGCCGAGTCCCTCGACGACGGCGTAGACCAGCGCGCCGCTGATCCCCGAGGTCAGCATCGTCAGTCCGGCCGCCACCACGAGGGGGCGCAGCCGCTCGTGGTGCCACAGGTACCGCGCGCCCTCCGCGGTCCGCGCCCGCAGTGGCGTGGGGTCCGGCGCCGGTACGCCCTCCCGGACCCGCAGCAGCGCGAACATCCCGGCCGCAAGGACGAACGTCACCGCGTCCAGGAACGCCACCCGCGCGCCCCCGTACGCGGCGAACAGGCCCGCCCCCGCGAGCGGCGCCACCAGCTTCATGCCCTCGTTCGCGGACATCCGCAGGCCGTTGAAGTCGCCCAGCAGATCCTTGTCGACGGCCGTCGCGACCAGGGCGGCCTCCGCCGCGTCGGTGACGACGCCGCACGCCCCGTACACCAGGAGGACCGCGAAGAGGATCCACAGCCGTCCGGCGGTGTCGACGGTGAACAGGGACAGAAGGAGTGCGGCGAGCGCGAGGTTGGCGGTCACCAGGAGCGGTCTGCGGCGCGTGCGGTCGGCCAGGGTGCCGAGCAGCGGGCCGACGAGAGTGGGGGCCCACAGCGCGAACTGGCAGAGCGCGGCGAGCCCGTCGGACCCGGTGAGCTCCTTCACCCAGATCCCGGAGGCCAGCCACAGCGCGGAGCTCCCGAAGCCCGAGACCACCACGGCGCCCAGATAGAGACCCGCGTTGCGGTCCCGCAGGACGCGTCCGATCGTCGATGTCATGCCTGGTGATGCTGGTTCCTGAGGCCCCCGCGCCGGTATCGGGAGCATTCCCTATGGATCCGCGATGAGTTCGGGGCAGGTGCGGAGTCCACAAGGGGAGACGTACCGACACCGCCCCCTCAGGAGGCCCCCATGACCGACATCCTCGACCTCGGCCCGCAGGCCCGGCTCGTCGCCCGGATCGCCGACGGCGTCACGGACGACCAGCTCGCGGCGCCCACGCCCTGCCCCGAATACGCGGTGCGCCATCTGCTGGGCCATGTCCTCGGCCTCTCCGTGGCCTTCGGCCAGGCCGCGCGCAAGGAGTTCGGACCCGGCCTCGACCAGGACCCGGGGAGTTTCGTGCCGGACATCGGGCCGGGCTGGCGCGGCGAGCTGCCGAAGGCGCTCGACGCCCTCGCCGACGCCTGGCGCTCCCCGGCGGCCTGGCAGGGCATGACCCGTGCGGGCGGCGTCGACCTGCCGGGCGAGGTCGCCGGCCTCGTCGCCCTCGACGAACTCGTCGTGCACGGCTGGGACCTGGCGCGCGCGACCGGGCAGGAGTACGCCCCCGACGAGGCGAGCCTGGAGGCCGCGAAGGCACTGCTCACGCCCGAAGGGGGCGCCGAGGCGGACGCCGACGGGGGAGGGCTGTTCGGTGCGCCGGTTCCGGTGCCGGACGACGCGCCTCTCCTGGACCGGGTGATCGGTCTCAGCGGCCGCGACCCCGGCTGGCGGCCGCAGGGGCAGGGGCAGGCGCCGGGGCAGGGCTGAGCGCGCTCCGGGCCCGGCGCGAGCCGCGTGTGCTCCAGGTATGGATCAGGTAAAGGGTCGTCCCACGGTCTCCCCACACCCGGGTCGATGCGCGTAGACAGTCCTTGACCTGCCCGAACCCTGATGCGGAGACGCAACACATGCGGAAGTCCCTACGCGTGGCCGGCCTGGCCACCGCCTGCACCGTCGCCGGTGCCGCCCTCTACACCGCCGGTGCCGCCGGAGCCGACCAGGCCCCGCCGCGGGCCACCAAGGAGCCGCACAACATAGGCCTCCTCGTCGGCGAGATCGACGCCTACTACGGCGCGGCCAAGGGGGCGGACGGCGTGTGGAGGTCCTCGCCCGACAGCCCGTACGCCAAGGACCTGGCCCGCATCCAGGCCAAGGCGAAGAAGGACATCAAGAAGGCCGCGCACCACGCCCGGCACGGCAAGAAGCCGGCGATCGTCCTCGACGTCGACGACACGGCGCTGCTCAGCTTCGACTACGAGAAGTCGACCAACTACACGTACAACAACGACAGTTGGTACGCCTACGTCAAGGAGGCCAAGCGCCCCGCCGTCTTCGGCATGCCGCAGCTCGTGAAGTACGCCAAGAGCAAGGGCGTCGAGGTCTTCTTCCTCACCGGCCTCGCCGAGTCGCTGCGCGAGGGCGCCGTCACCAACCTCGCCAGGGCGGGATACGACACGGCGCTCGACCGCACGCACGTCTTCACCAAGGACAAGACGAACCCGCCCGCCTACCTGAAGGACTGCGCGACGCCCGCCGCCTGGAACTGCACCACCGTCCAGTTCAAGGAAGGCACGCGCAAGTACATCGAGTCCACCGGCTACAACATCGTCGGCAGCTTCGGTGACCAGGTGAGCGACCTCGAAGGCGGCTACGCCGACAAGACGTACAAGCTCCCGAACCCGACGTACTACGTCGGATAGGGCAGGTCGACCAGGGTCCCCGGATGGTCAGCTCCCCGAGATAGGTTGCATTCCTGACTAGGTCGCCATACGGTCTAGGTAGCTCAGACGCACAGGGGTGGTGCGGCGTACGCCAATGCGCGCCGCACCACCCCCTCGGGAAGGGGGATCCCATGACCATCACGACGGACTTCGCGCCGGACTTCTCGGCACCGTCCACCGCCGTCGCGGCCGCGCTCGCCGCCTATCTGCTGCTCGGCGAGCCCTGGGCAGGCCGCCGTATGTACGAGTCGCTGGCCCGGCGCAGGGACACCGAACCCCGCGCCCTCGTCCGCTACTACGGCCTCGTGCTCGCCCTGTGGTGGGCGTTCGCCGCCCTCGCCGGCGCGGCCTTGCTCCTCTCGCCCGGCACCGCCGCCGCCGACCTCGGCCTCGCGCTGCCCGAGCGGCCCGCCTATACGATCGCCACGATCCTCCTCACCGGCGCGGCCGCGGTCGCCTCCGGACGGAACTTCCGCGACCTCGCCGAGCGCGGCAGGAACGTGCCCGGGCTCGCCGCCATCGAGGCGATGCTGCCGCGCACGCCCGAGGAGCGCAGGCTCGCGATCGCCGTCGCCGTGTCCGACGGCGTCTGCGCCGAACTGGTCTACCGCGGCCTGCTCATCGCCTTCGGCGTGGGAGCGCTCGGACTCGACCTCTATGTGGCGGCGGCCCTGTCGATCCTCGTCTACGCGCTGGCCGGCTTCTACCAGGGCCGCCGGGGCGTCCTCGTCTTCGCCTTCTTCGGCGCGGTGTTCACCGGGCTCTACCTCGCCACGGGCAGCCTGCTGCTCCCCGTCGCCGTGCACGTCTACCTCTCCGTACGCGATCTGACGCTCCCCGCGCCCGAGAAGCCGCACCCGGCAACCGCCGTCTGAAAGGCAGACCCGCAGTGACGACCGACCGCCGCGCCAGCTGGTTCAAAGGCGTACTCGACCTCCTCGTGCTCGCCGGCCTCACCGACGGCGAGAGCTACGGCTACGAGATCGCCAAGATGCTCGGTGCCGCCGGCTTCGGCCAGATCAAGGGCGGCACGCTCTATCCGGTGCTGAACCGCCTGGAGGAGGCGGGCCTCGTCGCCGCGGAGTTCCGCGCCGCCGAGAAGGGGCCCGGGCGCCGCTACTACCGGCTCACCGACGCCGGCCGGGAAACCCTCGGCGAGCAGGGCGGGCTGTGGCTCGCCTTCGACGGATCCGTACGAGAAGTCCTCGCGAGGGCCGGAGTGGAGACACGATGAAAGCACAGCACACACAGCACGCGACGGACGGGCAGGACGGCTACCTCGTCGAACTCGCCGAGCGGCTGCGGGCGCAGGGCCTGCCCGCCGACCGCGTCGAGGCGACCGTCACGGACCTCGCCGCCCACCTGGAGGAGTCCGGGGCCGAGGACGCGGAGGCCGAGTTCGGGCCCGTCGAGGAGTTCGCCGCGCAGCTGGTGCCCGCCACGGGGGAGCGGGCACCGCAGGCGCCGGACGAGCGGGTGGAGACCTGGCGCTGGACCGCCGACACGTACGTCGACGAGGAGCTCCTGAACCGCTTCGGCGACGAGGGCTGGGAGGTCGAGCGGGTCGACGCCCTCGGCCGCTTCGTCAGCCACCGCGACGTGACGCAGCCGCAGCGCTGGGAGTACCGGCGCGAGCTGGTCACGCGCGGCCGCGAAGATCTGGACGAGCGGCTCGCCCCCGACGGCTGGGAGCTGTGCGGCGAGTGGATCGTCTACGCCTGGTACAAGCGCCCCAAGGCCGCGAGCATCGGCCCCGCGGCCCGGCTCACGTCCACCCCGCCGGCCCCGGCTCGCTCCCGCTTCTTCAGCCGGAAGTTCTACGCCCTGCTTGCCGTCCTCGCCGCGGCCGTGGCGGTCGCGGGGGCGGCGGTGGCGGCCGACGAGAACGACGCGGCGTCCGGTGCGGGCTTCGCGGCGGGCCTGCTGACGGGCGCGGCGGCGGTCGTGGCGCTCGCGTGGGGAGTGTCGAGGTGGCGGGGGCGCCGGGGGTAGGACACGTCCGCCCCCGGGGCCGCCAGGCACCCGCCGTCAGCCCTTGAGCGCCGCCGCCATCATCGCCTTGGCGATGGGGGCCGCCAGGCCGTTGCCGCTGACCTCGTCGCGGGCCGCGCTCGACGACTCGATCATCACCGCGACCGCCACCTCCTTGCCGTCGCTGCCCTTGGCGTACGACGTGAACCAGGCGTACGGCGTCTTGCTGTTGTTCTCGCCGTGCTGGGCCGTGCCCGTCTTGCCGCCGACGGTGGCGCCGCTGATCTTCGCGTTCGAGCCGGTGCCCTTCTCGACGACCGTCTGCATCGCGGACTGCAGGCCCTCGGCGGTGGACTCGTCCATGACGCGCTGGGAGTCGCCGTCGTCGTACTTCTCCAGGACGTTCCCGTCGGAGTCGCTGATCTGCGAGACCATGTGCGGCGCGGCGAGCACGCCGCCGTTGGCGATGGCGGCCGACACCATCGACATCTGCAGCGGGGTCGCCGTCACGTCGAACTGGCCGATGCCGGTGAGCGCCGTCTGCGCCTTGTCCATGTCGGAGGGGTAGACGCTCTTGGCCGCGCGCACCGGCACGTCCAGCTTGTCGGCGTTGAAGCCCATCTTCTCCGCCATCGCCTTCACCTTGTCCCGGCCGAGGTCGACGGCCATCTTCGCGAAGACGTTGTTGCAGGAGTACTGGAGCGCCGTGCGGATGTTCGCGTTCTCGCAGGGGGCGGCCTGGTTCTCGTTCTTGAGGACGGTGCGCGTCCCGGGCAGCGTGTACGGATTCGGGCTGCTCGTCCGCGTGTCCACCGAGCCGTAGAGACCGTCCTCCAGGGCTGCCGCCGCCACGACCAGCTTGAACGTCGATCCGGGCGGCAGGGGCTGCCGCATCGCGCGGTTGACCATCGGCTTCTCCTTGTCGGTGGTCAGCTCCCGCCACGCCTTGGAGTCCGAGGAACCGCTGATCCTCGACGGGTCGTACGACGGCGTCGAGACCATGCCGAGGATCTTGCCGGTCTTCGGGTCGAGGGCGACCGCCGCGCCCTTCGTGTCGCCCAGCGCCTTGTAGCCGGCCTTCTGCACCGCCGGGTCGATCGTCGTGACGACGTCGCCGGGGTCGGCCCGCTTGTTGGTGAGCGTGTCGAGGGGGGTCTTCAGACGGTTGTCGGTGCCGTCGAGCAGGTCCTGGTAGATGCCTTCGAGCTGGGTGGCGCCGTAGACCTGGGAGCTGTAGCCCGTGACGGGTGCGTAGAGATCGCCGTTCTTGTAGGTCCGCTTGTACGCGAGGTCTCCCCCTGTCGTCCGCTCGGAGCCGGTGATGGCCTCACCGCCCACGATGATGTCGCCCAGCGGGGCCGCGTACTGCTCTATCGCGTTGCGCCGGTTGTGCTTGTCGTCCGCGAGCGCCTTCGAGTCGTGGAACTGTACCCATGTCGCCCGGACCAGCAGGGCGAGCACGAGCAGCAGTGCGAAGACCGAGGCGTGCCTGATCGTCTTGTTCATCCCGTGGGAGGACGAGCAAAGGGGAGGGTTTCGTTCCCTTGTGGCGTGCTTGCGACCGATTTCTCATCGAGCCTTCATGAAGCCCGCCTCGTACGCCGCGATCACCGCCTGGGTGCGGTCCCGCGCGCCCGTCTTGGCGAGGACCGACGCCACGTGCGTCTTCACCGTCGCCGCGCCCACCCCCATCCGCCCGGCGATCTCCGCGTTGGTCAGGCCCGCCGCCATCAGCCGCAGAACGTCGCTCTCCCGGCCGGTGAGCCGCGCCACCCAGGCGGGCGGCGCGGGCTCGGGGCGGCCGTACTCGGCGGCCAGGGCGCGGACGGCCGCGGGGAAGAGCAGCGATTCGCTGCGCGCCACGAGCCGGACCGCCTGGACGAGCTCGTCGGCGTCCGCCCGCTTGAGGAGGAACCCGGCGGCTCCGGCGCGCAGCGCCTCGTAGACGTACGCGTCGTTCTCGAAGGTCGTCACGACGACGACGCGCGGCGGCCCCGACATCGTCCGCAGGATCTGCTCGGTCGCGCGTATCCCGTCGGTCTCCGGCATGCGGACGTCCATCAGGACCACGTCCGGCTTCAGATCGCGTACGACGGAGACCGCCTCGGCGCCCGTCGCCGCCTCGCCCACCACCTCGATGCCGGGCTCGGGGGAGAGGATCGCGCGCAGGGCGGTGCGCACCATGCGCTCGTCGTCCGCGAGGACGACCCGGATGTTGTCGTCGGCCGTCATGGCTGTCCCTTCGGGGGAAGTCGTACGTCAGGTCAGTTCAGGGGAAGTCGTACGTCGAGCCGCCACATCCCGTCGGCGGGGCCCGCATCGGCCGTGCCGCCGAGCAGCCGGGCCCGGTCCGCGATGCCGCGCAGGCCGTGGCCGCCGCCGGGCCGGGACGCGGGGGAGCGGGGTGGCAGCGGGTTCTCGGCGGTGACGGCCAGGTCGGGGCCGTCCAGGGCGACGCGGAGCGTCACGGAGGTGGCATCGCCGCCGTGCCGCAGCGCGTTGCTCAGGGCCTCCTGCACGATGCGGTAGGCCTCCCGGGAGACCAGCGGCGGGAGCGACTCGGGGTTCGCGGCGACGGTGGCCGTCACCCGCAGTCCGGCCGCCCCGGTGCGGCGCAGCAGGCCGTCCAGGTCGGCGGCGAGCGTGGGCGCGGGCGCCGTCGGACCCGCGCTGTCGGCCTCCCGCAGCACGCCCAATACGGCGTCGAGTTCGCCCACCGTGCGGCGCGTGGTGTCCTCGATGGCGGCCAGCGCCTCACGCACGAACTCCGGGTCGTGGTCCAGGACGCGCCGGGCCGCGCTCGCCTGGAGCGTGACGGCGCTCAGGGCGTGACCGACGGAGTCGTGCAGTTCGCGCGCGAGCCGGTTGCGCACGGCGAGGTCGGCGGCGCGCTGCTCGGCGGCGGCGAGCCGGTCGGCGGGCGTCGGCCCGAGCAGGCCGGGCGCCCAGCGGGCGAGCAGCGCGCCGGCCGTGGCGGCGCACGCCGCGAGCGCCACGAGCGACGCGCAGCCGATGACGGGGGAGAGGACCAACAGCCAGGTCTCGCCGAAGACTTCGGGCATCCCGATGCGGCTGTCCGCGAGGACGGCGCAGAAGGGCAGTGCGATCAGGACGCTCGCGAAGGGCGGCAGCGCGAGCGACATGCCGCTGATGACACCGCCGAAGCCGAGGTGCAGCGTGAACCACGCGGCGGCGCGGGTGCGGGCGACCCGAGTGCGCGCGGGCCCCTCGGCCAGGGAGTCGGCCGGTACCCCGCACAGGGCCCGCACAGCGGCCACCGACATCGGCCGCGTCAGCGGGAACAGCGCGGTGACCGCGGCGAGCGGCAGCCCGACGGCGAACGCGCTGAGCTGGGCGCCGAGCGAGCCCAGGACCGCCTCGTCGTCGAAGAGCGGCCCGACGACGATGGAGCCGACGAGGACGTACGGCATGGCGAGGGCGCCGCCGAGGATCAGATGGATCCAGCGGCGACGCGCCCGGCGCCCGAAGAGAGTGGTGGCGAGTGTCTTCACGCGGTGGCGCCGGTCCGCCGCGTGAGGAAGCAGCTCGTGTGGACGGCGACAATCCCCCCGATGATCATGTCGACAGCGTAGGTCGTGCGGGCGGGACGCGGAATGCGGCCGGGGGTGGACGGCGCAGGGGCGGGGGACAGTGTGTGCGGCATGTCTCCAAGGTCCCGCCCGGACGCGTCGCGGCACCTCCTGCGCCGGGTCGATCCGCCTCCGCCGCGCGGCGGAGGCGGCGCCGCGCGGATCAGTCCTCGCGCAGGACGAGGACGACCTCGTCGATCTCCGTGCCGCGCGCCGGGGCGTATCCCCGCTCCGTGGCGGAGACGCGGAAGCCGCACTTCTCCAGGACCCGGATCGAGCCCGCGTTGTCCGCCGCCGCGCGGGCGTAGAGCGGCCGGTCCTGTGCCAGTTCGAGCAGGCCGCGCAGGGCCGCGGTGGCCAGGCCACGGCCCCAGTGGGCGCGGTCGATCCAGTACGTGACCTCGCGCTCGCCGGGCTCCCCGTACACCCCCGCGTTGCCCACCACGTCACCGTCCGCGAGGACCGTGCGGACGACGATGTCGGCGGAGCCCCGCAGCTTCCTCCAGTGCGCGTCGAAGGCGTCCCGGTCGGCCGGGTCCTCCGGTGTGAACGCGGCCATGTGGCCGGCCACGGGATCGTTCAGCTGGCGGTAGAAGACGGGCAGATCGCTGTCGTGGACTTCGCGCAGGCTGACATCCATGCGTCAGAGCCTACGAGTCGCCAGTGTCAGCCGGTCCCGGGCGTCGAAGAGCGCGTCCTTGACGATCTGTTCGTGCGCGGGCGTGAGCCGTGCCACCGGCACCGAGCAGCTGATCGCGTCGCGCGCCGGGGTGCGGTAGGGGATGGCGACGCCGAAGCAGCGCAGGCCGAGCGTGTTCTCCTCGCGGTCCACCGCGAAGCCCTGCTCGCGCACCGTGCGCAGCTCCTCGATGAGCTTCTCGCGGTCGGTGATGGTGTGCTCGGTGAGCGCGGGCAGCGTCTCCGGGAGCAGGGCGCGGACCTGCTCGTCGGTGTGCGTGGCGAGCAGCGCCTTGCCGAGCGACGTGGAGTGCGCGGGGAGGCGGCGGCCCACGCGCGTGAAGGGCCGCAGGTAGTGCTGCGACTGGCGGGTGGCGAGATAGACGACGTTCGTGCCGTCGAGCCGGGCGAGGTGGATGGTCTCCGTGGTGTCGTCGGAGAGCCGGTCCAGGGTCGGGCGGGCGGCGGCCACGACCTCGTCGCCGTCGATGTACGAGGTGCCGACGAGCAGGGCGCGCACGCCGATGCCGTACCGCGTGCCGGTGGCGTCCGTCTCGACCCAGCCGAGCTCGACCAGCGTGCGGAGCAGCATGTACAGGCTCGACTTGGGATAGCCGACGGCCTCCTGGACCGCGGCCAGCGAGTGCATTCCGGGGCTGCCCGCGAAGTACTCGAGCAATTCCACCGTCCGCACCGCGGACTTGACCTGCGCACCGCCTCCGGTCTCGCCAGCCGACATCGCCCTTGACCCCTTTGAACGCCGAGAAATAGTCTCAAGTCCCCGCCGTTCATCAACGGAGACGGTGTTCAGCATATCGAACAGCCCTGGTGAGTGGCATACGTCTGGAAAGGGAATCCGCGGTGGCAGCAACACCAGTCTGGAGTGTCGACCCCCGAACCGGGAAGCAGCGCGAGCAGGTTGCGGTGGAAGCCACAGCCGGGGAGGTCGACCGCGCGGTCCGCGCCGCCCGCGACGCGGCGCCCGCACTCGCCGACCGCGAGGTCCGCGCCGCCTTCCTGCGCACCGCGGCCGACCTCCTCGAAGAGGCGAAGGACGACCTCGTGCAGGCCGCGGACGCGGAGACCGCGCTCGGGCCCGTCCGGCTCACCGGCGAACTCGCCCGCACCTGCTACCAGTTGCGCTCCTTCGCGGACATCGTCGACGAGGGCGCCTTCCTCGGCGTCGTCATCGACCACCCCGACGCCACGGCGACCCCGCCCATACCGGACCTGCGCCGCTACAAGATTCCGCTCGGCGTCGTCGCGGTCTACTCCGCGTCCAACTTCCCCTTCGCCTTCTCCGTGCCCGGCGGCGACACCGCGAGCGCGCTCGCCGCGGGCTGCCCGGTCGTCGTCAAGGCCCACCCGGACCACCCGGGCACCTCCGAACTGGTCGCCGCCGTGCTGCGCAGGGCCGCCGCCGCGCACGGCATCCCCGAGGGCGTCCTCGGCCTCCTGCACGGCTTCGAGGCGGGCGTCGAACTGGTCAAGCACCCGCTGGTGTCCGGCGCCGGCTTCACCGGCTCCATCCGCGGCGGGCGTGCCCTCTTCGACGCGGCCGCCGCCCGGCCCGTCCCGATCCCCTTCCACGGCGAGCTCGGCTCCCTCAACCCCGTCGTCGTCACCGAGGCCGCCGCCGCCGAGCGCGGCGAGCAGATCGGCACCGGCCTCGCAGGCTCGATGACGCTCGGCGTCGGCCAGTTCTGCGTCAAGCCCGGCCTGGTCCTCGCCCCCGAGGGCGCGGGCGGCGACCGGCTCCTGAAGTCCCTGACCGAAGCGGTCGGCGCCACCGAGGCCGGGGTGCTCCTGGACCACCGGATGCGGGACAACTTCGTCGCCGGGGTGCGCGAGCGCGCCGCACTCCCGGACGTGGAGGCCCCGGTGACCCCCGGCGCGGGCGGCGAGCACACCGTCAGCGCGGGCTTCCTGACCGTCCCGGCCGCGCGCCTCGCCGAAGAAGGGGCGTACGACCTGCTCCTGGAGGAGTGCTTCGGCCCGGTCACCGTCGTCGCGCGGTACACCGACGCGGCGGAGATCACCGCCGTCCTCTCCCGCCTTCCCGGCAACCTCACCGCCACCGTGCAGCTCTCCTCGGACGAGGCGGCGGGGGAGAGGGGCCGGGGTGCCGAACTGCTCGCCGAGCTCACCCCGCTCGCGGGGCGCGTCCTCGTCGACGGCTGGCCGACCGGCGTCGCCGTCGCCCCGGCCCAGCACCACGGCGGCCCCTACCCCGCGACGACATCGACCTCGACGTCCGTGGGCGGCACGGCCGTCGAGCGCTGGCTGCGCCCGGTCGCGTACCAGAACACCCCCGAGGCGCTGCTCCCGCCGGAGCTGCGCGACGACAACCCGCTGGGCCTGCCGCGGCGTTACGACGGGCGCCTGGAACACTGACCGCATGGACGTCACCATCGGGCAACTCCCGTTCTCCCTGCGCACATACGGCCCCGACGGGCACTGGTCGTACGAGGACGGGGTGCTCACCGGCTGGGCGGGCGCCCGGCAGGACCGCTTCGTCCCCCCGACGGGCGGGGCGCTGGAGCCCGCCTCCGACGCGCCCCGCCTCCTCGGCGCCCCCGAGGGCGACTTCCAGCTGATCGCCCGGGTCACGGTCGGCTTCGCCGCCGCCTTCGACGCGGGCGTGCTGTATCTCCACGTGGGGGAGCGGGAGTGGGCCAAGCTGTGCCTGGAACGCTCCCCGGACGAGCCCACCATCTGCACGGTCGTCACCCGCGGCCGCTCCGACGACGCCAACGCCTTCGTGGTGGACGGCAGCAGCGCCTGGCTGCGCGTCAGCCGTACGGGGTCGGCGTTCGCGTTCCACGCGTCGACGGACGGCGAGCGGTGGACGTTCGTGCGGATCTTCTCGCTCGGCGACGAGGAGACGGCGGGCGCAGCACTCGTCGGCTTCATGGCGCAGTCACCCGTCGGCGAGGGCTGCGTGGTGACGTACGACCACATCGAGTTCCGGCCCAACTGGCCGCAGGGGCTGCGGGACGGCTCCTAGCCCTGCCGCAGGGCGACGCGGGTGCCGGTGGCCGCCGCGCGATCGATGGCGTCGAGCAATCGCTGGCGCCGCAGCGCGTGCGCGAAGTCCGGTACGGGCGCGTCGCCTTCGGCCGGGCCGGCGAGCATCCGGGCGTACTGCGCCCCTACGTTGTACGCGGGAAGTCCGCGCAGGTCGTCCAGTGCGGGGACGTCGAAGTACCGCCCGGGCACGGGGAGTTCGCGAGCGGCCGGGTCCGCGCCGCGGGCGCCCCGCACGGTGAGTGCGGCCTGCTGCAGATGGCCGGAGTCGCCGGTGATCACCAGGTCGCCGTCCGTGCCGTTGATCTCCCAGTGGAAGTTCGTGCCTCGGGAGAGGCCGCCGCGGAAGTGCGCCGAGGCGACGGCGCCCGATTCGAGCCGCCCGCTCACCGCGATCTGGTCGTCGACGGTCATGGCGGCCGGGCGGCCCGTGCCCTCCTCGCGGACGACGGGGCGCCGGGTCGCCAGGGTCGCCGAGACCTCGGTGAACTCGCCGAGCACCATGGAGACGGCGTCGACGGTGTGCCCGAAGGGGATGGTCAGCATGGTCCCGCCGTTCCGCCTGTCCAGGAGGTACTCCCCGGACGGCTCGAAGACGGGACCCCAGCGCCGCCCCGACGCGACCAGGCTGGTCGACAGGACCTCTCCGACATACCCGTCGGCGACGAGATCGCGGACGAACCGCACGGCGGGCGCCGAGCGGGCCTGCAACCCCGCGAACGTCCGCACCCCCGCCTGCTCCGCGGCCGCCGCCAGCTCCTCGGCCTCGGCGAGACCGTTGCCGAGCGGCCACTCCGACAGCACGGCCTTGCCCGCGCCGAGCGCGTCGAGGATCACCTCGCGGTGCAGCGGCACCCGCACGCTCACCACGACGAGATCGACTTCGTCGCTGCGGACGAGATCGGCGGCCGAGCCGAACGCCAGCGGCACCCCGTACTTCTCGCCCGCGGCCCGCGCCGAGGCCTCACCGGAAGCGGCCAGGGCACGCAGTTCGTAGCCGTCGAGGCGGGCCAGGGCGGGGACGTGGGAGTGGGGTGCCCAGCCGCCGCGGGCGGAGAGACCGACGAGACCGACGCGGACGGGCGTAGTGGTGGAGTTCATGGGCGGGACGCTAGGCGGGAAGCCCTGATCACCCGCAAGGGCCCCAACTATCTTCTGGAAACCATGACTGGTCAGACTGGGAACCATGACTGGTCACAACCGTGAGGACACCCGGACCCGGCACGACATCTACGGCCTGCTCTGCCCCGGCCGCAAGGTCTTCGAGCTGCTCGTCCACAAGTGGACGGGCCTCGCCGTCACCGCCCTGGCGGACGGCCCGCGCCGCTTCGGGGAGCTGCGCCGCAAGCTGGAGGGCGTCAGCCCCAAGGTGCTCACCCAGACCCTGCGCCGCCTGGAGGAGAACGGCCTCGTGACGCGCACGGTCCACGCCGAGGTCCCGCCCCGCGTCGAGTACGAACTGACCGAGCTGGGCCGCGGCGCCCTGGAACCCCTCGCCCACCTGCGCACCTGGGTCAGGGCGAACACGGGCAGCTTCGCGGCCGCGGAGTCCCGGGCAGGGGAATGAGGCGTCTACCCTTGGCGGCGTTCATATGCACTCGAAAGGGCGTGACACATGGCTGCCAGGGCCACTGCGCGACACATCTTGGTCGCAACGGAGACGGAAGCGCTCCAGCTGAAGGAGCAGATCGAGGGCGGAGCGGACTTCGCCGAGCTGGCCAAGAAGCACTCCTCGTGCCCCTCGTCGAGCGCCGGCGGGAACCTCGGCTCGTTCGGCCCGGGACAGATGGTCCCCGAGTTCGACCAGGTCGTCTTCTCGGCCCCGGTCGGCGAGGTCCAGGGCCCGGTGAAGACCCAGTTCGGGTCGCACCTCGTCGAGGTCACCAGCCGCCAGGACTGACGCGGTGAACCGGGCCGTGCCGCTGAGGCACGGCCCGGTTCCGGCGCCGTGGGGGAATGAGACGGTCTGCCCGTACGTTGACGGACTGAGCGGAGGCACCCTCCGCACCGACTGCTTCGTACCGTACGACCTGGAAAGAGCCACACATGCGCGTCGAGATCTGGAGCGACATCGCCTGCCCTTGGTGCTACGTGGGCAAGGCCCGCTTCGAGAAGGCCCTCGCCGCCTTCCCGCACCGTGACGGCGTCGAGGTCGTGCACCGCTCCTTCGAGCTGGACCCCGGCCGCGCCAAGGGCGACACCGGCCTCGTGCTGCCGATGCTCATGGGCAAGTACGGCATGACCGAGGAGCAGGCCCGCGAGGGCGAGCGGCGGCTCGGGGAGAACGCGGCCGCCGAAGGCCTCGACTACCGCACCGAGGGCCGCGACCACGGCAGCACCTTCGACATGCACCGCCTCCTGCACTTCGCCAAGGAGCGGGGCAGGCAGGACGAGCTGATCGGGCTGCTCTACCGCGCGAACTTCGCCGAGGAGCGGTCCGTCTTCACGGACGACGAGCGCGTCGTCGAGCTCGCCGTCGAGGCGGGCCTGGCCGAGGAAGAGGTGCGGGCCGTCCTCGCCGACCCCGAGCGGTACGCCGACGAGGTGCGCGCCGACGAGCGCGAGGCCGCCGAACTGGGCGCGAACGGCGTGCCGTTCTTCGTCCTCGACCGCAAGTACGGCATCTCCGGCGCCCAGCCCGCCGAGGTCTTCACCCGGGCCCTGGAGCAGGCGTGGGGCGAGCGCCCGCCGCTCACCACCCTCGCGCAGGCCGACGGCGGCGAGGCGTGCGGGCCCGACGGATGCGCGGTTCCGCAGGCCTGAGCCGCCGCATAGGTTGATCCCCATGGAGTCCCTGGGGATCAACAACGGCACCGAATTCGCTCCCACATCGACGTACCTGAACACCGCGAGCTGCGGCCTGCTGCCCCGCCGCGCCGTCGAGGCGGTGTGCGCGCTCGCCGCCGAGAGCGGCGAAGGACGGCCGGGCGGCGCGGGTGACTTCGAGGTGGTGGACGAGGCGCGCGTCGCCTTCGCCCGGCTCGTCGGGGTCCCGGACGGCCGCGTCGCGACCGGCGGGTCCGTCGCGGTGCACGCGGGGCTGATCGCCGCCTCGCTGCCGTCCGGTGCCGAAGTCCTCGCGCCCGAGGGCGAGTTCGCGTCCATCGTGAACCCCTTCGTGCTGCGCGGCGACCTCAAGATGCGGTACGCGCCACTGGACGAGCTCGCCGCGGCCGTCACCCCGACGACGGCGCTCGTCTCCTTCTCCGCCGTCCAGTCGGCCGACGGCCGCACCGCCGACCTGCCCGCGGTCCGCGAGGCGGCGGCCGCCCACGGCGCCCGCACCCTCGTCGACGCCACGCAGGCGGTGGGCTGGCTGCCGTTCGACGCGGGCGCCTACGACTACACCGTGACCGGCGCCTTCAAGTGGCTGCTGTGTCCGCGCGGCGTGTCGTTCCTGACGGTGCGGGAAGAGGCGCAGGAGTCCCTGCCGCCGCTGCACGGCGGGTGGCTCGCGGCGGCCGACACCTGGCACTCCACCTACGGGCCGCTCGACCGACTCGCCGCGGACGCCCGCCGATTCGACGAACCCGCCGCCTTCCTCGCCTACCACGGGGCCGCCGCCGCGCTCACCCTCGTCGAGGAGACGGGGATCGACGCGATCCACGCCCACGACACGGCACTCGCCGCCCGCTACCGCGCCGGACTCGCCGAACTGGGCCACACCCCCGTGCCCGGCGGCTCACCCATCGTCTCGGTGCCAGGACTCGCCGACCGCGCCCCCGGACTGACCCGCGCCGGCATCCTCACCTCGGCACGGGCGGGACACCTGCGCACCGCGTTCCACCTGTACAACACCGAGGCGGATGTGGACCGGATCCTCGACGTGCTGTCCGGCTGAGGCCTGGCGCGGCGGGCCGCGGGGCGCCAGGCTTGGCAGTACTGCGCGGTCGCGCGGCCGCGCGAGGTGGTGGTGCAGGTGGAGCCGTCCTTCGAGAGGCCGGGCACGTCCGACCTGCCGTCCGGCCCCGGCCGGCCGCCCCCCGACGCCGCACTGCACCGGCGCCTCGTCTACGGCGACGAGGCGGCCCTCGCCGAGGTCCACGCCGCGTACGGCGGGCTCGTGCAGCGCGTGGCGACCCGCGTCACCCGCGACCGCACCACCGCGGAGGACGTGGCACAGGAGGTCTTCGCCCACCTGTGGACCAGGCCCTACGCGTTCGACGCGCGCCGCGGCAGCCTGCGCGGCTGGCTCTCGATGCTCGCCCACCGGCGCGCCGTGGACTGGGTGCGCGGCGAGGAACGGCACCGCAAGGCCGCCCACGCCGACGAGGCGGCCCTGCGGGCGTTCCCCGCGCCGGGACCCGCCCCCGACGAGGCGATCCTGGAACAGGAGCGCTCCCTGCTCCTGCACTCCGCCCTCGCCCGGCTCCCGCTGCCCCAGCGGCAGGTGGTGCACCTCGCCTACTTCGCCGGCCGCACCTACCGGCAGGCCGCCGTCGAACTCGGCATCCCCGAAGGCACCGCGAAGACCCGCCTGCGAACGGCCCTGCGCACCCTGGCCGAGACCCTCGCGGACCCGCCCCTGCGAGGTGAACAGCCTTGACCGACCACCACGACGCGGTACGCGAACTCCTCGGCGCCTGGGCCGTGGACGCCCTCATGCCGGGCGACGAGGCCGCCGTCGCCCGGCACCTGCGGGAGTGCGACCCCTGTACCACCGAGGCCGCGCGGCTGCGCGCCACCGTGCGGCACCTGGACGGGCCCGCCCTGCCCGACCCGGCGCCGGACGAGACCCCGGGACGGCACGGGCTCTCCCTCGCCCTGCGGAGCCGCGCCCCCGCCCTGCGCACCGCCCCGCACGCCGCGCCCTACGCCGCCGCCGTCGCCGGACTCCAGGCGCTCCTCGCGGAGCTGGACGAGCAGGCCTCCTGGGGGACACCCGTCGTGCACGACTGGGACGTCCACGACACCGTCGCCCACCTCATCGCCGCCGACGAGCCGCTCGCCCGGCATCTGGGCCTGCCCCCGCGGGAGCCCGTCCCGCGCGCGCCGGACGGCAGACCGCGGCGCGCCGCGTGGGAGGCGCGCACCCGCGAGGTGATCCGCCGCGAACGCACCCGTACGCCCGCGCAGACCGTCTCCGTGTGGCGGGTCCAGGCCGCCGGGCTGCTCTCCTCCCGGGCCGCCCACGACCCGGAACTCGCCGCCCGCGCCACGGTGCTCGCCGGGGTGCGCCTGCCCGTCGCCGACCACTTCCTGTCCCGCGCCTTCGAGACCTGGGTGCACGCCGACGACATCGGCGTCGCGCTCGACCGCGCCGTGCCTCCGCCGCCCGCCCCGCACCTGTGGCAGCTGGTACGGCTCGGCGTCCGCATCCTCGGCCCGGCCCTCGGCCCCCAGTCCCCACCCGTCGCCCTGACCATCACCGGGGACGGCGGCGAGACGGAGTGGATCCTGGGCAACTCCGACGACCCGATCCGCGCCGAACTGGTCCTGCACTCCGTCGACTTCTGCCTCCTGATAGCCGGCCGCCGCACCCCACCCCAACTCCCCCGCGGCACATCAGGCGACACCACCGCAATCCACCACATCCTGACGAGAGCAGCCTCCCTGGCTTGGCTGTAACTCCGGGCTGAGCACTGGCGCGGCTGCGGCTCCGGTGCAGCTTGGGGGGGCGTGCCCCCGTCAGGGGCGCGGGGAACTGCGCGCTCAACCCCCACCGACCCCGCAGCCGGGTCCGCCGCGTCAGCCCCCACGGCGCGACCCGCATTGGCTCCGGTGCGGCTGAGGGGGGGCGTGCCCCGTCAGGGGCGCGGGGAACTGCGCGCCCAGCCCCCACCGGCCCGCAGCCGGGGCCCGCCGCGCCAGGCGGGGGCAGAGGCGTCACTCGGGGCTAGCCCCGAGCCCTCCGCTCGGGACAGTCCTCCGTCTCCTTGCAGAGATTCGCCTCCACCTTGGAGAGCAACCGAAGCAACTCCGCGCACTCCGTCTCCTCCAGGCCCCCCAACGTGTGCCCCTCCAGCTCCCCCCAAGCGCGCTCCACCTGGGCGAGCAGTCCGCAGCTCGCCGCGCTCGCCTCGACGAGCACGGCCCGCCGGTCGGCCGGGTCGGGGCGCCGCCGCACGTGCCCGGCCTGCTCCAGGCGCTGCAGCATCTTCGTGACCGTCGACGGGTCGAGGTCGACCGCCTTGATCAGCTCGGACTGCCGCACAGGACCCGCTTCCCACAGGTGCATCATCACGAACTCCTGGCCGGGGTAGAGGCCGAGCCCTTTGAGGGCCTTCCCCGCGGCGATGCGGTGCAGCCGGGCCACCCGGCTGACGGCGAGACTGACGGGCCCCGCCGCGGCGACGCCCGATGCCCCGGGCGTACAGACGGGGTCGGCCGAGGGGGCCTGCACGGTGTCGGCCTTCATCGCGAGCTCCTGTTGTAGACGTCTTCGAAAACTTTACCTTGGTCGGCCAAGGAATGGGCTACAGTGGCACTCGTCGCGAATGATTGGCCGACCATATAAACCACCCCGGGAGTTCCGATGACCACCGCATTCGACCCGATCGACCTGTCCGGCACCCGGCTCGCCAACCGCATCGCCATGGCCCCCATGACCCGCAGCCGCGCCGGTGAGGGCGGTGTCGCCACCGAGCTGACCGCTGAGTACTACGCCCAGCGCGCCTCCGCCGGCCTGATCATCACCGAGGGCATCCAGCCATCTGTGGTCGGCCAGGGATACCCGGACACCCCGGGCCTGCACTCCACGGAGCAGGTCGCCTCCTGGCGCAAGGTGACCGACGCCGTGCACGCGGCGGGCGGCACGATCTTCGCCCAGCTCATGCACACCGGCCGCGTCGGCCACCCCGTGCTGCTGCCCGACGGCCTGACCAACGTCGCCCCGTCACCCGTCGCCGCCGCGGGGCAGGTCTACACCGCCGAGGGCCCCAAGGACTTCATCACCCCGCGCGAACTGACCGGCGCCGAGATCCGCGCCACCATCGACGACTTCGTCACCGCCGCGCGCAACGCGATCGACGCGGGCTTCGACGGCGTCGAACTGCACGGAGCCAACGGCTATCTGATCCACCAGTTCCTCGCGCCCGGCTCCAACCGCCGCACCGACGAGTGGGGCGGCCCGGTCGAGAACCGCATCCGCTTCGCCGTCGAGGTCGCCTCGGCCGTCGCCGCCGAGATCGGCGCCGCCCGCACCGGCTTCCGCCTCTCGCCCGGCAACCCGTTCAACGACATCTCCGAGCCCGACCCGGAGCCGACGTACACCGCCCTGGCGAAGGAGCTGGCCGCGCTCGACCTCGCCTATCTGCACATCGCCGAGGTGGGCGACATCCGCGCACTCTCCGTACGGCTGCGCGAGGACTTCGGCGGCACGTTCCTCCTGAACCCGCACACCGAAGGCCCCACCGGCCACGACGCGCTCGCCCTGATCGAGGACGGCACCACGGACCTCGTCACGTTCGGCGCGCTCTTCCTCGCCAACCCCGACCTGCCGGCCCGCCTCAAGACCGCGGGTCCGTACAACACCCCGGACCGGGCCACCTTCTACGGCGGCACCGAGAAGGGCTACACCGACTACCTGCCGCTGTAAGGCGCACGCACAGCGAGCCGGCCCGGCACCCACGGGGGGTACCGGGCCGGCTCGCTGCTCAGCGGCGGGTCACTTCACCGGCGTGAAGTCCCGCGCCCCGATGTACTCGGGCCGGCGCACCGGCGCCGCGAACGGCTCCACCGCCGTGTTCTCCACGCTGTTGAACACGATGAAGACGTTGCTGCGCGGATACGGGGTGATGTTGTCCCCCGAACCGTGCATGGCGTTGCAGTCGAACCACGTCGCCGAACCGGCCTCGCCCGTGAACAGGCGGATGCCGTAGTCGGACGCGAGGTGCGTGAGCGTCTCGTTCGACGGGATGCCCGCGTCCTGCATCTGCAGCGAACGCTTGTAGTTGTCCTTCGGCGTGGCGCCCGCGCAGCCGAGGAACGTCTTGTGCGACCCCGGCATGATCATGAGGCCGCCGTTGGTGTCGTGGTTCTTCGTCAGCGCGATGGACACCGAGACGGTCCGCATGTTCGGCAGGCCGTCCTCCGCGTGCCAGGTCTCGAAGTCCGAGTGCCAGTAGAACCCCGAGGCGCCGAAGCCCGGCTTCACATTGATCCGGGACTGGTGGACGTACACGTCCGAGCCGAGGATCTGCCGGGCCCTGCCGACGACCCGCGGGTCCGCCGCCAGCTTGCCGAAGAGCTCACTGATCTTGTGCACCTCGAAGATCGACCGGATCTCCTGGGAGCGCGGCTCGACGATGGAGCGCTCGTTCGCGCGCATCGCCGGGTCGTTCATCAGCCGCTCCAACTCGGCGTGGTACACGGCCACTTCGTCCGGGGTGATCAACTGGTCGATCGCCAGGAAACCGTCCCGCTCGAACCCCGCCAGGTCCCCGGGCGTGATCGGCCCTGCCGCACCCGGCTCGGACCACACCACGGGGTCCTTGCGTTCGATGAGCACCTCTTCGGCGCCTCGGGTCGGGTACAGGTCGCGGGTGCGTTCGGGTGCGGTCGTCATGGTGTTGCCTGCCTCTCCTCTCGTACGGCCCTGTTCGGGATGTAGGTCGTGGTCAGACCGGGTCCGGCTCCGTGAGCAGCGGGTACACGCCGTTCTCGTCGTGGTCCTCACGACCGGTGACGGGCGGGTTGAAGACACACAGGCAGTGGAAGTCTTCCTTGATCCGCATGGTGTGCTTCTCGTGCCCGTCGAGCAGGTACATGGTGCCCGGCGTGATCGTGTACTTCTCGCCGGTCGTGTCGTCGGTCAGCTCGGCCTCGCCCTTGGTGCAGACGACGGCCTCGATGTGGTTCGCGTACCACATCGACGTCTCCGTACCCGCGTACAGGATGGTCTCGTGCAGCGAGAAGCCGACGCGCTCCTTGGCGAGCACGATGCGCTTGCTCTCCCAGGTGCCCGAAGCGGCCTTCACATGCCGGTCGGTGCCTTCAATGTCCTTGAACGAACGGACGATCACGGTGAGTCGGTTCCTTTTCTCTTACGGTGCCGGGGCTCGGTAGCGCGCTCGCTCAGGCGGTCTCGCGGACCGCGCGGGCCAGCGTGCGCAGCCCCTCGTCCAGCTCGTCGGGGGTGATCGTCAGCGCCGGAAGGAGCTTGACGACCTCGCCCTCGGGGCCGGAGGTCTCGATGAGCAGGCCCAGTTCGAAGGCCCGCTTCGCCACGGCGCTCGCCCGGTCCTTGTCCAGGAACTCGATGCCCCAGACCAGACCGCGGCCGCGGAACTCCTTGATCTCGGCGCGGTTCTCGTCGACGATCGCGGTCAGCGCCTGCTCGACCTGCTCGCCGCGGGCGCGGGTCTGCTTCTCCATCGCCGGGCCGTCGGTCCAGTAGGCCTCGAGGGCGGCGGCGGCCGTCACGAACGCCGGGTTGTTGCCGCGGAACGTGCCGTTGTGCTCGCCCGGCTCCCACACGTCGAGCTCCGGCTTGAACATGCAGAGCGACATCGGGAGGCCGTAACCGCTGATCGACTTCGACACGGTCACGATGTCCGGCGTGATGCCCGCCTCCTCGAAGGAGAAGAAGGCACCGGTGCGGCCGCAGCCCATCTGGATGTCGTCGACGATCAGGAGCATGTCCCAGCGCTCGCACACGTCGGCGAGCTTGCGCAGCCACTCGGCGCGGGCGACGTTGATGCCGCCCTCGCCCTGCACCGTCTCGACGATGACGGCGGCGGGCTGGTTGAGGCCGGAGCCCTGGTCCTCCAGGAGCCGCTCGAACCAGATGAAGTCGGGGGTCTGTCCGTCGAGGTAGTTGTCGAACGGCATCGGCGTGCCGTGCACCAGCGGGATGCCGGCGCCGGCCCGCTTGAAGGCGTTGCCGGTCACGGCGAGCGAGCCGAGCGACATGCCGTGGAAGGCGTTCGTGAACGACACGATCGACTCGCGGCCCTTGACCTTGCGGGCCAGCTTCAGCGCCGACTCCACGGCGTTGGTGCCCGTCGGGCCCGGGAACATGACCTTGTACGGCAGGTCGCGCGGGCGCAGGATGATGTTCTGGAACGACTCAAGGAACGCGCGCTTCGCGGTCGTCGACATGTCGAGACCGTGCGTGACGCCGTCGCGCTCCAGGTAGTCGATGAGTGCGCGTTTCAGCACCGGGTTGTTGTGCCCGTAGTTGAGCGAACCGGCGCCGGCGAAGAAGTCGAGGTACTCGTGGCCGTCCTCGTCGTACATGCGGCTGCCCTGCGCGCGGTCGAAGACCGTAGGCCAACCGCGGCAGTAGCTGCGCACCTCCGACTCCAGGGTCTCGAAGACGCTCAGGTCGGGCTGGGTGATGGTCACAGCAGATCTCCTGGGAGATGGAAAGACGTGGGAGGTGGGGGGAGTTACGGGTGTTGCGTGTTGCCGGGGTGGCACGTGGGGGAGGCGAGGGCGCTCAGTAGCCGAGTGGACCGATGCGGTACAGCACCTCGGGCTCGTGTCCGCCGTCGGGGAAGAGCCCCGCGTCGAACAGGACCGTCCGCTCCAGGGACGCGCCGTGGCGTGCCGCGTAGGAGGTGAAGAGCCGTTCGGACGCGGTGTTCCCGGGCGTGATGGTCGTCTCGACCGCGGTCAGCGCACGTCCGGCGGCGACCTTCGAGGTGAGCCCGTCGAGCAGGGCGCCGGCCAGACCGCGGCCGCGCTGCGCGTGGTCGACGGCCACCTGCCAGACCACCAGGGTGTTCGGCCGCTCGGGCCGGATGTACCCGGTGATGAAGCCGACCGGCTCCCCGTCGGCGTCCCGGGCCACGACGGACGTGGCGGCGAAGTCGCGGCACCAGAGCAGATAGCTGTACGAGGAGTTGAGGTCGAGCACCTTGGAGTCGCGGGCGATCCGCCAGATCGTGGCGCCGTCGGCGACCACGGGACTGTCGAGACGCAACCCCTCCGGCATTTTCAGGAATTTCGCTTGCAGGTCGGTCGGTAGATCGGCTTGTGCAGCGGTCATGCGGATTGAATTTACCGAGCAATTTCTGGAATTGCATCGGGGGAAGGGGTTACATGAGAGCGCTTCATGTGTTATCACGCGTGGGCGTGCGCCCGCATGAGATGCCGCCGCTTTGGGGTGGTTTGGTCCGGATTTACCAAGCAAAAAGGACGCGTTGTGGAGTACGTCACACAGGCGTAACCCGGTGGAGACGTGCCCGAATTACGGCGATTGGTGCTGTCGAAACCTTAGTGTTTAGGTCTCCGGAAAGCGGGCAGAAGAATACGGGAAGCTGTGCTTGTCGAGTTTATAAATAATTCGTGAGAACGTGCGCGGGAATTCAAAGAGAGCGGCAAAGGAGCGGAGGGGTGGATTCACGATCCGGTGACCCCGTCGATGCGCTCCCTGAGGAGATCGGCGTGGCCGTTGTGCCGGGCGTACTCCTCGATGAGGTGGACGAGGATCCAGCGCAGGCTGACGACGTCCTCGCCGCCCATGACGGCCGCCTCCTCCGCGCCGAGCCGCCCGGTGTCGTCGAGCGAGCGCCCCGCGCAGAGCTCCCGGGCCACGGCGACCTCGCGCTCCCACACCGCGAGCACCTCGGCGAACGTCCTGGACCGGTCCAGGACGAAACCGCTGCGATCCCCGTGGAGCGGCGCCACGTCACGCCGCGCGAACACCCGCTGGAACCAGTTCCGTTCGACCTCGGCGAGGTGCTGCACGAGGCCGAACAGCGAGAGCGAGGACGGTTCGACGGACGTGCGCAGCGCCTGCTCGTCGTCCAGCCCCGCGCACTTCAGCGCGAGGGTGGCGCGATGGATGTCGAGCCAACTCGCCAGCATGGCGGGCTCGTCGGCGGTCAGGGGCGGAATGCGGCGGCCGTCCGGGAGCGTGGTCATGACATGCACGGTGCCACGGGGCGCGTGCATCTGGCCATGGGGCGTCGGACGGCCGCGGGCAGAACTTCCCGCGGGGCGGGGAGTGTCAGCTCCAGGCGTCCGTCACCGCGCGCCGGGCCCCCTCCAGGTCGACCACGAGGCCGCCCTCGGCCATCGCGGCACCCAGGGCGGCGACACAGGCGTGCACCACACCGCGGGTCGCGTCCGTGCCGTAGTGGTTGACCCGGATCATCTCCTTGGCCAGCGACCCGCCGCCGGCGATCAGCGGAAGCGCCGGGTCCGCGGCGAGCGCCCTGGCCACCAGCTCCGAGGCGTCGACACCGGAGGGCGTACGCAGGGTGGTGGCGACCGGCGCCGCGTCCACGGCCTCGCGCACATACGGCTCCAGGCCCCCGCCGAGCGCGAGCGCGCCCGCGCGGGTGGCGACCGCGGCGGTGGCGTGCCGCGCCATCAGGGCGTCGAGGCCCTCCGACTCGATGCGCTCCACGCACGCTTCCAGAGCGAGCATCTCCAGCTGGGCCGGCGCGTGCAGCAGCGCCTTCCTGCCCCCGTCGATCCAGCGCTCCTTCCAGTCCAGGAGGGAGAGGTAGGAGCGGCGCGGCGCCTGCGGATTGGCGGCGATGCGCTGCCAGGCCCGCCCGCTCACGGACACCGCGGAGACGCCCGCGGGGCCGCCCATCGCCTTCTGCGCGCCGATCACGCACAGGTCCACGCCCCACGCGTCGGGAAGCAGCGGCTCGGCGGCCACCGAGGCGACCGCGTCCAGCATGAACAGCGCGCCGTGCGCGCGCACGACCTCGCCGATCTCCGCGACCGGGTTGGTGTTGCCGGTCGCCGCCTCGGCGTGCACCAGCGAGACGAAGTCGATCTCCGGGTGCTCGGCGAACGCCTGGCGCACCTGCTCGGCCGTGACGGCGGTGTGGAACGGCACGGCGAGGTCGACGACGGTCGCGCCGCAGTCCCGCAGCCAGTTCCCGAAGGTCTGGCCGTACGGCCCGGTGATGATGTTCAGCGCGGTCGTGCCCGGCCGCGCGGCGCCCCGGATGCAGCCCTCCAGCGGCAGCAGCGCCTCACCCTGCATGATCACGACGTCCTGCTCGGTGTCGAGCAGGCGGGCCACCCGCGCCTCGATGGCGGCGAACTGCTCGGCGCTCAGCGGCGCCAGGTCCAGAAAGGGGTGCGTCACAGTACTGCTCACGTCAGTGCTCACTTCGCTCACGAGTTCGTTCGGGCTGCGGCACCGAGCGTACCGACCGGTCCCGCGTGGGGCGTTCCGAGTGCCCTGTACGCCCTGTACCACTCGTCCGGGGCCCTCCTAAGCTGCTGGCATGAGCGATCACGCGGTGCTGCACGTGAAGGGGCGGGTGCTCGTCGGACCCGATGACGTACGGGACGAGCTGTGGGTGGTCGGGGGGCGGGTGACGTACGACCGGCCCGTCGGGACGGCGGCGGGCGACGTCCGTACGGTCGAGGGCTGGACGCTGCCCGGCCTGGTCGACGCGCACTGCCACGTCGGCCTCGACGCGCACGGACCCGTCGACGCGGACACCGCCGAGAAGCAGGCCCTCACCGACCGCGAGATCGGCGCCCTCCTGCTGCGCGACGCGGGCTCACCCTCGGACACCCGCTGGATCGACGACCGCGAGGACCTCCCGAAGATCATCCGTGCGGGCCGGCACATCGCGCGCACGCGCCGCTACATCCGCAACTACGCCCACGAGATCGAGCCCGAGGACCTCGTCGAGTACGTCGCCGGGGAGGCGCGGCGCGGCGACGGCTGGGTCAAGCTCGTCGGCGACTGGATCGACCGCGAGGTCGGCGATCTGACGGCGTGCTGGCCCCGCGAGGCCGTGGAGGCGGCGATCGCGGAGGCGCACCGGCTCGGCGCCCGCGTCACGGCCCACTGCTTCGCCGAGGACTCCCTGCGCGATCTGGTCGAGGCGGGCATCGACTGCATCGAGCACGCCACCGGCCTGACCGAGGAGACCATCCCGCTCTTCGCCGAGCGCGGCGTCGCGATCGTCCCCACGCTCGTCAACATCGCCACGTTCCCGGACCTCGCCGCGGGCGGCGAGGCGAAGTTCCCGCGCTGGTCAGGGCACATGCGGCGGCTGTACGAGCGTCGCTACGACACCGTGCGCGCGGCGTACGACGCGGGCGTCCCGGTCTACGCGGGCACCGACGCCGGTGGCTCCCTGGCCCACGGCCTGGTGGCCGCGGAGATCGTCGAGCTGACCCGCGCGGGCATCCCGGCGGTCGACGCGCTCTCCGCGACGACGTGGGGCGCGCGGGAGTGGCTGGGGCGCCCGGGTCTCGCGGAGGGCGCGCCGGCGGACCTCGTGGTGTACGAGGCGGATCCGCGGGCGGACGTGCGGGTGCTTGGGGCGCCGCGGAGGGTGGTGCTGAACGGGCGAGTGGTGGGCTGACCGGGGGCTGACCTGTCACCCGCCGCACGCGGTGGGGCTGGTGCTGGGGTGACGCGGGGGAACGTGCGTGCCGCGAGATTCGAACCCAGGGACGGAAACGTCCCGTTGGAGTGAACACACGCCGGGTTGCTGACCGTTCACTCTAAGTGCGTAAGGATTCCCGCGTCGTCCCCCGTCCCAGCGGGACGACGCCATCGGCGCGCACGTGATGTCCCCATGTGGCGTGCGCCGCCGGTGGCCCACTTTCTCCTGTGGGGGTTCCACCACCTTGAACAGCGACACCTTCCGCACGCCTGCCCGCCGCCTCTCCGTCGTCGCGGTGACCACCGCGCTCGCCGCAGGGCCCGCGGCGCTGGCCGGCGCGGGATCCGCGCACGCCACGGGCGGCGACAGCCACCGGGGCGGGCGGGCCGACGCCGTCGTGCTGCGCACCGGCCTGAACATCTCCCTGCTCAACAAGACCCTGAACGTCCCGCTCAAGGTCGCCCTGAACGAAGTGCAGGCGCCCGCGAGCGCCGAGAAGACCACGCTCACCGCCCGGTTGGACGGGGTCGACGGCGGGCGCCCCTTCAGCGTCCTGCGCGCCGACGTGGCCACGGCGAAGGCGACCGTGCGGGGCGGCACGGCGGAGGGGTACAGCAACATCGCCCGGGCGAAGATGCATGTGCCCGGGCTGCCGCTGCTCTCCCTCGTCGAGGTCGAGAAAGTCACGTCGAAGGCGGTCTGCGCGGCGGGGAAGAAGCCGGTCGCCGAATCGAATCTGCTGGGCGGCGTGACCGTGCTCGGCAAGAAGGTCACGCTGACGGCGCGGGGGACGACGGAGGTGAAGGTGCCCGGGGTCGGCGAGGTGCGCCTCGACCTCTCCAAGACCCACACGACGTCACGGACCGCCGCGGCCTCCGCGCTGGAACTCACGGTCTCCGTGAACCCCCTGAAGCTGAACGTCGCGGAGGTCACGGGCACGGTGCGGCTGGCCGGGGCGGGCTGCGAGGCACCGACGGCCACGCCGCCGAAGGAGAACGAGAAGCAGCCGCAGGAGAAGCCGCAGGGTGAGCCGGGGGAGCAGGTTGCCCCGGCAAAGCCGAAAACTGAAGCGAACCTCGCTGAGACGGGTGGCAGCTCCATGACGCCGTACGTGGCGGGCGGAGCGGTGGCGCTGCTGGCGGCGGGAGGAGGAGCGGTAGCACTGGGCCGCCGCAACCGGCGCTAGCCGCAGGCACCCGGCTCCGCCTGCTCTTCGGCGGGGGTCTGGCGGGGCGCCTTGGGCGGGGTTCGCCTTTTGTTCGTCTGCGGGGCGGGGCCGCGGGGGTATGTGCGTACTCGCCATCCCTGCGCCGCGCCTCAAGTCCAAAGACGCCACAGTGCGCTCGGTGCTCCGTTCGCACATACCCCCACGTCCCCTCGCGAGCATTTGCGGCTGCGGCCCGGTGGGGGTTCCCGCCTCTGCTCCCCTCCGCGGCAACCGCGTCGCGGGGCAATTCCCACCCCCCCGGGCCCCTGCTCCCGCAGGACGCCGAGGGACAACACCCACCCGCCCCCCACTCCCGCTGAACGCCACAGGGACACCCCCGCCCACCCGCCCCCCCACTCCCGCTGAACGCCGCAGGGACACCCCCGCCCACCCGCCCCCCACTCCCGCTGAACGTCACAGGGGCACCCCCGCCCACCCGCCCCTACCCCCGCTGAACGTCGCGGGGCAAACGGGTGGGTGGGTGGGGAACATCCGCCGCGGAGCGGCGGGCTTGGGGCTCCTACCCGAGCGGGGCGGCGCGGGGCAGCTGCACGTGCCCCGGCCGGAGGCCTACCGGTGCAGCGTCGCGGTGAGGGCGGCGAGGAAGCGGTCCGAGGTGGCGCGGTCTCGGACGGCGAGGCGGATCCAGTCGGGCCCCAGGCCAGGGAACGTGTCGCCACGCCGCACGGCGAACCCAAACCCTCGGAGCCGCTCCCGCACCCCGCCCGCCCCGGGCACCCGGACCAGGAGAAAGGGCCCCTCCGCGGGGCCCACCACGCGGACCCCGCGGTCGGCAAGGGAGGCGAGCCCACCGAGCAGGTGGGCCCGGTCCGCCGCGATGCGGTGCGCCGCATGCCCCGCCTCCGCCAGCGCCCGCGGCCCCACACACGTCCGCGCCGCCTCCAGCGCGGGCGACGAGACCGGCCACAGCGGCTGCCCCTGGGCGAGGGTGGAGATCACCTCCGGTGAGGACAGGACGTAACCGATGCGGAGCCCCGCGAGCCCCCAGGTCTTGGTGAGGCTGCGCAGGACCACCAGGCCGGGTATGTCCGTACGGCCCGCCAGCGCCTCCCGCTCGCCCGGCACCGCGTCCATGAACGCCTCGTCGACCACCAGGATCCGCCCGGGCCGCGCCAGCGCGGCGACCGACGCCGCCGGGTGGAGTACGGACGTCGGGTTCGTGGGGTTGCCGACGACCACCAGGTCGGCCTCCTCCGGTACGGCAGAGACGTCTAGCCGGAAGCCGTCCTCCTCCCGCAGCAGCACCCGCCCCACCTCGTGCCCCGCGTCCCGCAGCGCCGCCTCGGGCTCGGTGAACTGCGGGTGCACCACGTAGGGGTGACGGACCTTCAGGGCGCGGGCGAGCAGGACGAAGGCCTCCGCCGCGCCCGCGGTGAGCAACACGCGGTCGGGCGTCAGACCGTGCCGCGCCGCCACCGCCTCCCGCGCCGCACGCCCGTCCGGATAGGCCGCCAGGCCGTCGAGGGACGCGGCGATCACCTCCTTGAGCCAGGCCGGGGGAGTGTCGGAGCGTACGTTCACGGCGAGGTCCGTGAGGTCCGCGCCGTCGTCCCGCACCTCCGCGTCCCCGTGGTGGCGCAGGTCGACCGGGACGGCGGGCGTGCCGGGCCGGGCCGCGACCGCGCACGTCGCCATCGGCGGGCGCCCCACGGGCGCGGACTTCCGCTTCGGCACGAGGAGTTCACCGCCGCCCCGCAGCGCCGCCGCCTCCGCCACCGACGGCGTGCCCACCGCGGCACGTGACCTCGCGGTCGGGTTCGGCACCGCGACGTCCGCCAGGTCCCGCGCCGCGTACGTCACGAGCGGCACGCCGAGCCGCGCGGCCGCCCCGACGATCCCCGGCTCCTCGCCCTTCACGTCCACCGTCGCCAGCTCGGCGACCGCCGTCTCGGGGAAACCGGCGTCGCGGACCGCGTCCCGGACGAGGCCGAGCACCTCCTCCACCGGAGCGTCCTCGCAGGCGCCGACGCCGACGACGAGCACGACGTCCTCGACAGGCGTCACCTTTCCGGCTCCGGCCATGGGAAGTAGGTCCTTTCGTGTGGGGCGGGGGTGGTGGATGTGCGGGACCGGGGGTCAATCGGCTAGCAAGGGGCCATGGCGGTGCTCGTGGCGCTCGGCGCCTTCCTCATGACCCTGGTGGGCGGCTGGACGGCCCAGCGGGTCACCGACCGGCGCCATCTCGTGCTGGGCCTCGCGGGCGGGCTGATGCTCGGCGTCGTCGGCCTCGACCTGCTGCCGGAGGCGCTGGACGCCGCGGGCGGACCCGTCTTCGGCGTACCGGCGGCCCTGCTCCTGTTCGTCGCCGGCTTCCTTCTCGCCCATCTGGTGGAACGCCTCCTCGCGGGCCGGCACGCCGCGCACGGCGCCGGGGACGACGGGCACGGCCGGGTCCCGCAGGTCGGCCTCACGGCGGCCGCCGCGATGGTCGGGCACAGCGCGATGGACGGCGTCGCGATCGGCGCCGCCTTCCAGGTGGGCGGCGGCATGGGCGCGGCCGTGGCGCTGGCCGTCGTCGCCCACGACTTCGCGGACGGCTTCAACACGTACACGATCACCAGCCTGTACGGGAACGCCCGCCGCAAGGCCCTCGCCATGCTCTTCGCGGACGCGGCGGCCCCGGTGGTGGGCGCCGCGTCGACGCTGCTCCTCACCATCCCGGAGCAGCTGCTCGGCGGCTACCTGGGCTTCTTCGGCGGCGCGCTGCTGTACCTCGCGGCGGCCGAGATCCTGCCCGAGGCGCACCACGACCACCCGGCCCACTCGACGCTGCTGTGCACGGTGGCGGGCGCGGCGTTCATCTGGCTCGTGGTGGGCATCGCGGAGTGAGCGCCCCGGTCCGGTCACGGCGTGCATCGTTCGACGAACCGGCGGGCGACGCCCGGCTCAGCCGCCCAGTGCGTGTGCAGATAGCTCGCATGCACGTTCCCCTGTACGAAGCCTTCGACACGCCGCTCGGGCCGGTGCAGGCCCCACGCGGGGGCCGCCCCCGCACCCGGCTCGACGACCGTGCGGTGGAACTCGTGGCCCCGCATCCGCGTCCCCGCCGGCGCGAGCACGCTGTCCGACACGGCCACCGCCTCCCGGTACCCGAGCGTCAGCCGCTCCGACATCCGCGCCGCGGCGTCAAGGACCCCGCACATCGGCTTCCCGTCCAGCTCACGGGAGAGGTAGAGCAGCCCCGCGCACTCGGCGGCGACGGGCGCGCCGGAGAGCGCGAGCGCGGCCACGGCCTTCCGGAGCGGTTCGTTGGCCGACAGCTCGGGCGCGTACACCTCGGGGAAACCGCCCCCGATGACCAACCCGGCCGTCCCGTCGGGCAGTTGCTCGTCGTGGAGGGGGTCGAAGGTGACGACCTCGGCTCCGGCGGCGGTGAGCAGCTCCGCGTGCTCGGCGTAGGAGAAGGTGAAGGCGGCCCCGCCGGCGACGGCGACGACGGGGCGCTGCCCGGCTGAAGGCTCCCCAGGGTCCCACGCCCCACCCGGCAGGGTCGGCGCGCTGCGCGCCAGCGCGAGCAGGGCGTCCAGGTCGCACCCCTCCCGTACCCGCGAGGCCAGCGCCGCGACGGACTCCACGGCCTCGGCTCGCCGCTCGGCAACGGGCACGAGCCCCAAGTGCCGTGATGGCGCACTCACTTGGGCCACGCGGCGCAGTACGCCCAGCACCGGCACCCCGGACTCGTCGAGCGCCTCCCGCAGCAGCGCCTCGTGCCGGTCCGAGCCGACCTTGTTGAGGATCACGCCCGCGACCCGCACCTCGGGGTCCCAGGACGCGAAGCCGTGCACCAGCGCCGCCACCGACCGCGACTGCGACGACGCGTCGACGACCAGCACGACCGGTGCCCGCAGCAGCTTCGCGACGTGGGCGGTGGAGGCCAGCTCGCCCTGCCCGGCGGCCCCGTCGTACATCCCCATCACGCCCTCGACCACGGCGAGGTCGCAGCCCGCCGACCCGTGCGCGAACAGCGGCGCGACCAGGTCGGGCCCGCACAGGTACGCGTCGAGGTTGCGGCCGGGGCGGCCGGTGGCGAGCGCGTGGTAGCCGGGGTCGATGTAGTCGGGCCCCACCTTGTGCGGGGAGACGGCGAGCCCGGCCGCCGCGAAGGCGGCCATCAGGCCCGTCGCGACGGTCGTCTTGCCGCTGCCCGACGACGGCGCCGCGATGACGAGACGAGCTACCACTCGATGCCCCTCTGGCCCTTCTGGCCGGCGTCCATCGGGTGCTTGATCTTGGACATGTCGGTGACGAGGTCCGCGAAGTCGATCAGCTGCTGCGGGGCGTTGCGGCCGGTGATGACCACGTGCTGCGTGCCGGGGCGGTTCCGCAGCACCTCCACGACCTCGTCGGTGTCGATCCAGCCCCAGTGCATCGGGTAGGCGAACTCGTCGAGGACGTACAGCTTGTACGTCTCCTCGGCGAGGTCCCGCTTGACCTGCTCCCAGCCCTCGCGGGCCTTGTCCTCGTTGGTCAACTCGCCCTCGGCGGGGGCGCGCTGGATCCACGACCAGCCCTCGCCCATCTTGTGCCAGGCGACCGTGCCGCCCTCGCCCGAGGCGCCGAGGACCTTCAGCGCGTTCTCCTCGCCGACCTTCCACTTCGCCGACTTCACGAACTGGAAGACACCGATCGGCCACCCCTGATTCCAGGCGCGCAGCGCGAGCCCGAACGCGGCGGTCGACTTGCCCTTCCCGATGCCCGTGTGGACGAACACCAGCGGACGGTTGCGGCGCTGACGTGTCGTCAGACCGTCGTCCGGTACGACACTCGGCTGTCCCTGCGGCATTAAGCGGCCCTCCTCGAAGGCGAGTTCATTCCCTGTACGTCCTTGACGAGGCCGGCGATCGAGTCGGCCCGCAGCTCGTCGAGGGTCACGGCCGTCCCGCCGAGCTCGCCCGCCAACTGGCCGGCGAGGCCGAGGCGGACGTAGCCCGACTCGCAGTCGACGACGACCGAGGCGACCCCGTCCGCCGCGAACAGCCGGGCCGCACGGCCCGCGCGGGCCACCGGCTCCACACCGCCCGTCGCCCGTCCGTCCGTCACCACGACCACCAGCGGCCGCCGCGCGGCGTCCCGCAGCCGCTCCACGCGCAGCACGTCGTGCGCCTTGAGCAGGCCCGCGGCCAGCGGGGTGCGGCCGCCGGTCGGCAGCGTTTCCAGCCGGGCCGCGGCCGCGTCCACCGACGACGTCGGCGGCAGCGCCACCTCGGCGTCCTTGCCGCGGAACGTCACAAGCCCCACCTTGTCGCGCCGCTGATAGGCGTCCAGGAGGAGCGAGAGCACGGCGCCCTTCACGGCGCTCATGCGCTGCCGCGCCGCCATCGACCCGGAGGCGTCCACGACGAACAGCACGAGATTGCCCTCGCGCCCCTCCCGCGTCGCCTGCCGCAGATCGTCACGGCGCACGACGAGACCGGCACCGGACCGCCCGCGCGCCTTCTGATGCGGCGCGGCGGCCTGCACCGTCGCCGCCAGGTGCAGCTTGGTGAGGGCGCCACGGGGGCGGCGCGAACCCGTCGTACGGCCGTGTTCGGTCCGCGCCCGCGAGCGTCGGCCCGCCGCGCCCTCGCCGATGCCGGGCACGCTCAGCATCTTCGTGCGGAACGGCTCGGCGGCGCGTACGGCCTGCTGCTCGCCGGAAGCGCCGCCCGGGGCCGGGGCGGGCTCCTGCGGGGCCGGGGCCTCCTCGGCCTCCGGGCCCTGGTTCTGGGAGCCCTGGTTCTGGGACGGCAGCTCCGGGGAGTCCGGGCCGTCCGCGGGAGGCTGCCCACCGCCCCCGCCGGGGCCCCCGTCGGGACCGCCGCCGTCGGGGTCGTCGTCGCCCTCGGGCGGCTCGGGCTCCTCGGTGGACTCGTTCTCGCGTGCTTCGTCCAGCGTCTCGTCGAGCTTGTCCTCGTCGAGGCCCGGCGCGTCGAAGGGGTTGCGGCGCCTGCGGTGCGGCAGCGCGAGCAGCGCGGCCTGCCGCACGTCCTCGCTCTGCACGTCGGTACGGCCCGCCCACGCGGCGAGCGCCGTCGCCGTGCGCGCCATCACGATGTCCGCGCGCATCCCGTCGACCTCGAACGCCGCGCAGGTCGCCGCGATCTGCCGCAGCGCCGCGTCGCCGAGGACCACCTGGGGGAGCAGCGCGCGCGCCGCCACGACGCGGTCGCGCAGCGCGGCCTCGTCCGCGGCGAAGCGGGCCGCGAAGCCCTCGGGGTCGTCGTCGTACGCGAGCCGCCGCCGTACGACCTCGACGCGCTGGTCGGTCTCCCGGGACGCGGCCACCTCGACGGTGAGACCGAACCGGTCGAGCAACTGCGGCCGCAGCTCGCCCTCTTCGGGGTTCATCGTGCCGACGAGCAGGAACCGCGCGGCATGCCGCACGGACACGCCTTCGCGCTCGACGTACGAGGCGCCCATCGCGGCGGCGTCCAGGAGCAGGTCGACCAGGTGGTCGTGGAGGAGGTTGACCTCGTCGACGTACAGGATGCCGCGGTGGGCGTCGGCGAGCAGTCCGGGCTCGAAGGCCTTCACGCCCTCCGCGAGCGCCCGCTCGATGTCGAGGGCGCCGACGAGCCGGTCCTCGGACGCGCCGACGGGCAGCTCGACCATGCGTGCGGGGCGCGCGGTGGCGCCGCCCGCCTCATGCGGGCCGTCGGGGCAGTTCGGGTCGGGCGCGGCCGGGTCGCACGAGAAGCGGCACCCGGCGACGACCGGGACCTCCGGGAGCAGCGCGGAGAGCGCGCGCACGGCGGTGGACTTGGCGGTGCCCTTCTCTCCCCGCACGAGCACGCCGCCGACGGCGGGCGATACGGCGTTCAGCAACAGCGCGAGCCGCAGGTCGTCCTGCCCGACGAGGGCGGTGAACGGATACGGGGTACTCACAGAGCCTCCTTGATGCGGTGGTGCGTGGCGGTGCTCACGAGAGCCGTTGCGCGGCCGCTCATGACGGCGCGCCCGGCGCGATGAACGGCAGGCCCCCCGGCGCGCCGTTCTCGATCAGGCGCCACAGCGCGTCCGTGTCCGCGTGTTCTTCGATCAGGTCGCCGAGCAGGTCGAGCTGCTCCTCCCGCAGCGTGCCGAAACTGGTGTCGGGGGCGGGCACGAAGCGGCGGCCCGCCGCGCGGGCGACCTCGGTGAGGAACCGGCGGCGGAACGCGTCGCTCTCCAGCGACCCGTGCCAGTGCGTGCCCCACACCTCGCCGACCCGGCAGCCGTCCAGGAAGGGCTCCCCGCCCGCCACCTCGGCCACGCCGTGATGGATCTCGTACCCCTCGACCGGCTCCCCGAGGGCCTCGCCCACCGGCCGTGCGAGCGTCTTCTCGCGGGCGAACCGCACCCGCACCGGCAGCAGCCCGAGGCCGTCCACGGACCCGGCCCGCGACTCCACGTCGTCCTCGATGTGCTCGCCGAGGACCTGGAAGCCGCCGCAGATGCCGAGCACCGGCCGCCCCTCGGCGGCCCGCCGCACGAGGGCGTCGGCGAGGCCGCGCTCGCGCAGCCACCGCAGCGCCTTCACCGTGCCGCGCGTGCCCGGTACGACCACGAGGTCCGCGTCGACGAGCTCCTCCGCCCGGTCCACGAACCGCACGACGACGCCCGGCTCGGCGGCCAGCGCGTCCACGTCCGTGAAGTTGGACATCAGCGGCACCGCGCACACGGCGACCCGCAGCACGTCCTCGCCGACCGGCGGCGCCACCGCGGACTCCCGCACCGCACCCCGCAGGGAGACCCGCAGGCCGTCCTCCTCGTCGATGCCGAGCCCGTGCCGGAACGGCAGCACGCCGTACGTGCGCCGCCCGGTGAGCCCGAGCAGCATGTCGAGCCCGGGTTCGAGGAGGGAGACGTCCCCGCGGAACTTGTTCACCAGATATCCGGCGACGAGCTCCTGGTCCGCCGCGCTCAGCAGCGCCGTCGTCCCGAAGAACGACGCGAACACCCCGCCCCGGTCGATGTCCCCGACCACCAGGACGGGGAAGCGGGCGGCGCGCGCGATGCCCATGTTCACGATGTCGGTGCGCCGCAGGTTGATCTCGGCGGGACTGCCCGCGCCTTCGCAGATCACGGCGTCATAGGTGCCCCGGAGTTCGTCCAGGCAGCCCACGACGGTGTCGAGCAGCGCGGCCTGCCGCCCTCCGTGGTAGCCGCGGGCACTCATCTCGCCCACGGGCTTGCCCATCAGGACGACCTGACTGGAGCGGTCGCCGCCCGGCTTGAGCAGCACGGGGTTCATCAGCGCGCTCGGCTCGACGCGGGCGGCCTGCGCCTGCATGGCCTGCGCGCGCCCGATCTCGGCACCCTCGCGGGTGACGAAGGAGTTGAGGGACATGTTCTGCGCCTTGAACGGCGCGACGGACACGCCCTTGCGGGTCAGCCACCGGCAGATGCCGGCGGTGACGACGCTCTTCCCGGCGTCGGAGGTCGTCCCCGCGACGAGCAGCCCACCACTCATATGTCTCTCCTCGACTTCGCCGACCGCAGTGCCCGGCGGGCCGTCACCGCGACTCCCAGTGCCAGCCAGCTCACGCGCCGGGACAGCTTCACGGCCCGCTCGATGTCCGCCACCCGCACGTCCCGCCCCGCCGCGTTCAGGACGGGCCGGTGCTCGACCCGCCCCGCGTACGAGAGGGTCCCCCCGAGCCGCACGCCCAACGCCCCCGCGAAGGCCGCCTCGACGGGCCCCGCGTTGGGACTGGGGTGCTTCGCGGCGTCCGCACGCCACGCCCCGACCGCGCCCGAGGGCGAGTCCCCGGCCAGCGCGGCCAGCGCGGCGGTGAGCCGCGCCCCCGGCCATCCGAAGACGTCGTCGAGGCGGGCCGAGGCCCACCCGTAGCGCCGGTACCTCGACGACTTGTGGCCGACCATCGCGTCCAGCGTGTTCACGGCACGGAAGGCGACGAGTCCGGGCACCCCGCCGATGGCGCCCCACACGAGCGCCCCCACCACCGCGTCGGACGTGTTCTCCGCGACGGACTCCACGACGGCCCGCGCGACGCCGTCGGCGTCCAGCGCCTGCGGGTCACGTCCGCACAGATGCGGCAGCCGCTCCCGCGCGACCTCGATGTCGCCGGCCTCCAGCGCCCCGCCGACGGCCCGCGCCTCACGGCCGAGGGAGGTCCCGCCGACCACGGCCCAGGTCGCGGCGGCGGTCAGCGCCATCGAACCGGCGCGTGACCGGCGTACGAGAGAAGAGGCGAGGGCTGCGGCGCCCGCCGCGCCCCCGACGCACACCGCGGCGTGCAGCGCGCCCCACCCGCGGTGGTCGCGCCACAGCACCCGCTCGACGGCGCCCGCGGCACGTCCGAACGCGGCGACCGGATGGCCCCGGCGCGGATCGCCGAGCAGCAGGTCACCGAGGAGTCCGGCGGCGGCGCCGTACGCGAAGTCGCGATCGGCAGCACTCATGGGCTCAGCCCGTCGCTGCACTGAGGAGGGAACTCGTACTCAGGAAAGGAACCGGCAACGGGCGGCCGCGCATGGCGATATGTCCTCACTCAGGGTGTCCGCGCCCTGGTTCGACGTGATCGGCGGCGAGAGTTCCTGGCTCGCGGGGAGCGTCTCTCCCCGGTGACAGTGGCGGGACCGCGCCGGATTCGCACCGGCTTCCTCTTCTGCCGCCGTAGTTGGCCCCGGCAGTCCACCACGCCCCGCGAGAGCCCGTCAACTCGCCGTTGACCTGCGACGGGAGAGTGTGTTGGGGCCCACACGCACAAGGGGGGCGCGAAGCGTTCCGCACGCTCCGCGCCCCACCCGGGAACGCTGCTGTCAGGCGACGATCAGATAGATCCCGTACGCCACGGCCGCCGCGCACAGCGCGAAGCAGGCGTACGCGCCGGTGCGCGCGACGGCCGCGGAACCGCCGCCTGAGGCGGCCGCCGCCTCCTGCTTGGAGAGGCCGACGATGCCGAGGGTGAACAGGCCCACCAGGGCCACCGTCACCGCGAGGCTGACTCCGAAGACGGAGCCGAGGGCTGCCCAGTCGATGCTCATGGTGATCTGTCCTTATACCGTCGCGGTCCTGGCGGGGTCCGCCATGGCGCCGGTCGTGGTGGTGGTCGGGGCCGCGATGGTGGCCTTGACGGACTCGTCCGGGCCGGCCGAAGCGGCCATAGCGCTCGTCGGGGGCGGGGTGACCGCGGCGATCGCGGTGGTCACGACGCCCGCGGGCTCGGCACCGGTGGTGCCGTCGTGGCGGATCTCGTCGTCGGTGACATTGGTGTGGTCGATGGCGTTGCGCCGCGAGAGCACCCAGATGACGGCCGAGCCCGCGATCAGGAGCGCGGCGGTGACCGCGACGCCCCAGGGGCCCTGCTTGGTGAGGAACTCGGCGCCCGCGCCGACCAGACCGGCGGCCGGCAGCGTCAGACCCCAGGCGATGAACATCCGGGTCGCGGTCGACCAGCGGACCACGCCGCCCTTGCGGCCGAGGCCCGCGCCCATCACGGCGCCGGAGCAGGACTGGGTGGTGGAGAGCGAGAAGCCCAGGTGCGAGGAGGCCAGGATGACCGTCGCGGCGCTGGTCTGGGCGGCGAAGCCCTGCTGCGGCTGGAGGTCGGTGAGGCCCTTGCCCATGGTGCGGATGATGCGCCAGCCGCCGAGGTACGTGCCGAGGGCGATGGCCACACCGGCCGAGACGATGACCCACATCGGGGGGTTCGAGCCGGGGCTCAGGACGCCGCCGGTGACCAGGGCGAGCGTGATGATGCCCATGGTCTTCTGCGCGTCGTTCGTGCCGTGGGCCAGCGAGACCAGGCCCGCGGAGGCGATCTGGCCGGCGCGGTAGCCCTTCGCGGTGGCCTTGGTGTCGGTGTTGCGGCCGATCCGGTACGTCAGGCGCGTGGCCAGCGCCGCGGCGAGACCCGCCACGAGCGGCGCGGCGAGGGCCGGGATCAGGATCTTGGTGACGACGGTGCCGCCGTTGATCGACGACCAGCCCATCGACATGACCGCGGCGCCGATGAGGCCGCCGAAGAGGGCGTGGGAGGAGCTGGAGGGCAGGCCCACCAGCCAGGTCAGGAGATTCCAGAGAATCGCGCCGACGAGCGCGGCGAATATGACCTCTGTCTTGAGGCCGTCCTCGTTGACGATGCCGCCGGAGATCGTCTTGGCGACTTCGACGGAGAGGAAGGCTCCGACGAGGTTGAGCACGGCGGACATGGCCACCGCCGTCTTGGGCTTGAGAGCGCCGGTCGAGATGGTCGTCGCCATCGCGTTGGCAGTGTCGTGGAAACCGTTCGTGAAATCGAACACGAGAGCGGTGACGATCACGATCCCGAGGAGAAGCGTGATGTGTTCCATTTACCCAGGCTTCTGTTGGACGTCAGTGGCATGTGGAACGTAGGCAACCTGGGTGAACGGAAAGTGAACTGGGCCGGGCGGTGCGGTGACCCGAAGTGGAGTGCCATCACTCCGTATGGACCAGGCGTCCGATGTCGATCGTACGGATCGGGGGCAGGAAGCCCGCAAACTGGGCGGAGTGTCGCGCTCCGCCACCCGGCGGCCGCCCCCGCCCGACCTGCCGCGACCGGCTCGGAGACCCGCCGAAGAGATCCTGATCACGCCCGGGCCGCCGGTAACCGGAATCGCCCGGCTGGCAGGATCGCCGCATGACTGAGCAGCGGCACGACGAGGGTCGGGACACGGCGCGCGACGCCGTGCGGAAAGCCTGGGCCGAGCTGGTCCTGACGGCCCGCAGGACGGTGCGGGACGGCCTGGTCGTCGGCACCTCGGGCAACGTCTCCGTACGTGTCGGCGGGACCGTCCTCGTCACCCCGAGCGGGGTGCCGTACGACCGGCTGCGGCCCGAGGACGCGGTCGGCGTCGACCTCGAAGGGCGGCAGCTCCTCGGCGACCTCGCGCCGACCAGCGAGCTCCCCATGCACCTCGCGATCTACCGCGACACCAGCGCGGGCGCCGTCGTCCACACCCACGCGGTGCACGCCACGGCCGTCTCGATGCTGGTCCCCGAGCTCCCGGCCGTCCACTACATGACCGGCGCCCTCGGCGGCCCGGTCCGCGTCGCGCCCTACGCGCTGTACGGCACCGACGAACTGGCCGAGAACATGCTCCGCGCCCTGCGCGACCGCACGGGCTGCCTCCTTCAGAACCACGGAACGGTCACCTACGGAGACAACCTCTCCCAGGCGTACGACCGCACCGCCCAGCTGGAATGGATGTCCCGCCTCTGGCTCACGGCCGCCGCGGTCCCCGGCCACACGCCGACGCTCCTCTCCCCGGACCAGCTGCGCGCAGCACGGGACAAACTCCGGGGCTACGGTCAGCCCGCGGACTGACCCGGCACGTCACTCCGGAGGCATCGCCCACTGGCCCCGGAGCCCTCGGCCCCGGACACTGGACCCGTGCGCCCAGCCAAAGCGACGGCAGCGGCCGTCACCGCAGTAACAGCCGCCCTGGGGACGGCAGCGGCCGCCATCGCGGCGGGCCGCTTCGCCAGCGACGCCGCCCTCAAGGCGCCCCCGGGCCGCCCCCTGCCGACCCAGCCCCGCCTCACCGTGCACGCCACAGCCGCCGGCCAGGTCAGCCTCACCCGCGCCCTCGCCAGCCGCCGCCCCGGCACGTACGGCCTGAGCGGCCCCGGCACCCACGCGGTCGTCGGCCCCGTCCTGGAGTCCGCCCCGCACGAGGCCGACACGGTCGTACGCCGCCTCGAAGCCGTCACCCGCGGCTCCCTGGAACCAGGCGACCGCGTCTGGCTCACTCCCCAGGTCCACATCGGGGACCCGCGCACCGCGCTCGGCCTCGACCACTCGGACGTCGTCATCCCCGGCGAGCTCGGCGCCCTGCCCGCCTGGTTCGTGCCCGGCGCCAGGGACACCTGGGTCATCACCGTCCACGGCCTCGGCACCACCCGCGAACACCCCATGGTCGTCATGGACTTCCTGCACCGCCTGCGGGTCCCGGTCCTCGACCTCGCCTACCGCGGCGACCCCGGCGCGCCCCGCTCCCCGGACGGCCTCGGCCACCTCGGCGAGACGGAGTGGCGCGACCTGGACGCCGCCATCCGCCACGCCGTGCGCCACGGCGCCGAGCGCGTCGTCCTGCACGGCTGGTCCACCGGCGCCGCCATGTGCCTGCACGCCGCCGCGCACTCCGCGCTGCGCGACCGCGTCGGCGGCCTCGTCCTCGACTCCCCGGTCCTGAACTGGGAAACCACCCTGCGCGCCCTCGCCGGCGCCCGGCGCACCCCCGGACCTCTCCTTCCGCTTGCGGTCCGTGCGGCCCAAGGCCGCACGGGTCTGCGCGGCGACCGGCTGCCGGCCGCGGCGGACCCCGGGGCGCTGCGGGTGCCGACCCTGATCGTGCACGGCCCCGACGACGCCGTCGCACCCTGGGCCCTCTCCCGCAGGCTGGCCGAACAGCGCCCGGACCTGGTCACGTTGCACCCGGTTCCCGACGCGCCGCACGGCGCCATGTGGAACGCCGACCCCGCGGGCTACGAAGAGGTGCTGCGCCGCTTCCTCACCCCCCTGCTGTGACGCTGCGCCGCCATTCCGTTTGGGTTTTCGGACCGTCAACAGGAAGACTGCCCCCGTGACGTCCCGTACCCCGCGCGACTCCAGGCTCCGACTTGTCCGCGCGCCCCGCCCGAGGGCCGAAGAGCGAGGAGAGGCCCGGCGCGACGCGACACGACCCCTCTCCGCCGCGCCCGGCGCGATGAGCAACCGCCGCACGCGCCGCCCCGCGCCCCGGCCCCCCGAGGGCACGCCCGCCCCCGCCGAGCTGGCCCGCAGCGCCCGCGCCTGTCTCGCCGACGCCGCACGGGTCGCCCGCTGGGCCGACGCCGCCCTGCGCCCGGGCCCCGGCCGCACCGGCGCGGCCCCCGACGGCAAGGGCACGCTCTCCGACGCCACCGCCGAACGGGCCGCCGCCGAACTGGGGCTGACCCCCGGTCAGGTCCGCGCCGACTGGGACACCGCGCGCCTCGCGGGCCTCATCGAGGTGCACGGCGACAGCGCACGCCCCGGCTGGCGCCTGCGGGCCTGGGACCGCGACGACACCGCCGTGCTGCGCGGCTGGGTCGCCCTCTTCGACGCCTGGTCGCTGGCCCACCCGGCACCGGACGACCTCGCCCCCGCGGCCGTCGCCGAGACCGTCGAGGCCATGCCGCAGGTCCTCTCCTTCCTCCAGCTGTCCGCGGGCCCCGTCCCCGTGCCGCAACTGCTCGACCTCCTGGACCAGCGGGTCACCGAACTGCGCACCGAACGCTGCGAGATCCCGTACGGGCCACAGCCACAGCCCGAGACCGCCGCACCGGCCGAAGGCCCCCGGGACGAGGCCCCGCTGCCGGCCCTCCTCGACTGGGCGCTGCACGGCCTCGCCGCCGTCGGCGCGCTCACCTACGCCGACGGGCAGGCCACGCTCACCCCGCTCGGCAGCTGGGCGGTCTGGGTCAAGCTGGAGCAGATCTGCGTCGCCGCGCAGAGCCCGGCCGGGCACATCGAACAGTCCGCCGAGGACATGCTGCGCGGCTGCGCGCGCCTGCGGCCCAACGCGGCCCGCGCCGAGTACCGCGCCTGGCTGGCCGCCCGCACCGTCGGCAGCGCCGTCACCGACCTCCTCACCGCCGCCCGTGGCGAGGACGCCCTGCTGCGCGGCCTCGCCTTCGAGGCGCTCCGCGTGGTGGGCGCCCCGGCCGAGGCGGAGGTCCGGGCTGTCGTCGACGAGACCCCGCTGCGGCCCTACGCCCTGCTCTGGCTCGCCGAGCAGGAGGGCGCCGACCCCGAGGACGTCCATCTCGTGCTGACCCGCGAGGAGTCCACCTGGCTGTGGGTCGACACCGCGGCGGCCGTCGCGGACCACGGCGAGGCGCAACTCCTCGTCCGCCACCTGGAGTCGGCGGTCCAGCCCACCGTGCCCGCGCTCCTCGACGAGGTCCGCCGCGTCGGGCACCCCCGCACCGTGCAGGTCCTGGTCGCCCTCGCCGCGGCCCACCCCGACCCGGCGCTCGCCAAGGCCGTGCGCCGCGCCGCCTTCCAGGTGCACACCGGCGGGGAGTGAGGCCCACGGCCTCCGTGGTCAGCGGAAGGTGTCGCACCGGCCCATGTCGCCGGTGCGATAGCCCTCGTAGAACCACTGCTGGCGCTGCTCGGCCGAGCCGTGCGTCCAGGACTCCGGGGTGACCCGGCCCTGGAACTTCTCCTGGATCCGGTCGTCGCCCACCGCGGCCGCCGCGTCCAGGCCGTCGCGGATGTCGTTGTCGTCGAGGCTGCTGATCAGCGGCCTGCCCGTGCGGTCGTCGGGGCTGCGGGTCGCGTGCCGCGCCCAGACCCCGGCGTAGCAGTCGGCCTGCAGCTCGACCTTCACGGCGTTGCTGTCGCGGCCCGTGCGCCCGTCCTGGGAACGCTGCAGGATCCCCGTCAGGTTCTGCACGTGGTGCCCGTACTCGTGGGCCACGACGTACGCCTGCGCGAAGGGCCCGCCGGTGGAGCCGAACTTGGTGCGCAGCTCGTCGAAGAAGCCCAGGTCCAGATAGACCTTCCGGTCGCCGGGGCAGTAGAACGGGCCGACCGCCGACGACGCGGCGCCGCAGGCGGTGCCCACGCGGCTGGTGAACAGGACGGTCTGCGCGGGGGAGTACGCGGCCCCTCGGCGCCGGAACTCGGGGCGCCAGTAGTCCTGGAGGCTGTTGACCACCGCCACGATGCGGCAGTCCTCCTTGCTGTTCGCGTCCCGCCCCGTGCGGCAGCTCTGCTGCACCTGCGCGAGGGAGGACGACGACGCCTCCGGCTCCTCGTCGCCCGAGGAGAGCCCCAGCTGGTCGGGGCCCACTCCGAAGAAGAGCCCGAGGAGCAGGGCGATGAGCCCGGCGACGCCGCCGCCCACCGTCGCCCGGCCGCCGGGGATCCGACTGCCGCGCACATCCCGCACCTCCGAGGTGTCCAGGTTGGCGTCGTCGTCGAACTGCATGGGCGCACCCCTCTGCCGCGCATCCGGAGCGACACACGCCGCTCCGCGCCGGACCACCGGCCACTTCATCCTGATATGCCCGCCCCCGCCCGGCGCCGGACGGAGGTCCGAACGGGCGACACGCACCGCTTCCCGCGCCGTGTCGCCCCACCACACAGCGATTGCCCCGCTTCCTCGCGGCTACGCTGCGCCTGATCCGTGGGCAGTGGTACCGAAGGGGGCGACATGTCCGCTCCACCGCTCGACTCACCCGTCCCGCCGGACGAGCCCCCCGCCCCCGGCCGCCGCGGCACGCGCATCGCACTGCCCGTGGCCCTCGCTCTGCTCGCCCTGCCGCTCATCACCGCCGCCCACCACTCCCGGCCCGTCCCCTACGGAGACCACCTCACCGTCCACGCGCGCGTGACGGACACCGCCTCCGGCCCCGCCGGGGAGCCCGGGCTGCGCATGAGGGGGCCGGCCGTCGAGGCGTACGACACGGAGAGCGGCGGCCTTCGGTGGACGTATACGCGGGCGGGGCGCCGGCCCGTCACGCTCCTGCCCGCGCCGGGGCACGCCTTCACGCTCTGGAGCGACGGTTTCGTCACCGACACCGCACGCGCCGACGGCAGCTCCGTGCGCTGGCATCGTGCCATCCCCGCCGCCGCCGACTGGCTGCGCACCCCGGGCGCCCGCGGCGGCGCCGGCGTCCTGCAGCCGCTCACCCCCGGCGCCCGCATGCTCGCCGTCGTCACCCCGCACCGCATCGCCGCCTACCGCACCGCGGACGGCGACCTGCGCTGGGTACTGCCCGCCCGCCCCGGCTGCGCCTTCGAACCCGCGCGCTCCGTGCGCCGCGGCGAGGCCCTCCTGATCGCCCAGCCCTGCGCGGGCCCGACCGCCCCGTGGACCGCCCAGGTCGTGGCGGTGGACGACTACGGAAGGATCGTGCCCGGCCGCACCCCGCTGGGCAACGGGGATCTCGGCCGGGCCCCCGGCGGCGACCGCGGCCCGGAAAACTAGTTGCGACGGCCCGTTAGACTTGCTGCCATGGCAGCTCCTCTCCTCAGTTGGACGGCATAGACACCGGTCCCGAGCACCTCAGTCGTCCCACTCGCCGTCCACTCTGTTCAGGAGTACCCCCGTGATCACCGCTTCCGGCATCGAGCTGCGCGCCGGCGCCCGCATCCTCATCGAGAACGCCTCCTTCCGCATCGCGAAGGGCGACCGCATCGGCCTCGTCGGCCGCAACGGCGCGGGCAAGACCACCCTCACCAAGTGTCTGGCGGGTGAGGGCGTCCCCGCGGGCGGCACGATCTCCCGCTCCGGAGAGGTCGGCTACCTCCCCCAGGACCCCCGCACCGGCGACCTCGACGTGCTGGCCCGCGACCGGATCCTCTCCGCCCGCGGACTCGACGTACTGATCCGCAAGATGCGCGAGAACGAACAGCGCATCGCGAACGGCCAGGGCTCCACGCGCGACAAGGCCATGAAGCAGTACGAGCGCCAGGAGACGGAGTTCCTCACCAAGGGCGGGTACGCCGCCGAGGCCGAGGCCGCCACCATCGCCGCCGCGCTCAACCTCCCGGACCGCGTGCTCGGACAGCCCCTGCACACGCTCTCCGGTGGTCAGCGCCGCCGCATCGAGCTGGCCCGCATCCTCTTCTCGGACGCCGACACGCTCCTCCTCGACGAGCCGACCAACCACCTCGACGCCGACTCGATCGTCTGGCTGCGCGACTACCTGAAGACGTACCGCGGCGGCTTCATCGTGATCTCCCACGACGTCGACCTCGTCGAGACGGTGGTCAACAAGGTCTTCTACCTGGACGCCAACCGCTCCGCGATCGACGTCTACAACATGGGCTGGAAGCTCTACCAGCAGCAGCGCGAGTCCGACGAGAAGCGCCGCAAGCGCGAGCGGCAGAACGCCGAGAAGAAGGCCGCCGCCCTGCACTCGCAGGCCGACAAGATGCGCGCGAAGGCCACCAAGACCGTCGCCGCGCAGAACATGGCGCGCCGCGCCGACAAGCTCCTCGCGGGCCTCGACGAGGTGCGCCAGAGCGACAAGGTCGCCAAGCTCCGCTTCCCCGAGCCCGCGCCGTGCGGCAAGACGCCGCTCATGGCGGAGGGCCTGTCGAAGTCGTACGGCTCGCTGGAGATCTTCACCGACGTCGACCTCGCCATCGACAAGGGCTCGCGCGTCGTCATCCTCGGCCTCAACGGCGCGGGCAAGACCACCCTGCTGCGGCTCCTCGGCGGCGCCGAGAAGCCCGACACCGGGCAGGTCATCGAGGGCCACGGCCTCAAGCTCGGCTACTACGCCCAGGAGCACGAGACCCTCGACCCGGAGCGCACGGTCCTGGAGAACATGCGCTCGGCCGCCCCCGACCTCGACCTGGTCGAGGTCCGCAAGACGCTCGGCTCGTTCCTCTTCTCCGGAGACGACGTCGACAAGCCCGCCGGTGTGCTCTCCGGCGGTGAGAAGACCCGGCTCGCCCTCGCGACCCTCGTCGTCTCCTCGGCCAACGTCCTCCTCCTGGACGAGCCCACCAACAACCTCGACCCGGCGAGCCGCGCGGAGATCCTCGGCGCGCTGCGCACCTACAAGGGCGCGGTCGTCCTTGTCACGCACGACGAGGGCGCCGTCGAGGCGCTGCAGCCGGAGCGGATCATCCTGCTGCCGGACGGCGTCGAGGACCTGTGGGGCCAGGACTACGCGGATCTCGTCGCGCTCGCCTGAGCCCGCCCGTCCGCGGCGTCCACTTCGCGTGATCGAACCACTGATCCACTGCGTATGGATCATTCGGCCGATCGGTGATCCCTCATCTGTGTGAGCCGTCCTCGTACCGAGGTGTGTCATACACGGATTTCGCCGCCGTCGGGGCATGGTGCCGGGCATTCCCCCCGGCACCCCGCTGACCTGGCGATTCGTCGCGCGGTTCGGTCGGTCGTAGCGAATCCCACGTGCGGAATCACGAATTCCGCTCGTGGCGGGCCCTTCCTTCGCGGCAAACCTCGACGTACCGACCTTGTCGAATGGGTGGCCAGGAAGCCCGTAAGGGGTGATCATGAGAAGTCCAGAGCGCACTTCCCATGAGGAGGCACGGGTGGCCGAGACTCTGAAGAAGGGCAGCCGGGTGACCGGCGCCGCGCGCGACAAGCTCGCGGCAGACCTGAAGAAGAAGTACGACGGCGGTGCGAGCATCCGGGCGTTGGCCGAAGAGACCGGCCGGTCGTACGGGTTCGTGCACCGCATGCTCAGTGAGTCCGGCGTCACGTTGCGGGGACGCGGCGGGGCGACGCGAGGCAAGAAGGCCGCCGCCGGCTGACGGCAGGCGCGGCCCGCTGTACCCATGGTCCGACGGTGGCCACCCGGTCGATCGCGTGATCGGCCGGGTGGTTACTGTGCAGTCACTTACGGGCGCTCCCGAGCGTCCGGACCGACCGCACCCCATCGGAGGCACCCATGGCTTCGTCCGACACCGAGCTCGCACCGGTTCTCGACAAGGACGGCGTACGCCTCACCATCGACGAGGCCGTCGCCACGGTGACGCTGACCAATCCGGCCAAGCGCAACGCCCAATCTCCCGCGCTGTGGAGGGCGTTGACGGAGGCAGGTCAGCTGTTGCCCGGCAGTGTCCGCGTCGTGGTGCTGCGCGGTGAGGGCAAGTCCTTCTCCGCGGGCCTCGACCGGCAGGCGTTCACGCCCGAGGGCTTCGACGGCGAGCCGTCCTTCATCGATCTCGCACGCGGTGAGGACGGCGTCCTCGACGCCACGATCAGCGAGTACCAGGAGGCTTTCACCTGGTGGCGGCGGAGCGACATCGTGTCCATCGCCGCCGTCCAGGGCCACGCCATCGGCGCCGGCTTCCAGCTCGCGCTCGCCTGCGACCTGCGGATCGCGGCGGACGACGTGCAGTTCGCCATGCGCGAGACCAGCCTGGGCCTCGTCCCCGACCTCACCGGCACCCACCCGCTCGTGGGTCTCGTCGGCTATGCCCGCGCGCTGGAGATCTGCGCCACCGGCCGCTTCGTCCACGCGGACGAGGCCGAGCGGGTGGGCCTCGCCAACCTCGTCGTGCCGGCCGACCAGCTCGACGCCGCCGCCAAGGACCTGGCCGCCGCGCTCGTCGCCGCGCCGCGTGACGCCGTCATCGAGACCAAGGCGCTGCTGCAGGGCGCGACGGGCCGCTCCTACGAAGAGCAGCGCGTCGCCGAGCGCGCCGCGCAGGGCCGCCGACTGCGCGACCTCGCGGGCCTCGGCGACTGACGCCACGTCCCCTCATGCCCTGACCCGGCTCGGTGCTGAGCTGTTCTAACCCACTTCGGTGACGAGCACGGCCACCGAAGGGTGGTCCGGCAGGGCGGCACCGACCGCCGCGCGGACCGCGAGCGCCACGTCCAGAGCGCGGTGGTCGCGGTCCGTCGCGAGCTCCACGCGCGCGTGGCGGCGCGGCAGCGTGTCCGTCGCCGGGCGCTGCTCGATGTGCACGGCCCCGCCGAGCACGCCGGTCAGCCGGACCACCCCGGGCACCGCCAGGGCGGCCCGCCCGGCGCGCGCCTCGTCGCCGTCGCCGGAGTCGTCGCCCTGTCGCTGCGGCTCCTTCTCCGGGCGTACGTCTTCGAGGTCCCTGCCCCCGGCCGCGAAATCCGTGCCCTCGTCGAGCAGGTCCACCACCTTCAGGTCCACCTCATCGACCAGGAGGCCGAGCCGGTCCGCCGCCGCCTCCGACAGCGCGGCGCGCAACCGGGCCGCCGCCGCGGGCAGCGGTTCGCCCGCGACGGCCGCGAACTCCGCGGTGATCCGCAGCGGCCCGGGCGGCAGCGCGCTCGGCGGTGCCGGCACGGCCGCGACGTACGTCCTGTCCGGATCGGCCGACGCGACGCGGACCGTGCCGAGACGCACACCGGCGACCCGGTCAGCCATCTGGCGCAACGCGCCCTCCGCCGCGGATTCCGTCACCCACGCGCCGTCCGCCGCACCGCCCAGCGGCAGTACCCGGCCGAGCCGCAGCTGTCGTCGTACCGCCTGCGTCCAACCCTCACCCGTCATGGCTCCACCCTGCCGCATCCCGGGCGCGCGGGCGCGGGGCCGCGCTTAATGTGAGCGGAGAAGCAGCACTCCACGGAGCAGATCCCCTTTCGAAAGGAACGGGACGACGATGAGCGACACCGGACAGCGGAACGCGTCTCAGACGCTGGAGAAGGACTCCCCGAAGCAGAGCGCGGCGAAGTCCGCGACCGGCCGGGGCGGCGGTGACCCCGGGGGCCGGGGCCGCACCACCATCGCGGACGGCGTCGTCGAGAAGATCGCCGGGCTCGCCGCGCGCGACGTGGAAGGCGTGCACGCGATGGGCGGCGGCCTCGCGCGGACCTTCGGCGCCGTGCGCGACCGGGTGCCCGGCGGCTCGAAGTCCGTGTCGCGCGGTGTGAAGGCCGAGGTCGGCGAGGTGCAGACCGCGCTCGACCTGGAGATCGTCGTCGAGTACGGCGTATCGATCGCCGACGTCGCGCAGGACGTGCGGGAGAACGTGATCGCGGCCGTCGAGCGCATGACCGGACTCGAGGTCGTCGAGGTCAACATCGCGGTGAGCGATGTGAAGCTGCCGGACGAGGAAGACGACGAGCCGCAGGGACGCCTTCAGTAGCACGTCCCGCCAAGCGACCCAAAGGAGCGCACGATGAGCATGGCCGTGATCGGCATGGTGGCCGGAATGGCTCTTGGCTTCGCCGGATACTTCGGCGGATTCGGGGCGTTCCTTCTGGTGGCCGCCCTGGGCGCCATCGGCTTCGTGGCCGGACGGTTCCTCGAGGGGGACCTGGAGCCCGGGGACTTCTTCCGCGGCCGCGGCGACCGGCGGCGGTGAGCGGTGGCGGCACAGGTCGCACCCGGCGAGCGCGGCGCGACCCGGATCGCCGACCGCGTCGTCGCGAAGATCGCCGCGCGGGCGGCACGCGAGGCGGTGGACGCGGTCCCGGCCGACGGCTCGCCGCCGCGCGCCACGGTCTCCGTCCGCCATGAGTCCGCCCGCGTCCGCGTCAGCATCGAACTGGACTACCCCTGCGACATCGGCGCCCAGTGCGGCGCGGTGCGTCGCCAAGTAGCCGAGCGGGTAAGGGAGTTGGCGGGGATGGAGGTGCCCGAGGTGGCCGTCCAGGTGGAGCGGCTGCACTCGGCACAGGTCCGCGCGGCGGCACAGGGGAGGATCCGATGAGTGAACCCCAAGGGGGCGGCACCCGGCCGCTGCCGGTCCTCGAACAGTCGGAGGGCGAGCTGGACCAGTCGGCCTCCGCGACCGCCTATGAGCCGCCGCCCACGCTCTCCGGCGACGAGAAGGCCTCCCGGTTCTGGTCGCGCCGACGAGTGCCCGCGGCCCTCGTCGCGCTGCTGGTCCTCGGCGCCACCGGGCTGCTCCTCGACGACGTCGTCGCCGTCCGGGCCGACCACCCCGCGATGCACTGGCGCCGCGAACTGGCCCACCAGCTCGGCCGGCGGCCCCTCGACGACACCGCCGTGCTCGCCGGGGCCGCGGTGGCCGCCCTCGTCGGGCTCTGGCTCCTCGTGCTCGCCGCGACCCCCGGGCAGCGCGGCCTCCTGCCGATGCGGCGCACGCACGCGGACGTGCGCGCGGGCCTGTACCGCGGCGCCGCCGCCACGGCACTGCGCGACCGGGCCATGGACGTACCCGGCGTACAGTCCGTCCGGGTCCGCATGAAGCGCTCCAAGGTGGACGTGCGCGCGGTGTCGCACTTCCGCGAACTCGACGACGTACGCGGCGACCTGGACGCCGCGATGGCCGACGGCATCCGCGAGCTGGGCCTCGCCCGCACACCCGGCCTCTCCGTCCGTGTGGCCCGGCCCGGCAGAAAGGCGTGAGCGCGATGCTGCGCACGGTCAACCGCGTACTCCTCGCCCTCGCCGGGCTCGTGCTGCTCGTCCTCGGCGGCTCCGTGCTCGCGGTCGGGCTCGGCGCCTCGCCGCCGTCGTGGTGGATCCACGACAGCCGGCACGACGTGCTGGTCAGCGCCGCCGACCGGGCGCGCTGGCGGGACGAAGGATGGTTCTGGCCCGTGGTCATCGCCGTCCTCGCCGTCCTGCTCCTGCTCTCCTTGTGGTGGCTCTCCGCGCAGCTGCGCAGGCGCCGCCTCGCGGAGGTCCTGGTGGATACCGGAGACGGCGAGGGCGCGCTGCTGCGCGGCCGGGCCATGGAGAACGTGCTGGCCGCCGAGGCTGAGACGCTGGACGGCGTCGAGCGCGCCCGCGCCGTCCTGACCGGCCGACGCAGCGCGCCTCAGGCCCGCGTGGACGCGGTCCTCGCCCCCCACGCCGCCCCGGCCGACGTCCTCCACGACCTCTCTGCCCGGCCCCTGACCCACGCCCGCGACTCGGCCGGCCTGAAGAGCCTGCCCACGACCGTGCGTCTGCGAGCCCTGAAACACCACGCGGAGCGCGTGAACTGACCGGCCCCCGGGGTCAGAAGCCCGCCCGGGCACCGCCGTCCACCGGGACCATGATGCCCGTGAGGTAGGACGCGGCGGGGGAGAGCAGGAAGGCGGCGGTGCGGCCGAACTCCTGGGGGGTGCCGTAGCGGCGCAGGGGGATGGCCGACTCGTTCGCGGCGCGGGTGGCCGCCGGGTCGGGGGAGAGGCCGTCGAGCTGGCGCATGCGGTCGGTGCCGATCCGGCCGGGGAGCACGCCGACGACGCGGATGCCCCGCGGACCCAGCTCGTCCGCGAGGGACTTGGCGAAGCCGGCGAGCCCGGGCCGCAGACCGTTCGAGATCGTCAGGCCCGCGATCGGCTCGTACACCGACCCGGAGAGCACGAAGCCGATGACGCCGCCCTCGCCGAGCCGCGCGGCCGCCGCGCGGGCGAGCCGCACGGCGCCCAGGAAGACCGACTCGAACGCGGCCTGCCACTGCTCGTCGGTGTTGTCCGCGACGAAGCCCGGCGCGGGCCCGCCGACGCTGATCAGCACGCCGTCGAAGCCGCCGAAGTGCTCACGGGCCGCGGCGATCAGCGTGTCCGCGGCGGTGGGGTCGGCGTTGTCGGCGGCCACGCCCACCGCGTTCGGGCCGAGCTCGGCGGCCGCCTCGGCGACCGTCTTCTCGTCGCGGCCGGTGACGACGACCTTCGCGCCGTCCGCGACCAGTTCGCGCGCGGTGGCGTTGCCGAGGCCACGGGTGGCGCCGGTGACTACGTAGACACGGTCCTTCAGTCCAAGATCCATGGCCCCTATCCTCCCGCGTCCGCCCCGTAGAGCGCGAGGGCTGTATTGACCAGGCCGATGTGGCTGAATGCCTGCGGGAAGTTGCCCAGCTGCCGGCCCGACGCCGGGTCGTACTCCTCAGCGAGCAGCCCCACGTCGTTGCGGAGCGCGAGGAGGCGGTCGAACAGCGCGCGCGCCTCCTTCGTGCGGCCCGTCATGTGCAGCGCGTCGGCGAGCCAGAACGAGCAGGCGAGGAAGGTGGCCTCGCCGCCCGGCAGCCCGTCGATGTGCCGCTCGTCCGAGCTGTAACGCCGTACGAACCCGTCGCGGCCCAGCTCCCGGTGGATCGCGTCCACCGTGCCGGCCACGCGCGGATCGTCCGGCGGCAGGAACCCCACGCGCGGGATGAGCAGGAGCGAGGCGTCAAGCTCGGCGGAGCCGTAGAACTGCGTGAACGTGTTCCGCTCGGCGTCGTATCCGCGCTCGCACACCTCCCGGTGCACCTCGTCGCGCATCTTGCGCCAGCGATCGACGTCCCCGAGGTTCTCGGCCAGCTCCGGGTCCTCCTCCAAGGCGTGCACGGTCCGGTCGGCGGCGACCCACGCCATCACCTTCGAGTGCACGAAGTGCCGGCGCGGACCGCGGACCTCCCACAGCCCCTCGTCCGGTTCGCGCCACTTCTCCTCGAGGAACTCCAGCATGCACCGCTGGAGGTTCCAGGCGTGCGGACGCGGGGTGAGGCCCTTCGCGCGGGCCATCGTGAGGGAGTCGATGACCTCGCCGTACACGTCGAGCTGCAGCTGGTTCACGGCGTCGTTTCCGATGCGCACCGGGGCCGAGCCCTCGTAGCCGGGCAGCCACGGGATCTCGTGCTCAGGAAGCCGCCGCTCACCGCATATCCCGTACATGATCTGGAGGTCGGCGGTGTTGCCGGCGACCGCGCGCAGCAGCCAGTCGCGCCACGCCTCGGCCTCCTCCAGATAGCCGGCCGCGACCAGGGCGCCCAGGGTGAGGGTGGAGTCGCGCAGCCAGGAGTAGCGGTAGTCCCAGTTGCGTACGCCGCCGATCTCCTCGGGCAGGGAGGTGGTGGGGGCGGCCACGATGCCGCCGGTCGGGGCGTAGGTGAGTGCCTTGAGGGTGATGAGGGAGCGGACGACCGCGTCGCGGTGCGGCCCGTCGTAGCGGCAGCGGGCGGTCCACTCCCGCCAGTCGGCGAGGCTGTCGCGCAGCGCCTCATGGGGCTCGACGAGGGTGGGGCGCGGCTCGTGCGAGGGGTGCCAGGTGAGGACGAAGGCCACCTTCTCGCCCGCCTCCACAGTGAACTCGGAGTGCGTGCTGAATCCCTCGCCCCAGGTGCGTACCTGGGGTTCGCTGCGCAGCCACACCGCGTCGGGGCCGGCGACGGCCACGCGGAGTCCGTCGATCCTGCGCATCCACGGCACGACCGAGCCGTAGTCGAAACGGAGGCGGAGCGTACTGCGGACCGTCACCCTGCCCGTCAGGCCCTCGACGATGCGTACGACATCGGGGGCGCGGTCGCGCTGCGGCATGAAGTCGGTGACGCGGACGGTGCCGTCCGGGGTCTCCCACTCCGAGTCGAGCACGAGGGTGCCCGGCCGGTACGCGCGCCGGGTGCAGGGGCCCGCGTCCTTCGGCGCGATGCGCCAGTGGCCGTTCTCCTCGTCGCCGAGCAGCGCGGCGAAGCAGGCGGCCGAGTCGAACCGGGGCAGGCAGAGCCAGTCCACGGATCCGTCCCTGCCGACCAGGGCGGCGGTCTGGAGATCGCCGATGAGCGCGTAGTCCTCTATGGGGTGATGCACGCAGAACGGCTTCCCGGGATAAGGCTCCGTCAATCGAACCTGTTGCCGCGTGGATGCGCGGGTCTCCGGATCAGGCGTTCGCCGGTGCCGCCTCGGGCGCGGGGGCCGCCGCGGCCGCCGCGCGGTCGCGCCGCTCCCTGCGGACCAGCACCACCCAGCCGACGGGGACGCCCGAGGCGAACAGCCACCACTGGACGGCGTACGCCATGTGCGCGCCGATGCTGCTGTGGTCGGGCTCGCCGATCAGTTCGGGGGAGCCGTCGGCCGGCTCGGGCGAGGTCTGCTCGACATAACCGCCGAGGACCTGCTTGCCGAGGCTGTCGGCCTGCTGCCCGCTGCTGATCAGCATGATCTGACGGTCCGGCAGGCCGCGGACGTTCTTGATGCCGCTGGCCGCGGACGTCTCGTCGGCCTTGAGGCGGCCGGTGATGGTGATCTCACCCTTCGGGGGGGCGGGGATCTTGGGGAAGGCGGTCTGCGGTCCTTCGGCCGGGATCCAGCCGCGGTTGACGAGCAGGACCTTGCCGTCCGCAAGGACGAAGGGCGTCAGGACGTGGAAGCCGACCTCGTCGTCGGAGTTGGTGCGGCGCCGCACGACGACCTCGTGCTCCGTGTCGAACGTCCCCTTGGCGCTCACCCGGCGGTACAGGTCCTTCTTGGGCACCTCGTGGCCGGGTGAGGTGATCTTCTCCGCCGGGACCGGGGCGGCGGCCAGCGCCTCGGCGACCCGGTGGTTCTGCGCGACGCGGTTCTGGTGGCGGTGCAGCTGCCAGAAACCCAGCTCGACCATCACGGGGATGAGGACGAGGGCGATAAGGGTGAGGATCACCCACTGCCGGGTCAGGAGGAAGCGGTACACCCCACGACCGTACCTCTAGGTCTGTGGGGTGCCTGCCCGGGGGTGGGGTCGGCGGCCGCCCGGAGGCGGGGCCGGTCAGACCTTGTCGATGATGCCCACCCGCCCCTCCGCGCGCGAGCAGTGGGCGCCGCAGTACCAGTGCCCCTCCACCTCGACGCCCTGGCCGATGATGCGGCACCGGCAGTGCTCGCAGATGGGCGCCATGCGGTGGATGGCGCAGGAGAAGCAGTCGAAGACGTGCACCGCGCCTTGCGCGTGCACTTCGAAGGACATGCCGTAGTCGTTTCCGCAGACCTCGCAACGTGCCATGCGCCACAGGGTGGGACGCGGGGGCGGTGCGGGGCGAGCCGCCCGTGGGCGAGTCGCCCGCAATCACCCGTCTGACGCCTGCTCGGTTACGACTCCGTGGCGGGCGCCACGTCCTGGAGGAGCTGTCCGAAGGCCGCCTCGTCGATCACCGGCGTGCCGAACGAGCGCGCCTTGACGGTCTTGGAGGTGCCGGAGTCCGGGTCGTTCGTGACGAGGAGGCTCGTGAGACGGGACACACTCGTCGCGATGTGCAGCCCGGCCTCGACGGCCCGGTCCTCCAGGAGTTCGCGCTCCACGGAGGTGTCTCCGGAGAACGCCACCCGCATGCCCTGCTTGAGTGGTTTGCCCGGTTCGTAACGCCCTGGGTTCGGATACGGGCACGGCGGGCGCTTGCGCGAGGGGCGCCAACTGCCCGGCCGGTACGAGGAGGACGGCGCGGGCCCCGTCGACTGGCGGACGACGCGCGGCGCGCCGTCGGACCACTCGGTCAGCGGACGGCACTCCAGGAGCGGCAGGCGGACATTGCCGCCCGCCGCGGCGTGCAGGCTCGGGCGGAACGCCTCGGCGAGCACGCGGGCGTCGTCGAGGGCGTTGTGCGCGTGGCGCTGCTCGACGCCGAAGTGCGCGGCCAGGGACTCCAGCTTGTGGTTGGGCAGCGGGAGCGCCAGCTCCTTGGAGAGGGCGATGGTGCACAGGCGTTGGCGCACGGGGGCCAGGCGCTCCGCGCGCGCGTACTCCCGCGCGATCATCGACCAGTCGAAGACCGCGTTGTGCGCGACGAGGACGCGGCCGTCCAGGCGTCCCGCGAACTCCTCGGCGATGTCCTTGAAGAGCGGCGCGTCCGCGAGCATCTCGCCGGTGAGCCCGTGGATCCAGACCGGGCCCGGATCGCGCTGGGGGTTGACCAGCGTGTACCAGTGGTCCTCGATCTCGCCCCGGGCGTCCACGCGGTAGACGGCGGCCGACACTATGCGGTCGTCGCGGGCCAGGCCGGTGGTCTCCACGTCGACGACCGCGTACCCCGTTGGATACGCGGCCGGCCAGGGCACTGCGGACGCTGCGGTCGTGCGGTCTTCGAGCATGGTCCATGAGGATACGGGCCGCGACTGACAGTCAGGGCGCCGGTCCGAGAAGCCCGGCCACCAGAGCCCGGACGGAGGTGGCGAAGAGCGCCTCCGCGTCGACGGGTCCGGCCAGCGCGCGGGCGAGCGCGCCGTCCTGCTCGGCCGCCTGAGCCGTCCACAGCTCGTCCTCGCCGGGGTGCTGCTCGGGGGCGCGTTCGCGATAGCGCTCGACCAGGACGTGGCCGACGACGTGGACCTGGACGGCGCGCACCGCCTCGGCGGCGCGGACGCCGCGCAGGCCCGCCCGGTGGACCTCGTGGACGAGGGCCCGCTGGGCGGGCAGGAACATCCGTTCCGTCAGGCCCCGTTCGTGGACCATCGCGACCAGGTGCGGGTGGTCGAGGAGCTGGTGGCGCAGGGCGCGGGCCACGGAGGCGACGCGCTGCGCGGGGGTGCGGCCGGTGGCGCGGACCTCGCCGAGGTCGGCGAGGGTGCGCTCGACGAGGGCGTCCAGGAGCGACTCGCGGTTGCCGACGTGCCAGTAGATCGAGGTGACGGCGGTGCCGAGCTCGGCGGCGAGCGCGCGCATCGTCAGCGCGCGTGGGCCGTGCCGCTTGACGAGGCGCGCGGCCGTGTCGAGAACCTGCTCCCGGTCCAGATGCGCACCGGACTTCTCTTTACCCTTCACGAGTCCTGTTGTAACTGTGTTACAGAACCGCCGCAAGTCCCGGCCGCGGGCCCGAGTCCGCGCTGACGAAGGGTGGTACGACATGGCACGCATTCGCTACGGAGCGCGCGACGAGGCGGAGATCGCCGCCGCGCGCACCGCGAGCTCCAGGCTCCCCGACATCTGGTCCACGGGCGTGGTGGCCGTCTGGGAGAGCGACCCGGACACGGTCGCCGCCGTCCTGCCGCCGCCGCTGAAGCCCACCGGGCGGCCCCTGGTGCGGGCGAACATCAGCAAGGTCGACCTGCCGGGCTACCCGCTGGGCGCGGGCTCCGTCGCCGTCGCGGCCGAGCACGCGGGCGTGGCGGGCTGGTATCCGCTGGTGATGCCGATGACCCACGAGCGGGCCCTGATCGGCGGCCGTGAGGTCTTCGGCGAGCCGAAGAAGCTCGGCGAGGTGGAGGTCGAGCGCGACGGCCTGGTGGTGCGGGCCAGGCTCGCCCGGCACGGCATCGCGTTCGTGGAGGTGCGCGGCGCGGTCAGCGGCTCCCTGCCGCTGCCGGAGCCGACGCGGAAGACCGACTTCTACTTCAAGTTCCTGCCCGCGGTGGACGGTTCGGGCTTCGACGCGGACCCGGTGCTCGTGCACTGCGTACGGAACGAGAAGGTCCGCAAGCTGGAGGCCGTCACCGGGGACGTCGTACTGCGCGAGTCGATGTACGACCCGGTGGCCGATCTGCCGGTGCGCACGCTCGTCGAGATCACCATCGGCGAGAAGACCACCGACCAGCAGGGCCGCGTCGTCGAGCGCGTCAGCGCACAGGCCCTGCTGCCCTACATCCACCAGCGCTACGACGACCCGGCGCAGATCCTCGACGGGCCGCCCGAGGGGAGCGTCTGAGATGGAGCTGCGTGCGGGGCAGGTCGCCGTCGTCACGGGCGCGGCGAGCGGCATCGGGCTTGCCATGGCGCGGCGGTTCGCGGCGGACCGCCTGAAAGTGGTCCTCGCCGACGTCGAGGAGGGCGCCCTGGAGAAGGCCGCGGCGGAACTGCGCGAGGACGGCGCGACCGTGCACGCGCGCGTGGTCGACGTCGGGGCGCGCGAGCAGGTCTTCGCCCTCGCCGATGAGGCGTACGAGAGGTTCGGCGCCGTCCACGTGCTGTGCAACAACGCGGGGGTCGGCTCGGGCGCCGAGGGCCGCATGTGGGAACACGAGCCGAACGACTGGAAGTGGGCTTTCGAAGTCAACGTCTGGGGTGTCTTCCACGGCATCCAGGCCTTCGTGCCCCGGATGATCGCGGGCGGCGACCCTGGCCACGTCGTCAACACCTCCTCCGGGGACGGCGGCATCGCGCCACTGCCCACCGCCTCCGTGTACGCCGTCACCAAGGCCGCCGTGGTGACGATGACCGAGTCGCTGTACGCCCATCTGAAGGCGGAGCACGCGCGCGTGGGCGCCTCCGTGCTCTTCCCCGGACCCCACATGCTCCGCACCGGCCTGTGGGAGTCGCACCGCAACCGGCCCGACCGGTACGCCAAGTCCCGCCCCCGCAGGACCCCTTACCGCAGCCTCGACCAGTGGGAGGCCGCGATGCGGGAGGCGGGCCAGGAGGTGGAGTTCACCCCCGTCGAAGAGGTCGCGGACTTCGTGGCCGAGGGCATCGCCGCCGACCGCTTCTGGCTGCTCCCGGCGAGCGAGCACAGCGACCGGCAGATCCGGGCGCGGTCGAGGTCGATGCTCGACCGGTCCGACCCGGCGTACCTGGAGAACTTCATCCTGGACTGAAGGGAGCGCCACCCATGAGCGACCAAGGTCACCGGAATCCGCAGGACCCGTACCTGATCATCTCCTCCGACTGCCACGCCGGACTCCCCACCGAGGAGTACCGGCCCTACCTCGACAGCCGCTTCCACCGGGACTTCGACGCCTTCCTCGGCGAGCGCGGCGCCCGCCGCGAGGAGGCGACCCGGCTCGGCATCCGCAACGACGCGTTCGCCGCCAAGTGGTTCCAGGACAACGAAGAGGGCCTGCGCGGCGGCTGGGACAGCGCGCAGCGCCTCAAGGAACTCGACGGCGACGGAGTGGCCGCCGAAGTCGTCTTCCCCGACGCGGACGCCGTCGACAGCCAGACCGCCGCACCCTTCGGAGTGGGCCTCGGCCTCTCCGGGGACCAGGACCCGGAGCTCGGCATGGCGGGCGCCCAGGCGCACAACCGCTGGCTGGCCGACTTCGTGTCCGAGCACCCCGAACGGCACTGCGGGGTCGCCCTGTTGCCCATCACCGGGGACGTCGACCGCGTCGTCGCCGAAGTGCGCCGCGCCAAGGAGTCGGGGCTCGGCGCGCTGATGATCCCCTCCATGTGGGTCGACAAGGCGCCCTACCACGACCGGCGCTACGACCCCGTGTGGGCCGCGGCCGCCGAGTGCGCGATGCCCGTGGTCACCCACTCCGGAGCGGCGCCCCGCCACGAGTACGGGGACCACCTCGGGATCTACGTCTCCGAAGTGACCTGGTGGCCCGCGCGGCCGCTGTGGTTCATGCTCTGGTCCGGCGTCTTCGAACGCCATCCCGGGCTGAGGTTCGGCGTCGCGGAGTCCGGCTGCTGGTGGCTGCCGAACCTCCTGTGGTTCATGGACCGCCTCTACCTGGGCGCGCACGGCGGAAAGAAGCTCTCCCCGTTCGCGGAGCTGAAGCGCCCGCCGCACGAGTACCTGGACCGGCAGATCTTCGTCTGCGCCACCAACACCAAGCGCCGCGAGCTCGCCCAGCGGTACGAGATCGGCGTCGACAACATCCTCTGGGGCAGCGACTTCCCGCACCCCGAGGGCACCTGGCCCGACACGCGCGCTTGGCTGCGGAAGACCTTCCACGACATCCCCGTGGCGGAGACCCGCCGCATGCTGGGCCTCGCCGCCGCGGAGGTCTTCGGCTTCGACACGGAGAAGCTCGCGCCGCTGGCGCGCCGCATCGGCCCGACACCCGCCGAGCTCGGCCAGGCCGACGACCAGGAAGCCGTGGCCGCCTCCTGGGCGCGCTCGCGCGAGGTGGGCCGCCACTGGCTGACCGACCACGACTTCCCGACTCTGGGGGTGACCCGATGACCGGGGACCGCTACACCGTCATCTCCGCCGACTGCCACGCGGGCGCCGATCTCCTCGACTACCGGCCCTACTTGGAGTCGCGCCACCACGACGCGTTCGACGCGTGGGCGGCCACCTACGTCAATCCGTACGAGGACCTCCTCGCGGACACCGCCGACCGCAACTGGAACTCGGACCGCCGCGTCGCCGAGCTCGAAGCGGACGGCATCGTCGCCGAGGTCGTCTTCCCGAACACCATCCCGCCGTTCTTCCCCTCGGCGTCCCTGATGGCCCCCGCGCCGACCCGGGAGGAGTTCGAGCAGCGCTGGGCCGGTCTGCGCGCCCACAACCGCTGGCTCGCGGACTTCTGCGCGGCCGCCCCGGGACGCAGGGCGGGCGTCTTCCAGATCCTCCTGAACGACGTCGACCTGGCCGTCGAGGAGATCCACCGGTCGGCGAAGGCGGGCCTGACGGGCGGCCTCATGCTGCCCGGCACGCCACCGGGTTCGGGCCTGCCCGAGCTCTACTCGTCGACGTACGACCCGATCTGGGCGGCCTGCGCCGAACTGGGCGTGCCGGTCAACCACCACGCGGGCTCGGCCTCGCCGCCGCTCGGCGAGGAGCCGGCCGCGCGCGCGGTGTTCATGGTCGAGACGACGTGGTTCTCGCACCGCGCGCTGTGGCACCTCGTCTTCGGCGGGGCCTTCCGCCGCCACCCGGACCTCAAGCTGGTCCTCACCGAGCAGGGCTCGGGCTGGGTCCCCGGAGTGCTCGACATGCTGGACTACTACCACGGGCGCCTCGTCGCGGCGGCGCGGAGGGCCGGCGGCGCGGAGACGGCCGAGTCGAAGTTCGGCGCGGGTCTCGCCGACGCGATGGGCAAGGGCCCCTCCGAAGTGTGGCGCGACAACTGCTTCGTGGGCGCCAGTTTCATGCGCCCCCACGAGGCGGCGCTGCGCGACCGGATCGGCCTCGACAAGATCATGTGGGGCAGCGACTACCCCCACGACGAGGGAACGTACCCCTACTCGCGCGAAGGCCTCCGCACCGCGTACGCCGGCCTCCCCAGGGAGGAGATCGCGGCCATGGTCGGCGGCAACGCGGCCCGCGTCTACGGCTTCGACCTGGAACGGCTCGGCCGGATCGCCGCACGCGTGGGCCCCACGGTGGGGGAACTGGACGAACCCCTCAAGGAGGCCCCCGCCGACGCGACGAGTCCCGTGTTCGCGGCGGGGGCGTCGGTACGGGTCTGGTGAGCGGACGGGCAGGGGGGCCAGGAGCCCCCCTGCCGTTTGAAGTCGGATCTTTGGTGAGGATCACCAACAACCGCTCCCGTACCGCCGGTAATACTTGTCGGTAACAACCCCTAGTCGTGCGCCTGCAGCCGTTCTACGGTGCACGCATGTCCCCGAACCTGCCCGATGTCGTGCTGTGGTCCATCCCGGCTTTCGTGCTGCTCACCGTCGTCGAGATCGTGAGCCACCGGATCCATCCCGACGAGGACGCCGCCGGGTACGAGACGAAGGACGCCGCCACCAGCATCACCATGGGGCTCGGCAGCCTCGTCTTCGACCTGCTGTGGAAGATCCCGATCGTCGCGATCTACTCGGGCGTCTACGCGCTGACACCGCTGCGCGTGCCCGTCCTGTGGTGGACCATCCCGCTGATGCTCCTCGCCCAGGACTTCTTCTACTACTGGTCGCACCGCGGCCACCACGTCATCCGCATCCTGTGGGCCTGCCACGTCGTGCACCACTCCAGCCGCAAGTTCAACCTCACGACGGCACTGCGCCAGCCCTGGACGAGCCTCACGGTGTGGCCGTTCTACCTGCCGCTCATCGCCTGCGGCGTCCACCCGGCGGCGCTCGCGTTCTGCTCCTCGGCCAACCTGGTCTACCAGTTCTGGATCCACACCGAGCGCATCGGCAAGCTGCCCCGCCCCATCGAGTACGTCTTCAACACGCCCTCGCACCACCGCGTGCACCACGCGTCCCAAGGCGGCTATCTGGACCGGAACTTCGGCGGCATTCTCATCGTCTGGGACCGGCTGTTCGGCTCCTGGGTCGCCGAGACCGACCGCCCTGTCTACGGGCTGACGAAGAACATCAACACGTACAACCCCCTGCGCGTGGCGACCCACGAGTACGTCGCCATCGCCAAGGACCTGCGGGCGGCGGCGGGTTGGCGGGAGCGGGCCGGGCGGGTCTTCCGCGGCCCCGGCTGGCAGCCGCAGGCCCCCGAGGCGTCACCGGCTCCGCTGCCCGCCGCCTCCGACGCGCCGGTCCCGGAGCGGGCGGCGTGACGGGGCGGCCGCCGCCGGGGCTGCTCCTCGGTGCCTTCGGCGCCGCCGCGCTCGGCGACTTCGTCGCACTCCTCGCCGACTCCGGCCCCGGCCACGCCGTCTTCAAGCCCCTGCTCATGCCCCTCCTCGCGGCGTACGTCGCCACACGGAAAGGGCCACGGCTGCTGATCGCCGCCCTCCTCTGCGGCTGGGGCGGCGACACCCTCCTGCTCTTCGACGCCGAGCCCGCGTTCCTCGCCGGGATGGGGTCCTTCGCCGCCGGACACGTCTGCTACCTCGTGCTCTTCAAGCGGTACGGCGACACCCACAGGTACGCGCGCGGCGGTGGGTCGCCCCGCGCGCGGGGCGCGGCACTCGTGGCCGCGTACGCCCTCGCGCTCGCCGGCACCGTGGCGCTGCTCTGGCCGGATCTGCCGGCCGACATGCGGGGGCCCGTCGCGGGCTACAGCCTGCTGCTCACCGCCATGGCGCTCGGCGCGACCACGCTCGGCGTCACGGCGGCCGCGGGCGGGGCGCTGTTCCTGCTCTCGGACACCCTGATCGCGACCGGCGTCGCCGACTGGCCGCAGCCGCCGAGGCCCGACTTCGCGATCATGCTCACATACCTGGCGGCCCAGGCCCTGCTGACCAGGGGAGTGCTGAGGGCCGGGCGGCTCACGAACCGCCCGGCCCTCGCCACCGCGATGCGGTGATGTGGTGCTACTTGAGTGCTGCTACTTGCGCACGGCGTCCAACGCGTCGGCCATGCCCACGCCGTAGAAGCCGTTCTTGTTCCGGCCGCCCTCGCAGACCGCGTCCACCTTGCCGTCGCCGTCGAAGTCGTACGGGTCGGTGCAGGCCATCGCGTCGGCCTGACGGTGGAGCAGTTCCTTGATCCGCTTGGCCGAGGCGTGCGGGTGCGTCGACTTGAGCAGCGCGGCCACGCCCGCGGCGTGCGGCGACGCCATCGACGTGCCGCCCTTGTAGCCGAACTTGCCGCCCGGCAGCGTCGACAGGATCCGGCCGTCGACGGCCGGCGGGTTCGGCGCCTGGTACTTGGTGGAGTCGCCGCCCGGTGCCGTGATGTCGATGACGCCGTGGCCGTAGTTCGAGTACGACGCCTTGATGCCCTTCGCACCGGTGGCGGAGACCGTCACGACCCCCGGAAGCTGCGACGGGAGGTCGAAGCAGTCCTTGGTCTTGATGGTCCGCGGCACCGGAGTGGTGTCGTTGGGGCTCGACTTGTCGATGATCTCGTCCTGGGCGAGGTCGGTCTTCGCGTTGCCCGCGGCCGCGACGTTCACCGCGCCCTTGCGCTCCGCGTACTTCGAGGCCCGCCCGACCGCGTCGACCAGCGCCTTCTGGTCGTCGTCCGTCGTGCAGTTGAACAGCCACGGGTCGGTGTAATAGCTGTTGTTGGTGACGTCGACGCCATGGTCGGCCGCCCACACGAAGCCGCAGACGACGGCCTCCGTGTAGTACATGCCGGTCTTGGGCTCCGCCACCTTCAGGCTCGCGACCTTCACACCCGGCGCGACGCCGGTGACACCGGTGCCGTTCTTCGCGGCGGCGACCGTGCCCGCCACGTGCATGCCGTGGTCGCTCTCCCCGGCCACCGGCCGCCACGCGTTGTCCTTCTGGACGGGCACGCCGCCCAGGCAGCTCGCGGACGCCCCGCGGTCGAAGTTCGGCGCGATGTCGGGGTGCGTGTCGTCGACACCGGAGTCGAGCACGCCGACCGTGACCTTGCGGCTGCCGAGGGAGATCTCGTGCGCCTTGTCCGCCTTCATGGCGGGCAGGTCCCACTGCAGCGGCTCCAGCTCGTCCTGGCCCGCCGAGGCCTTCCCGGCCGCGGCCTTCGCCTCCGCGGCGGTCAGCGGCCGCTCCGACTCGAGGGCGTTGTCCGACTGGGCGGACAGCGGGGCCGTCCGCGTCGCGCCCGCCGAGTCGACGCCCTTCACCTGGCGGATCGTCTTGGCGAAGTCGGGGTTCGCCGAGTGGACGACGATGACGCCGATCTTGTCGTACGCGATGACGACGTCGCCGCCGGCCTTGGCGATCGCCTTCTTGGCGCGCTCCGAACTCCCCTTGCCGGGCCGGACGTTCACGACGTAACTCATCGACGAGGCGTCCGAGGACGAAGCCGAAGCCGACGTCGAAGCTGAAGCCGACGCCGGAGAGTCCGGTACCGCGGCGGGCCGCGCGGACGCCGTCCCCGGCAGGAAGGCGACGGCCGAGACCATCGCGACGCCGAGCGGCAGGGCCAGCGCGCGGCGGGAGCGCAGGAAGGCGGCAGCGGATATGTGGGCCTTGGAAGACCCAGAGGTCTCAGAGGACTCAGAGGACTTGCGGGACTTGGTGGACTCGCTCACGTTCTGTCTCCCCGTCACTTCTTCTTCACGGCGTCGAGCGCGTCGACGAGGCCGCTGCCGTAGAAGCCGTTCTTGTGCGCGCCGCCGCTCTCGCAGACCGCGTCGACGTCACCGTCGCCGTCGGGGTCGTACGGCGTGGTGGGGCACTCCAGGCGGTCGGCCTGCTTCTTCAGGATCCGCTGCAGCTCGGCGGGGCCCGCCTTGGGGTGCGTCGACTTGATCAGCGCGGCGACACCCGAGGCGTGCGGCGCCGCCATCGACGTGCCGCGCAGCCAGCCGTACTCGCCGCCCGGCATGGTGGAGAGGATGTTGCCGTTCTTCGACGGGGTGTCGGTCGGCAGCTGGTACTTGTCGCCGCCCGGGGCCGTCACGTCGACGACACCCTTGCCGTAGCTGGAATACGACGACTTGAGGTTCTTGACGCCCGTCGCGCTGGTCGTGACGACGCCCGGCAGCTGGGTCGGCACGTCGAGGCACTCGTGCGGGTCGATCGTGCGGGTCACCGGAGTGGAGTCGTCCGGGCTGGAGTCGTCGACGATCGCGTCCGCGTCCAGGTCGTGGTTGGAGTTGCCCGCGGAGGCGACGTTGAGGGTGCCCTTCTTCTGCGCGTACAGCTGCGCGCGGTTGACCGCGTCGAGGATCGCCTTCTGGTCCGGGTCGTCCTTGCAGTTGTACAGCCACGGGTCCACGTAGTAGCTGTTGTTGGTGATCTCGACGCTGTGCTCGGCGGCGAACACGAAGGCGCAGACCACGTTCTCCGGGTAGAACAGCTCGTCGACCGGGTCGGCCACCTTGATGCCCGCGATCTTCACGCCCGGCGCCACGCCCGCGACGCCGACGCCGTTGCGCGCGGCGCCGATCTCACCGGCCACGTGCGTGCCGTGGTAGTGCTCCTTCTTCGCCGGACGCCAGGCCCCGGGTGAGGTGTCGAGCCTGCCGCCGACACAGCTCGCGGACTGCGCGGCCGAGAAGTTGGGGGCGAGGTCCGGGTGGGTGTCGTCGACGCCGGTGTCGATCACGGCGACGGTGACCTTCTTGCTGCCCGGGTTGATCTTCGCGGCCTTGTCGGCGCCGATCGCCCGCAGGTCCCACTGGTCGGCTTCCATCGGCTCGGTGCCCGGCGCGGCGCTCTTCTTCAGGGCCTTGGCCTCGGCGGCGGACAGCACCTTCGCCTTGCCGTCGTCCGTGGTGGCGGCCGACTTCAGCGGCGCGGTGTGGGTCGCGCCCGCGGACTGGACGCCGCGCACGTCGCGTATTCGCCTGCCGAAGTCCTGGTCCGTCGAGTGGACGACGATGACGCCGATCTTCTCGTGCGTGACGACGACGGAGCCGCCGGCCCTGGCTATCGCCTTCTTGACGTACGCGAGCGTCTTGCGGTCCGTGCGGGTGTTGACGACGTACGCGAAGACGGGGGCGTCCTTCGCGGTCTGCGCCGACACGGGGGCGGGGGACTCGTTCGGAGCCGCGGTCGCGGCGCCGGGCACGAAGCCGACCGAGGCGGCGAGCGCGAGGCCGAGCGGCACGGTGAGCGCCGTACGACGTCTGGAACGCAGATGAGCCATGGGATCTCCACATCATCCGGATACGGAACTGCCCGAACACAGCTGGTGCTCGGGCAGGTACATGACGGGCGTGCAGGGTGAAGCTATCCCCCGAACTCCCAGGCCAGCAATGCCTCCTGGCTGCCTTCTGGCCGTGTTCCGACTGCGTTCCGGCAGAAACCGGGCAGCGGGGGCGCGTCGTGCGCGGTCCGGGGACGTTGAGCAGACAACGGAAGCAACATCAACCCCTGTCGGATCACGTCCCGTGGCCTTAGCATCGCCATCCGTGGCACACGTGATCCGCGTCACGCCGGACGTGAGGCCAGAGAACCCATGGAACAACTGTCCGTCCCCACCCCACCCGCACCACGAGGAGACTCCGTGGCCACCGACGCACCGCCCCCTTCGAAGGGTGGCGCAGGAAAAGAACCCGCTCCCCACGCGCCCTCCACGGAGGAGTTCATCCAGGTGCAGGGGAGCTCGGAATTCGGTGAACTGCGCCGCTCGCACCGCTCGTTCGCCTTCCCGCTCACCATCGCCTTCATCGCCTGGTACCTCGTGTACGTCCTGCTCTCCAACTACGCGGGCGACTTCATGGGCACCAAGCTCTTCGGCAACATCAACGTGGCCCTGATCCTCGGCCTCGGGCAGTTCCTGACCACCTTCCTCATCGCCTGGTTCTACTCGCGCCACGCGGCGGCGCAGCTCGACCCGAAGGCCGAGGGGATCAAGTCCCGCATGGAGACCCGCATGGACACCCGCACGGAGTCCCGCACGGAGGGCGACGCATGAGCCCCGCGCACACCGCCGTCATCGACCTGGCGGCCGCGTCCGACGCCTCCGAGCACCGGCCGCTGATCATCAGCCTCTTCGCCGCCTTCGTCGTCGCCACCCTCTTCATCACCGTGTGGGCCGGCCGGCAGACCAAGAGCGCCGCCGACTTCTACGCGGGCGGCCGCCAGTTCACCGGCTTCCAGAACGGCCTCGCGATCTCCGGCGACTACATGTCCGCCGCGTCCTTCCTCGGCATCGCCGGCGCCATCGCCCTCTTCGGATACGACGGCTTCCTCTACTCCATCGGCTTCCTGGTCGCCTGGCTCGTGGCGCTCCTCCTGGTCGCCGAGCCGCTGCGCAACTCCGGGCGCTACACGATGGGCGACGTCCTCGCGTACCGCATGCGCCAGCGTCCCGTCCGTACCGCCGCGGGCACCTCCACGATCGTCGTCTCGATCTTCTACCTGCTCGCGCAGATGGCGGGCGCGGGCGTCCTGGTCTCGCTGCTGCTCGGCATCACCAGCGACGCGGGCAAGATCCTCATCGTCGCCCTGGTCGGCGTCCTGATGATCGTCTACGTCACCATCGGCGGCATGAAGGGCACCACCTGGGTGCAGATGGTCAAGGCCGTCCTGCTCATCACCGGCACCGTCCTCATCACCTTCCTGATCCTGCTGAAGTTCAACTTCAACGTCTCCGACCTGCTCGGCACGGCCGCCTCCAACAGCGGCAAGGGCTCGGCCTTCCTGGAGCCCGGCCTCAAGTACGGGGTCTCCGGCACCTCGAAGCTGGACTTCATCTCGCTCGGCATCGCCCTGGTCCTGGGCACCGCGGGCCTGCCGCACATCCTGATCCGCTTCTACACCGTGCCCACGTCCAAGGCCGCCCGGAAGTCCGTGAACTGGGCCATCGGCATCATCGGCGCCTTCTACCTGATGACGATCGTCCTCGGCTTCGGTGCCGCCGCCCTGCTCAAGCCCGGCGAGATCATCGCCTCGAACAAGGCGGGCAACACGGCGGCGCCGCTCGCCGCCCTGGAGATCGGCGGCGGTGGCGACTCGACCGGCGGCGCGATCCTGCTCGCGGTGATCTCCGCGGTCGCCTTCGCCACGATCCTCGCGGTCGTCGCGGGCCTCACCCTCGCCTCGTCGTCGTCCTTCGCGCACGACATCTACGCGAACGTCATCCGCAAGGGGAAGGCCACCGAGAAGGAGGAGATGAAGGCGGCCCGCTGGTCGACCGTCTTCATCGGCATCGTCTCCATCGCGCTCGGAGCCCTGGCCCGCGATCTGAACGTGGCGGGCCTCGTCGCCCTCGCCTTCGCGGTCGCCGCCTCCGCGAACCTGCCGACGATCCTCTACAGCCTCTTCTGGAAGAGGTTCACCACGCAGGGCGCGCTCTGGTCGATCTACGGAGGCCTCATCGCCGCCGTCGGCCTGGTGCTGTTCTCACCGGTCGTCTCGGGCAAGCCCAGCTCGATGTTCCCCGACGCGAACTTCGACTTCTTCCCGCTGGAGAACCCGGGCCTGATCTCCATCCCGCTGGGCTTCCTGCTCGGCTGGCTCGGCTCGCTCCTCTCCAAGGAGGAGCCGGACAAGGGCAAGTACGCCGAGCTGGAGGTCAAGTCCCTCACCGGCGTCGGAGCCCACTGACCGGCATTTGTTCACATGTTCGTAGCGGCCGCGTCGTAGAGTCCTACGACGCGGCCGTACCGTTCCTCGTGGCAAATGGCCCATGGCGTTGTCAGAGGTGTCGCGTAAGGTCGAAGGCAGTGGGACCCATGGGACCCATCCGTATCGGACCGCCGGGGAGGGGGCCGCAGTGCTCATCGACACGTTTGGCCGCGTAGCCACTGACCTGCGCGTATCGCTGACCGACCGCTGCAATCTGCGGTGCACCTACTGCATGCCGGAGGAAGGCCTGCAGTGGCTGGCCAAGCCGGACCTGCTCACCGACGACGAGATCGTCCGCCTGATCCGCATCGCCGTCACACAGCTCGGCATCACCGAGGTCCGCTTCACCGGCGGCGAGCCCCTGCTGCGCCCCGGCCTCGTCGGCATCGTCGAGCGCTGCGCCCAGCTGGAGCCCCGCCCCAAGATGTCCCTGACGACGAACGGCATCGGTCTCAAGCGCACCGCTGCGGCCCTCAAGGCCGCCGGACTCGACCGGGTCAACGTCTCCCTGGACACCCTGCGCCCCGACGTCTTCAAGACGCTCACCCGGCGCGACCGCCACAAGGACGTCCTCGAAGGCCTCGAAGCGGCCCGCGACGCCGGCCTCACCCCCGTCAAGGTCAACACCGTCCTGATGCCCGGGCTGAACGACGACGAGGCCCCCGACCTCCTCGCCTGGGCCGTCGCGAACGACTACGAGCTCCGCTTCATCGAGCAGATGCCCCTCGACGCCCAGCACGGCTGGAAGCGCGACGGCATGATCACCGCGGGTGACATCCTGCAGTCCCTGCGCACCCGCTTCGAGCTCACCGAGGAGGGCTCGCAGGAGCGCGGTTCCGCGCCCGCCGAGCGCTGGATCGTGGACGGCGGCCCGCACCGCGTCGGCGTCATCGCCTCCGTCACCCGCCCGTTCTGCTCGGCCTGCGACCGCACCCGCCTGACGGCCGACGGCCAGGTGCGCACCTGCCTCTTCGCCACCGAGGAAACGGACCTGCGCGCGGCCCTGCGCGCCGCGCCCGACGACACGGCGGACGGCTCGGACGAGGAGATCGCCCGCATCTGGAAGCTCGCGATGTGGGGCAAGAAGGCCGGCTCCGGCCTCGACGACCCGTCGTTCCTGCAGCCGGACCGCCCGATGTCGGCGATCGGCGGCTAGCCGTCCCCGTCGGCGGCCTCGCGCGCCCGCCACTCGTCGAGCGGCACGACGTCCTTCAGCATGCCGCGCACGCCGAGGAACTGGGAGAGGTGCTCGCGGTGTTCACCGCACGCGAGCCAGGTCTTGCGCCGCTCCGGGGTGTGGATCTTGGGGTTGTTCCAGGCCAGTACCCACACCGCTGCGACGCGGCAGCCCTTGGCGGAACAGATCGGGTTTTCGTCACTCACAGTCGCGTCCAAGTGCTGCGAACAAGGCGACGCCGAGCAGCCACGGGGGGAGCTGCCCGGCGTCGGTCTGTCGCTCCGACGGGGGATGCGGAGCGCGTACGAAGTATGTCATGGGGGACCCGCCGACCGGCACTGGAACTACACGATTGATCTGAGGTTTTCTTGAGCTTGGCGCAACGTCGACGGTCAGTTCGGCTCGTGCGCGGCACCGCGTCGCTGGTCGTGCGCGGGGCCCAGGGGATCTTCCGGGACGGATTCCGCGGCGGCTGCCGCGACGGGCGGCGCGAGCATTGGCCGAGAAGGAGCGGGCACGAACGTCGACGGCAGCGAAGGCGGCGACTCCCGCCCGGCGTTGGCGATCACGACGGAGATGTACGGCAGGAGAACCCCGAGCACCAGAGCGACGAGCGCGACGTGCCGCTCGACGTTCCACAGCACGGCGGCGGCCACCACCGACACCGTACGGACCGACATCGAGATCACGTACCGTCGCTGCCTGCCGCGCACGTCCTCCGCGAGACCCTGCCGGGCCCCCGTGATCCGGAAGACCTGGCCGCTGCTCTGCTTCCGCATCACATTCCACCGCCCTGTCCGCTGTGCCGGACTCTCCGCGGTACCTGCCCCGGTCCGGCCCCTCAACGTTACGCCGCGGCTGCGCAGCCTACGAGACCGGGGCGGGCCTCATCCCGGTGCCCCTCCTGCGCCGCGCCACGTATGGCCGAGCCCGACATGCGCCGTATGGCGGACGGGTCGAGACTGGCCGTAATGCTCATCTGAGCCGACTAGGAGGCAGCTATGGGCTGGTTGTGGGCCATCATCGTGGGTTTCGTGCTGGGTCTGATCGCCAAGGCGATCCTCCCCGGGAAGCAGCACAGTCCTCTCTGGCTGACCACGGTGTTCGGCATCATCGGAGCCGTTCTGGGCAACTGGCTCGCGACTCAGTTCGGCATCAACGAGACCAAGGGCATCGACTGGGGCAGGCACGCGCTCCAGCTGGTCGCGGCTCTCGTGGTCGTCGGCCTCGGTGACGCGGCGTACACGATGCTCCGCGGCAACAAACGACGGGCTTAGCCGCACACGGAGGGGCCGGTCCACGCGGACCGGCCCCTTTCGCGCTCGCGTGGTGCGGGCGTGCCGTGGTGCGGGCGTGCGGGCGGGTCAGCCCGCCGTGACCTCCACCGCGGCCAGGTTCTTCTTGCCGCGGCGCAGGACGAGCCACCGCCCGTGCAGCAGATCCTCGCGGGCCGGCACGGCGTCCTCGGCGGCGACCTTCACGTTGTTCACGTAGGCACCGCCCTCCTTGACCGTGCGCCGGGCGGCGGACTTGCTCGCCACCAGACCGACCTCGGCGAGCAGGTCCACGACCGGACCGAGCTCGGCGACCTCGACGCGCGGCAGCTCGGAGAGGGCCGCGGCCAGCGTCGCCTCGTCCAGCCCGGCGAGCTCGCCCTGGCCGAAGAGGGCCTTGGACGCGGCGATGACCGCGGCGCACTGGTCCGCGCCGTGCACCAGCGTGGTCAGCTCCTCGGCGAGCGCACGCTGCGCGGCGCGCGCCTGCGGACGCTCCTGGGTCTGCTTCTCGATCTCCTCCAGCTCCTCGCGGGACTTGAAGGACAGGATCCGCATGTACGTCGAGATGTCCCGGTCGTCCGTGTTCAGCCAGAACTGGTAGAACGCGTACGGCGTCGTCATCGCCGGGTCGAGCCAGACCGCGCCGCCCTCGGACTTGCCGAACTTGGTGCCGTCCGACTTGAGCATCAGCGGCGTGCCCATGGCGTGCACCACGGCGTCCGGCTCCAGGCGGTGGATCAGGTCGATGCCCGCCGTGAGGTTGCCCCACTGGTCGCTGCCGCCGGTCTGCAGGGTGCAGCCGTACCGCCGGTAGAGCTCCAGGAAGTCCATGCCCTGGAGGAGCTGGTAGCTGAACTCCGTGTACGAGATGCCTTCCTGGGACTCCAGGCGGCGGGCCACGGAGTCCTTGGTCAGCATCTTGTTCACCCGGAAGTGCTTGCCGATGTCGCGCAGGAACTCGATCGCGGACAGGCCCGCCGTCCAGTCGAGGTTGTTCACCATCGTCGCGGCGTTCTCGCCCTCGAAGGACAGGTACGGCTCGATCTGCGAGCGCAGCCTGGCCACCCAGTTCGCGACCGTCTCCGGGTCGTTCAGCGTGCGCTCGGCGGTCGGCCGCGGGTCACCGATCTGGCCGGTCGCGCCGCCGACCAGCGCCAGCGGACGGTGCCCCGCCTGCTGGAGCCGGCGGACGGTGAGGACCTGCACGAGGTGTCCCACGTGCAGGCTCGCCGCGGTCGGGTCGAAGCCGCAATAGAACGTGACGGGACCGTCCGCGAGCGCCTTGCGCAGTGCGTCTTCATCGGTGGACAGGGCGAAAAGCCCCCGCCACTTCAGCTCGTCGACGATGTCCGTCACGGGTCTCGCGTCTCCTTGGATGTGCTGATGGGATGCACTGAGTGCTGATGGGATGCACTGGGAGTGCAGTCTCCGAGGTTATACGCCCTGGCTGACCGAACTCATATTGAAATCCGGGACGCGCAGCGCGGGCATCGCGGCCCGGGTGAAGTAGTCGCCCCACTCGCGCGGCAGCGTCTTCTCCGTGCGGCCCGCCTCGGTGGCCCGGCCGAGGAGGTCCACGGGCGACTCGTTGAACCGGAAGTTGTTCACCTCGCCCACCACCTCGCCGTTCTCGACGAGGTACACGCCGTCCCTGGTAAGACCGGTGAGCAGCAGCGTCGCCGGGTCCACCTCACGGATGTACCAGAGGCAGGTCAGCAGCAGCCCGCGCTCGGTGGCCGCGACCATCTCGTCGAGCGAGCGGTCGCCGCCCCCGTCCAGGACGAGGTTGTCGACGGCCGGCGTCACCGGCAGTCCGGTCAGGCCCGCGCTGTGCCGGCTGGTCGCGAGGTGAGCGAGCTCACCGGCGCGGATCCACTCGGTGGCGGCCAGCGGCAGACCGTTGTCGAAGACGGAGGCGTCACCGCCCGAGGAGTGCGCGAGCACGAAAGGCGCCGACTCCAGACCCGGCTCGTACGGGTCGCTGCGCAGCGTCAGCGGCAGCTCGGTGACGCGTTCGCCGAGGCGCGTGGCGCCGCCCGGCTTGGAGAAGACCGTGCGGCCCTCGGCGGCGTCGCGGGCCGACGACGACCAGTACTGGTAGATCAGCAGGTCGGCGACGGCGGTGGGCGGCAGCAGCGTCTCGTACCGCCCTGCGGGCAGCTCGACGCGCCGCCGGGCCCAGCCGAGGCGCTGGGCGAGCTCCGCGTCGAGCGCCGCCGGGTCGACGTCCTTGAAGTCACGGGTGGCCCGCCCCGCCCACGCCGACTTGGTGCGGTCCGGCGACTTGGCGTTCAGCTCCAGCGTGCCGTTGGGCTGGTCGTGCCGCAGCCGCAGCCCCGTCGACGTACCGAGGTAGCTCGACACGAGCTCGTGGTTCGCGAAGCCGTACAGCTCGCGCCCGCCCGCACGAGCCCGTGCGAACGCCTCACCGAGCGCCGGAGCGAAGTCCGCGAAGACCGCGGACGAGGTCTCCACGGGCGCCTCGGTGAAGTCGGGGGACGCGGCGTTGCCGGTCACCAGCGGCTGCGCGTCCTCGGCGGGAGCCGCCCCGCGCGCCGCCTCCTCGGCGGCCCGCACCAGCGGCTCCAGGTCGTCGGCGGTCACGGCGGAGCGCGTCATGACACCGGACGCGGTGCCCTCCTTGCCGTCGACGGTCGCGATGACGGTGAGGGTGCGGCCGCGGGTGACGCCGTTGGTGGTCAGCGCGTTGCCCGCCCAGCGCAGGTTGGCCGTCGACTCCTCGTCGGCGATCACGACGCAGCCGTCGGCGGTGGACAGTTCGAGGGCGCGCTCGACGATCTCGTGCGGCTTGGTGGCGCTGCGGCTCATCGACCGGCCTCCTGCGTGGTGTTCAGAATGTTCACGCCCCGGAACAGGGCGGACGGGCAGCCGTGCGACACCGCGGCGACCTGGCCGGGCTGGGCCTTGCCGCAGTTGAAGGCGCCGCCGAGGACGTACGTCTGCGGGCCGCCGACCGCGGCCATCGAGCCCCAGAAGTCGGTGGTCGTCGCCTGGTAGGCGACGTCCCGCAGCTGCCCGGCGAGCCGCCCGTTCTCGATCTTGTAGAAGCGCTGCCCGGTGAACTGGAAGTTGTACCTCTGCATGTCGATCGACCACGACCGGTCGCCGACCACGTAGATGCCGCGGTCGACGCCCGCGATCAGGTCCTCCGTGGAGAGCCCGCCAGGGTCCGGCTGGAGCGACACGTTCGCCATGCGCTGCACCGGCACATGGCCGGGGGAGTCGGCGTACGCGCAGCCGTTGGAGCGCTCGAAGCCGGTGAGCTTCGCGATCCGCCGGTCCAGCTGGTAGCCGACGAGCGTGCCGTCCTTGATCAGGTCCCAGGACTGCGCGGCCACGCCCTCGTCGTCGTACCCGACGGTCGCGAGCCCGTGTTCGGCGGTCCTGTCACCCGTCACGTTCATCAGCGAGGAGCCGTACGCAAGCTTGCCGAGCTGGTCGAAGGTGGCGAACGACGTGCCCGCGTACGCCGCCTCGTAGCCGAGGGCGCGGTCCAGCTCGGTGGCGTGGCCGATGGACTCGTGGATCGTCAGCCAGAGGTTGGACGGGTCGACGACGAGGTCGTACGAACCCGCCTGGACGCTCGGCGCCCGCATCTTCTCCGCCAATTGCTCGGGGATGCGCTCCAGCTCGCCCTGCCAGTCCCAGCCGGTCCCGGTGAGGTACTCCCAGCCGCGGCCGACCGGCGGCGCGATCGTCCGCATCGAGTCGAACTCGCCGGTCGAGCCGTCCACGGCCACCGCGGTCAGCTGCGGGTGCAGGCGCACGCGCTGCTGCGTGGTCACGGTGCCCGCCGTGTCCGCGTAGAACTTGTTCTCGTGCACGGTGAGCAGCGAGGCGTCGACGTGCGCGACCCCGTCGGCGGCGAGCAGCCGCGCGCTCCAGTCGGCGAGCAGCCCCGCCTTCTCCTCGTCGGGCACGGAGAACGGATCGATCTCGTACGAGGACACCCACGTCCTGTCCGCGTGCACGGGCTCGTCCGCGAGCTCCACTCTCTCGTCGGACCCGGCGGCCTTGATGACCTGCGCCGACAGCTTCGCCATCGCCACGGCCCGCGACGCGACCCGCGCCGCCGCGTCCATCGTCATGTCCACACCCGAGGCGAAGCCCCAGGTGCCGCCGTGCACCACACGGACCGCGTATCCGAGGTCCGTCGAGTCGGAGGTGCCGGACGGCCTGGCGTCGCGCAGCTGCCAGGACGCGCTGCGCACCCGCTCCAGGCGGAAGTCCGCGTGGTCGGCGCCGAGCGCCCGCGCGCGGGCGAGCGCGGCGTCGGCGAGAGCCCGCAGCGGCAGCGCCGTGAAGGCTTCATCGATGGAATGAGGCACGGATGTCTCCCTGCTGTCGGCACCGGTCAGGTCCGATCATGTCGCGCACCACGGCCCGAGGGCCAGGGTTTTCTGTAGGGACCCGACAGCGACTCCTCCGAGCCACTGTCGGTCGTCGATTCTCCGTATCGCGGGAGGTACCGATAGGTTTTCGAGGTACCAGACCGCTATCGAAAGGGTGATCCGTTGAGCCGCTCGGTTCTCGTCACCGGAGGAAACCGGGGCATCGGCCTCGCCATCGCCAGCGCCTTCGCCGAGGCCGGCGACAAGGTCGCGATCACCTACCGCTCGGGCGAGCCGCCGAAGGTCCTCACCGACGCCGGCGTCCTCGCCGTCAAGTGCGACATCACCGACGCCGAGCAGGTGGAGCAGGCCTACAAGGAGATCGAGGAGAAGCACGGGAACGTCGAGGTCCTGGTCGCCAACGCCGGCATCACCAAGGACCAGCTCCTGATGCGCATGTCCGAGGAGGACTTCACGTCCGTCCTCGACACCAACCTCACCGGCACCTTCCGCGTCGTCAAGCGCGCCAACCGCGGCATGCTGCGCGCCAAGAAGGGCCGCGTCGTCCTCATCTCCTCCGTCGTCGGCCTGCTGGGCGGCGCGGGGCAGGCGAACTACGCCGCCTCCAAGGCCGGTCTGGTCGGTTTCGCCCGCTCGCTCGCCCGCGAGCTCGGTTCGCGCAACCTCACCTTCAACGTCGTCGCCCCCGGTTTTGTCGACACCGACATGACCAAGGTGCTGACGGACGAGCAGCGCGAGGGCATCGTCTCTCAGGTGCCGCTCGGCCGTTACGCGCAGCCCGAGGAGATCGCCGCCGCGGTGAAGTTCCTCGCGTCCGACGACGCCTCGTACATCACTGGAGCCGTCATCCCCGTTGACGGCGGATTGGGCATGGGTCACTGATCACATGAGCGGAATTCTCGACGGCAAGCGCATCCTCATCACGGGTGTGCTGATGGAGTCCTCCATCGCCTTCCACGCGGCGAAGGTCGCTCAGGAGCAGGGCGCGGAGGTCATCCTGACCGCCTTCCCGCGGCCCACCCTCACCGAGCGCATCGCCAAGAAGCTCCCCAAGCCCGCCAAGGTCATCGAGCTCGACGTGACCAACCAGGAGCACCTGGACCGCCTCGAGGGCATCGTCCGCGAGGAGCTCGGCGGCCTGGACGGCGTCGTCCACTCCATCGGCTTCGCCCCGCAAGACGCCCTCGGCGGCAACTTCCTGAACACGCCGTTCGAGTCGGTGGCCACGGCCATGCACGTCTCGGCGTACTCCCTGAAGTCGCTGACCATGGCCTGCCTGCCGCTCATGCCGGAGGAGGGCGGCTCCGTCGTCGGCCTGACCTTCGACGCGCAGTTCGCCTGGCCGCAGTACGACTGGATGGGCCCGGCCAAGGCCGCCCTGGAGGCCACCAGCCGCTACCTGGCGCGCGACCTCGGCTCCCGCGACATCCGCTGCAACCTCATCTCCGCGGGTCCGCTCGGCTCCATGGCCGCCAAGTCCATCCCGGGCTTCTCGGACCTCGCGAAGGTCTGGGACACCCGCTCCCCGCTGAACTGGGACATGGCCGACCCGGAGCCCGCGGGCCGCGGCATCGTCGCCCTGCTCTCGGACTTCTTCCCGAAGACCACCGGCGAGATCATCCACGTCGACGGCGGCGTGCACATGATGGGCGCCTGACCAGGTCGTACGTACGTTTTCGAGGCCCCGTCCCCCGCAGCGCGCGGGCGGCGGGGCCTCACCCGTTCGGCCCCCCGGCCGGGCGCCCCGGGGAGAGTGCCGCGCACTCTGAAGTGTGCGTCTCTCCGGTGTGGTGCCCGTGGCTCTCGCTCTGGCGGTCGTCGCGCCGAGCGCCGCGCCGCCAGAACCGCCGCGCGCGGGCGCGGGTGCGGACGGGCAGGCGGACGTGCGGGCGGAGAAGCCGCGGCCGCGCCCCTTCGGCTCGGAGTGCCGCACCGGCGTCGTCGGCTCCCACGTCGTCGCGCACTGCCACAACCCCTACCCCGAGACCGACCGGGTCCGCCTCCACGTGGAGTGCTACCGGTGGTGGGACATCGACACCGACTCGCGCCCCGTCGAGGCCGCACCGGCGATGACGGTGCGCCTGACCGGACGGTGCTGGAAAGAGGTCCGCGCGGTCTGGGTCAGCCACGAGAAGTGAACCGCTGCCTCGGCCGCGAGGGGTGAGCCGCCCCGTCAGCCGCCGGAAGCGAGCCGCTCCGGACGGCACATGAAGGGGTAGCCCGCCGCCTCCGAAGCGGCGGCCTCCACGTCGCCCGCGCGGATCGCGTCCACCAGGCGGGCGTGGTCCATGTGGGACTCCGGGGTCAGCTCCTCGCCGATGTCCTCGCGCAGCCAGTCCCGCAGCACCTCGCCGAGGTCCGCGTACATCGCCATCATGACGTCGTTGTGCGACGCGGCGACGACGGCCATGTGGAACGTCGCGTCGGCCGTCACGAACGCCTCCGCGTCCCCGGACGCCCAGACCTCCTCGCGGCGCGCCAGCAGCGCGTCGAGCTGCTTGAGGTCGCGCTCGGTGCGGCGCTCCGCGGCGAGCTTCGCGGCACTGGACTCCAGCGTGCTGCGCAGCTCGGCGATGTGCCGAGGGTCCGCGTCGGCGAACCGGCGCTGCATCACGCCCGCGAGCTCGCTCGTCGCGACCACGTAGGTCCCCGAGCCCTGCCTGATGTCGAGCAGGCCGTTGTGCGCGAGGGCCCGCACCGCTTCCCTGACCGTGTTCCTGGCCACGCCCAGCTGCTCGACCAGCTCGGGCTCGGTGGGGATACGGGAGCCGACCGGCCACTCGCCCGACGAGATCTGGTTGCGCAGCTCGGAGATGACCTGCTCCGAGAGCGCCGAACGGCGAGGGGTGGTCAGCGGCATGACGCTCCTTCGAGGGAGACCTGTGGGTGAGCAGTGTGAGCAGTGGTGTGAGCAGTGTGACGTAAACGGATTGGACAGCCAATCATCCCATGATTCTATGATGGCCCTATGGCTAGTGAGGAAACCGGGACGATGACGCCGACAGCAGCACCCCCGACACGCACGGGAGCGACCGAGAAACAGGCCCCCACGCGCGCGTGGGCGACGCGACTCGTCGTCGTGGGCATCGTCCTTGCGGCCATGAACCTCCGCCCCGCCATCACCAGCCTCGGCGCCCTCCTCGAAGAGGTGCGCGACGGCCTCGGCATGAGCGGCACCCTCGCGGGACTGCTCACCTCCGTGCCGCCGCTCTGCTTCGCGTTCTTCGGTGTGATGGCGCCCCGCCTGGCCCGGCGCTTCGGGCCGAGCGCGGTGGTGTGCGTCGGCATGGCCGCCATCGCTTCGGGTCTCGTGATCAGGCCCTTCATCGGCGGCACCGCGGGCTTCCTCGCGGGCACCGCCCTCGCCCTCGCGGGCATCGCCGTCAGCAACGTCCTGATGCCGGTCATCGTCAAGCGCTGGTTCCCCGACCGGGTCGGTTCCATGACCGGTCTCTACTCGATGGCCCTCGCGTTCGGCACCTCCATCGCGGCGGCCGCCACCGTGCCCCTCACCGACGGCCTCGGCGGACGCTGGCAGACCGGCCTCGCCGTGTGGGCGGTGCTCGCGGTGGTCGCCGTCGTGCCGTGGATCCCGCTCATCCGCGACCGGGGCACGGCCGCCGCCGAGGCCCCGGAGCACATCAGCCCCGCCGTGCGCCAGGAGGACGCGGGGCTGCGCATCACCCACAGCCGCACCGCGTGGGCGCTCGCCGTCTTCTTCGGCCTTCAGGCCACGGCCGCGTACATCACGATGGGCTGGATGCCGCAGATCTTCCGCGACGCGGGCGTCCCCGCGGGCGAGGCGGGCGTGCTGCTCGCCGTCACGATGGCCATGGGCGTGCCCCTGGCGTTCGTCATCCCGAGGGTCGCCACGCGCCTGACCAACCAGGGCCCGGTCGTGATCTTCCTCGGCGCGTGCGGACTCGCCGGCTACGCGGGCCTCTACCTCGCCCCCGCCGGCGGCGCGTGGGCCTGGGCGCTGCTGCTCGGCGTCTCCAACTGCGCCTTCCCGCTCGCCCTCACGATGGTCGGGATGCGGGCCAAGAGCAGCGTCGGCGTGGCCAAGCTGTCCGCCTTCGCGCAGAGCACGGGCTATCTGATCTCGATCCCGGGACCGCTCCTCGTGGGCGTGCTCTACCAGCACAGCGGCGGCTGGGGGCTGCCGATCGCGCTCATGGCGGCCCTGATGGTGCCGCAGATCGTCATAGGTACGCTCGCGGGCCGCAACCGCACGGTCGAGGACGAGGTGGCGGCCAGGGCCGCCAGGGCCACGGCGGCCTGATCCCCGCAGGCGGGGGAGGGCCGCCCCCGCCTGTGAGGCGGCCCGACCCCGGCGGAGGGGGGCCCGACCCCGGCGGAGGGCGGGTGGGCAAAGGGTGCGAGACTGGCCGCATGCCCGTCCTCGACCCGAACCCCCAGAACGGCCAGAAGAAGCTGCTCATCGTGCTCGGCGCGATGCTGGCCATCACCGTGATCATCGGCATCATCGCCTCCATCGCCTCACCGTGAGACCGGTGCCCACGACGGCCCGAACGGGCTCCGGCGGGGCGGATGGTGGGGCTAGCACCCCCATCCCCTAGGGGGTCAGTATCAGGGTCAAGTGGGTGGATCTCCGGATGGGTTGAGGGTCGCCGATCACCTAACTTCGAATTGTGACCGCGAAGACGCGGCACGGACCATTCGAAGACCACGGAGGCGGCATGTCGGCCCGATCGCACACCCGGCGCGACCCGGCCCAGTCGGGCAGCGTCGAGATCCAGCTCCCCTGGTGGGCCATCGCCCTCCCCGCCGTCGCCTTCGCGGCCCTGCTCCTGCTCATCCTGAATCCCGTGGACGCGCACGCGGCGACCGGCGAGCCGGCCGTCACACACCTCCTGGAGCGGATACGGACGCTGGTCCTGCGCACGGCCTCCTGACCCCTCCACCACCGGGCCCGTCACCCGCGCCGGGGCACCACGCCAACTCCCTGCGCCCCATGGCACGTTTCATGCGAAGCTGGGATGCATGAGCGTCGCAGAACCCCGCAGGATTGTCCTCTTCCGGCATGCGAAGGCCGACTGGCCGCAGGTTTCCGACCACGAGCGGCCGCTCGCGGAGCGAGGCCGCCGGGACGCCCCCGTCGCCGGGCGCAAGCTGGCCGACAGCGGCATCACCTTCGACCAGGCCCTCTGCTCGACCGCCACCCGGACCCGCGAGACCTGGAAGCTCGCCGTCCAGGAGCTGCCGCAGCGGCCGAAGACCGTCTACGAGGAGCGGCTGTACGAAGCCTCTCCCGGCGAGCTGATCGCCGTGCTCAACGAAACCCCGGACGACGTGCAGAACCTCGTCCTGATCGGCCACAATCCCGGCGTGCAGGGCCTGGCCCACGTCCTCGCCGGGGAGGCCGAGGGCGACACCAGAACGCGGCTGGAGCGCCGGGGCTTCCCGACCGCGGCCTTCGCCGTCCTGACGTACTCCGGCTCGTGGAAGGCGCTCGAGCCGGGCGTGGCCACGCTCGTCGACTACTGGGCACCCTCCGAGTAGCCGCCTCCCCGTCCACCGTGAAGGGCCCGGCACACAGTGGGTGCCGGGCCCCTTCGACATGGATGACAGGTAGGGGTACGTCTATAGGCGTACGTCTATCGGGTGCACGTCAGCCGTCCGCCCTCAGCTGTCAGTCCAGGTGCATGTCGGCCGCCTCGACCTCTTCCCGGGTGATCCCGAGGAGATAGAGGACGGTGTCCAGGAAGGGGACGTTCACCGCGGTGTGCGCGGCCTCGCGGACCACCGGCTTGGCGTTGAAGGCGACACCGAGCCCCGCCGCGTTCAGCATGTCGAGGTCGTTCGCGCCGTCACCGATCGCGACGGTCTGCTCCAGCGGCACCCCGGCCTCCGTGGCGAACCGGCGCAGCAGCCTGGCCTTGCCCGCGCGGTCGACGATCTCGCCGGTGACCTTGCCGGTCAGCTTGCCGTCGACGATCTCCAGGGTGTTGGCCTGCGCGAAGTCGAGACCGAGGCGTTCCTTCAGATCGTCGGTGACCTGGGTGAACCCGCCCGAGACGACGCCCACTTGGTAGCCGAGGCGCTTGAGCGTGCGGATGAGGGTGCGGGCGCCCGGCGTGAGCCGTACTTCCGAGCGGACCTTGTCGACGACCGACGCGTCGAGCCCCGCGAGCAGCGCCACGCGGGCGTGCAGCGACTGCTCGAAGTCCAGCTCGCCGCGCATCGCGGCCGCCGTCACCTCGGCGACCTCGGCCTCGCACCCGGCGTGCGCGGCGAAGAGCTCGATGACCTCGTCCTGGATGAGCGTCGAGTCGACGTCCATCACGACCAGGCGCTGGGCGCGGCGGTGCAGGCCCGCAGAGACGACCGCGACATCCACGCCGAGCTTCGCGGCCTCTATGGCGAGGGCCGTGCGCAGCGTCTCGGTCTCGGTGCCGGACACCGCGAACTCGACGGCGGTGACCGGGTACTTGGCGAGCCGGAAGATACGGTCGATGTTGCCGCCGGTGGCCGTTATCCGGGCGGCGATCGCGGCCGTCGACTCCGACGTCAGCGGGTGGCCGAGCACGGTCACGAGCGAACGCCCGAGGCCGCGCGGCCGGTTGTCGCCGATACCCGAGATGATCTCGGCCTGCATCTTCATGGACTCCGCCCAGCTGTGGACGGTGGCCCGAAGGTCGCCCTCCAGGCCGGCGGGCGGCTCGGTCACGAGCGCGCACAGCACGATACGGCCACGGGTGACGACCTGCTCGATGTCGACGACGTCGACGGAGTAGGCGGCGAGGGTGTCGAAGAGGCCGGCGGTGATGCCGGGGCGGTCCTTGCCGAAGATCTTGACTAGGAGTGTCGGGATGTCGGCGGGCTGAGGGGGCTGCGAAGCACTCATGGTGATCCCTACGGTATCCGCCCTCTTCCGGCCCCCGCCCGCCCGGTCCGCCACCCGGACACCCCCCACTGCCGGCCCCCTGTCCTGCGCCACCTTGCCCTGTCTTGCCCTGCCTGCGCCTCGATCCGGCCTCGCGGTGTCTCGCTCCGATCCGTCAGCGCCGTGCCGCGCCCTTATCCAGAGGCCTCATCGTGTGGTGTTCTGCCGCGCCGTGCGCCGGCGTCGCCACGGTCTGGCCTCGTCGTGTCTCGCCTCGCCCTGATCCGGCGTCGCCCTGTGCTCCGGTCCGGCCTCTCCTGCAGTGCCGTGCCGGGCCTTGCTTGCCGGTGCCCCCTGCGCTGCCCCGTTGTTCCGTCCCGGTGTGTCTGATCGGTGTCGGTTTCGGTCTCGTGCTGGGTGCGCCCGCCGCTGGTCTGCCGTGGGCCCTGGTCCGGCGCGGGTGATCCTGGCCCGCCGCTTCGCGGCGGATCTCTCCCACCCACCCACCCGTTTGCCCCGCGACGCCTCCTCGCCGTAGGGACGGGGCGGGGCGCGCCCAGGTGTGGCCGACGACCCGGTTCGGTTGCTCCGCGCCGCCTGCCTTCCCGTAGGGGCAGGGCTTCCGACCCGCTCCCGTTCCGGGCAGGTGGGCTGGGGGTGCACGGAGTGCTCCGTGTCCTCGGAGGACCCGTTCCCGTTTCGGGCGCGTGGGCTGGGGGTGCGCGGGGTGCTCCGCGAGTGCTCCTCCTCGGCGGGGCCGGGGCCGGCGTGGCCGGCCCGATCCCGTTGTGGGCAGGCGGGCCGCGGGCGGCACGGGTGGGCACAACCCACGGTGCCGGGTGCGGGTTAGTTGGGCTTGCGTGGGGTTTTTGGGGGTGGTGGGGGAGGAGGAGGTGGTGGGGGCCAGTCGGTGGAGCGGGAGCGGCGGCGGGGCGGTGGGGGTGGGGGGACCATCGGGCCCATGACCGTCGGGGCGCCGGAGACGTCGTCGCTGGGCGCGGACGGCGGTGGACGTAGGTAGGGGTTCGTGTCCGGGTTCGGCGGTCGGTGCGGAGTGCCTGGGGTGTAAGGCCCGGCACCGGAAGTACCCGAAGTGCTGGAAGTACCCGAAGCGCCGGAAGCGCCGGAAGTGGTCGACGGTCCGGTCGTCCCCGGCTGCGTCGACGCCAACGCGAACCGCGACGCCCCACCCCCCGCCGCCCCCGCGGCCACCGCGAGCAACGCCCCCGCCACCCCCGCCCCGAACCCCCACACCGCCCCCAGCAGCACCGCCATCCCGAGCCGCCCGTGCAGCTCGACCCCCGCGCCGAACGCGTCGAAGCCGAACACGGAGAGCGAGGCGTCGGCGGAGACCTCGGACAGCCATGCCAGGAGGGGAAGCCCGACCGCCGTCACCACCCCGAGCCGCACCCCGCACAGGCCCACGAACCCTGGGGCGGACGTCTTGGCGCGCACCTCGCCCACCTCGGATGCACCAGCTGTAACCCCCACGCCAGCTACACCGCGTACAGCATCTACACCCCGTATATCCCGTATATAAGGAGTCCGTACCGCCGTCAGCACCCCCGCGAACACCATCGTCACCGCCGCCGCCACGCCCAACAACCAGACCCTGTCTTCCAGTTCCGCGAGCCGCCCGAGTGTGAGCGCCTTGTCGGACGGGCCCGTCAGGAGGTCGTCCACCGGGTCCGGCAGGAACCGGCGGAGCTCACCCGTCGCCGTGCCGTCCCACGGCACGAAGAGGCCGACGGACAGGCCGAGCCACACGCCGTTCGGCGCCCCGAGCAGTGCGGCGCCGGCGATCCGCTCGGGGTGGTCGTCGCCGACCATCGCGTACGCCGCCGCGGCGAACCCCGCCGCGACCGCCACCAGCACCACCGTGACCAGCGCGGAGACGGCCGGCCGCACCACCCGGTGCAGCCCGCCGAGGGCACGCGGCAGCGGCGTGCGCCGCGACGCGAGCAGCGCGACGAGCAGGACGCCGGTCACCCAGACCGCCCCACCGAGCAGCGTCGGCCCGGTGTCCACGGTGAAGCCGACCGAGGCCTCCGCCTCGACCAGGTCCCCGAGCCGGTCGGGGAGGAGCCCGCCGATGTCGTCCCCGATCCCGCCGGGCAGCTTGTCGCCGATGCCGTCCGGCAGCCCGTCGATGCCCTCCTCGATCCCCTTGTCGATGCCGAGCTCCTTGCCGTCGATCGTGATGACGTCGTGCCCCGCCCAGGCGAGCCCCGCGAGCATCGCGACGAAGAGGGCGACCACCGCGGCCGCACGCGCGGCGAGCTCGCCGGGGGCGATGACGGCCCCCGCGGCGCGCAAGGAGCGCAGGAAGAAGTGGGCGAGGAACAGCGCGCCGACCAAACCCACACCGAGTGGCGCAATATCGACTGTTGTGGTCGCCTCGGCGCTGTCCAGGCCGAACGCCGACACGTCACCGGACGGTGTGACCGAACCTCCCGCACCCAGCGCGACGGTCGCCGCCGTCATCGGCCCGAGCGCGGCGATCGCGTCCGCGCCGAGCAGATGAAGACCGAGCGCGGCCGTCCCCGCCATGCCGACCAGCGCCCAACTGACCGCGGCGATCGCGGAGAGCAGCACGTCACCCCACCGCACACCCCGGCTCTCGCCTCGATGACCGCCTCGGTGATCGTCGGCCTGCATCAGGACCCCCCGGACCGCGGCGCGTTGCCCTGAATGCACTTAATGCTCTCAATGAGCATGATCCGTATGCACTGATGGGCACTGATGGGCGCTTCCTATGCTCCGGGCCGATTTCTTCCCCGTCAACGGGGCAACCCGTCACGCCCGTACGCAGTCTTCACAAGGCCCGACTTTCGGTCAGAGCCCTCCTCCTGAAATAGTTCCTCCCGATGTTCGACATCCCTAGACTCCCCACCGATGGGGGCTAGCTCGGGGGACAACTCAGTGGGGCTGGAGTGCCGGAACTCGTACTGGAATTGAATGGCAGGACCTGGACGCTGGACGCGTCCAGGCCGTACACCCTCGGACGTGATCCGCAGGGGGATATCTCGCTCGACGACGCCAGGGTCTCCTGGCGGCACGCGACGATCAGCTGGAACGGGCGCAGCTGGGTCATCGAGGACCACGGCAGCACCAATGGCACCTTCGTACAGGGCCAGCGGATCCACCAGATGGAAATCGGCCCCGGTTCGGCCGTGTACCTCGGCAACGCGACCGACGGTCCGCGGGTGAACGTGTCCGGCGGCGCCCCGGGCGCGGCCGCCGCGGCCGCCGTCTCGGCACCGCAGCAGCACGCCCAGCAGCAGGCCCCGTACCAGGCGCCGCAGCAGGGCTGGCAGCAGCCACCGCAGCAACCGCAACAGCACCAGCAGCACCACCAGCCCCAGCAACAACAACACCAACCGCCGCAGCAGCAGCAACCGCACGTGCCCCAGCAGCAAGGCGGCCCGTCCGAGCAGTACGTGCAGAAGACTCCCGGTACCGGCGGTGTCGCGGGGGCCCCGCCGGTCTACGGCGACCGCAGCCCGACGACGTTCCACCAGCTGGCACTCGGCCGCAAGATGCGCATCGGCCGTGCCCTGGAGAACGAGCTCGTCGTCTCCGACCTGCAGGTCTCGCGCCATCACGCCGAGTTCACCGCGACGCCCGACGGCCGCTTCGAGCTCCACGACCTCGGCTCGCACAACGGCACGTACGTCAACGGCCAGCCGATCGCGAAGTCCTCGACGGTCCTGATCGGCCCGAACGACATCGTCGGCGTCGGCCACTCGACCTTCCGCCTCGTCGGCGGACAGCTCGAGGAGTTCGTCGACACCGGTGACGTCTCCTTCTCGGCCCGCCACCTCACGGTCACGGTCGACGGCGGCAAGCAGATCCTCAAGGACGTCTCCTTCGGCGTCCCGGAGAAGTCGCTCATCGCGGTCATCGGACCCTCGGGTTCCGGCAAGTCCACCCTGCTCAAGGCGCTCACCGGCTACCGGCCCGCCAACCAGGGCGACGTCCTCTACGACAACCGGAACCTCTACAAGCAGTTCGCCGAGCTGCGGCAGCGCATCGGTCTGGTCCCGCAGGACGACATCCTGCACAAGGAACTGACCGTCAAGAAGGCCCTCAAATACGCGGCCAAGCTGCGCTTCCCGGCCGACACCACGGAGGCCGAGCGCGAGTCCCGCATCGACGAGGTGCTGCGCGAGCTCAAGCTGGACATCCACAAGGAGAAGAAGGTCACCTCCCTCTCCGGTGGCCAGCGCAAGCGCGTGTCGGTCGCCCTGGAGCTGCTGACCAAGCCCTCGCTGATCTTCCTGGACGAGCCGACCTCCGGCCTCGACCCGGGCATGGACCGCGACGTCATGCAGCTGCTCCGCGGCCTCGCCGACGACGGCCGCACGGTCCTCGTCGTGACGCACTCGGTCGCCGAGCTGGCGATCTGCGACAAGCTCCTGGTGATGGCGCCGGGCGGTTCCGTGGCGTACTTCGGCCCGCCCGAGGAAGCCCTGAACTTCTTCGGCTACAGCACCTGGGCCGACGTCTTCTCCGCCTTCGAGAACTACCGCGACTACGACTGGGCGGGCCGCTGGAAGGGCTCGCAGCACTACCAGATGTACGCCGCGGACATCGACGCCGTCGCCGCGCAGTCCGTACAGATGCCGCCGCCCCAGGCGGTGAAGCCGCCGAAGCCGCAGGGCTGGGGATCGCAGCTGTGGACCCTGATCCGCCGCTACACCTCGGTGATCGCCTCCGACAAGGGCTTCATGGGCCTGATGGTGATCCTGCCCGCGGTCCTCGGCATCGTCAGCGTCGTGATCCCGGCCGACTTCGGCCTCGCCCCGCCGAAACCGCCGGTCAAGTTCAACGGCGACGCGGGCACGATCATGCTCATCCTCGCGGTCGGCATGTGCTTCTCGGGCGCGGCCAACTCCGTACGTGAGCTGATCAAGGAACGGGTCATCTACGAACGGGAACGGGCCACCGGCCTCTCCCGCTCGGCGTACCTGATGTCGAAGGTCATCGTCCTCGGCGTCATCACGGCCATCCAGGGCGTCATCATCTGCGCCATCGGCTTCGCCCCGCGCGAGCTGCCGGAGGAAGGCCTGATCATGCCGCCGGCGGCGGAGATCTGCCTGACGATCATCGCGCTCGGCTTCACCTCGATGATGTTCGGCCTCGTCATCTCCTCGCTGGTGAAGACCGCCGAGAAGACCATGCCGCTCCTGGTCATGTTCGCGATCGTCCAGGTCGTGTTCACCGGCGTCCTCTTCCAGGTCTACGGCTCGCCGGGCCTGGAGCAGTTCGCCTGGCTGATGCCGTCCCGCTGGGCCATCGCAGGCGCGGGCGCCACCCTCGACCTGGCGCACCTGATGCCGCCGTGGGACCCGAAGAACCCGAACGACCTGGACCCGCTGTGGGAGCACTCGGCGAGCCAGTGGGGCATCAACATCACCATCCTGCTCGCGCTCGGCGTCATCTGCGGCATCGCGGTCGCGCGCCTGCTGCGCCGCCACGAGCCGGAGGTCATGCGCAAGTAAGCACGTCCGTGCGTACGAGAAGGGCGGCACCCCGTGCGGGGTGCCGCCCTTCGGCGTCTTGAGAACCTCATCTTCGGCTGAAGAGGTCCAGTGATCAGGCGATCAAGGCTCAGTAGGCGCCGTTCACGTTGTCCATCGAGCCGTACCGGTCGGCGGCGTAGTTGGCCGCGGCCGTGATGTTGGCGACCGGGTCGTAGATGTTCGTGGAGGTGCCCTCGACGTGGTACGCGTCGAACGTCGGCTTGATGACCTGGAGCAGGCCGATCGACGGGGTGCCGTTGATGGCGTTGATGTCCCAGCCGTTCACGGCCTGCGGGTTGCCCGCCGACTCGCGGATGATGTTGCGGTGCAGGCCCTCGTACGAGCCGGGGATGCCCTTGGCCTTCATGATGTCCAGGGACTGGCGGATCCAGCCGTCGAGGTTGTTGGCGTAGACGGGCTTGCGGGCGGCGGCGCGGCTCGCGGCCTCCTTGGCCTTGCGCTCGTCCTCGGCCTTCTTCTTCGCGGCGGCCTCGTCGGCGGCCTTCTTGTCGGCGGCGGCCTTCGCGGCGGTGTCCTTGGCCTTCTTGTCGGCGCTGCTGTGCTGCTTGATGACACCGGCGCGGACGGCCTGCTCGGCCTCGACGTTCTGCTTGAAGGCCACCGGGGCGGCATCGAGGCTCTGGGTCTTGGTTCCCGCATCGGCGCTGCCCGGCACGAGGGAGAACGCGAGGGCAGCGGCGCCGAGCGTGGCGACACCGGCGATCGAGAACTTCTGGGCCTTGGTCACGGTGGAACGACTATGACCAGGGGTGCTGTGCATGGACATGCGAGTTGGACCTCTTCGAATAGCGGAGGTCGCTCCGGCCGGCGGGGGACATGGTGCATTCCGGCAAAACGCCGCGGTCGGGAAGACCGCGGCGCCGAGCGACGAGAGCAATTCTTAGCGGCCGCAAAAATGTGTGGCAAAGGTGTGACGTACGATGCCGGGTAGTGGATCAGGGGGTACAGAGACGCCCGAATCGGGCACCTACCCCGTTCGCGTAAAGGGATTCCTCATCCACTAGGGGTCTTCGTACGTGATGTGCGTCCTATGCGCGGCCTCACATCAGCGACGTAACGGTCTCACCAGGAGTTGCCGCCGCAACGCTCTCAGTGAGGGGCCTCATCCGGGAGTAGGAGATGGGCGTCGCCGGACCACGGACCTAGGCCCCAGGACCTAGGCGGGGGCCTCCACTGGTCGGATACGCACTGTCACACCCCGCCGCTACGGTTGTGACCATGAGTCAAGGACCCCGATCCGGCCTGACCGCGGTGAGTTCCGCGCTCCTCGCCATGAGCAGGCACTTGGAGGTGCGTGACGTCCTCAAGACGATCGTCGCCTCGGCCCGCGAGCTGCTCGACGCGGAGTACGCCGCGCTCGGAGTCCCCGACGACCACGGCGGCTTCGCCCAGTTCGTCGTCGACGGCGTCAGCGACGACCAGTGGAAGGCCATCGGCCCCCTGCCCCGGCAGCACGGCATCCTCGCCTCGATGCTCCAGAAGGGCGAGACCGTCCGGCTCGGCGACGTGCGCGAGGACCCGCGCTTCGGAGGCTGGCCCTCCGCCCACCCGGACATGTCCGACTTCCTCGGCGTGCCCATCCACTCCGACGGCGAGACGCTCGGCGCGCTCTTCCTCGCCAACAAGAACTGCCCCAAGCCCCAAGGCGGTTGCGGCTTCACCGAGGACGACGCGGAGCTTCTCGCCATCCTCGCCCAGCACGCCGCCATCGCCCTCACCAACGCCCGGCTGTACGAGCGCAGCCGCGAGCTGACCATCGCCGAGGAGCGCTCGCGCCTCGCCCACGAACTGCACGACGCGGTGAGCCAGAAGCTCTTCTCGCTGCGCCTGACGGCCCAGGCGGCCGCCGCCCTGGTGGACCGCGACCCGTCCCGCGCCAAGGGGGAACTGCAGCAGGTGGCGGTGCTCGCGGCCGAGGCGGCGGACGAGCTGCGCGCGGCCGTCGTGGAGCTGCGCCCCGCCGCCCTCGACGAGGACGGCCTGGTGGCCACCCTGCGCACCCACACGCACGTCCTGGACCGCGCGCACTCCGCACACGTCACCTTCGAGAGCAACGGCGTGCGGGCGCTGCCCGCCTCGCAGGAGGAAGCCATGCTGCGGGTCGCCCAGGAGGCCCTGCACAACGCGCTGCGTCACTCCGGCGCGGAGCACGTCGCCGTGCTGCTGGACAAGCGCGGCACCGGAGCCGTCCTGCGTGTCGTCGACGACGGTTCGGGCTTCGACCCGCAGTCGACCCGGCGCGCGGGGCGGCACCTGGGCCTGGTCTCCATGCGGGACCGGGCGAGCGGGGTCGGCGGACGGCTGACCGTGGAATCGGAGCCCGGCAAGGGCACGACGATCGAGATGGAGGTTCCCGGTGGCTGACGCCGCGCTCAACACGAAGACAGGGATCCGGGTGCTGCTGGTCGACGACCACCAGGTGGTCCGCCGCGGCCTGCGCACGTTCCTGGAGATCCAGGAGGACATCGACGTCGTCGGCGAGGCGTCGGACGGCGCCGAAGGAGTCGCCCAGGCCGAGGAGCTGAAGCCGGACGTCGTCCTGATGGACGTCAAGATGCCCGGCATGGACGGCGTCGAGGCGCTGCGCAAGCTCCGCGAGCTGGCCAACCCCGCGCGCGTGCTCGTCGTCACCAGCTTCACCGAGCAGCGCACGGTCGTCCCGGCCCTGCGCGCCGGCGCCGCGGGCTATGTGTACAAGGACATCGACCCGGACGCCCTCGCCGGCGCCATCCGCTCCGTGCACGCCGGGCACGTCCTGCTCCAGCCCGAGGTCGCGGGCGCACTGCTCTCGCAGGAGGAGACGGGCGGCGGGCAGGGCAGGGGCGGCTCCCTCACCGAGCGCGAGCGCGAGGTCCTCGGCCTGATCGCCGACGGCCGTTCGAACCGCGAGATCGCCCGCGCCCTCGTCCTCTCCGAGAAGACCGTCAAGACGCACGTTTCGAACATCCTGATGAAGCTGGACCTGGCCGACCGCACCCAGGCCGCGCTCTGGGCCGTGCGGCACGGCGTGACCGGCTGAGCAGCCGATGGGCCAGGAGGGGCCGTCGACTTCCGGTCTGAGATTCATACCGTCGTGTGGATGTCCCCCGGATGGCGTATCCCCGGGGGAGTCCGGGCGTTCTCCAGTGCGTGCTGCGGCGGCTGGCCGCAGCTTCTGCTCAGGAGGATGTAGAAGTGAAGAACCTGAAGAAGGCCGCTGCTGTCACGATGGTGGCCGGTGGCCTGGTTGCGGCCGGCGCCGGCATGGCCTCCGCCCACGGCGGCGCGCAGGCCGACGGTGTCGCGAAGAACTCCCCCGGCGTCCTCTCGGGCAACCTGGTCCAGGCCCCGGTCCACGTCCCTGTGAACGTCTGCGGCAACACCGTCACCGTCATCGGCGGCCTCAACCCGGTGTTCGGCAACGTCTGCAAGAACCTCTGATCGCATCCTGCGAGCCGCACATCCCGTGACCCCGCCACCGGGGTCGCTCATGACAGCAGGAGGAGCACGTCCCATGAACAGCATCGCCAAGAAGGCCGCCCTGGCCGTCGTCACCGCAGGCCTCGCCGCGGGCGCGTCCGCCGGAGCCGCGTCCGCCGCCACGGACGCCCAGGCCAACGGCGTCGCGAAGAACTCCCCGGGCGTCGGCTCCGGCAACCTCGTCCAGGTGCCGGTCCACGTCCCGGTCAACGCCACCGGCAACAGCGTGAACGTCATCGGTGTCCTCAACCCGGCGTTCGCCAACCACACGGTGAACCACTGAGGCGCAAGCCCCGGCACGGGCCCCGCGGACCGAGCAGGTCCGCGGGGCCCGCGTCATCGCTCAGCGCCCGCCGTCCCGTTCCCGCTCCTCGACGTACGAGTTGAACGCCGCGACCTGCGCCCGCCGCGCCGTCCGCTCCACGGGACGCAGCGCCTGCACCCGTGCGGCCATCTCCGAAGCGCTCACGGCCCCGCCATGCCCGTTCTCGTACGCCAGCGAGATCAGCAGACCGACCCGCTGCGCCAGCTCCAGAACCCGGACCGCGCGCGGCGGATACCCCGGCGCGAGCAGCTCGCGCCCCCGCTCCGCCCGCGCCCGGTACGCGTCGAGCGCCGCCTCGGCGACCGGCCCCGACCCCGCCACATCGAGCCGGGACAGCACCTGCGTCGCCTCCCGCAGCGCCTCCGCGAGCTCCCGCTCCGCCTCGCCCAGCGAGGGCACGTCGGCGGGCGGCGCCTCCCGCACGGGCAGGCAGTGCCAGACGACCTCCACATGGACGTCGCCGTCGGGCCCCGCCTCGTACACGTCGGGAACGAGCCCGTACGGCGCGCCGAAACCGACGACCGCCTCCTCCGCCTCCAGTGCGCGCGCGTTGAACTCGGGCGGCCCGCTCAGCCCGAGCGGATGCCCCGGCGCGGGCAGTGCCACCCGCAGACCGGTCACCCCCAGCGTCCGCAGCCGCCCCATGGCGAGCGTGAGCCCGACCGGGCCCGACTCGCCGGGAAGTCCTTCGACCCGGTGCACCGCGTCCTCGCCGACCATCGCGAGCACCGCGTCATCCGGGGAAACAAGTCCGGCCAATAGGGCATTTCCCCATGCGGCCAGGCGTCCTGAGCGTGGTTCCGAGAGCATGCACACAGCCTAAGGACCGGCCTCACGACAGGAACGGTCGGCCGGTGGCGTAGGTTTTATCCGGGGGCCGCGTCCACAGGCGCGAGCGACGACCGAGACTGCAATGGGAGACAGCGCGCTCATGAGCGATGTACTGGAGCTTGAGGACGTATCTGTGGTCCGCGAGGGCCGGGCTCTGGTGGACCAGGTCTCCTGGTCGGTCAAGGAGGGGGAGCGCTGGGTCATCCTCGGCCCGAACGGCGCCGGCAAGACCACCCTCCTCAATGTCGCGTCCAGCTACCTCTTCCCGAGCACCGGCACCGCCACCGTCCTCGGCGAGACCCTCGGCAAGCCCGGCACGGACGTCTTCGAGCTCCGCCCGCGCATCGGCATCGCCGGCATGGCCATGGCGGACAAGCTCCCCAAGCGCCAGACCGTCCTCCAGACGGTCCTCACCGCCGCGTACGGCATGACCGCCGGCTGGCACGAGAACTACGAGGACGTCGACGAGCAGCGCGCCCGCGCCTTCCTCGACCGCCTCGGCATGAGCGAGTACCTCGACCGCAAGTTCGGCACGCTCTCCGAGGGCGAGCGCAAGCGCACCCTGATCGCCCGCGCCCTGATGACCGACCCCGAGCTGCTGCTCCTCGACGAGCCCGCGGCAGGACTCGACCTCGGCGGCCGCGAAGACCTCGTACGACGCCTCGGCCGCCTCGCCCGCGACCCGATCGCCCCCTCGATGATCATGGTCACGCACCACGTCGAGGAGATCGCCCCCGGCTTCACGCACGTCCTGATGATCCGCCAGGGCAAGGTGCTCGCCGCGGGTCCGCTTGAGCTGGAGCTCACCTCCCGCAACCTCTCCCTCTGCTTCGGCCTCCCGCTGGTCGTCGAGCAGCGGAACGACCGCTGGACCGCCACGGGCCTTCCGCTCAGCTGATCGGCGCCCTGTCCCGGAAGGGACCCGCGGTCCTACCATGACCGGGTGGACATCGACGCATGGGTGTGGTGGCTGATCGGAGCCGCCGCGCTCGGAATCCCGCTCGTACTGACCGCGATGCCGGAGCTCGGCATGCTCGCCGTGGGCGCTGTCGCCGCCGCCGTGACCGCGGGCCTCGGCGGCGGCATGGTGCTGCAGGTCGTGGTCTTCGCCGCGGTCTCGGTCGCGCTCATCGCGGTCGTACGCCCGGTCGCGGCCCGGCACCGCTCCCAGCGGCCCGAACTGACCACGGGCGTAGAGGCGTTGAAGGGCAGAACGGCCGTCGTCCTGGAACGGGTCGACGGCTCCGGCGGCCGCATCAAGCTCGCGGGCGAGGTCTGGTCGGCCCGCGCACTCGACACGGACCGCACCTTCGAAGCGGGCCAAGCCGTGGACGTCGTCGAGATCGACGGAGCGACGGCCGTCGTCATGTGAATGCCCCACGGGCCGGATGACGGTCTGACAGACTCGACCAGCAAGATCTTCGCCGAGGCAAGAGGGGTACGGGGAACACGATGAAACCAATCATCATCGTCCTGGTCATTCTGGTGGTGCTGGTCTTCATCGCCCTGATCAAGACCATCCAGGTCATCCCGCAGGCGAGCGCCGCCATCGTGGAGCGCTTCGGCCGCTACACCCGCACGTTGAACGCGGGTCTGAACATCGTCGTCCCGTTCATCGACTCGATCCGCAACCGCATCGACCTCCGTGAACAGGTCGTCCCCTTCCCGCCCCAGCCGGTGATCACCCAGGACAACCTCGTGGTGAACATCGACACCGTCATCTACTACCAGGTGACCGACGCCCGGGCCGCGACCTACGAAGTCGCCAGCTACATCCAGGCGATCGAGCAGCTCACCGTCACCACCCTGCGCAACATCATCGGTGGCATGGACCTGGAGCGGACCCTGACCTCCCGCGAGGAGATCAACGCGGCCCTGCGCGGCGTCCTCGACGAGGCCACCGGCAAGTGGGGCATCCGCGTCAACCGCGTCGAGCTCAAGGCGATCGAGCCGCCGACCTCCATCCAGGACTCGATGGAGAAGCAGATGCGCGCCGACCGCGACAAGCGCGCGGCGATCCTCCAGGCCGAAGGTGTACGGCAGTCGGAGATCCTCCGCGCCGAAGGTGAGAAGCAGTCCGCGATCCTGCGCGCCGAAGGTGAGGCCAAGGCCGCCGCCCTGCGCGCCGAGGGCGAGGCCCAGGCGATCCGCACGGTCTTCGAGTCCATCCACGCCGGCGACCCGGACCAGAAGCTCCTCTCGTACCAGTACCTCCAGATGCTGCCGAAGATCGCCGAGGGCGACGCCAACAAGCTCTGGATCGTGCCCAGCGAGATCGGCGACGCCCTCAAGGGCCTCGGCGGCGCACTCGGCAACTTCGGCCCGCTGGGCGGAGGCGGCGGCTCGGTGCCCGCACAGGGCAAGGAGCGCCGCGAACAGCCGCCGATCGACTGACGGGGGAGCGCTAGGCCGCAGGCGCGGGCTGCGCCAGCCACTCCGGCAGCGAGGCCAACTCCTCCCGGCCGAGCGCGAGCAACATCGCGTCGGCGGGCGTCGGCTCGAACGGCTGCCGGAGCAACGGCATACCGGCCTCCTCCGGGGTCCGGTTCGCCTTGCGGTGATTGTCCATCGCGCACGACGCCACCGTGTTCAGCCAGGAGTCGGCGCCGCCCTGCGACCGCGGGACCACGTGGTCCACCGTCGTGGCGCGCCTGCCGCAGTACGCGCACCGGTGCTGGTCCCGCACCAGCACACCCCGCCGCGACCATGGAGCCTGTCTTCGGAACGGCACCCGCACGTATCTGCAGAGTCGGATGACGCGGGGCACGGGAATGTCGATGGCCGCCGCGCGCACGCGCAGTCCGGGGTGGGCGTGCTCGACCACGGCCTTGTCCTGGAGCACCAGAACGACGGCTCGGTTGAGCGACACCGTCGAGAGCGGCTCGAAGCTCGCGTTCAGCACCAGCGTGTCCCGCATCAACCTGCCCACCTCCCGTATGCACCGGCCCACCGCCTGGCGGGCTGGGATCAACTCTGGCCGGGCACGCCGAGATGGACAACGCAATAAAAAATGCCCGCCTCTGATCACTTCCATGACCAGAGGCGGGCAAACAATCGGTGAACGCTCAGTATCTGAGGGTCACTCAGCTCTCCGCGGGAGCCGCGTACTCCGCGATCACCTGAGCACGCGCCAGCGTGTGGAACCGGAGGTTGAAGCCGACGACCGCGGGCGTGGCGTCCGAGTCGGGACCCAGCTTCTCCTGGTCCACCGCGTACACGGTGAACACATAGCGGTGCGCCGGGTCGCCGGGCGGCGGCGCCGCACCCACGAACTCCTTAGCCCCGTAGTCGTTGCGCACCTGCACGGCACCCTCGGGCAGCCCCTCGAACTTGCCGCTGCCCGCGCCACTCGGCAGCTCGGTCACCGAGACCGGGATGTCGAAGACGGTCCAGTGCCAGAACCCGCTCCCCGTGGGGGCGTCCGGGTCGAAGCACGTCACGGCGAAGCTCTTGGTCTCCGGCGGGAAGCCCTCCCACCGCAGCTGCGGCGAGGTGTTCCCGGCCGCCTGGACCTGAGCGTCCTTAAGGACCGCACCCGGCTCGAAGTCCTCGCTCACGACCGTGAACGACGGCACGGACGGATGGAAGTCATGGGGAAGCGGCGGCCTCTTGAGCTCGGTCACGTAGGCACCTCCTGGTTGATTGCTGGTCCTCGCTGATCCTCTCCGAGCCTAGAACCAGTTGCGCTTGCTGCCGACCTGGGACAGCCACTCGTTCAGGTACGCCGCCCAGTCGGTGCCGTGGAAGTCGTTCAGCCCGACCTTGAAGGAACGGAACGAGTCGCTGCTCTCGCTGAACAGACCCGGCTTCTTGTCCATCTCCAGGACGACGTCCATCTCGCGGTCGTCGGCGACGAAGCTCAGCTCGACCTGGTTGAGCCCGCGGTACTGCTGCGGCGGGTAGAACTCGATCTCCTGGTAGAACGGCAGCTTCTGCCGCGTACCGCGGATGTGACCGCGCTCCATGTCCGCGTTCTTGAAGCGGAAGCCGAGCTGGATGAAGGCGTCCAGGATGGCCTGCTGCGCCGGCAGCGGGTGCACGATGATCGGGTCCAGGTCGCTCGAGTCCACGGCGCGCGCGATCTCCAGCTCGGTGGTCACACCGATGTCCATGCCACGCAGCTGCTGCCCGTCGATGCTCGTGACCGGGGTCTCCCAGGGGATCTCCAGGCTGAACTGCACGGCGTGCACCTGGTTGGCCTGAAGCGTGAAGGCGCCACCGAGCCGCTGCTTGATGAACTCGATGTCCTGCTTGGTCTCCTGGTCGTTGCCCTCGACCTCGACCCGGGCCTGCAGACCGACGGAGAGCCCCTCGATCTCCTGGTCCACGGACCCGCCCTGGATCCGCACCTCACCCTGGACCACGCCGCCCGGGACCACGTTGACCTCGGTCAGCACGGTCTCCACCGAGGCACCGCCGGCCCCGAGACTCGCGAGCAGCTTCTTGAACCCCATGACACTCCATCCCCGGGCCGCCGCCCGTGGCTCGTCCCGACTTGAATACTTGATCGATAGAAACGCGAGAGAACCGTGTGCGGTTCCGCCCCACCACCCTGGCAACCGGGCGGCCCGAGGACCACCCGTGAACCAGAACCATGTGCAGTACGCTCGTACGGCATGATCGCGAGCCCTGACCGTACGCCTCTCACCCGAGACTTCTTCGACCGCCCGGTCCTGGAGGTCGCCCCGGACCTGCTCGGCCGCATCCTCGTGCGCGACTCGGCGGCAGGACCGATCGAAGTCCGCCTGACAGAGGTCGAGGCCTACGCGGGAGAGGTCGACCCCGGCTCCCACGCGTACCGCGGCCGCACCGCCCGAAACAGCGTGATGTTCGGCCGGCCAGGACACATGTACGTCTACTTCACCTACGGCATGTGGCACTGCATGAACCTGGTGTGCGGCCCTGAGGGCATGGCCGGCGCGGTCCTGCTGCGCGCGGGAGAGATCACGAAGGGCGTGGAACTGGCCCGCGAGCGTCGACTCTCGGCCCGTAACGACAAGGAACTGGCCAAAGGCCCCGCACGCCTGGCCACCGCTCTCGACGTGGACCGCCAGCTCGACGGCGCCGACGTCTGTGGGGACCCGTCCTCCCCCTTCTCTGTGCTGACCGGCACCCCGGTCACGTCCGACCAGGTCAGCAGCGGACCGCGCACAGGAGTCGCGGGCGAGGGCGGCGTCCACCCGTGGCGCTTCTGGGTGGCCAACGACCCTACGGTGAGCCCTTATCGGGCCCATACGCCCCGACGCCGCCGGACTTGACGCAGGATCGGTGCCTCCGTAAGGTGGTCCGAGTCGCTTGAACCGGGTACGGCAGTCTGCCAGCAGCCGGGAGCGACCAACCACTACCTGACGACTTCCCCTCAGCGGGGTCTTATTTCGCATGCCTGCATGCCGGAATTCGAACTCGCGAGACTCGATTATGAGTTGCGGAGGGAATCCGCTAAAGTAGTGAACACGCCGAAAGGCAAAGGCCCTCCAACGGCCACCGGAAATGAAATCCGAACCGGGAACGGAACGGAAAACGGATCTGGTAAGGTTGGAAACACGAAATACCGAAGGGAAGCGCCCGGAGGAAAGCCCGAGAGGGTGAGTACAAAGGAAGCGTCCGTTCCTTGAGAACTCAACAGCGTGCCAAAAGTCAACGCC